>CANTAQ010000023.1 GCA_947651825.1 uncultured Clostridium sp. | reverse complement strand
TTAGAAGGCCGTTGCTCTATCCAGCTGAGCTACTGGTCCGTCTGTAACGTAATTAATATGATAACACATTTTTTTAAAATAGTCAATCTTTTTTTCTATAATAGTTGAATTTTTGTGTTTTTTTTGGTATACTTTTTTAGTATATCGGTGTGATAAGTCTAAGGAGGTCTTTATGGAGAAACATATACAAACAAAAGATGGAAAAACAAATTCAAATAATAGAGTAAATAAGAAACCAAGTAAAAAAAGTGTAATGAGAAAAAGAAGAAGACGTACAGTACTAGTTATTTTATTGATTTTATTTATTGCCTTAGGTATATTTATTGGTGTAAGAATTTATAATGCTAATGGTAACTTACTTGCAGCACTAATGGGTCACAATAAACATACTAGAGAAAATTTAGAAAAATTGCAAATTCTTATTTTAGGCGAAAGCACAGGAATGTCTGACACAATTATAGTTGCTCAATACGATCCTAAAACTCAAGAAGCAGCTTTACTATCTATCCCTAGAGATACTTTCGTTGGTGATGATATTAGACATGCTACATCTAGTGATAAAATCAATTCAAAATATTCTCATGGTGATACACCTCAAGAAACTATAGATGCAGTTAATGAACTTACTGGTCTTAATATAAAACATTATATTCTTGTAGATACTGAAGCGTTAATCAAGTTAGTTGATACTATTGGAGGCTTAGATTTCGAAGTACCTATGAATATGAATTATGATGATGCTAGTCAAAATCTTCATATACACTTAACTGCTGGATATCAAAAACTTTCTGGTGCTCAAGTAGAACAACTTGCAAGATTTAGACATAATAATGATGGTTCTTCATACTATAGAGTTTATGGTGTTGGAGAAGATTTTGGAAGAATGCAAACTCAACGTAATGTAATCCTTGCAATTGCAAAGCAAACAATAAAATTTAAAAATGTTTCTGAAATAGGTCGTATCATTGACATTTTTAAAACATATGTTGATACAAATATAAATTTAGATGATATTAAGGATTATATACCATATGCTGTTCAAGTAGATGTTGACAGTATCAAAACAGGACAAGTCCCTGGATCTGATGGACCATCTAATATTGGAGTTTATGTGTTTGTTCCAGATAAGGAAGCAACTAGAGAATTAGTTAATGAATTATTTTATGGAACTACTCCTGATCAAGAAGAAAATGGAAACAACACAGCTGAAAATAATACTTCTTCTAACGATTAAAAACTAAAATAAAATGAGGGCTAATTATAAATAAGCCCTCATTTTGTTTTTACCCTTTCCTTATCTTTCTTATTCTTCTTTTCCTTCTATAATTGTCTTTAATTTTAACTATTCCAAATACTACTACTAGAACTACAAAAAGTAACATAAAAAATTCTGGCATATATGTTTTTTCTACATCACTTCCTGCAATTAAATTTTGCTCATATGTTATTCCTTCTATCTCATATCTTACTGTACCTACCTTAGTACCCTGCTGTATTGGTGCTTTCAACTCTGTATTTAATTGAATTTGTGGCTCTATTGTATATTTCTCATTTACATTAACTAATACTTCTATATCATTTTCAATTATTGCATTCATTTTTCTTGTTTTTGATGTTCCGTCTTTTATATCTATTGTCTGCATGTTTTCTCCTCTTTTTGCAATATTTCTATATGAAAATGTATTAAATCCATAGTTATACAAATTTTTTATACTTGGATATCTCTCCCCAGCACCTTCGCATTTTAACACGACTACATATAATTCCATATCATCTTTTTCTGCATATGCTGCTAAGCAACTACCTGCTGGAGTAGTATATCCTGTTTTTATTCCTTTTGCATATTTATAATATGCATTTGGACTTCCACTAAGTAATAACCCATTTGTTGTTTCATAAATTCTCGTTTTTCCTGTATATTTATTGGTATTTCCAAGCTCATAATATATTTTAGATACAATCTCTTTTAATGGTTCATATTTCATTGCATATCTTCCTATTAATGCCATATCATATGCTGTTGAATAATGATTTTCGTCATGTGTTCCATTTGTATTAACAAAATGACTATCTTTACAGCCAATTTCTTGTGCCTTTTGATTCATTAATTCTACAAAAGCGTCTATACTACCAGAAACATGTAAAGCTAACATATTTCCTATTTCATTTGCTGATGGAATTAAAAGTAAGTTTAGTAAATCTTCTACTGTTAAAACCTCTCCATCTATTAAACTTGCTGTTACATACCCTTGCTCAATACCTATTAACGCATCATCTGTGTATGTTACTGTATCTGTTAAGTTGCAATGTTCCATTACAACAATTGCTGTAAGCATCTTTGTTAAACTAGCTGGATATGCCCTTGTATATGCTTCTTTTTCATATAGAACTTTTCCTGTTTTTCCATCCATTAAAACTGCTATTGGTGCAGTTACTTCTGGTTCTTCTACACTTGCTAATACACACATTGGTATAAACATTATAAAAATAAGTATCAAACACAAAACTCTTTTTAATTTCATCTCTATTCCTCATTTCAAATATTTTTTCATAATTATAATAATATATATTTTGTCAAAAGACAAGTTTTTTTAGGAGGTTTCAATGAAAAATTTCAATCTTAAAAATTTATCAATAATTACAGTTTTGTCTGCTTTAATTATAAGTTTTAGCATATATCTTTTTACAAAGGATTCAAAAGAAGTTTCGCTAAATAGCAATGACTTTTTCTTTAATGAACCAATTCAAGAAAGCGAAAACTCTAAAATCGTTATACATATAGCTGGAGAAGTAAACTCACCAGGAATACTATATTTAGATAATAATTCTAGAATTGCTGATGCAATATCTGCAGCAAATGGAACTACAGATATTGCCGATATAAATAAAATTAATCTTGCCTATGAATTACGAGATGGTCAAAAAATATACATTCCTAGCATTTATGATGATGATACTTCTGAGTATATAACCGATACTCCTGGTAAAAATGTTTTAGATTCATCTAGTTCTTCCCAAACTGACACTATTAACATTAACACTGCGACTCAATCTGAATTAGAATCTCTTCCTGGAATAGGTAAATCCACCGCAAATAAAATAATTGATTATCGCACAACTAATGGAAAATTTAAAACTATAGAAGACATTATGAAAGTTTCTCGGAATTGGAGAAAGCAAATTTAATCAAATAAAAACTTTTATTTCTATATAAAAGTTCGCAAGCTATTTGTAGTTTATTTCTATTATGTTGGCATAATTTGATAAATGCTGGAAATAATATCTATATATTATTTTCAAGGGAGGTTTTTATTTGATTAATAAGGTTGAAATATGTAGTGTTAATACTGCAAAATTGCCTGTGCTATCAAATAAAGAAAAAAATGAACTTTTAATAAAAATAAAAAATGGAGATAAAGAAGCTAGGGAATATTTTATAAATGGAAATTTGCGTTTAGTACTGAGTGTTATTCAAAGGTTTAATGGTCGTGGAGAAAATGCAGATGACCTCTTTCAAGTTGGATGTGTTGGCTTAATAAAGGCTATAGATAATTTTGATATAAGCTTAAATGTTCAATTTTCAACATATGCTGTTCCAATGATTATTGGAGAAATCCGAAGACATTTAAGAGATAATAACCCAATTAGAGTTAGTAGATCAATGAGAGATTTAGCTTACAAAGCTCTACAAACTAAAGAAAAACTATTAAAAGAAACTCAAAAGGAACCTACAATAGAAGATATTGCTAAAGAACTTAATATTAGCAAAGAAGATATAGTCGTCAGCTTAGACTCTATACAAAGTCCTGTTTCATTACAAGAACCTGTTTTTAATGAAGGAAATGAAAGTATTTATATTATGGATCAAGTTAAAGATCAAAAAAATACTGATGAATTATGGGCTGAAAATATCACAATTTTAGAAGCAATGAAAAAATTAAATCCTAGGGAAAAAACTATTATATCAAAACGTTTTTTTGATGGTAGAACTCAAATGGAAGTAGCCGAAGAAATTGGAATTTCTCAAGCACAAGTTTCAAGATTGGAAAAAAATGCGATTGAACGTATAAAAAAATTATATAAATAAATTGCAGTTTGTTTTACTTTTACAGTCCGCCAAATCTCGTAGGAGCTTTCATTGTGTAAACAACAAGGTTCTGGGGTACCTCACCCACAAGCTTTGCTTGTGAGGTGGGTCAGGTTCTTATATTTATTTTTTAATTGAACCCACGTTTGATACGCCAAAGAAGGAGGCTCGGGTCTTCAAACAAAATAAATATGAAACTCCTGCGTTTGGCTACTCTGTACCAAATTTCAATAAAAGCAAATCATTATAATTATTTGAAAACGAGTTCGACCAGCTAACGCTTCAGGGCAACGTAAATGCGTAGCATTTTTGCCGAAGCGATTTGCTTTATTGTTAGTTCTTATCGTGCCAATACATTTGTTGTATTCTCTTCAATTAA
>CANTAQ010000022.1 GCA_947651825.1 uncultured Clostridium sp. | reverse complement strand
GATTTCAACTGATGGCGGAACTGCAGATGCACCTAGAACAATTAGTCTATAATATCAAACAAAAATCAGGGTTTTGATAAATCCTGATTTTTTTGTTTCCTTATGTATACAAATTGCAGTTTGTTTTATTGAATTTTGTAACAAAGTAGCCAAACGCAGGAGTTTAATATTTATTTTGTTTGAAGACCCGAGCCTACTTCTTTGGCGTATCAAACTTGGGTTCAATTAAAAAATAAATGTTAAATCTTCGACGAGATTTGGCGGACTTTAAAATACATTATTCTATCAAACTGCACAAATTATATTACCTGTTTAAATAGTTCCATAAATTGCATAAAATACTCTTTTATTTCTTTACGTTTTATTTCTTCTCTTGTTTTTATTCTTATCTCTTCTATTACATTCCCATCTATTTGTAATGTTATTTTTCCAACAACACTTTCTCTGGCAAGTGGTGCCTCATAGTTTGTTTGTACTTCTGATTCTATTATAATATCAGTATTTTCTTTCACTGGATATATCTTACTTTGGATTTCTTCCATATATATTTCTGGATTTGTTTTTACTCCTTTATATACATATATTCTTTTTTCATTTAATTCACACCAATTCTTGTATTCTTCTTGTATTAGCTCTTCTATGTTCTTTAACTCATAATTTTTATATGCATATTCAATTAATCTAATTGAATCTTTGGTTCTTATTTTTTTTGTATCTGAACCTAATACAACTGTTATTATTTCAAACCCATTTCTATTTACTGATGTTACTAAACACCTACCTGCGCCATTAGTAAAACCTGTTTTTACTCCTGTTACTCCATCTAAATAGCCCAATAATTCATTTGAATTATTTAAGTTTTTTGGATATCCATTTATTGTTACTGTATATTGTTTTGTTGATATAACTTTGGCTATTGTTGGATTAGAAAGTGCACAATCTGTAATTATTGCAAGTTCCTCTGCAGTTGTATAATGTCCCTCCCTATCTAATCCATGTGGTGTTACGAAATGTGTATGTTCTAATCCTAGTTCTTTTGCTTTTTTATTCATAAGTTCTGCAAAATTTTCTACACTTCCTGCTATACTTATTGCTATTTGTACAGCAGCATCATTTCCTGATGGAAGCATTAAACCATATAATAAATCATGATATGTAACCTTATCTCCTGTTTTTATTCCCATTGATGAACCATTTGTATATGCAGCTTCTTTACATACCTCCACTGTTTCTTTCATTCTTTCTTCTCCTAATTCTTCACACATAACTATTGCTGTCATTATTTTTGTTGTACTTGCCATAGGAGTTTCTGTCTTTTCATTTTTTCCCCATATAACTGTTTTTGAGGCTCTATCATATATTACTGCATGCCTTGATAAAACCTCTGGTTCTTTAATTGTTTTTCCTTCTTCTACTGCTTCATCTATCCATACATAATCAAAATCGTTATCATCTACTGCATAAGAAAAATTTATAATATTAAAATTCAAAAATACTAGCAGTATTATTATCAATATTTTTTTACTCTGTTTTTTTAAACACTTAAACATAAGAAATCACCTTATAAAATTATATTTATAAGGTGATTTTTTAGAACTTTTTTAAAACTGACTAAAAAGATTTTTATATGATAATTTTAAATAATAGATATTTATTAAAATGATATGAATATTTTTTCCATTTTTGTGTTTACAAATTTTAAAAAAGGTTATATTATATTGTATATTGAAAAGGAAGGTGGATTAACATATGACGGAAACTGAAAAGTTAAAAGATACTTTATTTGATAATAAAAAAAATGGATGGGATAGTTTATCTGTTGAAGGTAAGCAAAATGTACTTAAGTTTAGCGATGAATTTATTTACTTTTTAAATACTTGTAAAACTGAAAGAGAAGCTACAGAATTTATTGTTGATGTTTTAAAGAAAAATGATTTTACTGATTTAAGAGAGAAACTTGTTTTATCACCTGGTGACAAAGTTTACTATGTTAATAGAGATAAATCAGTTTATGCTGCCATCATTGGTTCAAAATCTATTGAATCTGGACTAAATATTGTTGGTTCTCATATTGATTCTCCAAGACTAGATTTAAAACCAAATCCTCTATATGAAGATACTGATATGGCTTATCTTAAAACACATTATTATGGAGGAATTAAAAAATATCAATGGACTACTATTCCTCTAAGTATCCATGGTGTTATAGTTAAAGCAAATGGTGAAAGAATTAAAGTAAATGTTGGTGAAGATGATGAAGATCCAATTTTCACTATTACAGATTTACTACCTCACTTAGCTGTAGAACAATCTGATAAAAAATTAAGAGATGCAATCCCTGGTGAAAACTTGAATTTATTGGTTGGAAGTATTCCTTTTGGAGATGAAAAGGATTCCCAAAGAGTAAAATTAAATATTTTAAAAATATTAAATGAAAAATATGGAATAACTGAGAGAGATTTTGTTAGTTCAGAATTAGAACTAGTACCTGCATTCAAAGCTAAAAGTTTAGGTTTTGATAGAAGCATGGTTGCAGGTTATGGTCAAGATGATAGAGTTTGTGCTTATACTTCTTTAAGAGCATTTATCGAGGTACACAATCCAGAAAGAACTGCTGTATGTATATTTGCAGATAAGGAAGAAATTGGAAGCATGGGTAATACTGGTATGGAGTCTCATGTTTTTGATACTTTTATTTCTGAATTATTAAATAAAACAAATACTAATAAACCTAATTTATTAGATAAAGTATTTTGCAATTCTAGAATGCTTTCAGCAGATGTTGATGCAGCATTCGATCCAATCTATGCTTCTGCTTCTGAGAAAAACAATGCAGCTTATTTTGGAAAAGGTATAGGATTAAACAAATATACCGGAGCTCGTGGAAAATCTGGAGCTTCTGATGCTAATGCTGAATATGTTGCTTTTATAAGAAATATGTTAGAACAAAATGGTATTTCTTATCAAGTAAGTGAACTTGGTAGAGTTGACCTTGGCGGTGGCGGAACTATCGCATATATATTAGCTGATAAGGGTATTGATGTTATAGATTGCGGTATTCCAATTTTATCTATGCATTCTCCTTATGAGGTTTCAAGTAAATTTGATATTTACGAAGGTTACAGAACATATTATGCATTTCTAAAATAATCATATAAACAAATCTTAAAGAGAGGCAATAAATTGCCTCTCTTTAAGATTTGTTTATTATATATATATTGCTGTCTTTCATAATCTGTAAGATTATTCTGTTTTTTCCTCTTCTATTACAGGCTCTTCTACTGTAGATTCTTCTAATGCGACACTTTCTTGTTCTTCTTGTTTTTCTTCTTCTATTTCTGTGTTTATTTTTCTATTTCTATACATTGTAAGACCTGTTCCTGCTGGAATTAATTTTCCTATGATAACATTTTCCTTTAATCCTATTAATGCATCTTTCTTTCCTTTTATTGCTGCTTCTGTTAATACTCTTGTTGTTTCTTGGAATGATGCTGCTGATAAGAAACTTTCTGTTGCAAGTGATGCTTTTGTAATACCTAGTAATACTCTTGTTCCTTTTGCAGGTATTTTTCCTTCTGCTTCCATTTGCTTATTTATTTCCTTAAAGTCATTTATATCTACTAGTGAACCTACAAACATTGATGTATCTCCACTATCTTCAATTTTAATCTTTTTAAGAATTTGTCTTGTTATTACTTCAATATGTTTATCGTTGATATCAACACCTTGATTTCTATATACTTTTTGAACCTCTGATGTTAAATATCTATAAACTCCTTCTGGTCCTTTTATTGCTAGAATTTCATTTGGATTTATTGAACCTTCTGTAATTGGTTCTCCTGCTTCTATTTCGTCTCCTGGTTTTACTTTTATTTTTGATCCAAAGCTTATTGTATATGTTTTTGCATTATCTTTTCCTGTTATTGTTACTTCTTTTCTCTTCTTAGAGTCTTGTATTGATACTACTCCTGATATTTCAGAAATTACTGCTAATCCCTTTGGTTTTCTTACTTCGAATAACTCTTCAACTCTTGGAAGACCTTGTGTTATATCTCCTCCTGCAACACCACCTGTATGGAATGTTCTCATTGTAAGCTGTGTACCTGGCTCTCCTATAGATTGTGCAGCTATTATTCCAACAGCTTCTCCTATGTTTACTTTCTTTCTTGTTGCTAATCCCATACCATAGCATTTAGCACATACTCCATGTTTTGTTTTACATCCTAATACTGAACGAACTTTTACTTTTGTAATTCCAGCTTCTATTATTTCATCTGCTATTGTAGGAGTTATTAATGTGTCTGTATCTACTATTACATTACCTGTTTCTGGATGTTTTAGTGCTTCGAATACATATCTTCCTATTAATCTTTCATGTAATTTTTCTATTATTTGATTTCCATCTTTAATGTCTTCTACTTCAATATATTCGTCTGTTCCACAATCTTCTTCTCTTACTATTATGTCTTGGCTGACATCAACTAATCTTCTTGTTAAATATCCTGAATCGGCTGTTCTTAAAGCTGTATCTGCTAAACCTTTTCTAGCACCATGTGATGAAATAAAATATTCTAGAACGTCTAATCCTTCTCTGAAACATGCTTTAATTGGAATTTCTACTGCCTTACCTGATGTATTTGCCATAAGTCCACGCATACCTGCAATTTGTCTTAATTGGTTCATGTTTCCGTCTTGCTCCAGATTGTGCCATCATGAATATTGGGTTTAATTCATTAAAGTTCTCTTTCATTGCTTCTGTTACATCATCTGTTGCATCTTCCCAAATTTTAATTACTGAATCATATCTTTCACTGTCTGTAATTAAACCTCTTCTATATTGTTTTGATACATTTTCTACTTCTTCTTCTGCCTTTGATAAAATTTCTTTTTTAGCTTTTGGAACTGCAACATCTGCAACTGAAACTGTTATAGCTCCTTTTGTTGAATATTTAAATCCTGTTGCTTTTATATAATCTAATAATTCTGCTGCTATATTTAAACCATGTTTGTCTATACATTTTGCTATAATTGTTCCTAAATTTTTCTTCATAACTGGGAAGTTTATTTCTAAATCAAATTCGTGTTCTGGGTTTGTTCTATCTACAAAGCCTAAGTCTTGTGGAATTCCTTGATTATAAATAATCCTTCCAACAGTTGTCTCTATTGATTTTGTTTTACTTACACCATCTATCTCTCTTGTCATTCTTACTTTTACTTTAGCATGTAATCCTACATCTCCATTTTGATATGCAAGTAAGGCTTCGTCTTCATCTTTGAAGTACATTCCTTCACCTTTTTCTCCTGCTACTTCCATTGTTAAATAATAACTTCCTAATATCATATCTTGTGTAGGTACTGTTACTGGTTTACCATCTTGTGGTTTTAATAAGTTATTTACTGATAACATTAAATATCTTGCTTCTGCTTGTGCCTCTGGTGATAATGGAACGTGTACTGCCATTTGGTCTCCATCGAAATCGGCATTGAATGCTGTACAAACTAATGGATGTAGTTTTAATGCTCTACCTTCAACTAATACTGGTTCGAAAGCTTGAATTCCTAATCTATGTAGTGTTGGAGCACGGTTCAACATTACTGGATGATCTTGTATAACTTCCTCTAATATTCCCCATACTTCTGTGTTTTGTTTTTCTACCATTCTTTTTGCACTTTTTATATTATGTGCTAATCCTCTACTTACTAACTCTCTCATTACAAATGGCTTAAATAATTCTATTGCCATTTCTTTTGGTAATCCACATTGGTATATTTTTAATTCTGGTCCAACTACTATAACTGAACGTCCTGAGTAGTCAACTCTTTTTCCTAATAGGTTTTGTCTGAAACGTCCTTGTTTTCCTTTTAACATATCTGATAATGATTTTAATGGTCTATTTCCTGCTCCTGTAACTGGTCTTCCACGTCTTCCATTATCAATTAATGCATCTGCTGCTTCTTGAAGCATTCTTTTTTCATTTCTTACTATTATTTCAGGTGCACCTAATTCTAGTAATCTTTTTAATCTGTTATTTCTGTTTAATACTCTTCTATATAAATCGTTTAAATCAGATGTTGCAAATCTACCACCATCTAATTGTACCATTGGTCTTATATCTGGTGGAATTACTGGTAATACACTTAGTACCATCCATTCTGGTTTATTTCCTGATAGTAAAAAGCTTTCTACTGTATCTAATCTTTTTACAAGTTTTGCTTTTTTCTGTTCACTTGATTTTTCTATCTCTTTTTTTAATTTATCTGCAAGTTTTTCTAAGTCTACTTTTTGTAATAATGTTCTTATAGCTTCTGCTCCCATTTCTGCTTTGAAGCTACCTTTACCATATTTTTCTGCTGCTTCTTGGTATTCTTTTTCATTTAATATTTGTCCTTCTAATAGTCCTGATGTTCCTTTGTCTGTTACAACATATGAAGCAAAATATATAACTTTTTCTACATTTCTTGGTGATATATCTAATATTAATGCTATTCTACTTGGAATTCCTTTGAAATACCATATATGTGCTATTGGTGCTGCAAGTTCTATATGTCCCATTCTTTCACGTCTTACTTTTGATTTTGTAACTTCAACTCCACATCTATCACATACTATTCCTTTATATCTTACTCTTTTATATTTACCACAATGACATTCCCAGTCTTTTGTAGGACCAAATATTTTCTCACAAAATAGCCCATCTTTTTCTGGTTTTAAAGTTCTGTAATTTATTGTTTCTGGTTTTTTTACTT
>CANTAQ010000021.1 GCA_947651825.1 uncultured Clostridium sp. | reverse complement strand
AATAAAAGGAACAAAATTAACTACTAAGAAGAAAAAAGAAGCTAAACCTCTAATAGTTAAATATTCAAAAGACTTTGATGGTACTTTATCAGATATAGAGTGCATTAAGTTAATTGGAATATCTCGAAACAGTTATTATACATATAAGAAGGAATTAAAAGAAATGGTGGCATAAGTACACATCAAAGCAATATTATAAAATACGATAACTATTTACAGAACAGTTATCGTATTTTAATATTAGTCTTTTTTTATATAAGTTTTATCAATATTACTTAGATATTTAATATATTTATTAAAAGCTTTTACTACAGTATCATGAATAAGAAAACTATTATAATTAATAGTGCGAGATTTTTCATCTTTAATCTTTTTTAGTTTTTTATTAATTTGTTTTTTCTCATTATCATCAACAGACTTTTCTAATTTATTTCTTAAATCTTTTTCTCTTTCTTGACAACTCAACAAAATACAATATGTTTCTCTAGCTTGTGAAATAAATATTGAAAACAAGTCTGAGTGTTGTATTAAAAAGTTTATTACACTTATTTCATCTAACTTAAATATATCTTCATGCTTAATGTATTTTGAAGAAGGATGTATCATAGCTGTTCCTTTAATCATAGCTTTTGAATGTGATTTTGCACGATTTCTTTGTTTTCTAAGAGTATTAAGAGATTCTGGAGTTAAACCAATTTCACTTAATGTTGTATTTTTTACAGTTTTAGAATCAAATGGTTTACCAACTAAATCATTCATAGATACACCTAATATATCACTAATTACATATAGACTTTGTGAGCCAATTTCATGGGGTTCTTTTTCTTTATTATAATCTTCATATTTTTCTTTATTATTATAATTTTCATAACTATTATATGTTCTTAAAGATAAACTTATCCCATATTCATTCATTTTTTCTAACAGTTCTTTTTTAGTCATTCCACAACCATCTCTATATCTTCTTAAATTATCAGAAAAATCTTCTAATTTATATGTAGTTTTTTTGCATTGTTTATTTGCTCCTTTTATATTATTCATACTTTCACCTCTATATTGGAAATATATTTCCGATTTTAAATAAAAAATATTTTTATAAAATTATATATCCGTATTAATGAAAAGTCAATAAGTTTAGAGTATAATGCAAATAAATACAGGAAATAAATATCCTATTAAACTATTTAATTGCAATTAAAAGTTAAAAATTAAAGAAAAGAGGAAAAAACATGGAAGATGATTTATTAAAATTATGGGAAAAGTCAAATAAAGATAATACCCAAAAACAAGAGGATATAAAAGAAGTAGAAACTAACAGTGATGAAACAAATATAGTTAGTGAAACTACAACAGAAGTAACAAAAGATGAAAGTGTATCAAGTGATGATAATACAGAAGGAGTAACAAATGCAGAAGATGTATCAGACACAGAAAACACAAAAAACACAGAAAATAACAATGCTATTATAATAGTAGATAATTATGAGGAAGCAAAAGAAGGCGAAGTAATAGGCGACGCAGAGTTGCTTAAATATTTAGAAACACTAAATAAATATGGAAGTTTATATACTCTAACACGAATACAAGGCTATACTAATAAATTTTTACTATGCAAAATAGTAGAAAAAACAGGTATCCTTATTAGATTAACAAATGGATTTCCAGTTATGACTAAAAAAATAGTATGTACAAATGGTATAGATGAGGAAATGAAATATGAAATAATTGTTTATGTATTAGACAAAAACTTCAAGAAACTAGGTCCTTGTCAAATAACAGAAAAAGAACTTTCAAAATTAGCAAACACAATTGGTAATAAATTCATAGGAGAAATTATCAATTATGAAGGTAATAGTGATAAAAAAATGAGAGAACTCATAGAAATTGTTGGTCGAGAAAGTGTAAAAGAGAAAATAATACATCAGCACACAGGATTTATTGAGCAAAACGGAAATAAAGTTTTCCTATATCAAGGTGGCAGTATTGGAGAAAATGCAAATACAGATGTAGAAATAGAAACAGACTTAACAGACTACAATATACAAAATTACTGTTTTACAAATAAAGAATTTGAATTAAAAGAATGTTTAGAAACAGTATATTCGTTGTTAGAATTAGCAGAATTAAAAATAATGCTACCACTAATTGCAATTACTTATTTAAGCCCAATGTTTTCTATATTACAAGAAGAAGGAATTTTAATAAATTTTGTATTAATGTTAGTTGGAAAAACAGGAAGTTATAAGAGTGCGATTTCAGCATTGATGTTATCTCACTTTGGAAATTTTGAATTAAATACACTACCTTTAAGTTTTAGAGCAACTTTTGCTGGAATTGAAAAAGTAGCTTTTGCAGCAAAAGATGTATTGCTAGTAGTTGATGATTATAAACCTGAAACCACAGAAACAAGTCAAGAAACAATAATGGAAGGCATTATGGGACTATGGGGAGATAGAAATAACAGAATAAAAATGAATGCAAAAGGTGGCTTACATAGGAAATATGCTCCAAGAGGTCTAGGACTTGTTACAGGAGAAAGACCACCTAAGTTTTCACAAAGCAGATTAGCAAGAGCAATAACTATTTATACCCAAGAAGGAAGTATAAAATTTGAAAAGTTAAAGGAAATACATAATAAAAAAGAACAACTTGCTTTTGCAATGAAAGAATATATAAATTGGATAATATCTGATGAAGAAAATATTAGGGTAAAAGCTAAAGAACTACAAGAAACATATTCAATGAATGTTTCAGAATTTAAACATCCAAGAATAAAACAAAATATTATTGTAATTATGATAGGATTTACATTCTGGTTAGATTTTCTAGTAAAACATTCAATTATTGATTCTAATAAAAAAGATGAACTAATTAAACAGGCATATAAAGAATTAGAAGTAGTTGGTAGAAATCAGGAAAATGATGTGGAAGATGAAGATCCTGTTAAAGTATTTTTTAAAACTATTAGTCAATTAGAAATTGCAGGTAAAGTATATTTGACAGATTATGAAACAGGACTTGCAATAGATGTAGCAAGTGGAACACATATAGGATATATAGACAATAAAAATAATCAATATTATTTGATAGCTGATACAGTTTATAAGGAAGTAGAAAAAGCATGTATTGGTAGATTTACAGCAACACCAAAACAACTATGGAAAAGTCTATTAGATGAAGGATATATTACAACAGACAAAGAGAATAGAAAAGTTATCAGAAGGACAGACCCTAAGACTAAGAATAAAGTTGAATGTATTATAATACCAAAATCAAAATGGCTAGAAGCTATGGGAAATGAGGAGATACCTGCTCCTTAAATAGGAGCAGATAATCTAAATTTTATTAGCTTGAAACAGCTGTGAGATGTTGCACACAATAATTTAATGAAGAAGGAGTAAAAAATGAGTAAGATTAAAAGTGATATTACTGAGGGTGGGTGGATAAAAAATGACACACAGGTTACTTTTAAGAATTATGGAAATACAATAGCAGTACAAAGTAGTTCTAACTCTAATAAGCCAACCAAACTAAAGCAATGTCTGCCAAAGAGTAAATATACATATATAAATACAGCAACTGGCGAAGAAAAACCATATATGTTGAATGATGGCAAAGTATTAGACACAGTTAAAAGAGAAGTTGAAAATGCAAAAGATATACTTTTATATAACTTCTGGGGTCATCAAAATGTAGTATTCATCACTCTTACATGTGAAAATCCAACTATGGACTTTAACACAATAAGGAAATACTTTAGAAACTTTTACAATAAATTAAAAAGGAAATATGGCAAGTTGATTTACTTTTACATCATAGAGTTGCAGAAAGAAAGAGTAGAGCCTTCCTTGCATATTCATGCAGTAATTAAACATACAGAGAAAAAAAGATTTTCTATACCTTATGATGAATTAGTGCAACTCTGGAAGAAAAGTGGTTTATATAGTTGTTCTATTGAAAGAGTCGAAACAGTAGAGGTATTAGGTACATACTTTTTCAAAGACTTCTTAGATGTAGAAACTCTAAAACTATATCCTAAAAATTCTCACATCTTTTATTGTAGTATCAACTTAGAAAGAGTTGAAAAAGAAACTTGTACTATGGAAGAATTTATAGAAAAGTTTGGAGAAAAATTTTATAGGGATAGTTCAATAATAAATAATATTATAGATGAAGAAACAGATAAAATCATGTGTAGATATATCAAACAAGTATATAAGACCAGAAAACACAAAAAACACAAGAAATTTATTAGGACAATAAAGAAGGACTTAACAGTTAAACAAATAGAAGATACATATTTAATAGTAAATGATACACCTAGAAAAATTAAGAACATAAAACTTAAAATCAATTATCAAGACAAGGAACTTATGAAGAAAATTAAAGCATTAAAGAAAAGAAAATACAGATTAGTTCTAAGGTACGAGGTTAGTTTGAGATACGATTTGAGTAATGCAGTAATAGTTGATGTAATAGATAAAAAAGATATACAGGAAAATCATTTATTTTAAAAGAAATGAGGTAAAAAAATATGAATAAGGAATTAAAAACAGTAATAGGACACAAAAAAGTGAGAATTAAAGGAATAGAAGGAAATTATTTAATATGTAATATAGTATGGAATGAACTGACTACAAAAGTAATAATAAAAGGAAAAGGAAAAAATAAAATAGCAAATTCTACTCCAAAACAAGATGAACAAAAAGTAAAAATACAAGAAGGTAATTCAAAACTAATTGAAAAAATAAATACTTTAGACAAGAGAAAAGCAGTAGAGTTATTATATACTTTTGAGTGGCAACCTTTTAGTCATATGGAATCAGATAAATATAGTTTAGATATTGTAACAATAATAGATGTCTTTACTATGGATGAATGGAAAGAACTAACTAGCAGATTAAAAGATGAAGAACTAAAAGAGCTTCTAGGAGATGTTCCACCTTATATGCTAACATCATTAGAAAATAGAGATAGAGCTAGAGAAAAAGAAAGATTAAAAACAAAAGCACAAAGAGAATTAAGAAAGTCAAAAAAAATTGAATATAATAAGGCACAAACAGGAAATGACTTTATAAATAGTTATACTAATGGCACAATAAAAAAAAGTGAAAAATATAAGTATTATCATGTTTGTAAAGATAATGTTTTATTTTCAGCTAACTTTTTCATAACAAAGGAAGGAACACAATGCAAATTAAGTAATAAAAATCTTGATAATAAATTAGATTATGAAGAATTAATAAGATTAATAAAAGATGAAGAACAAAAAGGACTTAATACATTTGTATATATAGAGAAGTAATGGAGTGTGATTATAGATGAAAAAATATTATAGGTACAGAAAAGTAAAAGTTTGGTACAGGACAAGGGATACCTGACCTTTAGAAAATACCTTGACATTAATAGAAACTAGCGACATGAAATTTAAAAGTATTATTTATATTAATCTCCGCCGATTTATAAGTTATTACAGATTATTAAGTATAGAGCAAGTTTAATAATTTAACTTGTACCTTAGTGGGAAAGGCAAAAGAAGTTCATTAAATTAAAAAAGGATAAGTTCCTATATATTATACTTCTCGCCGAGTAATAACAGAGTTATAGATAAGGCAAAGAGATTTCCTAACTTAAAAATTTATTTAAGTTAGGAGAAGATAAAATTGAATACAAATATAAATATAAAAGATGAGCCTATTCTGATAGGTGTAAAAGAAGCATGTAAATTAATGAATATGGGAGAAAAAGCTATTCGTAAATTTACTAAAATGAAAGGCTTTCCAGCAATTATTTTACCTCACAAAATATTGATTGATAAAAATCAGCTTCCACTTTGGATAAGTAGGAACTATGGAACTTACAAAAATTAAGTTCATGTGCTTTTTTAAAAATCAATATTGTGGTAAGCTAGGGAACAAGATTTATTCTAATATAAATTAAATTTCCCTAACTTGTTCTAAAGAATAAGGAGGAAATAATTAAATGGAAAGAATAAAAGAAAGAACAGGACAATATGAAGTTTCTGTTAGAATTACAAGCAATGGATATTATGAAGCAAGAATATCCTTTAAGTTAGGGGGTGTTAATAGAAGTCCTAGACTACAAAAAGGTGGAAAAACAGAAGAACTGGCAGTTTTAAATCTGTTAGTTGCATTAGACAGTCATATTGATACATGCTATCAAAGTGGAATCATAATTACAAAAATTGATGAGAATATTCCACAAAGACTTATGAAAAGTATTAATAATTTAGGAATTGCTACACCTGACATAACAGCAAGGACATTAGCAATAGTAAATAAAATCAATACTATAAATGCTCATATTGTAAATACAATTCCTACTAACATCATACCTTTTTGTAACCCTAATATACAAAATGCAGTTGCTCCTGCATTAGTACCAACTAATATAAATTACAACTTAGATAACACAAATGTACCTAAGAAAGAACAAGAACTATGTATCATAGAAGATTTAGTTGATGAATGGCATTTATTTAGATTATCATTATGTAAAAAGACAGAAGATAACCCAAAACCTTTATCACAGACAACTATTGATAGTGATTATGACAGATTTGATAAGGGAATATTACCATACTTCAAGCAAAATAAAATATTGTATCTGAAACAAGTAACTGATGAAACAATAAAATCTTTGCTTAAAAGTATAACCTCTCAACATGATAAGCATAAGAGTTATATCGTTTTAAATATGTTATTTGAATATGCAATAGACAATAACAAAACTAATCTTAATCCATTAAGGAAAGTAGACAAGCCACCTGAGAAAATAGAAACAGGCGAAGAAGAAATAGATGACAATTACATAGAGCCTGAAAATCAAGATACATATTGGGATAAGTTCAAAGAAACAAATACAGATATGTCCATTCTATTTGGAACAATGCTAAAAACAGGAATTAGACCAGAAGAAGCATGTCGGTTTAAAGTGGAAAGCATTAGACCTTGAAAAGAATGAGTTAATTATAAATAATGCTTATAAATCTTTTTATAAATATGATGAAAATGGTAAAAAGATAGGTCATTATAGAAGTGATGATAAGCTAAAGACACCACAGTCATATCGTAGAATACCACTTCATCCAGAACTTAGAGAAGCGTTACTAAAACATAAAAGGTATCAACAAGAACTATTTAAAAAATCAAGGGCGATAAAGGATAGACATAGAGTATGGTCTGAAAATGAATATATGTTTTTAGGCAGAAATTATCATCCTTATGTAGCAGGAACTTTATCTAGTGCATTACCAAAATTATGTGATGAATATAAGTTAAAAAGAGTATCACCTTATGGACTTCGCCATAGCTTTGCAACTTACTGTTCTGAACATTTGATGGAAGAAATTGTACTTATGAAATTGATGGGACATTCTAATTTTGAGACAACACAGAAATACTATATTAAAGTATCTGCAAAGAGAAAGAGATTAGCAATGCAAGAAGCCTACAAAGTGGTATTTCAAGAAAGAAAAGCAAGTTAATATAAAAAAGAACTTATATAAATCAATATATAAGTTCTTCTTCTATTATGGTTTCCCCAACTATATTTTGAAAGATGAAATTGAGGAAATCATTGATAATGGTGAGCCAGGAGGGGTTCGAACCCCCGACCCCAGGCTTAGAAGGCCTGTGCTCTATCCAACTGAGCTACTGACCCATATTTTGGGTTTCTTCCCCACTAAAGTTGGGGTAAATTGGGGAAATGCTGTAATCTTGGATAATTAGTTAAATTGGCTTTACCTTACATAGTAAAGGTTTTAAGTGATTTGCATTTCTTATGTGTCAACAGATTAGAAGGCCGTTGCTCTATCCAGCTGAGCTACTGGTCCGTCTGTAACGTAATTA
>CANTAQ010000020.1 GCA_947651825.1 uncultured Clostridium sp. | reverse complement strand
CATTAGAAAGAACAAGAAATATAGGAATAATGGCTCACATTGATGCAGGAAAAACAACAACAACTGAGAGAATTCTTTTCTATACAGGTGTTAACCATAAAATAGGAGAAACTCACGAAGGTGAAGCTACTATGGACTGGATGGCACAAGAACAAGAAAGAGGTATAACAATTACTTCTGCAGCAACAACATGTCATTGGCTAAATCACAGAATTAATATTATAGATACTCCAGGTCACGTTGATTTTACTGTTGAGGTTGAAAGATCTCTAAGAGTATTAGACGGATCTGTAACAGTATTCTGTGCTAAAGGTGGAGTTCAACCACAATCAGAAACAGTTTGGAGACAAGCTGATAAGTATCAAGTACCAAGAATGGCATATGTAAATAAAATGGATACAACAGGAGCAGATTTCTTTGCTTGTGTTGACCAAATGAAAAATAGATTAAATGCAAATGCTATTCCAGTAGAAATTCCTGTTGGAGCAGAAGATACATTCCAAGGAATTGTTGACTTAATAAAAATGAGAGCATTTATTCATAAAGATGATTTAGGAAAAGTTATTGAAGAAACAGACATTCCTGATGATTTAAAAGAATTAGCAGAAAAATTAAGAGGAGAAATGATTGAAGCTGCTGCTGAACAAGATGATGAATTAATGATGAAGTATTTAGATGGTGGAGAACTTTCTGAAGAAGAAATCAAAAAAGGATTAAGAATTGGAACAATTGCAAATAAGATAGTTCCAGTTTGCTGTGGTTCATCATACAAAAACAAAGGTGTTCAAGAATTATTAAATTATATAGTAGAATTTATGCCATCACCATTAGATATACCAAATATTAAAGGTGTTACACCAGATGGTGAAGAAACAGAAAGAAAAACATCTGATACAGAACCATTTGCAGCATTAGCATTCAAAATTGCAACAGATCCATTTGTTGGAAAATTATGTTTCTTTAGAGTTTATTCAGGAACATTAGATTCTGGATCAACAGTATTAAATGCAAATAAAGATAAAAAAGAAAGAATTGGAAGAATTCTTCAAATGCATGCTAACCACAGAGAAGATATAGAAAAAGTATATTCAGGAGATATAGCAGCAGCAGTTGGTCTAAAAGATGTAACAACAGGTGATACTTTATGTGATATTGATCATCCAGTTATACTAGAATCTATGGAATTCCCAGAACCAGTTATAGAAATAGCTATTGAACCAAAAGATAAAGTAGCTCAAGAAAAAATGGGTATAGCATTATCAAAACTTGCAGAAGAAGACCCAACATTTAAAACATATACAAATCATGAAACAGGTCAAACAATTATTGCAGGTATGGGAGAACTACACTTAGATATTATAGTAGATAGATTAAAAAGAGAATTTAAAGTTGAATGTAATGTAGGTAAACCACAAGTTTCTTATAAAGAAACAATCAGAAATAAAGTTAGAGTAGAAGGAAAATTCATACGTCAATCTGGTGGACGTGGACAATATGGACACGTATGGTTAGAAATGGAACCATTAGAACCAGGATCAGGAATTGAATTCGAAAGTAAAATTGTTGGTGGTGTTGTTCCAAAAGAATACGTTAAACCAACAGAAGAAGGTATCCGTGAAGCTGCTGAAAGCGGAATCTTAGCAGGATATCCAGTTATAGACTTTAAAGCTACATTAGTTGATGGATCATACCATGATGTTGACTCATCAGAAATGGCATTCAAGATTGCAGGTTCAATGGCATTCAAAGAAGGATGTAAACAAGCTAAATCTGTAATATTAGAACCTATAATGAAAGTAGAAATAACAGTTCCAGAAGAATATATGGGAGATGTTATTGGAGATGTAAACTCTAGACGTGGAAAAATGGAAGGAATGGAAGCAAGAAATGGAATGCAAATAATAAGAGCATTCATACCATTATCAGAAATGTTTGGTTATGCAACAGACTTACGTTCAAAAACACAAGGTAGAGGAACATATGCAATGGAACCATCTCACTATGAAGAAGTTCCAAAATCAATACTTGAAAATATAGTAGCTTCTAGAGCTAAAAAAGAAGAATAATTTTAAAAACGAATGAAATTGGGCATCTTACAGTATCAAACTACATAAATTTTTTATCAATATACAATGTATAATATTAAAAAAGTTATTTGTTTTTCTAGTAATATACCCAATTTACTCCGTTTTATATTTTTGAAAATATATAAAATTAAGAAAATGCAATAAAACTATTGCAAAAATGGTAAATTTGTTATAAAATAGCAATGATTTAAAATGTCATTAAATTTAAAATTATAAAGGGTTTAGAATGGAATAAAGAAATTCCAAAATCAAAATTCTAAACACCAAATTAAAGGAGGATTTTTAAATGGCAAAGGAAAAATTTGAAAGAACCAAACCACACGTTAACATCGGTACAATTGGTCACGTTGACCATGGTAAGACAACAACAACAGCAGCTATTACAAAATATTTAGGATTATTAAACATGGCTCAATTTACAGCTTATGATCAAATCGATGGAGCACCAGAAGAAAAAGCAAGAGGAATCACAATCAACACAGCTCACGTAGAATATGAAACAAATAACAGACACTATGCACACGTTGACTGTCCAGGTCACGCTGACTATGTAAAGAACATGATTACAGGTGCAGCTCAAATGGATGGAGCAATATTAGTTGTTTCAGCAGCTGATGGACCAATGCCTCAAACAAGAGAGCATATATTACTTGCAAGACAAGTTGGTGTTAAGTATATCGTTGTTTACTTAAACAAATGTGATATGGTTGACGACCCAGAATTATTAGAATTAGTTGAAATGGAAGTTAGAGACTTATTATCTAGCTATGATTTCCCAGGAGATGAAATCCCAATTATAAAAGGATCTTCATTAAAAGTATTAGAATCTTCAGCTACATCTCCAGATGCACCAGAATATGCATGCATCAAAGAATTAATGGATGCAGTTGATAGCTATATACCAACACCAGATAGACCAACAGACGGAGATTTCTTAATGCCAGTAGAAGACGTATTCTCTATAACAGGTAGAGGAACAGTTGCAACAGGTAGAGTAGAAAGAGGAACAATCAAAGTTTCTGAAGAAGTTGAAATTGTTGGATTAGCTAAAGAAGCTAAGAAAACAGTAGTAACAGGTGTTGAAATGTTCAGAAAATTATTAGACCAAGCAGAAGCTGGAGACAACATTGGATTACTATTAAGAGGAATTCAAAGAGAAGAAATTGAGAGAGGTCAAGTTTTAGCAAAACCAGGATCAATTCACCCACATACAAAATTCAAAGCAGAAGTTTATGTTCTAACTAAAGAAGAAGGTGGAAGACATACACCATTCTTTAATGGATATAGACCACAATTCTACTTCAGAACAACAGACGTTACAGGATTAATCGATTTACCAGCAGGAACAGAAATGGTAATGCCAGGAGATAATATCGCTATGACAATAGAGTTAATCACACCAATAGCAATGGAAAAAGGATTAAGATTTGCTATCCGTGAAGGTGGAAGAACAGTTGGTTCTGGAATAGTTTCTGAAATAATAGAATAATATTATATTGAAACATGTATAAATATGCCAGAGGTTATTATTAATTAATAGCCTCTGTTGCATTAAAAAACAATACAACAAGCTTTTTGTACTAAGATATTAAATTTTGAGAAAGTTAAATATTTGGTAAAGCATTAAATGCTTTAAATGGAGGTTTTTTATGAAAAATAAAATTAAAACACTTTTACTTATAGTACTTGCAGGAATGATGTTGATTACTTTAACAGGATGTGGAAAAGAAGATAATAAAAGTAAAGAAGAAGAAAAAGTTGACTTAGGAAAATGGAATGAGAATGTTTATACAAATGAATATTTAGGAATGAAGATTACTCTACCAGAAGGATGGACAGCTGCAACAGATGAACAAATTGCAAAATTAATGAACATAGGTGAAGAAGTTCTAAAAGATGAAGGTAAATATATGTCAGAAGTTGCTAAACAAACAAGTAGATATTATGCTTCAGCAACAGAAGATGCAACAGGTAGTGGAATTATAGTTATGTCAGAAAAAACACCAGGAGCAACATTAGATGATTATGTTAAAGCTTTAAAAACTCAATTAACATCTATGACACAAATGTCTTACAAAGTAACACACGAAGGTGAAGCAAAATTATCAGGAACAACATGGTCAACATTAACTTTAACTGAAACTACATATGGAGTAGCACAAAGATATTATGTTTGTGAAAAAGATGGATCTTTTGTAGGAATAATATTAACAAGCTCAAATGGAGAAGAAAAATTAGATACAATAGCAAAATTCTTTGAATAAATAGATAAAAAATACCAGTATATAAATACTGGTATTTTTTTATGTATAAGACTTGCTTTTTTTTCGATATCATAATAAAATATAAACATTAAAATAAAATAAGGAGAATTTTATGAAGATTATTCTAGATGCAATGGGTGGAGATAATGCACCAGAAGCAACAATTAAGGGCGCAGTTAAAGCAATAAAGGAGATAGATTCAGAAATTATATTAGTAGGAAATGAAGAAACTATAAATAAAAAAGTAAAAGAGATTTATGATAAAAACAATGTAAAAGAAATTTCAGAAAGACTTTCAGTACGACATACAACTGAAGAAATAACAATGGAAGATATTCCAACACAAGCTATAAAACATAAAAAGGATTCATCTATGGTAGTTGGATTTAATATGCTAAAACAAGAAGAAGGAGACGTATTTATATCAGCTGGAAATTCTGGAGCATTACTTACAGGAGCTACCTTGTTAGTAGGAAGAATTAAAGGTGTAGATAGACCAGCAATGGCACCAATTCTTCCGGCATATAAAAAAGGTGTAATGCTTATAGATGCAGGAGCAAATACTAATTGTAAGCCAATAAATCTATTACAATTTGCACAGATGGCTAATGTATATTTAAAGAAGATATATAATATAGATAAACCACTTATAGGTTTGCTAAACATTGGAACAGAAGAAACAAAAGGAAATGACTTAATGAAAGAAAGCTATAATTTATTAAAAGAGTCAGCAGAGGAATATGATATCAATTTTGTTGGAAATGTAGAAGGAAGAGAAATTTTTGCAGGAGAACTTGATGCTGTTGTAACTGACGGATTTACAGGTAATATTGTATTAAAAACAGTAGAAGGATTAGGAAAATTTGTAAAAAGAACTTTAACAGAAGAATTAAAACGAAATGTATTTACTACTATTTGTGCAATTCCAACATTACCTGCAATAAAGAAATTCGGTAAAAGATTAGACTACAAAGAATATGGTGGAGCATTGTTTTTGGGAGTTAAGAAACCAGTTGTAAAAGCACATGGAAGTAGTGATGAAAAGTTATTCTATTATACAATAAAACAAGCAGAACAGTTTGCAAAAAGTGGGACAGTAGAGATAATGAAAAAAGAATTTGAAAAAATATAAAAAAAGTATTGACATTTTTAAAACCATATAATATCTTATTATATATTACATATGAATAATTTGAGTAGCTCTACTAAAGTTCTTAGTGGAGAATAGCAAATGGAACTTAAGAGGGGGGTGTATTTAGTGAACTCAGAAGATATTTTCGAAAAAGTAAAAGAAATAATTATAGAACAATTGGGAGTTTCAGAAACATCAATAACTACAGAAGCATCTTTTATAGATGATTTAGGTGCAGATTCTTTAGATATCGTTGAATTAATAATGGCTTTAGAAGAAGAGTTTGATTTAGAAATACCAGACAATGATGCAGAAAAAGTAGTAACAGTGGGAGATGTTGTTGACTATATAAAAGATAATATTTAAGAGATATAAAATCTTAAGAGGAGGATGTCTAGTACTTGAGATATCTTCTTTTTTTTAAAAGAAAGGTGATGAAATGAAAATAGTACAAAATGAAAATAAAAATGCTATAATAATAGCCACTATACTATCAGCAGTAGTTATCCTTGCTGTAATATTGGCAATAATTTTCTTTGTTTCATCTGATAAAACAGGTAGTATTAGTTTTAAAAAAGGAGAGCAAACAACAACTAATAATGGCTACCAACCAACAGAAGAAGAGAAAAGACGTGCAGAGGAATTGGCAAATATATTAAGGAATAATTTACCTCAAATGGACGGAATAGTTTCTACAATTCCTTTAGAAGCAGGGATATCAGTGAAATTATTTACAAAATCACAAGAGTCAGTAGAGGCAGGGGTTATCCATACAGATGCAGAAAAAGCTTTTAGCAATTTACTTGCAAGTAGATGTGATATTATATTTACAAATGTATTTACTGACAAGCAAGAAAGAGAAGCGGCAGCTAAAAATATAGATTTAAGAAAAGAAACAATCGGATATGAAGGAATAGTATTTGTTGTAAATGTTGCAAATCCAGTAGAGACATTGACACAAGAACAAATAAAAGATATATATTCTGGGAAAATAACTAACTGGAATGAAGTTGGTGGAAATGACGCCGAAATAGTAGCTTTTCAAAATAATGAAAATGATGATGCTCAAATATTTATGAAAAATTTTATGGAAGAACAAAAGCTTATTGAGGCAACAAAGGGATTTTTATCAACATCAAGTGGAGATATTGTGGAGAAGAGAGCGACATATGATAACTCTGAAAATGCTATAGGATATATGACATATAAATACCCATCAGATGAGTATTCAGAAGTAAAATTTATAAAAGTTGATGGAATTGAAGCTAATAAAAAAACAATGACATCAAAAGAATATCCATTAATAGCAGATATTTATGCTATATATAATACTGCCAAAGAATCAACAAAAACAATGGATGAACTAGTAGAATGGTTATTGACATATGAAGGACAAGCAGCAGTGGCTGATGCTGGATATATTCCTAAAAAAGATATAGAAGGAGAAGAAAAAAGTATTGACAAATATTTTTCTTTAGGTACAGGAATAGAACAAAAGGATTTAGGAGATTTTTATTATACAGTAAGTGCACAAGATTATAATGTAGTAGGACAAGATGCGATGGTAGTAGGAATTCAAGGATTGAAAAATCAGGATTTACAAAATAGCATAAATAGTTTTATAAGAGAGTCAACAGAAGAATTACAAGGAAAAGAAAATGAGTATGATAAATATCTTATATTAAAACCAAATAGTGCAAAAGAAGGTATTAAAGTACAAACAGAATGCAAGAATGGATACTTTAGTGTACAAGTTTTATTAACATATAAAGTTGGGTCATATCAATATATATATGATGGATATAGTAAAGTATATGATTTATATAGTGGTGAAGAATTACTTTTAAGTGATTTATATTATAATGGTGTAGACTTCACGCCTGTATTAAATGAGCAAATAGAAAAAAATATTATAGAAAAAACAGGTGAAGATGAAACATACATAAGAAATAAAAGACCTTTTATGGGAATTACAAATAATGTTTTATATGGTTTAGACACTATAGGATTCACAAAAGAAAACCCATATTTTGAAGAAAGTGTTGAATTCAAACTAGACACATATTTTGAGAATATATCAGTAATAAATGAAGAAAGAGATATGAAAGATATTTGGGAAGATAATATCAAAATATCAAAAGCATTAGTAATGCATGAAGCAGAGAAAAGTAATATGAAGTTAGGAAATGTAGTAATAAAAGAGACAAATGGTTGTATATACAAAGTATTCTATATGAATACAAATTATTTAGAAACTGATGAAAAAATGAATTCAACTATGGACACATATGCAAATGATACAAATATAAAGAAACTGTTACAAAAAGCAGTTAATTCTGGAGCAAATTTATTATTAACAGAAGACAATAAATATCAAGTAACTATGTATGCTACAATAATTGGAAATAAATATGCAATAATAAACATAACAGCAAATCCAAAGAAAGATAGAATAAGCCTTGGAACTATAACGGTAAATTTGGAGAATGGAGATAAAGCAAGTCAAAGCGATATACAAAAATGGAAACAAGATAATGGAGTAGAATAAATTTTCTAATGTCTGAATTCGATTAAAATTGAATTCAGACATAAATTTATGCCATTCAACATTGAAAAATCTGCACTTTTGTGATATACTCTACAAGTAATGATTAAGAAAGTATTACTCGAATGGGGGTTTTTACATATGTCAAATAAATATGATGTAATAGTAGTAGGAATGGGACCAAGTTCTATTTTTTGTGCTTATGAATTAATTCAGTTAAAAAAATATAAAAAAGTATTGTTAATTGATCAAGGAAAAAGAGTAGAACAAAGAAATTGCCCAATAGAAAAAACAAAAAAATGTGTACACTGTAAACCTATGTGTCACATAACAAATGGATTTTCAGGAGCAGGAGCTTTTTCTGATGGTAAATTATCGTTATATAATCAAAAAGAAGACGAAATACATGTTGGAGGAAATGTACACAAATATATAGGTGTTCCAGAAACTAAGAAATTAATAGATTATGCAGATAAAATTTATTTAGATTTTGGGGCAGACAAGCATTTGGAAGGTACAGAATATAAGGAAGAAATTGCAAAGATAAATGACAGAGCACACAAAGAAGGAATTAGATTAATAAATATACCAATTAGACATTTGGGAACAGAAAAAAGCCATGAAGTATATCATAAACTAGAGAAATATATAGAAGATAATGGTGTAGAAATGAGATTTGAGACTACAGTTGCAGATTTAGTTATAGAAGACAACGAAGTTAAAGGTGTAAAAATAAAAGAGGCTAAATATATAGAAGAGACAGAACATCCATTAGAAACAATATATGCAGATAGAGTTGTTTTGGCAGTTGGAAGAAAAGGTGCAAACTGGTTAGTTGAAATGGCAAACAAGCATAATATAAAGACTGAGACAGGAATAGTAGATATAGGTGTTAGATATGAACTTCCAGATGAAGTAATGAAAGATGTAAATAAATATATGTATGAAGCTAAATTTATTGGAAGAGTTGGACCATTTAGAGATAAAGTAAGAACATTTTGTCAGAATCCAAGTGGATTTGTTTCAGCAGAAGTTTATGATAATAATCTGACATTAGTAAATGGACATTCATATAAAGAAAGAAAAAGTACAAATACAAATTTAGCAATATTAGTATCACATCATTTTACAAGCCCATTTAAAAGGCCAATAGAATATGGAAGAAATGTAGCACAAAATTTAAATGATTTGGGTGCTGGAAATATAGTAGTTCAAAGACTAGGAGACATATATAGAGGAAAAAGAACATGGGATTACGAATTAGATAGAAATACAGTAGAGCCAACATTAAAATCAGCAGTAGCAGGAGATATAACTTTTGCATTAGGCTATAGAACATTAACAAGTATATTAGAATTTATAAGAGCAGTAGATAAAGTTGTGGAAGGTTTTGGGGCACCAGATAATTTACTATATGCACCAGAAATAAAATTCTATAGTAATAAAGTAGTAATAGATAATCAATTTGAGACAAGTGTAAAAGGATTATACTCAATAGGAGATGGAGGAGGAATGACAAGAGGTTTGATGATGGCATCATGTTCAGGAATTCAAATGGCAAGAAATTTATAATAAATAATTAAAACAACTAAGACTAGAAATATAACTAGGCTTAGTTGTTTTTACATATTATTTGTATTAATGTAAATAATAATATATTATTTAACTATCTACAGTTATTATTGTTATTGTTTTCATTATTAGTTCTGTTATTGTTATTATTGTTGTTATTATTATTTTTGTTATTGTTTTTGTTATTTTTCTTATTTTCTGACATGAAAAGCACCTCCAATCAGCAAATTATATATTTATTATTATCTAAAAAAAGTTTTTTATGCATTTAGAATTTTAATAAATTATAAAATTAAATTGCAGTTAGTTTTACTTTTACAGTCCGCCAAATCTCGTCGGAGCTTTC
>CANTAQ010000019.1 GCA_947651825.1 uncultured Clostridium sp. | reverse complement strand
AGCATGGAATTCAGTAACAGGGGCAACAGGATATGAAGTATATGTAAAAGAACAAAGTGGTGCATATATAAATAAAGGAACAACAAGAAATCTATATGCAACAATAAGAGGATTAACAGAAGGAACAACATATGATGTTAAGGTAAGAGCATATAGACTAGAAAATGGAAGAACAACATATGGAGATTTTTCAAATGAATTAAGATTTGTAACAATAAAACAACCTACAACACCATCAATAACACTAGATAAAGTTATGAATTTAAAAGCAAGTTTGACAGGAACAAGAGCGGATTTAACATGGAATTCAGTTGCAAATGTTGATGGATATGAAATATATATTGATATTCCAGGAAAAGGATATATATCATTAGGAACAGTTACTAAAAATAATGTTGGGATTATAGGACTTCAATTAGGACAGACATATAATATAAAAGTAAGAGCATATAAAGGAACAACATATGGAGAGTTTTCAGATGAAATTAAGATAACAACACAAAATGAAGAGAAAATAGGAAAAGTAGAAAATTTACAATCAGTAGTAACAGGAACAGAAACAAGATTAACTTGGAATGCTGTAGAAAAAGCAGCACAATATGAAGTATTTATTAATATTCCAGGAAGAGGCTATATATCTTTAGGAACAACAAGAACAAATACAGTTAGAGTAATTAGCTTATCAAAAGGTGTAACATATCAAATAAAAGTAAGAGCAATAGGAACTGTAAATGGAAGTACAGTTTATGGAGATTATTCAAATGAAGTAACAGTTTTAGCTAAATAGGATTTATTGAAAAATTTAAGAACTTCAGATTCAAAAAATCTGAAGTTCTTTTACTATATTTTGGCGAAAAATATTTAGAAAACAAATTGTTAACCTTGACAAACAATGGCAAAAGTTATATAATGTTAACCATGATTAACAAAAGGAGGAAAGCATGATATCTAGAGCTTTAGAAGAGTATTTAAAAACAATATATATAATAAAAAAACAGAATGATGGAGTACGTATTACAGATATTGCAAATAAAATGCATTGTACTAAACCAAGTGTAAATAAGGCAGTAAATAATTTAAAAAATAATGGACTTCTTAATTATGAAACTTATGGAACAATTGAGTTGACAGAAGAAGGAGAGAATCTTGCAAAAAAGATAATTGAGACATATGATATAGTTAATGTATTCTTAAAAGATGTACTCAATCTAGATTCTGAGAAAGCTGAAAAAGAAGCAGAAAATTTGAAATCTGTTATGTCAGATTATACTATAAATAAATTAGCTAGATATGTGCATAAAGTTTTAGAATTAAATGATTTAGAATGTAATTATGACATAAATAAAGAAAAATGTAGATGCTGTGAGAGAATAACATTAAGGAAAAAGGGAAATGTTAACATATAGAAAGGAATTTATTATGGGAAGCAAGTTATTAGAAATAAAAGATTTATATGTAAAAACTGCAGATAAAGAAATTTTAAAAGGAATTAATTTAAATATAAATAATGGAGAAATTCATGTGATAATGGGACCAAATGGGTCAGGTAAAACAACAACGGCAAATGCAATTTTGAATAATCCAGCATATATAAGGCAGAGTGGAAAAATAGAATTAAATGAAGAAGATATAACAAATTTAAAAACAGATGAAATTGCAAGAAAAGGTGTATTTATGTCTTTTCAATTACCAGAGGAAATTCCAGGAATAACAGTTTCAAATTTTCTAAGATATGCAAAGAATAAAGTAACAGGAAAGCCAGTTAAAATATTTGAATTTAAAGATGAATTAAAAAAATATATGAAAGAACTAAATATTAATTCACAATATATAGAAAGAAGTTTGAATGTTGGATTTTCAGGAGGAGAAAAAAAGAAAAATGAAATATTGCAATTACTAGTATTAAATCCGAAACTTGCAATTTTAGACGAAACAGATTCAGGATTAGATGTAGATGCAATAAAAACAGTATCAAAAGGAATAAAAATGTTTAAGAATACTGAAAATGCAGTTCTTATTATTACACATAACACAAAGATATTACACAGCCTTAAAGTTGATTATGTGCATATATTAATTGATGGAAAAATAGTAAAAACAGGAGGACACGAGTTAGCAAAAGAAATAGAAGAAAATGGGTATGGACAATATAAAACAGGAGTAGAAGGATAATGGGAAAGTCTAAAATTAAAGAGATTAATAGAAATATATATGATATTAAAAATGTAGATGAGTATGACTTTAAAATAGAGAAAGGCCTAACAGCAAAAACAATAGAAAAAATATCAGAACAAAAGAATGATCCAACATGGATGAGAGAATTCAGATTAAAGGCTTTAGAAGTTTATAATAAATTAGAACTTCCAACATGGGGACCAAACCTTTCAGAACTTGATATGAACGAAATTGCGACATATGTAAGACCAAAGACGACATTAAGCAATTCATGGGAAGATGTACCAGAAGATATAAAAAATACATTTGATAAATTAGGAATACCAGAAGCCGAAAAAAAATCTTTAGCAGGAGTCGGAGCACAGTATGATTCGGAAGTAGTTTATCATAGCATGAAAGAAGACCTTATAAAACAAGGTGTAATATATACAGACATGGAAACAGCAGTAAAAGAATATCCAGATTTAGTAAAAGAGCATTTTATGAAATGTGTACCAGTATATGATCATAAATTTGTGGCTTTACATGGAGCTGTGTGGTCAGGCGGGTCATTTGTATATGTTCCAAAAGGAGTAAAAGTAGATGTACCATTACAATCATATTTTAGATTAAATTCACCAGAATCAGGACAATTTGAACATACATTAATAATTGTAGATGAAGGAGCAAGTTTACATTTTATAGAAGGTTGTAGTGCACCAAAATACAACAAAGTGAATTTACATGCAGGATGTGTGGAGCTGTATGTAAAAGATAATGCTTACTTGAGATATTCTACAATAGAAAACTGGTCAAAAAATATGTTAAATCTAAATACAAAAAAAGCAATTGTAGGTAAAAATGCTGGAATTGATTGGGTAACAGGTTCATTTGGTTCAAAGATATCTATGTTATATCCAATGAGTATATTAAATGGAGAAGGCGCAAAAACAGAATTTACAGGTATTTCTTTTGCAGGATTTGAACAAAACTTGGATAATGGATTTAAGGTGGTGCATAATGCACCACATACATCAAGCGTAGTAAATGCAAAATCAATTTCAAAAAACGGTGGTAAATGTACGTATAGGTCATTAGTTAGAATTAATGAAAATGCAAAAGGAGCCAAATCATCAGTATCATGTGAATCTTTAATGCTAGACGATATATCAATATCAGATACAATACCAGTAAATGATATAAGAACAGATGATGTGGAATTTTCACATGAAGCAAAAATAGGTAAGATTAGTGATAAAACAATATTTTATTTAATGAGTAGAGGACTTAGCGAAGATGATGCAAAAGCCATGATAGTTAGAGGTTTTGCGTATCCAACCTCTAAGGAATTGCCGGTAGAATATGCAGTAGAAATGAATAATTTAATAGATTTAGAATTGGAGGGATCAATAGGATAATGAATGAATTAAAAATAAATGAAACTCCAATCAGAACTTCAAGGAACTTTAACATAAATAATATAAAGTTAAATGATTTTCAAATTCCAGAAAAAACAGAAAAATTTGAAAATTTTAAAATAACAGGAAAAACTCCAGAAATTCAAATAGAAGAAAAGAAAAATGATACTAATATAACATATGGATTAGGAAAAATATTAATAGATAATGTAGAAAAACAATCTAATAAAAACTTAAAGATAATCAGTAATAGTAAAAACAATGAAGTATTGGAAATAAAATTTGAAATAGATGAAAGAAATGAAAATTTGATTGAGAATCTTAATATAGTAGGAAATGAAGATACGAAGACAAGTATAGTATTAAGATATATGACGACTGAAGATATAGAAGGATTCCACAATGGAATTATAAAAGTTCTAGCAAGAAAAAATTCAGAAATAAATATAACAATTATAAATTTAACTAATGAGACAACAAGTAATTTTTTAAGTATAGAAAATAATCTAGAAGAAAGGTCAAGAGTAAACTATACAATAGTTGATTTTGGTGGTAAATACAATATAACAAATTATTATTCAAATTTAAAAGGAGATTTATCAGATAACCAAATAAAAACAATTTATATTGGCAAAAATAATCAAACGTTTGATATGAACTATATTGGCGAATTAAGGGGAAAAAGCACCAATATAGACATAAATGTACAGGGGGCACTTAAAAATAGCTCTAAAAAGCATTTTAAAGGCACGATTGATTTTAAGAAGGGCTGTAAAAAAGCAAAAGGAAATGAAAATGAGATATGTATGCTTCTATCAGAAACTGCAAAATCAATAGCACTTCCAATGTTGTTATGCTCAGAAGAAGATGTAGAAGGAAATCATAGTAGTTCGGCAGGCAAGATAGGAGAAAAAGAATTATTTTATATTACTAGTAGAGGTTTTGAATTAAAAGAAGCCATGAAATTAATGGTAAGGGCGAAATTTAACAAAGTATTAGAAAGTATAACAAATGATAAATTAAGAAAAGAAATTATAGAAGAAATAGATAAACGTTTGGATTGATTAAAGAAAGGAAAAGCAATGAAATTAGAAAATATAAAAAAAGATTTTCCCATTTTAGAAGATGACAAGATAGTATATTTAGATAGTGGAGCTACAACCCAAAAACCACTTAAAGTAATAAATATATTAGAAGAATTTTATAAGAAGTATAACGCAAATCCACATAGAGGAGCTTATTTGCTGAGTACAGAAGCAACAGAAATTTACGAAAATACAAGAACAAAAATTGCTAAATTTATAAATGCAAAACATAGAGAAGAAATAATTTTTACAAAGAATGCAACCGAGAGTTTGAATTTAATTGCATATTCATATGGTATGGAAAACATAGAAAAAGATGATGAGATAGTAATTTCAATAATGGAACATCATTCAAATCTAGTAACTTGGCAGAAAGTAGCTGAAAAAACTGGAAGTAAATTAAAATATATGTATATTGATGAAAACTACGAAATACCAGATCAAGAAATAAAAAATAGAATCACAGAAAAGACAAAAATAGTAAGTATTACACATGTTTCAAATGTTTTAGGAACACTTAATAATCTAAAGAAGATAATAGAATATGCACATCAAAAAGGAAGTATTGTAGTAATAGATGCAGCACAAAGTATACCACATATGCCAATTGATGTTCAGGAGTTAAACGCAGATTTTTTAGTGTTTTCAGGACATAAAATGTTAGCACCATTAGGAATAGGAATATTATATGGAAAAAAAGAAATATTAAATAATATGAATCCTTTCTTAATGGGAGGAGACATGATAGAATATGTATATGAGCAAAAAACAACTTTTGCACCATTACCAAATAAATTTGAGGCAGGTACACAGAATGTAGAAGGTGTGATAGGGCTAGGTGCAGCGATAGACTATATTAAAGAAATAGGATATGAAAATATACAAAAACAAGAAAAAGAGTTAATGGATTATGCAAGAAAAGAATTGTCAAAATTGGACTATTTAGAGTTATATATAACACCAAATAAGGAAAATCATGCAGGAGGAGTAATATCTTTTAATATAAAAGGAGTTCACCCACATGATGTGGCAAGTATATTAGATTCAGATGGTGTATGTGTGCGATCAGGAAACCACTGTGCACAACCACTTATGAGGTTTTTAGGAATAGATTCAACATGTAGGGCAAGTTTTTACTTCTATAATACTAAAGAGGATGTAGACAAGCTTGTTAAGGCTTTAAACAAGGCATATAATATGTTCAATAAATATATTAATAAGTAGTTATTAATAATTGTTTATAGCTCAAATAAGACAAATAGAAAGGATTCAAAATGGAAGATTTAACAGAAATATACAATGAATTAATAATGGATCATAGTATGAATTCATATAATAAGAAAAAATTAGATAACGCAGATTTTTCGAGTGTTGGTCATAATCCAAATTGTGGAGATGAAATAACTTTAGAATTGAAGCTAAAAGAGAACATTATAGAAAACATGGCTTTTTCTGGTCATGGCTGTGCAATATCACAGGCATCAACATCAATTATGATAGATGTTTTAAAAGGAAAAACAACAGAAGAAGCAAAGGAAATAATAAAAACATTTATAGAAATGATAAAAAGAGAGATAACAGATGAAAATGAGTTAAAGAAGTTAGAAGATGCAATAGCTTTTAGAAATGTATCAAATATGCCAGCAAGAGTAAAGTGTGCATTACTTGCATGGCACACTATTGAAGACATATTAAACAAATAAGAATAATTGTAGATTAATACAATTATGAAAGGAAAGATATGGGAAATAAAAGAGTTTTAATAGGAATGAGCGGAGGAGTTGACAGTAGTGTAGCAGCATTGCTACTACAAGAACAAGGATATGAAGTAATTGGAACAACTCTAGAATTATTTACAGGAAGTAGCTGTTGTAATAGTGAGACATATATGGATGCAAAGAATGTATGTAATTCGCTTGGAATACCACACTTTACATATAATTATAAAGAAGAGTTTAAGAAACATGTAATACAAGATTTTATCGATTGTTATTCAAACTGTAAAACACCAAATCCTTGCATAGAATGTAATAAATATATCAAATTTGGATTGATGTATGAAAAGGCAAAAGAACTAGATTGCAATTATATAGCAACTGGACATTATGCAAAAACTGAGTATAGTGAAGAATATAAAAGGTGGGTTTTAAAAAGGTCAAATGCGGGAAAAAAAGATCAGAGTTATGTTTTGTGGAATATTCCTAAAGACCTAGTAGGACATGCTTTATTTCCATTATCAGATTTTAAAGATAAGGAGCAAATAAGAGAAATAGCAAAAGAGAGAAAATTAAAAGTGGCTAATAAACCAGATAGTGAAGATATATGTTTTGTACCAGATGGGAATTATAAAAAATTCTTAGAAAAAAATTCAGAACTAAAGCCAGAGCAAGGTAACATAGTAAATTCAAAAGGAGAAATTCTAGGAAAGCATACAGGATTATATAATTATACAATAGGACAACGAAAAGGTTTAGGAATATCAAATAAAGTACCATTATTTGTATTAGGATTAAATAAAGAAAAAAAAGAAGTAATAGTAGGAGAAGAACAAGAATTATATAAAAAAGAAATCATGGTTACTAATATTAATTTAATATTAGTAGATAAATTAAAAGAAAAAATGAAGGTAGATGTAAAAACTAGATATTCAGCTAAATCAGCAAAAGCTAATATAATACAAGAAGGAGAAAAAATAAAAGTAATATTTGAAGAACCACAAAGAGCAATAACACCAGGGCAATCAGCAGTATTTTACAAAGATGACATAGTATTAGGTGGTGGAAAAATAGTTTAATAAAAAAATATATGATAATAGTATTGACATATGAATAAAAAATAATTATAATATGTACAATATATGTTATCAAGAGTGGACGAGAGAATCGGCTCTGTGACTCCACAGCAACCTGTGTATAAAGCAAGGTGCTAATACCGACAAAGTATAAAAGTACTTTGGATGATGATTTTAACATAAAAATGAAATTATTAGCCTTTGTACAAAGTTGTACAAAGGCTAGTTGCTTCTTGTAACATATATAATTTTTTAGAAAGGAATGATGAAAATGAGAACATTTTTCACATCAGAAAGTGTTACAGAAGGACATCCAGACAAATTATGTGATTATATATCAGATAGTATTTTAGATGCATATTTAACAAAAGATCCATATTCAAGAGTAGCTTGTGAGACAGTAGCAGGAAAAGGAGAAATATATGTTACAGGGGAAATAACTTCAAAAGAAAGTAATGTAGATATAGAGAAAATTGTGAGAGAAATAATTAAAAAAATTGGATATGATAATGAAAAACTAGATTTAGACTATAGAACTTGCAAGATTATTGTAAATTTATCAACACAATCTCCAGATATAGCTTTAGGAGTGAATAAATCATTAGAAAGTAAAGAAGGGGAGGAAGTGAATTCAGAAGGTGCTGGGGATCAGGGAATGATGTTTGGATTTGCATGTAATGAAACAGAAGAATTAATGCCACTTCCAATATCATTAGCTCATAAACTAGCTGAACGATTAACATATGTGCGAAAAGAAAATATAATAGATTATTTAAGACCAGATGGTAAAGTACAAGTTACAATAGAATATGAAGAAGAAAAACCAAAGAGAATAGATACTATAGTTATATCAACTCAACATAAAGAGAACTTAAACCTAGAAATATTAAAAAAAGATATAATAGAGAAAGTAATTAATTATATAGCACCAAAAGAGTTGTTGGACGAACACACAAAATATTATATAAATCCTACTGGAAGATTTGTAATTGGAGGACCATTAGGAGACAGCGGATTGACTGGAAGAAAAATAATAGTTGATACCTATGGAGGATATGCTAAACATGGTGGAGGAGCATTTTCAGGAAAAGATGCAACAAAAGTTGACAGATCAGCTGCATATATGGCAAGGCATATAGCAAAAAATATAGTAGCAAATGGATATGCAAATAAATGTGAAATACAAATTTCGTATGCAATAGGTGTTGCAAAACCAGTATCAATTAACATTAATACATTTGGAACACATAAAATTTCAGAAGAAGAAATAGTAGAAAAAGTATATAAAAAATTTGATTTGACACCAAGAGGAATTATAGAATATTTAGATTTAAGAAAACCAATATATACAAAAACCACCAATTATGGGCATTTTGGAAAAAGCAATTTATCATGGGAAAATATTATTGAATTTTAATAATAGATGAAAGGAATAAATTAAAATGCTAAATCAATTTTCAAGAGAAGAACTATTAATAGGGAAAGAAAACTTAAAGAAATTGCAAAATACAAAAGTAGCTATATTTGGTATTGGTGGAGTGGGCTCATATGTAGTGGAAGGATTAGCAAGAGCTGGAGTAGGAAAATTTATTTTAGTAGACAGAGATAATGTAGATGTAAGCAATATAAATAGGCAAATTATAGCAACAACAAAGACCATAGGAAAACCAAAAGTTGAAGTTGCAAAAGAAAGAATTTTAGAAATAAACCCACAAGCTGAAGTAGAAATATATCAAGAATTTTTTATGCCAACAACGAAGGGGATTTTAGATGAAAGTATTTCTTATATAGTTGATGCAATAGATACTGTTACTGCAAAAATAGAATTAGTTCTAAGAGCAAAAAGATTAAACATACCAATAATATCTAGTATGGGAACAGGCAATAAAATAGAACCAACAAAATTTGAAGTTACAGATCTTTATAAAACGAGTGTATGTCCTCTTGCAAAAGTTATGAGAAAAGAATTGAAAAACAGAGGAATAAAAAATTTGAAAGTAATATACTCTAAAGAAGAACCGATTAAAATTAAAAATATACCAGATGAAGTTAATCAAGAACAAACAAGTAAAAAACAGATTCCAGCTAGTATGTCATTTGTTCCATCAGTGGCAGGATTAATTATAGCAGGAGAAGTTGTCAAAGATATAATAAAAGGAGAAATAAATATGAATAGAGAGGAAGCATATAACTTATTAAAAGAATATAATAAAGAAAATTTTCATATTAAACATGCTTTAACAGTAGAAGGAGTAATGAAATATTTTGCAGAAACACTAGGATACAAAGAAGAAAAGGAATTTTGGGGAATAGTAGGATTATTACATGATTTAGACTTTGAACGATATCCAGAGAAACACTGTATAAAATCTCAAGAAATAATGAGAGACAGAGGCGTTGATGAAAAAATAATTCGTGCAACTGCAAGCCATGGATACAATTTAACAGTAGATATAGAACCAGAACATGAAATGGAAAAAGTATTATATGCAGTAGATGAACTGACAGGATTAATTGGAGCAGTAGCTCTAATGAGACCATCTAAGAGCGTTCAAGATTTAGAATTGAAATCAGTAGTCAAAAAATATAAAACTGAGAAATTCGCGGCAGGATGTTCTAGAAAAGTAATATCAGATGGAGCAGAGATGTTAGGATGGAATTTAGATAAATTAATAGAAGAAACAATTTTAGCAATGAGAAGCTGTGAAGAAGAAATCAATAAAGAAATATCAAATAATTAATAGAAAAAATAGCCTATTGGAGTATGAAACCAATAGGTTATTTTAGGATTTGACGTTTTCTGGAAAAAATGTTATTATATATATAATAGCGTATCTATACGCTTTGATATATAAGCATTTGTTTACAGACAGTGAACAGATGCGCAAAATCTTATAAAACATGAGGGAGGCAAAATATGGAACACACTTCTAGAGCAATCCTACGGCGGCTAATGTGCATTTGCTTCATTCTCATGGTGCTGTTTTCGTACTATCCTGATAATGAAAATCTGCAAAGTACAACGAAAACAGAGTCCCATGAGGTGATGAGCACAGAGGCAATCAAGAGGACCGAACCAAGAGCAAGACCACCGACCACTTTAGCAAGACCTTAGAATAAGTACAAACCACACCAAAACACCAACAACATGTAGTATTTATAAGGAGGAACAAGAAGATGTTGGACGAACGCAAAAAGAGAATCCTCATATGGGGAGCACTTGGAGCAGTAATGCTCATCATCGTACTGCTTGCAGTACTTTGTGGAAACCCTGCTGAGGATACTGACCTCGGCAACAGCAGCACTCCACCTCAGATAACTGACGATGTGACTGACCCTATTACTATCCCGCCGAACAATGTTCCAAAGGAAGATGATAACCAGGATGGTGAGCAGGATAAGAAACCGGCACATAGTCAGAATCCCGAGGAATCGAACGGACAAGTCAACGAGGAGACTACAGGAGAAAATGGACAGGGTACCAGCTCTGATGGAACAACCCATACTGAAGGACAAGGCAACAAAAAACCTGTTAAAGTAGGAAAGGTCAACAATCTGAATGGAACTGTTGATGGAACAACAATTACCCTGACATGGGATAAGGTTGACAATGCTACAGGATACGAAATTCAGGTAAGGCTCAATGAGAAAGACTATGTTTCTGTGGGGCAGGCTATTACCAATAATACCACTCTCAACGGCTTTATGCCGGAAACAGAGGTATGGGTAAAGGTAAGAGCTTATAATACCACTATGAGCGCAACCATTTATGGTTCTTTCTCTAAAGAAATAAAGCTCGATATTCCGAAGGACGAGAATTCCTACCAGCAGGGAGTAACCAATATTGTGGTTGCACAAGTTGCAAATCTGACTGGTACAGCAACTTATAGAACGGTAACACTGAATTGGGATGCCGTTGACAATGCAACCGGATATGAAGTGTATCAGCAGGTAAATGGCAACAAATATAGCCTGATTGGAGACACGGAGACCAACAGCTACAAGGTAACAGATTTGAAACCGGGGACTACTGTTAGGTTCAAGGTGCGGGCGTACGCCATTTCTGACAACACAAGATTCTATGGCGACTTTTCTGGAGTGGAGAAATTTACCCTGAAGAGCCTTGGAAAACCCATTAACCTGAAGGTTAATGCAACATCAACAACTGCAACTATAACCTGGGATAAAGTAGACGGAGCCACTGGATACGAGGTATACCAGAAACAGTCTGATGGAACTTACAAGTTGTTGCATAAGGTAACAACAAACAGCGACAAGCTGACTGGCTTGACTCCGGGGTCTACCATTTATATCAAGGTAAGGGCATATGTCACAGAAGACAGCGTTGATGTGTATGGAGCCTTTTCTGGTGTGCTGAAAGTTGTTCTCTCTGATGGAGACACAGGTACAGGTGATGAGGACAATCCCGGTGGTGAGAACCCTCCCGGTGGCGGTGAGAACCCTCCTGGTGGTGGTGAGAACCCTCCCGGTGGCGGTGAGAACCCTCCTGGTGGCGGTGAGAACCCTCCTGGTGGCGGTGAGAACCCTCCCGGTGGCGGTGAGA
>CANTAQ010000018.1 GCA_947651825.1 uncultured Clostridium sp. | reverse complement strand
GGTCTAACATCAAGATTTCAACTGATGGCGGAACTGCAGATGCACCTAGAACAATCTCAAAATAGATTTGAATAGAGTAAAAATGTCACTAAGAAGGCCTCTGGTCTTCTAGTGACTTATAATTTTAAGGAGGATGAGTAAAATTAGTATTGTTACTATTGCAAAAGAAATAAAAGAAATTCATCCTAATGATATTGTACTCATAAAAAGTGGAAATTTTTATAAAGTGTATGGAAAAGATGCATATATAATATCGAACTTGTTTAAATATACAGTTAAAGAAGATGAAGGAATAGCAAGTTGTGGTTTTCCAGTAAATTCTATAAAAAAAGTAGAGACAAGACTAGAAAGTAAAAAAGTAAACTACATGGTTGTAGATAAAAGAGATAATTATAGAGTTAATGATAAAGTGGAATTTAAGAATTTGAACTCATATGAAGAAGAATTTGAATCATCTAAAACATATGTAAAAAATAGTAAAAGAATAGAAGCAATATATGAGTATTTATTAAAAAATGCAGAAGATGAAAATTTAAAAAATATATTAAAGGGATTTGAAGATATAATAAATGCAAAAAGATAAATTTAAAGTAATTAATTTTATAAGGGAATTACTGATAAACATAGATGAACATTTAGAAAATTTCCCTAAAAAAGATATAGAAATAAAGAATAGACTTAGAAGTAATAGTTATGACTTATTAGAAATTGCTTATGAAGCCAATACATGTGAAGATAACAAAAGAAAAAGTATGCTTATAGAAAAATGTATTGCTAAGATTAAGATTATAGACTTTCTAATCAATTTAAGCTATAAAAAGCAAATAATAAATAACAAGAGATATGTAAAATTTGGTACTGCTATGGATGAAATTGTTAAATATTTAGTTGGTTGGAAAAAATCTATAAATAAAGGGGCATAGTTGTCGATCTGTGCATAGTGTTTTCGTGTGGTTCCGATTGGCTTGCTTCGCGTTATGCTAATTGCAACTCTACTAATGCGAACTTCGGCTTGCGCAATGTGAACAGTGCCAACCTTAACGGTAACAACTTGTTCAATTCGAACAACAACACGAACAACAACAACCTTCGTGTGCGTCCGGTAGCTTCTATAAACTGTGGTTATGCAATTAAAGATTGTATAAGAGATAATGTAGAAACAAACTGTTGTCCTATAGCTTAAGTTTTAAGCTGTAAATCAAAAATAGATAAATATATTTGTTAGTAGGTTTTTTATCGAATAAGAAAAATTGTAGACAACAAGTAAACTCGAAAGGGAATGTATTTTAGAACTATTTTTAAAGTAGCCTTAGGGCTATTTTTTTTGTAGTTTTGAAGAGTAAATTACTTTTAAGTCTGCCAAATCTCGTAGGAGCTTTCATTGTGTAAACAACAAGGTTCTGGGGTACCTCACCCACAAGCTTTGCTTGTGAGGTGGGTCAGGTTCTTATATTTATTTTTTAATTGAACCCACGTTTGATACGCCAAAGAAGGAGGCTCGGATCTTCAAACAAAATAAATATGAAACTCCTGCGTTTGGCTACTCTGCAGCAAATTTCAATAAAAGCAAATCATTATAATTATTTGTGATATTATCAATATTTTCCTCACTCAAACTGCAAGTTACTTGTTTATGAAACAAAAAAATCAGGATTTATCAAAATCCTGATTTTTGTTTTAAATTATAGACTAATTGTTCTAGGTGTATCTGCAGTTCCACCATCAGTTGAAATCTTAATGTTAGACCCAAGAGAAACTACCGGACGCACGCGATAGCTGTTGCTGTCCGCGCCGTCGTTCGAATAGAACAAGAAGTTACAGTAAAGGCGGGCACTGCGCACAGAGCGCAAGCCGAAGTCTGCATAAGGAGAGTCGCAAAGAGCATAACGCGAAGCAAGCCAATATACTGTATCAGTACCGAAAATAAGTTCATGGAATGTGGCATCATCAAAGTAATTAGCTGGAGTATTTCCGAAGTAATAATATGTTTGTTGTACTTCTAATGTTCCTTTTTGAGAGTATGTTGCAGTTGTAGGTGTTGAGTAATAATCTTTACTCTCTTCTGCTGTTGTTTTTCCTACCCTATCATATATATCTGGTGAGTATGAAATATCTCCACTATATGTCTTTGTATTTCCATATTGTGTGTCATCATAAACATAAGCATTTCTAGCAGCAATACCAGTACTATTAAATTTCTTTTCAATATCCTCTAAGTCTATACTTCTAGCAGTAATTCCTAAACTATTATTAGAGTATTGTGTTTTACATAGATCATTTAATAAAAGAACCCCATTATTGTATCCTAGTGATCCTTTGAAATATATATTGGTTGAAATAGGAGAAGCAGATATTAAATCAACAGAACCATCATCATTAATGTTCATTACTCTCCATTTTAATGTCGTATCTTGTGGTATTCCTTCTGCTGGGTTACTTGCAGAACCTGCTTTTTCACTTTCAGAATTTCCCAATCCCATATAGTTTTCTGCTGAGTCTGGAGTATAGTCAATATAATCTCCTACTTTTAAGAAACTCCTATCAGGTTTATTGTCAGGATTAGTTTGAGAGCCAGAATATTGATTGACAATGTCATTAATGGAATTATCACTACCAATGTTACTTTCTTTTTCTTCCTCTGATTTCCAACCTTGAGTAGCATTTTTAGCATGACCAAAAAGCCCACTGTTAACAGCAGTATTAACAGTAACAGCAACTAGAATGAGCATAACAATAATAGTGATAATTAAAGCTATTAAGGTAATACCAGAATTGTTTGATTTCTTTTGCATTTAAAATTTCCTCCTTTGAATATTCTTTACATGAAATATCATTCGTATTAAATTAATTATACTGGTTATGCAACCAATAGTAAATAGTGCAATTAAAAATGTAACACAAATGTAATATAAAATAATTGCAAAATAAAAGTATTTCAAAAGAGTTTGTGTAACTGTAAATAAATATTAAATTTCCTACGAGATTTGGCGGACTTTTTCATAAGCAGTAATAACAAAGATTATCAATTGCCCAACTTTCTAAAAAGAAATAGTGATTAATTTAATGGCATTTTATTGTTAGACAATTGTTTATAACAAATTCTAGATGAAATCAAACTATTAAGAGGAAGTTTTCCATTAGAATAGAGGTATTCTTTTTTTTGTAATCGTCTTCTTACAGTTCTATATCTTGCATAACCTCCAAAGTTATTTCTACCCAAAAATATAAAATTATCAGTGCTCTTAAAAATACGAGTTTTTTTATTTAGAGTAAGTTTTTCTTTATCTAAAAATTCGGTAATTTTTTTTAAGCAATAGTTTAAATATTCTTTTGATTCATGAAAAAGTATAAAATCATCTTGATAACGAATAACACATTTTATTTTCAAGGTTTCTTTTATAAAATAATCTAAGTCATTTAAATAGAAAATTGCAAGAATTTGACTTGTCATGTTACCGAATACTTAAGCCTTTTTCATCACTATCAATAATATCAAATACAATTTTTAAAGCTTTTTTATCTTTAATTTTTCTTAGAAGTTTTTGCTTTAATATATCATGATCAATACTTTGAAAGAATTTATTTATATCGCATTTTAAAACATAGAAAGTTTTATATTTGCTTTGATAGTAGTTTTTATATTTATTATATAAATTTAAAGCAAAGCTAGTACCTAGATTTTTTCTACTAGCAACATTAAAATTAAGTAAAGAAGGTAAAATAGATGGATATAAAATTTGTCGTGCTACTAAATGATTTATAACTTTATCTTGCATATTTTGACTTACAATTCTTCTTTCCTTAGGTTCATATATAGTGAAAATATTATATGGACCTACAACATATTGTTCATTTTTTAAAGTATTATAAATTCTAGAAATATAAGTACATTTATATTCTTTAAAAAACTCAACTTTCTTTTTATTTTTAGTATTTCTACAAACTTCATTAAAGGCATCAATAATATTATTAAAATCATAAGTATTTTGATATAAATTAGACATTCTTTTCATAATTACACCATATTATTAATTTCTGAAACTTTATTTTTTAAATCTTCTATTAATTGGTATGCTTTGGAAACAGACAGATTATCAATATCAATAGAATTAATAAAATCTAATAGCTCGGTTATATCTTTTCTTTGCTTATATTCACTTATTCCATATAAAGTATTACTATCTGGTTCAATTATTCTAACAGTAAAATTATGGGACTGAAATAAAGAGTGATATTTATAAAAGCTAGAACAAGGGAACCCACATTTTAAAATATCATTATTTAAGTTACTCAATTTGAAATCAAAAGCATTAGATAGAGTACGAGCATCATCATCAATTGCAATAAAGAATATTCCACTTTTAAATAAGTAAATTGTTTGAGAATCTTGTTTTTTTAAAGCAAGATAAGTGTTATATAGTTTGCTCAAATTAATTACCTCCAAAATATAAATAATTACCAAGGGATTATAATATACAAAATTCGACAAAATGTGACAAAAAGATATACATTGATATGATAAAAAAGTAAAAAAGAAAAATCCTATTGACTACACATCAATAGGATTTTTAAAATATTAATTTTTCAATTTAACTATACTATGTAATTCATCAGTAAATTTATTTTTTATAGTAATAGTGTATTCATTATCATTAGGAATGTCAGATTTATAATAATACATTTCTAATACATCATCTAATTTGGCTTCATTTTTGTACATTATTTCAACATCAGTAAAATTATTAGGAATATTTACAGGCAAAGCTTCATAAGCAAAGTCTAAATAATTCAAATTATTTACATGATGGTTTGTATCTAAATCTCTCTGTAAAACAACATATTCTTTCATAAATGCGGAATTTTCAGGTTCTGCTAGTTTTTCTTTTATAGGTTCACTAAATACATGCTTATCTATTACCTGATAACGACTTGAGAATTCAGGTGATACCTTGGCAAATGAATGACTGTGTATGTCTAAAGGAATCCATTTTGAAGTTGCTGTTGCAACTAAATTATTATTTTCATCTATAATTTCAAAATCTCTGTAAAAAGAGACGAATTTTTGATTACTAGGCCATGTTTTTACAATTAAGGTTGTATTCCAACGAGGTCTATAAAACACATGAAGCTTCCAATTTAAAACAATCCAAGCAATTCCTGTTTCTTCTACATTGTTTGGACTAGAACCACAAAGCCCAGAATGAATACATGCAATTTCTTGCAGAAACCTTAAAATACCTTTATTAGAGAGTTCATTATTTTCACCAACATCAGACAGTGTTACTTCAAATTTTTTTGAATAAATATCCATTTTAATAAAACCTCCATTTATATTTCATATATTATCACAAAATTTTACAAAAAACAACATCATAGATATTTAGAAGTATATTATAAAATTAGTTTATTAAAATAGACTTAAGTTGACTTTTATAAGAATAGAATATACAATATAATATAAACTTAGGAGGCAGATGATGGAAGAAATTTTGCAACAAATAAATAGTCCAGAAGATTTAAGAAAATTAAATATACAAGAGAAGAAAAAGCTAGCAGAGGAAATAAGGAATTTGCTAATAGATGTTACTTCCAAGAATGGAGGACACTTAGCCTCAAATTTAGGAATTGTAGAACTTACAATAGCTATTCATTCGAAGTTTAATACTCCTGTAGATAAAATCGTTTGGGATGTAGGTCATCAGTGCTATGTACATAAAATAATAACGGGAAGAAGAGAAGAATTTCAAAACATTAGAAAACTTGGAGGTATTTCAGGATTTCCAAAAATATCTGAATCTAAATTTGATTGTTTTAATACTGGACATAGTAGTACTTCTATTTCAGTTGCAACAGGGATGGCAAGAGCAAGAGATGTATTAAAACAAGACTATGAGGTAGTTGCAGTTATAGGAGATGGTTCACTTACAGGTGGTATGGCATTAGAAGCTTTAAATGATGCTGCAAGTACTAGAACAAATATGACAGTAATACTAAATGACAATGAAATGAGTATTTCAAAAAATGTAGGTGGAATACCTTTATATTTAAGTAAAATAAGAACAAAAAGAGAGTATACACATTCAAATAAAAAAGTAAAGGAATTTACAAATAAAATTCCTATTATAGGAAAGCCAATTGTAAAAATAGCACATTATACAAAGCAGATTATAAAAAGAGCAGTTATTCATAACATGTATTTTGAAGATATTGGTTTTACATATTTAGGACCTGTAGATGGACATAATATTGAAGATTTAGAGAGTATTATGGAGAACAGTAAAACTATAAAAGGACCTGTACTTATACATGTAGTAACCAAAAAAGGTAAAGGATATGAACCTGCTGAAAAAAATCCAGATAAATTTCATGGGGTATCTAGTTTTAATAAAGAAACAGGGGAATCAACCAAAATAAAAGGAAAAGATTATTCAGCTGCTTTTGGAGAAGCATTAATAAAACTGGCAGAAAAAGATGAAACAATAGTAGCAGTAACAGCTGCAATGAAAGATGGTACAGGATTAAAAGCGTATGCTGAGAAATTTCCGAATAGAATTTTTGATGTAGGGATAGCAGAACAGCATGCACTAGGATTAATTGCAGGAATGGCAAAAAATGGACTAAAACCAGTTTTACCAATATATTCTTCTTTTTTACAAAGAGGGTATGATCAAGTTGTTCACGATATAGCATTATCAAATATGCCAGTTACAGTTTGTATAGATAGAGCAGGAATTGTAGGAAATGATGGGGAAACACACCAAGGAATATTAGATTTATCATTTTTATCATCAATACCAAATATTACAGTAATGGCACCAAAGAACTTTGAAGAATTAGACAAAATGTTGGAATTTGCAGTAAATGAGAATAAACCAACATTTATACGTTATCCAAGAGGTGGAGAAAACTATAAATTTGAGGAAACAACAGATATAGAATATGAAACAGCAGAAATTGTGCAAGAAGGAACAGATTTGACCATAATAGGAATAGGTAAAATGACAGGAAGAGCAATGGAAGTTACTAAGCTATTAGAGGGAAAAAGTGTGGAAGTAATAAATGCAAGATTTCTAAAACCATTAGATGAAAAAAACATATTAAAATCTATTGAGAAAACTAAACATGTAATAACAATAGAGGACAATTTGAAAAAAGGTGGATTAGGTTCAGCAGTATTAGAATTAATAAACAAAAATAATATTGAAGATGTAAAAGTTCAAATATTTGGCTATGAAGATACTTTTGTAGAACATGGAAGTGTCGATGAATTAGAAGAAAAGTATGGACTTTCAGCACAGAAAATTGCAAATGAAATTCAAAAAAATTTTGCAAAAGAAGAAACTGCTGAAAGCATAGAGGTATAATTGCAGTTAGTGTGAGGAAAATATTGATAATATCAGAAATCATTATGAATTATTTTCAAACTCCGTTCTCCACCCGCTTTAATTGAAGAGAATACAACAAATGTATTGGCACGATAAGAACTAACATTAAAGCGAATCGCTTCGGCAAAAATGCTACGCATTTACGTTGCCCTGAAGCGTTAGCTGGTCGAACTCGTTTTCAAATAATTATAATGATTTGCTTTTATTGAAATTTGGTACAGAGTAGCCAAACGCAGGAGTTTCATATTTATTTTGTTTGAAGACCCGAGCCTCCTTCTTTGGCGTATCAAACGTGGGTTCAATTAAAAAATAAATATAAGAACCTGACCCACCTCACAAGCAAAGCTTGTGGGTGAGGTACCCCAGAACCTTGTTGTTTACACAATGAAAGCTCCGACGAGATTTGGCGGACTGTAAAAGTAAAACAAACTGCAAGTTGTAACGGATTGGCATAGATTTGTCGATTTTTGTCAAAAAAATTTTATTGTAATTTTATCCAAAGTATGATAAAAATAATTTAAAATATTCAAGGCAAAGTTCTTATTGCCTTAAACAAATTTTTTTCGAAGAATTTTATATCTTCAAAATTTCAAAACAAAAAATATAAATAGTTTAGTAATTAAAGGGAGATGGTATTATAGAAGTAAATGAAATATCAACAAAAGAAATCTATGATAATGAAATAAAAAATTTAATTTATTGTATACGAGGCAAGCAGGTTATGTTAGATAATGATGTTGCAATGTTGTATCATTATGAAACTAAAAGAATAAATGAAACTGTAAGCAGAAATAAAGAAAGATTTCCAGAAAATTTTTGCTTTCAATTAACAGAGAATGAAGTTCAGATTTTAAGGTCACAAATTGCGACCTTAAATGAGCAAAAAAATAACTGTCTACAAATTGTGAATAAATTAGAAGCTGAAAATATGCGGTCGCAATTTGCGACCGCATCAAAAAGAAAATAATAAAAGAAATAAAAGCAAATTACCGTATTGCTTTACAGAACAGGGTATTGCAATGCTTTCAGGCCTTTTAAGGAATGAAATAGCGGTTCAAGTTAGTATAAGTATTATGAATGCTTTTGTAGAAATGAGAAAATTTTTAATGCTCAATGGACAAGTCTTTGAAAGATTAACAAATATAGAATATAAAATATTAGAACATGATAAAAAGTTTGATGAAGTTTTTAATCAGTTTCAAATAGAGAAAAATATAAAGCAAAGGATATTTTTTGAAGGTCAAATTTATGATGCATACAGTTTAATTATAGACATTATTAAAAGGGCAAATAAAAAGATATTAATCATAGATAATTATATTGATGATAGTATTTTAAAGATGTTAACTAAAAAGAAAAGTAATGTAGAAACGATTATATTAACTTCAAATAATAGCAATATTAAAGATTTAGATGTTCAAAAATTTAATAAAGAATATCCAGTGTTAAAAATTACTAAAACAAATAAGTTCCATGATAGATTTATAATAATTGATAACAAAGAAATGTATCATTGTCGGGGCTTAAATAAAAGATTTAGGCAAAAAGTGTTTTGGAATTAATAAAATAGAAGATATAGAAATTATAAATAAAATATTGGTGATGTAATATGGTGTCATACATTTAACGGAAAAAAGTAAAAAAATGATTGATTTTTTAGATTTCATGATATATAATAAGGCAGTAAATTAGAAAAGGAAGGAAGGATTAATTTATGAGCAAAAAATATGTATACCTTTTTAAAGAAGGAAATGCAAACATGCGTGAATTATTAGGTGGTAAAGGTGCCAACTTAGCAGAAATGACTAACTTAGGATTACCAATTCCACAAGGATTTACAGTATCAACAGAAGCTTGTACAGAATACTACAATGACGGTAAAAAAATAAATGATGAAATAAAAAATCAAATATTTGCCGCATTAAAACAACTAGAAGAAATGCAAGGAAAGAAATTTGGAGATAATAACGATCCATTATTAGTATCAGTAAGAAGTGGTGCAAGAGCATCAATGCCTGGTATGATGGATACAATATTAAACTTAGGTTTAAATGACGTTGCAGTTGAAGGTTTTGCTGCAAAAACAGGAAATCCAAGATTTGCATACGATTCATATAGAAGATTTATTCAAATGTATTCTGATGTTGTTATGGAAGTTCCAAAGTCTTACTTTGAAAAAATAATTGATGAAGTAAAAGAAGAAAAAGGAGTTCATTTCGATACAGAATTAACAACAGAAGATTTAAAAGAATTAGTAAAGAGATTTAAAGCAGTATATAAAGAAAAGATGAATGGAGAAGAATTCCCACAAGAACCAATCGAACAATTAATGGGAGCTGTTAAGGCAGTTTTCAGAAGCTGGGACAACCCTAGAGCTATCGTTTATAGAAGAATGAATGATATTCCAGGAGATTGGGGAACAGCTGTAAATGTTCAAGCAATGGTATTTGGAAACATGGGAGATACATCTGGAACAGGTGTTGCTTTCACACGTAACCCATCTACAGGTGAAAAAGGAATATTTGGTGAATACTTAATTAATGCACAAGGAGAAGACGTTGTTGCAGGTGTTAGAACACCACAACCAATATCAAAATTAGCAGAAGATTTACCAGAATGTTATAAACAATTCATGGAAATTGCAAACAAACTAGAAGATCATTACAAAGATATGCAAGACATGGAATTCACAATTCAAGAAGGAAAATTATACTTCTTACAAACAAGAAATGGAAAAAGAACAGCACCAGCTGCTATAAACATTGCTTGTGATTTAGTTGATGAAGGTATGATTGATGAAAAAGAAGCAGTTTTAAGAATAGAAGCTAAATCTTTAGATCAATTATTACATCCAACATTTGATAAAGATAGCTTAAAAGCAGGAGAAGTAATTGGAGAAGCTCTTCCAGCATCACCAGGAGCAGCTGCAGGTAAAGTTGTATTTACAGCAGAAGAAGCTAAAGTTTTAGGAAAAGGTGGAAAAGGAGAAAGAGTTATTCTAGTTCGTCTTGAAACAACACCAGAAGATATCGAAGGTATGGTTGCTGCACAAGGTATATTAACAGTACGTGGTGGTATGACATCACACGCAGCAGTTGTTGCACGTGGTATGGGAACATGCTGTGTATCAGGATGTGGAGATATCAAAATGAATGAAGAAGCTAAAGAATTTGAACTTGGTGGATATAAATTCCATGAAGGAGATTACATTTCTTTAGATGGAACAACAGGAAAAATCTACAAAGGTGATATAAAAACAGTTGAAGCTAGTGTTAGTGGAAACTTTGGAAGAATAATGGGATGGGCAGATAAATACAGAACATTAAAAGTTCGTACAAATGCTGATAACCCAAGAGATACAGCAAATGCAGTTCACTTAGGAGCTGAAGGTATAGGACTTTGCCGTACAGAGCATATGTTCTTCGAAGAAGATAGAATACCAAAAATAAGAAAAATGATATTATCAGAAACAGTTGAAGCTAGAGAAACAGCTTTAAATGAATTAATACCATTCCAAAAAAGTGACTTCAAAGCTATGTACAAAGAATTAAAAGGTCTACCAATGACAGTTCGTTATTTAGATCCACCTCTACATGAATTCTTACCAACAGACGAAGAAGATATCAAACAACTAGCTAAAGACATGGGAGTTACTGTAGAACACTTAAAAGAAAAATGTACAGAACTACATGAATTCAACCCAATGATGGGACATAGAGGATGCCGTTTAGCTGTAACATATCCAGAAATAGCTAAAATGCAAACAAGAGCATTAATGGAAGCAGCTATTGAAGTTAAAGAAGAAGATGGATACGATATCGTTCCAGAAATAATGATTCCATTAGTAGGAGAAAAGAAAGAATTAAAATTTGTTAAAGATGTAGTAGTAGAAGTTGCAGAACAAGTTAAGAAAGAAAAAGGTTCAAATATAGAATATCATATAGGAACAATGATAGAAATACCAAGAGCTGCATTGTTAGCAAATGAAGTTGCAGAAGAAGCTGAATTCTTCTCATTCGGAACAAACGACTTAACACAAATGACATTTGGATTTAGCCGTGATGATGCAGGTAAATTCTTAGATTCATATTACAAATCAAAAATTTATGAATCAGATCCATTTGCTAAATTAGATCAAAATGGTGTTGGTCAATTAGTAAAAATGGCAGTAGAAAAAGGAAGAGCTACAAGACCTAATATTAAATTAGGAATATGTGGAGAACACGGAGGAGAACCTTCAAGTGTTGAATTCTGCCATAACATAGGATTAACATATGTATCATGCTCACCATTCAGAGTGCCAATCGCAAGACTTGCAGCAGCACAAGCAGCAATCAAAAGCCCAAGAGCATAATTGAACATATAGATAAAGTAAGGACGAGCTGTGCTCGTCCTTGATATTTATCAAATAAAAATATTGACTTTTTGTAAAATAAATAATATAATGTGAACTGAAGATGGATGAAGCAGAGAGAAAGGCGTGTCACTATCCTACAAAAGTTAGGAGGTGGTGCGAATATGTTAGTAGAAACTATATACTTATTCTTCATATACATATTGTTTTTCGAACTTGTCATAGCAACTATTGTTATTATTGCATTATTCACAACATTAGTTATAACTATAAGAAAATTAGACAAAAAGAAAAATACATCTCTGCTTGACCGTTAGAGATGTACTTTTTTTATATAATAACCTAACGACACGCCACTTTCTATGGTCGTTCATCTTCTATAGATATTATACAAAAATATTTCCTAAATGTCAAATGAATTTCAGATAAAATTATTTGACAAATATAGGTTAACTGTGTATAATAGAAATAGGAAATAGAGAAACCACAAACGTGGTTCACCTCGGTTTAATGGTTTGACGCATCTCACTTTGGAGAGTTACAGATGCGTCTGTTTTTTATTGGTTTAGTTGCTTTTGCTCAAAATTATACAAATAGCTATAATTAAGGCAATTGCTATGATAGTTATTCCTATAGTAGCATAAAATAATATGTATATAACAGCTAATAAATATTCTGTTTCTATCATAAGCCTCACCTTCTTAGTGGAGGCAAACCACATCTGTTTATTCTCTTTTCCTATAAGATATAGCATACAACTTTTTTGTCATAATACAATATTAAGTGAACAAAAAAATAATATTTATAGAATATTATTGAAAAAAGGAGAAAGGTGAAATGAGTAGAGCAATTTGGAAAGCAGGAACTTTTGTGTACCCAATACCAGCAGTAATGGTAAGTTGTGGTGATATGGAAAAATCAAATATAATAACAGTAGCGTGGACAGGGATATTAAATACTGACCCTGCAATGGTATATATATCAGTAAGACCAGAGAGATATTCAAATAAAATAATAAGAGAAACAGGAGAATTTGCAATTAACCTAACAAATTCAGATTTAACATACGCAACAGATTGGTGCGGAGTAAAAAGTGGAGCAAAAGTAGATAAGTTCAAAGAAATGAAACTAACAAAGGAAAAACTACAATTCATAAAAGCACCAGGAATAAAAGAAAGTCCAGTAACTATAGAATGTAAAGTAAAAGAAGTAAGAAATTTAGGTTCACATGACTTATTTATGGCAGAGGTATTATCGATAAATGCAGATGAAAAGTACATAGATGAAAAAGGAGCATTTGATATATCTAAATGTAATTTAGTAGCATATGCAAATGGAAGATATTTTGAAATGGGAAAACAAATAGGAACATTTGGGTATTCAGTTAAGAAGAAAAAGTAATATAAATTAGAGATTAAACAAAAAAATCAGGATTTATCAAAATCCTGATTTTTATTCTATATTATAGACTAATTGTTCTAGGTACATCTGCAGTTCCACCATCAGTAGAAATCTTGATGTTAGCCCCAAGAGAAACGACTGGACGCACACAAAATCCACGGCTATCGTTCTGGCTGTTGCTCGAACTGAATAAGACATAACCATAAAGATGGTCAATGTACATACCACACAATCCGAAGTTGGCACTAGAAGAAGAACAATCAGCATAACGTGAAGCAAGCCAATATACTGTACCAGTACCGAAGATAAGTTCATGGAATGTGCTATCTCCAAAGTAACTAGCTGGTGTTGTTATATTATAATATGTTTGTTGTACTTCTAATGTTCCCTTTTGGGTATGTGTTGCAGTTGTAGGTGTTGTATAATAATTTTTGCTTTCTTCTGCTGTTGTTTTTCCAACTTTATCATATATATCTGGTGAGTATGAGTAGTTTTCACTATATGTTTTTATGTTACCATATTGTACATTTCCAGAAGAAGTGTAAGAATTTCTAGCAGCAATACCAGTGCTATTGAAGTTTTTTTCAATATCTTCTAAATTAATACTTCTAGAAGTAACTCCTAATGTATTATTTGAGTATTGTGTTTTACATAGTTCATTTAATAATAATACTCCATTATTATATCCTATTGAACCTTGGAAGTATACACTTGTTGATATTGGTGTAGCAGATATTAAATCAACAGAGCCATCATCATTAATGTTCATTACTCTCCATTTTAATGTTGTATCTTGTGGTATT
>CANTAQ010000017.1 GCA_947651825.1 uncultured Clostridium sp. | reverse complement strand
CAGAGAAATGCAGTACCTCTATAAAAGTGCTAGGTTTGGCAAGCCGTTGCTATAAAGTTTGCTCGTATTCGTATAAACGGTCTATTTATACAAAGTGCGTGAGTGAGATTTTACAACCATAGACTCACAATAATAAAAGAGTTCTTGGGAGGCAAAACTTGGCTGTGGATTTATAATTGTAAAAAGTGTGGACAAGTATGCACATTGATAATTAAATATGTTATCAGCAATTATAGTAGTTTTTCTACTTACTAGACTACCTATGAAACGAAGCGACCGACTGACGGTTTCTTGTTATTAGGTGTAATAATCCTTTTTTCTAACATTGGGATTATTGCACCTAATTTTCTTCGCTCTCTCCCTCTGGTTTCTTCTTATACATATGCAGATTTATCTGCCACACGAGGTACTTTTGTAAAAAAGTCCTCTAGTGTGTTAGAGAAGTTTTAATTTCTTCTCTTCTATACTTACTGAAAGGAGCAATTTTATTATGAGTTATTCTATTTTAAGAAATGAAAAACACAAAAGAAGTAATGCATCAAAATCATATATGCATAATGAAAGAAAAAATAAGAATTATTCAAATACTAATATTGATTTAAGTAAAAGTTATTTGAATTACCATTTGAAGAAACCTCTTGGAAGATATGAAAAGGAATTTGATAGACTAAAAGATGAAAACCATTTAAAAGGTCAAATTAAAGATACAAGTGTTATTGTTTGTGAATTACTAATGACATCTGACAAAGAGTTTTTCGACTCTATTGGAGAAAACGAAACAAAAAGATATTTTGAGGAATGTTATAATTTTGTTGCTCAATATAAAAATTTAGGCAAGGAAAATATAATATCTGCAGTAGTGCATATGGACGAGGCAACTCCACATATGCACTTATCTTTTATTCCTGTAGTTGATAGTTTTGATAAAAACGGCAATCGTATTCGTAAAGTATGTGCTAGTGATTATTGGAAAGGTAAAAATAGTTATGGTAATATGCAAGATGCTTTTAATAAATATGTAAATGATAAAGGATTTAAACTAGAACGTGGTGAGTCTAGTGATAGGAAACATCTTTCTACTGAGGAATATAAAAAGCTAACTAACTTTGAAGATACTCAAAAAACATTAAATGATATTACTTTAGATTTACCAAATGTTCCTAATATTAAAGATGTAAAAGCTAGATTTTTTAACAGAGATGAACAGATACAAAAGGAAATTATTGAGCCTAAAGATAAATTAATTGAACAACTATATGCTGATAATGTAAAACTACACAAAGAATTAAGCAAACAGACTCATTTAGTGAATATGGCATCAAAATATAAAGAAGAAAACTCTTATTTATGGAATGAAAATAACAAACTGAATAAAAAATGCTCTGATATAGAGTTTGAATCTTCTTATAAAATAGAACGAATAGAAATCAAATTTCGTAAAGAATTAAACTTCTTTAAAACAAGAACTAATCAACTAGAAAAAGCTTTAAAAGAATGGTCTGAAGCTATACAATTATTTGCAATTTTTATTTGTAAAATAGTAGGTGTTCCTTTTACAGATACTTTAATTAAAGAATTTGAAAAGAAACATGGCATTTGTTTTGATTTTGAAAAGCAAATGAAAAAATTAGATAAATCAAAGAGAAAGGATGATAGAAAATTATGAAAATAACTTATACAAAGTGTGGAGATTATTTTTTACCAAACTTAGTATTAGCAAATGATACTAAAAACGTTACATTAGGAAAATATGCTAGAATGAGGTTAAATTACCTTAAAAGCCATAAAAAAGCTGAATATACAATATTATTTATGAATGATGAACTTACAAATCATTTGCTAGATATAGATAAACAAGCAAGTGATTTTTTTGATGCTCAGATGAAACTAATGGCAGAAAAAGAACGTATTACAGAAGAATTAAAAGCAACTAATCAATTAGAATGGGTTGGCAAGATGAACAACCTTAAAAATTCTATCGAAGAAATAATTTTAGAAAGATATATTTATAATTAATGGAGGTATTAGATATGAATGAAAAACAAAGATTTATTTCATTTTATGATGAAAATAGTGATAATTTTTATGAACTTTTTGATAGTGTTAGAAGTTACTTAAAGAATAACAATGAAGATTATAAGGAATTGCATAAGCAAATTCACAAAATTTTAGACAGCAATATTAATCTACAAAAATTGCTTGACGATGAAGTTTTAGAAGATGGCTTTCAAAAGAAGAATGCCTCTCTATTTCTAAAATTCTTAATTTATATTATGATTTACAAGATATCATTGAAAAAGAAATTTATTTTAAAGGTGGTATGGATTCATATTATTATTTTTGTAAGTTAGGGATTATAAAAAATAAATAAATGTTATTAAGGAGCATCTAAAAATGCTCCTTTCCATCTTTATTCTGATTTACTTTACATCAAAAATTATATCATGCAGATATTTTATTAACTTAGCTACTTCTCTATCATATATTTTTCTTGAACATTCCAATTGTAAAAGTTCACTCCTTAATGTAGGTAATAATTCTAAAATACTGTTACACTTGTTTTGTTCTTCTATACACTGTTTCCATCGACCAATTCCAATAAAGTCTATTTTATCTGCATCTCTTACTATTATTCCCTCTAAAGTTTCTGGCATATCATACCAACTATGTTTATAAATAGCTAAATAACATTGTTCTATAATTTCATTATCATATTGCAATTTTTCCATTTCTTCTTTTAAAATATTAGCACTAAGCAAAGCATGGTCTTTTTTTTGTATACTTCTTCCCACATCATGCCAATATGCTGAAATAATACAAACCTCTTTATTAGCCTTTTCTTCATGCCTTAAAATCTCTATTGTATATCTTACAACACTTTCCATATGAGATAAAGAATGCTTTGGATCATTTACTTGTTTCATAATCTCTACTGCTTTATCTATTAAATTTTTATTTTTATCAATTATAATATTAATTTCTTCTTCAAACATACCTCTTCTCCTTCTACTTTACAAATTCATAATTATCAGTTGGTAATTTTGCACCACTTCTTTTTAATAATTCAAATTCATCATATTCTGTCATTCCATAAGTTTCTAAAATCTCTTTAATTTCAGGTCTTGTAGCTTCTGGTAATCTACTGCTAAACACAGCAAATAATTGTGGATTTTCATATGTTGCATTAATTTGTGGAAATGCGATTAATAATTCAAATCCATTATTTTTTGCCTCTTGCAGATTCTCTAAAATATATTTAAAATAAAATTTTCCATCTTTCTTATATAATTCAGCTATTTTATATTTATTTCCTGTCCTTACATCTTTCCAAACTAGGTATACTAAATCTCTTTCCATTTCTTTCTACACCTCATCTTTCAAATTATATATTTCTAGCATTCTTTTTCTTCTTTCTAAAAGAAACATCTTTAGTAATCTTTTCATATCATTACTTATTATATTATTATCAAATTCTTTTAACAGTCTATCTATATTTTGCTCAGTAATATTCTTTTTAATATTTTCTATGTATGGCAATGTTATTGAATATGAATTTTCTTTTAGTTTCCTAAGCAATTCAAAATGTCTTATTGGTCTTTCATTTTCCCAGCCTATTGTAGATTTTGATTTTGTGTTTACTAATGCTTCAAATTTCATTTTATCTTTAAAGAATACATCTAAATTATTATTGTCTTCATATGCACATAATGATGAGCCATTATCATATAATGGAGCAAAATCAAAAGATACGTCTACTACATTATCAAATCTCTTACTCTCTGTCCTTTTAGTTATAATAGCCCAGTTACTATGGTGTCTATCGCTATTTCCTATTAGTATGTCAAAAATGACAATTTTATAGAACTTATTAATATCTATTCCCATTAAACTATTTTGAATCATTTGTATTGAGTATTTATCTTTTGAATATGTATCTTGTAATTTATTTTTATCATAATATGGATATTGATTTTGTATAAATACTATTCCTTCTAGTAAATTAGTAGGTTTTCCAAATGGATCATAATTAACTATGTTATAACTCATTGAGCCAATTCTTCCTTTATATATACCTATGTCAACTCTAGCACATTCTACATCTATCAACTTCCCAATTTCAGTGGCTAGTTTCTCAGCCCAGTATTCTCCTGTTATTATTCCTTTTTCTTTGTCTTTTACTTTTGGAAATTTAAAAATTCCTTTTTCTTTTGTTTGTGGATTAACAAGCCATATTTTTTCACTTGCACCACTACCAAACTTTCCAGATTCAATATCTTCTATCCAATTATCGAAGTTCTTTAATTCAAACATTCAATTCCTCCAATCTAATTACTTCATAACATTTATAATCCAAGAAATCACATAAGGAGTAACTACACCTAAAAAATAAAAAATTATATTTTGCACAATTTCTACTTTATGTATTTCCCAAAACTTATTATTTACATATGGTCGTTTTCTTTTCTTTGCTTTGTATATACTAATTACTAATAAAATAAAGAATAGAAAAATAAGAATATATAAACTAACTCGTTTAATAATTTCATTATCTTTTGCATTATAAAAATTAATACTATAACCTATACACAATCCTCCAAACATAGACCAGAGAATATATATATTATGAAACAGTAAATTCTTAATATAATTGGGTTTGAAATAATTATTTAATGTACATATAATGGATTTTGAAATATTATTCTCAGTTTTATATTCTAATCTCCAACCTTCTGTATAATGATTATATTTTAAATCAAATCTATCATCGTGACTATAAAATATTACATTTATTTCATCTATTTTGCTTAATCCCTTTAGATATTCTAATAACTTTTCTATATTATCAAAAGATTTACTTATCTCTCTTTTCGAATTTCTATTTTTTTCTATGTATTTTATATCTATTATTATATTATCTATATTCTCTACCTTTTTTAATTCTTCAAATAATTCTTTTAATTTTATATAGTTTAACGATTTATTAGAAAAATCTATACTATGTTGTTCCATTTTCAACCTCCAGATAGCATTATTATTATTTATTCTTCGCTCTACTTTTATAAACATTAGCTTGATTTCTACATTGTGGACTACAATATTCTGCTTTTAAATTATCTGAAGCAAAAGGTTTACCACAGTGCTTACACATTTTTACTGTTTTTCTATCACTTGTTTCGTTTAATGCAAACATTGTATCTATTGCTAGCTTTAGAGAATTAAAGTTCCACTCTAAAACAGGTGGGTATTCTTTATTACTATGCATTAATATTCTACAAGCAATCTTTGAAGCATTAAAGTTTTCTATGTAATTATCATATTTTTGCCTCGTATAAGCATTTTCTACTTTACTATAATTTTCTATTGCCTCAAATGTTAAATATAATCTTCTTGCATAATCCATAATCCAAACTACACCTTCTGAATATGCTTTTGAAAATACTACTGCATATTCTCCTGGTCTATCTATAAAAGCAAGTGGATTTGCTTCATTTTCTATTGATAATTCTAAAATTTCTCCTTTTGAATTTTCTTTTATTGTAACTTTTTGTTTCTTCTCACATTTTAGAAATAGCCTTATGTATTCTCCTGCAGTTAATGTTTCTTTGTTACAAACTACATTTCCAACAGGCAAGTATACTTTACTTTGTTTTACAATATCTGTATTTAATGGCAAATATGTTAATTCTCCTAATAACCCATATTTCTTTACAAAGTCTATAATCTTCTCTTCTGCTAATTTTAATTCATCATTTTCTACATCTCTTCCTATCAGTAGTATATCTACTAATATACTGTCAGAAACATTAAATGGGTCATACATTTGGGCTTTAGAGTCTTCCTTTGGTGTTATATATGTAAATTTATCTATTTCTCTTAGTTCATAATCACTATATTTAAACCAAAAAGTCTTGAAATTCCCTGTATTATTCTTTCTCATCTTCACTCTCCTAAAATTTTTTTAAAAATTTATATGTAATACTTGACAAGTACGAATTATTACTGTACTATATATGTATAGTAATTGTTGATAAGGTTGTCATATTACATTTTATAATTGATAATATTTATCAAGTTATTACTATTATATAGTCTTTATAGATAATAGTCAAGTTTTGTTTGGAAATTTTACCTAAAAGTCCTTAGGATTTTTGTATCTAAAAATCAACAAACAAAAATACAACTAAATGAAAGGAGGAAATCTTTTGGAGAAAAAAGAGCAAATTTTAGATTTATATTTTAATAAGCATTTAAAGCAAAAGGAAATTGCTGATATTGCGAATACTTCTCAACAATATATTTCTAAAACTATTAAGGAAGATGGAAGATATGAGCAAGAAAAAAGTTCTAGGAAATCTATTAATGCAGAAAAAAGAAAAATTGCGCAAGCAGAATATCAAAAGAATTATGTTAGAAATTCTAAAAAAGATATAATTTATGAACAATTATTAGAACTTCAAAAGCAAGATGCAATAGAGCTTTCGTATAATGCTCATCCACTTTCCGACTATGCCTGTAAAAAAGCTAATTCTAGTATTTATCACTATGATAGTAAGAAAAATCAATATATTATGCAAAGAGGTATTAAAGCATCTATTGATTTACCACGAAGAATTAGTGCAAAAGCTTATTAATTTTTGAAGAAAAACAAATATGAGGATTGACTTCTCTCAAAAACGCAATACGCATACATATAGTGAAATTTTTATTTGCTATTGTGAATTTTTTAAGGAGGTTAAGTTTATGGAAAATACTGATTTAAACAAAGTAATGTTTACTGCATATAAAGATGTAGTAACTGTAAAACAATTAGCAGAAATGCTAGGCATAGGAATAACTCTTGCTTATAGGTTAGTGAAGCAAAAGACTATTCAATCTATAAAAGTTGGTAGAGAATATAAAATCCCTAAACATTGCGTTATAAATTATTTAGAAAAAAAGAGTGTTTAGGCTATTATATTTACTACGAAAAAATCAATAGTAAATTTAATTTAGTCTGTTACATCGGAAAGGAGTTAAATTTGGTAACAGAAAATTTACAAGTAAACAAAGTATCTGTAAGTTGTCTGCAAGTTAGAAATGGTATTTATCAAGCTGTTTTAGAGTATTATGATGAAAATGGAAAAAGACATCTGCCTTGGCGTTCCACAGGACTAAAAGAACGAGGTAATAAGAAACAAGCTTTAGTAGTTGCAGAACAATTAAAAGAAAAATTAGAAAAAGAATTACAATTAAAAACATTAGATAAAACAGAAACAAATACAAATAATACAACTGATATTCTATTTATAGAGTATCTTTTTTATTGGCTAAAAATTGTACAACACACAATAGAAAGTTCAACTTTTACTTCTTATAGGCAAATTGCTAATAATCATATAAAACGATATTTTACAGAAAATCCTATAAAACTAAAAGATTTAGAACCTATTCATATTCAAAACTTTTATAATGTACTAATGGAAGAATATAATTTATGTGCAAATACAGTCATTCACCATCACGCTCTTATAAGAAAATGCCTAGATTATGCCTTTAAAATGAATGTTATTGTGAGTAATCCTGCTGATAAAGTTCAAAGACCTAAAAAAGTTCAATTTATCAATAGTTTCTATAATGAAAGTGAATTAAATAAACTATTTGAAATATCTAAAAATGACCCACTAGAACTTATTATTTTGATTACTGCTTTTTATGGATTAAGACGAAGTGAAGTTTTAGGTTTACAATGGGATTCTTTTGATTTTGAAAATAAAACAATTACTATTAAACACACTATTACAATTACAAATACAGATGGTAATAATAGAAAAATTGAAGGAAAAGATAGAACAAAAAACAAGTCTAGTTATAGAACTTTGCCTTTATTTGATGATATTGCAAATATGCTTTTAGATGCAAAAGAAAAACAACAAGCTTTCCAAAAGGCTTTTGGTAATAGTTATAGTAAAAAGTATTTGAATTATGTTTTTGTTAAACCTGATGGAAATATTGTAAGACCTGACTATGTTACACAACATTTTAGTATGTTGCTTGATAAAAATAATATGAGGCATATTCGTTTCCACGATTTAAGGCATTCTTGTGCAAGTTTATTACTTGCTAAAGGTATTCCTATGAAATCAATTCAAGAATGGCTTGGTCATTCTAATTTTTCTACTACTGCAAACTTATATGCTCATTTAGATAGTAACTCTAAAAAAATTTCTGCTAGTGTTTTAGAAGATACTTTTAAACTTACAGATAAAAAGAAAGAAAATGAAGAAAACAATTCTTCATCTTCAAATGATATTTGAGTTATGGTGTCAATGGTGGGACTCGAACCCACATGGTTTCCCGCATCATTTTGAGTGATGTGCGTATACCAATTTCGCCACATTGACATATTTTATATTATTTAGATGATTTTACAATTATGTTAGATATTTGTTAGATGTTGGAACTAATTTGGGCACTAGCAAATATCTAAACATTACTATTTTCAATATATTTAAGATTTACATATTAAAAAATCCATTTAGATTTTGAGTCATGTGCGTCTGCCAATTCCGCCACATCGGCATATATGAACCTCCCCCACCTCACAAGCAAACCTTGGTGGTGTGGTAGTCCAGATTCTTGTTGTTTATGCAACAACTTCGGTATTTCTGCCCATATTATTCTTCTGGTTTATATGCATTTTTTGGATTTCTTCTATCTGTTTTTGCCCTTTTTTCTTCTTTTGTATTAAACTCATTCTTTCTTCTTTCTTTTTTTCTTCTTTCTTCAAATAATTTTCCTTTTGAATCTATTATCATTTCTTTTGTCCCTCCTTATATATTCTTCACTAGTTCTTTGAATTTTTTACCTCTTTCTTCAAAGTTTTTGAACATATCAAAACTTGCACTTGCTGGTGAAAATAGAACTATTTGACATGCTTTTGCAGTTTCTTTTGCTTTTTCTATTGCCTCTTCTAAACTTTCTGCTTTGTATATTGGAAGTTTTATTCCTTTTTCATTTAATTTATTTTGGACTACTCCTAATATCTTATTAGAAGTTTGCCCCATTAATATTAGTGTCTTTACATTTTCTATAATTGGTTCTGCTATTGGCTCATAATCTAAATGTTTATCATATCCTCCTGCAATTAAAACAATTTCTTCTTGAAAAGCTTTAAGTCCTGCTATTGTCCTTGTAGGGCTTGACGCTATTGAATCATTATACCATTTTACTCCATTTATTTCTTTTACAAATTCTAATCGATGTTCAACACCTTTAAATTGTTTTATTGCTTCTATCTGTTCTTCTATTGATACCAATGTACTTGTTGCTGCTATCGCTGCACAAATATTTTCTGCATTATGAACTCCTCTTAAATGTGTATCTTTTAATTTAATTATATGTCTTCTTAAACCATCTTCACATGACTTAATTATATTATCATGATATATTACTCCATCTTGTAACTTTTCTTTACCGCTAAATAAAATAACTTTTCCTTTTGCATGTTTTGTAAATTCTCTAGTTATCTCATTATCATAATTTAAAATTAATAAGTCGTCTTCATTTTGATTTCTAAATATACTTGTTTTTGCTTGTATGTATTCTTCATATGATTTATGAATGTCTAAGTGATTTGGTGTTACATTTGTTACAACAGATATATTTGGGCTTTGCTTCATTTTCATTAATTGAAAACTGCTTAATTCTAATACAACAATATCTTCTGGCTTCATTTCTGATATTTTAGTAAATAATGGTATACCTATATTGCCACCCAAATAACATTTATACTTGTTCCTTAAGATTTCATATATAAGTGATGTTGTAGTAGTTTTGCCATCACTACCAGTAACTCCTATTATTTTGCATGGGCTTAATTCTAAAACCAACTCTATTTCAGATGTTAATTTTGCCCCATTTTTAACTTCTTCTTCAATCTCAGGTAAATCATATCTGCATGAAGGAGATTTAAAAATTATATCAAATCCTTTCAATTTAGACAAGTAGTTTTTACCAAAAGATTTATTTATTTGATATTTTTCTATTTGATTTAATATTTCAGAATCTATTTTGTCTTTTTCCTTATTATCAAAAACTGTTATTTCTGCATTTAACTTATATAAATATTCTATAAGTGGTTTATTGCTTACACCTAAACCGATTATTGCAACTTTTTTATTTTCTAAAGAATTGTTAAATTCTTCTAATTTAGTATTATTCATACTGTCCATTTAATTCCTCCATAATGTCCTTAAAAATGTTATCTGCAACTGTTCCTTTCATTTTTTCTCTTTTGTTACTTTCTATTACAATCTCTTTTGTTATATATTTGTTTATATTACTAAAGTAAATTGAATAATACACTCTATTTTCATCTTTAGTTGTATTTCCTAGCTCTCCTGTAACACCTACACCGATGTTACTTTTAGCTAAATTTGACACATTTCTAGACATTTCTTTTGCTGTCTCCATACTATATACAGTATATTGTTTTATTATATTTTTGTCAACTCCAAAATGTTCCTTATATTCTGTAGAATAAGTTACCAAGCTAACTTTTAAAATATCTGATGCACCAGATATATTTGTTATAGAATTAGCTAAAAATCCACCTGTACAAGACTCCATAAAAGAAATTGTACATTTTTTAGTCTTCAAAGTTTCTACTATTTTTTTACAAATTTCTTCCATTATTTACATTCTCCATTTTATTCAAAAATCTGTCCTGCCTGCATTTGATTTCCATTTAAATATTCTGAGATTGTCATTCTCCTTGAGTTTTCTGCTTGAACCTCAAGTAATATAACTATTCCATCCTTTGCTTTTATGCATACTCCTTCTTTACTTTCTATATACATAATTGTCCCTGGTTCAAGACCTTCTATTCTGCTTTTTTCTTCTTCAAATTCTTGATGTTTTTCTATGAAGCTTTCTAACTTCACATTGTCTACTTTCCATATTTTTAATTTTTTATCTTGAAGCATTGAATATGCTCCCATAATTGGATTTAGTCCTCTTACTAAATTTTTTATCTCTGTCATATTCTGATTTTGCCAATCTATCTTTGCCATTTCTTTATTTAACATAGGTGCCATTGTAGATATTCCTGTTTGTGGTTCTCTTGGAGCTATTCCTTTTTCTATTTGTGCCACTGTTTCTACTAAAAGATTTGCTCCTAATGTAGACAATCTATTCCATAATTCTCCTGTTGTTTCATCTGTCCCAATTTCTATCTCTTTTTTTAAAATCATGTCTCCTGTATCCATTCCTGCGTCCATGTACATAGTGGTAACTCCTGTTGTATTATCTCCATTTATTACTGCCCATTGTATTGGAGCAGCACCTCTATATTTTGGAAGTAAAGAACCATGTACATTAATTGAGCCCAATTTTGGTATATTTAAAATATGTTGTGGCAAAATTTTTCCATATGCTACAACACAAAATAAATCTGGTTTCAAATCCACTAATTCATTTTCTATTTCCCCTATTTTACTTGGTTGAAATACTGGAATATTTTTTTGAATAGCAAATTCTTTAACTGGAGATGCTATCATCTTCATTCCTCTTCCCTTTGGTCTATCAGGATTTGTAACTACTGCCATAATATTATGACCTGCATTATATATACTCTCTAGTGATTCTTTTGCAAAATCTGGTGTTCCCATAAAAACGATATTTAACATTTTTTCTCCTTCTACTTCAAAATTTCTAAAGTTCCTGGAATTATCTTGTCTATAAAGACTTCTCCTTTTAAATGATCTAGCTCATGGCAAATTGCTTGTGCTAATAATCCTTTTCCTGAAATTTCTACTGTTTTTCCTTTTTCATCAATCGCTCTTACTTTTACTTTTTCTGGTCTTTCTATTTTCGCAAATTTATTCGGAAAACTTAAGCATCCCTCTTCAACTGTTTGAGTTCCTTCTGTAGAAACAATCTCTGGATTTATTAAAACATATTGCTTTCCTTCTTCTCCTAAATCAATTACAACAACTTGTTTTAAAATTCCTACTTGAACAGCTGCAAGACCCACTCCATCATATTTTTTTAAAGTTTCAAACATGTCACGCACTAACTCTTTTATTTTGTCATCTACTATTTCTACTGGTTTAGATTTTTTCTTTAAAATTTCGTCTCCTTCTGTTCTAATAGTTCTTATTGCCATTTTTCTCATTCCCTTCTATTATTCCTATAACATATTATTTGGATTTATATCTGTAATAATTCTTGTTTTTTTGTATTTCTTCTTATAAAATTCTTCTAAAGATTTATTTATTCCATTTATTATGCTATTACCCAAATTGCACTTTGCAATTATTCTCCACCTATATTTATATTTTATTTTATCTATTGGAGCTGGTAATGGTTGCATTAGCTGAGTTTCTTCTCCAATATTCTTTTTTAAAATTTTATATAAATCATCTGAAGCATTTTTTATTTCTTCTTTATCTGAAGAACTTATGCCGAATAATATTATATCGCAAAATGGTGGATATTTCAACTGTTTCCTTAACTCTATTTCGGTATTATAAAATTCTTTATAATTTTGATTTTTACTACATTTAATACAAAAATTTTCAGGTGAATATGTTTGTATAATTACTCTTCCTGGTAAATTTTCTCTACCTGCACGTCCTGCTACTTGTACTAGTAAATCAAAAGTTTTTTCATTTGCCCTATAATCTCCCATATTCAAACTAGCATCTGCTGCAATTACACCTACTAGCGTAACATTAGGAAAATGATGCCCTTTAACAACCATTTGAGTTCCTATTAAAATATCTATATTTTCATTTTTAAATTTATTTAAAATATCTTCATGAGAATTCTTTTTGGTAACTGTATCTATATCCATTCTGATTGTGCTACATCCTTTAAATTCTTTTTGTATAATCTCTTCTAACTTTTGAGTTCCGCTTCCAAAATGTCTAATATTTTTGCTTTTACATGATGGACATATTGAAATGTTTCTCATTTTGTAACCACAATAATGACACTTTAATTCATTTTCTTTGCTATGATATGTTAAACTTATATTGCATCTTTTGCATTTCATTGTATAACCGCAATCCCTACACATAACGAATGTCGAAAAACCTCTTCTGTTTAAGAATAATATTGTTTGTTTTTTATTTTTCAAATTTTCTTCTATTTCATTGTGAAGTTTTCCGCTTATTATTGAACGATTACCATTTGCTAATTCTTGTCTTAAATCAACTATTTCAACTGTTGGCAAATTAGAGCTATTTGCCCTTTTGGTTAATTCTATAACATTTTGTGATTTATAGTAAGTTGAAATTTCTGGTGTTGCACTTCCTAAAATCAGTGGTATATCATTTTTCTTTGCTATATATTTAGCTATTTCTTTTGCATTATATCTAGGTGCCATATCTGATTTGTATGATGTATCATGTTCTTCATCTATAATTATCAATCCTAGATTTTTTATTGGTGCAAAAATAGCTGATCTTGCTCCTATTAATATTTTATATTTATCTTCTTGTACTTTCTTCCATTGTTCATTTCTTTCTCCAATAGATAACTTACTGTGTATTACACATATACAATCTCCAAATCTTGCAGAAAATCTATCTACCATTTGAGGAGTTAAAGAAATTTCAGGAACTAAAACAATTGCTGTTTTTCCTTTATTTATTGCACTTTGTATCAATTGCAAATATACTTCTGTCTTGCCTGAACCTGTTACACCATATAATAAAAATTCATTAAATTTACTATTATCTATAATGTCAAAAGCTTTTTGTTGTTCCTCAGTTAGTTCTAATGGTCTATCTCTCTTTATCTCTCTATCTTTAAAAATATCTCTGGCAACTTTTTGTTCTATAACTTCTATGTATCCATTTTTTTCAAGAGTTTTCAAAACTGCTCTGCTTACCTCTGTTATAGCCTCTAAATCTCCTATATAGATTCCTTCATTTTCTTCTAAAAACTGTAATACTTTTACATGTTTTGGACTTTTTATTTTTTTTATTTCTATGTCCTGTTCTATTTCATCCATATCTTTTTTTAAATATACAAAATTTGCTGTTTTATCTTTTATTCTATTACTTAAATTTATTGTTTTCTCACCTGGAGGTAACATTAACTTTATACAATCTGATATATTTGAAAAATATCTTTTTGCCATTAATTTTGCAAGCTCTATATTTTCTTCAGTAAGTACACTATCCTCTATTTTTATAATTTCTTTATTTGCAAATTTTGATTCTTGTTTTATGCCTATAATATATCCTTCTTTAGTAGAATTTTTAGGTCCAAATGGTACAAAAACCCTATTGCCTATTTTTACGTTTTTTATTAAATTATCTGGTATTATATAGTCAAATGTTCTATTTAAGTCTTTTGCAATACTGTTTATTATAATTTCTGCAACCATTTTATACTCCTATTTTCCGCCAAATCTTGTCAGAGTTTGGCTAATTTGTACATATATATTATTCTTCAGAATAGCTCCACGTGGATGTTGCACATTTTCATTTTTGAGTAACTGTACAAAAATGAAAATGTCCAACATCCAGCAAAATGGAGCGAGCTTTATAAGGCAACTGTGATTTACAACAATTTCTAACTTATCAATTTATTTGTTTGGAAAATAATCACTTATCTCCTGTAAATCATTAAATTGATTTTGCCTAAAAATCTCATATGCCACTATTGCAACTGAGTTTGATAAATTTAATGAACGTAAATGTTCTCTCATTGGAATTCTTGCTGTTTTATCCAAATGTTTTTTTAAAGTATCTTCTGGTAATCCCTTTGTTTCTTTTCCAAATAATACAAAAACTTCATCTAATTCAGAATAATTTATATCTGAATAGCATTGTTTTCCTTTTGTTGTAATAAAAAACATATTATTTTCTTCTGGCTTATATTTATCTAAAAACTTTGAAAAGCTTATATGTTCCTCTATATCTAACTTGTCCCAATAATCTAATCCAGCTCTTTTTACTTGCTTTTCTGATATAGAAAATCCTAATGGATGTACTAAATGAAGTTTAGCTCCTATTGCAGCACATGTTCTCGCAATGTTTCCCGTATTTTGTGGTATTTCTGGTTCTACTAATACTATATTTAATTTCATCTTAAAAAGTCCTCCTTTATGCCTGTATTATTATATATTCTTTTTTTAATTTTGTCGAGATAGTATCACATTTTTGTTATAGTTTTGTGAATATAAAATATGCACCCATTTTTTTGCATTTATATTGCACCTGCATTACATTTTTATTTCATTTTATATTAAGCTATTTACTATTGGTTGTATAACCAATATAGCTATTTTAAGGTTCATATAAACAACTAAATGGATTTAATACAGAATTAAAAGATTTACCAATATGGAATGCAATAAAAGATGGAGGAACAGAAACACCAGATAGAACAAATACAGAAGAAAAATTAGGATTATATAAAGTAAATAGTTATTGGTATCACTTAAATGATGATGGAACAGGAGTTGTAACTGAAGTAGAAGATTCAGAGACAACAAGTATAACAGAAGCAACAAAGAACACAATATTTGTTAATATAGCAGGAGAACTTACATCTTACTGGCTTGTTTGTCGTGGTGACAATGGGCTTTATGGTCGTGCCAGCTTCGGTCTGGGTGCTGTTTACGATGGCAGTGTAGACTCGTCTCTACGGCTCATTCTTCTCTGATGGCGATGAGTTCGTCCGTGTCTTCGGTGTATGCCATGTAGTTTCTCTAAAGTCTGAAATCCCAGCAAAGATAGAAGTAAAATAATAAAGATTTTTTTAATAATTTATTTTCCAAACTAAGTAAACACAAATTGTCAAATAAAAATTTAACAGTTTGTGTTTACTTTTATTATTGTGAGTTAATGAATAAATTTTTACATTATTTTCCAGTTTTCTATTGAATTTATTTTTGTTTTGATATAGTATATAGGAAGTAATTATTACTAAGGAGGTTTATAATGCCAAGGGTTACAAAAGCTACAAATAAAAAAGAGGCTAAAAGTACTGGTAAAGCTGCAACAGCAGCTTCTGAAGTTGTTTCTAAAAACAAAGCAAAAAAAGTTACAACTACAGCTAAAAAAACTGCAGTTAAAAGTGAAAAAAAAGTTGTAAAAAAGACTACTAGCTCAAAAACAGCTTCAAATGTTTCTGCAAAAAAATCTGTAGCTAAAGATATAAAAAAAGTTGCAGAAAAACCTAGTAAAGCAAAGACTTCTTCGATTACTAAAAATTCTACTGAAAAAAAGGCATCTACTTCAAAAAAGAGTCTTGCAAAGTCTGGCAAAAAAGCAACTTCAAAAACACCAGCAAAAAAAGCAGTCTCTAAATCTTCAAAAAGTAAAACATCTACTACTTCTAAGAAAAAACCTGTGGCAAAGAAACAAACTCTAAGTATCTCAGAGTATTATGATTTACCATATAGATATAATCAGACTGTTGTAAAGATTTTGGCTCAAACGCCAAATACTTTATTTGTTTATTGGGATATTTCAGATAGTGATAGAGAAAAATATATTAAAGAGTTCGGAGAATATTTCTTTAATGATACTTTTCCAGTTTTAATTGTACATAATAAAACAATGAACTACTCTTTTGAAATAGAAGTTAATGATTTTGCAAATAGTTGGTATTTCCATGTATCAGATGCAAAATGTGATTATGAAATTGAATTTGGTCGAAGGAAAAAAGTATTTAGGGAAATATCTATTCCAAACGATTATGTATATATTTCTTCTTCTAATGTTATAGAAGCTCCAAATGATAAATTTTTATTTGAACCAAATACTAGAAACTTATTCTTTAGAAATGTTAAAACTAATCAAGAATTTTCTAAAGATATAGCAACTCTATCTTTTATGGAGAAAATTAATAAAATTTATAATATATATGATGTATATAAAGAAATTTATAAAGAAGAAGATTTAATAGATGCCATGAATAATCCTACTTCTTCAGGTTCTGGTTTAAGTTTTTGTAAAAAAAACTAACAACTTCTTTGTTTATGCTCTTGTAAGAAAGGATTGATTTTGATGACAAATCCCAAAGGTTACGTAAGTTTTATACTACATGCACATTTACCTTTTATTCATCACCCAGAAAGCGATGATTATTTAGAAGAAGAATGGTTATTTGAGGCAATATCTGAAACATACATACCATTGCTTCTTAATTTTAAAAAATTAGAGGAGGAAAAAGTCGACTTTAGAATAACAATGTCACTTACTCCCCCTTTATTAAATATGCTTGACAATGAATTATTACATCAAAAATATATAAATTACTTAGAAAAACATATTGAACTTTGTAAGAAAGAAATTACAAGAACAACTTATGATTCTAGACTTAATGAATTATCTAAGTATTATTTAGATAGATATTCTAATGATTTACATTTATTTAGAGATATATATAAATGTAATTTAATAAAACAATTTAAACATTTTCAAGATATTGGAGTTTTAGAAATTATAACTTGTGGTGCTACACATGGTTTCTTCCCTATTTTATATGTAAATGAAAACACTGTAAAAGCACAAATTGGTGTAGGTGTTGAAACATACAAAAAATATTTTGGTCGTCCACCTAAAGGTATTTGGTTACCTGAATGTGGCTATGTTCCACAAGCTGATAAGTATCTAAAAGAATTCGGTATTGAATACATTATAACTGAATCACATGGAATTTTATATGCAAATCCTGCACCAATCTATGGTACATTTGCACCTATTGTTTCTCCTGGAGGCGTAGTTGCTTTTGGTCGTGATATTGAGAGTTCTAGACAAGTATGGAGTTCTATAAATGGATACCCTGGAGATTTCAATTACAGAGAATTTTATAGAGATATTGGATATGATGCCGACTATGAATATATAAAGCCTTATATTGCTCATAATGGTGTTAGAGTTAACACTGGTATAAAATATCATAGAATAACATCAAAAGGCGAATTTAAGGATTATTATAACCTACAATGGGCACAAGATTCTGCTGAAAGACAAGCTGGTCACTTCTTTGACTCTAGAATTAAACAAATCGACCATCTTTCAAGTATTATGAATCCAAAGCCTCCTATAGTAGTTTGTCCATATGATGCAGAATTATATGGTCACTGGTGGTATGAAGGTCCATATTGGTTATACATTTTATTTAAAAAAATTTATTATGATAAAGGAAATTTCAAATTAATTACACCTGGTGAATATATTGATAAATTTCCAGAAATACAAATTTGTTCTCCTTGTATATCTAGTTGGGGAGCAAATGGCTATAATGAAGTATGGCTAAATCAGACAAACGATTACGTTCATAGACACTTACATGTTGCTGGAGATAGAATGGTAGAATTAGCGCATTCTTTTCCTAATGAACAAAATGAACTAAAAAAAGAAGTGTTAAATCAATGTGCAAGAGAATTACTTTTAGCACAAAGTAGTGATTGGTTATTTATAATCACAAATGGAACAATGGTAGATTATGCAAAAAAAAGAATAAAGGATCATATAGGAAGATTCACAAAATTATATGAACAAATTAAATCAGACACTATAGACGAAAATTTCTTAAAGGACATTCAAGAAAAAGACTGCATTTTTCCAGAAATAAATTATATGATTTATTATTAGTAGACAGCACTTAATAGTTGTCTACTTTTTATTTTGCAAAACATCAAACATCCTCAAGACTTAGCGGACTTTATAGTTCTATGTAAATAGTAACCAAAAATAACTTTATTACATATTATATGAATAGCTAAAAGCTTTTTAGTAGATAATATATGTGTAATGGAGGTATTTTCATTGAAATCATTTTGCATAAAAACAAACAATAAGGAACTTATAAATTATTTACTAAAAGAATTAGAGTATTTTGATATGAACAATGTATATGTATCGGTATATAAGTTTAAATTATATCAAAATATTATTATTCATTATACTGGTAAGCACAAAGATGACTTTTTAAAAGGTATATCAACTATTCTTTCATATACAGTCATAGACTTTTACGAATCAAATATTATAAAAAGTTTAATCAATAGCAATTATTTTTACTTTTCTAGTTTAGAAAAAAAGGAAATCTATGATTTGTGTTTAAATAATATTGATTTTACTGGCTCTCTTAATATAATTTCTTCTATATCAAATGTTTTCTTTGAATATTTATCTAGTGAGCATTCTTTAATATTAGATGGCTTTGTCCACTTTAGATTAACTGATTACATTAAAAGTCTAGATTCTATTGTTGATATGTGTGTAAATAAATTTATTATTGATAGAGAATATCATGAATTTATTAGTTTACTAAAATTGTATATTTCTTCTTCTAGCTCTACTTGTGATGCTATTCATTTAATTTATAAAAATGAAGAGTCTATTCTTCTTAATTCTTCCAAGAATGTTATTAAATTAGATTCCTCTATGAGTAGTTTTAAGTATTTATCCGATATTTCTTTTTCTTCTAACGATTTAGCATTAAATACACTTTTGACTTTACTCCCTTCTAAATTATATATTCATATTATTGATAAAGAAGACGACTTTATTAATACTTTGAAACTTATTTTTGATGATAGAGTTTTTGTTTGTAATGATTGTAGTATTTGTAATTTATATAAATTGAAAGCTAAAGTATAGTTTGTTCTTACTTTAGCTTTCTTATCTATATAATCTGCACCATCTTGCAGAAAATTAACTTTTAAAAAAATCCTCTTTAATCATTTTATAAAAAGTTAATTTTCATATGGTGTTATTTTGTGCATATAATAATTCTTTTCTTGGAATCTTTCTTTTATTTTCTGGCTTTTCCATCTAGTGTGTCTAAATTGTCTAGTGCTTTTCCTGTTCCTAATGCTACACATGATACTGCATCTTTTGCTATCATTACATTTATTCCCGTTTGATTTTGTATTAGCTTGTCTAATCCATCTACTAAACAACCTCCACCTGTCATATATATTCCTCTATCACTTATGTCTGCTGATAACTCAGGTGGTGTCTTTTCTAATGTTGAATGTACTGCATCTACAATTGCCATTGCTGGCTCTGCTAACGCTTCTAGCATTTCTGTTGAATTTATTACTACTGTTTTTGGAAGTCCTGTTAATAAATCTCTTCCTCTTATTTCCATTTCTTCTTCTTGCATTTTTGGATATACACATCCAATATTTACTTTTAATTCTTCTGCTGTTCTCTCTCCTATCATCATATTATGGTTTCTTTTTATATATTTTACTATTGCCTCATCAAATTTGTCTCCTGCTACTTTTATTGAAGTACTTACTACTGAACCACCTAATGATATAACTGCTATATCTGCTGTTCCTCCACCAATATCTACTACCATATTTCCACATGGTTTTGATATGTCTATTCCTGCACCTATTGCTGCTGCTATTGGTTCCTCTATTAAATATACTCTTCTTGCTCCTGCCTGTGTTGCTGCATCTATTACTGCTCTTCTTTCAACTTCTGTAACTTGTGATGGAATACATATCATAATTCTTGGAGAAAAGAAGTTCTTTTTTGATATCTTTCCTATAAAATTTTTAAGCATTTTTTCTGTAACAGTATAATTTGATATAACTCCATCTTTTAAAGGTCTTGTTGCAACTATGTTTCCTGGTGTTCTTCCAAGCATTCTTCTTGCTTCTTCTCCTACAGCTAAAACATCATTAGTTTGATTATTAACAGCCACAACTGATGGTTCTCTTAGTACTATCCCTTTTCCTTTAACATATGCAATTACGGTTGCTGTACCTAAATCAATTCCTATATCTTGTCCAAAACCCAACATAACATCTCTCCTTTATTTTACTGTTACAAATTTATTACAATTATATTACAGTTCATTTAAAATATCAATATTTTTTAAATCAATTTTCTCTCTGTTTATTTTGCTATGTTTTTTTGTTATTTATTCCTTTTTTTATTATTTTGTTATTTTATACTGCTAATATTTTACTGTTTCAAATAATTTATTTAACTGTTACTTAAGTATCTACACATTTAACACATTTGTTATGAAATATTTTCTATAATGCAAATACAAAAAAACCTCAGATTTTTCTGAGGTTTTTCATTATTATCCTTATTAATGCAATTATTATTTATTATCTGCTGATGATTTTACTATAGAAACCATTATTACTACAACCAATATTGCTCCTATTATACATATTGCATAAATTACTCCTTTTCCACTTGAAGACTCTGTTGATGTATTTTTAGTATTATCTACTACTGGATAGTTTATAAGTGCATCAATGTTTCTTTTTTCATTTGTATTTTCATTCATGTTTTCATTTGTAATATTATTTGTATTTGTTTCATCCACTGTATTTGTATCTGTTGTGTTATTATTTGGAATATTGCTTCCACCATTTGGTTTGTTACTTGGTCTGTTATTTCCTGTATTTGGTTTGTTTGTTCCTTGATTTTGATTGTTATTTGTATTGTCACCTGGATTTACAGGTGGTTCTGGATTTTGAATATTTTTATCTTTTATAGAAATTGTTGCTGAACTTCCTCCTACATCAATTTCTTCATCTCCATCAGAAACTTGAAAATTATTTACTTTTACCCATGCACTATTGCCTGCTGATTCATTTACTTTAAATGTCATCTTTAAAATTGTTTCATCTTTTGTTGCAAAATTATTTTTTACTGCTGTTATTTTTCCATTTTCTTCATTATAGAAAGGATTTGACCAGCCATTTTCTCCTGTTAAGCTAAGTAATGTTAGTGAATTTTTATCATATTCTATTACTGCTCCTATTGCAATAATACCTTTTGTTACTTGTACATTTGATATGTTGGCATAGATAGTAATTTCTTCTCCTTTTGTAACTTCACTATTTTGTGTACTTAAACTTACATTACAATTAATAGTTGCATATGATTTATTTATAAATATACATCCAAGTAGCATTAATATAGTTACTACTAAACTAATTTTTCTTAATTTTTCCATTTTTTGCATATCTCCTCATTTCAATTTATTTGTTTTTTCCTATTAATATAAGTTGTAATTTTGCTAAATCGTTTATGCTAATTTTGTTATTACCATCAACATCTGCTGCTTCTTTGTATTCATCTTTTAATAGCTCTTTGTCTATATAATGTAAACATAATTTAGCTAAATCAGTTATAGTGATTTTACCATTTCCATCCATATCTCCAGTAACTACTCCTGTGTATATATTTATACCTGCAAATACTTTCATTCCTGTAGCCATTATTTCATCATCTTGTACCATTTTTCCATTTTTATCTTTTATTATTACTTCTGCCATTACATTTATGTTTTTCTTAAAGTCTTCTACTTTTGTATTTTGTTTAATGTTCTTAATGTATCCATTTTCTATTTTATACTCATCTGAAGTTACTTCACTATCTATCTCTGTTGTATCAATCCAACTAACTGTTGCTGTTATTTCATTTCTATTTCCTAGTTCATCTTCTATGATAAATGTAAATGTACCATTTCTATTAAAAGTATATGTGTCTGACCCATTATTGTTTATAATTGTTATATCTTTAGATGGGTCTACTAATCTTACTGTTACTGGATCTTTTGTTTCTTCTGTTGTACTATATTCTATTCTTGCTGTTGGAAGTTCTTTATCTATCCAATCCACTTCTGCAACTGCTGTTCCTACATTTCCTACTTGGTCTTCAAATTCAAATGTAAATTCTCCATTTTCTTCAAATGTATATGTATTGCTTCCTTCATTATTTAATATTATTACATTTTCCTCATCAAATGTTATTGTTACTGTTACATCTTCGTTTGTTGCTTCTATTGTACTATATTCAAGTGTTGCAATTGGAGCTTCTTTGTCTATCCATGTTACCATAGCATCAGCTGTACCTCTATTTCCTGCTTCATCTATATATTCAAATGTAAATGCTGCATTTTCTGTAAATGTATATGTATTAGAACCATCATTATTTAAAATTGTTACATTTTCTTTATCAAATGTTACTGTTACTGTTACATCATTTCTTGTTGCTGTTGTTGTACTATACTCAATTGTTGCATTAGCTACAACTTTATCTATCCAATCTACACTTGCTGTTTCTCTTCCTGTATTTCCTGCTGCATCTGTATATTCAAATGTATATTCTCCATTTTCTGTGAATGTATATGTATCTCCACCTGTTACTGTTACATTTTCTTTATCAAAAGTGATTGTTGCTCTTACATCCTGATTTGTTAATTCTGTTATATCATATTCTATTGTTGCTACTGGAACTACTTTATCTATCCAATCTACTTCTGCAAGTGCTGTTCCTGTATTTCCTGCTGCATCTTCAAATTCAAATGTATATTCTCCATTCTCTGTAAATGTATGTGTATTTCCTCCTGTTACAATTACATTTTCTCTATCAAATGTAATTGTTGCTGTTACATCTTGGTTTGTTAATGTATTTATATCATATTCTATTGTTGCAATTGGAGCCTCTTTGTATATCCAATCTACTCTTGCAACTGCTGTTCCTGTATTTCCTGCTGCATCTTCAAATTCAAATGTAAATTCCCCGTTTTCTGTAAATGTATATGTATTGCTTCCTTCATTATTTGTTATTCTTACATTTTCTTTATCAAAGCTAATTGTTGCTGTTACATCTTGGTTTGTTGGATCTACTTCACTATATCCTATTGTTGCTACTGGAGCTGTTTTATCTATCCAATCTACTGTTACTGTTGTTGTTCCTGCATTTCCTAAGGAATCTACATATTCAAATATAAATTCTCCATTTTCTTCAAATGTATATGTATTATTTCCTTCGTTATTTGTTATTGTTACATTTTCTCTATCAAATGTAATTGTTGCCACTACATCTTGGTTTGTCAATGTATCTATGTTGTATTCTATAGTTGCCTTTGGTGCTTCTTTATATATCCAATCTACTCTTGCAACTACTGTTCCTTGATTTCCTGCTTCATCTTCATATTCAAAAATATGTTCCCCATTTTCTGTGAAAGTATATGAATCTTCTCCCATTATTACAAATATCTCTAGATTATCAAATACCACTGTTGCTGTTACATTTTCTCTTGTTGGTTCTGTAGTACTATATTTTATTCTTGCCTTTGGTGCCTCTTTATATATCCATGTTACTTTTGCTACTGCTGTTCCTGTATTTCCTGCTTCATCTACAAACTCAAATGTAAATTCTCCTTTTTCTGTAAATGTATATGTATTGCTTCCTTCATTATTTGTTATTCTTACATTTT
>CANTAQ010000016.1 GCA_947651825.1 uncultured Clostridium sp. | reverse complement strand
TCCTTTGAATATTCTCTACATGAAATATCATGTATAATAAATTAATTATACTGGTTATGCAATTAATAGTAAATAGTGCAACTAAAAATGTAACACAAATGTAATATAAAGTAATTACAAAAAAGACGTGACCCGAAAAAGTTTACATAACTAAAATGAAATTATATTTTAGCCAAAATGATAAATTTTTACCAATTTGCGAAAAAGGATGTTTTTTTTCGAAAAATATATTATAATATATTTGATTATGAAAATAGGAGGAAAAAATATGTGCGAATGTAATGCAAACAGAAACTGCAAAGATGAGAAAATGGAGCAAATATTAAATAAATATACAAAAGAAAAAAGTAATTTAATTCAAATATTAAATGATGTGCAAGAAAGTTATGGATATATACCAAAAACAGCTCAACTAGCAATTTCAGAATATTTGGGATTACCAATGGCAGAAATTTATGGAGTAATTACATTTTATTCAAGATTTACATTAAGACCAAAAGGAAAATATAATATATCAGTATGTTTAGGAACAGCTTGCTATGTAAAAGGTTCAGAAAAAGTTTTAGATAGATTAAAAGAAAAATTAGGAATTGATGTTGGAGAAACCACACCAGATGGAAAATTCTCAATTGAAGCAACAAGATGTATTGGAGCATGTGGTCTAGCACCAGTGTTTACAGTAAACGATGAAGTATATGGGAATGCAACTCCAGAATTAATGGATAAAGTATTAGAAGAATATCAAAATAAAGAATAAAATTAAAAAAATGAATTTCCATGTGGAGCTAGATAGTTAAAGGAGAAAGATATGTTAAAAGAATATATAAAAAAATATGAAAAAAGTTCAATAATAAGTTCAATTCTTATGATAGTTATGGCTATATTACTAATGCTAAAACCAACAGCAATATTAAATACAATAATTACAATATTTGGCTTGATTATATTAGCACAAGGAATAATAAGTTTAATTCTATATTTTATTGCAGGAAAAGAAGAAAGAGCATTTAGTAATGCATTAGTAGAAGGAATTTTATTTACAGTAGTATCAATTTTAATATTAAAAAATAAAGAATTTATGTTATCAATAATGCCAGTGATAGTAGGAATGTGGATAATAATAAAAAGTATAGTTAAACTACAGCTATCATTTAATATGAAAGCAATGAATGAGAAAAGTTGGATATTAATATTGATATCATCATTAATTACATTATTGATAGGAATAATTGCATTGATAAATCCATTTGAGATAATGGTTACAGTTACAATATTAGCAGGAGGAATGCTACTGGGTACTGGAATTATAGACTTGTTAGAAAGTATTTGTATTATTAAAAAATTAAAATAGAGTTAATAAATAGTTTATATAAATCCAATCCATCTATGTGTAGCTAGATAGAAAATAATTGATTATGAAGTTTAATTATAAAAACTCTTATGAAGGGAATGAGATAAAGATGAAATCTTTGGAAGAAATTAATATAATTAGAGAGCAAAAAAGAAGTGAATTAGATTTAAGAGTAAACCTACAAGCAAATACACATGAGAAACATATTTTAGTTTGTAGAGGAACTGGATGTACTTCATCAAAATCACCACAAATAATAGAAAGTTTTAGAAGAATTATAGATGAAAAACATATAGAAAATGTAAAAGTAATACAAACAGGATGTTTTGGGCTTTGTGCAAAAGGTCCAATAGTAATAATAAGACCAGAGGATGTTTTCTATGCACATGTTAAACCAGAAGATTGTGAAGAAATCATAAATACACATATAATAGAAGGAAAGACTGTAGATAGATTATTGTGTAAAAACATTGACAATAGTGTAGTACAAAGATTAGATGAATTAAATTTCTATAAAAAACAAAAAAGAATAGCATTAAAGAATTGTGGAATAATAGATCCAGAAAGTATAGATGAATACATAGCCTTTGATGGTTACAAAGCATTGGAAAAGGTATTATTCCATATGACACCAGATGAAGTTATAGAAGAAGTAACAAATTCAGGACTTCGTGGTAGAGGTGGAGCAGGTTTCCCAACAGGTAAGAAATGGGCATTTACAAAAATGGCACAAGGTGACCAAAAATATGTAGTATGTAATGCAGATGAGGGAGATCCAGGAGCATTTATGGATAGAAGCATACTAGAAGGAGATCCACACTGTGTTGTAGAAGCTATGATGATAGCAGGATATAGTGTAGGGGCGGACAAAGGATATATATATGTAAGAGCAGAGTACCCAATAGCAGTACATAGATTTCAAACAGCAATAGACCAAGCAAGAGAGTATGGAATATTAGGAGAAAACATATTTGGTACAGGATTTAAATTTGATTTAGAAATAAGATTAGGTGCAGGAGCATTTGTTTGTGGAGAAGAAACAGCATTGTTAGAATCAATAGAAGGAAAAAGCGGAAGACCACGTTTAAAACCACCATTTCCAGCAAACTGTGGATTATGGGGAAAACCAACACTTATAAATAATGTTGAAACATATGCTAATATCACAAAAATAATATTAAATGGGGCTGAGTGGTATTCAAGTATAGGAACAGGAACATCAAAAGGAACAAAGGTATTTGCATTAGGTGGAAATGTTGTAAATACTGGATTAGTAGAAGTACCAATGGGAACAACTTTAAGAGAGATTATATTTGATATCGGTGGAGGAATTCCAAATGGTAGAGAATTCAAATCAGCACAAACTGGTGGACCTTCTGGAGGATGTATTCCAGTAGAACATTTAGATACACCAATAGATTATGAATCATTAGCACAAATTGGATCAATGATGGGATCTGGTGGACTAATTGTAATGGATGACACAAAGTGTATGGTAAACTTAGCAAAATTCTATTTAGGATTTACTGTAGATGAAAGTTGTGGTAAATGTACACCGTGTAGAATTGGAACAAAAAGAATGTTAGAAATATTAGAGAAAATTTGTGATGGAGAAGCAGAATTAGAAGATTTAGAAAAACTAGAAGAATTGGCAATAAATATAAGAAAAACAGCAGTATGCGGATTAGGACAAACAGCACCAAATCCAGTATTATCTACATTAAAATATTACAGAGATGAATATTTAGATCATATAAAACATAAAAAATGTAAAACAAATGAATGTAAGAAATTAGCAAAAATGGAAATAAATTCAGAAAAATGTAAAAGATGTGGATTATGTGCAAGAAATTGCCCAGTAGGAGCAATAATAGGAAATAGAGAAGAAGGGTACAAAATAGACGAAACTAAATGTATAAAATGTGGACTATGTGCATCAAAATGTAACTTCAAAGCAATATAGATTATAAAATTCGCTCCATCTTGCTGGATGTTAGACTTTTTTAAAAATCCTCTATTATCGGTTTTTAAAAAGTTAACATCCACGTGGAGCTGGTAAAAATAAAGACTCAGATTAATTTCAACACAATAAGAATTTTGAAAGGAGAATTAAAATGTCTCAGAATGTAAATTTGAAAATTGATGATAAAGAGGTTTGTGTACCAGAGGGAACAACCATATTAGAGGCAGCTAAAACAGTTGGTATAGATATTCCTACACTATGCTTTCTAAAAGATATAAATGAAATTGGAGATTGCAGAATGTGCATAGTAGAGGTGGAAGGAAGAAGAGGTTTTGCAACTTCTTGTATCCAAAAAGTAGAAGAAGGAATGATTGTTAGAACACACTCTCCAGAAGTTATAGAAGCGAGAAAAGTAGTGTTAGATTTAATACTTTCTAATCATCAACGTGATTGTTTAGTTTGTACAAGGAATGGAAACTGTGAACTACAAAATTTGGCAGTGAAATTTAATGTTACAGATGTTAAATTTGAAGGTGAAAAAAACAAGCATATTATAGATAATATATCTCCATCAATAGTAAGAGATTTTAATAAATGTATATTATGTAGAAGATGTGTATCTGTATGTAAAAATGTACAAAAAATAGGAGCAATTGATTGTATAAATAGAGGATTTAGTTCATGTATTTCTACAGTTGGAGATAATAGTTTAAATGATGTGAACTGTACATTCTGCGGACAATGTATAGAAGCATGCCCAGTAGGAGCGTTAAAGGAAAAAGACTCCACAGTTGAAGCATGGAGAAAAATAAAAGATTCAGACACATATACAATAGTACAAACAGCACCAGCAGTAAGGGTAGCACTTGGAGAAGAATTTGGATTACCAATAGGAACAAATGTAAAAGGAAAAATGGTATCAGCATTAAAAAGATTAGGATTTGATAAAGTATTTGATACAAATACAGGTGCAGACTTTACAATAATGGAAGAAGGAACAGAATTTATAAAAAGATTACAAGAAAATGATAGTCTACCAATGATAACATCTTGTAGCCCAGGATGGGTAAGATATATAGAAGCAAATTATCCAGAAAATTTAAAACATTTATCAAGTTGTAAATCTCCACATGAGATGTTTGGAGCACTTTTAAAAACATATTATGCAGAAAAGATGGGAATAGACCCAAGCAAAATATATGTAGTATCAGTAATGCCATGTATTGCAAAGAAATTTGAAAGACAAAGAACAGAATTACAAAACAATGGAATGTATGATGTTGACTGTGTTATAACAACAAGAGAACTTGCAAGAATGATAAAACAAGCAAATATAGAATTTGTAGAACTAGAAGATGAAGAATTCGATAGCCCAATGGGAGAAGCAACAGGAGCTGCAGCAATATTTGGAGTGACAGGTGGAGTTATGGAAGCAGCATTAAGAAGTGTAGCAGATATTCTTACAGGACAAGAATTAGAAAATATAAACTTTGAAGAAGTAAGAGGAGAAGAAGGAATAAAAAGGGCAACTGTAAAAATTGGAGATAGAGACATAAAAGTAGTAGTTGCACATGGACTAGGAAATGCACAAAAAATAATGGAAGAAATAAAATCAGGAAAAGCAGATTATCAATTCGTAGAAATAATGGCATGCCCAGGAGGATGCATAATGGGTGGAGGACAACCAATTAAAAGTTCTAAAATAAGAGCAACTATTGATGTAAGAAAGAAAAGAGCAGATGCAATGTATGACATAGATGAAAAGAGTGTAATAAGAAAATCACATCAAAACCCTGTGATTAAGAAAATCTATGAAGAATATCTAGGAGAACCAGGAGGTCATAAAGCACACGAATTACTACACACACATTATCAGCAAAGAGAAAAATATAATTTAAAAGATTAAGTGATGTCAAAAAAAATGATATATTGTGTATAGTATTGACAAAAAGGATAATTATTTATAGAGTAGTTTCTCGTATCACCATGCATATGAATATATAAATATGCCAGAATAGTATTGGATAAAAATTAAATAAAGAAATGGTTCAAAGTTAATTTGAGCCATTTTTTTGCAAGCAAGCTATAATAGACAAAAATAAATCTTTGTGATATTATAACAAAAGTAAAAACAAAAGGGGATGTAAACTTGGAGATAAAAGGGCAAATAGTAGATGTAATATATTCAAATGAAATAAATGGTTATATGGTAGCAGAATTTAAAACAGAAAATGATACTATTGTAATTACAGGATGTCTTCCTTTTATTGAAAATGGGGACAGTTTAAAGGTATTTGGAAAATATGTAACACATCCAGATTATGGAGAACAATTCAAAGTTGAAACTTTTGAAAAAATTATGCCAGAGACAGAAGAAGCACTAGAAAGATATTTAGCAGGAGGAATAATTTCAGGAGTAGGACCTGCAACAGCTAAAAAGATAGTAGATAGATTTAAAGAAGAAACAATAAATGTTCTTAGATTTGAACCCGAAAAATTATCAAGAATTAAAGGAATAAATATAGAAAAAGCTAGCAAGATATCAGAAGAATTTAATGAAAAGTGGGACTTGTGGCAAATAGTTGGATTTCTTGAAAGATTTGGAATATCAGCACAAAATAGCAAAAAAGTATATCAAAAGTTTGGAAAAGATGCAATAGTTGAAATAGAGGAAAATCCATATATGCTACTTGATATAACATATGGAGTTGATTTTAAAAAAATAGATAAGATGGCATTAGATTTAGGTGTAAAAGTAAATAGTATGCAAAGAATAGAAAGTGCAATAAAATACAGTTTAGCTATTTCAAGCCAAAATGGAAACACATGTGTAGAAGAGGAGAATTTAATAGAATTTGTTATAAATTTACTAGATGTACAAAGAGAAGATATAGAAGATGCCTTAATAAATTTAAAAGCACAAGCAAAGATATATATTGAAGAAATGAATGGCAATATATGGGTATATTTAGATACCTTTTATGTATGTGAAAAAAATATTGCAGATAAGTTGATAGTATTAAATGAATCTAAAAATATTAAAGAAATAAAAGATTTTGATATGAAGTTTAAGAAAGAAGAAGATATTGTAGATATAACATTATCAGAAAAACAGAAGGAAGCAATAAAAGCAGTTAATGATAATAATGTTTGTGTAATAACAGGTGGACCAGGTACAGGAAAGACAACAATTATAAAATTTATAATAGAATTATTTAAAAAAGAAAGTAAGAAGGTTGTACTATGTGCACCTACTGGGAGAGCTGCTAAAAGAATGTCTGAAGCAACAGGAGAAGAGGCAGTAACGATTCATAGACTATTAGAAATAGGAAAGATGGAGGAAACTGTGAATTTTGAAAGGTTAGAGTATCCAGTAACTCCAATAGATGCAGATGTAATAATAATTGATGAAATGTCAATGGTAGATGTATTCTTAATGAACTATTTATTAAAGGGAATATATATTGGGACAAAATTGATTTTAGTAGGAGATATAAATCAGTTACCATCGGTAGGACCAGGAAATATATTAAAAGATATAATAAATTCAGGAGAGATAGAGACTATAGAATTAAATCAAGTATTTAGACAAGCTGCAAAAAGTAAGATAATAACAAATGCACACAAGGTAAATAATGGAGAGACATTTATAACACAACTAAAAGAGACAGAAGAAGATAAATTACAAGACTTTTTTTATATACACGAAACATCTCAAGAAAAAATGCTACAAGACGTGATATCATTGTGTTCTGGAAGGCTAGAAAAATATGGGAATTATGATTTCTTTAAAAATATACAAGTTTTAACTCCAACAAAGAAAGGGAGACTTGGAACAAAAGAACTAAACCTTGCATTGCAAAAAGCTTTGAATCATAATACAAAAATATCTAAAAAAGTTCGGAGACAGAACCTTTTTAATAGGTGATAGAGTAATGCAAATAAAAAATAACTATGATATTTATTGGATAAAAAACAATAATGAAGATGGAACAGGAATCTTTAATGGAGAACTTGGAACGATAACAAAAATAAATGAAGAAACAAAGCAAATAGAAGTATGTTTTGATGATGAGAAAAATGCTTGGTATGAGTTTAGCGAATTAGATCAAATAGAGCATAGTTATAGTATAACAATACATAAGTCACAAGGCAGTGAATTTGATGTAGTAATAATGTGTTTGCCACAAGCAGCACCTATGCTACTTACAAGAAATTTGCTATATACAGGAATAACAAGGGCAAAAGAGTTACTAATAGTACTTGGAACAAATAATGTAATCAATTTTATGATACAAAATACAGAAACTAAAAAACGAAATACTGGGTTAGAAAGCAAGATGACAAAATAATTTAGAGGCTATTCACAACAATATAACAAAATTATGAAGTGAGGAGTTCGCTGGAGTGGAGCTTAAAAGTTCTTAATATATTTTATGGAAATAGTTCAATTTTATATTGAAAGGGAGCCATAAAAGATAATTAGAACTTCTGAGAACACGAAGAAGACAACTGAAGCTGAATAATTTTATTATATTGTTGTTATAAATAAAAATCATATGAAATCGTTGACTAATAGCACTGTATTAAAAAGGAGACGTTAATGGTTGATTTAGTGAAAGATGCAAAATACATAAAAGGTGTTGGACCTAATCGTGTTAAACAATTAAATAAGTTAGGAATATATAATTTAGAAGATGTAATTACATATTATCCTAGAGGATATGAAGATAGAGGAAAAGCTAAGTTGATTGCAGAATTAGTGGATGGAGAAGAGGCACTAATAGAAGTTACATGTGTTTCAAAAATGTCTGAAGTAAGAATAAGAAAAAATATGGCAATATATAAACTCATTGTAAGAGACGATAGTGCATCATGTACTTTAACATGGTTTAATAGTTTTTACTTAAAAGATAAATTTAAAGTTGGAGAAAAGTATAAATTTTTTGGAAAAGTAAAGAGAAGAATAAATCAAATAGAAATGATGTCGCCTGTGTATGATGAAGAACGTACAAATAAAAATACTGGGAAAATTATTCCAATATATCCTAGTACATATGAATTGTCACAAAATGTTTTGAGAGGAATTATAGAAAATGGATTAAAAGAAGTGGGAAATGAATTGAAAGAGACTTTACCACAATATTTAATGGAAGATTATGGAATAGCAGATTTAAATACTGCTATACATCAGATTCATTTTCCAAATAACTTTAAAGAATATGAAAAAGCACGAAAAAGGCTAGTGTTTGAAGAATTACTGATTATGCAACTAGCTTTATTGAACTTAAAAGATAAATATATAAAAGACGTTGATGGAATACAGTTTAGTGAAAATGCAAGAATGTCCGAAATTATAGATGCATTACCATTTAAATTAACAAATGCACAAAAAAGAGTACTTGAAGAAATAGATGTAGACATGGAAAATAAAAAAATGATGAACAGGCTATTACAAGGAGATGTTGGAAGCGGAAAAACAGCAGTTTCAATGTGTGCAGCATATAAGGCAGTAAAATCAGGATACCAGGTGGCAGTAATGGTACCAACAGCAATACTTGCAAAACAACATTATCAAAATTTTAAAAAGTTATTATCAAATTTTGATATAACATGCGAACTTCTAGTAAGTGGAATTACTAAAAAGCAAAAGGAAGATATATTAGAAAGATTAAAAGACGGAGATATAAATGTAATAATTGGTACACATGCACTTATAGAAGAAAATGTAGAATTTCAAAAATTAGGTTTAGTAGTAACTGATGAACAACACAGATTTGGAGTAAGACAAAGAGGCATTTTAAATAGTAAAGGAAAAAATCCAGATGTATTAGTAATGTCTGCAACACCAATACCAAGAACACTTGCACTAATTTTATATGGGGATTTAGATATCTCTATAATAGATGAATTACCACCAAATAGACAGAAAATAGAGACCTGTGCAGTAACTCCTTCTAAAGAGGATAGAGTAAATAACTTTTTAAAAGAACAGATAAAAGATGGAAGACAAGTTTATGTTGTATGCCCATTAGTAGAAGAATCTGAAGAAATAAATGCAAAATCAGTATTAGAAATATTTGAGAAATATAAGAATGATACATTTAAAGAATTCAATGTAGAATATTTGCATGGAAAAATGAAACCAAAAGAGAAAGAGCAAATTATGCAAGACTTTAAAGATAAAAAAATAGATATACTAATATCAACAACAGTAATAGAAGTAGGAGTAGATGTACCAAATGCTTCTGTAATGGTAATAGAAAATGCAGAAAGATTTGGGCTTGCAACACTTCATCAATTACGAGGAAGAGTTGGAAGAGGTAAGTATAAGTCATATTGTATTTTGAAATATAAAGGAAATAGTGAACAGACAAGAGAAAGAATGAAAATAATGGTTGAAACAAATGATGGCTTCAAAGTGTCAGAGAAAGACTTAGAAATGAGAGGGTCAGGAGAATTTTTCGGAACTAAACAACATGGTTTACCAGAATTCAAAATAGCAAATTTGTTTGAAGATATGCAGATACTAAAACAAGTACAGAGCTTAGCAATGAAAATATTACAAGAAGACAAAATTTTAGAGTTAGAAAAGAATAAAATTCTAAAAACAACAGTGGATAAGAAATTTCAACATAGGATAGAGATGTAAAAACTTATATTCATAATACAACCTCACAAAGAATACACTTAAACAAAAGTATTCTATATGGGGGTTTAAAATGAAAGGAATTTCAATAGAAGAACGTGCTGTAAATTTAGCACATTATATAATAGACTCAAAAGATACTGTAAGAGGAGCAGCAAAAAAGTTTGGAGTAAGTAAATCTACTGTACATAAAGATGTGAGCGAAAGACTCTTACAGATAAATAGAGCTTTAGCAATACAGGTAAGAGAAGTTTTAAATGAGAATAAAGCAGAAAGACACATAAGAGGCGGAATGGCAACAAAATTAAAATATGAGAAAGAACACGAGCATAAGAAAATAAGTTAACAAAGCAAGAGTTTCATTGTATTAAATCTATAAAATGAAACTCTTGCTTGTTGTTTATGTAGAAAATAGATTTATATCTATAGTATTTAGCCATGTAAGCCAAAGTAAAAAGTATCATAAAGCAAAATGAAGAGGACTATAATAGCAAATGCAGTAAATATTTATATTGACAAACAAAATTAATTAATATAGTATAAATAATTATCAAAACTAAAGAAAATGGAATAATATATAAAAAGACAGGAGGCACATATGAATATAAAAATAGGAAATACACCAATGGTAAGAATAAAATATAAGTATAATGGAAAAGAAAACAATATTTATACAAAATTAGAATCATATAACATATCAGGTAGTATAAAAGATAGAGCAGCATATTATATGTTAAGTAAAGCCTATGAGGAAGGCAAATTAAAGAAAGGAATGGAAATTGTAGAAGCTACAAGTGGAAATACAGGAATTTCACTTGTAGCAATTGGAAGACTTTTAGGAAATCCATCACATATATTTATGCCAGACTGGGTAAGTGAAGAAAGACTAAATTTGATGAAAATGTATGGGGCAGAAGTAACATTAGTATCAAGGAGAGAAGGTGGATTTGTAAAAGCTGTTTCAATGGCAAAAGAATATGCAGAAAAAAATAATGCATTCTTAGCAAATCAATTTTCAAACAAATATAATGTATTAGCACATTATGAAACAACTGCAAAGGAGATTATAGAAACTTTAGGAGATAAAATTGGAGGATTTGTATCTGGAGTGGGAACAGGAGGAACACTCATAGGAACAGGAAAGAGACTAAAAGAGTTTGATGAAAGTATAAAAGTATATGCAATGGAACCAGATAAAATGCCAATGTTATCACAAAACAAAATAATAACAAGCCATAAAATAGAAGGGATTGGAGATGATTTTATTCCAGATATTGTAGATAAAACTTTAATAGATGAAATAATAACAGTTGATGATGATGACAGTATAAACATGTCAAGAAAACTTGCTAGAGACTTAGGACTAGGAGTACGGAATATCATCAGGAGCTAATATGATTGCAAGTATTATTGCAAAAGAGAATAATGAAAAAGAAATAGTAACAGTATTTGCAGATGACAACAAAAAATATATATCAACAGATTTAAGCAAACCAATAGATAATAACCCTAAATATCTTTCAAATAAAATAGAATTAATGGAATATGAATTTATATAACACGAAATGAAAGACACGGAGCCCCATCCATTGATGGGGCTCCATGCCTTTTTAGGACAAGTTAGTCCTCGTCGTAAGATTCAACGAGCAGGGTAATGGACTTTAAGTAACTTTCCAGGTCGCCGTTGTTCTTGGAACGAATCTGATTCAGAATCAACGGCCAATTCAGGTCCATCACGACGTAGAAGGCGAAAACATCTTCTAACCGTTTGATGTATCTCTGGAGTGACTCAGTAATTCCCTTCTCCTCCAAGATAGCCTTGAGGTCGTTGAAGCCTTGCTCCTGTGCTTTTTTGTAGTTTTCCATGTTGTCCTTTCCGCCCATATAGGACTTGCCAATATCAACTATTGACCATTTTAAATATATTGTACTACAATTATATTATAACAAGATGTAGGGCAAAAATCAAATTTATGTAAATGAACTTTTTCACAGAACCTCAAAAATCGACATAGAATATATTAGCTTAATAGTTGTTTGAGGTGATACAAGTGAAATTAACAAAGGAAAATGCAAACTATATAATGAAAAAAGGAACGATACTTCATTTAGATGGAGATAGACGTTATTGCATAAAGTCTAGTAGACATTATAAAAAATTAGGTTTAGATGCAATAGTAAGAAACATACCAGAATCTAGGCAACCAATGGTGGTAAGAAGTTTATTGGAAAAATATAATCCAGATATATTAGTAATAACAGGACATGATGCCATGTTAAAAAAAGGAACTAATTACAATAATTTATATAACTATAGAAATTCTAGACATTTTATTAGTACAGTAAGGGAAGCTAGAAAGTGGGCGAAAAATTCAGATAAATTAGTCATTTTTGCAGGAGCATGCCAAAGTTATTTTGAAGCAATAATAGAAGCAGGAGCAGATTTTGCTTCTTCACCAGGTAGAATAATGATAGATTTTACAGGACCATTAATAGTTGCGGAAAAAGTTGCACTAACAGAGAGCAATAAATTTATTACAGGTGGAGAAATTTCTAAAGAAATTAAAGAAGGAGAAAGAGGAATTACTGGAATGGGAGTAAGAGGGAAAATGAAACGAATTAGTACTATAAAATGAAACAACATTGAAATATAAATGTAATATAATTGTAACAAAACTCTAAAGAGCAATAGTCGCAGTGAAAACAGAAAAAAACAGAAAGAAACATATTTTGACATTTTTTGTATGCGATGATATAATCTGAAAAATGAACGAAGGGTGTGAGTTATATGATTTGCAGTAAAGATATATCAAGCATCAAAATGGAGTTAAACAAAAACATAGGACAAAAAATAATATTAAAAGGTACACTCGGAAGAAACAAAGCTTTTGAAAAAGAAGCTGTGATAGAAAACACTTACCCTAGTATATTCAAAGTAAAATACAAAGAAGTTGAACCAAACATAACATATAAATATACAGACATACTTACAAATGAATTACAGATATCAATTTTTGATGGAAAAGAATATAATCCATTAATACCAGTATTATCAAAAACCAAATTTTAAAAATTCCTTAATTAAGGAATTTTTTTTTAATCTCTTCATATAATTAATAGAAATTAAGGAGGGATTTATATGGTAGTAGAGACAACCAAAGAACAAATAGTCTTAAATCAAATAATAGGACAAAAAAAAGAACTTAGAACAGTTGAATCAGATATAATAGTAAATGACATAAAACCAGATGTATTAAATATAATAAGCACAAGTGGAATAATAAATATATATAAAAAAGAAGTATCAGATGGAAAAGTGAGAATAGATGGAGGAATAAATGCATACATAATATATTTGGCAGATGATGAACAGGGTAGTACGAGAAGTCTAAATAGTTGTATGGATTTTACACAAATTATAGATATAGATAACTGTAGAGAAGGAATGATGGCAGAAGAAAATATAGTTATTAAAAATTTTGAGACAAAAATAATAAATGGAAGAAAAATTAATGTAAAAGCTAATTTAGAAATAGGAGCGAATGTATATTCAAATGAAAATATAGAAATAGTAACAGATATAAATGATGTGTCTAATATGAAATTATTAAATAGAACTCAAAAAGTAACATCATTATTGGGAACAGGAACAAATAAAATATATGCAAAGGATACTATAGCTATAGATATGGCAGATGATGTTGCAGAGATAATGAAAGTTGGCTTTAACATAATAGAGGAAGAAGTAAAAATAAGTTATAATAAAATGCTATCAAAAGCAAATGCACAAGTAGAGATAATGTATCTTACTGAAGATAATAGAATAAATTCAATTAGCAGTAAGATTCCTGTTATGGGTGTAGTGGATATATTAAATATTAATGAAAATTGTATGTGTAATACCAGAAATACATTGAAGAATTTAATAATAAAACCAAACTCAGCAGAAGAACATTCAATCTATATAGAAGCAGAAGTAGAACTAAGTTGTATGGCATATGAAATGAAGGAAATAAATGTGATAGAAGATTTATATAATCTAGAAATGGAAGTAGAAACAAATAAAAAACAAATTAGCGTGATTACAGAAAGACAAAAATTACAGGAAGTATATACAATGAAGGAAAATGTAAGAGTACCTGATTTAGCAGGAACAGTATATAATATATCAGCAATTCCAGTAATTAATAAGTATGAAACAATGAGAGGAAAAATAATATATACAGGAGAAGTAAATGTAGAAATATTATTTAATCAAAAGAATACTATGAGTTCAAGAGCAATTCAATTACCATTTAACTATGAAATGAATTCTGAAATGATAAACGAACAATCAATTTTAGAACCAACAATTATAGCAAAACAGACAGATGCAGTAGTAAAAGATGGAAATGTAGAATTGATAATTAGTTTAGGAATTAATTTAAGCATGGCAATGAATTCTAGTTTAGATATAATAAAGGAAATAAATATGGGAGAAAAGCAAAATTGTAATACATATAGTATGACAATATATTTTGTAAAACCAGGAGATACACTTTGGAAAATTGCTAAAATGTTTAGAAGTACAGTAGAAGATATTGCAGAAGTGAATGAAATAGAAGATATAAATAAGATTAGTGTTGGAGAACAATTATATATACCAAAAGGTATAAAAACAAGAAGTTTAGTTTAGGTAGAAAAAGTGGATAAAATTTATTCTAGACGCAGGATAAGAATATATAGAATTAAACCTGCAAATAAAAAGAAAAACATAAAAAGAGAGAAAATCATAAAGCTGTTTGCAATTAGTACGATTGCATTTATAACAGTGTATAGTGTATTAAAGTCTATAAACCCAATATTTGATGGACTTTGTATATCTAAAGTAAATGTATTAGCAACAGATATTATAAACACTAAAACGAGTGAAATACTTGCAAAATATCAGTATGAAGAAATATTACAAGTAATATATAACGAAAAAGATAATACAAATATATTAAAAACAGATGTAGTAACAATAAATAAAATAATATCAGAAATATCAGTGGAAATTACAAAAATATTGGATTTATTAGAAAGAGAAAATATAAAGATATATGTGGGAGCATTAACGGGAAATAGATATTTTTCAGCTATGGGACCAGCAATAGATATAAAAGTTATGCATACAGGTAGTATAACTACAGATGTAAAGACAGAATTTGAATCAATAGGAATTAATCAGTCTGTTTATAGGATATATTTAGAAATATCATGTAATATGAGTATTCTAACACCATATAAAAAAATAACTAATGAATCAACTAACAAAGTTTTATTGGTTGAAACTGTAATAGTTGGAGGTGTTCCAGAGACATATTATAATTTGGAAGGAGTAACAAAAGATGATACATTAAATATGATGCAATAAAGATGATTGTATTAATCAATAGAAAAGTTGTCTTAGATTGAATAATCAATCTAGGACGATTTTTCATTTATAAATAATTTAAGAAATCTTTTCTAATTCTTCTTTGTCATTTTCATCTAAGTTATCTAAGCCAAATTCTAATAAAGATATTACTACTCTATTAAATGATAAATTTTTAATATTAGCAAGACTTTGTACATCAGATACTATATTTTCAGGCAATCTAAGAGTTTTACTAACTCCAGTATGACTTTCAGGAATTCTTAATTTATTCATATTTGCAACCTCCTATGCAAGATATTGTATATTAAAAATAAAAATAAGTATGCACCGATTATGCATTAATTTATACTTGCAGGCAAAAGATAATATTTATAATAAATATATTTTACATGATAAATATTGAAAAAAATGTAGAAAAGTGACACAAGAAAAATAAATTTTGCAACTAGAATAGTTGAGGGCAAGAAGGACATTAAAAACAACTACTAAATTAAAGGCAGTATTGACATTATCTATTATACATTATATAATATTATGCATATTAAAACACGAAAGGAGAGAGTGAAATAAACAATGATTTCACTATTAATTCTTGCATTATTGATTTTTATAAATGCATTTTTTGCGGCAACAGAAATAGCATTCATATCATTAAATGATGCAAAAGTCGAAAGACAAGCAAAAGAAGGAAACAAAAGAGCTAAAAAAATTAAAAAGATGTTACAAGAACCAAGCAAATTTTTAGCAACAATTCAGGTAGGAATAACACTTGCAGGATTTTTATCTAGTGCATTTGCAGCAGATGCATTTGCAAGTGAGTTGGCGCCAAAACTAGAAGAATTAATGCCAATAGGATTAGGAACTTGGCAGACGATATCAATTGTAATAATAACAATAATATTATCATATTTCTCTTTAGTATTTGGGGAATTAGTTCCAAAGAGATTAGCAATGAAGAATCCTGAAAAGATAGCATTTGGAACAATTGGAATAATACAAGTAATATATAAATTAACATCTCCGATAGTAACATTTTTAAATTTCTCAACAAATACAATATCAAAATTATTTGGAGTAGGTCCAGAAGATGAAGAGGTTGTAACAGAAGAAGAAATAAGAATGATGGTAGATGTAGGAGAAGAAAAGGGTTCAATTGAAGAAGAAGAAAAAGAACTAATAAATAATGTATTTGAATTTAATGATAAAATAGTATCAGATGTCATGATTCATAGGACAGAAGTATATGGTATAGATATAAAGTCAAAAGTTGAAGATATATTAGGAGACTTGAAGGAATATAAATATAGTAGAATTCCAGTATATGAAGAAAATATTGATAATATAGTAGGAATATTATTTATAAAAGACTTTTTAGCCTATGCATATTCAAATAAAGAAGTAAAAATTAAAAAAATAATGAGACCTGCATATTTTGTATCAGAAACAAAACCAATAAATGAGCTATTTAGAGATATGCAAAGAAACAAACAACAATTAGCAATAGTTTTAGATGAATATGGAGGAACAGCAGGAATAATATCAATGGAAGATATGATAGAAGAACTTGTTGGAAATATTTTTGATGAATATGACGATGAAGAAAAAGATTATGAGAAAATAGATGATAACACATATATGATAAATGGTAGTGTTAGTATATTTGATTTAAGAAAGATACTGGATGTAGCGATACCAGAAGGTGATTACGATACACTATCAGGATACTTGATAGAATTACTAGGAAGGATCCCATCAGATGATGAACACCCAGAAATAGAGACTAGAGAGGTAACATACAAAATAGCAGAATATGAAGAAAAAAGAATACTTTGGGTAAAAGCTTGTAAAAATCAAGTACCAGAAGAAAATGATGACGATGAAGAAGAAAACGGTGATGAATAATAAAAGCAGGCAAGTTAGCCTGCTTTTAAATTAAATAATATTAAATAGGAGGAAAATATGTATTCAAAATTTGGAATAAAAAGAGAAATAATAGACTTATCTAAAGAAGTAGAAAATGAAATAAAAGAGGAATTTGCAAAAATAGATAAAACAGAAGAAGAAAATACATTGAAAGTACTAATGGCATGCCAAAAATATAACTTATCAGACATGCATTTTGGGACAACTACTGGATATGGATATGGTGATGTAGGAAGAGATACAATAGAAAAAATTTTTGCAGAAGTATTAGGAACAGAAGATGCACTAGTGAGAAATCAATTTATATCTGGGACACATGCACTAACAGTAGCATTATTTGCAATGCTAAGACCTAATGATACAATGATTAGTATAAATGGAAAACCATATGATACTCTAGATGAAGTAATAGGAATAGTAGAAAATAAAAGCTCTCTTATGAGTTATGGAGTTAAATATGAACAGATTGATTTAGAGGGAAATGAATTTGATATACCAAAAATAATAGATAGAGTAAAACAGGGGAATGTGAAGCTAATATGTATGCAACGTTCAAGAGGATATGCACTAAGAAACAGTTTATCATTAGAAAGTATTAAAAATGTGATAGAAGAAATTAGAAAAGTAAACACTGAAGTTATAATTATGGTTGATAATTGTTATGGTGAATTTGTGGATACATATGAACCATGCCTAGTTGGAGCAGATTTGATAGTTGGGTCTTTAATCAAAAATTTAGGTGGAGGAATTACCCCAAATGGTGCATACATTGCAGGAAAAAGAGAACTAGTAGAATTAGCAGCAGAAAGATTGACAGCACCAGGATTAGGTAAAGAAGTAGGACCAACACTTGGAATAAATCGATCAATAATACAAGGATTATTCTCAGCACCACAGGTAGTAGCAAGTAGTTTAAAGACGGCAGTTTTTGCAAGTAGAATGTTAGAACGATTGGGATATGAAGTTTCTCCTAAATATAATGACAAGAGATCAGATATTGTACAAACTATTAATTTTGGAGATGCAGATAAGTTAATAAAATTTTGCCAAGGAATACAGATGGGGTCACCTGTTGATTCTAACTCTATTCCAGAACCTTGGGATATGCCAGGATATACAGATAAAGTAATAATGGCAGCAGGAACATTTACACAAGGATCTTCAATAGAACTATCTTGTGATGCACCAATAAGACCACCATATACTGCATTTATGCAAGGGGGTTTAACATATCAATATGGGAAAGCAGGAGTGCTTAAAGCTATAAATGAATGTCAATGCTAATTAAAAAATAATTGCTATTTGGTGTTGTTATTCTTCGAAAGAAAATTATCATTATAAAATGTATAATTCAAATATTTCTTTCCTGAATGCCTAGCCAAATAACAATTCTTTTCTAATTTATATATATTTAAGAAAGGAACAGATATGAAAGTTATTGTAATTGGTGGAGGTCCAGCTGGGATGATGGCAGCAATAAGTGCAGGAGAACAAAAAGATGAAGTAATAATATTAGAAAAGATGGACTCTTTACGGAAAAAAACTATTAATAACAGGAAAAGGAAGATGCAATATTACAAATGCAGCAGATATCGAAGAATTTTTTAATAATATACCTGCAAATTCTAAATTTTTATATAGTGCATTTAATAAGTACAACAATATAGATATAATAAATTTCTTAAATAATCAAGGTGTAGCAACAAAAGTAGAAAGAGGTAAACGAGTATTTCCAGTTTCTGATAGTTCAAAAGATGTATTAAAAGCATTTACTAAAAGAATTAAAGAATTAAATGTAAAAATAAGAACAAATTTCAAAGTAGAGGAAATAATCCTAGAAAATAATAAAGTGATTGGAATTACAGGAACTGACGAAAAAACAAAGGTAGAAGAGAAGGTTTTTGCAGACAAAATTATAGTAGCAACTGGAGGAAAAAGTTATCCAGTTACAGGGTCAACAGGAGATGGATATAAAATAGCAAAAGAATTAGGACATACAGTAACTGATTTAAAACCATCGTTAGTACCACTTAAATGTGATGAACAAAAATCAAAGAAAATATGCCAAGACTTACAAGGACTTTCATTAAGAAATGTTTCAATAAAAATAAAACATGAAGCAAAGATAATATATGAAGATTTTGGAGAAATGTTATTTACACATTTCGGTTTATCTGGACCAATTATTTTAAGTTCATCATCAATTCTTATAAGATATAAAAACATACATAATCTTATGAAAGAAAATAAGATAAAAATAGTAATAGACTTAAAACCATCATTAACAGAAATACAGTTGGACAGTAGAATATTAAGAGATTTTAACGAAATAAAAAACAAACAATTTAAAAATAGCTTAGAAAAATTGTTACCTCAAAAAATGATAACTCCGATAATAGTACTAACAGGAATAAATCCAGAAAAAAGAGTGAATGAAATAACAAAAGAAGAAAGAGCAAAATTAGTAAAAATAATAAAGAATATGGAGTTAAATATTAGTGGATTTAGACCAATTGAAGAAGCAATAATAACATCTGGGGGAGTAAATATAAAAGAGATAAATCCAAAAACAATGGAATCTAAAATAATAAATGGAGTATTCTTTGCAGGAGAGGTTATTGATTTAGATGCATATACAGGAGGATTTAACTTGCAAATTGCTTGGTCGACAGGGTATGTAGCAGGAAATAAAACTATATAAGAAAGAGATGATGAAGTATAGAAAATAATTATAACAAGTTTAAAACCATAAAGTATGATTCAACAGCTGAAATAGTAGAAAAAAAGTCAAAATTTATAGCAAATATATTTTATGTAGAAAATATTGATGAAGCTGAAGAAAAATTGAAATATATTAAAAAGAAATATAATGATGCAAGGCATAATTGCTTTGCTTATGCTATAGAAGCGGGAAATGACGGGATTGCTGTTAAATATAATGATGATGGAGAACCATCAGGAACTGCAGGAGCACCTATGCTAAAGACAATATTAGAAAAAGGATTATCAAATATGCTGGTAGTTGTAACAAGATATTTTGGAGGTATATTACTAGGAACAGGTGGATTAGTACGAGCATATACAGAGGCAACTGAACAGGCATTAAAAAATACTGAAATTATTGAAAAGGCAAAGGGATATCAAGCAAAAATTCAAATAGAATATAATAGTTTAGAAGCACTAAAATATTATTTAAACAAGAACAATATAAATATTATAAATATAGAATATTCCGATATTATAGAAGTAGAAATAGAGATTACTAAAGAGCTTTCTGAAAAGATGTCAAATAATTACAATTTTGGAAATTTTCAAATTATAAACTACAAAAAAATAAAAGAAAAATTCGTTGAAATATAAAGGAAAAACGGCAAAACTGGAAAAAATTTCCAAAAATCTATTGCATTATTGATAAAAAGGTAATATAATGCATTTCGTAAATATTTTACAAAGTCTTTTTTGAGGAGGTAAAAAAGGTGAAAGACAAAATTACAATTTTAATCGCTGACGATAATGCAGATTTTACAACAACATTAGTAGACTACTTAGACAAAGAAAGCGATATGGAGGTAATCGGAATTGCAAAAGATGGAAAAGAAGCATGTGAAATGGTAGCAAACACAGAACCAGACATATTATTACTAGACGTAATAATGCCATATTTAGATGGATTAGGAGTGTTAGAAAAGATTCAAACTATGAAACTATCAAAAATGCCAACATGCATTATGTTATCTGCGGTAGGACAAACAAAGATAACACAAAGAGCAATAAGTTTAGGAGCAGAATATTATGTAGTAAAACCTTTTGACATTGAAGTACTAGTAAAAAGAATAAGAGATATAGAAAATTATGAACCAACACCAACATCAACAACAGAAAACTGTTACATTATGAGGGAAGCAAAATCAAAATACATAGAAATAAATGAAGTAAATAAGAAAAGTCAAGAAAATTTAGAAGCATTGGTAACAAATGTAATACATGAGATAGGAGTACCAGCACATATAAAAGGTTATCAATATTTAAGAGAAGCAATAATGATGGTAATTAATGACATAGATGTAATAAACCAAATAACAAAACAATTATATCCAGATATTGCAGAAAAATATCACACAACACCAAGTAGAGTAGAAAGAGCAATAAGACATGCAATAGAAGTGGCATGGACAAGAGGAAAGAACGAAGCAGTAGAAAATATATTTGGATACACAGTATCTGCAGCTAAAGGAAAACCAACAAATTCAGAATTTATTGCAATGATTGCTGATAAATTAAGACTAGAAATAAAGAGTGCATAAATTTTTTTAGAGACAATGTTGTCTGACTGAAAAACAAGATAGATTTTACTAATCTATCTTGTTTTTTTAACAACAAAGATTATTTTGAAATGATCTTGATAAAGTAGACCAAGTTTTTATATATAATATGTAAAAATAGAAAATGAAGTAATAGATAAAAGCTATTACTTTATTTTTAAAAAATAAAAAAATGTAAAAATTATATGTAAACTATAGAAAAAAGCCAAAATGTATGATAAAATGGTAGGGCTACATAGTAAAAAAGGAAAATTATGTATAGGAGGAATTATGGTTAATGAAGTAAAAGAACAAAATGCCAATGAAGAATTTGAAAATGAAGAAATACAATTTTATAATTTGGCTCCAAATGAAATAGACCCAGAAAATGTTTATTTAAAAGCATTAGACTATGCTATGCAAGATGATAATGTACACAATATTGCAATTACTGGAAAGAATGGAGCAGGAAAAAGTAGTGTAATAAGAACCTACGAAAATTTACATCCAGAGCATAAATATGTAAATATAGCATTGACAGACTTTAATAACAATGGGCAAGACAGAAATCAAATTGAAAGAAGCATTTTGGAACAGTTTTTCTATACTATAAATTCCAATAAAATACCGCATTCAAAGTTTAGAAGAATAAAAAAGATACAGAAAAAGAATACAATTAAAGGAATTGCAAAAATATTTTTACTTATATTATTATTGGCCATATCAATATTCTTAATTATGAATCCTCTAGAAGGAAATTTACCAAAAATAATTGATAAGTATTTTTCAAACTTGAATCAAACTATAATAACACTAGCATCTTTAACATTAGCAGTTTCAATATTAGTATATATAGTGTACAAATTATACGAGAAAATTTTTGCGAAAACTGAGATTTCTGGTTTAAATAAGGAAAATATAGAATTAAATAAAGAAGTTGATACAGGATCAGTTTTTGATAAATACTTAGATGAAATCATGTATTTTTTTGAAGTGACAAAATATGATGTAGTAGTGATAGAAGACATAGATAGATTTGAGAATTGCAGTGAAATTTTTACAAAATTGAGAGAAGTAAATAAGTTAATAAATGATTCTGAAACGATAAACAAAAATGTTAAATTCATATATGCATCAAGAGATGATGTATTTGTAGAAAAAGAAAGAACAAAATTCTTTGACTTTATAATACCAATAATACCAGTTATTAATTCAAGTAACTCTAAAGAAATATTGATTGAAAAGTTGCAAGAAAACAATTTAGATGATGCGTTAGAATTAGAGTATATAAAAGATATAGCTTGGTATATAGATGATATGAGAACTTTAAACAATATGATTAATGAATTTAATATATATAGACAAACTATAAATCTTTATAATTTAGTGCAAGAAAAGCTATTCTCAATAATATTACTTAAAAATTTATATCCTAAAGAATTTGCAGAATTACAAGACGACAAGGGAATAATATTTAATATTTTCAATAAAAAAGAAGATAGAATGCTTAGAATTAAAGAAAAATTAGAGAAAAAGTCTATAGAAATTAAAGAAGAAAAACTAAAAATAATGGATGAAAGTTCTATAGCAATGCTTATTGATGAATTTGGTGTAGAAACAGTTTTAAATGATGAAGAAAGAGAAAACGAACTAATTACATATTTAATAGTAAATCAATATATAGATGAAGACTACAATGAATATATAAATTATTTTTATGAAGGAACTTTAAGTAGAGAAGATAAAGAATTTATAATGGCAGTTAAGATAAAAAAAGAAATGCCATATAATTATCATTTAGTGAATATAGCAGAAGTAATAGAAAATTTGCAGGCTAAGAATTTCAACAAAAAATATATATTGAATTTTGAACTAGTAGATTACTTATTAGAACACAAAAAAGAATATACTAATGAGACTAACAAAGTTTTTTCGCAAATGAAAGAAAATAATGATGAAGTAATAGAATTCTGCACAAAATATATTGAAAGAGGAAAAAACGCAAAAGTATTTATAATTGAAATGTGCAAATACTGGAAAGATATGTGGAATTATCTTCATTTTAATGGAAATGAAGACACTAAAAAGGTATACATATATAACATTGTAAAATATGCAGACAGAGCAGCAATAGAGAAAATTAATGAATTAGGACTATTGAAAGAAGGAATAACAGAAGAGGCAGACTTTATTGGAATGTTTAAAAATGATGAAGAAATAGAAGCAGCTAAAAGAGCTATATCGCTCCTAAAAATAAAATTTGAGACTCTAAATGGAGAGTATTTAAATACGATATTAGGAGACTATATTATAAAGAATAATTGCTATGAAATAAATCAAAACACAATAAAAGCAATATTAAAAAATAAATACAACATTAATGATAAAGACATAAAAAATAAAAATTACACTTCAATTATACAAACGAATAATAATGATATAATTGGGTATATCGATGAAAATATTGAAGATTATGTCTCAGATATACTTTTAAGTGATAATATATCAATTAATGATAATGAAGAAGATGTAATAAAACTTCTTAATAATAATACTCTTAAGACAACTATAAAAGAAGAAATAATAACAAAAGTAAATACAACAATTAAAGACATAGAGAAAGTTGACAAAGATATGTGGAAATCTCTATTAGAAAATAATAAAGTATATCCATCATGGAATAATGTAATGGAATATTATTACGAGACAGAAGAATTAAGTGATGAATTGATAGAATATATTAATTTAAATTCTAAAAAGCTATCAAAAACGAAGATTGAAGATGCAGAATCTTTTGCAGAAGATGTTCAACAAGAGTTTTGTGATGATGTAATAGAAGAAGAAAGAATTACAGAAGAAATAATGCAAAGTCTATCATCATTTACTATAAATGAAGAAATCTTAAATGCAAATTTGAGTAAGACGAGAGTAGAACAAATGCTAGAAGGAGAAATGCTACCAATAAATATTGATACATATAAATTAGTAAGGGAAAATTATAAAGATTTACTACCAAAATATGTAGCGGCTGAACCAGCTTTCTTTGTGGAAGAACGTGAAAACATAGAATATGATAAAAATGATATAAAAGGAATTTTAGCAAACAAAGATATTTCTAGAGAAGAAAGACAAAACGTTATTATAAAATTTAATGATAAAATTACATGTAATAATGAAGAAGATGCAAAAATGTATTATGACTTAATAGGAAGTAATGACAAGAATGATTTAATATCAACAAAGTTATTAAAGAAAATGATAAAATACTTAGATGAGGACAAAGCATTAAAGTTAATTATGAACAAATCAAATGATTTGGATGAGAAGAATACAACTGAGTGTTTAAAACTACTTGGAGAGCCATATAATGGGATACCTACAAAGGCGATTCCAAAAATAAAGAAAAATAAGACGACAGAAGAATTTATTAAAATGTTAAAAAACAAGAACTTAAGTTATATATCATCAATAGTAGAAAATAAAGGATACTATACAGTATATAAGACAAGAAAGTAATTCTAAAAAGAACTTTTGTAATGTGATACAAAAGTTCTTTCTTATTTTATAAATAAGTACATAGAAAGTGGTAATATATACAAGAAGAAATAATATAATATATTGTATCATAAGTAAGAATAAACATAAAAAATAAACAAAGAAAAATTGCATAGATAAAATATAACAAAAAGAGTGAAATTTTTAAGAAAAACTATTGACATAAAATAATAAAAATGTTATTATAATTAAGTACCTGATTTATGAAGACACAATTATA
>CANTAQ010000015.1 GCA_947651825.1 uncultured Clostridium sp. | reverse complement strand
CCATCTTTTTCTGGTTTTAAAGTTCTGTAATTTATTGTTTCTGGTTTTTTTACTTCACCTTTTGACCATTCTCTTATTTTATCGTCTGATGCTAATCCTATTTGTATTTTGTCAAATATTTCTAATTCATCTTGTTTTTGATTGTTATCCATTTAGGAGCCTCCTTCTTTTTTAAGGTTTTAATAGTCTATCTTTCCTTTTGGAAGGCATTTAAATAGTAGCCCTCCTACATTACTTGATTTACAAAATATACACTGCTCGAACAATTCCCTCTGGTCATTTCATAAATTCTATAATGTATTATTCAATTATTTATAATCATTTTATTTAAATATATAATCTAGCTCTATATGGATGTTAACTTTTTTAAATTTTAACATCCATATTTTGTTGAGCAAATTTGTTAGATTAGTTATAAATAGTAACTATTTATTCTTCATATGAATCATTATCATTTTCTAAGTTGTCTTCTGCTAATTCACTATCAAAGTCTAATAGTTCATCGTCTTCTAATAATTCTCCGTCTTCATCTTCTAATAACATATCATCTTCTAGTTCATCTTCATCTGGTATTGCTACTTCATCTGGCAATACTTCTTTATTTTCTTCTAGGTTAAAGTCTATTCCATCATCTATGTTTTCTTTCAATTCTAATTCTTCATCATTTTCTGAATATAGTCTTACATCTAATCCTAAACTTTGTAGTTCTTTGATTAATACTTTGAATCCTTCTGGAACTCCTGGTTCTGGAACATTTTCACCTTTTACTATAGATTCATATGTTTTTACTCTTCCTACAACATCATCTGATTTTATTGTTAAAATTTCTTGAAGTGTATATGCTGCTCCATATGCTTCTAATGCCCAAACTTCCATCTCTCCAAATCTTTGTCCACCAAATTGTGCTTTACCTCCTAAAGGTTGTTGTGTTACTAATGAGTATGGTCCAGTTGAACGTGCATGTATCTTATCATCAACTAAGTGGTGAAGTTTCAACATGTACATTATACCTACTGTAATTGGTTTATCAAATGGATCTCCTGTTCTTCCATCATAAAGAATTGTCTTTCCATCTGCTGTTAATCCTGATTCGATTAATAGTTTTTCGATATCTTCTTCTGATGCACCATCAAATACTGGTGTTGCTACTTTCATTCCAAGTAGTCTTGCTGCTGCTCCTAAATGTACTTCCAAAACTTGACCTAAGTTCATTCTTGAAGGTACACCTAATGGATTTAAAACTACATCTACTGGTGTTCCGTCTGGCATAAATGGCATATCTTCTACTGGTAATATTCTTGAAACAACACCCTTGTTTCCATGACGTCCTGCCATCTTATCTCCAACTGATATTTTTCTCTTTTGAGCTATATATACTCTAATTACTTGATTTACACCAGGGCCTAATTCATCTGAATTATCTCTTGTGAATACTTTTACATCAACTATTGTTCCTTGTTCTCCATGTGGAACTTTTAATGATGTATCTCTTACTTCTCTTGCTTTTTCTCCAAAGATTGCTCTTAATAATTTTTCTTCAGATGTAAGTTCTGTTTCTCCCTTTGGTGTTACTTTTCCTACTAATATATCTCCAGGTCTTACTTCTGCACCTATTCTGATTATTCCATGTTCGTCTAAGTCTTTTAAGCTGTCTTCACCTACATTTGGAATATCTCTTGTTATTTCTTCTGCTCCCAATTTTGTGTCTCTACATTCACAGTCATATTCTTCAATATGAATTGATGTATATACATCTTCTTTTACAAGTCTTTCACTTAGTAGTATAGCATCCTCATAGTTATATCCTTCCCATGTTGTAAATGCTATTAAAACATTCTTTCCTAATGCCATTTCTCCATTTTGTGTTGATGGTCCATCTGCAATTACATCATTTGCTTTTACTGTTTCGCCTGTTCTTACTATTGGTTTTTGATTAATACATGTGCCACCATTTGTTCTCTTGAATTTTCTTAATTTATATGTATCTATTCCTGTTTTTGTTTTGATAATTATTTCATCACCTGTTACTCTTTGTACTACTCCGCCATCTTTAGCTACGACTGTAGTTCCAGAGTCTTTTGCTGCTCTATATTCTATACCTGTTCCAACTATTGGTGAATCTGTAATCATTAGTGGAACTGCTTGACGTTGCATGTTTGCTCCCATTAATGCACGGTTTGCATCATCATGCTCTAAGAATGGTATCATTGCTGCACCAACTGAAACTAATTGTTTTGGTGATACGTCTATATAATCTACTCTGTCTGCTTCTACTTCTATAATTTCATCTAAGTATCTTACTTTTATTTTTTTGTTTATGAATTTTCCGTCTTTGTCAATTGGTTCTGTTGCTTGTGCTATTGCGTGGTTATCTTCTTCGTCTGCTGTCATATAAATAACTTCATCAGTCACTGCATGTGTCTTTGAATCTATCTTTCTATATGGTGTTTCTACAAATCCATATTCATTTATAATTGCAAATGTTGAAAGTGCTGATATAAGTCCTATGTTTGGTCCTTCTGGTGATTCTATTGGACATAATCTTCCATAGTGTGTATAGTGAACGTCACGAACCTCAAATCCTGCTCTTTCTCTTGATAACCCTCCAGGTCCTAATGCTGATATTCTTCTTTTATGTGTTAATTCTGATAATGGATTTGTTTGATCCATGAATTGTGATAATTGTGAACTTCCAAAGAATTCTCTTATTGATGATGTTATTGGTTTTGTATTTATTAATGTTTGTGGTGTTACTACATCTAAATCTTGTATTGTCATTCTTTCTCTTACAACTCTTTCTAATCTTGTAAGACCTATTCTGAATTGATTTTGTAATAATTCACCAACACATCTAATACGTCTATTTCCTAAGTGGTCAATATCATCAATACTTCCTAATCCATATTGTAAATTTAATAGGTAGTTTACTGATGCAAGCATATCTTCTGTTACAATATGTTTTGGTACTAATTCTTCTTTTCTTTCTTCTATAACTTTTTCTAAATCTTTTTTGTCTGTTGTTTCTAAAATATTTTTTAATACTTCATAATTTACTTTTTCTTTTATATCAATTTTTTTAGAATCAACAAATGCTTTTATATCAACTGTTCCATTTCCTATTATTCTTACTTTTTTATCTTCTACATTTACATCTACTATGTTAATACCTGCATTTTGAATCTCATTTGCAAGTTCTTCTGTAATTGTAGCACCTTTTTCTACAATTACTTCTCCTGTTTCTGTATTTAATATATTATCAAATGCAATTTGATTTGTTATTCTTGAACTTAAATCTAATTTTTTATTATATTTATATCTACCCACTTTTGCTAAATCGTATCTTCTTGGGTCAAAGAATAAATTGTTGAATAATGTTCTAGCTGCATCTACAGTTGGTAATTCTCCTGGTCTTAATTTTTTGTATATTTCTATAAGAGCTTCTTCGTTTGATTTTGCTGTATCTTTTGATATTGTTGCTAATATCTTTTCATCTTCACCAAATAAACTAATTATTTGTTCATCTGTAACTAATCCTATTGCTCTTAATAATGTTGTTACTGGTAATTTTCTTGTTCTATCTATTCTTACATAAAATACATCATTACCATCTGTTTCATATTCAATCCATGCTCCACGGATTGGCATAACTGTAGCCTTGTACAATTTTTTACCTGTTTTATCATAGTCTGATTCATAATAGCATCCTGGTGATCTTACTAACTGGCTTACTACAACTCTCTCTGCTCCATTGATTACGAATGTTCCACTGTCTGTCATTAATGGAAAATCTCCTAAGTAAATCTCTTGCTCTTTGATTTCTCCAGTTTCTCTGTTGATTAATCTTACTTTTACATGTAATCTTGTTGAATATGTAGAATCTCTTTCTTTAGCTTCTTCTAAAGAATATTTTGTTTCTTCCTCCATGTAATAGTCAAAAAATTCTAAGCTCAGATTTCCTGTGTAATCTTCTATAGGTGAAATGTCTCTTAATACTTCTCCTAGGCCTTCTTTTACAAACCAATCATATGAATCTTTTTGAACTTGTATAAGGTTTGGGATGTCAACAAAATCTCCTATTTTTGCGAAAGTTTTTCTTGTTGCTTTTTCATACTTTAAGTCCTTTAACAAAATAAATCAACTCCTTAAATAGAATTTATAATTACACTTCACAGCTGCTATAAAAATCTTCTTCACAAAATCTGTATGTTAAACTTTATAAAACTTCTTTTAAATCGTTTTTTATTTAACATTTATGTAGAAGCATAGAGCATTAAATCTGTAAATTGTAATATTAGAGCAGTTTTACATGAAATTAAATTTTCTCTAATAATTTTAATTTCATGCAGTATTTATATCAAAGAAAGTCCCTCTTAAATTTAAGTGTTTTACTAATAAAAAATTGTCCTGCTCTTGGCTATTTTTAATTAATACCTTTACTTAAATTTAATTCCTCTTTCTTAAACATTTCATTTTTAATTTGTGGAATGTTACGGAAATAATCGTTTAAACAAAACAAAAAAGTGTAGGATATTTTCTTTTGTTATCTTTTCTACACTTTTTATTAAATTTATTTTTCTTAAATTATTACCTTTTTCACTTTTATTTATCACCATTTCCACAAAATAGTTTACATAGTTTTTGCTTATAGCAAAATTATGTGCTGATATATGATATCATAACTCGTGTATGCTTGTCAAGTATATTTCAATTTTTTTCTAAATTTAGTAGTTTTTGTTTTATATCTATACCTCCTGCATATCCCACTAATTTATCATTTGTTCCTATGACTCTATGACATGGAATTATTATTGCTATTGGATTATTATGGTTTGCCATTCCTACTGCTCTACATGCTTTAGAATTTCCAATATTTTCTGCAATTTGTTTATAACTTCTTGTCTCTCCATATGGAATTTTTTGAAGTTCTTTCCATACTTTCTTTTGAAATTCAGTTCCATACATTTTTATTGGTATATCAAATTCCTTTCGTTTTTCTTGTAAATATTCTTTTATTTGTAAATATGTAGTTCTTATTAATTTACTTTCTTGTTCTCGTATATTTGTATCAGTATTAAAATTTACACCTATTATAACTCCAGATTCTTCTATTATCTGAAATTTACCTATTTCAGTATTATATATATAACTTATTTTATCCATTTTGTTTTTCTCCTATATATTTTAAATTTTAGCACATAAACTCACTTTACACAATTACGCAAAAAAGGATACTCTATTTCAAGTATCCTTCTTTATTGTCATTTATCTTCCTTCATCCGCTTGCTCAATATTTTCCATTTGGATATTTTGTTCCATACTATTTTCTGTTAGCCATCCTAGAGTTGTTGTTCTTCCATCTGAATGTCTAAATACAAAGTGATATGAAAATTTTGCATTTGGATATTGTTGTTTTAATTCATATAGACTGACATTCGAATCTTTTATAACTTTATATCCTTCATTAGTTGTTATTCCTATGATTGTTATTTCTTTAACTCCATCTTGATAATTCTCAAAATGTCCAAATACTCCTGTTCCGTCTGGACTTGCAAAATATTTACCACTATCAATTTTCATGTTACTTCCAACCTTAATTGAAGATAAATATTCTTTTTGTTGTTCTTCCTCACTCTTTTCTTGTTTTGCTGCATTATTATTTTGTGTAGTTCCTTGTTGTATTCCTCCCATAGTACTTGCTGTTGTATCCTTTTTATCTCCAAAATCTTGTTTATACACTAATTCTTCTGCTTCACTTAACTCCGGTCTTGTGCTTTCAATGCTTTCTACTATAGGTGCTGTAGGGTTAGTAGGTACTCTTGCACTTGCATCAGCACTAGCTTGTGTTGCTGCTACTCCAACTCCAATTGCTGCTGTTAATGCAAATGCTGCAGCTATTCCTGCAATTGCTTTTTGTTGACCAGTAAGGTTTGGTATATGTACTTTATTTTTTATTGAATCTTGAGCATCTTTTAATGTTCTTGTAAATCTAACTACTGCTTGTTCTTTTATCTTTTTAATATTTTCATTGGCTAATGTAACTGCACCTGTTATTTTTCTTCCATATTCATTCATATCTGGCATATGTACTTTATTTCTTATTGAATCTTGTACACTTTTTAACTTTCTTGATAGTCTTGTTGATAGTTTTTTCTCATTTAAAGCTCTTGCTGCTTCTTCTGCTGCTCTTTTTGCTTTTTCTTGATTCTTTTTCTGTTGAATTCTAATTGCTTTATCTATTGCTTGTCTTTCTGCTTGTAATTTTGCTGCTTCAGCTGCTTTTTTTGCTTCTTCTTCTCTCTTAGCTGCAGCTTTTTGTTTTCCTTCATCTGCAGCTTTTTTAGAATCTGCTTTAGCTTGTATTCTTGCTTGATAAGAGTTTTTCAATTTACCAGCATCTCTTGCTGCCTGTTTAGATGCTTGTATTGCCTTACTTCTGCTGATTGTTTTCTTTGCTTTTGGTTCTCCTACTCTTGCCGATACTACTACTGGTTCTTCTACTCTTATTTCATCAACTGACGCATTATTTTGCTCTCCACTTTCTGTGTGCATTGATGATTTACCTACTTGTGCTGCTACTCCATTTTTTCCTACTACTATATTTTCTCTTATTGATGGATTTGGACTTTCTGCAGTTTCTTCTCGTAGTGATGGATTTTTTCCTACTGGTACTATATTTTCGCCATCTATTAATATATCTGCCTCAACTGCTGGTCCTACTTCTTGTTTTAAATCATTTCCCAAATTTAGAACTTGCCCTGTTTGTTCTAATGTTGCAGAACTTATTGCTTTTAAATCCTCTTCACTTAACTCTGGAACATCATCAATAAGTCCATTTTCGTCTCTTGGTGTATAATCTACTAATTTCTTTTGAGCTAATCTTGCTTTTCTCTCGGCCATTTTTGTTCTTATATTACTTATTCCTTGTGTAATTGCTGTTCTAACATCAGTTATTTTATCTACTATAAAATCTTTTTGCTTATTTTTAACAGTTGCACCAACTGTTTTTTGTGCTTTTGCCATTCTTAAAGCTCTAATATTATCCATTAAACTTAATCCATTACCAAAAAAGTTTACATCATATTCAATAGAAATTCCAGCTTCTCTTAAATCATCTGTTCTTTCTTTTAATGCTCTTTCTTGATATTGTCTTTTTTTACTTCTGAATTCTGACATACCTACACGTGGAATTTGCTTTGTTATTGATTTTACATATCCACTTCTATATTGTGTTCCATATTTCATATCAAATTCTTCCAATGCATCATATAGAACTGGATCAACTAAATTTAATAAGTCTGAAGGAATCCATTTGCTTTGTCCACCTTCTAATTTTTCTATTTCTCTTCTTCTATTGTTCATATTAGCTTTATTGTAGTTATTTTTAGCTCCATCTTTTATACTTTTAATTACTTCCTCTTTGCCATCATTTCTGCTAATTACATATACTCCTTCTGCTAAATTCAACTGTACTTTTAACATATTATTTTCCACAATAATATCCTCCTTTGCGAAAGTTTACATAATACATTGTACCATAGTTGGCTCTTTTTGTCAAATTTTGGTCAATTTTACTTTATTTTTCTAGATATTTTTGTGAAACTCTATATAAATAATAAAAAAGAGGATATTTTCCTCTTTTCCTTCATTATATATTTATGTACTGAATAATGCTTCTGTATTATCTTTTAAAATATTAGACCTGTCAGTTGTCCATTGGTCATAACTAACTGCTCTATTTTTGCATTGCTTTCTATAATAATTTAGCATTACATACCTTGCCTTTGACATAAGGACTTTAAAGAGCAGTTCTGCATCAAAGTAAAATTTTTTTACTATATTTCCATCTTTTTGATACATTTTGTACATTGCTTCTTGTACCATGTCTTCTTTATATTGTCTACATCTATATATTCTGCTCAGTCGATTTGCTGTAATATTTAATCCTTTTTGTAAATTATCATAATTTCTCCCAAAAAATTTTGGATCAATTGTACTGCTTTCACCAATCCAAATTCCTTTTCGACTTCTTTCCAAAATAATCTTATTTAGTTCATATTGCTTTTCATTCTTACTGTAGTATTCTAGAAAGTTTTCAATTTGTATAGCTTTTCTTTGGCATATCTCTTCAATTTCTTCTTTAGTACAATATCTATTTCTTAATCTTCTTTTGTATTTTAATTCTATTATTATTAGGTCTACTATATGTTTCATTTCTATGTCTATAATTTTTGTCTCATAATCGTCGTCTTCTTGCATTTTGCTGTATCTATATCTTGTTATTCCCAACTTTCTCATTAGCGTATAGCCCTTTATATTCATTTTTCTTCTTATTTCTTCAAATGTTTTTTTATTAATTTTACCTTTAGATATTAATGTGGCATCTTCAAATTTATTAAATTCGTTAAATCTTAATTTCGTCCATTTTCTCTTTTCTTTCGTTAGCATCCACTGTTTCATTTGATTAATTTGCAGCATACAACATAAGTCCTTCATTTCTATTCTTTCTTTTGCTACTATTTTATTTAATAGTTCTTTGCCTATCTTCATTCCTTCTTTAATATAATATCTTTTTATTATATCCTCTAATATTGCATTGCTACTAATCATATATCACCTCTGCTCGCTCTTCCCAAATCTGATTCATAATTATTACTTGTCCATTTACGCAAACTTTGGCTCTGTTTTGTATTATTAATATTTCCTGAATGCTTGCTAATTCTTTAAAAAATACTTCTCTTGGTGTTCTCATTTTTATTGCTATATTGTTTAATGTTTCTTCTCTATCATCTAGTATATTATCAATGTTCCAATTAATTGTTTCTATTATTATTGATGAAAATTTGCTAAAATTTATAGGATATAGCCACTCGTATATCCTATTTTCTGATAATAAATTAACTTTTCCTTCTTTAATGTTAATCCAATCAAATATCAAATTTTTCCAAGGAGATTTATTGTCTTCTATATTAGTTTGCTGTTTCTTTAGTTCTTCTATTATGTTTTCTATTACTACTTTTTCTTCTATTTGTATATTATTAACTTTTTTGTTGTTTGTTTCTTTTGTTTTTACTGAACTTATTTGTTTCATGTTTACCTCCTTCTTTTATAGTGCTACAGTTTACTATATTTTATGGAGGTTTGCAAGGAAATTTGAAAATTTTTTGAAGAAATGCTCGATTTTATATTTTTATTATATTAGTATTTTCCAAGTTTCTTCCTTGAATCCAGTAAATATTCCTTTGTCTGATATTATTATTGGTCTTTTTATTAGCATTCCATCACTTACTAATAATTCTATCTTTTCTTTATCACTCATATTAGATAGTTTTTCTTTTAAGTTTAACTCTTTATACTTTAGTCCACTTGTATTGAACCATTTCTTTATATCTTGTCCACTTTTTTCTATCCAGTCTGTTAATTCTTTTACTGTTGGCGTTTCTGTAACTATATTTCTTTCTTCGAATTTTATGTTGTTTTGTTTCAACCAGTCTTTTGCCTTCTTACAGGTTGAACATTTTGGGTATTCTATAAATATGGTTGGCATAATATCCTCCTTTGGTGGTTATTATAACACTGATTTTCAATTATTAAAAGGTTTTTATTAAGTTTTTGTTGTAAGTTGTAGATTTGGGTTGTGAGTATACGCTTGTTTATTTTGTCGTTTGTTTTAACTTGCTTTAAAATAGTGTGAAGTATTACAACTGTAAGCATTTACTTGTTTTATTTTTGTGTGTTTTTTTATAATATTAGGTCTTATTTACCATTTTTAAGATTTTCCCCGTTTTTTCGAAACAAAAAAATCAAAGAACATTCAATCCCTTGATAAATTTGGTTGCGGGGTAAGACTTGAACTTAATACCTTCGGGTTATGAGAATTTAATTAGTGTTTTTGAGGAATTTTGTTAACTTGAGTTTTTATTAGTTTTAATAGGGTTATGGCGAATTGGTGCAATTATGAATTAGGTTAATTTTTGTACTTTTTTGCAACGATTGTCCCCAATTTGTCCCCAATAATTTTTAATAAAAATGGAGGTTAAAATAATGAATAACTTTAGAAAAGTTAATGATGATATTTTAAAAGATTGGTTGAATTTTAGAGAGGAGGAATTATGCTCTTTGACTTGTGATGAGGATAGAAAACATCATATTTATTTTGATGAAATTTCTGAAAGAATTTTAAAACGTGTTCCTAATAAGGATAGAAAGTATGTTGAAAAACAACTTGGTTTTCTTGATGAAAATTTTATGGATTATATTGATTATTGGAATGAAAAGTATTATAGGAATGGGTTTTGTGATGGAATTGAATTACTTCGGTAATACGTTGAATTCATAATATATATAAATACACTTTTACCACTTTTTTAATTTTATGGTAAAAGTGTGTTTTTATTTCAATCTAATTATTAATGGAATAAGTCACATTCACTCATTATTTGATTTATTTCTATTAAAATCATATTAATTATTTGCACTAAATATTGTTGCACTTTGTTATAATCTTTTGCAATTTTATATACTAAATCTGGCATAGCTCTTAAAGTTGCATTTTCTTTACTATTTTCTGAAAATGCTGTAATTGCTATTGAAAATCTATGAGTCATTTGATTTCTTTTGTCGTTAATACATTCATGTATTCCTTTATCTATGTTATTTTCCATAATATCGAAGGGTTCATTTAAATATTCTAATATTTCATTAAAATCTATTTCTTTAATATCTTTTAAACTTAATTCTTTAATAACTTTTTTATAAAAAATTTTATCAACTTCTATATTCATATTATAATATAAATTATATAATTGTGCTAGAGAATCCCATAGAATAATTTCTCTAAATAATGCATTTTCCATATAATAGTAAGCTTTATTTTCCTCTTTAGTAATTATATTTCCTATGGGATTAAAACTCTTTATATCTGTATTTTGATAAGCTTCTATACATTTATCTATTGATTTCTTTGTTTTTTCTGATAAGTCATTTATAGATTCAACAAAATGATTATATTTAAATACTTTTTTTATCTTTTCATTAATATTTCCAAAAATCCCTGAAATATATTTATTGTTCTCTAAATTTATATGAAAATTATCAATTTCAATTTTATATTCATTTAATAGTTTATCTAAATCTTTTTTATCTTCTTTGCCTATCATTGGCAAAAATTCATCTAATTCGTTCATATTTATCCTATCTTTCTATTATAATATTTTTTATCTTATATTTATATAAGATATTTTATAAAAATCCTGTCGAAACTTGTCAATTAATATAAAAAAGTAAAATAATTCTGTAATTTTGCCATCGTACATATTATTTTGCCTTTTCTTAGTTTATCTATTACTTATATAATATTTAATCATTTCTATATATTGATCTTGTGCATTTAAACAAGTATCCATTAAATATCCTTTTTCTTTATTAGTTTGATATTTATTTAATCCCCTATAATAAAATAATTTTTCTTTATCTAAAATAATAAATGGCACTATATTATTTTTCAAACATTCTTTAAAAACAATTATTCTACCAATTCTTCCATTACCATCTTGAAACGGATGTATCTTCTCAAATTTTGCATGAAATTCTATTATTTCATTTATAGTTATTTGATTTAATGCTTCATACCATTCAAGTAGTTTTTTCATATCTCTTTCAACATTTTTGGGTTCTGTAGTTTTTAGTCCTCCTACTTCATTAGCTAATTTTTTATAATCTCCAACAATAAACCAATCTTTTCTACTATCTGATGTTCCTTCTTTTAATATTTTGTGAAACTCTTTTATTATTTTTTCTGTTAATTTTTTATCGGCAATTTCTAGCATATAATCAACTAATTTAAAATGATTAGCTGTTTCTAAAATATCATCTAAATCTGTTATAGAATCTTTCTCTGCTAATAATGTGTTGGTTTCATAAATATATCTAGTCTGATCTTCTGTAAGTTTACTTCCTTCAATGTGATTTGTATTATATGCAAATGTAATTTGTGTATTATGATATAGATTTCCTTTTAATTTCATATTTTTTTGTTCTCTTAACACTTCTAGAATGTTTATTTTTGATATATCAAAATCATCTTCTTTAATTAATTCATCAATAGATACTTCAAACAAATCAGCTAGTTTCTTTAATGATTCAATATTAGGTTCTATTGTTCCTGCTTCATATTTTGAAATTGTCGCTGATTTGACTCCTAATATATCTGCAATTTCACCTTGTGTCATATTTCTACTTTCTCTATATAATTTTATTTTTTCTCCTAACATAATAAAAACTCTCCTTTTCACTACAATAATATTATATCATATTATTTCCAAAAAGGAAAGTTTTTATCTAAAATTTTGCGTTTTAATTCCAAAATTGAATATCATTTTTGAAACTTAACTTGTCCATTCGTAAACACCACAAATAATTACATTGTCATCTTTGATCATTTCTCTTTAGATTAGAAACTCTTCAATTAAAATCCACTAAAATCAGCATATGTATCTATTGTAATATAAACTATTAGTGATTCTTTTCTATTATGAATTTATTTATATTATACTATATACCCTTCTTTTTAATCTTGTAATTACTATCCATATTATTAAGTTAATTATAAAAGATATTAATATAATATAATTCAAATTGAACTTATTAAAATTATAACATAAAAAACTAATTAAAATAGTATTAATAATATAATTTATGCAATATAATAAAGACCCTATCCAGCTGGGGTGTCTTCCTTTTTCATATATACTTGATGTTAAGAAAAATGAAAGCATATGCAATATAGTTCCTCCAATAATTATATTAAAAATATCTGCATATACACTTGATTCAAAATACATTATATATGGATTAGGTAAACAAAACTGTCTTATCAACACACTTAATATATTGAATATTTTATACATATATAGCCTCCTTTATAAATTTTTAGGCATCTATATAAAAGATGCCTATATCATTTCATTTTTTGAATAACTGCTTAATTCGTTCAAATAGTCCCTTTTTATTATCTTTTTGTTGATATCCTTCCAACCATTCAACATTATTATCTGTTATATAATAATGTGACCTACATGCTATACTAAAGTTTCCTATTGATGGTCTAAGTGTAATTGCTTGTCCATCATATTTCATTACCCATCCATATTTTTTATCGATAGGAGTTACAGTCTTTTCACCACATCCACATGCACATCTATGTACAATAACATTGCAACTAATGCACACATACAATATACCATCCTTTAAATTTGAAGGTATTTTATCAACAAACTCAACTTTAAATTTATTAGTTTTCATGTACTATTTCTCCCATTTCAATTGAATAAACATTTTGGCATTGAACATCAGCACTTTCATATATTCCAAAATATTTTTTCCATTCTATAACCGCTATTGTAGCATTTAAGGCATTACATTCTACAATTTGAATATTTGTATTATATACATCATCACCGTCTTCATTAAAATCAAGATATACAGGAATTTTATCGTAATTAGTTTTATCAAATATTGTAGTTCTTATTTGCCCATTTATAGTGTCATTTATATTTTGTAGCCCAATTCCTGTATCTATAAATGGTATTTCTTCTAGGACGAGATAATCTGTAATTAATTTTCTTACTATTCCTGAATCAATACATATAAATACAAAATCCATATCTTTTAATACACTAACATTTTCTTCTTTAATAAACATGTCATGCTCTATTAAATTTTTATGCATATTTTGATAATTTGCTTTAAAATAGCTTACCTTTGACATACTTTTTGGAAATATTTCTTTACTCGCTGCTCCAGGACTTCTAAAAGCATTATGCTGACAAAATACATCTCCATCAATCAAATGTATTTCTTTAACACTAGTTTTCGAAACTAAATCAAGTATATATGCTCCTGTTCCTCCAAGTCCAATAATTGCTATTTTTTTGTCCAACATTTTTCTATTGCAATTGTCAATTCCTGCTCTTGATGAATTAGTGTCCACATATTGAAATACAGAATCTTCTTCTGTTACAACTTTTTTAAAAGTCTTTGCAGTTACTGAATCGTCTTTAGCTATTGCTGGAAAAGAAATTATATTAGAATAATTTACAAATTTTTCGTAATAATCCTTATAGTTTCCTTCTGGCTTATTTGAAAATGAACGAGTTACATTTATTCCTGCCATAATTGAATTAGAATTGCAATGTTTTATTGAAATAATTTCCGTTCCATCTATATTACATGGTTGTTCTCCTGAAAAATGTATTACATGGTCTCCATTATACTTAGCCTTATCACCTTCAAAAGCAATACTTGACACTAATGTACCATAATCTATTTCTCCATTTGCCTTCAAGTATGGGATATGGGAAACAATCCCATATCCATTATTTACATCTAATTCATATCCTTCATTCTGAAGTTTTTTCAAATCATCACTATGATTTATTAGTTCTTGTGACATTTATCCTCATTCCTTTCTTAACCATAACTACTTGTCCCTTCAATAAAAAGCCATTAGGTTTATCATTATTTCCTTTAAAATAAATTACACTGTAATTTATAGTTTCATTGTCTTCATAATGTCCAAAAGCTAATTTTATAACTTCCTCATATGAAATCTTATCCTTTTTTACCATTTTTTCTTCACCATTCACAAAAATGATGATTTCATGTTTGTTTTTTGTTAACATTTTATCGTTACTTGTTTCTTGCATTTCTATTACCTTCTTTCTTTAAATTTTCCATCGATTTTGTTTTTGGCATACAAAAAGACCTCCTCCCTTAAAAAATTTTAGAAAAGGTCTTTACATTTTATCCGATAAATGTTAAAATATATTCAATCGATGGTTCATTATCACTTTTAGCGGAGTAAAATGAACCTTTTCTAAGTAGTTAGGTTTTGCCGAACCTAACTTTTTTATGTTATTTTATAACATACTATTTATTAAATTTTTGATAATTGATAATTAGCTGCATCCCATGAAACACCACATTCTTTCATTACTTTCTCTACATCCATATTTTTTATTTTATCTGCCGGCATCATCAATTCTCCAGCTAAACATTTTGCTTGCCACTCTGGATCACAGTATGTAGGTATCTTTTCTTTATCAAAGCTTCTAGCTAATGTAAAGTTTAATTCGCAAAGAGTTAAATAATGAGCAATTTCATGTAATATTGTCATCCTATCTCTTCCATTACCTTTACATGCATTATCATATACAGTTTCTTTTACCTTTATGGTCTTAGATCTAATATCTGTAATTGCATGTACATTTATAGGTAACTCGAAGTCATTTACAATTTGACATTCAAGTTCTTGATAAATGTCTGGTAATCTTTCAAACAACTCTACTACAGGAAAATATAATTGTTCTTCTATTCCTAAATTCTTTCGTATTTGCCTTGCAAGTGTTCTTAATTCTTTACGTGATTTTGGTTCCACAGAATACTTATTCATTCTTACCCCCTAATCCTGATGTCTTTTCATGAAATCCATCAATTTTTTAGCAAACTCATCATCAATATTATCAAATTTTCTAGCAAATTCTAGTGCTAAGTCTCTTTTTTGATTTGACATTTCTGAAAGAGCATTAATTTCTATTTTACTAATAGATTTTTGCTTTGCTTCTTGTAACTCTAATACCATTTTATTATCAAGATTATATATTTGCTCTAATCTAGGTATTAAATTGTTAGGAATATTACGCTTTCCACACTCAATCGCTGATAAATATGATGATGTCATTTCTAATTTATCTGCCATATCTTTGAGTATCTCGCCATTATCAATTCGAATTTTTCTTAATAATTTTCCAAATTCATTTACCATATTCCTTACCTCCATTTATATATTAACATATCGTGTTGATTTTGTCAACATTTTTTTGTTGATTTTCGAAATAATTTTTTATAATTTATTCGTATCTATATTCTTCTTCATCTTCAGCAACCATTAATAATCCTCTTTCATTATCATCTTCATCTATTTTATATTCTAAATAATTGCCAGTACATTTTTTTAGTTGTTCTCTTAGTTCATCATCACATGCATATATGTATAAACCATTAACACCACGTGTCATAAGAACTCTTACTTCGTGTCTAAGTAACTCTTCTCCAAATTTTCGTGAACTTCCATCAGATAATGTTCTATTTCTAGTAGCTTTTTCATTACAACTTTCGCTTGGATCAAAAACAATATGTCCATCCTTATATTTTACAGATGGTCCAAGAATTACTCCTGCATAGTTTAAATCAAATCCTTGAATTGTATATGTCGAACCAATTTCATTAATTGTCTGAGGTTGCTCTGCCCAAGCAAGATTTTTTATACTTCTTTTTTGTTTTCTATCTAAATCCTTTTCTAATTCTCTATTCCATGGTTTGTGCCAATTACCTATTTTTACTTTCCAATATTTATCTGGGCAACTTTCATGATTATCCTTATATGGCCAATCATAAGTTGCAATTACTCTTGATAATTTTGATTTGTCATTTAAAGCTTTACTTTTTATTTCTTTATCCAACATTTTAGGATCATCAAATATCTTTATATCATAAGGCCCTAAATCATATGGCATAGTCTTTATTATTCCTTCTTTAGTAAATGAATTAATCCAGTCTACAACTTCTTCATTAGCATGCATTCTAAGTTGATTTTCAAGTTTAATATAATTATCATTTTTTGAAGACTCATTTCTATATTCTTCTATCTGTTCATATTCCAAATATTGTTCTGTTGTTAAAATTTGGTCTTCATCAAACATTACAACAACTACTTTAGCTCTATCTATAATATCTTTTAATTGATTTTTTCCTCTATAAGATTGTTTCCCTTGTGTTAATAATAAATGTGCTTCATCTACAAAAACAACATCTACTGGATTATCAATTGAATGTTTATTTATAAAAGGAGTAGGTTTGTCTACAACTTGTCCATATTTATCTGTTATTCCCAATTTATCAAAAATTTGCTTATATACTGTAATTTGTTCATCATGATTTACTAGTAAAAAACAATTTGATGTTTCATATTTTAAATCACTTGAATTATCATTTTTTGCATCTTCATATCTACAAAATAACTCATAGAATGTACTACTATTTAATACCGTTTTCCCTGTCCCTGCTTCTCCTTCAACAAAAATTAATTGTCCTCTCTTATTGTTTCTTAATGCATTACTTATTTTTTCTAAAATCTTTTCTTTTGCTTTTTGTTGTTCCTCTGTAAGTTTATGCAATGGAGATGCCTTAAAAATGGCTGAGTCTTTAATAGAACTTTCTAGAGGAAATATTTCTCTATTATCTTTTCTAAGCTTTTTCCAAACTTTTGCAAATATATCATCAAATTCCTCGGCTGGATAGTAATGTTTTTGTGGATTGTCTCTTCCATTATGTACTTTAACTATATTTTCAACACTTGTTAAATAATGAATTAGTCTTGTTTCTACATCCATTGTCAAAGATTTATTAAAATGTTCATGTCCTATAACATATAAATTAGCTTTTCCATCTGACAAATTATATTGCCATTCATTTTCTTTTTTCATTTTATTATAATGTTGTTTTGTTCTTTGAACAATATCGTTTGATTCACCTACATATACTTCATACTTATTTTTATTTTTCCAATTATGAATATATACTACAGGAAATCTCATTATAATATCCTTCATTTTATCATCATCTAATTTAAATATCTCCTGTTCAAACAAACTTAAAGAATCTATATTATCTTGAATCTTTTTTATAATTGGTTCTGCTACCCTCATAATTTTATTTTCCCCCACTTTTAATTATCCTTATAGTTTATTATATTTTGTGCTTACTCCCTTTGCTTTTTCTACTGGATACTTTTTCTTTGTTTTTTCTAATTTCTTTAATACTATTTCTTTAGGATCTACATCTAGTTTCATAGCCATTTGAATACAATATGTAAATACATCTGCAAGTTCTTCACAAACTTCATCTTTATTACAATTTTTACCATCCCATTGAAAACATTCTAATAGTTCTCCAGCTTCAATTGAAATTGATTTTGCTAAGTTTTCTGGTGAGTGAAATTTATCCCAATCTCTTTCTTCATTAAATTGTTTTATTTCTTTCATTAATTCTTCCATAATATTTGCTCCCATTACTTATAATTATTTTATTGTATTCTATCATAAAAGACATTTTTTTACAATAAAAATGGTTTTATTAATCTCCCTAAAATAGAAGACAAAAGTTATTTTTTATGATATAATTTCAACAAGTTAAAGGAGCTTATAAATAATGGATAGAAATTATAAAAAATTGAGCAATGAAGTTTTCGAAAAATATATAGATAAAATATGCAAAAACTTATCTAAATTTACTGATCAAAATCAGATAAAAATAGATTATATATGTCCTATTTTAAGAAGTGGTGCAATACCAGCTGTATATATTTCTAATATACTAAATATCGTAAAGTTTTTGCCAATTCAAGTTAAGCATATTACATATAAAAATGGTGAAAACAAAATTGAAATGATTTTTAACCCACTAAACTCAATAGAAATAAAAAAAGATACTCCTGTTTTCTTAATTGTAGAGGCTATGCATAGTACAGGAACTAGTGCAGAAATTTGCATAAATGAAATAAAGAGAAAGTATAAAAATGCAAAAATATTATATGTTTGTTTAATTAAGGAATATGGTAGCAAAAATTTCTCAAATATAACTATTTATGAAGATTCGGCATCTTATTATAATGGAAATAATAAATTTAGTGAAGAAAAATGTAAAGAACTAGATATAGAATATACTTATCCTTTATTTACATGGGAAGTTTTAGATATGGAATTGAAACATCCCGATGACTTAGAAGAAAATATATTTTTTTAAGTTTATATATAATTTGGAGGAAATATAATGAAACATAATATAAATTTCAGGAAAATAACAAGAAAAAATTTAAATTTAGCATCTAAAATTCAAAATAAGATATTTCCAGAAGAGGATGGGACACAAAATTTTATTGATTGTATAGAAGAAAACCCATATAGAAAAGAATTAGATTTTTATATTGCTTTTGATGGTGAATTACCAATTCGGAGTAACTGGAATATATTCTTACAATGAATATCCAGAAGATGCCTGGCTCGGTTGGTATGGTATATTACCGGAACTTAGGAACAACGGATATGGTAGTCTTGTATTTGATAAAACTGTTGAATTAGCAAAATCAAAAGGATATAAAGCTTTTAGATTATATTCTGATGAAACGTTTACAGACGCTCACAAATTATATGCAAGAAAAGGAATGATACAAGAAATTTACGATAATATAGATGATAAAGATCCTTATGAACCTAAAGGACTAATAACTTATATCTTTTCCATAAGTTTGACAGATAAACCAATTAATAAATGGAATAATAAGTTGTTAGGATTAAAAGAGCAAGGAATTAAAGAAAATATTAAAGGTGGTAGAAAAAAATGCAAATAACAATAGAAATGGCATGTTCTATAAACGGATTAATTGCTACAGAAGATGGTAATGAAGACTTTCTATCTTATAGAGGTTGGGAAATAATGCTGGAATTCTTGAAAGATTATGATGTTCTTATATGGGGAAGAAAGACTTGGGATAATATACTTTCATGGGGAAATGAATATTTAGATGATTTAAGGAATATAAATATAATCATTTTGGGTAATAAAACTGATAAAACAAATAAGTTTTCAAATGTAACATATTGTAATTCTATAGATAATTGCATCAACTTATGTAAAAAATCAAATTATGAAAAGTTATTTATTTCTGGTGGAGCAACAATAAATAATGCTTTTATGGAAAAAGGCATCGTAAATAATATAATTTTGAATTATAATCCTTTTGTATTGAGCAAAGGTATTCCCTTATTTACAGGCACATACTTTGAGAATAAATTAAAACTTGAAAAGGTATTAAAAGAAAAAGATGATATAGTTCAAATCCATTATAGTATAATAAAATAAAAATGGAGGAAATATTATGAAAATTATAAAACTTGAACAAGCAGAAAAATCTGCTAATAGTGAAAAATGCAAAGTATTAGAATATAGTTTTAAAGATAAAGACATTGATTGTGCTACTGCTATTATATCTGGAAGATATCCTGATACTGGGTATTGTATGAACGAAGAATGCAAAGAACTTATTTATGTTATAGAAGGAAATGGAACTTTAAATAAGGAAAATGAAATAATAGAATTTAAAAAAGGAGATGCAATTCTCATTGATAAAAAAGAAAAATATTATTGGGATGCACATTGCACTATAATAATGCCATGTACTCCTGCTTGGTATCCAGAACAACATAAATTAGTAGAATAAATTCTAATTGGAGGAATATTTAATGAATATAGATATTAATAGAGTAAAAATAATTGTAACAATTCCAGTTGAAAATGTTGAAGAAGTCAGAAATGCAATCTGTGAAGTAGGTGCAGGTATAATTGGTAATTATACTGATTGCTCTATGTCAACAAAATGCATTGGTACTTTTAAGCCCACTGATGAGGCAAATCCTTATATTGGTAAAAATAATAATTTAGAATTTGTAGAAGAAGAAAAATTAGAAGTTGTATGTAATGTAAAATTAGTAAAAAAAGTTATAACAAGATTAAGAGAAGTACATCCATACGAAGAACCTGCCATTGATATTATTCCATTATTAGATGAAAAATTTTTTGAATAAATAGAAAAGAACTATACATTTGCCTAAAGTATAGTTCTTCTCTTTACTTATTACAATTTTTTATTATAATTTATTTCTTGCCACATTTCCAAATCAAGTTCTTTAGTAATTGAATCTCGTATCCTAATTTGCATTTTATATATAGCCTTTATTAGATTTAAAAGTTCTTGTCGTTTACCTTCTGAAATCTGTGTTGCGAATTTACAAATATGTCTTATATCTTTAACAATACTTTTAATTTCTTTACTAGTCTCACAATATGCATTAAGAATTTCTTCTTCTCCTTTTATTTTATAATTAGTTACTCTTTCATAAATCGCTGCGTCTCTAATATATGGTGCAATCCTTCTATAGCCATAATTGTATGCTTTAGCTTCAACCAAAGCTCTTTCTTCATCAGAAACCCATACTTTTATACTTTTTCTTCTTTGATCTGGATTTAAATAATGTTTCATAATCGATACCTCCTTTAATTCATTCCAAAAAATTCATCATAAGCATATCCTGCTTCAATGTATTTTTCTGTTAATTCCATTTTGTATTCTTCTAATAATTCCAAATACTTTTTCTTGAAACAATTTTTACATAACCACTCTATACCTTCTTCTGAAACAAATAATTTATCATTATCATAATAAGTAAAAGTATTTCCTAAATTTTCTTTAGACATTTTCACCATTGCTCTATGTATTGTATCTTTCTTCCTGTGAAAATAATTTTCTAAATCCAAAAAGCTTATATCTTCATGCCATAATGGTTTAGGATTTACTTTTAAGAATTCTTCGTATAATTCTATTCTCATTTTGAAGAAATCTATATCAGCATCTATTTGTTTCTTTTCTGATTGAAAATATACATATACTAACCATAGATATCCTTCAAACAAAATGTAATATCTTTTACTTCTAATTTTTTCACTTCTCCATCTACATGTAGGATGTTTCTTCATCATAACAGATATTGCCTTTCGTAAATCTTTATGACTTATCTCTTTTCCATTTTTAGTTTTGATATTTAATATTTTTAATTTATCTAGTATTTTCCAATAAGGTAAAAAGACATAATCAAATTCATCCATAATTACTCTCATATTTTTTCTCCATTTCTTATTTTTGTATTTTCTGAAATAGCGGAAGCGAATTTCAGAAAATCTTGAGCAAATTTATTTGCTCCGAATAAAGTGGATTTTTTAGTGCCCTTTATTCGCCAGCATGGTGTCTTGACACCCTTTTTGCTGTTTAGGGCAAAATGCCCTAATACCCTTTTTGCTCTCCGAGGGATATTTTCTATTCATTTTTTATGTATTTTCTTTTAAAAACTAGGACAATTGTATAAATATTTTTCTACTTGCTTGTCCTAATTTTTTATCAATTTTTATTTACTTTTTTGTAAAAATCAATTATAATTTTTATAGAAAACATTTAAAAAAGTAATCTTTTTAGTTAGTCATTGTTCCCGCAATTACTAACTTTTTTCTTTTTAATTCTATGATCTATATCATCTATTTTTACTAAATAACACATATCATATAATCTTGAAATAATTGACTTTGCTGTCTCAATTTCTCCATTCAAGCTTAATCTTTCTACTAAAGCATTCTGATTATAATTTGTTGTTATAATTACTGGTAAATTATTTTCATATCTACTATTTATAATAGTAAATAATTTTTCTAATCCCCATTCACTTGGCTTTTCTTTTCCTAAATCATCTATGATTAATAGGTCAACATTTTCATATAATTTGATAATTTCCATTTCTGAAATATTATTATCTGTATCATACGAATTCCTTAATTCTGCTAATAAATTAATTAATGTTCCATATATTACTGGTGTTCCATTTTCAATTAATTTATTTGCAATACTACAAGCTAAATGTGTTTTACCAACTCCATTATTTCCTACCAAAATTAATCCTTTTTTCTCTATACCATTTACTAATTTTTCACTATAGTTTTTTAAATTATCCAATACTTTTTTATTACTAGCATTTGGTGCAAAATTGTCAAATTTATAATTTAGATTTCTTTTACTCATCTTGCTATTTTTTATAATTCTTTCAACCTTTTTTGAGAATTCTTGCATTATTTCTAGTTTCTTTTCTTCCTCCAACATTCTTGACTTCTTTAAATCGTATTCATTCCAGTATATTTGTGCATCATTGCATTCACATCTTTCATAATCTAATATTATTGTTCTTTTAGTTCCATATAACTCCCACTCAATTGTTTTTCTATATAATTTATTTTTGCAATATTCACATTCAATAAAGTCATTTTTATCAATCGAGGGTTTCAAAATTTGATTCATCCACTCTGGTCTCCTTTCTATTTTCTTCTTTTCTTATCTTTTCTTTTGTAGTATTATTAAAACTTTTTTCAATTAAATTTTCTTCAATTACTTTGTTTGACTTTCCAATTTTCTTAAGTTTATCAGCACTTTGATACTTGCTCCAGTTCTTTACGAAGTATGTATCATTTTTAAAATAAAGCATTCCTAAATCGATAAATTTTTGTAAAATTTTCGTAAATGTTTTCGAAGATTTTCCAATAATATTTGTAAAATCTTTAACTTTAAATGGTGTATTATCACTAATATATAGTCCACCATCTCTGTTACATTCTCCAGCAATAGTTAAAATTTGAATCCATATTCTAAAATAGGTGTCCCCTTCCCTTTCTTTTAGTAGGATTTTAATTTTTCTATTAGAGAATATATTGGTATTTAGTTTTATCCATCCAACTTGTCCCATATCCTCCCTTCTTTCTAACAAGATTCTTCTATAGAATCATTTTCTTTTTTGCTTAGATAAATATCTAATGCTTCTTTTCTAAATAAAATTCTTTTTCCAACTCTAGAGCAAGGAATTTGTTTTCTTTTTACTAATTGTGTAATTAACCAGTATGAAATTCCTAAATATTCTGCTGCCTCTTTAGCTGTTAAAGTTGTCCTTTGCATTTTTTCTATCGCCATATTGCTCACCTCCTAACTTCTAAATCGCTAAATTTCAAATTTTGTATTGACAATTTAAAATTAGCTGTGTATAATGTTGTTAACAATTTTATATTTTGTATTTTAATTGTTAATTTGTGATTAGTCAATAATTTTTAGTGTTTTATGATATCAATTAACAATATTGTTTGTGATAATTAAATTGTTAACAAGGAGGTTTGTATGAAATTTGATATTGTATCCAGAATTTATTATATGAAAATGTCAACCATAAACAACATGGAACTTTTTACAAGAGATGCTTTTTCTACTGTAAATGCAACATATAATAAAGCCAATGACACATATACAATACTTAAAGAAAGAAATGAATTTAAAACAAAAAAAGAATATACTAAGTATCTTTCAACCTATTCTGATAGTATTTGCAAATTATATAAATCTGATTTTACTGCCGAAAAAAATAAACTAGGAACAACTTTATTAAAATTTTTGAACTATGATTTCACAAATTTTGATTCTTTTGTGGAATTTATATATAATTATGGATTACCAGGTTTAGTCTTTAATAGTGATGATAAAGATATTGGTAACCCCTTTAATGAATATACAAATTTAAATGTTACTAATGATAAAGAAAATATTTTTCTCACTGAAAAAGACTTTATTTTAGTTTGTAAAAATAATTATGAAGAACGAAAAAAAATTTTAATAGACTATCAGTCTCAGTTTAAAACAATTATCAATTTTATAAATAACTTATCGAATTTAGACTATTTAGAATGTTTCTCTATTGCAGAAAGATTTTTTATATATAAGCAAGCTGATTTTACTAATTATTCAGACATGTCCATAATATTAAGTTCATATATAACTCTTACATATGACGTTGAACCAATGAAATTTCTAAATATAAATTCATGTCCTAATACAGGCAATTTTGAAGAAAATGCCAAGGCAATTTCAGAATATATAAAAAATTATCCTACAGAATATGATGATGAATTTTTTACATCTCCTTGTTTTAACTGTCATGTAATTGAAACTGCTTGTTTTATAAGTATTCTAGAATTAATAAAAAATAATACACCAATATACATTTGTAAACATTGTGGTAATTACTTTATTCCTTCTTCAAAAAAGAATACTTTATATTGTAACAACATATATGAACATGGCAAAACATGTCAAGAAATTGGTGCGATGATTACTTATAATGAAAAATTAAAAAAAGATGAATTAAATTCACTATATAGAAAAACATTATCTGCAAAAAAAATGTTAGCAAATAGAAATCCTGACATTCCTATGTATTTAGAAAAATATGAACAATGGAAAAAAGAAGCTAATAAATTTAAGCAAGATATTAAAAATGGATTAAAAACAGAAGAAGAATTTAAAAATTGGATAGAAAAAACAAAAAAAAATTATTAAAAAATGGAGATTAAATAAATGAAAAAGTTACATATACTCATAATTTTACTATTAATTTTTGCTATTCCATTAATTATATATTTAATAGATTACTTTAATATATTTTCTTTATTAGGGTTAACTAATAATATAAATACAGATATATGGTTGTCTTCTATTTATACATATATAGCAGCTATAATAGGAGCTATTTCTTTAGCAGCAATAACTCAATATCAAATTAGAAAAACTTTCGATTTTGAAAGAAAAATTAATGATGAAACAAAAAGAATTGAGAATGCGCCATACATAGAGTATAAGTTTGACATTGCAAAATCTATTTCTACTGATTGCATAATTATAGATAATTCTAAAATGAATCACGATAACATAGAGGAAAATTGTAATGAAGTTATTTTAACTGCTAAACTAGAAAATATAGGTTTAGGGCATGCTAAGAATTTTACTTTCGGAGTAGAAACACCTATTGATCGTATTTACCATCAAAAAGACATTTTAAAACAAGGATCTTCTACAAACGATGAAGTAACTATACTGTTTGATAAAAAAGAAATGGAAGAAGAAAAATATGAACAACACAAAAGATATTATTCTTTAAAATATTACACTTACTATCAAGATATGCTTAATAATGCCTATAAACAAATCGTTGATTTAAAAATTGAACTTTCTTTTGGTAGGGAAAATGGTTCCGTACATTATATGCAAATTATCGACTCTATTAATATTAATGAGCCAGAGTTAATCAAAGAACTTCCTCGATTTAAAAGTTCTCATTTAATTGAATTGATAGATATTCCTATAAAAAAATAGTATAAATTTATTCCTTGCCATAGGTATACTGAAGGGAGGTTTTAGAAAATGTTAAAGCTATGCTTTTTACATTTTCTTAATCCGTACAACATTGCAGTATATTGGAACTAACTTGAAAGGAGGTGAAAAAAGTAATGGCAGGGTATCTTGAAAAGAGAGGCAAAC
>CANTAQ010000014.1 GCA_947651825.1 uncultured Clostridium sp. | reverse complement strand
ACCACAAGATACAACATTAAAATGGAGAGTTATGAACATAAATGATAATGGTTCTATTGATATCATTTCTACTTCTCCTATTGCAACAGATATATATATTGGAAGTACTTTAGGTTACAATAATGGTGTATTATTATTAAATGACCTATGTAAAACACAATACTCTAATAGTACATTAGGAGTTACTGCCAGAAGTATTAACTTAGAAGATATCGAGAAGAAATTTAGTAGCACTGGTATTGCTGCTAGAAATGCTTATTCTACTTTTGATGACACACAATATGGCAATACAAAGACATATAGTGGCAGTTCTTCATACTCACCTGATATATATGACCATGTAGGAAAAACAACAGCAGAAGAGAGCAAAGATTATTATACAACACCTACAACTGCTACACATACTCAAAAAGGAACATTAGAAGTACAGCAAACATATTATCACTTTGACAATACACCAGCTAGTTATTTTGATGATGCTGCATTCCATGAACTTATTTTTGGTACTGGTACAGAATATTGGATTGCTTCACGTTATACTGATTGCTACTCTGCTCATGCAAACTTTGGCTTGCGCTGTGTGAGAAGTGCCACACTTAGCGGTAATAATTTTTTCCCTTCATCCGATTTCACTTCAGGTGGCAATCGCAGTCGTGTACGTCCAGTAGTTTCTCTTGGATCTAATATCAAAATTTCTACTGATGGTGGAACTGCTGATAGCCCAAGAGCTTTAAGTAAATAAACTTATCTAACCAAAACAAAACCAGGAATAATCCTGGTTTTGTTCTGTTAGAGTAAAAGATTAATCTAGTCTCATCTCACTACATCTTCACTTCTATATTTTTTCTTGCTTCTTCAGTTTCTAATTGGAATAATTCCTCTTCTTTAAAGTTAAACATACTTGCTATTATATTTGTTGGTACAACTGACATTTTAGTATTATATGCTGTTACTTCACTGTTATATATTCTTCTAGCTGCTTGTAGCTGACTTTCCATTTTTGATAAACTTTTTTGTAAATCTAAAAATTGTTCACTTGCTTTTAATTCTGGGTATTTTTCTGCTAATGCTATTATGTGATTGCACTCAGAATTTAGTTCTGCTCCTTCTTTTAAATTTTTGTTATTCATATATCGTGTTCTCATTTGCACAACTTTATCAAATATTTGTTGTTCGTGTTTAGCATATCCTTTAACACACTCTACTAAATTAGGTATCAAATTAAATCTTTGTGTCAAATAAACATCTATTCCTGATTTTGCTTGTTCAACTTTCTTTTTTCTTTTTACCAAGCTATTATATTGAGCAAATAAAAAGATTATTATTCCCGCTATTATTCCTAAAACAATTGGCATAGTACATCTCTCCTATCTATAATATTTATTATATCATATTATAATTTTTTTGTATATTCTTTATAAAAAACGGGCAATTAAAATGGTCCGTATATGTTATTATGCAAGCCTTTGGAGATATTTTATAACAATAATTATATGGAACAAACTAGCTCCACGTGAAAATTCATTTTTAAAAATTTAAACAACTGTATTAAATTTTTAAAAATCGAATTTCCAGCAAGATGGAGCGGACGTCTTTCAAAAATAAACACAATGTCTCATATTTCTGTTTCTGCTATTACTTTATTTACTGCTCTAGTTACCCTAAAAATAAACTCTATTATGTCATAATACTTCTTCAAAGTATCAAAATCTAAGCTTTGCCCAAATAACTTTGGTTCAAAAACTCCACCTGTATGGAATCTAATATACATATTAGCACCTTTTAAAGTTATTTCATACTTTATTTTACTTTTTTCTTTAAATTCAATTAACATCTCCATTATATCTGATGTTAATATTTGCATTGTCATAATTGGATTTAGAGTATATACATCAAAATGTTTTTCAAATTCACTTGAATCCATTTCTATTTTGTTTTTCTTTCCAAACAAATTTCCTAAAAGCCCCTTATCTGAATGTATTTTTATAAATTCAGGTATTTGCTTTGCACATTCTACTCTTCCAAAAATCCCATGAAATACAGTAGTGGTAGTTGTATCCCCATCTGAATCTGTTGATTCATCTTCTGTTCTTACTTCTGACATTTCTACCTTATATCTTTCATCTAATATTCCTTCTATTAAATCTTCTGAATAATAATTATCATAGCTTTCAAATTCTCCTTGTCTATATATATTAGAACTAATACCTCTTTCTGGATAGAAATTTAAATTACTATCACATTCTTTTATAAAAGTTTCTATAACTTCTTTTTTAAAAGCTCCTGTATAGTTATATTTATTACTTATTCTAACTGTTGTTATTATCGCTATTACACAAGCCAAAAATACAACTGCAAATCCAAAAGATGATAATGTTACAATCCCAATAATTGCAACTATTATTGTTACAATTATTACCATTAACATCTTAGATGCTTTTTGTTTTCTTAAAAGTTCTAGTTTTTCGTTTTTTTCTGTATAAAGTTTTTCATATACTTCATTAAAATTTCTCATTTTATCTCCTACTATGTAATATTTTTAAAATAGCAAAGTATTACTACTTTGCTATTTAGTAATTATTTTACATACTCATTTAATTTTTTAACTTTGTAATTTAGCTCACTTATCTCAGCTGTTGGTACAAAACCTGGTCTAGCATTTATTACATCTGGTATTCTATTTACTACTGTTCCACAAGTTAGCTCTACTGTTGCTGGTCTTGCCACTGTTATTGTTGTATCAGGTTCTCCATATACAGTCCATTCATTTTTATCATAATCATCTTTTGAATAAACTTTTCCTATACATTCTGATTCTATTGTAATTCCTTCTTCTGTTTCTGTTGTTACAATAGCACTCATTCCTGTTGCATCTCCTGCTTTTACTGTCATACCTAATGTTTCTGAGTATATATCTTCTGGATTTGTTGTTGGTACTGTTACTTGTGTTTGTGATTTTACTGTTAGCCCTAATTTATCACATAACCATCCATTTGTATTCCACATATATGATGGTAAATATTCTCCACTGTTTATTATTTTTTGTCTTTCTTCATCACTTATTTTATCTACTGATGCAATTTGTTCTTCAAAGTCTTTTAGTGTTAATCCTGCACCATGTGCATTTGCTAAAGCTATTCCATAATCTTCTACATTATAACTTGAGCTTCCTTTTATTTTTGTTATTTTTTGTGTTGAACCTGCGATACTTGTTATTAATTGTCCCCAATAAATATCTTGATATCCTGTTCCTGCAATTGTACATCCTGTCTGTTTTGCTAGTTCATCTACTTTTTTTGTTAGTTCTGGATTTGAATTCCATGAATAAAATGCTTCTTCACATGTTGTTAATGCATTTATTCCTAATTTTGCACATAACATCATTGGTTCCTCTATATCATTTAATAAACTCATTGTTTCTATTATTGCAACATCTGGTTTTACCTCTTTTAACATTTCTTCTGCATTTTCAAGTGCTGTTACTTTTACTCCTAAATTCTCACATTCTATAATATCTCCAATGTCTTTTCCTATGACTTGTGGGTTTATATCAATTGCGCCTACTACTTCCCCACCTTTTTCCATAACATAGCGCATTGTATATTTTGCCATTTTCCCTGTACCTATTTGTACAACTCTAACCTTTCTCTCCATAAAAATTTCCTCCTTAGATTAATTTAATAAATTTAATAAACTTTCTCTGTCAGTTACTCCTACCTGTCTTTTATATTCTTTTCCATTTTTGAAAACTATAATTGTTGGTATACTTTCAACACCATATTTCTCTGCTAATTCTTGATTTTCATCAATATTAACTTTTCCTACCTTTATACTTTCTTCTTTTGACACTTCTTCTACTACTGGAGCCATCATTTTACATGGATAACACCAATCTGCAAAAAAGTCTATCAAAACTGTTTTTTTCTCCTCCAAAACTTCATTTTGAAAATTATTATCTGTAATCTCATGAACACTCATTTTATTACCTCCTATATTTATTTTTTACTATTTTCTTTTTTATATGTATTAACATTTATCAACTAATATTAATGGAACATAAATCTCATCATCTGAATATCCTGCATGATGTGAAACATAGACATCATCTCCACTAGAAACTATACATTTTCCTGTTTCATAAGCAATAGCAATATAATCTCCTAATGCATCTTCAAATAATTCATTTGCTTCCCCATCTCCAAATAATTTACTTTCTATAATTTCTTCTTTTGAATATATTTTCATATCATTTCCGAATATCTCTTTAAATTTTTGTGGAAATTCGCTTTTATATTTTTCTTTTACTTTAAATGAAACTGCCCTCTGTTCAAGTGATGGTGTTCTCTCTATCATTTTTAATATTTCTGGATACTCATCTAAATAAATTGGTTCTACTAATTTATGACCATGATCTGCTACTATGATTACCATAGTATCTTTTAATTCTCTACAAAATTCTTCTACTTTTTTCTCTATCTCAAAAATTATTTTTTTTGTAATATTTTTGTCTGGTCCTTTCATATGCATTGTTCCATCTGGCTCCTCATTATATGCATAAATATATTTTTTGCCATTTTTTTCACATTCTTTTTTTATTTTCTCAAACATATCATCAAGGTTCAAATACTTATCTTCTCCAAACGGATAAATCATCTTTGATTTATATTTTCCCTTTTTATTTATTTGTTCTGTAATTGTTTCGATATCTATCATATGTTTTACTTCTAAAAATTTATTGCTTACTTTTTCAGTTCCTTTTACTTTACTTTTAAATAAAGTTATTGTTTTATTGATTGGTTTTATATACATATTCCAACCAAGCCATCCATGTTCTACTGGATTTAATCCTGTGATGATAGATGTTGTTGCAGCTGTTGTAGTTGCCGGAAATACTGTTGTTATATCCTTTACCTTATTTCTATTGAAAAATGAATCTTCTCCTAAAGTTCTATCTAATATTCTTGAACCCATTCCATCAAATAATATCATTACCACATTTGTAGGTTGCTTTTCATTTAATATTTCATCTATATAATCAATAGTATTGTGTTTTGGTTCTATTCCAAAATATTTTTGAATGGAACATGCTAAATTGGTTATACATTCATTGTAATTATTTCTTACTTCCATTTATTTTCTCCATATGTTTTTTTCTTATTATAATCTAAGTCTAAAAAAAAATCAATTAAAAAAATTTAAGTAATTACACTCTTATATATTAATTTTCTTATAATTTATTATTTTATAAACACAAAGTGGGACACATATTTTGTATGTATCCCACCTTGTGTCTGAGAGTACTCACTCTCAATTTTTTATAAAGTAAACTTCCTCAGGGGCATTTGCTGGTACAGTAAAATGGATTCCGCTAATATCCGCTCCTATAAGTTCATACCATTCTGGGTGTTTGTCGTTAGTTTGCGCAAAAAGACGAATGGAAATTTTCGGATTTTCGTATTCAGCCCCCATATCTAACTCAAGCAGCTTTCCATTAATAGAGCCAAACTTAGCATCTTTTTTCAATTGATAAACAATTGTGCTGCTGAGAAAAATCTGAGAATGCTCGATACGCTCTCCTTCTTCCTTCAGAAATTCCAGAAGACATTTGCCTTCGTCTAAAGTGATGTCTCTTCTTTGCATATTACCCTTACCTTTCTTTCCTTTGGTTTTACAGTTTCTAATCTAGAGCCAAGTCTCATATTTTATTATTTTACCATATTCGACATAATTTTTCAATATATGAGTAGAGGCGGGTACTACCCGCCTCACTCGCTGAATCTGCTGTTTAAGTTTATTCGCTTAATTCTTTAATCTGCCACATTTTCGCATCACTTAAGGTCAGATATTCCCCTCGCATAGGATTTCATTATGCTCAAAACATTTCTCGCCCAGTAATACACATCCTTTTCTATTTCTCCATCTTCATTAATGATAGGTTCTCCATTTTCATCAGTGACAATATGTGGAGCACAATACGTCTCATTCACTTCATTTGCTGTATTGTTTCCTTTCAAATTTGAGTGAATACATTTTACAGCTTTTCTAATGCCTTCTTCCGATGTCTCAAAATGATATGCTCCATCTTCTGCTGACTTTTGCATTCCCCCAAAATTGTTGTATTCTACAACCAGCTTAGACGTAAAATATCCACTTTCAAAAGACATTACTGAAACTGCAAATATTTCATTAACAGGGTACTCGACCACAGCCTCAATAATGCCTTTAGCAACATTTTCTGCCATAATAGAATCTTCTATTATTAGATTCCCCCTTTTTCCTCTAACATTTTTCAAGATGTAGATAAATTCTTCTTCAGTAAAACCGAATGTTTGGGACATATCTGTGCTGCTTGATATTTTGATAGCTTCCATTTTTTCCATAATGCTTTGAATCATCTGCTTGTATTGCTCAAAAGATTCATTTATAGCATCATAGTCTTCATGGAAAACTTCCATATATGTTGGGTGTTGCTCCAGTTGTTTTCCAATTTCCTCCAATAATTTAGAAATTTGTTTTTCTATGTTTTCGTTTTCTTCTGAATATGTAGAAAGTATTTGTGCAGTCAAAGTCTTCGCTGAATCTAGCTCTTTTTCAATTTCTTTCATCCTTTCTGTTTCCACTGGTGTTGGGCTACTGCTATTAGCTGTAGAAGACATTTCAAGACGTTGTAAGTCTTGCTCAGATTCCACCTCACTTACATAAAGCTTGTCTTCGTTACGTGTTTCATGAGTTGCTGCAGCATCATAGCTCACTGTCTGTAGTACTTCTGGTGCATTTGCCCATCCTGTAAGAAGTGTTATCACTACATAAGTAAGTACAAGCCGCTGAATCCATTTTTGCATTAAATTTTCCTCCACTTTTCTTTATGCTACTTCATCTATTAAAAACAAATAAAGCATTTAGCTCTATTTGAAAAAAAGCACTTTCCAATAAACTATTCATTTCAAATTACAGCGTCCACCTTCCTTTTTAATAAAAAAGAAACCTCCTATTATATCATACGATATATATTTTACCATATCTTTGTTCTAAAGTCAATTTTCTGTTTGTAATATATTACTCGCGGTGCATGTCTTTCAACATGCACCGCGAGTTTGGTACAAAATTATTCGCACACATGCTTGACTTTTGTCTCTCTCATGAATTATTTGAGTAGGTCACGGCAAATTGTAAGTGCCGCCACAAGTGAGAGCAAAATATTTGCCACCCAGAATTGCCAGAAATCTAATGCGACTGGTAGCATAAAAAGCATTAGACAAGAAATAATCACGAAAGGAACTATAAATTTTATTACCCTTTTTGTGATTTTGTTCCATACCTTCTGCCACCTCACACCAAATATCCCCATATAAATCCAAGAAGCTACCGGAGCTATCGTCAGCTGCAATGTCAATATAGGAATAAACACTGTGAAGTCAAATGGAATCTGCTTGTTTCTCATCCAAATTATGGCTACCATTGTCAGCTGAAAGACATAGCCAGTTACTACTCCTGCCAAAATTGCCCAAAGTTCGTTTATATTCCGTTTCATTCTGCACTTTCCTTTCTCAATGTCAAGACTAACATAGGGGGAATTCCCTATTGCTCATAATTATATCATAAACCTATAATTTTGTAAATTTAAGCATATTTAATAGTTCTGCCCTTTTGCAATCAAAGCCTCCTCCAATTCATTAACTCTTATTAATATGGATAGAGAAAATTTTGATAATATTGTTTTGATGTTTTTTATATTAATTTTAATTCCCTTTGCTCTACATGCTTCTTTCATTTCAGATAAATCCTTTTTTAATATAGGAATCATTGTTAAAGAAATACATACTATTATTTTAATTTCATCTGTATTTATTCTAAATAGCTTTAATGGACTACATAACTCTTTTATTGTTTCCGCAACACCAGTAACAGTAGTAGTATTTGAATATATCATTGTCATATTACATACTATAAGTAGCTTAATTCCTATCCATATAGCATTCATAATGTCATCTAATAAACAATTAATTATAAATGTAAATATAATAAATGGCATAATATTTAAAGTTCTTTTTATTATCCTATTTACACTCTTTCTTAATAAGAACATTGCAACACAATTTACAAAAATAAAAAAGAAAAGAATTTGATTATTGGGAAGAAAAAATATGGATGTACTATATATTACAAACACACAAAACTTTATTAAGTCTTTCATCTATATTCTCCTTTTCAACTGATTTACTAATTCTTCTATAGAAAACTCTTTTATTTCTATTTTTATTCCTACTTCTTTTAACTTTGTTAAAATTTTAAGAATCGTAGGCTCTTTTATTCCATATTCTTCTAATATATATGCCTTTTCTACTAGTTCTTCTTTTTTTATTTCATTTATAATCTTTCCTTCACTTAGTATCAATGTTCTATCTGCTAATAATATTTCGTCTGCTAAATTCGTTATACAAATTATTGTATAACCTTGTTTTTTTAAGTTCTGTATTATATTATAAATTTTTTCTTTCCCTTGGCTATCAATCATTGTAGTTGGTTCATCTAAAACAATATACTTTGGATTTTTTGCCAAAACCTCTGCTATCATTATTCTTTGTTTCTGTCCCAAAGATAATGTATATAAATCATGATTTTTTAAATCTATCATTTCTACTTTTTCTAAAGCTTGATTAACTCTTTTTTCAATTTCCTCTTTTTCTAAATTCTTTAATGAAAAAGATAGTTCATCATATATATTATTAAAAATTATTTGATTTTCTGGATTTTGAAATACTATTCCAATTTTATCTTGAATTAGTTTATAGTTTTTCGATATGTCTATATCATCTATAAAAATTTTACCTTGTTTTAGTTTAGTTATCCCTGCAATTAATTTTCCAATAGTTGATTTTCCCGAGCCATTTTTTCCAATAATAGCAATTATCTCACCATCTTTAACTGAAAAGTTCAATCCATTTAATACATTATAATTGCTTCCTTTGTATTTATATAATACATCTTCTACTTTAATCATTATTACTCCTTATGTATTTATTAAATGGACCTCTTAGTATTTTTTCAATAGCGAAAATTACTACTACATGTACTGGTATCATTATTAACTGTTTTGTAACTCTTGTAACAAACAATACTTTAAATGCTTTACCTGTTGTCATACTTGTCCACAAAGTATTTAATCCCATATTTACAATGACTGCTACTAGTGCAGTTGAGATACTTAATCTTATTATAAATTCTAAATCTTTATATTCCTTTTCTTCTTTCTTATAAAGAGCAACACCATATATAAGTCCTGCTATAGCTGTACTTATAGTATATCCTATAAAATATGGACCTGTTGGGAAAAATGTAGCTCCTATAATATCTCCTAATACATTTAAAAGTACTGTCCATTTTGGTCCTAACCATACTGCACATAACATGGTTGGAACAAATGCAAAGCTTATTTTCATTATTGGTGTTTTAATAGACAAAAATCTAGACAAAACAATAAGCATAGATAATAAAACTGCTGTTAATATAATTTTCTTGTTTCTACTCATAAAAAAATCCTCCTCTTTTTTCCGCATCAAAAGAAAAGGATAATATATTTATCTCCTATTATCTTTTATTAGCGGAATGCGAAAATAAATAAGCAAATTACTTTTTGCCTCAGTACCAACTTCCCGTCTACTGAGTCTTAACTATTTATTTTCTACTCTAATAATTTTCATATAATAGTTTATCATATTTATATTATTTTGTAAATGATTTTATTACACATATAGTTTATAGTTTTATTAAATTTTAAATGCACTGGGGGACCTCACTTTATCAGTGAGGTCCCCCAGCTCAATGCGCGCCATGATTTTGCTTAGCGTCCGTGTGTGTTTTCCTTTGCCATTTGGCTAATTAACTTGTACGCCTTCTCGCCAGCCTCGATGTTACAAAAATAAATCTCTGCGCCATCTCCAGCTGTAGTGATTCCGATGTCCATCGTTTTGCATTTTCGTTGCAACCACGTGCTACACTTGTGGCAAGAGCGAATTTTGTGTGCTGGAATCGTTGTAGTGCCTTTCGTTAACCATCCATGAGAAGATACAATCTCGTCCTTTCTGATGATTAGGACAGAAAAAGTCTTTCCATAGATGCTTAAGAAATTGCACATAATCACAAACAACTCAATAACAATGTACGCTATAGTACCGATTGTAATGACCCCTAGGGGAACTCCTACAGCATTACAAATGATGCACAGCACCACAAGAATAACTGCAGCGATTACACTTCCAATCACTACTGCGTATTTGTCACGCGTTGCTGTGTACCGAAATTTGTACTCTGTTTTTCTCAGAGCACCTTCGGTAGATTTGGATGTGGTGTTACCCACTGTCTTTCCTGCCATGGTATGTCCTCCTAAATTTTTATTTGGATCACGCATGTAAACTAAATGTTTACTTTTTTATTATACCATTATTTACTTAAAAAGTCCACTTTTCACACCTTTTCGTTTTTATTAATCTAAACATTCGTTCTTATATTCAACTCTATGTCCCTTATACAAAAAAACAAGGAAATTATACTAATTTCCTTGTTTTTGATTTTGTTTTATAATAACTTTATATTCTTTCTTCATTTTTTCTCATTTTTATGAATGATACTACTGCAAGTATTCCAGCTACTCCTATAAATACTGCTAACATACTATTTGAACTTCCTGTATCTGGTATTGTTTGGTTTGTAAGTATTCCATTTCCATTTACTATATTATTACCTACTCCATTTGGTGTTTCAGGATCATCTATAAATGGTCCATTTGTATTATTTCCACTTGGATCTGTTGGTATTATATTATCATCATCTTCTAATGAAATTTCAGTTTTTATATCTTCTATCTTTATATCTTCATTTCCATTTGAAGCTGAAATATTCTTTAATGATATTTCAAAGTTTTGTTTACTTTGTTCTGTTACCTTAAATGTAATTCTAAACATAGTTTCATTACCAATTGTATTTCCATTTCTGTCTGTTGCGAATTCTCCATTTAATTCATTATATGAAGGACTTGACCATTTTCCTACTCCTTGCATTTCTACTAATTCTAAACTAGTTTGGTCATATTCTAATTTTGCTCCTAAAGCTATTATTCCACTTTCATCTTGTATATCTGATATTTTAACATCTACAGTAAATTGTTCTCCTTTACCTACTTCATTTTTACTTGGTTCTAAAGATAATTTGTAAGATGATTCTGCATATACATTTGATACTAAAGTCATCATTACTACTAAAATTAAAGTTAATGATATTATTTTTTTCATAACTTTCTCTCCCTTTCTTTTTCATTTACATAATTTTGTTTTCTCTTATTTGTAGCATTTGTTTATATTATGCCACTTCCAAATATTATTATACCATATTTTTCAACTTATGTAAACCTTTTCCTGCAATTTTTTATCTTTTTTTTAGGATTTTATGCTAATCAAACATCATTTTAATATTTTTATAGCGAAAACAAGGAGTTTTTAATTAACTTCCTTGTTTTCATTGCTATTAACTATTTAATTTCTAAACTTCCTATTAATACTAATTTAATTTGTGCTAAGTCTGTAATAGTTATTTTTCCATCTCCATTCATATCTGCAGCTTTTAATCTAGCATCTGTTAAAATTGTCTTTCCTATATAATGTAATTTTAATTGTGCTAAATCTGTTACAGTTATGTTTCCATTTCCATCTGTATCTCCTATTACAACTAATGTATATTGCTTTCCTTCTCCGACTTTTATAGTTGTTCCAGTTGCTATCTTTCTATCTTCATTTAAAGTATTTCCATTTTTATCTGTAAATATTAGTTCTTGATTTGTTTCTACATTTTCTTTAAATTTCTGAACTGTTGTTCCTGGTGCAATTCTTAATATTAAATTTTCTTCTATTATATATTTATCAGATTTAAATATAGGTTCTTCTGGTTTTTCTTGTTTTGTTGTATCCTCATATAAATTTATCATTAAAACTGATGCAAACATATCATAAGTTTCCATTTCAAATTTTACATATTGACCTTGAACACTTTCATTAAATTTAATTTTTCTAAATACCAATTCTTCTTGTGGTATATCTTCTAGTCTTCCTGCTTCAACCCAATTTTCACCATCTTCACTTACATACACAATTCCTGTTTTAATAAATGATGGATCTAAATTTGTATATTTTTTGTGAACAAATTCTAAAGCAGAAATATATTTAGTTTCATCTAATTTTATAACAAGATATGCTTTTTCTCCATTCTCTTTAATGTTCTCATCAAATGTTGAATGCCACATTGTATTAATGTTTCCGTCTATTGCATTTGGAGCATAAAATGGTCTATTAGGATCTTTAGATTGTGTTGAATAAGCATGGATTGATAAATGAGATATTGGAATATATACTTCTGTTTCAGGATAATTTTCTGCTGTAAATTCATATTCTACTACATCACTTGCAGTATATATACCTGTAGCTTTTGCTCTAATTAAAAGTGTTTTATCTCCAATTACTACTGGTTCTTGTTCTTCATAAGAAATCCAATTAGAATCTCCTACTAATTTCCATTCTAATGTCTCAACATCAGTTAACCCTATTACTCTATTTTCCCAATCATTCAGATATCCTCTATTAGGTGTTGCACCTTTCTTTATCTTAATATTGTATTCTGTCTCGTCTCCTTCAAATCGGATTTTTATTTGATTTTCTTCATTAATTTGTTCTATTTCTTCAGGTGATAATGCGTATACATCTGAATTTGCGTCTTTCCAATTTTCTCCACCATCTAAGCTATATTTCCAATTTGTATTCTTATAGCCATCTTCTATAACTATTTTTCCTGCATTTTCTCCACTAAATGAGAATTCTGCTACAGTTTTTATTGTTGAATCTTCATATAAGTTAAACATTGCTGCTGCTATAAAACTATTTTGTGTAGTTTTTCCTACTATCTTTATATATTGTGCTCTTGTTGCTTCAAAGTCTACAGTTTTCATATTCATATTGTATGGCCAGTTTGTTCCTGAAACTACTTCAATCCAGTTTTCTCCATCCATACTTACTGAAATCACAGCATTATTTATCTTTCCGTTTCCTCCATCCACTGGGAAAAAGTCTAAAGCAGTTAAGTATTTTGGTTCGTCTAGTTTTATAATAATATATTTTTGTGTATCACTACCATTCCATGCAGAATGCCAATTTGTATTAATATTTCCATCAATTGCATTTCTTGCATATCTTCCTTGTGCAGTAGCCTCTGTTGAAACTCCATGAATTGATAAATGTGAAATAGGAATGTATTTTCTTTGTGGAGTGTCAGTATCTGTTGTAAATGTTAATGTTCTTTCTGGACTTATTAAATAAACTCCTGTTTTTCCAGATCTTACTACTATTGTTTTGTCTCCTGTTAAATCTGGTTCTTCTTCTCTAAATAGTTTCCAGTCGTTGCTGTCTTCCCATCTCCATTCCATAACATTTGTTACGCCCATTACTTTATTTTCCCAGTCGTTATTATAAACTACTGGTAATCCTTGTTCTAATATATCAATTTTATATAAATTTTTTTCCTCATAATTTACACCTACTATATGAACATAAATATCATTTTCAGAAGTAATACTATCTAGTTGTTCTTGTGTTAGTTGTAATTTATGTTCTTCTTCAGCAGTAAATGAAACTTCATTCCAAGTTTGTTTTCCATCTAAACTATAGTCCCAACGTACTCCTACTCCATCAAATTTACTTGCTAATACTATTTTTCCTGCATCTTCTCCATCAAATGAGAATGTTGCAATTGTTTTATCCAAATTTCCTAATAAATAATTTGCTTCTAATCTTGTAAGCGATGGTTGAAGTACCTCTGTTGATGTATTAGGTAAATTTTTTCCTTCTTCTAAAATTCTTGTTTGTAAAAGTGTAAATCTATAAGAATTTTCTACACTTGTTAATTTTGGTTTAATTAAGTTGGTTAAATGATACATAGGTAGTGGGAAACATTTTAAGTTTTCTGCTAATTCTTCAGCTAAATCATAGTAATCATTTTCTGTTTTATTTTCATTGGCGTTAAATGTGGTAATTAATCCATACCAAGCATCAATATTTATACTTTGCACTTCTAAAGCTTTTCTATAAATCTCTTCTTTTTTAGTTAAATCATCATTATATACATCTGCAAGCATAACTAATTTTTCACATTTTTCGAAATTTTCAAAATCATTTAAGGCTTCTTGTGCTAATGCCATATATACTACTGAATACCCTCTACTCCAAGATGCATTTCCCCATCCTATTAGCATTCTCTCGCCTTTTTCTGATAAAGTCCATCCGCTTACATCATTATCAAGTGACCAATATCCTTTTCCTTCTGCATTTTGATTATAATAAATAATAGCAGCATGACCTGGTTGACCAATAACGGCTGCTGGTATACCATGTACTGTACGAATATTTGAACCAGTTTTTGATATTCCTCCACAAACTGCTCCTGTTCCAAATTCATTTCTAAAGTTCATCCATACTTTATATATTTTTCTATTTGTATCTGAACTATATGTTACTCCATATTCAGAGAATATTCCTCCAAATTTCTCATCCCAATACTCTTTTTTAGCTGGATCATGGAATACTGAATTTCCATAATTTGGCCATACATAAGCCATATATGGGTGTGGTGTTAAATAAGTCCATACTTGATTTGGATGTGCATCAATTTGTTTCTTTGTATATCTATTTAACCATAAAATCTCTTCATCATCTATGATATTGTTCATGACAAAACGCATATCTTCTACATTATATTTTTCAAACCATTCTGCAATATCTATGGTTGGAGAAACAACAAAATATTCATTCTTATGCATATCTTTAAATATTTGATAACGTGTTACGGCGTCTGATTGATTAGTTGGTTCACTAGGTTGCATCCATAAGGCTACTTGTGCAGAGTGTGTTAAAGAAAGTGTAATCATCATCTTCTTATACAATTCTCCATACACAGTTCCATATTTGGTTACTTCTTTATTATTTAAATCTTCTTTATAAGTGTGATATAACTCATTTAGTACTTTCATTGATGCACTATAAGTTCCTGCTGGAGCTCCACCTGTTAAATACATTCTAATATTTTCTACATTAGTCATTAACCATCTTAAAGTTTCTTCAACTTCGTCATCTTGTGCTATAAAAACTAAATAATCATATCCAGCCTTTTTTACAAAATCTCTTTGTAGTAAAGTTAATTCATATTCTCCTGTTATTTCTTCTCCATAGTGAGTTTTTATCATTTGGTCATACTCTTCAACAGTTTTAATAAAATCTAATTCTTTTTCTTCAAATACAAATCCTTCTTTTATTAACATTGCATCTGCATAAACAGAATGGTCTCCATCTGCATTTCCATTATTATGAGCATGCAACTTTAAATACTTTGCCCCTTTAATATCTATATTCACTAACTGTGCATTAGTATTTCCTTTCATTGCTTGTGGTGTTTCTGCCGTTTTTAAATCCCAATTTGTTCCATCAACAGATGTATAAATATAAAATTTTACACCATTTCCAGCATTTCCTCTACTAGCATCTACTCCAATATATGCATTGAAATAATCATAATTATATTCACTTAAATCATATACTAATGTTGATGTTGCATGGGCACTAACCCCCTTATTAAAGGACTTTTGCTGTCCATCAATTAGTAATGTGATTAGCCCATTATTATATTTTGAATCTAAATTCTTGTCTAAAGTTATACTTCCCCATCCTACTGATGACTGTCCTGCAACATATGGAGTGTCTGATAAGTATCTACACTCATCCTTACTATAAGCTAATACTTTATTTGAATTTCCTATTAAAAATTCTTTTATTGGTAAAAATACTGCCAATAATAAAGCCAAACAAATACCTATTTTTACTATACTACTAGTCTCGCCTTTCTTATTATTAATATTTTTTTCCATTTTCAAATCCTCCTATTTTTATAAAATCTCCAAGTATATTATAGCATACTTTCCAGATTATGTAAATATTTTTTCGATTTTTGCAAAAATTCTTCTCTATCTATATGTATAATATATTAATTTTATTTCAATAATTTTTTCTAGTATACATTTAAAATATTTCACTTTTTCCTAATTACTACATATTTTTTTGTATTTTATTTAAATAAATGCTATAATTATATTATAAGTCTACCACTATGTGTGTGTAGCAACTATCTTTTGAAAGGATGCTAGGATTATGGCAAAGTTTCCTACCTTGTTCCCCACATTGCAAGTGGATGGCTACACTCTTACAATGATCGACCGGCCCAGCGACAACTACAAAGTTTTGAAGAAAGGAGAAGACATTGGCACCATTACTTTCACACTAGAGTGTGTGAAAGCCTATAACGGTACGGAAACCTTCTGGATTCCGTATGATGTGCGTATCGACGTTGTCCGTGACACCGAGGACCTGCCCATTCAGCTTTTCAAGAAAGTCATCTTGGCCACGGCAACGACCCTATCCTAATCATCCCAAATGGGGAGGCAGCGCAATGCACGCCTCCCCGCATTTTATTATCTAAAGAAACTTACCTAAAACCTTCAACAGTAAAAATTTTCTAATTTCATATGTTCAAAACAATATATGCAAAGTATTTTTTTGTGTAGACAAGTTTCGACAAACTTTTCATTTTATATGTGATATAGTTTTGAACAATTCGCGTAGAAAGGAGATTTAGAATGTTGAATATTACAAATAAAAAAATTTATGGTCAAAAGATTGGTACTATTTCAATTTCAATTTACAAAGATACTGAAACTGGTTTTTCTGCTTTTAATATTAATGCGGATGAAGATGTAGAATGTTTTTCTTACGCCATAGAAGATACTATGAAAAAATTTTAGGATAGCTTTTGTTTGTCTTTTCTTTAGACTATGCTATTTATATACTATTTTCAATTAAAGCACCTTAAAATAGCATAACACTTAAATTTGCAAGTATTATGCTATTTGGATTCTCTATTACTAGTAAAAATTCTTTTCAATAATATATCTATTTTTTCATATTTCCATTTTCTAATTGATATCCCCATATTTTCTTTCTCTTAAAAAAATTGTAATTTGTTAGTCTATCAACTTTTCAAATGAATTAGCATTTAATATAGTATTTGAAACAAACTCTCCTTTATAGAAATTTGCCCAGTTATTAAATATACATGGAGCATTTTTTGCTTTTTCTAGTGAGTCTATTTTTATAAAGTTAATTTTAATGTTACTATTTTTTGAATATTCAGTTAGTTCTTTTACTTCGTATTCTACATAAGGGCATTCATTGCTATAATAAATTGTAAATTCTTGATTATCAATTTTCATAAGTCTAGCATTATCATTAAATCTAGGAATTTCATTATCATCAAAATTTAATGCTAATAATTCATAATCGGAAATAACATCTACAACTTTAAAACCATAATGTTCAAAGAATTTCTTTTCTCCAATAAATGGTTTTTTCTTTTTAGAAGTCAACGTACATATTCCACTCATTCCTTTTTGTTTTGAATCATTTATTGCATATTCTAGTAATTCTTTAGCAATTCCTTTTCCTTTAAAACTGCCTGCAACCCATAAACAATAAATATATTCATAGTTCTTGCCACTAATAGGAATCCAAGCAGTTTCTATTGGCTCATATTCAATAAATATTTTTCCTCTTGCATTTAATTTTCTAAATACATGTCCATCTTTTAACTTATTTTTAATCCATTCTTTTTTACTATCTACACCTACTTGATGTTTTTTATCTCCTATCGCACAACATATATGCTCCTTTTCAATATTTTCTAATGTTAAATTTATATATTCATTCATATTCTTCCTCTTTTCTATATAAAAGTCAATTGTTCTTCTTGTTTAATTTCTTTTTTATATGCCTTTACTATATCATTCATTTTATAAAGTAGTCCATACTTCTCACATTCTTCTTTAAATATTTTATTTAAATTCCTATTTAGTGGATAACAAAAATAGTTGTTTCCATAAGTCTTAATATACTTTTCTTTTAGATTAAAAAAGGTATTATCTAATTGCTCATAAAAATATTCTCTTTGATTTTCTCGTAATGTAACTCCTCCCATTGAAAATACAAATTTTGCTCCATTTTCATAAGATAATCTTATTACTTTTCTGATATTTTCCTCTGAATCTGTTATAAATGGAATAATTGGTGTTAATAAAGTTCCAACAAATATTCCTTCTTTTGATAATTGTTTCATTGCTTTTAGTCTTTCTGAAGAAACACATACTCCTTGTTCTACTTTTTGTGATAAATTATCATCTGCTGTTGTAATTGTAAATTTAAGTATTACATCTGCTTTTTTGTTTATTTCTTTAAATATGTCTATATCTCTAACTATCAAATTGCTTTTTGTTTCTATTGATACTCCAAAATTATAGTATGAAATCAGTTTTAATGCTTGTTTTGTTATTTCATATTGTTTTTCAAAAGGATTATAAGTATCTGACATTGCACCTATTCCTATTACACCTTTTTTCCTTTTTGACTTTAATTCTCTATTTAATATTTCTATTCCATCCTTTTTTGCTCTTACTCTGTCAAAATTCTCTACTTGATAACAATTACTTCTACTATCACAATAAATGCATTTATGACAACAACCTTTGTATAGATTCATATTATAATCAATTCCAAACCATTCTTCTCCATGTGTTACTCTTTGTAGTATTGTCTTTGCTTCTATAAATTCCATGATTATTCCTTTTTTCTTATTGGATGTCTTACAACTGTTTTTAATTTATTTACATCACATCTCCTTGGATCACTTAAATAAATTTCGTGATGAAATCTATTGTTTGTAATATCTAATTCATATCCATTTTCTATCATATATTCGTGCATTAAATTTATTGTAGCGGGTTCATCATCATAAGAGCCTATGTGCATACATTGAACACAACTTCCTTCATCATAACTTAAAAATTCTACTTTTGAAAAGTCTACTTTTTTCTTATTTGTTGCTTCTTGAACCGCCCACTCAAAATCTTTCTTTGTTACGAAGTCTGGTAATCTAATAATAGATATAAAGTTCATTTTGTCTTTATTCTTATAGTCAATACTATCTTTCATTCCTTCTTGCCACCAAAAGCCTTCTAATGGTGGAACTACATATTCAAAATAACCCTCTATTTTATGAGTTCCTTTATAACTCATTTTTATAGTAAAAGCAATCGCATATAAAAGTCCTATTGTTTGTTTATACTCTCCGTTTTCATCATTAGGATTTCCTTTTCCTCTAACTGCAATATAATTCATTTTAGGAACTTTTACAATGCTTGGTTTATTTTTTGGCATATAAAATTCCTTATATTCTTTTTTATAATCAAAAGCCATTTATCTCAATCCTTTCATTTTAATCTTCTAATGCAATATAAATATGAATTTCTTGTTTTTGCATATCTTCGGAATTTCTACAATTTCATATTTCATAATATATCTACCTCCTGATTAGAAGTATACAATATATAACTTGACACCTGCATGTCATATTATAGATAATTTTTTAAAGTTTTTTCTAATTTGTCTTTTATAATATTTTTTACCCTATTTGGTGCTATAACTTTTATATGTTCTCCGAAAGATAAAAGATAGTCATATACCCATTCATTCTCTGGATATTCTACTTTTACAATAAAATTTCCATTTTCCTTTTTAACTATTTCGCTATTTTCAAATTCATCATATACTCTATAAGCCATTTCTTTACTTATTTCTAATTCAAGTGATATGTTCTTAAAATTATATTTTTCTTCTTTTTGCCCTTTTGGTAGCTCTCTTTCAAAATGTTCTTGTAACATATTAATTTCTTTTATCCTAGCAATTTTGAATATTCTATAATCTTGTTTTAATTTGCAATAACTTACTAAATACCATGATTTATCTTTAAACCATATTTGCAATGGTTCTACAATTCTCTTACTTTCTTCTCCATTAGAATTATAATAAATAAATTGTACTAGATACCTATTTAAAATTGCAGATTTAATAATATCAAATCGTTCTTCTTGTATATTATTCCAATTAGAAAAATCAATTTTAATCCAATCATTTATTTTTTTATTAAACAATATACTTAACTTCTCCAAAATCTCTTTTTCTTCTTGTCCTTTTACACTTTTCATTCCTTGCAAAGCAAACAGAATTTGATTTTGTTCTTCTTCAGAAAGTATTGTTTTATTTAGTACATATTCATCTAAAAGTCCTATTCCTCCATCTTTTCCTTTACTTGCATAAATTGGTATGTTTGCTGTGCTTAATGTTTCAATATCTCTATATATTGTTCTTGTAGATACTTCAAATCTATCAGCTAATTCTTTAGCTGTAGTCTTTCTCTTTTGCATTAGTATATATACTATTTCAAATAATCTATTATTTACTTGCATATTTTCCTCCTGTCAATATTATAGCATATAAATATGACATCTGTCTGTCATATTTATAAAAAATGAGCAGATAATTTAACTTATTATCTACTCTACTTATTGTAATTTTTTGTTCTACTTACTTAACATTTTTATTGCTTCATCTTCATTTTCTACAAAAAATATATCTTTACCATTATTGCTTTCATATATGAAATCTTTTAATGGTTTACTTGTATATTTTGAATAATCTCCATATATAGCAAATTTTGTCTGATAATTTATAAATTTTTGTAAAATTTCTCCTGCTAAGCCTTTACTTAATATAAAGAAATCTTCTATTATTGCATCTTTATTCAATGTTATTTTATTGCAGTTTGTTTCATATTTGATAGTCATAATAAAATCTATTGCTGATTGAACATCTTTTATTATAATTTCATTGCTTTTTACTATTGCTATATCGTTTATAATTTTTGTTTACATTTTTGCTCCTTTCAAAATGTAATTTCTTGTTATGATTACTTTTTCATAACCTTTTCAAATTTAAACATTCCATCATCTTCTTTATAACAATCTAATTGCATATTTGGATCAGGATGTTTTTCATTAAAGTATTCAACTATATGAAATCCTAATCTATTTACATAGAAATGTATATTTCTTTTATCAAAATATGGAGTACAAGTTTCCCATATTTCAGTATTTGGATATAATTCTTCTATATGTTTCCATATTGATTGTCCTATTCCTTTGCTTTGAACTCCAACTTTTACAAATAAAAAGTCTAAATGATTATAATTTGTTTCTTTATTTATTGTAACAACAACTCCACCAACTATTTGATTATTTTCAATCATTTCATAAGCATAACTATTCTTATTATTAAGGTCATTATCAATATCATTTTCTGGTAAAATTTGTTCTTCACTTTTACCATATACAGATTCATATCCATACTGAAAAGCATCTATTATAAGTTGCTTAAATTCTTTTATATCTTCTTTTCTTAATCTTACTAATTCCATTTATAATCTCCTAAATAATTTGTAATTTGTTAATCTTTCCATTGGTCTGTAAATGCATTTAAATCTCTTTTGGTTTCTTCTGATAACTGATTATATTCTATATCACTAATTGCACCTTCAAGAGTATATAAGTGTACTAAACATATTTCTGGATATTTCAATTTTAATCTAAACCAAGTATCTTTACTTCCAATTTCTTTTAATTCTTCTGCTGTATTTATACCTATTGTTTTTAGTTTTCTTTCAATTTCTTTTCCAATATTTTTTAATGAACTTAATTCTGCCATTTTTGAATCTCCTTTACTTATTGTAATTTGTTTTACTCTATATCAAAATTTTCTGTCTTTAAATCACAATAATATCTACCACTTGTAGCAGTAAATTTTAAAACACAATAATCTGGATCAGTTACACCTTTTTTATAAAACATTGTATCTCCTTTTTTCCAAATCATATTTTTAGTTTCTTGGTCTGTTAATACTTCCATTTTTCCTTTTAACATAACACCGACATATTTAATTAGTCCTTTATGATAAAAGTATATACTAGCATTAGAATTTTTTTGATACTGCTTTACTCTCATAGATGAAGTATTAGTAGAAAAATAGAACTCTTTTAATCCATTCCTCTTTCTAGGTTTTAGCATTGCTTTCACATTTGGATAATTTTCATCATCAATAGAACATATAAAACTAACTTTTTGCTTATCAATAAATTTTTCTATTTTCTTTAAATCCATAAATCTTCATCTCACTTTCTAATTTACTGTTTTAAATGATTTTCTTACATTCCTCTTTTACAAATTACTAATTATCGCTCTAATTATAACATTATTCTCAAAAAATGTATATGCAAATAATAGTCAAAAAAATATTTTATATTTTGTAAACATTTTCTTTAACTTATTATTCTATTTTCTTTCTAAAAAAGTAAACTTTTATCTTATATCTTTTGCTCAAAAAGCTCTCTGGGATTGTATAAAATTCTATAAGATTAGTACATTATTAGCATCATTTTTTATTTTTATGCAATAGTGTTTCTTAATAAAGTACTTCTACTGCATTAATTTAGCAATAAAAAAACTCTACAAACATTGATATTTCAATATTGTAGAGTTTTTTAATTTGGTGCAGATGGCCGGAATCGAACCGGCACGGATTATTAGTCCGCAGGATTTTAAGTTACAAATAACAAATTTTTTATGTGTTATTTTGTAGTATTAAATTCTAAATAATTTAGATTTTTCAATGCTTTCAAATTCATTTTGTTTTTTATATGTTATTTAATTTTATATAGTATTTTTTAGTTCAATTAGCAAAGGATTAGCAGAATAATTAATAATTTTGCTTCAAATCTTTTATTTCTTTTTTTATATCAACATATCTTTCTAGTATAATCGCTCCTAATATCATATCATAAGTTTTGTCATACCATTTTTCTAAATCTTCCTTTTTCATATCTATAGTATATTGTTGCTTTTTACTTCCTTCTACATTATTATGTCTAATATTCAAGTTATTTAATAAAAAATTAATGTCCTCAATCATGTTCTTATATTCTGTATTTTTAAATTTCTCCTTATATGGTTCAATTTTGTTTGATAATATTTTTAATATTTCTTTTTTGGCCTCACAGTTTCCCTTTAATATTACTCTTCTATATTCTATTACATCATCACATATATCTGGATTTGTCTCTGCAACTGCTGTAACAACCTTATCTTTTTCTATTATTACAAACTGGTCTTCATTATTTTTTCTCACTTCATAATTTAAATCTTCTAATAAGCGATATATGTTTTCTTTTAACATATTTATTATCTTTTGATTTTCATCATTTAATCTATAAGATTGTATTAGGCTTAACATATTTTCAACAAATTCAATATATAATATTAAACTTTCAATATCAACTCCAAATCCAAAATGAAAGTCTGTTATTTTCAATTCTTCCATTAAATCCTTTATATACAAAAATCTTCCTCTATATTTCCATTTATAAAACTCTTTTTCTTCTATACAGTCTAATACTGAATCGTACCCCGCAAAATATGTATCTTCAAACAATTCATATATTCTATAATATTCTTTATTCAAATCCATTTCACTATTATTTAATAATTCAAAAATATTTCTTCTCATAAAACTATTTCACCTTCTTAAATAAATCATTTGGTTCACATTCTAATATCTTACAAAACTTTTCTATATTTTCATACTTTATTGATTTTGTTTTATTTGTTACTATGTTATTGAAATTTGTATAACTCATTTCTAATTGATTAAATAACCAATATTTAGTTTTGCCTTTCTTCTCTAATAATTCTAAAACATTTAATTTCAACATATAAAATACCTCCTATTTTTGTTAGAACAATTTTATATGAGATATTTCTATTGCGTAACTCACGAAAACGTGATATAGTATTTATATTATTGTTATTTCTAGGAGGTTTTATGCAAAATAAAATTAAGTATTACAGATTACAAAAAGGTTTTACATTATCTATATTATCTGATATTACTGGTCTATCTGTTGGTTATTTATGCCATTTAGAAAATGGCAGTAAAAGTAATCCGTCCTTTTCTGCTATGTCTAAAATTTCTAATGCACTTGAAAAGAATATTACAGAAATATTTTTAAATTGAGATTTTATGCAAAACTAAAAAACACTTTGCCGACATTTTTATGTCGGCAAGTGTTTTAGTTTGATTAATCTCTTTTAAATTTCTGTAATTATCTTCTGTACTTTTCCTAATATCTTGATTTCTTCTTTCTTATATGTTTTTGTTTCATATTCTTTATTCAATGGTATTAGTTCAATATCGTTTCCTAAAAACACTGCTTGTCTTATTACTGTATTATCATTTATATTAATCAATAATATATCACCATTAACATATCTATCAGATATTAAAAGTTTTATTTCATCATTCTTTTTAATTAGTGGGTACATTGAATTATCTTCAACTTTTATTCCTAATTCTCCACCTATATTCATAATCAAATTTTCATTTTCTGCTTTGATTTCCATTCCCATTTGTTTTATATCAACTGCATTATTTCCATTCTCTATTAAATCTATTATAAATTTTGCTAATGGTTCTTTTTCAAATAGTTCTCTAAATTCTTCAAACGTTTTATTGTCCATACGATTTTCTAAAGTATTCAATACAACTAGCGTTTGCATATTTCTTAATGAATTAAATGCTTCACTAACTTCTTTCGGTGCTTTATCAATATACCCTTCCATTACTAATAATCTTTCATCAGCATTACAAACCTTTGCAATAGCCCTTGATATTTCTTCCTTTGGTGCCGATAGCTTATTATTCAATAGTTTGTTCATATATGATTTACTCATAGGAACTCCTAACTCTGTGCATTTATTTGCAATTTCTTCTTGTGAATAGCTAGTCTTTGCTACTATTTCATTTAACATTTTATAATATGGCATTTTTTTATCACCTTTTTAGGATTATAGCATAAAAAAGTTGACAAGTAAATCACCTTTGTTGATTTTTGTATTGATTTGTCTTTTTCTAGTCGCTATAATAGGCACAAGCTAGATTTCTCGAGAAATTTACTAGCAAAATATTTTTAGATTATTTCTTGTTTGCTTAATAGATAAAGATACCTTTTTTAGGGTTGTGTCAAGGTCACTTTAGTGCCGAAGGGTAACCTTTACACAAGCTGAAAAAGGTATATAATCCAGCCTAGCAAACGAAAAATATGAAGGGCTACCCTTACTATTAGTAGCCCCCACAGCACCATTTTAAGTGCTAGAAAGGAGATTTATAATGAATTATATTTCAAATATAGATACTATTTGCATACTAATTGATACTGAAAATTTTGAAATAACTTCTAAACCTATTATTGAATATCTGTCAAAAGAGAAAGAAATTGCAAAGTCTTGCTCTGTAATTGATACAAATTATAAACATTTAATAACTATAAGTAACATGGATTTCTACTTGTCAACTAGCGGAACTAGAGGTTACTCTTATATACTAATAAATAATGGATTTCAAATTAATATTTCACAATTTAGGTCTAAAATAGATAGTTTCTCACCTATTCAAGTTCGTATAAGTTCTGAATATTTGTGGTCTTATGGTCTTTCAAATTCTTGGAGTATTATTCACAACTGGCTAGTGGAAACTTTCGGAAATATATTAATTGAAAAAGTTTTTAGGTTAGATTTATGTTCTCATATATCTGGTGTTGACTTTGTTTCAGATTATAAACATATATATAAAGGTAATTTTAAAAAGAGAGAAGTATTTTATACAAATAATGATATTAGTGCCATTACATTTGGCAGTAGAAAAAGTAAAAATATTTATTGCAGAATTTATAATAAAACTTTAGAAATTAATGAGAGAAGACACAAATTATGGTTTAATGAAATATGGCAAAATAATAATCTTGATATTAACAATGTATGGAACCTTGAATTTGAGATAAAATCTGAATTTTTAAGGCAATTTTATATACATACTGTTAATGATGTTTTAAAACATTTAGAATCAATATGGAAATATTGTACTACTGAATGGCTTGTAAAAATAGATAAAGTAAATTCAAGAATTGAACGTTGTCCTATTAATTCGGATTGGTTGAATATACAAAACAATTATAGTTCATTTCGCTCACATGAACTTATCAAATTAAATAGAATACTTATTATTGATGCTAATTCATTACTTCCTAATATTGTGGGAAATATTACATCATATTCTGCCAAAATAAATAATTCTAATATTAATGAAGTATTCTCAAATTTACTTGCTAAAACTAAACATTATTTGTTCAAGAAAGAAACCTCATTTGAAAATGAAGTTAATCGCAAAAAAGCTATTTTAATACAGAGTGAGGTGAAGCATAATGAATGAGTTATTAACAGTTGATGAGCTTTCCAAACTACTTAAAATTAGCCGTTCAAAAGCATATAGTTTAACAAAGGAAAAAAAGTTCCCATTGATAAGAATTGGCAAATGTATACGAATAAAAAAACAAGAGCTTTTTAAATATTTGAACATCTAACGAAAACGTGATATAATTGTGTAGAATTTGAAAGCAGAAAGGGGGAATTTTGAAAGGTCACATAAGACAACGTTCAAAGGGCTCTTGGTCAGTAGTTATACATTTAGGAAATCACGAATACAAATGGTATACAGTTCATGGAAAAAAATCTGATGCAAATGATTTCTTAATAGAAAAATTGAACGAATTAAAAGAAGGTACATTTATAAACAACGATAAAATGACAGTACAAGAGTATATGGAATATTGGTATACTAACTTCTGTGAAAAGGAATTGAGCCCAACAACTTATGAAAGTTATAGAAGAAATTTAGATAAATATATTATCAAAGAATTAGGAAAAATTAAATTAAAGGATTTATCACCTTTACATTTACAGGCTTTTTACAATAATTGCTTACAATTAAACCTATCAAAGAAAACAATAACATACTTACATAAAATTATTCATTCAGCATTAAATAAAGCTGTTATGTGGCAACTAGTAGGTAAAAATATCGCTGATAATGTCAAGCCACCAAAACCAGAAAAATATATACCTAGTATATTGGATTTCAAGCAACTTTCTATATTAATAGCTTCTGTTAAATCAACATATATTTATATACCTACTATGATTGCTATTGCAACTGGAATGCGTAGAGGTGAGATATTAGGTCTTACTTGGGAAAATATCAATTTTAAAGCAAAGGAAATTAATGTAGTACAAGCGGTCTACCCAACTCTTAATGGTTTGAAGATATTACCACCCAAAACAGAAAATAGCACTAGAACAATATGTGTTCCAAAAAAATTGATTAAAATTTTGAAGAAACATAAAAAAAAATTATCTAAACAAAAAAAGAAGTTAGGAAATTTATATATTGAGTCTGATTTTGTTTGCGTAAATGATGAAGGAAAGTTAATAAGTCCTAGTTCTCTAAATCATAAATTTAAGAATATATTAAGAGAAAACGATTTGCCTTGTATTAGGTTACATGATTTGAGACACTCTCATGCGTCAATGCTATTATATAAAGGAAATAGTCTAAAAGCTATTTCAGAAAGATTAGGACATAGTACAATTCAAATTACAATGGATTTATATACACATTTATATAACAAAACTAATCGAAAAGTAGCAAATAGTGCAAATGTCTTTCTAAAAATTAATCTATTCTATTATATTAGCAAAATATTAGCAAAAAGGAAAAATATGCAAAAAATAAGAGAGTAAGAATTGCTTAAACTCTTACTCTCTCATGGTGCCGTTGACGTAGTTATCTACAACTTTTTAGGCTCTCTTGACGATTGATACAAATATCAATCAATTTATATATAGATTATCAAATTACTTTATAAAAATCAAGTATTTTTTCAAAAAAGTTTTTGCAAATATTTGTTCTTTTTCTATTGCTTTACTATAAATATTATGCTATACTATGAGACATAGGAAATGATAATAAACAGATGTGGTTTTGCCACCAATTATACGAATTATCGTAGGAGAGGTGGTGATGTTTATGGTTAAAGTGATACTATTTTTTATAATATCCTTAATGTTATCTTTAACATTAAACGTTGCCTTGACAGCAGTTCTGTATAAGAACTGGGTTGATAAGCAACTACATAAATAAAAAAAGCTCACATCTGTAAATTTGACGATTTAGATGTGAGTTTTTCTATCTATATCGGCAAAACCACGTTTGTGGATTTGTCATTTCCTATATTTATTATACTTGAGATTTTTAGGAATGTCAAACATTATTCAAATAAAATGTAAAATTTGCAGTGATAATTTTATTAATGCCTTATAAGTATTGAAAAAAACTTATTTACACCAATAATGCTTATAAAAATAACATAATAAATCAATAGTTTCTCTATTAACATTTTTTTCATTAAATATATCTTTTTTATCTATTTTTGTTTTATAATAATTATTTTTATATTTCTTGATATTTTGTAATATATCTAAAGGAATCTTCATTACTGTTTTTTTATCCATATAACTTAATATTTCATATAGTTCTTTATAAGTATTAGACGAAATCATTTTTATCCCTTTCTTATTTTTCCAATTCTTCAACTATATCAGTTTTAAATAATTCACAATTTTCTACTCTTGAAGCTCCTTTTTCTATTCTTTCAACCCCTAATTCTTCTAGTAGAGCACTACCTGATTTTCTAATAAATGTTTTTTTATCTACTTCTTGAGTACCAAATAGCTTATTTATCATATCAATTACTTCATCACAGCATTTTAGCATACTATCTCTTGTATAATCATTTGTAATAGTCATATCCATACCAGAATTATGTGCTTTTTGAAATCTTTCAAAATGAGTAGTGTATGAATCAATATCAGCTCCGTTGTCTATATTTAGAATGATGTAACATTCTTTTTATAGAAGATGGCTGTATATATACTTTTAAAATGTTAGCATCTCCCATAGTTTCTTTTATTTCTTCAGAACTAAAAAAGATAAATGCATCTGTATCCGAAAATATTACTACATTATTTTCTGGTCTTATTAATTGAGAAAGTTTGAAGTCTAATAAGCCACGTTCTAATAATTGGTCAGAATCAAAACAAATTGCACCTTTTATTGTATCTGCTAAATATCGAGAAAAAGTAGTTTTTCCAGAGTCTGCATAGCCAGATACTAATACTAACATTTTTTTATCAGAGCTATAATCTAAATGTGAATATTTTGCTTTGTAGCGTTCATCTGGTTGTAATGAAACTGAATTTGTTTCTTTCTGTATTGAACTTACTAACTCATTAATATATGTATCTCTTTCAGCTACATCTTCAAAAGATGACGAATGTTTTAAGTTATTAGTTCCTATTTTATCCTCTACACTATCTGCTATATCTGTAATTGTTTTTCTAAATTCTTGCGTTTTATCTGTATATGGAATTTTTTCTCCCCACTGTCCCCATTGCATAGCAGAAAACTTTTCATATCTTCTTTTTCCTAATTCAAAAGCTACTAACACAGGTAAAGTTTGTTTTTCTTCTGGAATTGATACTGTTCGAGAACCTTTTTCGTCTCTTGAACATATTAGTTTAGGCATATCATAGACCATTTGAATTAAAAATTCTTCTGACATCAATTCCATTGGTATATATTTAATTTCTTCTTCCAAATTAAATATGTCTGGGTCTGAAAAAACAATCTGACAAATTCTAGGAGACCTAAATTCAGTTTTTACCGAACTCAAATAACTTCTTTTTGAAAATAAACTTTGAGTACCTTTCTTTTTCCAGACTTGTATTAACCTTTGTAAATCTTCATATACATCTTCTTCACTTTTGTATTTATTTCCAGTTGCTTTTTTCTTTCCCATTAATATTTTCTCCAATCTTATTAATTTCTAAAATTAAACAATTTTTATAAATTGTATCATAAATTTTGTCAAAAATCAAAATTTATGTAAATTTAGTAAAGAAATTTAGTTGATACTATGCACTATTTATTACATTAAATAAGTACAATGCAACTTTATTTCTATCAGTTTGTTCCATCTCCATAAGTTTTGCCATAGTAAAATTTATAATAAAATATTTGCTTTGTCCAAAATTTATTAGAGTTGTTCGATATTCCTCATCAATTTTTCTTAAATGTGTATCAAATTTATTATACATTTCTTTTCTGTCATAGTCTAAAGTAAGCCATTGGCTATCATTCATACATATTGCAAGTCTTAACTTGTTTTTTATATCCATGTCTTTAATTATATTTATTATATTTTCAACTTTGTTTTCTTCCATAACTTTTTCCTCCTTAAAATCTAGTATCATTGTTTCTCTTTTTATTCTTCTTTTCTTTGTTTTCATCTGGTATAGTTACTTTTCTAGCAATGTTATTTGCAATTTCATTATCGTTATTGTCAAATATTCCATTTTTATATAAATCATCACTAACAATCTTGTAGTTATTATCTTTATTATAGCAAATTCTTTTGTGAAAATGACTCATAATATTATGCCAAAATCCTTTGAATTTCTGTAATTCTTGTTTTAGCTTTTCTTTTTCAGTTTGTAATTTGCCTATAATCTTGTCTTTAGTAGATAGTTCATTTTTTAGATTGCCGATTTCATTATCTTTTAGTTCTATTTCATATTTAAGTGAACAATTTTCTTTTTCTATCTCAAAGCTAGAGTGTTCAAAATCTTTAATCGCCATATTTAAGTCATTTACACTTCTTACTGTCTGGGTTATGTTTTTTACATCTTTTGTATAATTTTTTAATTTCTGGACATCCTCGCTTGAAATAAGCATATTATTTTTATTTAGTTTAGATGATTTTAGGTTATCCAATATTTCGGTTATCTTAGCACTTTTATTATCAAGTGTTTTTGTTTGCTTATTAGCTTCAGTTAGTTTTTGTTCTTTTTGTTTTAGTTGTTTCTTGATTTCTCTATAATCTCCCATATCTTTAATGTTTATGTCTCGATTTCTACCTTTTT
>CANTAQ010000013.1 GCA_947651825.1 uncultured Clostridium sp. | reverse complement strand
ATAATTCATAATGATTTGTGATATTATCAATATTTTCCTCACACAAACTGCAATTCATACTTGTTTTATTTATTTAATCCTTTATCTTCTCTATTTTTAAATCCATCAATTTTTGCAGTAATTTCTGCTTTTTTTATTGGTGGTGCAAAAATAAATCTTGCAGCATTTCTATTCATTTGTATTAAATCATTATATGTTAAATCTGTATTTCTTAATATCCAATCATATTCATCTAAAATACTAGTATTTGATACAGTATTATTATCTGTACTTATTGTTATAAATAATCCTTTTCTATACAATTCTTCTAATGGATGTTTTCCTTCTACAGCTTGTGTCTGCAAATTACTAATAGGACAAACTTCTAATGGAATTTCTCTTATTCTTAGAATATCCATTAATGTTTTGTCTTCTATACTTCTTACTCCATGTCCTATTCTTTTTGCCCCAAATTCTAGTGCTGCTTTTATACTTTCTGGACCATCTGCTTCCCCTGCATGTATTGTAAATGGTATTCCCTCTTTACTTGCTATTTCAAAAATATTTCTGTAATCTTCAGTTGGGAATAAAGCTTCTGCCCCTGCCAAATCTATTGCTGATACTCCCTTATTCAAAAACTTTTTAGCTGAACTAACTGCTTGTAGATTAGTTTCAAATTGTTCTCCTCTCATACAGCATAAAATCAAGCTTCCATCTATTCCAAACCTAGCTTTTGCTCTTTCCATTCCTCTTACAGCTGCCTCTACTACTTCACTACAGCTTAAACCTTTTTCCATATGTTTTGTTGGTGCAAATCTTACTTCTGCATATATTACATTTTGTTTACTCAAATCTTCAAATAATTCACATGTTGCTTCTTCTATATTATCAGCTTCTTGTAGTACTTGTGCTGGTAAATCAAACCTTTGTAAATATTCGTTTAAATCTCTACAGTCTTTATCTACTCTTAACATTTTAGTAACATCTTCTATGCTTTTTTCTATTCCTTGTTTTTGTAACCATCTTTGTACACTTTCTGGTCTTAATGACCCATCTAAATGTAAATGTAAAATTACTTTTGGCATATCTTGAATTGTTTTATTCATATATTTTTCTCTCCTTTTTACAATAGACGAACCAAATTCAAGTCCGTCTAATTTCTCATTTTTTTATTAAGTTTTATATTATATTTTCAAAGTATCTCTTGGATTAAATGTTGATATTTCTTCTAATTTTTTAAATAAATCCTGTTCTTGCTCTGTTAATTGTTTTGGCACTACAGTTTTTACTTCTGCTATTAAGCTTCCTCTTCCTCCTTGACCATCTTTGTATCCTTTATCTTCTATCTTTATTCTTTCACCACTTTGTATTCCTGCTGGTACTTTTATCATAATATTTTCTTCCATTGCATTTATATTAACTTCTTTTCCTAAAGCCGCTTCCCAAGGTGTTAAATATAAATCTGTAACTAAGTCACATCCTTCTAGCTTAAATTTATCATTTTTCTGAATGTTTATTCTTATGAATAAGTCTCCGTTTTTTCCTCCTCTTATTCCTTCTTTTCCTTGTCCTATAAGTCTTATCTTCTCTCCATTTCTAATTCCTGCTGGTACTTTTACTGTAAAAGTTGTCATTTTTCCTTTAACATTTCGTAATGATATTTTCTTCTCTAGTCCATAATATGCATCTTCTAGTTTTATATTTATCTCTGTCTCTATATCTTCACCTTTTTCAGGTACATTTGCTTGTTTTTTTTCTGTAGTTTCTGATGAAGCTCCAAAAAACATATTAATAAATTCATTTACAGCAGAGCCAGTCGGCCTTTTTCCTTCATTTTGGTTTGATTCTATGCGCTTTTTCTTTCCTACTTTTGCATTCCAGATTCTATCATATTTTCTCTTTGTTTTATCCTCTGATAATATCTTATATGCTTCATTTATATCTTTAAATCTTTCTTCTGCATTTGGATTTTTTCTATTTATATCTGGATGATGTTTTTTAGCTTGCTCTCTAAATGCTACTTTTATTTCTTGAAGTGTCACTTTGCTATTTTCTAATCCTAATATTTTATAATAATCTTTAAAAACCATTTTTTACTCCTTTGCAGTATTCTGTTTTATGTTTACTTCAAAAATTATACCATATTCTATCTTTATTTTTCAACTTTTTTTCCATTTTTTCTTGCTTTTTTTTATATTTATTATATAATCATTGTAAATTATTTATGGAGGTATTTTATGCGTAAAAATTCACATGCAGCAGTTACTAATGAATATAAGATTATTGCAGTTGACGATGAACCAGGAATCTTAGATTCTCTTAATGTTTTTCTTACTAGATCTGGTTATACTTTTGTTGGCCTTACTGACCCCCTAGAAGCAATAGAAAAAGTTAGAAATGAGCATTTCGATTTAATGTTATTAGATTTTTTAATGGCTCCTATACATGGTGATCAAGTTGTCGAAGAAATTAGAAAATTTAATAAAGATTTATACATTTTATTGTTAACAGGACATAAAGATTTAGCTCCACCTTTAGATACAATTAAAAGATTAGATATACAAGGTTATTGTGAAAAAAGTGATAAATTTGACCAGCTATTATTATTAATAGAATCTGGTATAAAAGCAATATCCCAAATGCATTTAATAAAAAATATAAATGAAGAATTAAAATCTACATATGAACAATTAGAGAGTTCTTATTTAGAAACTATTGAAATTCTTAGAAATACTGTTGAAGCCAAAGACCCTTATACAAAGGGACATTCTGATAGAGTTTCTGCATATTCTGTTCTAATAGGAAAAAAGTTAAACTTACCAGAAGAAGATATTAAAAAGCTAAAAATTGGTGGTCTCTTCCACGATATAGGAAAGATTGGTATTCCTGATAGTATTCTTTTAAAAAATGATAAATTAAGTGATGATGAATATTCTGAAATTAAAAATCATCCTGCTATTGGGGCACATATTTTGTCAAATGCAACTATCTTTTCAGACGTTATTCCAATTATAAAACATCATCATGAAAGATTTGATGGAAATGGCTATCCTTCAAAATTGTCTGGTGGAGAAATTCCTTATCTTGCAAGAATTGCAAGTATAGCAGATGCCTTTGATGCAATGACATCAAGACGTTCTTATAGGGATAAATTACCTCTTGAATTTGTAAAATCTGAATTTTTAAAAGCCAAAGGAACTCAATTTGATTCTAATATTGTCGATACTTTCTTAAATATTTTAGATAATAATTATGATGAAATTGAACAAATACAAAAAATTTAAAATATTGTTAGCTCTATATAAATGGAGCTAACTTTTTTGCATGAAAAAAATCTGAATTAAATCACTTTAATCCAGATTTTTTATTATGCTACTATTTTACCATAAACTTTTTAACTAGTACTACACCAACTGCAATTACTGTAATTCCTGCTGTTATTGTTACCATTAACATAGTAGGAGTTTGTTTGTCTGCTCCAGTTGTTGGAACAATTCTAAATGTTTCTGCCCAGAATTCATCTATTTCTGCTCCTTTTCCTAATCCTAAGTCGTCTAATCTTGCTACTCCATAATATGATTGTACATATTCTAAGTTATTTGGTGTGCTTCCTGTTGTTTTTGTTCCTGATAAACTTGTTATTGGTGTTATAATTTGTGCTATATAACTTGGGAAACTTGTTTTATCTGCTATTGTTGTTTTTACAGTTACATCAAATTCTACAGCATTATTAGCTGTTAATGCTTCCCCGTTTTTTGTTCTTATTACTTTTACGTCTTCTGTATCTTCACTTCCTGTTTTGCTTATTATCTTTTTATTCTCGCTATTAGCAACAATTTCAAATTGTGGTGAAGATTCAAATGAAAGATCTCCTAAATAATCCTCTAAGTTTACATATGTTTTAACATTTACATCTGAAGTTCCCTTAGTTCCTGAATAATAAGCATTACCTAAATATGAATTTTGTATATCATATTTATTTGTTTTCATCGCACTTTTTACTTCTGATGCACATTTCCTTACTTCATCTATATATGTTGCAAGATCTACATCATATGCTCCTGTAAAACTAAATTTATTTGATAAACTTTGACTCAAATAGTCTGGTTCTCCTACATTTGTAACAATGTACTTATAAGTCATTTTTAATGTCGCTCCATCTACATTGTTTGATTCAACTTGCCAATATCCTCTGTTTTGTCTTGTTGTTGCTGTTGCTTCTATTGGTGCATTTTCTACTGCTATACCATTCCTAAAATCTACAATTTCTGTACTATCATCTATATATTGAGATTTTGCGTCTACTCCAGCTTGTACTATTGTACTTCCTGTTACATCTTTTAATTCAACATAGCCTATATGTTTTTTCAATGCTAATTTTGTTGCTGGTCTTTCTACTAATCCGAAATTTGCTTTCCTATAGAATGTAGATACTCCATCTATCATAGTATCTTCTACTATTATTTTAGAAGTTTCTGCTGCCATCCATGTATTTTCTAATTTCTCTTTGCTATTTATTATTAAGTCATTACCATCTGTTATTCCTAATGCATATGCCATTACTTCTAGTCTTCTTGCTTCGTTGTCTCTTGCCATTGAACTATTTTTACTACTATAACTTGAATCTACTAAGAATCCTTTATCATATTTCTCATCCATTGTAGATTTATAATCTTGTCCATTATATTTCAATATGTTACTTGAATTTATTGCTGTATCAAAATATGTGCCATCTCCATATATAAATCTTACTATATAATCTCCAGGGATAAAACCTCTAAATACATATTTTCCTGTTTCTGGTGTTACATCTGTATACTGTACTGTTTGTATTATTGTTCCATCATCTGATATTTTTCTTACAGTGTTTGTTCCTGTTGTTGTTTCTTGCCAGATGTATTCTAATCTATGAATATTTGCACCTATTTGTAAGTTTTTAATTTCTATCAACTGCACTATAACATCATCTATTTTATTTTCACCGTCATCATACTTACCATTTCCTGTTATATAGTTATGATTGTCTCCTAGGTTTACTTTGTTATCTTCAAATACATTTCCTGAAATTTCTCTATCTGTTCTTGAAACTCTTAATTTTACCCCTCTTGCCTCATCTGAATCATCCTCATATTGGAATGTTCCTGAACCAGCATTTGAATTTCCTGGTGCTGAGTCACAATCTACAAATCCACCTTCTATTGTTGAATATCTTGTTATTTCTGCATAGTTTTTAATTGTTTGTTCTTCTGATAAATTTATTGCTTTAAATTTTATTCTAACTTCTGTATGTGAGCCATTACTTACACTTGGGCTATCTGGTGTTATAACTAATTTATTTCCACTTCTTGTTGCTGTTCCACCAGTTACATCTACTGGATCAAGGTGTGAATCGAAATAAAATTCGAATTCTTCAACACTTGCATTTGTTGTACTTTGATTTGCAAGTATAACCACATATTCTAATATAACTTCTAATTCCTCTCTTGATTCTTGTAGTGCTCCTTGTTCTTCTCCTGATAATGTAGGTTGGTGTGCAAGACTTGGCCCATTTATATAATTTCCAATTCTATAGTTGTAATCAGATCTATATAAATTTATATTGTATTCTACACTATCTGCTGTTTTATTTTGCATTACATCTATTATTGAGTTCATGTCGTCATCAAATTTAGTATTATATTGCAAAGTTTTAGTTACTCCATTTATAGTTGCTGTTGCTTTGTATAAGTCTGTCATTAATGCTAAATCTACTACTTTTTTGCTTATTCCTAAATTAATATCTCTTGTCGTTTCATTATATGTGTTTCCTGCTGTCTGTGTATCTGCTGTTATTGCAAATTTACCTAAAACTGTTCCATCTCCATTTTCTGTTATTAATGTTGATACTGCTGTTCCATCATATGTATATTCCAATTTTGTTCCATCGTTTGACTGTCCTGGAGATATTGTTTTAAATCTTGAATTATATCCTACTCTATCTGCTTCATCTGCTTTTGATTCTGCTCCTAAAATAGTTCTAATATAATTTATTCCATCATATTCAAACATTATATAGTATGCTTCTCCAGCTGGTAATTTGGGAAGGTCTCTAAATTCATATCTTCCATCATTTCCTGTAATTAAATATCCTTCTCCACCTGGTCCAAATCTTACTCCATATCCGTCATATTCTACTTGTGTTCCATCAGTTTTAAATAGATATACTTTTACTCCTGCTTTTGGTGACTCTGTAGAATCATATTTACCATTTGGTGGTTCGATTTTCTTTTCACCTGTTATTCCATCTATCCATACATATCCTGACAGTTCTTCTATTTTTGGTCTGTTTTCTGCTGTAAGAATCCAGCTATTCTCTTCTATTTCAGTTATTTCAGCTTTATCTTCTACTCCATTATCATATTTTGGAACTTTTATTTCTTTAACTTTCCAGTCCAAACTTGAAGAATCCCATATAAAAGTTGCTTCTAAAGTATCTTTATACATTAGATAGTCTCCTGGATATGATAAATTAATTTCTTTAAATATTACTGTCATTTCATTTATAAAACCTTTTGTATTATCTGGTTTTATTTCTATTTCTGAAGCCATGTCAGTTGTTGTTAATGTAATAGGATTTTCTAACCATCCATTTGCTGTTAATATATTTCCATTTTCTACACTAATTTCAAATCCTACTCCACTTAAATTATTTAATATTAATGAATCAATTTTATTTAACTTAATTTTTATATTTGGTTGTCCTATAAATACATTGATTTCTTTTTCAAGTTTCTTTGTATTCATATCTCCTTTCATATATAAAATATCTTGATACTCTCCTCCCTTTTCTCCTGGTTGTACATTATACTCAATAGAGTTTGTATCTAAATACATTATGTTTCCAATACATGATTGTTTATTATATGAATGTGGTACTGTTATTCTAGTAGGTATATTTTGCCATTGGTTATTAATTTTATAAGTACTAATTTCTTTTTCATATATATGTTTACTATCAATAGGACAAATATATGTCGCTTTTAAACTTCTATATGGTGTTAATTTTGAATATTGTGCTTTTTCGTAGTAATTAAAATTCCATTCTACTTTTATATTTGCTTCTTCTCCATAGTTTAATTCTGATATATCAATATATGCTTCTTTATCTCCTATTTTGAAAGCTCCTCCTGTTGAATTTTGTAGTTTATTTACTACATTTGTATTGTAAGTACTATCATAAAAAGCTACACCATTAATAAGAATCTTTATTTCTACTAAATTTAATAATCCTGGTACATTTGTGCCGTCTTTAAAAATATTTCCATAATATTCATTTAATAAATTTGCCCATGGATATTCTACTTTTACTTTTACACGTCCACTTTCATCTGCTATTAAAACATCATCTGTTTTTAAAACAGTTCCGCTTGGATTTGAAGGGTCAACATATGTTAATAAGTCTTTCCCTGTTGATGAAACTGGTATTATATTTAATGGATTCTCTCCATTTGCAATAACTTGTCTCCATATTTTTATATACTCATTAAATTTTTCTTCTAAACCTTGATATGTACTTGCTATTGGCTGAGTTAATTGTGTATATTTTCCACTTTGACCAAATACATGCCATATATAATTTTGCCAAGGTTCATATGTTCTAAGATTATTTCCATCTATAGTTTCTTCTTGACTACCTTTTCCTTCGAATTTTACATCTAGGTCAGCTGCCCTATTTGCTTCTCCTAAAACAAATGATAAAAGCATTCCTTCTGATCCCATTATTCCTAGTTCTTTTTCTAAGCTGTCTACCCAGCCTTGTTCATAAACATAGAATTTCTTTTGATGGTAGTGCATACCATGATTCATACAATAAAAGCCTCTTTCAAAGCTATTTGTTAAATTAACATCACTATTTAATAATAGTGGATTTCCTGAATATGCTTCTACACATGTAGAAATTAATGTTATTAAAATCATTAGTATAAAGCAACTTGCTACTAAAAATTTAGGTAATTTCCTTAACATCTTTATTCCCTCCAAATTTATCTATTTTTAGTGTAATTTTACATAATTTTACCCACCACTTATTATACTACACTTATGTTAACTTTTGCAAGTTTTTTTTATCTTTTTTTCCTTATTTTTACTATTTCCGTAGAGTTTCAACAAATGCTTGGTTTAAAATAATTGTTTTACATAAGTTTTGCCGGTTTTAATAACAGGCTTCATCTAATTTATTTAATCGCATTATTAAGCAATATGTAGAGTATTTTTTCCATAAAAAAACTACTGACAAATTTAAAATTTGTCAGTAGTTTAAAAATGTTTTTTTATGTCTATACTATTATTATATAATTATTTTATCATGAACTTCTTAATTAGCACTATACCAACTACTATTATTGCAAGTCCTGTTGTCAATGATATTACTAATGCAAAACTACTTTGTTTGTCTCCACCTGTTGTTGGAATAATTCTAAATGTCTCTGCCCAATACTCATCTGGTTCTGTTCCTTTTCCTAATCCTAAATCCTCTAGTCTTGCCACTGAGTAATATGATTGTACATATTCTAAGTTATTAGCTACACTTCCTGTTATCTTTCCCCCTGCTAAGCTTGTTGTTGGTGTTATAATTTGTGCTATGTAACTTGGAAATACTAATTTATCTGATATTGTTGTTTTTACTTTTACATCAAATTCTTTTTCTCCTGTTTCTATTGCTTCACCCGTTTTTGTTCTTATCACTTTCACATTTTCCATTGCTTCATTTCCTGCAAGATTTATTATTTTTTTGCTTTCGTTATTTGAAACAACTTCAAATTGTGTTGAAGAATCAAATGATAAATCTTTTAAGTAATCTTCTAAATTTACATATGTTTTTACTGCTACATCAGATGAGCCTTTATTTCCTGTATAATATGCCTGTCCTAAATATGAGTCTTGTATATTGTATTTGTTTGTTTTTACTGCTGTTTTTACTTCATTTGCTAATTTCTTTATCTCCTCTATATATGTCTTAATATCTGAATCATAATTTCCTGTAAAATTGAATTTGCTCATTAAACTTTGATTTAAGAAATCTGGTTCTCCTGCATTTTCAACAATATATTTATAGATTAAAACTAAATTTGCTCCATCTACGCTATTTGATTCAACTTGCCAATATCCTCTATTTTGTCTAGTTGTTGCCATTGCTTCTATTGGTGCATTTTCTACTGCTATACCATCTCTAAAATTTAAAATGTTTGTATCATCATCTAGATATTGTTTTTTTGCATCTACTGATGCTTGAATTATTGTATTTCCAGACACATCTTTCAATTCTGCATATCCTATGTGCTTTTTCAATGTTAATTTTGTTAATGGTTTCTCTACCAATCCGAAGTTTGCTCTTCTGTAAAATGTAGATACTCCATCTATCATACAATCTTCAACTACTATTCTAGAAGTTTCTGCTGCCATCCATGTATTTGCTAACTTATCTTTATTATTTATTATTAAGTCATTTCCATCTTTTACTCCTAAAGAATATGCCATTACTTCTAGCCTTCTTGCTTCATTATCTCTCGCCATTGAGCTATTTTCACTGCTATATCCTGAACCAACTAAATATGTTGCATTAGATTTTTCATCTACTGTAGATTTATAATCCACACCATTATATTTTAAGATATTATTTCCATTGATTGCTGTATCATAATATGTTCCATCTCCATATATAAATCTTACTATATAGTCTCCTGGAATAAATCCTCTAAATACATATTTACCTGTTTCTGGTGTTACATCAGTATGTTGTACAGTCTCTATTTTAGTTCCATCATCTGATATCTTCTTTACTATATTAGTTCCTGTTGTTGTTTCTTGCCAAATGTACTCTAATCTATGTGTGTTTGAACCTATTGGTAAGTTTTTAACTTCTATCAATTGAACTATAACATCATCTACTTTGTTTTCTCCTGAATCTAGAATTCCATTTCCAGTTACATATTGTTGGTTATCTCCTAAATCTAATTTGTTATCCTCAAATACATTTCCTGAAATCTCTCTATCTACTCTTGATATTTTTAAGTTTACTCCTTTTGCTTCATCTGAGTCATCTTCGTATTGGAATGATCCTGAACCTGCATTTGAATTTCCTGGTGCTGAATCACAATCTACAAATCCACCTTCTGTTGTTGAATATTTTGTTATTTCTGCATAATTTCTAATTACTTGTTCTTCTTGTAGATTTGTTGTTTCAAATGTTATTTTTACTTCTATATGCGAACCATTACTTACATTTGTATTATCTGGTATTATAGTTATCTTATTTCCACTTACTGTACCTTGTCCTCCACTTATTCCTGTTGGATTTAAGTGTGAATCAAAGTAAAATTCAAATTCATCAATACTTGCATCTGTTGTACTTTGATTTGATAGTATAACTATATATTCTAATGTTAATTTCAATTCTTCTCTTGATGCTTGAAGTGCATCTTTTTCTTCTTGCACTAGTTCTGGTTGATGTGATATTGATGGGCTATTTATATAGTTTCCTATTCTATAGTTATAGTCTGATCTATATAAATTAATATTGTAGTTAACTCCATCTGCTGTTTTGTTTTGCATTCCATTTATTAAATCATTTAAAGCATCATCAAATTTTTTATTATACACAATTTCTGTTGGAGTTACTCCATTCATACTTGCTGTAGCCTTGTGCAAATCTGTCATTAATGCTAAATCTAGTACTTTTTTAGTTATTCCTAAATTTATGTCTGTTGTTGTTTCATTATATGTATTTCCTGCTGTCTGTGTATCTGCTTTTATTGCAAATTTTTCTAAAACTGTTCCATCTCCATTTTCTGTTATTAATGTTGATACTGATGTTCCATCATATGTATATTCTAATGAAATTCCTCCATTTGATTGTCCTGCAGATATTGTTTTAAATTTTGAATTATAACTTGATCTATCTGGTTCATCTGCTTTAGACTCTCCACCCAAAATAGTTCTAATATAATTTATTCCATCATATTCAAATACTATATAATAAGCTTCTCCATCTGGTAATTTTGGAAGATCCTTAAATTCATATTTGCCATCATCTCCTGTCACTAAGTATCCTTCTCCACCTGGTCCAAATCTTACTCCATATCCATCATACTCTACTTGTGTTCCATCTATTTTAAATAAATATACTTTTACTCCTGCTTTATAGCTTTCACTTCCATCATATCTACCATTTGGTGGTTGTATATTCTTTTCTCCTGTTACCCCATCAATCCATACATATCCTGATAATTCTTCTACTTTTGGTCTGTTTTCTGCTACAAGTTTCCATGAGTTTTTTTCTATATCCTCTACATATGCTTTTTCTTCTACTCCATTGTCATAAACAGCCCATTTTACCTCTTTATATTTCCATTCTGTTGTTGCTGCATCCCAAATGAATGTAACTGATACACTACCAGGGTCTCCATTTTCATCTTTATACATTAAATATTTACTCTCATCATCTAGTCCAATCTCTTTAAATGTTACTGTTATTTCATTAATGATTCCGCCTACACCTTCGTTATCTGGTTTTATTGTAATTTCATGTTCACTACCATCTGTTGTAAATGTATATGGATTTACTAATGTTTTATCTGGTTGTAATTCTATATTTGAATCTGTTGAACTAACTTCAAATGTTATTCCTGATATGCTTTCTAATATAAGTGAATCTATTTTATTAAGTTTTATTTTGATATTAGGTTGTCCAACAAGAACTTCAACCTCATCGCCTAAAGGTGTTTGTAGTGATTTTGTTTCTAAAAATATATAATCTTGACAACCATGTTGATATCCACTTTCTCCTCCATAGTTATAAAATCCTGATTGATTTTCATTTTCATTCAATTTTAAGTCTGCAAAATATGGTCCCTTTATATAAGTATGTGTACTATTATCCAATTCATCTGGAGGTGATGCAGACGTTCTACCTATATGATCATGTGTAGCATTTAGCATATTGGTACCTTGCCATACTCCATACAAACCATCTGGACCTACTGGTAATAAGCCACTAGATATAATCCATCTAAAACCATCTTTTTGTTCTACTTGCCCTGTCTCTGAATTGAAAACATTTCCTCCTCCTACAAAATCTGCATCTCCTGGAGAATATATAAAATATCTTTCTACTGGCTCTAATCCTAAACGACCATTTCTTGCAATAACAGTTCCACTAGCATTTACATAATTACCAGTATTATGGTCTAAGTATGCGTCATATGGATAATAGCATAAACGTTTATCAAAACATGCATCACATTCTACATATTGTAGTAGAGTTCTTGGAGGTGTAAGTTTCCAGTATCGAGCTGTATCATAATATGTAAAATTCCAATCTACTTTAAATTTATATTTTTTTCCGTATGTAGCATCATTAATTGAAAAATAAAATTCTGTATCACCTGGTTTAAAAGGAACCGTCCCTGCAGCATCACTTGTAATTATATTTGTTGTTGTATTTTTACCTGTTTTTTCAAACAAAATCTTATCAGTTCCTGTACTACTATCTGTCATAGTTATTTTTAAATCTATGTGTTCATCTACTTTTGTTTTATATGGATATTTGATTGTAAAAGGTCCTATCATTCCTTCTGGATTTGCTACTACCACATCATCATTTGGAGATTTTATTGTAACTTCATCCTTTTTATCTTTTATATCATATATTGCTTTATATTCATTATATTTAGCTTCTAGTTCAGCATACGCTACTGGATTTGCATTTTGCTTATTCTCTCCTATTAATTCCCAAATGAATTCTTGCCATTCTTGTCCATTTCTAGAATACTTTCCATTAATGTTTTCTCCTTTTCTATCCTTTTCACCATTTTGTACTGCTCTTTGCATGTCTCCAATTATAAAAGAAAGTAATAGTCCATTATCCCCATTATGTCCACGTTTTATAGTAAGATTATCCACTGTCCCTGCTTCATAAACTCTGTACTTCTCGCCATAAATAAAATGATATCCATGATTCATACAAAATAGTCCATAATTATTGGTTACTCTAAAAGAAGTTACGTTTCCTTCTCCTGGTGGAGTCACTCCCCATCCTTGCAATGTAAATCCCATTACCGTTGGTGATAATAGCATTATTGATATTATAATTATTACTAAAAATTTGGTTATTCTTTTTACCATATCTATCCCTCCAAATTCCCATATCTTTCTATAATATATTTTTTTATTTTTCTTTGTTTTTTCTTATACAGTAAAAAGCCAAAAATGAGCATTTGAAATAACTCAAATACTCATTCCTTTTAGTCTTTTTTAGTCCTTTTCTGTTGCTTTTACTATTACCCTCTGCTTGTTATCGTTCGTACATGTTATTAGAGTTATTTCCCTTTTTCCATTTGTTAGTTGGCTTGTACAGTCTGTATTCGTTGGAAGTACTACATATTTATCATATACTTCATATTCTACTGTATTTCCAAATAAATCTGTTATTTGTATAATATCGCCATTTTCAAGTGTTGGTACTTTACTAAAGAACTGCTCATTTTTATAATTATGTCCTACGATGCAGAAGTTACCTATTTCATTTGGGTTTGGTCCCCAAAACTTACATGGTGATATTTTTAATAGTGTTGTAAAGTTTTCTTCTTTACTTGATAAGATTGGGTAACTACATGATATTTTTGGTATATCTATTTGACCTATTGCATAATATACTGTGCCATCTCCTGCTACAATTTTTTGTTCTTCAGGTACTTCTATTTCCTTTGTAACTGCTACTGTTATAATGTCCTCAATTTTGTCTAAACTAATTGCACCTTTATTTCGAGATGGTTTGTTCATTATAATAACTTTAGCCTGTTCTTCTACTGTTTCATACTGTTCTTGATATTCTATAGACGATAAGATTTCTTGCGATACTTGTTCATTTTTGTTTCTATCATACGATGCATATATACCATATGTTGATAATGAAACCAGTGCTATAACTGATAAAGCAAATTCTAGTTTAAAGAATTTTTTCTTTTTTTTCATTGTTGGTGTAACATATAGTTTTTCTGAAACTAAGATTTGATTCATTCTTACCATCCTTTCTTAGAAATAGTTCTCCCATTTATATTATACCACACAAAGCAAAAAAAGTCCATAAATTAGCGCTTAAATAAGTTTTAATTTAGCTCAAGTTATTTACAGTTTTTACCCTTCTTATATTTTTAAGTTATTATAGCTTAGGTTTTTTCTAAAATCAAGTGTTTTCAGGGCCTTACACGTTTTTTAGTTTTATTTATACTTACGCAAGCTCAATTTTTAGACTTTTATTTCTTTTTTATTACATTTTATTCTTTTGCAAAATTATTATATCTTATACAATATTTGAATTAAAATTCATGCTATATCTAGCCATTTATTACATTTTTTAACTTTGTTACTATTCCTTCTACACTTTCATTTGGTGTTGAAGCTCCTGCCATTATTCCTACGGTTTCACAGTTTTTTAATTTATTTATGTCTAATTCTTTTAATGTTTCTACTATTTGTACATTTTCACAGTATTTATTTGATAATTCATATAATTTATTAGTATTTGAACTATGTTTTCCTCCAACAATAATCATTGCATCTACTTTTCTTGCAATTTTGATTGTCTCTTCTTGTCTTTCCTTTGTTGCATTACATATTGTATTTTTGACTTCCACATTTGGCTCTTCCATTTTTATCTTTTCTACTATTTTATTAAACTTATCTAAGCTATATGTTGTTTGTGCTAAAACTAATAATTTATTTTTCTTAGTTTTAGAATAAGTTTTCATTGCAGAATCAACATCTTCTATTCCTTCTATAATGTTATAATTTTGTCCGCAAAAGCTCTCTGTGGCAACTATTTCTGGATGTCCTATTTGACCTATCAATAATATGTAATATTCTTCATTTACATATTTTTCAGCTATTTTATGAATAGCTGAAACTTTAGGGCAAGTTAAATCTATTATTTCTATGTTATTATTTTTAGCAAATTCATATATTTTTCTTTCTGCTCCATGTGCTCTAATTATTACTTTACTTTTTGCGTCTTTTATATCATTAATAAACTTTGCACCCTTTGACTCCAACTTTTCTATAACTTGTTTATTATGTACTAATTCACCTAAGCAAAACACTTCTGTTTCATTTTCTAGCTGTTCTTCTGTTTTACCAATAGCATTCTTAACACCAAAACAAAAGCCAGAAGTTTTTCCCACTATTATTTCCATTACGCAAAATCCTCTCTCTAACTATCTATTTGTATTTAGAAAAAAATCTCCCCGCGAATGTTCATTTTTAAAATTTAGGTAACCGCATTTAAATTTTTAAAAAATTGAACATTCAGCAAGATGAAGCTAACTTAAAGCAAAGTCTAATTTATCATATTTGTTATTTCTTCTTTTAAAACACTAACAATATTTTCTTGCTTTACTTTTCTTACTATCTCACCTTTTTTAAATAAGAGACCTTCCTTTACACCCCCTGCAATTCCTATATCTGCATGTTTTGCTTCTTCTGGTCCATTTACTCCACATCCCATTACAGCAACTGTTATATTAACTCTTATCGTTTGTAAAAAATCTTCTATTTCATTTGCTATTGGAATCAAATCATATTGAATTCTTCCGCATGTAGGACATGCAATTAGTGTAGGTGATTTGTATAATTTACAGTCTTTCAAGATTTCTTTTGCAACTTTAATCTCCTTGACAGGATCAGCTGATAATGAAACTCTAACTGTATCTCCTATGCCTTTTAATAATAAATTTCCTAATCCTATACTTGAACTTACTGTCCCGCTAAACTCTGTGCCAGCATGTGTTACTCCTAAGTGCAAAGGATATTTTATTGTATTTGCTGCTTCCTCATAACTTTCTATACATAAATTCAAATCAGAAGCTTTTAATGATAATGCTATATCATAAAATTCTAAATCTTCTAGAATTTTTATATGTCTTAACCCACTCTCAACCATAGCTTTAGCACATGGTTTTCCTCCATGTTTTTCTAATATATCTTTAGGTAAAGAACCGCTATTTACCCCTATTCTAATAGGTATATTTCTTTCCTTGCATGCATCTACTACTTGCTTAACTCTATCATTTGAGCCAATATTTCCTGGATTAATTCTAATTTTGTCTACACCAGCTTTTGCAGCTTCTAAAGCAATTCTATAATCAAAATGTATATCTGATACAATAGGTATATGAATTTCCTTTTTTATTTCTTTTATAGCTTTAGCATCTTCTACATCTAAACAAGCAACTCTTATAATTTCGCAACCTGCTTGTTCTAACTTTAAAATTTGCTCTACTGTACTTTTAATATCTTTCGTTTTAGTATTAGTCATAGATTGTATAATAACCTTATCTTGACCACCAATTTGTACACCACCAACAAAAATAGGTCTAGTTTCATTTCTTTTTAGCATCAATATCACCTTTAATATAATTTTTTTAATTTAGACACATTTTATCATTAATTTTTTATAAAATCAATTATTTACAATATTTCCTTAGCATGATATAATATAAAATGATTATGTAGAAGGAGGTGCAATATGGCACAAAATGATATAATAGATACAAGTAATAGCGAAGCATTAAAAAAGGTACTTGAAAAAGAAGCTGACTTTGACGAAGAAGAAGCATACTATGAGTTATGTGAAATTATTGCACTTGCTCAAAAAACTGGAAATTATACTAAATTTCAAAATGACCTTAATCAATGGAAAAAACATTATCCTATTGAATTATTTAGTGATAAATATAAATCTAAAATTAAATATATGTTAAGTGAAGAATTTTTAGACTCTATTTTGAAAAACTACTTAGCCTTTGAAAAATATTCTAAACTAGACCCTAACAAGCAATTAGATAAATTTAGAAAAATCTTTGCTAAAGCAGAGCATCACAAAGATGAAAAAAGATTAGATGCAGAATTAACAGCTTTTTATAAGGATTATCCATTAGAATATTTGAAAGAAAAATTCCCTCACATAATTGCCAGACTTACTAGCAAAAGTTATAGAGAAAAAATATTGCAAAAATTTGATTCTAGGGAAGCATATGAAGAATTCGTTGCAGTAATTTATACCCCAAAAAACTATTCTTCTCTATCAGATTTTGAAGCGGCTATAAAGCCTTTACAAGAAAAATACCCTTTAAATGATTTTTCAAAGGAATACCGTTCTAAATTAGAACCATTACTTGCAGAATCTTCATTAAAACAAATCTTTGAAGCTGCCAATGAATCTACTACTTTAGAATTTGATGATTTGGATGAAGGTACTATTATAGATTTAGAAGATTCAAAAGCATTATCTACTGGTGTCTTTAACCAAAAAGCTGCTTATTTTGAATTATTAGAAATTATGAAAAATCCTAATGATGTTAATGGAGTTTTTGATTGGACATATAAATACATGAGATTTATTAATAGTTTTGATGATTATCATAAAGGTGTTATTTTATCAACATTACTACCATATTACAAAATTCCAAAACAACACGATTATAGAATACCTATTATGGATTCGAAATCACATGATTATTTATCTTTTAAAGAATATCAATCGATAGATGAAATTAAAATGGCAGCGATTCTTCAATATCTGGCAATAATTTCAACTACAGGTAATCTTACAAATGATGATATTGAAAACTTAGAGACTATCCATAGTAATTCTATAAAAGCTCAAGTAGTTGATTCTGTAGTTACTTCTTTGGAATTGTTTGAAAAAGAAACTGATAATTCGTTAATATTAACACTATCTGATCCAGATTACTTTGGATATGGAGAAAATGTACTTGATGCAAAAGTGGTTGATACAACTGAAGTTTCTGATGCTATCGATAAATCTAAAAATAGCTCTAACTCTAGTACTGTTGATTATATTGTAGATGATAAAGGTACTGTTTCTTCAGTTTCCCTAGACGATAATGGCTCTACTATAACAATTGATTATGGTGATAACCCTGACAATGATTTATTAACTGATGATGATTTAGAAGAAGAAATTATTAGAGTTTTAAGAACTGCTTGTTCTAATCAAAAAGACAAAAAAAGTGAAAAAGGAAACTATATAAAAGAAAGCAAAGGTAATACTGGAAGTAATTCAGACTCCAATAATGCATATAAGTTAGTTTCGTTTTCAGATAGTGAAAATGAATTGAAATCTGACCAAAGTTCTTCTGGAACATATTCGAACGCTTCTGATTCTTCTGTTTATACTTATGAAGATGAAGACGAAAAATATGATAGATTAAATGACGAATTTTCTAGCCAGGATTTAGATGTTAGTCAAGAATTTCAAACATTTTATAAGCGCAAAGAATTTGACTTAGGAGAAAGAGATTTATAGTATAAAATATAGAGCGGATATTTTATCCGCTCTATATTTTATACATCTAAATGCACATCTATATTCTCTAATAAGTTTCCATACTTTACAATTACAGGATTTGCTTCTTCATTTATGAAATCTATTACTTGATTCTTTGCTCTTCCACATAGTTTTTCTGGCAATAAAATTTCTAATATTTCTTCTTCTGTTAGACCAAAGCTCTCATCTCCAGCAATTCTTTCAACAAGATCATTTGGCTTTCCATATTCTTTTACTTGTCTTGCTGCTTCCATTGAATGTACTCTTATTTTTTCATGTAATTCTTGTCTATCTCCACCTTTTAATACAGCATTCATAAGTATTTCTTCTGTTCCCATAAATGGAATTTCTTTCATTATATTTGCTTTTATCACATTTTCATATACTACTATTCCTTCTGTAATATTTGCATATACTTTCAATATTGCGTCTGTTCCTAAAAAAGCTTCTGGTATGCTTATTCTTCTATTTGCAGAGTCATCTAAAGTTCTTTCTAACCATTGTGAGCTTGATGTTATCCTTGTATCATTGGAAAGTATCATTACATGTCTTGCTAATGCATTTATTCTCTCACTTCTCATTGGATTTCTTTTGTATGCCATTGCAGATGATCCTATTTGATTTTTTTCAAATGGTTCTTCTAACTCTTTTTCATGTTGCAATAGCCTCATATCATTTGCAAATTTTGCTGCACTTTCTGCAATTCCTGCAAGTAAATTAAGTACTCTTGAGTCTTGTTTTCTTGTATATGTTTGTCCTGATACTGAAAATGTTTTATCAAATCCCATTTTTTCTGCTATCTTACTATCTATCTTCTTTACCTTTTCTTCATCTTTAAATAGCTTCATAAAACTTTCGCTTGTTCCTGTTGTTCCTTTACATCCTAGTAATTTTAAATTTTCTTGTACAAATTCTAATTCTTGCAAATCTTCTATTAAATCTTGCATCCACAGTGTTGCACGCTTTCCAACAGTTGTTAGTTGTGCTGGCTGAAAATGTGTATATCCTAAACATGGAATATTCTTATATTTATCGGCAAACATTTTTAAATTACTTATTACCAATACTAATTTTTGCTTTATTATATCTAATCCTTGTTTCATTAATATAACTTCTGTATTGTCTGTTACATAACATGATGTTGCTCCCAAATGTATTATTGGTTTTGCTTCAGGACATTTTATTCCAAACTCATATACATGTGCCATAACGTCATGTCTACATTCTCTTTCTCTTTTACTTACTATATCATAGTCAATATTATTTATATTATTTTTCATTTCATTTATTTGTTCTTCTGTAATATTCAATCCTAATTCTTTTTCTGTCTCAGCTAATGCTACCCATAATTTTCTCCATGTTGAATATCTTGCATTATTAGACCATATAGTATTCATTTCTTTGCTCGCATATCTACCACTTAGTGGTGTTTGATAAATATTATTTTCCATTATTGTTTCTCCTTTATTATAACTAATACTGTCTCTAATTTTGAAAAATCTACGCTAGCTTCAACTATTGCATATTTTTCTGTTACATTTCCTGATTCTACAATTTCCTTTAGTTCCCCTATTTTCAAACCTTTTGGATATATTCCGTCCTAAGCCTGATGTTTCTACAATATCATTTAGTACTAAATCTGCTTCTGCTCCAATATATACTGCTTTCAACTTATTTCTTTCATTCAGCATTCCTTTTACCATTAAATTATCTCTTGATATATGCATAGTTCCGCTTATACTACTTGCTGGATCAATAATTGGTTGTACTTTTGCTGTACTTTTAGTTGCTGATATTGTATGTCCTACTATTCCCTCTTCTGATATAACTGGCATATTTGCATATACTCCATCATCTGTTCCTACATTTATTAACATTGTTTCACTTAAATTGCTCACATCTTTACTAATAATATATGCTGGAATTGCCTTATATTCTGTATATTTATCTGTTAAATCTGCATATGCCCTTAATGTTGCATTTTCTGCTTTTATTATTTCTAACTCTGTTAGTTTTGATTTTAACTCATCATTTTCCTTTTTTAGTGCATCATTTTCATTCTTTAGATTGTCTATATTTTCAAAAAAGTCTGAATTTTTATTTATTTTATTTTTTAAATGTATTAAAGCATTTTGTATTGGTACTACTGTTTTATTTGCTATGCCTTCTATGTATGAAAATTTATTAAGTTCTGTACCAGTTAATATCACTAGTATTGTTAATAATATTGTTGTTATAATACTAGCTATTATTTTTTTCTTTTTGATCTTATCCATTCTTGTTTCACACCTCAAAAAATGTTTTTAGTTTATCTTTTTTTCTTAGCATTTGTTAAAATTGTTTTTAACTTTTCTAAATCTGCAAGTGTCTTCTCTGTTCCTTTAACTACACATTCTGTTGGGTTTTCTGCTATATATACTGGCATTTTTATTTTTGTATTTATTAATTTATCTAAATTTTTTATTAGTGCTCCTCCACCTGCTAACACTATACCTTTTTCAACTATATCAGAAGCTAATTCTGGTGGTGTTTTTTCTAAAGTCATTTTTATCACATCTACAATTTCTGCTATGGACGCCTCCATAGCCTCTTGTATTTGTGATGAAGTAACTGTTATATTTTTTGGTAATCCTGTCTTTAAATCGCGTCCCTTTACTTCCATACTTAGTTCTGTCATTAATGACATTGCTGCTCCTATCTGAATTTTAACATTTTCTGCAGTAGTTTCTCCAATAGCTATTCCTGCTTCTCTTTTCAAATAGTTTATTATGTCTTGATTTAATTCATCTCCTGCAATTCTTATTGAATTACTTACAACGATTCCTCCTAAAGATATAACTGCAACTTCTGTCGTTCCTCCTCCTATGTCAACAATTATATTTCCATTTGGAGTTGCAACATCTAAACCAGCTCCAATTGCTGCTGCCATTGGTTCTTCAATCAAAAATACTTCTTTTGCTCCTGCTGTCATTATAGTTTCTTCTACTGCTCGTTCTTCAACTTCTGTTATACCAGATGGTACACCAACTACGACTCTTGGTTTTCCTATATTATATCTTTTACAAACTCGCCCAACAATATTCTTTAATAATATTTGTGTGGCTTTAAAGTCCGCTATTACACCATCTTGCAAAGGTCTGATTGCATTTATTGATTTTGGAGTTCTTCCTAACATCTGTTTTGCTTCATGTCCAGTTGCTAGAAGATTATCTGTTTCCTCTTCTATTGATACAACTGCTGGTTCATTTAACACAATCCCTTTGCCTTTTATTGTTACTAATATGTTTGCTGTTCCTAAATCTATTCCAATATCTTTTCCATTTAGACTAAACAATTTCTTCTCCTCATTTCTTCTTTAATAAGCTCTCATATTCTCCATCTCCTAATACTATATGGTCCAATAATTCTATTCCAAGCAATTGTGCTGAATCGTATATTCTATCTGTAACTCTATAATCACTTTTACTAGGAGTCGCATCTCCACTTGGATGATTATGAACAAGTATTATTTTGGGTGCCTGCATTTTTATTGCATCTACTAGCACATCTTTTGGTTCTATACACGCAAAATTACTTCCGCCTAAAGATATATTTATAATTCTTAGAATAACATTCTTTGTGTTTAATATAATAACTTTTGCAAGTTCTCTTTTTTCATATTTTAATTCTGGCATTAATAAATTTGCAACATCTTTTGGTGTTCTTATTACGTCTTTTTTATTATTAATTGGTCTCGAAATACGTTTAGTAAGTTCACATATTGCTTTTAATTGCAATGCTTTTACTTTTCCAATTCCTTTTATTTGCATAAATTCTTCTAATGATATTTCTTGTAAAAATCTTAAGTCTTTTGTGTCTAAATTTTTATTTAAATTTAATATCTTTTGTGCAATTCCTACTGAGGATTCCTCTTTTGTACCTGTCTTAATTATTATTGCCAATAATTCTGCATTTGATAAGCTTTCTTCTCCATATTTTTCTAATTTTTCATATGGTCGTTCTGATAGGGGTAATTCTTTTATTTTCATAAAAATCCTTTCCTATCTTTCCTTTACTACTTTTTCTACACTTTTCTATATATGAATATTGCTATTGCCATTCCTATTATACTTGCAATATTTATTTTAAACATTAATCCAAATGTTACTGTCATTATATTTAAATTTAGCTCAATTGGATTGCTTAGTCCAAAGCTCTCTCCATATGATAACCACCATAAAAATTCTACTCTTGATGCAAGTTCTCCTAACAATCCTCCTATAACTAGCCCTGATAATATAAATACTAATAAAATCCATATATTTCTGTCTCTTGTTGCCATGTTTGTTCCTCCTTCTTTTGTTCCCTTTTTGACATCATTATTATATATTTATTCTGCCTTTTTTTCAAGATATATTGATATTTTTTTATAATATCTATGTTTGTTCTTTAATTTATAAATATAGCACATTATGTAAGCATCCTTAACCATTGTCACCCTGGTTTATTATTTCTTTTTATTTTTATCTTTATTTTTATTTTTCTTTATGTTATAATTCTTAGATAATTGTTTTTCACATATTTATATTATTATAAATATATTATAGGAGAATGTTTTTCCAAATTTTTATCATTTAAATTTCATATAATTGATGCTATAATATTATTATAGTATTTAGGAGGTCTTGATTAATGCGTATTGAAAAGTTGAATGAAAATAAGATTAGAATTTTTTTTGATATAGAAGATTTAATTGAAAAAAATATTGATTTACATACATTTATGTCCAATTCTATGGAAACTCAAGATTTGTTTTTAGATATGCTTGATAAAGCTGAATCTGAACTGGGTTTTAATACTAAAAATTACAAATTAGTAATTGAAGCTTTAGCTTCTTCTGATGGAAGTTTTATTATTACAGTTACTAGAATGTCCCCAAATGATGGATTAAAAAAGCAAAAAAAGACTGTTAAAACAAAAATAAAATCTGTTTCACCTAATAAACAGACTTCTATAACTTCATTTAATAAATTTGAAGATTTTTGTTCTTTTTGTACATATGTAAATAGTAATAATGCTTTTCCTAAACAAAAATTTAAATCTACTACATTATTATTTTATAATGGTAATTATTATTTAATTTTTAATAACTTAAAGTTAGATGTTAAAGAATTCAAATTGCTTTATTCTACTCTTACAGAATTCGGTACTTCTGTAAAAAATGAAGTTTTATTTGAAAGAAAAATTCGAGAATATGGAAAAGTTATATTTAATAAAGATGCTATAAATCAATGTGTTAACTATTTTGGATAAATACAAAAGATGCTAAGAATTAAAATTCTTAGCATCTTTTCTTTTTATTTAAGAAAACAACAAAGTTCTGTAGTACTTCACCCACAAGCCCTACTTGTGAGATTGGTCATTCTCTTATTCTTCAAATATTGCATCAAATTCTTCGCCTTCAATTTTTTCTTGCTCTAATAATTTATTTGCTACTGCATGTAATTTATCACTATGCATTGTTAAAATTTCTTTAGCTCTATTATATCCCTTATCTATTATTTTCTTAACTTCTTCATCTATTTTTGATGATGTTTCTTCACTGTAATTTCTTGTTTGTGTCCAGTCTCTTCCTAAAAACACTTCTTCTTGACCTGAACCAAATGTTATTGTTCCTAATGTATCACTCATTCCATATTTTGTGACCATATCTCTTGCTATTTTTGATGCTCTTTCGATATCATTGCTTGCTCCTGTTGATATATCATCTAAAACTATACTTTCTGCTACTCTTCCACCCAATAATGATACTATTGATTCTTCCATTTCTACTTTTGACATGAAGTTTTTATCTTCATCTGGTCTATACATTGTATATCCACCAGCCATTCCTCTTGGTACTATAGATATTTGGTGTATCATATTTTGGCTTGGTAAATAGTGGCTTACTACTGCATGCCCTGCTTCATGAAATGCTACTAATTTATTTTCTTTTTCATTTCTTACTCTGCTCTTCTTTTCTGGCCCCATTGTAATTTTTATCATAGCATCTTCTACTTCTTGCATATTTATTTCTTCTTTGTTTCTTCTTGCTGCTAATAATGATGCTTCATTCATAACATTTTCTAAGTCAGCCCCTGAAAATCCTACAGTATTTTTTGCTATAATTCTTAAGTCTACATCATCACCTAATTTTTTGTGTCTGCTATGAACTTCTAATATTTCTTCTCTTGCTTTTACATCTGGTGCTGATACTACTATTTGTCTATCAAATCTTCCTGGTCTTAGTAATGCTTTATCTAATACATCAGGTCTATTTGTTGCTGCTATTACTATTACTCCTTCATTTTCTGAGAATCCATCCATTTCAACAAGTAATTGGTTTAATGTTTGTTCTCTTTCATCATGCCCTCCTCCTAAACCAGCTCCTCTTTGACGTCCTACTGCATCTATTTCATCTATAAAAATTATACATGGTGCACTTTTTTTAGCTTGATCAAATAAATCTCTTACTCTTGATGCTCCAACACCAACAAACATTTCAACAAAGTCTGAACCACTTATTATAAAAAATGGTACTCCTGCTTCTCCTGCAATTGCTTTAGCTAATAATGTTTTTCCTGTTCCTGGGTGACCTACTAATAAAACTCCCTTTGGAATTCTTGCTCCCATGTCTGTAAATTTCTTTGGAGATTTTAAGAATTCTACAATTTCTTGTAGTTCTTCTTTTTCTTCATCAACTCCTGCAACATCTTTAAATGTTATTTTTGCCTTATCTGTTGTTCCTATAACTTTTGCTCTACTTTTTCCGAAAGTCATTGTTTTATTTCCGTTTCCTTGCGAATTTCCCATCATTAAGAACCAAAAAATTAATAGAACAATTACAATTGCAAATGGTGATAATAAACTAAGAACCGTAATCAATATTGATTGTGTTTTTTCTTCAAGTGTAAATGTTTTATTTATTAAATCATCATTTATTGCTGTCATAAAAGCATCCAGACTTGGAATATTAACTTCTTTTTCAACATTAGAATTTTTTATTTTTACATATGCCTTTTTTCCATTTGAAGACAGTTCTATCTTTTCTACTCTAGTATTTTCTATTTCCTTCATTAGTTCATCATAAGTCATTTTTGTTTCTGCATTTTCTAATATCGATGATATCAGTACTAAGCATATAAGTCCTATTATTAACCACATTCCTATTGTTTTTAGACTACTTTTCATTTATTAAACTCTCCTTCTCTTGTATTCTTTGTTTTATTAAAAATTAACCGTATAAATTCCTTTATACTATAGCATACGATTTATTTTATTTCAAGCTTTTTATTTATATTTTAAGAAATTGTATTTTGCCTTTACCTACAAATATTTTTATTTCCTTTGTTGGCATTAAGTACTTATTTCCTATATTATTTGCACATAATTTTATAATATCATCTATATTAACTTTTTCTATTCCATTTGTTGTATGTAAAGTCTCTTTAATAGTATATAATATTAATCTTCTTTTTATTACTAATTCTAAATTATTAAATTTTTTTAAATTTAGAATAATCTTGCTACTTTCTTCTGATAGTTTAATTTCATTATAAGCATTTTTAGTTAATTTTTCTAAATAATCATTTTCTTCTGTCGCTAGTTCTGATAGTCTATTAATCGTTTGAATTATATTCTGATTAAATTCTTTTTTTATATAAGGAATCAATTCATTTCTAACTTTATTTCTACTATAAATGTTTTCATTATTTGACTCGTCATATTTAGGAGATAAACTATTTTCTTTACAATATTTTTCTATCTCATTTCTTGAAGTTTCTATTAATGGTCTTATATATTTATTATCTCTATTTGCTTCTATTCCTTTAAGACCAGATATTCCACTACCTCTCACTATATTTAATATAACAGTTTCTGCTTTGTCATTACTATTATGAGCTGTAGCAATTCGATTTGCATTTGTTTGTTCTAAAACTTCATTAAAAAATAAATATCTTTCATCTCTTCCAACTTCTTCTGTTCCTTTTTTGTTTTGTTTTGCAATCTTCTGAACATTTACTTTCTTCACAAAACATGGCACATCTATTTCTTTACAAAATGTTTGAACATATTCTGTTTCAATATCTGCAACTTCTCTTATCATATGATTTACATGTGCTACAAATAATTCTATATTAAAATCCTTTTTTAAGGAATTCAATACATGTAACAAACAAATGGAATCTGGTCCACCTGATACACCTATTATTATTTTATCTCCATTATTTATTAGATTATACTTTTTTATAGTTTTTAAAACATTTTCTTTTAGCATATTTTCTCCTGATTTGTTTTATTATTATTCTCTATATTTATCTAAATTTGCAAATTTGGTATAATTTCCCATCCACAATAAATCTACTGTTCCTGTCGAACCTGCTCTGTGCTTTGCAAGTATGACTTCTGCAATATTTTTCTTTTCTGAATCTGGGTTATAATAATCATCCCTATATAAAAACATAACTATATCTGCATCTTGTTCTATTGCTCCAGATTCACGTAAATCCGAAAGCATTGGTCTATGATCTTGTCTTTGTTCTGCTGCTCTTGATAATTGTGATAATGCAATTACTGGAATGTCTAATTCTTTTGCAAGAATTTTTAATGATCTACTTATCTCTGATATTTCTTGTTCACGACTTGCATTTCTTTTTCCACTTCCTTGTATTAATTGCAAGTAATCAATAACTACAAGTCCAATATTTTTTTCTAATTTTAGTTTTCTACATTTTGCTCTGATTTCTGCAACTGATATACCTGGAGTGTCATCTATATATACTGGTGCTTCTGATAACGGTCCTAATGCAGTAGCAAGTTTTATCCAGTCTTCTTCATCCATTTTTCCAGTTCTAACTTTATTACTATCTACCATAGATTCACTACAAAGCATTCTACTTACTAATTGAGATTTTGACATTTCTAAATTAAATATTGCTACTGGAACTTTTGCACTTATGGCAGCATTTGTTGCAATATTTATAGCAAAAGCAGATTTTCCCATTGCTGGTCTTGCTGCAACTAATATTAAATCTGAATTATGAAGTCCTGCAGTTTTTGCATCTAAATCCACAAATCCTGTTGGAATTCCTGTTATTGGCTCTTTTTGATTATATAGTTTTTCAATTTCTGCAAAACTCTCAACTAAAATTTCTTTTAACGCAGTATATCCTTTTTGATTTTTTCCTTGCATTATATTGAAAATCTTTTTTTCAGCTTGATCTACTATATCATCTACTTCTTCACTTTGCTCATACCCCAATGTTTGTATCTCATCTGATGCTTTTATTAATTGTCTTAATAATGACTTTTCTTCAACAATTTTAATATATTTGCCACTGTTTGCAGCAAATGGAACTTTATCAGGAAGTATCGCCAAATATTCAATTCCACCTACTGCTTCAAACTTTTGAGTTGTTGTTAGTTCTGCTTTTACAGTAATTATATCTATTGGCTCTCCTCTATTATATATATTCATCATTGCTTCATATATATATTTATTATCATCCCTATAAAAATCTTCTGGTTTTAATACTTCTATTGCATTTATTACTGCATCTTGATCAGTAAGCATACTACCTAAAACTGCTTGTTCTGCTTCAATGTCATGTGGTGGTATTTTCCATTTATCCATTAATTATTCCTCCTGAATGTTTAATGTTAATTTGCAATTTATTCCATCTCCGAATTTTATTTCTGCTGAAAATTCTCCTAAGTTCTTTATTGTTTCTTTCAAGTTTATTTTCTTTCTATCTATTTCTATATTAAACTGTTTCTTTAATTCCTCTGAAACTTCTTTAGATGTTATTCCACCAAATATCTTTCCATTTGCTCCTGCTTTTGCTCTAATAATTAGTGTCATCTTTTCTATTTTTGCTGCTATTTTTTTATTTTCTTCTATTTCTGCTTGTTTTTTGTTTGCTTCTGATGTCTTTTTTGCTTGTAATTTCAGCAAATTATCTTTTGTTGCCTCAATCGCAAGTTTTTTAGGAAACAAATAATTTCTTGCATATCCATCATTTGCATTTATTATTTCTTCTTTTTTTCCTACATTTTTAATGTCTTGTAATAATATAACTTTCATATTTTGTCATTCCTTTTCTTTCTAATTATTTTGTACTAACATATTCTTTTATTATTTCTTTAAATGTCATTTTTACTCTATCTGCAGTTTCTTTTACTTCTTCATGTGATAGTTTTTCATCTAATATTCCTGCTGCCATATTTGTTATACATGATATTGCTGCTACTTCTATTCCACAATGATTTGCAACAATTGCCTCTGGTACTGTAGACATTCCAACTGCATCTGCTCCAAGTGTTCTTAAAGCTCTAATTTCTGCTGGTGTCTCATATGTAGGACCTTTCATATAAGCATAAACTCCTACATTTGGTCGCCCTGTATATTTTTTTATTATTTCTTCTAATTTTGCTATTTTATCTTTCTTATAAACTTCACTCATGTCTGGAAATCTTGGTCCAAATTCATCCATGTTCTTTCCTCTCAAAACTGATTCTGCAAAGAAACTTAAATGGTCATTTATTATCATGAAATCTCCTGGTTTGTATTCTGTGTTTATTCCTCCTGCTGCATTTGTTAGTATAAGTTCATTTATTCCTAACAATTTAAATACTCTTATTGGAAATGTTGCTTCTTGTAATGAATATCCTTCGTAGTAATGAGACCTTCCGTTCATAGCTATAATAGCTACATTTTGCAATTTTCCTATTATTAATTCACCGGCATGTCCTGTTACTGTTGAAACTGGGAAATTTGGTATTTCCTTGTAAGGAATAACTATTTTCTCTGTTATTTCTTCACTAAGTACTCCTAATCCTGACCCCAATATTATAGCTATTTTTGGGCTTATTTCTCCCATTTTTCCTTTGATATAATCTGCAGCTTCTTGATAAATTTTCACACTAAACACTCTCCTTTTATTTATATTCCTTTAAAGAATATCATAAAATACCATAATTTACAATATATTTTGTAACTATTCAAGCTATAATAATAAAAATTTCATTACAATTCATAGCCAATCTATAAAATAGGCTCCATGTGTTCATTAGATGTTTTTTTACTTGTAAGCTTGCACTCAAAACACACATGGAGCTATTTTTTAATTATCTTGGTAGATTATAACAATTCTAATAAGTATGGTATAACTAATTCAAAATTCACACCATACTCAATTCCATTTTCATCTTCATATGTTGTTCTTACACATTCTGTTGTGAATTTTGTTGCTATTTTTATTGATTCTTCTAAATTTTTTTCTCTTAATATACTTCCAACTAATGCACTTGTAAAAATATCTCCTGTTCCGTGGTAGCTCTTATTATACTTGGTTTCGAAATTGCTATAAAACTTATTACCATCATATCCAATTGCACCGATTTCGTTTTCTTTTTCAATCCCTGTTATAACAGTTATTTTTCCTCCTAATTGCTGTAATCTTTTTGCTATATCTTTTCCTTCTTCTAGTGTAAAATTCTCTTTATATTTCATATCCAACAAAAATGTTGCTTCTGTTAGATTTAGCCTTATTACATCTGCTTTTTTTGCTACTTCTTTTATTTTTGAAAAGATGTTTTTATCAATTCCTGCATACATTCTTCCGTGATCTGCCATTGCTGGGTCAAATACAACAATATTTTTATCTGTTTTAAATTGTTTTATAAAATCTAGTACAAAATTTAAAATTTCTTCTGAACCAGTATATCCTATGTATATTAAATCAAACTGAAATTTTTCTTTTTTCCAATGCTCTGCTATTTTATATAATTCATCTGTTAGATTTTTGAATGTAAATTCATTAAATGCTGTATGTGTTGAAAGTACTGATGTGGGTAGTATTGCTGTTTCTATCCCCATACTTGATAAAATAGGCAACGCTACTGTTTGTGAGCATTTTCCTATGCATGATATATCTTGTATTGATACTATTCTTTTCATATATTCCTCCGATTTATTTAATTGTTTCAGAAAGACAGATTCTAAAAAAATCTGCCTTATTATATTTCAATCTTATGCTCTAATATACTATACTTTTCTTTAATAATCAAGATTATTTTATTTATACAATATATTCTATACTATTATTTGGAAAATACTTTTTCATTTGTTCCCTTAAAAATCTTTCTGCTTCTTCTCTTACTTCTTTTTTATACCCATACTTTCCTCTTCCTCTAACAGTCATCAAATTTTTATCATATAAATTTATTGCATTTGGAAATGCTTCTTCATTTATCTTACTATGAATATAACTATATGTCATGAAAATCATTTCAAAAAACATTTTATCTTTTGCAGAATTGTCCAAATTCTCTGCTAATTCTTTGATTAAATTTTTATAGTATTCTTGCCAATTATCTATCAAAATAATTGGTGCTATAATGATTCCTACTTTATATCCATGCTTGGCTAATTTGTTTATTGCTTCTATTCTATTTTTTAAACTTGATGTTCCAAATTCTACTTTATTAATAATCTCTTGTGGATTAACACTCATTCTTATAATTATTCTATTTCCATGGTCTAACTCTAAAATTGGGTCTACCATATCAAATTTAGTTGGAAATGTTAAAAAACCTTTTTTACTTTTAACAAAATTTTCTATTGTCCATACTAAGTTTCCTGTTATCGTATTTTCTAAAATTAAATCACTATTACTTCCTATTTCAAATGTCAGTTCCTTTTCTGACTTTTCGGAAGTTTTAATTATCTTATCTAGCATTTCTTCTCTATTAACAAATAATCTTAAATATGCACATTTATTATAATTACATACTAAGTAACAATACATACACATTGCTGTACAACCAGATGAAGTATATGGAACTAAAAAATCTGAAGTTTTGTGATTTGGAACAAATTTGTGAGTTTTTCTTACACCTATAATAAGATTTCTTTTCATTCTCGGAAATTCTGAATTTTCCTTTTTTCTCATTTCCTCAATATTATTGTGATTTTCAATTTCTATTAAATTAATATTTTCTTTTTTATATTTTTCTATTAATTCTTTTCCCAATTTATAATTTATTGAATTAGGTTCATAATATATATTATCTGGAATAAACAAACATATCACCTCTAAACTATGTTGTCCGTAATATGTTTGTTTATTCGTTTTTATTTTAATCTAATGTTGTACTTGTTCTTCCTGTTCCTACTACATCTTCTTGCAATGAACGCCAAGTATCACATCCTACAATTCCATCTGCGGCTAATCCTACATTTCTTTGATAGCTTATTACTGCATTTCTTGTTTGACCTCCAAAAATTCCATCTAATCCTCCTGTTCTATATCCTAGTGTATTCAAATCATCTTGTGCAATTAATACATATGTGCTAATACTTCCTTGTCTTATTAGTGGAAATCCTCCTGTACTACAAGCAGGTCTCCCGAAAACGTTTATCAAAATGAACCCAGGTAGGTGTTAGACGTGCAGGTTCTACATATGACCATACGCCTGATTCTATTGCTAAATTTCTTAATCGATTTCTTTCATCATTACTTAATGCCTGTGCTACATCAAATGCTACTCCTGCATAGTGCTGTGACTGGTTTGAATGTCCACCTTCCCATGGTCTCTTGAATGCAAATCCTACTGGTATTGGTGCTCCATATAAATATCTTGTTGCATTCCAACTTTGCATTGCTCTTTTTGTTGTCCATAATGTTGGACTTCCACTAGAACCTCTAAATTCTCCTACTGTTAAACTTCTATTTGTATTGTAAGGCATTGCCTCATTTTCGCCTCTATAATATGTTTCCATTCTATTTGTGTCATTATTAAACACAATTATTTTTGCCATAAAAATTCCTCCATAAAATATATTCTATTATATATTTTATGAAGGTTTGGACTTTTTTGATAATTTATTTTTTAACAATAAATGTTATTTATATATATTTCATATAAACCATTAAAAATAATATCTTTATCCCAGATAATTTTATGTGTACACATATCTATTATGTCTTTTGCCCCTCCTCCTGTTGCAATAATTTTAACATTACTTTCATTCAATTCGTTCAACACTCTTTCTATCATTCCATCTATCATTGCTGCATGTGCTGTTATAATTCCTATTTTCATACAATCAATAGTATTAGTTCCAATAACTTTATTGCTAGTTACAAGTTCAATTTCAGGCAACTGGGCTGTCATAGTTGCCAGTGCTTTCATTGATGTATGTGGTCCTGGCGCAATCATACCACCAATATATTCTTTATTTCTATTTATCACAGAAAAAGTTGTTGCTGTTCCAATATCAATTACAATAACTGGATTTTTATATTTAGTTACTGCTCCAACTGCTACACTTATTAAATCAGCTCCAAGTTTTTGTGGATTATCATATTTTATTGTAATTCCGAGTTTTAATTCTGAATTAACAAAAATAGGTATTTTTTCACAAATGTTTATAACTGCTTGTTTTATTGTTTCATTAATTTCAGGTACAACAGAAGAAATAATAATGCCTGTTATATTATTATCCCCTATTATCTTTCTTAAATATTCTTCATATTGCATCTCTTTGCCCATTTCATAACATTCTTTTTTTATTACACCGTGCTTATCCATTAAAGCTATATCAATATTACTATTTCCAATATCAATTCCTAGTATCATTATTTTTCTCCATTTTCATAAAGTTCTAACACTCTATTTAATATTTCAACTGCAACTTGTTTTTTTGAAAGAGTTTCAAATTCTTCAATATTATCTTTAGTAATTATAGTAACTTTGTTAGTATCAACACCAAATCCTGCACCATCATCATTTAAATTGTTTGCAATAATCATATTACATTTTTTTGAAGTTAGTTTCTTTTTAGAATTTTCTATTAGATTATTTGTTTCCATAGAAAATCCGCAAATTACTTGATTATTTTTTCTCTTTTCTCCAATAGTTTTCAAGATGTCTTTAGTTTTAATGAGTTCAAGATTTAATTTATCATCATTTTTCTTAATTTTTTCATCACTTGTGTTTTGAACTGTATAGTCTGCAACAGCCGCAGCTTTAATTATAATATCGTATTTATCCATATTTTCTATAATAGCATTATACATATCATTTGCTGATTCTACTTCTAAAACATTTGTAAACATGGGTGGTTCTATATGTGTATGTCCTGAAACAAGCAATACATTTGCTCCACGCTTTGCTGCGATTTCTGCAATAGCATATCCCATTTTTCCGCTTGAATGATTTGTAATATATCTAACTGGATCGATTTTTTCAATAGTTGGTCCTGCCGTTACAAGTACATTAATTCCTTCCATGTCCTTTTGGAATTCAATTTCTTGTTTTATATAATCAATTAAAATATTTTCATCTGGTAATTTCCCTTCTCCAACTGAATTACAAGCAAGTCTTCCAACAGCTGGTTTAATAATTTCAAAACCATAATTTTCTAGTTTTTTTAAATTGTCCTGAACAATTTTATTTTTATACATAAGAGTGTTCATTGCAGGCGAAACAATAATTTTACAATTTGCAGCAAGTGCCATTGTACTTAACATATCATCTGCAATACCGTTTGCAAGTTTTCCTATAATATTTGCTGTTGCTGGTGCAATAAGCATTACATCTGTCTTTTGAGACAATGATACATGTACTACATTAAATTCAAAGTTTCTATCAAATGTATCTACAATACATTTATTGTTAGTTAATGTTTCAAATGTTATTGGATTTATAAAATTCGTTGCATTTTTAGTCATAACTACATGTACTTCTGCTCCTTCTTTTACCAATGCACTTGCAACATTAGCCATCTTATATGCAGCTATACTTCCTGTTACTC
>CANTAQ010000012.1 GCA_947651825.1 uncultured Clostridium sp. | reverse complement strand
AAAGCAAATCGCTTCGGCAAAAATGCTACGCATTTACGTTGCCCTGAAGCGTTAGATGGTCGAACTCGTTTTCAAATAATTATAATGATTTGCTTTTATTGAAATTTGGTACAGAGTAGCCAAACGCAGGAGTTTCATATTTATTTTGTTTGAAGACCCGAGCCTCCTTCTTTGGCGTATCAAACGTGGGTTCAATTAAAAAATAAATATAAGAACCTGACCCACCTCACAAGCAAAGCTTGTGGGTGAGGTACCCCAGAACCTTGTTGTTTACACAATGAAAACTCCGACGAGATTTGGCGGATTGTAAAAGTAAAATAAACTGCAATTTTTATCATCAACATATCTTCCAAGCAAGACGAATATAATTAGAAAAAAGAAGGGAGAGAGGCAGATGAAAAAGATTATTGGTATTGCAATTACAATTATAATTTTGATAATTATAATTTTTTTATTTAAAAATAATTATAAAAAAATTAAAAGTGGAAATAATATAAGTAATAAATCGATCGATGAAATAAAAGAATATATTTTAAGTATAGAGAGCTATAATGCGAATGCAAATATAGAAGTAACAAGTAATAAAACAAAAAACATTTATAAAGTAGAACAAAAATATATAAAAGAAGGAAATTTATACAAACAAAAGGTATTAGAACCTGAGAACTTATCAGGACTTGAATTCACATATGATGGCAAAGATCTTAGTATAAAAAATAGTAAATTAACATTAAATAAAATATACACAGATTATAAATTTATTGGAAGTAATGAGCTGAGTCTAGTTAAATTTATAGAAGATTACAGTCAAAATCAAGATTCAAAAATATATGAGGAAAATGGAAAAATTATTATGGAAGTAGAAGTAAAACAAAACAATATATATACACAGAATAAAAAATTATATATAGACAAGGAAAATGACAAAATAGACAAATTAGAAATAAAAGACATAACACAAAAAACGACAATTTACATATTATATAATAAGATAGAAATAAATAGACTAACAAAAGAAGAAATAATAGCATTTTCAAATTATCCAATAAATACAGAAATATAAAAACTACTAAAAATCAAACTCTATTACCTATATTTAAAATATAAACAAATATAGAATTAGCAGGAGTGAAGAAAAATGGTAATAAAAAGAGGAGATATGTTTTATGCAGATTTAAGTCCAGTAGTAGGTTCAGAACAAGGAGGAATAAGACCTGTACTAGTAATACAAAATGATATGGGAAATAAATATAGCCCAACAGTAATAGTATCAGCGATAACATCACAACTAAATAAAAATAAATTACCTACACATATAGAGTTGAATAACGAAAAGTTTGGATTAAAATCAGATTCAGTAATATTAGCAGAACAAATTAGAACTATAGATAAAAGTAGATTAAAAGAAAAGATAGGTCATATAGATGATAATAATATTATAATGAATCAAATTAATAATGCATTAGGAGTAAGTTTCGGCTTAGAAGAGTAAATGAAGGACACTAAATTTATCGAAGATAGATTTGGTGTTTTTCAATATTTGATTGAAGATTTCATATACAAACAAGAATTATGTAAATAAAAGAAGGATTTAATTAAGAGATGTCGAATATTATATATGTGAAAAGAAAGGTGCTAAAATATGGTGCGATATAGTGATGAATTGATTGAAGAGATAAAAAGCAGTAATGATATAGTAGACATTATATCACAATATGTAGTATTAAAAAGAAGAGGTAGAAACTTTTTAGGATTATGTCCTTTCCACAAAGAAAAAACCCCCTCTTTTTCTGTTTCTCCAGACAAGCAAATATTTCATTGCTTTGGTTGTGGTGTTGGAGGAGATGTAATTACTTTCATAAATAAAATTGAGAATTTAGGATATAGAGAAAGTATTGAGATGTTAGCAGAAAAAGCAGGAATTGTTTTGCCAACAATAGATAACGACAAAGATAGCAAAAAACAGATACTAAAAGAAAAAGTATATTCTATAAATCAAATAGTTGCAGAATTATACCATGAAAATTTATATAAACAACAAGCAAAAATGGCACAAGAATATGTAAAAAAGAGAAAACTTGATAATAATACTTTAAAAAAATTTATGATAGGATATGCAAATGGCGGAACAGAAGTATATACAACATTAAGAGCAAATGGTTTTACAGATGAAGAAATATTAGCGTCAAATTTAGTAAAGAAAACAAATACAGGATATATTGATGTATTTAGAAATAGATTAATGTTTCCAATACAAGATATAAAAAATAGATATATTGCCTTTGGAGGAAGAATTTTAGATAATTCTCAACCTAAATATATAAATTCTCCAGAAGGAATTGTATACAGCAAAGGGAGAAATCTGTATGCATTGAATGTAGCCAAAAATTCAGATGAAACTAATTTAGTAATTGTAGAAGGTTACATGGATGCAGTATCATTACATCAAAGAGGAATTCCTAATGCAGTAGCATCACTTCGGAACAGCACTTACAGAAATGCAAGGACGATTACTTAGAAAGTATTCAGAAAAAATTATAATATCATATGATTCAGATGGAGCAGGACAAGCTGCAACTTTAAGAGGACTAGATATACTTACAAATATGGGATGTGATGTTAGAATTCTTCAAATGGAGGGTGCAAAAGATCCAGATGAATATGTTATAAAATATGGAAATGGAAGGTTTAAACTTCTCATAAATGATGCAATTTCATTAGTACAGTTTAAGGCAAAAGTTTTAAAAAAAGATTTGGACTTGCAAAATACAAATGATAAGATAAAATTTTTAAAAGAAATAGCAAAATTATTAACATCTGTAAGTAGCAAAATTGAACAAGAAATTTATTTGACTGATATTTCAAAAGAATATGGAATTTCGAAAGAAGCTATTTATGCAGAAATAAATAAAATGACTAATAAAGTAGCAGGACCAAAAATATTATCCAGAACACCAACTATAAGAGTTCAAAAAGAAGAAGTTGAAAAGAAACTTATTGAAAGAGAAAAAGCAATTATAGCAATGCTAATAAATGAACAAGAAAAAGGATATAACCAAATAAAGCAAGATGTAACAATTGATGATTTAAAATCAGAAACAAATAAAAAAATATTAAAAAAATTGTATGAAGAACTAGAAAAAGGCAATAGTAATAATATCAGCAATACATTAATGAATTTTTTTGCAGAAGATGAAGAGGTAATTAGTCGATTAACAGAATTGCTATCAGAAGAATATCAAACTAATAATGATCAAAAATTGATTGATAATATAGTAAAAACATATAAAAAAGAAAAGTTAAATATGAGAAAACAAGAATTAATAGAAATGCAAAAAAGAACAGATTTAACACAAGCAGAGATAGCATCAATAGATAAAGAAATACAAGATTTAATACTTAAATTAATAAAAATAAAGTAACTACCAAGAAGGAGGGTATTGGTATGAGCGAAGATAAAAAAACAAAGAAAGAAAATGAAGAATTAGAAGAAAACAAAGAAGAACTAAATCAGGAAGATACTGCAAAAAAAGTAAATGAAATAATAAAAAAGGCTAAAGAAAAAGGGAATATAACATATGGAGAACTAGCAACACAATTAGGAGATATTAATCCAGAACAAATAGATAAAGTTTTTGATGCAATGGAAGAAATGGGCGTTGATGTTCTAAAAGACGGAGACGATTTAGATGAACCAGATATAGAAGATTTAGAAGAAGTAGAAGATATCAAACTAGATGAGCTTGATAAAATGCCTTTAGATGGAGTCAATACAGATGATCCAGTTAGAATGTATTTAAGAGAAATTGGTAAAATAGAACTATTATCTTTTGAAGAAGAATTAGAGTTAGCTAAAAAGATTCTAGTTGGAGATGAACAAGCAAAACAAAGATTATCAGAGGCAAATCTAAGGCTGGTTGTAAGTATTGCTAAAAAATATGTTGGAAGAGGATTACTATTTTTAGACTTGATCCAAGAAGGAAATATGGGACTGATAAAAGCAGTTGAAAAGTTTGATTATACAAAAGGATTTAAATTCAGTACTTATGCAACATGGTGGATTAGACAAGCTATAACAAGAGCCATAGCAGATCAAGCCAGAACAATAAGAATACCAGTTCATATGGTAGAAACAATAAATAGATTGATAAGGACATCAAGATTGTTATTACAGAGATTAGGAAGAGAACCAACGCCAGAAGAAATTGCAGAAGAAATGGATTTACCAGTTGAAAAAGTAATGGAAATTCAAAAGATTGCTCAAGATCCAGTATCTTTGGAAACACCAATAGGAGAAGAAGATGATAGCCATTTAGGAGATTTCATACAAGATGAAGATAGCCCAGCACCACAAGACTCAGCATCATTTACATTAATGAAAGAACAATTGGAAGAAGTTATGAATACATTAACTCCTAGAGAAGCAAAAGTATTAAAATTAAGATTTGGTCTAGAAGATGGAAGAGCAAGAACATTAGAAGAAGTAGGAAAAGAATTTATGGTCACAAGAGAGAGAATAAGACAGATTGAGGCAAAGGCATTAAGAAAATTAAGACACCCAAGTAGAAGCAAAAAATTACGTGACTATATGAATTAAAAAATATGTTTTTATGCCGTAGGGCAGACGACTCAGTCTGCCCATTGTTATAAATTAAATTTTATACAAGAAGGGAATGTGATATAATGCACAATTTAGATGGGAAATATGAACCAAATGATTTTGAAGAAGAACTATATAATAATTGGGAACAAAAAGGATATTTTAAGCCAAGTGGAAACAAAGAAAAAGAAAGTTACTGTATAATGATGCCACCGCCAAATGTTACTGGAAAACTACATATGGGCCATGCGTTAGATGGAACTTTACAAGACATATTAATAAGATATAAGAGAATGCAAGGGTATAATACACTATGGGTTCCAGGAACAGACCATGCTGCAATTTCTACAGAGGTTAAAATTGTAGAAAAATTAAGAGAAGAAGGAATAGATAAACATGATTTAGGAAGAGAAGAATTCTTAAAAAAAGCATGGGAATGGACTGAACTTTACGGAGGAACAATAGTAAAACAACAAAAAAGATTAGGTTGTTCTGCTGACTGGTCACGTTCAAGATTTACAATGGATGAAGGACTTTCAAAAGCTGTACTAACAGTATTTAAAAAGCTATATGATAAAGGGCTAATTTATAAAGGAAAGAGAATGATAAATTGGTGTCCATGTTGTAATACTTCAATATCAGATGCGGAAGCGGTATATTCAGAAGAAGGGACACATTTATGGCATATAAAGTATAAAGTTACAGGAACAGATGACACATACTTAACAGTAGCAACAACAAGACCTGAAACAATGCTTGGAGACACAGCAGTTGCAGTACATCCAGATGATGAAAGATATAAAAGCTTAGTAGGAAAAACATGTATACTTCCAATAATGAATAAAGAAATTCCAATTATAGCTGATGAATTTGTAGAAAAAGAATTTGGAACAGGTTGTGTTAAAATAACTCCAGCACATGATCCAAATGATTATCAAGCAGGATTATCACATGGGTTAGAAATAATAGAAGTATTTGATGAGAATTTCAAAATGAATGATTTAGTTCCAGAATATAAAGGGCTAGATATGTATGAAGCAAGAAAACTAATAGTAGAAAAATTAAAGGAATTAGAAGTACTTGTTAAAATAGAAGATTATACACATAATGTTGCAAAACATGATAGATGTGGACATACAATAGAACCAAAAGTGTCTGACCAATGGTTTGTTGCAATGAAAGAACTTGCTAAACCTGCAATTGAAGCAGTTAAAACAGGAAAAACAAGATTTGTACCAGAAAAATTTGAGAAAACATATTTTAATTGGTTAGATAACATTCAAGACTGGTGTATATCACGTCAAATTTGGTGGGGGCATCAAATACCAGCATATTATTGTGAAGATTGTGGAGAAATAAATGTAGATGTTCATAAACCAGAAAAGTGTTCAAAATGTGGAAGTACAAAATTAGAACAAGACCCAGATACATTAGATACATGGTTTAGTTCAGCATTATGGCCATTCTCAACACTTGGCTGGCCTGAAGAAACAGAAGATTTAAAAACATTTTTCCCAACAGACACTTTAGTTACAGGATACGATATAATTTTCTTCTGGGTAGTAAGAATGATGTTTTCATCACTTGAACAAACAGGGGAAGTACCATTTAAAGATGTATTTATTCATGGAATAGTAAGAGATAGTCAAGGAAGAAAAATGTCTAAGAGTTTAGGAAACGGAATTGACCCATTAGAGATAATTGAAAAATATGGTACAGATAGTTTAAGATTTTCATTAGTTTCAGGAACATCTGCAGGAAATGATATGAGATTTTTACCAGAGAAATTAGAGGCAGCAGGGAATTTTGGAAATAAGATATGGAATGCAGCAAAATTCGTTTTAATGAATTTGGAAGATGCGGATGAAAAATATCTAAATAAAGATATATTAGAAGTTATAAATGAATTAGCAATTGAAGACAAATGGATAATATCAAAATTAAATACTTTAGTAAAAGAAGTAAAAGTAAATATAGATAATTACGATTTAGGTGTAGCATTAGATAAAATATATACATTCATATGGAATGAATTTTGTGATTGGTATATAGAGATTGTAAAAACAAGATTATATGATAAAGAAAATGAATCAAGAAAAGTTGCACAATATGTTTTAAATAGAGTACTAGGGGATGCATTAAAATTATTACATCCATTTATGCCATTTGTAACAGAAAAAATTTATAAAGAATTATATAATAATGATGAAAGTATAATGATAGCAAACTATCCAGAATATAATTCAAAATTAGAGTTTAAGAATGATGAAGAAAAGATAGAACAGATGAAAGAACTAATTACAGGAATAAGAAACGTAAGAACAAAAATGAATGTTCATCCATCAAAAAAATCAAAATTGATATGTATAGTAAAACCAGAATATGAGAAGGCAATAAAAGAATCAGAGGGATTTTTAAAGAAATTAGGATTTAGTGAAGAGATAGAAATAAAAAATACTAAAGATAATATACCACAAAATGCAGTTAATGTAGTAACTTCAGAAATAGAAGTATTTATGCCATTTGAAGATTTAATAAACATAGAAGAAGAAAAGCAAAGACTAGAAAAAGAAAAAGAGAAGATTCTAATTGAAAAAGAAAAAACAGAAAAAATGCTAGGGAATTCAGGATTTTTAGCAAAAGCACCAGCAGCAAAAGTAGAAGAAGAAAAAGAAAAATTAGAAAAATTTAATGAAATGATATCAAACATAGAAGATACAATAAGGAAATTAAAATAATGAATTATAAAAAGGGTCGCAATATGTAGCGACCCTTTCAAGTTGACAAATCATGGAAATAAGAGTATAATATAACAAGTGAAGCCAATAGTGGCGAAAATGAGATTATATATGATTAATAAAAAAGTATTCGGAAAAAATATGTAAGAAAGGATTATATATTAAACACGAGAAGTTTAATATTATTTTACTAAAGTTCGGAGTAAATTTGTAAAAATAAAAGGTGTGAGAATTCTATACATAATATGCATTTCTGAATAAGTGGCAGGGCCACTTTTATTGCGTTGCATATATATTAATCACATAGATTAATCTACAAAAAGATAAGAGGAGAGAAAAATCAAATGGAAGAAAACGTTAAAAAAGAAAGAACACGAAGACCATATAAAAAGGTCAAAAAAGAAGTGTCAAAAGAAGTGAAAAAAACAAACAAAAGAATAGGAAAGAGAAATAATAAAAGAGATGAAAATAAAATCTTCAAAAAAGAAAAGATAAAAATAATACCATTGGGAGGAATTCTAGAAATAGGCAAAAATCTTACAGTATTTGAAAGTGAAGATGATATTGTAATTGTAGACTGTGGTTTAGGATTTCCAGAAGATGAAATGTTAGGAATAGACCTAGTAATTCCTGATATGACATATTTAGAAAGAAATAAGGAAAAAATAAGAGGATTAGTTATAACACATGGACATGAAGATCATATAGGAGGAATTCCATATTTATTAAAACAAATAAATGTACCAATATATGCAACAAAACTAACAGTTGGATTAATACAAAATAAATTAGAAGAACATAACTTATTAAGAACTACAAAATTAAAAACAGTTGTACCAGGACAAACAATATCTTTAGGAAAAATGAAAGTGGAATTTATAAGAATGACACATAGTATTCCAGATGCATGTTCACTTGCAATATATACACCAGCAGGAATTATTGTTCATACAGGAGACTTTAAAATAGATTATACACCAATAGATGGTGAGATTATGGACTTAGGAAGATTAGCTGAATTAGGAAACAAAGGTGTTCTAGCACTTATGTCTGATAGTACAAATGCAGAACGTAAAGGGTATACAATGTCAGAAAGCAGTGTTGGAGATGTATTAGACAAACTATTTATAAATTGTACTAAAAGAATAGTTGTAGCAACATTCTCGTCAAATGTTCACAGAGTTCAGCAAATAGTTAATTCAGCAGTGAAATACAGAAGAAAAGTAGCAATATGCGGAAGAAGTATGGTAAATATGATTGAGACAGCAAGAAAACTAGGATATATAAAAGTTCCAGATAATGTATTTATAGATATAGATAATATAAAATCATATCCAGATGATGGACTAGTAATAATTACAACAGGAAGTCAAGGAGAACCTATGTCTGCATTAACAAGAATGGCAGAAGGTGAACACAGAAAAGTTCAGATAACACCAAATGACCTAATAATAATATCTGCAAATCCAATACCAGGAAATGAGAAATATATTTCAAAAGTTATAGATGATTTAATGACAATTGGAGCAGAAGTTATATATAATGCATTAGAAGATATACATGTTTCAGGACATGCTTGTCAAGAGGAACAAAAATTAATGTTATCTTTAGTTAAACCTAAATACTTTATACCAGTTCATGGTGAATATAGACAACTTATTGCGCATTCTGAGACAGCTAAGAAGCTAGGAATGAAGCCAGAAAATATATTTATAACAGGAAATGGTAGAGTGCTAGAATTAAATGAAAATGAAGCTAAGTTTAATGGAAGTGTAACATCTGGAATAGTTCTTGTAGATGGATTAGGAGTAGGAGATGTAGGAAATATTGTCTTAAAAGATAGACAAAAATTATCTCAAGATGGATTAATCGCAGTGGTAATAACTTTAGATTCAGGAAGTGGAAAGATAATTGCTGGACCAGATGTAATAAGCCGTGGTTTTGTATATGTAAGAGAATCAGAAAATTTAATGGATGATATAAAGAGATTATTGAGAACAGAACTAAACAAGTGTGAAGAAAAACATATAACTGATTGGGCAACATTAAAATCTGTAATAAAAGAAGAACTAGGAAGTTATATATATAAGAAAACAAAGAGACAACCAATGTTAATCCCAATTATAATGGAGATTTAAGCACTTGACATAATCCAAAAAAGTGATATAATATTACAGACGTTCCATTTAGGAATGTTCTTATCTCGGCGGAGAGGAGTTTTACCAGCTTTATTAAGCTGAGCGTAAGTAGCGGCGAGCGAAAGCGTTCGTGGGGTTGGGAACACCCAAGAACCACAATAAAAGGTTTCTTTAAAGCTGGGACCATGAACGAGGCAATTTTGATGACAAGGACGTCAGAGAAAATGAAGGGATTCAAAAGCCAAATAAAAGTGGTCTGTGCAAATGTACGTAAAATGACTCTTCAGGGTGCTGGTCGATTTGGGGCCAGCACCCTACTAATTTATTTAGATAAATAGAGATAAGTGTTGACAATACCTATAAAATATGATAAAATATTCATCTGTAAGCCGCTTAAGTTGGGTTGCAAAAGCATTTACATATGCTACCCAAAATTAAAACTTAGCGAGTATTAAAAGAAAGAAGAGGTGCTTTTCGATAATGTATGCAATAATCGAAGCTTGTGGAAAGCAATACAAAGTAGTAGAAGGAGATACAGTATTTTTTGAAAAATTAGATACTGAAGAAGGAAAAAAAGTTACTTTTGATAAAGTAATATTAGTATCTGATGATAAAAAAGTACAAGTTGGAAATCCTTATGTAAAAGGTGTGAAAGTTGAAGGAAAAGTAGTTTCACATGGTAAAGGTAAGAAAATTATAGTTTTCAAAATGAAACCTAAAAAGAATGAAAGAAAGAAACAAGGACATAGACAACCTTATACTAAAGTTGAAATAACAGCTATAAAAACTGCAGCTGCAAAAACAGAAAAAGTTGCTGAAACAGCAGAAAAAGTAGAAAAAACAGAAACTAAAAAAACTACAGCAAAGAAAACAGCAGCTAAAGCTGAAGCTTAATTTTAAAGATAATAAGGAATTTTAGAAAAAGGGAGTTGAGAATAAATGGCACATAAAAAAGGTCAAGGTAGTGTAAAAAATGGTCGTGACAGTGAGTCAAAACGTTTAGGTTTAAAAAGAGCAGATGGACAATTTGTTCTTGCAGGAAATATATTAGTTAGACAAAGAGGAACACATATACATCCAGGAAATAATGTTGATATAGGTAGTGATGATACACTATTTGCATTAATAGATGGAATAGTTAAATATGAAAGAAAAGGTAAAGACAAAAAACAAGTAAGTGTTTACCCAGAAAACAAATAATATAAAGATATAAGCACCTAAATTTTTGAAATATAAATTTAGGTGCTTTTTTTCATTGTAAAATACAATAAAGTGGAGTATAATATTATAGATAAAATTACTGAAAGGAATGATGTAGGTATGGAAAAAAAGAAAATCCTAAGTGGAATTCAATCAACAGGTAGATTGACATTAGGCAATTATTTTGGAGCAATAGATAATTGGGTAAAAATGCAAGAAGAATATGATTGCTACTATATGATAGCAAATTTACATTCACTAACAGTTAGAAATGATCCAGAAACTTTAAGACAAAATACAATAAAAATAATAGCTTTATATATTGCAGCAGGTTTAGACCCAGAGAAAAACACTCTATTTATACAATCACAAGTAAAGGAACATGCTGAACTTGGATGGATACTTGATTGCTATACTTATATGGGAGAACTTTCAAGAATGACACAGTTTAAGGATAAATCTGCAAAACATGCAGATAATATAAATGCAGGGCTATTTACATATCCAGCACTTATGGCAGCAGATATATTATTATATCAAGCAAGTTATGTACCAGTTGGTATTGACCAAATGCAACATTTAGAAATAACTAGAGACATTGCTGAAAGATTTAACAAATTATATGGAGAAACTTTTATAGTTCCAGATGTATATTTAGGAAAAACGAGTAGTAAAATAATGGGACTTCAAGATCCAACAGCTAAAATGAGTAAAAGTGCTACAAATTTAAATGATGTAATTTTCTTAGAAGATGAACCAGATGTAATACTTAAAAAATTTAAAAAAGCTGTTACAGATTCAGAAAATAAAGTTAAATATGATCCAGAAAATAAACCAGGTGTTAGCAATTTAATGCAAATATATGGTTCAGCAGCAAATAAAACAATGGAAGAAGTAGAAAAAGAATTTGAAAATTCAGGATATGGAGAATTTAAAACAAAGGTAGCAGAAGCTGTAATTGCAAAACTTGAGCCAATTCAAATTAAGTATAAAGAGCTTTTAAATAATCCAAAATATTTAGAAGAGATATATACAAAAGGTGCAGAAAAAGCAAGAAAAGTAGCTTCAAAGACATTAAGTGATGTTAAAGAAAGGATAGGAATACTATAGTGTTTACAGATTATACAAAAATAATTATAAAATCTGGAGATGGAGGAAATGGAGCAATAACATTTAGAAGAGAAAAATATGTGGCAGCAGGAGGACCAGATGGTGGTGACGGAGGAAAAGGTGGAGACATATATTTTGTAGTTGATCCAGATGCAAATACTCTTATTAATTTCAGATACAACAAAAAATATAAAGCGCAAAATGGTGAAAATGGAAGCGGAAATAACTGTTATGGAAAAAAAGGAGAAGACTTATATATTAAGGTTCCAGCAGGAACAGTTGTAAAAGACGCAGAAAAAGGAAAAGTAATTGCTGATCTTTCAAAACAAGGACAAAAAGAATTAATACTTCCAGGAGGAAGGGGAGGAAAAGGTAATTCACATTTTGCTACTGCAACTAGGCAAGCTCCACATTTTGCACAAGGTGGAGAAAAAGGAATAGAAAAAGAAATTATACTAGAGCTAAAATTAATTGCCGATGTTGGACTATTAGGATTTCCAAATGTAGGAAAATCAACAATACTTTCTATGGTAACATCAGCAAGACCTAAGATTGCAGATTATCATTTTACAACATTAGAACCTAATTTAGGAGTAGTAAAAACAGAATATGGAGATAGTTTTGTAATTGCAGATATACCAGGAATCATTGAAGGTGCAAGTGAAGGTATTGGACTTGGGCTTAAATTTTTGAGACATATTGAAAGAACAAGATTATTACTTCATGTTATAGATGTTTCTGGAACAGAAGGAAGAAATCCAGTTGAAGATTTTAAGACTATAAATAAAGAACTTGAAAAGTATAGCGATAAATTAAGTAAAAGAAAACAAATCATAGTTGCAAATAAAATAGATGCAATGCAAGATGAAAGTTTATTTAAAGAATTAGAAGAAATGGCAAAGAAAAAAGAAATACCAATATATAAAATATCAGCAGCAACAGGAGAAGGGTTAAAAGACTTATTTATAAATGTTTCAAAGGAATTAAAACTATTACCAAAAGAAGAAATTGTAGATGCAGAAGAAAGAGTTATATATACATTAAAAGAGGATGAAAAAGGATTTGAGATTAATAAAATAAATGGAGAATTTGTAGTATCAGGTCCAGATGTGGATAGATTAATGTCAAGGGTAAATCTTGCAGATAATGAATCATTATATTATTTCCAAAAGATGTTAGTTAACTTAGGAATAGATGCAGCATTAAGAAATGCGGGGGTTAGAGACGGAGAGACAATAAGATTTAATGATTGGGAATTTGCATGGTATGAATAAAGGACTTAATATTGACAAAAGATAAGCTCTTGAGTATACTAAATATAGGAAATGATAATTGCAGAAATGCAGTTACCACAATTTTGGGGAACGACACATCGCTCTGCTAAGCAAATGTGTCGTTTTTTTATTAACTTAAGGAGAAAATAAAGAGGATATCTAAATATCCTCTTTTGTTTTATTCATTATCTTTGTTGTCATTATTTTCTTTAGATAAAGAATTTTTGTTCAAACTATCTGTTATTAAAATGAATTTTACTGTTCCTTTATCATTATCATTTAACATACTAAATGTATTATATTCATTTGATAAGTCTTGTAATTTTTCTATTCTAACTTTTACATCTTTTAAATTTCCATTTATATAATTACATATTTTATCAATACCTTCATCATTAAATTTTGTCATGCCTTCTGCTAATGTTGTGGTACCAACAGAAAGTGTATTTGCCCCGTCTGTTAATTGATTACTTGCTATTGATAATTGTCTAGCTCCAGAATCTAATGTATTTAACCCATCTTTCATTTGAGAAGAGCCATAAGCTAAAGCGTTTACTCCGTCTATAACTTGGTTAGCACCTCCAGATAATTCTTTAGATCCTTTTGCTAGAAGAGTAGAGTTACCAGCTAATTGATTTATTACAGGTTTTATTGAATATATTCCTTTAATTCCAGGTAATAATTGAGTTAAACCTGTTTGAATTGATTGTAAACCACTATTTAATTGAGCTAATTGAGTAGCATCTGTTGCTTGCAATGTTTGCTTTGTAGTTTCATGCGTGGTGTTGTTTCCTTCTAGTAATGCGATTAAATTTTTGTTAGTGTCTACTTGAACTTGTAGAGCTTGAGCTTGATCTGCAGGTAAGCTAGCTATTTGGGATTCTAAAGAAGTATTTGCATTTTTCAAATTAGAGATACAGATAGTATTTTGGTCAATTAAAGCTTGCAATTCAGCAATTTTGGCAGAATTATCGGTTGTTGCCACACTATTTATTCCAGCAATTATAGGAGTTAATCCATTTGAAATTTGTGTTATACCATCTATAACTTCAGATTCAGGTACAGCTGATAAACTTGAATTGATAGTATTTAATGCATCACTAATTTTTTCAATACCATCGCTAATAGTTTTGCTACCAGATGAAAGAGTAGGTGCACTTTGTTGTAACGTAGATATACCATTATTTATTTTAGTGTAATTTGAATTTACATAGCTTATTCCATCAGATATTTGTTTAACTGCACTGTTAAATTCTGCTGATTTTTCACTATAAGTACTAGCTCCTTCTTTTAATGTATTAGCTCCTTCTACTAATTGATGACTAGAACTTTGAAGTGTATTTATTTGAGAAAATATATCATCTACTTTATTAAAAATGCTTAAGTCTTCATCTTCAAGAATTTTTGGAGTAATATATGTTATCATTGAACCTAATTCAAAATCAGTTGCTTCCATTGTAAGTTCTATAGAACTTGGAATATCTATAGTAGATTTTGAAAGATTTAAACTTTCTTGTAATCCAGGAGTAGCAATACCTAAAGCAATTGTTTTACTTCCATCATCAATTAATTTACCATTTGTAATTGTAATATTTTTATTCTTTTCATTATTAATTATTGTTCCACATACTACAACAAACGGAGTATACAAAGTTTCTTGTTTACCATTGATAGTTACAGTATGGATATCATTATTAGTATATTCTAAAATTATTTTTACTTTACCGCTTTTACCAGCAATCTCATTAGCTGAGACTTCATTACCATTTAACTCATATTTGATTTTACATTCTATTGGTAATTTTTTTTGAGTTTCACCATTATAATATATATCATTTCCATTAGCAGACCAAATTAAAGTATTTTCATTTTGTGTAAAGGTTTCATCTCCATTTGTGTTCATTATATTTAATAAGTCTGATAAGTCGTTTATAAATTCAGCTTGTTCAGAATTTATTATATGACTATTTACGATAGTGTTATAGCTATTTCCGGATGTATCCATTTTAGAATACACGGTTTCATCTTTTGTAAAAGCAAATATAGGGGATGTTGTATATATAAGCATTGTGCCTAGTAATGTACTTGAAGTTATCTTTTTTAATATTTTATTCATAAAAATCATTCCTTTCTTAATCTATGAAAATTCATGCTGTGCTAATAATTGTAGTGTAAATTAATTATCTACATTCTTCATTCCAACTGTTGTTTTACAAATTACTTTGTCAAAGACAAGTAGTAAAGAAGGTAATACTGCAATTACTGAAATCATACTTATAAGAGCACCTCTTGACATTAATGTACAAAGTGATCCTATCATTTCTATTTTTGAATATGCACCTACACCAAATGTTGCACCAAAGAAGCATAATGCACTTATAATAATTGAAGTAATTGAAGACCCTAAAGCTTCATCTATTGCATCACGTTTATTTTTACCTTGTTTACGTTCTTCTACAAATTTTGTTGTAATTAATATTGCATAATCTATAGTTGCACCTAATTGTATAGTTCCTATTACAATGGAAGCTATAAAAGGTAGAATTGTATTTGTATAATATGGAATTCCCATATTAATAAAAATAGCAAATTCAATTACAAGTATTAAGATTACTGGTAAAGAAATGGATTTTAATACTATTATCATAATGATAAATATAATTACTATTGAAACAGTATTAACACTTTTAAAATCATGATCACTTATTTCAACTAGATCTTTCATCAAAGGACCTTCACCAGCGAGTATAGCATTTTCATCATATTCTTTTATTATTTCATTTACTTTCGTTACTTGTTCATTTAATTCATTAGTTGCCATTTCATAGCTTGAATTAATAATAATTAACTGATATTTATCATTTTGGAATACATCTAGTAAATCTTTAGGTAACATTTCTTTAGGTAATCCTAAGGAAGCTATTCTAGAATATCCTAGTGTCCATTCAATACCATCCAAATCTTCAATTTTATCTAACATTTCATTTACTTTGTAGTCAGGAATATTACTATCAAGTAATAGAAGTTCTGTTGAAACCATATTAAATTTTTCTTTTAATTCATTATTAGCTGATATACTGGTTAAACTATCTGGTAATGATTTATCTAAGTTATAGTAATTTTCAGTTCTTTGATATCCATAAAATGCGACAGGTAAGATTAAAACAAACAGAACGATAATAGCTATATGATATTTTATTATGAAGTTTTTCAAACCAGTAAATTTAGGAAAAAAAGGTTTATGTCTAGTTTTATCGATTATTTTATTTAAGGCTAATATCATAGTTGGAAGTATTGTTATAACACAAATAACTCCGAATAATACACCTTTTGCCATAACTAAACCAATATCTTTTCCTAATGTAAGATTCATGCTACATAATGCTAAGAAACCTGCGATAGTTGTAAGAGAACTTCCTACTATAGACACAAAGGTTTTTCCAATAGCTGTTGCCATTGCTTCATTTATATCATTTGTATTTTCTCGCTCATCCATATAACTGTGATATAAAAATATTGCAAAATCCATAGTAACACCTAATTGTAATACAGAACTAATTGCCTTAGTAATGTAAGAAGTTTCACCAAGAATTATATTGCTACCCATATTATAAAGAATTGCAATTCCTATATTTAATAGTAAGAGTAGGGGAGCTATATATGAATCTAAAGCTAATTCTAATACAATTAAACATAGAATCACAGCAATGAGTACATAAATTGCGATTTCTGAATTTGATAAATCTCTAGTATCTAATACAGTTGCAGACATTCCTCCAATCTTACAACGTTCATCTGTTATATTCCTTAATGTTTCAATTGTTTCTAATGTGGTATCTGAAGAGATTCCATCTTTAAAAGTAACTAGCATAATAGTAGAATTATCTTTATATATTTTATCTTTTAATTCATTTGGTATCATTTCAACTGGAATACCAGTACCAATGATATCTGCAAAGCTAATTGCTTTTTCAACATTGTCAATTTTTTTAATTTCACTTTCTAATTTTACAATATCTTTAGTTTGCATATTATGTAGTATTACCATTGAAAATGCACCCATGTTGAAATCCTCAGACAAAATATTTTCACCTTTGATTGTTTCGATATTGTCTGGAAGATAAACTAATATGTCATAATTAATTCTGGTTGCTTTCATTCCTATTATGGCAGGAATTAGTAACAAAATGGAAACTACTAAAATTATTTTTCTGTATTTACAGATTACTTTTCCAATCTTATGCATAAATTTTCTCCTTTCTATATTGACTAATGGTCACTTTTGGTATTATACTATAATTATGACCAATGGTCAATAGATTTTTGAAATATTTTCTATTTTATAAGAGAACTAGTGTAAAATCCGCTCCATCTTGCTGAATATTAAACTTTTTAAAAAGCCTCATTCGGTTTCTAAAAAGTTAACACTCACATGGAGCTACTTGATGAAAATAAATAATAATTTTATTATAAATTGTTGACCATTTTTTCAAAATATGAAATAATTTAAAAAAGGAGTTATAGATGAAAAAAGAAAAAGAAGAAGCAAATAAAGAAATTAGATTGTTATCAAAGGCTTTTGAATTATTTACAGAAAAAGGAGTAAAAAATACTTCAATACAAGAAATAGTTGATAATGCAAATGTTGCAAAAGGAACTTTTTATTTGTATTTTAAGGACAAGTATGAAATAAGGGATGTTTTGATAGCTAAGAAATCACATAAATTATTTAATGATGCACTACAAGAATTAAGAAAAAAAGAGATAAAAACTTTATCAGAGAGAGTAATTTTTATAGTAAATTATGTAGTAGATGAATTGACTAAAGCTCCAACTCTTTTAAAATTTATATCTAAAAATTTATCTTGGGGAGTTTATAACAAAACTGTTCTTAAAATATATGAACGCACAGAAAATGAAGAAGAGGGTTTATATCATTTGTTTTTAAAAGAGGTAAATGAAAATAATATAAAACTAGAAAATCCAGAAGTTACTCTATTTATGATAATAGAATTAGTAAGTTCAACTTGTTTTAATTCTATTTTATATGATGAGCCATTACCTATAGAGGAGTATAAGCCATATTTATATGATACAATTAAAAGATTAATAGAGGGATAGAAATTAATAATGGATTGTATAAAAAATAAATTAAAAAAATTAGAAAAAAACTCTTGACAAAAAAAAATAATAGTATATAATATAACCAAACAAAGGTTTGAAAAAATAAAAATATGTAGGAGGAAATTTATGAGTAACGAAAATTCAGAGAAGAAGAAAGCATTAGAGGCTGCATTAGGACAAATTGAAAAACAATTTGGTAAAGGGTCAATAATGAAATTAGGAGAATACCAAGATATGAATATAGAGGCTATTCCAACAGGAGCATTAAGCTTAGATGTTGCATTAGGAATAGGAGGAATACCAAGAGGAAGAATAATAGAAGTATTTGGACCAGAATCATCAGGAAAAACAACACTTGCATTACATGCTATAGCAGAAGCACAAAAATTAGGAGGAGAGGCAGCGTTTATAGATGCTGAACATGCATTAGATCCAGTATATGCAAAACACTTAGGTGTAGATATAGATAATTTAATAGTATCTCAACCAGATACAGGAGAACAAGCATTAGAGATAGCAGAAGCATTAACAAGAAGTGGTGCAATAGATGTAATTGTAGTAGACTCTGTTGCAGCATTAGTTCCAAAAGCGGAAATTGATGGAGACATGGGAGATGCACATGTTGGATTACAAGCAAGACTTATGTCACAGGCGTTAAGAAAATTAGCAGGTGTAATTAATAAATCAAAAACAGTTATAATTTTTATAAATCAATTAAGAGAAAAAGTAGGAATAATGTTTGGAAATCCAGAAACAACACCTGGAGGAAGAGCGTTAAAATTCTATGCATCAGTAAGACTTGATATAAGAAAAATTGAAAATATAAAAACAGATGGGGAAGTTACAGGAGCAAGAGCAAGAGTAAAAGTTATAAAAAATAAAGTGGCCCCACCATTTAGAGAAGCAGAATTTGATATAGTATATGGAAAAGGAATATCAAAAGAAGGAAATATATTAGACCTAGCTGTAAATTTAAACATAATAGAAAAAGCAGGTGCTTGGTTCAGTTATAACGGAGAAAAAATTGGACAAGGTAGAGAAAATGTAAAGAAATATCTAAAGGAAAATCCAAAAATTACAAAAGAAGTGGAAGAAAAAATAAGAGCAAACTTTTCACAGGCATTTGAAAAAAGCTTAGGAGATGAAGAACCTGTAGAAGAGGAAGACGACTTTGATGAAGAAGCAGAAACAAAAGTAGAGGAATAATCTAATCTTAGTGGACGAGCAAAGCTCGTCCATTCTGCAAAGGAGACTAGTAACTTATAATTAAAGCTTAGATGAGCTAACCAATTTACTTATCAGCTTTTTTATATATATTGAAATGAGAGGTTACATATGAATATTGGAGAAATTGAGGAATTTGATAAATTAAAAACGCAAGTATTAAAATATGTTTTATATAAAAAAAGAAGTGAGGCAGAAGTAAGGGAAAAATTTTCTAAAAATACTGGAAATATGTTAGATAATGTTATAGAATATTTAAAGGAAAATGAATATATAGATGATACAGTATATATAGAAAAAGCAGTTAATGAGTTTATGAGACTTAAGAATATGTCTATAAAAGAAGTTCAATACAAACTTTTATCAAAAGGAATAAGCAAAGATAATATAGATAACTACATTTATAACAATAGAGAAGAACTATTAGAATATGAGCTTAATTCTGCAAAACAAATTATGATTAAAAAAGAAAATATCCTTGAGAAAGATAAAATTATTGATTATTTAAGAAAAAAAGGCTATATGCAAGAAACGATAAAAATAATTTCTTTAGAAGACAACTAAGACTGTAATATTGCGAAAGGAATGAAATAATAGGCAATGAATAACATACTAACATTAGAAACTAATAAATATAGCATAAAGCTAGACAATTTTGAAGGACCATTAGATTTATTATGTCATTTAATTGAAAAAAATAAAATGGATATAAATCAAGTGAAAATAAGTGACATTACAGACCAATATATTGAATATTTAAATAAGATGCAAGAAATGAACTTAGAAATAGCTAGTGAATTTATTGTAATGGCATCTACACTAATATATATAAAGTCTAAAAGTTTGTTACCAAAACAAGTTGAAGATGAAGAAGAATTAACAGAAGAACAATTGATTCAAAGAATAATAGATTATAAAAAGTATAAGGAAATTACTAAAACTTTAAGAGAACAATTTAACGAGTATTCGAAAAGATTTTATAAAACATCAGAAACAATAGAACTTCCAAACAGGAAGATAGAAGATGAACACTTTAAAGAAGAGATTTCTGAAAGCTATTCTCTATTACTAGAAAAGAATAATAATAAAATAAATCAGAATGCAGCAAACATAGAAAAAATTGCAATTTTAGAAACGGTAACTGTAGCAAGTAAAGTAAAAGATATTTTTAAAGAATTAATAAGAAAACCAAAATTTGTTTTTGGTTCATTATGCAAGGAAAAGAAGTATACTAAGTTAGAAACAGTAACAGCATTATCAGGAATACTAGAGTTGACTAGAAGAAATAAAATACATGCAGACCAAGAAGAAAACTTTTCTGATATTGTAATTGAAAAGAAAAAATAAGAATAAAATAGTTAAAATATGGAAAAAATATTGTCATAGGAGAGAAGAAAGAATATGACAATATTTTTTATTTTGCTATGTATATTAATATTAATCTTTGTGATACTAATATTTTCTAGTGTTAAAGTAAAAATAGATAAATTTGAATTTATTAACAAAGAAGTTACTGATATGAAAATAGTTATAAGTCTTGCATTTTTAAATAAAATAAATCTTTTTAAAATAACATTAAATAAGAGTAGGCTAAATAAAATTGAACACAATAGAAATGTAAGAAAAATAGTAAAAAGGATACAAGAAAGATTAATAAAAGACTATAAATATATGCATAATTTTGAACGAAAAAGTATAAAAGAAATCTTAGAAATATTTAAATATTTTAATATAAGCAATGTAGAAATAGATGCAAAAATAGGAACAGAAGATTCAATATTCACAAGCTTTGTTGTAACAGCGATTTCAATAATAATAACATTTTTTATTGCAAGAAAAGTAGTAAATACTAGGTATAAAATTTTACCAGTATATATAAATGAAAATTATTTAAATCTATCCATAAAATGTATAATAAGTATAAAATTGGTACATATTATCAGTATAATTAAAGAATTAGAAAGAAAGGATAGGGATAAGAAAAATGGAAGAGCGATCAATAGAAGGACTTATGCTAACAGCAATGGATAGTATAAGAGATATGATAGATGTAAACACAATAATAGGGGAACCTATGAAAATACAAGATAATATAACAGTAATACCAATATCAAAAGTGGGATTTGGATTTGCAGCAGGTGGAAGTGAGTTTAATGGACAAGCAATTAAAGAGTATAATAAAAACAAAGAAGGCGAGGAAATTGCATACAGAACTCCATTTGGAGGAGGAAGCGGAGCAGGAGTATCAATAAAACCAGTAGCATTTCTAGTAATACAAGAGAATATTGTAAAGATATTACCAGTAGAACATAGCTGCACCATAGATAAAATACTAGACTATGTACCAGACTTAATGGAAAAAGCAAACAAGATGTTAGACAAAGTGTTGGATAAAGAAAATAAAAGAGAAATAAAAGTGGTAAAACCAAAGACAACAAAAGCAGATATAGTTTATAAATTTGATTATAATAGCAAAGATAAAGATGAAAAAGCAGATGATGATGAATAAAAAGGTAGTGTAAATAAAATGTGTCAAATATTGAAGAAACCTTAAAAATTTGACATATAAAAGAGAATAATATATAATCACCGCAAAGAGGGGTGATGAATATGCAAAAACATTTAAGCCCAAAGAAATTAAAAAAGACCATTGCAACAATACTTGTGTTTGTGATGGTCTTTCAATTTGTGCCAAATATTGTAATTGCAGTAAATATGAATGCTGTAATTAATAAGGCAGAAACAAAAGCAGATGCAACAAAAAGTTTAGAAGAACATTTAGAAAAAGAATCAAAAGAAAGGAAAAAAACAGAACCAATTATTATTGGAGAATTGGAAGAAGAAAGAACATATACAGAAAAGCACTTTTTGAGGTCAGATGGAAGCATAGTAGCATCAATATTCCCAAGTAATGTACATTATGAGAAAGACGGAAAATTTCTAGATGTAGATAATACACTAGAGGAAATAACTGATACAAAAGAAACACTAAAGATTGAAGATAAAGACATAATGAAAGAAATGGAAACAGAAATAAATACTAAAGAACAAAAGATAGATAAGAAGTTAATAAAAGAGCAAATAAAAGAGACAAAAATATATAAAAACAAAGTAGGAAATGCAAAAATAAACTTTACAAATAAGACAAATGGATATAACTTAGGAAGTATAGAAAGTGAAGGATATACAATAAAATGGGGACTAGAAAATTCGCAAGCATCAAATATAAATGTAAATAATGAAAATTTAGAAACTAAAAGAATACAAGGATTAACTGCAGAAGAAGTAAATATAAAAGTTCCAACAACAGCAATAGAATATAATGGAATATTAGATAATATCAGTATAGAATACTCAGTAGAGCCAGAACATGTAAAAGAAAATATCATATTACAAAATAAAGAAGCAATAAATAATGAATTAAAATTTGTATATGATATTGGAACACTTGAAATGAAGCTATTAGATACAAAGGATATAATAGTATATGATAAAACGGAGGACAATATAAAGTTTACAATAGAAGCGCCGTTTATGTATGATAATAAACTAGAATTTAGTTCAGATATAGAAATAAAGTTAGAGAAACAAGAAGCCAAATATGTAGTAACTTTAATCCCAGAGAAAAAATGGCTAGAATCAGAGGAAAGAGTATATCCAGTAACAATAGATCCAAGCATAATTACATCTAGATATTATCAAGATATAAAAGATACATTCATATATTCAACACAAGGAAGTGAACCAAAAGGAAATGCTCATATAATAAGAGCAGGAAGCAACAGTGGAGTACCTACAAGGAGTTTAGTAAAATTTAATCTTCCAGAACTCAAAGCTGGAGACCAAGTAATAGGAGCATATTTAAATATATTTAGTTATCCAAAAACCAGTGAATGGACACCACCAACAAGAAAAATACAATTAAATGCACATAAAATGACAGCAGATTGGGAAGAAAATACAGCAATTTGGAATAACATAAATACAAATTATAATTCAAAAGCAGAAGATTTTATTCTATATCAATTCGATAATAACAATCAATGTAAACAATATACATTTAATATTACATCAGTAGCAAAGGAATGGTACACAACAGGAAAAAATTATGGAGTAATGATAAAAGAAAACATAGAAACAAATAATGTTTCAGGAAATGAAGCGTACTTTATTTCCTCAGATACAAATGTAGCATGGTATGAAGGAAGACCTGTAGTACAAATTATATATAGAAATCAAACGGGGGTAGAGGATTATTTAAGTTATCATGTACAAGATTTAGGAAGAGCAGGAACAGTATATACAAATGATTATAACGGAAACTTAACATGGGTACATAATGATATATCAACACCAGGAGAAAGATTTCCAGTAACAATAACACATATATATAATACAAATGATAAAGACATAAAATCAAGATACGGAAACGGAATGAAACTTAATCTATCACAAACTATAGAATTAGTAAATATAGGTGGCGTAGAATATGCAGAATATATAGATGAAGATGGAACAAGACATTATTTTACAAAAGAAGGAAATGTATATAAAGACGAAGAAGGACTGAATTTAGAATTAACATTAGATGCAAGCACTGCAGTATTTACAATGAAAGACAAGGGAGACAATATACTACGATTTGAAAGAAGGTCAGTTGCTGGAAGATACCTATGGCATCTAAAAGACATAGAAGATAATAATGGAAACAAAATAACGATAACATTCTTAGCATCTCAACCAAATGACTTTATAATAACCAAAGTAACAGATGGAGCAGGACAAAGTATAACATTTCAATATGATGGCTATTATTTGAAAAAAATGATAGCACCTGATGGAAAAGAGGTTAAATATACATACTTAACAACAGGAGTATTATATGAAATTTTTTATCCAGATGAAGAAAAAACAATGTTTGACTATCGAGATAACCTTATAACAATGATTATAGGACTAGGAGGAAGATGTACTACATATGAATATTATCCAGAAAAAACAAATAGAATAAAGAAAATATCAGAATACTCAGATAGTTTAAAGATAGGAAACTCTTTAGAAATATCATATAGTAATAATCTAACAACATTTACAGACAATAAAGGATTTAGTAATAATGTAACATTTAATGACTGGGGACAGGCAATAAGTGTAGCAGATTTTGGAAAAGGTAATCTGAACTTTAGTGAGGCGTATGGAAAAGTATATAATTATGGAACAGAGGGTGGAAATAAAAATAAATTAACTTTAGATGGAAGTTTAACAAAATCAGTAAATAATTTACTAATGAATGGAAGTGCAGAATATGATGGATATTGGCAAGGAGTTAACTGGGGACTAAATAACGGAACATATAGTTATAGCAGAGAAGAAACCTATAGTGGTGTTAGGAGTTTAAAGTTAACTAATCCAGCAAGTGGTAGTTATTATACATTCTATTGTCAAGAATTAGAAGCACCCAAAGGAAAAACATATACGTTATCAAGTAAAGTAAAATCAGTAGATTTAGCAAGTAATGAAGGAGGACAATTATTTGTATACTACTATGATGCAAATGGAATTTTAGTTAGACCACAATCGGAATTTATTAGAGATACAAATGGTTGGGCAGAATATAACTTTACATTTACATATCCTGCAAATGCAACATCAAAGCTGTTTGTCTGTATAGGATTAATGGGATGTAAAGGGACAATATATTATGATGATATACAATTAGAAGAAGGAGGAATAGCAAATCAATATAATATGATGGAAAACTCTGCATTCAATTATGCAGGAGGCAATACACAAAGATGGATAACATATGAGGCAACATCTGTGCATGACAGTGTAGCAACGGTAGGAAACTTCAACTTATTTAGACTATATGGAGATATAAACAAGAAAAAAGGAATATATCAAAATGTTGTAACAAGTGGAAAAGCAGGAGATACATTTAGTGTATCAGCTTGGGTATATGGTGGAGGAACAAGAACAAAAGGAAATACATGTAATACCATAACAATAAATGTAATCGCACCTGATAATACAGAACAATGGCTATCAATTGGAATAAATCCAAGCGACCAATGGCAATTTGTACAGCAAGAGTTTGTAGCAAAACATGATTACAAATTAATTCAAATATATTTCTGCTTTTATGAAAATGTAAATGAAGCATATATAACAAATGTAGCACTATATAAAGATTATTTTGGAGCGAGTTATCAGTATGATAATAATGGAAATTTAATAAAAACACAGGATTTAGCAAAGCAAAATAATAATTTCCAGTATGATGGAAATGACAATTTAATAAAATACACAAATCCTGAAGGTGGAACATTTGAATATCAATATGATACAACATATAAACATAGATTAGTAAAAGCAATAAGCAGTACAGGGGTAAATTATAACTTTACATATAATCAGTATGGACAAGCAACAACATCAAAGATAACAAATAACAATAATAATCAATATATAGAAACAAATGCAGAATATACAACAGATGGGAATTATCTAACTAAAATAATAGATGAAATAGGAAATGAAACAACATATGAATATAATCAGACAAACGGAAACTTAAACAAAGTGACAGATTCAAAAGGAACAGAAACAAATTATACATATGATACATTAGGAAGAATAAGTACAGTAAGCAAAACATCAGGAGGACAAACATATCAAAATAGTTATACATATACAAATGATAGAATAAACACGATAAATCATAATGGATTTAATTATAGTTTTGTATATGATAACTTTGGAAATAGAAAACAAGTAAAAGTAGGAAATCAAGTATTAATAACAAACAACTATGCAACAAATAATGGAAACTTAGATAGTGTAACATATGGAAATGGACAAACCATATCGTATTCATATGATAGATTTAATAGGATAGCCACACAAACTAAAACACAAGGAACATACAAATATGAATATAATGCACAGTCAAATCTAGCATATGTAGAATCACCAGAAGGAATAAAAGAATACTATACATATGACTTATCAGGTAGATTAGTAAATGCTAAAAATATGTTATATGGATTTAATAAGAGCTATAAATATGATAAAAATAATAATTTAAATAATTCAGAATATGTATTCAATAACAACACAAGCGGAGTAAATTATGAATATGATAATCAAAATAGAATAAAAGCCGTTTCTGTACATTCTGGAGATTTAAACTCAGCTAATAGTATTTCAATAGAATTAGACTATGATGAGTTATCAAGACTAAATAGAAAATTTATCAGTGGAGCTAATAGACCATACATTATAAGATATGAATATGAAACAGTAGATAGCAATAGAACAACTTCAAGGGTATCGAGTATAAACGGAGACTCATTTTTTGTAGCGTATAATTATGATGAAATAGGAAATATAAAAAATGTAAAAGGAGAACAATATGTAACATATAATTATGATAGTTTAAATCAATTAGTAAGAGAAGATAATGAGACTCTAAGAAAAACAATAACATATGAATATGACTTAGGAGGAAATATTACAAGAAAAACAGAATATCAATATACAACAGGAGAATTAGGAACAGCAACACAAACAATAAACTATGAATATGGAAATGCAAATTGGAAAGATCAACTAACATCATATAATGGAAAAAGCATAACATATGATGCAATAGGAAATCCATTAACATATGATGGAAATACATATACATGGCAAAATGGAAGAGAACTATACAGTATAACAAATCCAGAAAAGGGACAAGAAATAAGCTATAGATATACAGACGAAGGAATACGAAGAGCAAAAGTAGTAAATGGAGAAGTAACAAGATATCATTTAGAAGGAACAAAAGTAATATATGAGAAGAAAGACAATAGTAACAGTGAAATATATTATTTTTATGATAACACAGGAGATATTATAGGACTAAGATATAATAGAAATATGTATGTATATTTAAAAAACTTGCAAGGAGATATAATAGGAATACTTGACAACAATAAAAGTCAAATAGTATCATATACATATGATAGTTGGGGAAAAGTAATAAGTGTAAAAGATGAAGACGGAAAAGAGATAACAGACCCAAATCATATAGGAAAAATAAACCCATATAGATATAGAAGTTATAGATACGATGAAGAAACAGGATTATATTACTTAAATTCAAGATACTATAACCCAGAATGGGGAAGGTTTTTGAATGGAGACAATTATGGTGGACAAGTTGGAGAGTTATTAACACATAACATATATGCATATTGTTTAAATAACCCGATAAATAATGTAGATTATAATGGAAATTTTGCATTAGCATTGCCATGGGTAAAAGGTCTAATTGACGCAGGGTTAGCTATTTTAGGATTTACAGCAGGAGTTGCAATAGGAGAAAACTTTTATCATAGAATAAAAGACAAAACAAAAAGTAAAGAGGTTGAAAAAGCAGAGGCAATACCTAATACGAAATCTGCACCCAAAAAAACACAATACTGGTTAGCAACTAAAAATGCGGAGATTATTCCTGAAAGTGAATTAACATATTTAGAAGCTAAGTCTATTGTAGAAAGCGGAGGTAATGTAATGTGTGCAAATCAATATGCTGCATTTCGAATAGCAAACTTTTATCCAGGAAGAATACTTGAAATTGATAGAGATGAAAATGGTAATCCAAAGCCAGGGTACTATTGGCATTATCATACTACGGCGAATCATGGAAAACCGCATATATGGTTTAAAGGTGACCCTACCTTTGAATATGAAAGAATACCAGAAAGGAAATAAAAGAAATGAAATATTTTAAACGAGGATGGTTCTCAAATCCAAAAGAAATTGAAGGAATAATAAATGAATATGAAAACTACTATAAGACAATAGAAAATCAGCTATCAGACAATATAAAGCAAATAATGAAACACAGACATGACACACATATTGTTAAAACATATGTTGAAAATAAGGACTATATAATGGATTTAGATGAAGAAATTTGGGGAAAAGCAAAATTTGTTTTTAGAAATGCAGAAATAAAAATTAATGGTAAAATAGAAGATGAATGGTGGCTATATGATGAAGTTTATAAAGTAGGAGATAAAATAGAAATACATATTTTATTTGATAAAGCAGATATTATTATAATTTGTGATGATGCCTATATAGAAGTAGAAGAAAAAGAATACTTAAAAAATATATATAATAAAATGAATACAAAAGAAAATGATGAGATTATTAACAAATTTATAAAATCATTAGAAGAATCCAATATGAGTAAAAAAGAAAAAGAACATTTAAAGGTATTATATTTATATGACGATATAAAACCAATATGCCCAATACCTAATAAACTTTATCCTTCTGAAATAATTGAAAATAAAAAAGATATATGTGGATACGATTTACTTAACACTGAAGAAAAAGTTATATTTCACTTTGTACGCATGTATACATTTATCAAATATAATAATATTGAAAATATAGTAAAAAGTGAATATTCGATGAGAGAACAAATGGAAACACAGGAGCAAATTTTCAAACAATTTGAAGAAGATATGGCAAAAAGTTTGAAAGAACTAAAGAAGTATAAAGATATAATTAATAACAAAGAGTTTGACTATATTATTAAAATTTTATTGGAAATTTGTAATAAAAAAGATGTTCCAACAAAAGAGAAAAAACAATTGTATTTGAATGTTAAGGGGAAATTTAAAAATATTGATTTTAACAAGATATATGAAAAAATCTTAAAGTGTATTAATGAAGATTTAATTAAATAGCATTTCAAAAATGTCAGTAGGTGTCAGTGTCAAACGGTGTCAGTAAATGTCAAACGGTGTCAAACGGGACGGGGAGAAATGACATAGAAAAATATGAAATCAGTGTCAAATAACCCCGTCCCATTGACAGAGGAATTAGAATGTTACCTTCATTGCTACCTCCTCTATGGTGGACTATTCCAGCAAATGCGGCAATACCTTAAATTTAAAAGGAGGAGATTTTGATGAATATAGGAATAAAATTTAAAATTTTAAATGAATATGGAAATTATATAAAGCAGATTTTAAATAATATTGATAGTGCTAATTATATATGGAAAATAGCTGAAGATGAGGTGTATGTGAGTGGTAACAATATAAATAACGGATTTTTATTCCCACAAGAAAAAGAAATATTAACCAATACAGAATTTATGAATATAATTTCACAAGAGTCATATTATACAGTATTTGTAAATATTAAGTTATATGAAAAAGAAGATGAGGTAAGTATAAATAATTACGAAGATTTTCTAAAAAGTATATGTATTTTAGTATTATTTATAACAGATAATGAATTTGTTGAAATATATTCAAAAGATGAGAATATATTAAAAGTTATATATGAAAATGCTTTAGAAAATGAATTTTCTGATATTAAATATATAACAGAAAATGATTCTAAACGTAAAACATTTTCAGCATATAGTGATTGATTGTCAAACGGGACGGGGAGAAATGACATAGAAAAAGATGAAATAAGTGTCAAATAACCCCGTCCCAAGTGACACCAAGTGACAAAAGGAGGAAGAATTAATGAAAATTAGATATGAAAATAAAAATAAAATAGGAGATATATATTTACATGATTTTAATATTGATGAATTTGCTTATAATGACTTAGATAGAAAGATTAAGATGAAACTTATTAATAAGTATATAAATGAAGAACTTTGTTTTAAATTTTCTCAGATTTTGTTTTGTGAAATAAATGGAGTAGTTAAAATAAGTGGAGAAGGAGAAGAGATTATAGATTGGTATGAAGTACCAGCTGAACCACAATATATAGATTATACAAAAATGACATTACCTATTGGAATAATGCTAGTAAAGGCATCAAGGACAAGCATAAAAATTTATTGTGAGGAAATTGAAGTTGAAGGTAAGCAAGAAATAATAGATTCTCAAGCAAGATGGCAAAATGTAAGAAGGAACTTTGCAGAATAACAGAGTTATGTCAAATGGGACAGAGTAGAATGACATAGATAAAAGTGAAGTTAATGTCAAATAAGCCCGTCCCAAATGCCATAAATAAGAAGGATGTAAGAAATGCTGAAAAAATGTTGATCAGTGCAATTACTAAAGTTGGACCATCAAAAGAGACTTTAAATAACTTGGCAATTAAATGCTAAAATTCTCCACAAATAAAATCAGAAGTAAAAAAAGCTATAGAAAGTAATAATGGAAATAATTTTAAAAATTATGAGTCAAATAAAATAGCTTTTTCAGGTGGTGATTTAGGGTTATCAATTGGAAAAGCTACAAACACTATTATATCAGGAACTAAAAATCAAAATAATAGTTGGAATATTACTGTTACATTACAAGATAGATACAACTTTGAAGAATGAAGAAAAATGAATACATTTGGAAGCGTAGCAAATAATTTCGGACTTATTGCAGAAAAAACAGGATTCTTGACCCCTTATGATTGGGACGTTACTTTTACATTTGTATATTATGAGGAGTGAAACAGATGCGAAAAAAATATTTAATAATTTTAATAATTTTATTAATTGCAATATCAATATTAACTATAATTATAAATAATACTAGAGTAATAATTTATATGAATTGGGAAATATATTTGCCAAAGCCAGAAAAGATTAACATAGTTTATAATTTTGATTTTAGAGAAGGAGAGGATTTAGAAATATGGCATTACAGAAAAGAAAGTCAAAATAAGATTATTAATAATAAAAAATTTAAAAGTATAAACGAATCCGATAAGGACTTTATAATAAAAAAAATAAATGAATATTATGAAATATTAGATAATGACGAAAAAATATTATTTAGCGATAATGTTCCTTTAAATACTTTATTAGAAGGGGAAAATTACTTTGCATATATTAATAAGAAAAATGATGAAAAGAGTTGGCTATTGTTACTATTAGACTGTAAAAATAATAAATTATATTATTTTAGTAATATCTCTTAAATGTCAAACGGTCAAACGGGGTCAAACGGGACGGGGAGAAATGACATAGAAAAAGATGAAATCAGTGCCAAATAATTCCGTCCCCATTGACATAATAGGGGGGAGGCGTAAGTTACTTTACTTATAGACTAATAAGAATGATACCTTCATTGTTGTGTCCGTCTTCAATAATACCTAATGCAATAATTCCATAGGAGGGGAAATAGAATATGTTTAAATATATACACGATAATATTATAATAAAGTATATTATTGATTTTGAAAATGGGAATATAGTCATTTATACATTAAGCGAAAATGGAGAAAAAATAAATATTATATTTGAAGGCATATTAGCCTACTTATTTGAAAATCAACAAAAGAATAATATCATTTTAGATATAGAAGAAAAGGACAGAAAAAAATTTATTACTGATAATAATGAACTGTTAGAAAGACAAAGGAATTTTGGTTGGCCAATTATGTATAAAGATATGGAAGACTTAAAATTTGTATTAGAAGCAAATAGATATAATTATTATGTTTTAAATTCTTCTTGTGGAATGAATGGTTGGATTGTGGCTAAAAAAATGAAAGTGATACAAATATAATCATTACTTTGTCAACAAGGACGGGGAAAAATGACATAGAAAAAGATGAAATCAGTGACAAATAACCCCGTCCCCATTGACACCCATTGACAGAAAAAAATGGGGCCAGTTTGGATGATGCAAGGACAATGGTAAAATGGGCAAATGAATATGATGTTGGAGGTTCAAGACTTGATTTAAATCCAGTTAAAGGAAAAAGATTTGGCAATACTCCACATTTTCATATAAATGGATACCATATACCTATACTTTAAAGAGAGGAGAATAAGATGAAGTATTATACGCGAGAATGGGCAGAAAATCCATTTGATAATCCTAGAATAATGCTAGAGTATGAAAGATATTATGCAATGATTGAAAATGAAATACCAGAAAATGTACGAAAAATAATTAGAGAAAGACACGATACACATATTTCTAGAGTATATTTTGAAGGAAATGACTATATAATGGAAGTTTCAAAAGAGGTCTGGGGAAGTGCGAGATTTATTTTTAAAAATGCAGTTGTTACAACAAAAGGAAAGATAGAAGATGAATGGTGGCTATATAACGAAATCTACAAAATAGAAGATAAATTAGAAATTCATATTTTATTTACTGAAGCAGAGACAGTTATAATTTGTGATGATATACAAAATGAAGTACTAGAAAGAAAATATTTTAGAAATTTATATAAAAGTGAAGATAGATTAAAAGAAAAAGATGAATATTATGATAGTATTCTTGATGACAGAATAGTTACTACAATTATTAATAAAGAATTCATTTTTGGAATACTAGAGAATTGGGAACAAATTATATTTGCATTCTCACAAATATATTATATTAAAAGTGTTAATTTTAATAATATGACAATATATAATTACTACAATTTTACAGAAAATGAAAAATCTGAGATAGATAGGACAAGATTTTTAGATTTTGAACAAAGTTTAAAAAAATATATAGAGATATTAAGTAAATACATAGATGTAATAAAAGATAATGATTTGAAATATGTTGTAGAACAATTACAAGAAGTTTATAATAGAAAGAATATGCCTATAGAAAAGAAAAAACAATTGTATCTAAAATTAAATGAAAAACTAACAGATATTGATTTTAATAGTATATATGAAAGGATATTAGATTGCATTAATGAAGGTTTAATTGAATAAGGGTCAAATGGGACGGGGAGAAATGACATAGAAAAAAAGAAGGTGCGTCAAGTCCCCATTGACAGAAAGGAGATATAATGAATTTTTATTCATTATAAAAGAATAAAATTATGGAGTGGAAAGTGTTGAATTCACAAAATGATATTGAAAAATTATTGAAAGAGTTTTATTACTTTCATGATAGTTGTATAACAGAATTTTCTTGTAAAACTGGTATGAAGGTTGATGAGAAAAAAGAAATGAGACAAAATGATGTTAGTAGCATTAAGATAATTTTTAAAAGTCAATTATGTAACACAATAGAAATACATTTTGAAGGTATAAAAAAACTAAATATACACATATATGATAAAGATAAATATTTTAATAATATAGATGAGGCAAAAATGTATATAAGCAATAATTATATCTATTGGGCAGATAACTTGGAATGGGATGAAGATAATTTGGATAATGAAATAACATACATTGTATGTGAAAAGGCTCAATATATTAGATATTGAGTAAGAATGTAAAATGACGGAATACAATGAAATGTCAAACGGGGGTCAGTATCAAATGGTATTAAACTGGACGGGGAGAAATGACATAGAAAAAGATGAAATCAGTGTCAAATAACCCCATCCCAAGTGAGACCAAGTAAGATAGAAGTCAAGAGAGAGTAATATAAAGACTTGCAATAATCTTATAAATAAAAGGAGAAAAATAAATGAAAGTAAAAACACTACTAATTCTAATTTTTATAATTTTGCTTGTTGGATCTATTTTATTAATAAGTTCTTTTGATACAAGCAAGAGTAAGAGAAAAATAATAAAAAACTTTAATAAGAATAAAGAACTATTTGAAGAAATGATAATAGAATTAGAAAAAGAAAATGATGATATGTATTTTGAGAAAAAAGGTAATGTAATATTGGTAGATATACATAAACATGAAGAAGAAAAAGTAAATATTATCAGAGTTAAAGAAGATGAATTAGACAAATATGCTAAAACGATGGAACTAATGGGAAAACTTGACATAGAACAGATTAGCAAATCTGATGGATATATAGAACTTTTATTTAAGTCTGCTTTGTCAGGCGGAAAATATATTGTATATTTAAAAGATATTGATAAGTATACTTATGGTCATAAAATCAGAGAAAAAGAGCAAATAACAGAAGAATGGTATTATATTGAACAACCAGGATTATAAAACAAATGTCAAATGGTGTCAAATGTCAAACGGTGTCAAACGGGACGGGGAAGAATGACATAGAAAAAATAAATTGATTAGAAACAAATTTCGACAAATTTATCGCAAAAAATAATGTAGAATAAAGACAAATATTTAATGATAAAGGAGTTGAATTTGAAATGCCAAGGTTCCCAAGAAGTTATATACAGACAACATATTTTCATGTCATAACTCAAGGATTAAATAAGAGTTATATATTTGATGAAAAAGAGGACATAGAATATTATATAGAATTAATGGAAAGCATAGCTAAGAAAGAAAATATATGTTTATTAGCATACTGTATTATGAATAATCATGCACACATTTTATTACAAACTGACAAGATAGAAAATCTTAGTAAATATATGCATAAAATCAATAGTAAATATGCTAAATACTATAATAATAAGCATAAAAGAGTAGGATATGTATTTAGAGATAGATATAAATCAGAAGGAATATATAGTGAGGAACAATTATGTAATTGTATTAATTATATTCATAATAATCCTGTAAAGGCGGGACTATGTAATCAAGCGAAAGAATATCCGTATTCAGATTGCAATAGTGAAAATAAAATTATAGAAAACGGTTATATATTTCTAGATGTTGACAATGAAGATATTGGACAAGAGATAATAGAGGAATTTTTAATAGAGAATAATTTGAAAATAAACGAATTAAAGAATAATGAAGTAAAGTTAAAAGAGTTACTATTATTATTAAAGAGAGATAACGATATATCACTGAGGAAAATCTCTCAATTTTTACAAATAAATAGAGAAAGAGTAAGAAAATTGTATAAAAATTAGTGTCAAACGACCCCGTCCCAAGTGACACCAAGTGACAAAGAATAGAAGAACATATTAATTTTAAGATTATAAAAGCTAATGCACAATGTAATATGCATTAGCTTTTTAATTATCGTAATAAGTTAAACCACTTACTAAAAACATGTGTGAGCATGTTTGGGAAACTGATTTTCTTTACGGTGCTAGTTGAGATTAAATCTATAGTTGATAAAGTTTCGTCTCCCAATTTAAAAACAACTTCTCCTAATTTATCTCCTCGATTAATTGGAGCGGGTACAGAATCCGGAAGTATAACAGTAGTTGTGATATTACCTCTTTGACCTTTTGGGATTAATACTCCAGTTTCATGTTTAAACCCTACAGTTACAGTTTTTACAGTGCCTTTTTGGACTAAAATATCTTTCAAAATATCTCCAGTGTTAGCACATGAATAATATTCAAAATTACTGAAACCATAATCTAATAATTTTTGAGCTTCTGCAAATCTAATTTGACTAGTTTCTCCCTTCATAACTACAGCTATTAATGAAAGATTATCTCTTGTGGCTGTGGCTGATAAATTAAAAAGTGCAGTTGAAGTTGAACCTGTTTTCAAACCAGTACAACCTTGATAATTACGAAGAAGTTTATTTGTATTTACTAATTGAGATTTACCGTCTCTTAGAGTATCCATCCATATAGTAGTATAGTTCGTAATAGATGGATGTTTTGTTATAAGTTCTCTAGACATTAGGGCAATATCATAACTAGATGTAACATGACCATCTTCATCTAAACCATGACAATTTTTAAAAGTAGTATCATTCATTCCCAGTTCTTTAGCACGTGCATTCATTCTTTCTACAAATAACTCTTGACTTCCAGCAATATATTCTGCCATTGCAACACAACAGTCATTTGCTGAAACTACACAAATAGCTTTTAACATTTCATCAACTGTTAAAGTTTCAGTGGGGTCAAGCCAAATTTGAGATCCACCCATAGAAGAAGCATTTTCAGAACATGGTACATTATCTTGAAGAGAGATTGAACCATTATCAATAGCTTCCATTATTAACAGAATAGTCATAACTTTGGTTACACTTGCAGGTCTTAACTGTTCATGCATATTATGGTCATAAAGTACAATTCCTGTATTTTGTTCGATTAAAACAGCACTGCCACAAGTAAGATTTAAAGAGTTATCATTTTGAGCATTAATAACTGTGGATGTAGGAACAGTAGAGGTTTCTACATCACTGGACCATACATAAAGACTATCACTTGCAAAAACAGAAGTGTATGACAATAAAAAAGTTAACAACATAAACAAACATAATAATTTTTTAACCAAAATACATTCCTCCACATAAAATATGTTTTCTAAATAATATGTGAAAAAATGTATTTTATGACTAGTAAGAAATTTTGGCAATAGAAACATCTATAGTGAGGTAATTATTAGTTGCATAAATTTTTATATCAAAATCATTATCATTTCTAAATTTAAGATCTGCACCACCATAACTGATACAAGCATCTTTTCCCTCTTCAACATAATATACTTCTCTAGTATGTGGATGTCTTTCAGTTACAACTAGAGTAGGTATAGCTAAAACTGCGTTATATAGGGTTGTACTAACTTGGCATTTTCCACCACCATAACCAGTTTGAATATTTCCATCTAAATCAAAAATGTCCGCTTCTTTATATCCTTTTTCTGGAGTAGCTTGACCAACTGTATCACAAAATGAAAATTCTGCTCCAGCTTTAACAACTGTTCCATTTAAAGTATTACAACAAAGTGTCATATTAGTTTGCCTATTTGTTTCTTCAGGATAATTTACTGGAGTAGAAAATGCACTCATAATTTCTTCTTTTGGAACTGGCGTAGATAGAGAGGAAGCATGATAATTAGTAGTGTTATCAGAAGTTTTATTAGATTCATTTATATTAACAATATCATTGTTTTTTTCTTCTTTATTATCACACCCAGTTAAAAGCAGAAGAGAAACTATAAAAATGGCGATAAAATATTTCATAAAATCCTCCTAAATTAAAAATTACATATATAATAGTAGTATAAATTGAAATGAGAATTAATATACAAAGAATTTTTTGGAAAAAATTGCAAAAAACATTGACGTTTAGCTATATAAGGTGGTATAATAATAAACGTTAATGTTTATTTTTAGGAGGTGAAAAGAAAAGTGCCAACAATTAACCAATTAGTAAGAAAAGGAAGAAAAACTTCAGCTACAAAGTCAACAGCTCCAGCTCTACAAAAAGGATTTAACTCAAAAAGAAACAAACAAACAAATAATAGAGCACCACAAAAAAGAGGAGTATGTACAGTAGTTAAAACAGTAACACCTAAGAAGCCAAACTCAGCTATGAGAAAAGTTGCAAGGGTAAGACTATCAAATGGATATGAAGTAACATCATATATTCCAGGAATAGGACATAACCTACAAGAACATAGTGTTGTTTTAATTAGAGGTGGAAGGGTAAAAGATATCCCTGGTGTTAGATACCATATTATAAGAGGTACTCTAGATACTGCAGGAGTTAAAGACAGAATGCAAGCTAGATCTAAGTATGGGGCTAAAAAACCTAAAAAATAGAAAAATCCATAAAAAGCTTTGTACTACGTTGTCAAACCACATAAAAATTTTATCGACATACTTTTGTAGAGTCTCAAAAATTTTTATTTGTTTTCCTAGTATTACTCGCTTTTGATGAATTTTTCGAAATCTAATAAATATTAGAAATAATATTTATTAAGCAAGGTGTTAATTAAGATTATGTAATAAAATGTTTTTAAACATATAGATATAAATTTTAATAGCACTGACTGAGGTTATCTCAGAGTAACTTTGATATTTTTAGTAAAGTATCTTAAAATATAAAATAGAATCAAAAATTCTATTTTAAGAAAAGGAGTGAAGAAGAGTGCCAAGAAGAGGATATATAGCAAAAAGAGATGTTTTACCAGATCCAATATATAATAGTAAAATAGTTACAAAATTAATAAACAATATTATGTTAGATGGTAAAAAAACAGTTGCTCAAAAAATAGTTTATGATGCATTCGATATCGTTAAAGAAAAAGAGGGTAAAGATGCATTAGAAGCTTTTGAGGCAGCTTTAAATAACATTATGCCAGTTCTTGAAGTTAAAGCTAGAAGAGTAGGTGGAGCAACATACCAAGTTCCAATCGAAATTAGAGCAGAAAGAAGACAAACTTTAGGATTAAGATGGTTAGTAAACTATGCTAGAAACAGACATGAAAAAACAATGGCTGAAAAATTAGCAGGTGAAATTATTGATGCTATCAACCAAACAGGTGGAGCAGTTAAGAAGAAAGAAGAAACACACAGAATGGCTGAAGCTAATAAGGCTTTTGCACACTACAAGTGGTAAAAATTTTTATAAAAACTTCGTATTGTGTTGTTAAGCTACATAAAAATTTTCGCGACATACTTTTGGTATAGTCTTAAAAATTTTTACTTGCTTTCCTAGCACTACTCGTTTTTGATAAAAATTACAATCAAATGAGATTTGATTAATTTAAAATATAGGAGGAAAAATTAATGGCAAATAGAGCATTTCCATTAGAAAGAACAAGAAATATAGGAATAATGGCTCACATTGATGCAGGAAAAAC
>CANTAQ010000011.1 GCA_947651825.1 uncultured Clostridium sp. | reverse complement strand
ACGAGTACTACTGACATCTCTTAAATCCATTTATCATAAACTAAAATATAATAATGCAATATAATATAATTTTTTCAAAGTACTCAATATATATATAACTCTTGCCGAGTAAATATAAATTTTTATTGATTATATTATACTACGATTTTAAGAAATGTCAAATATTTACAATTATATATTTTTCAAATATTCTTCTAACTCTGATAATTTAATCTTTTTAGTTAAATTTGAAATATACACGTCATTAGAATAATTAAAAACTAAAAAAGTAACATTCTTAATAATCACTCTGTGTGGTTCAATATATGTAAGATTGGTTCTCTCTAATTTTCTAATGCTACCATTGATAAAAATAGGAGTAACTTTAGAAAACTCACATATAAATTTAAGTCGTTGTTTTAAACATTCCTCAAACTCTAGTTCTTGCTTAACTATCTTCATTTCAAGCACCATCCTTTCTTGGATGATTTTAATATTGTTTTTAAGCAACAAAAAAATCAACCAGATTTTATTATTTTCTGATTGATTTTTGTATCTCTCTGTTCTATAAAAAGTTCGAACAGATACGTCGTTGGTGCAGATGGCCGGAATCGAACCGGCACGGATTATTAGTCCGCAGGATTTTAAGTCCTGTGCGTCTGCCAGTTCCGCCACATCTGCATTTTTAACTGGCATTGTCTTGCGACATTTAAGATTATACTACTTTATTGCATTGCTTGTCAAGAGTTTTATTTCATTTTTTAAATTTGTTTTTATGTTTTAAATATATAACTTATGAAATCGCTCCTATATTTCTATCATTAACAATCAAAGGTCGGACAACTCCGACCTTCTATCTCAATTATACATTTTTTGATTTGATATCTTGTAATTCAAATCTATATTTTTGTTCTACATTTGGATATTTTACCCTATCTACTTCTGACATAAACATGTCATATGGTCTTATATATAACTTTCCATCTCCATAAAGACCTCTATATACTATATATTTTTCTTTTGTCTCACTATGTATTGCAACATCTTCTACTATATAATAATCTCCTTTAAAATGCTTATATATTCCTTTTATCTTGACTTCCATTTTTCTAATCCTTTCCATTTATTTTAAATAACTTAAATATTTCTACTATAACAATTGGAGAAAGTACTAATATAATAATCTCAAATATATGTTCTGCTGGTAATAATTCTAAATTAAATATCTCTCTTAATGGTTCTGTAAGTAATATTAAAAACATTAACGTAGCTGATACAAAGTTAGCTAATATTAATTTTCCATTATTAAATACTTTTGTCTTAAATAATGATTTATGGTTATTTCTTATATTAAATACATGTACTAATTCAGAAAGTGCCAATACATAAAATGCCATTGTTTGTCCTATTCTAACTTTAGTTTCTGCGTCTACTCCCTCTGTACTCAAGCCTACAATAAAAGCTATTAAAGTTAATACACCTATCATTATACCTTGGTAAATAATTCTCCATGTCATTCCTTTTGTAAATATTCCTTTATCTTGCTTTATTGGTTTTCTCTTCATTATATCTGGGTCTGCTGGATCAACAGCTAATGCTAATGCTGGTAATGAATCTGTTACTAAATTTACCCATAATAAATGTATTGGTAATAGCATTTCTATTAGTCCTATATCTATTCCGAATTTACTTGATAAAATAGGTGTTATTAGTATTGCTAAAAATAGAGTTACTATTTCTCCTATATTGCTTGATAATAAGAATTGTATTGCCTTTAATATATTATCATATATACGTCTACCCTCTTCTACTGCAGATACTACTGTTGCGAAGTTATCATCTGTTAAAATTACATCTGCAGCTTCTTTTGCAACATCTGTTCCTACTACTCCCATTGCACACCCTATATCTGCTATCTTTAGTGATGGAGCATCATTCACACCATCTCCTGTCATTGCAACAGTTTCTCCATTTTCTTTCCATGCCTTTACTATCCTTACTTTATGTTCTGGAGATACTCTTGCATAAACAGAATATCTTCTTACATTTTTAGTTAATTCTTCTTGACTCATTTCTTCAAGTTCTAACCCTGTTATTGCTTCTTTTTCATCTTTTAAAATACCTAATGCTTTTGCTATTGCTATTGCTGTTATTTTATGGTCTCCTGTAATCATTACTGTCTTTATTCCTGCTGATTTACATTTTTCTATTGCGTCTTTTACTTCTAGCCTTGGAGGATCTATCATTCCTACCATACCAATATATATTAAGTTTGATTCAATGCTTTTCATTTCTTCTTTTGATGGCTTATAATCTAATTCCTTATATGCCATTGCTAAAACTCTTAATGCATGTGTTGCCATTTCTTCATTGTTTTTCTTTATATCCTTCTTAAAGATTTCTAAATCTTCTTTAATATTTCCATCTAATAAATACCTATTACATTTTGCTAATAATTCATCTACTCCACCTTTTGTATAAACTATATATTTGCCATTGCCTTCTTCATGAACTGTTGTCATTAACTTCCTATCTGAATCAAATGGAATTTCATCAACTCTTGGATATTGTTCATATATTGGTGTTTCATAATCTAAATTTAATCCAAAATCTACAAGTGCTGTTTCTGTTGGATCTCCTGCAAGTTCATTACTCTCTGATATTTTAGTATCATTACATAGCATTGCACTGTGTACTAACTTATTTAAGTCATTATCTGATAAATCTCTTTTAAATTCTTTCAAATCTATAAGTCTATTATTGTAATATATTTTTTCTACTGTCATTTTATTTTGTGTCAATGTTCCAGTTTTATCTGAACATATGACTGTTGCACTTCCTAATGTTTCAACTGCTGGTAATTTCTTTACAATTGCATTTCTTTTTACCATTCTTTGTACACCTATTGCTAAAACAATTGTTGAAACTGCTGGTAACCCTTCTGGTATTGCTGCTACTGCTAAGCTTACAGCTGTCATAAACATTGCAATAGCTTCTTTTCCATATGCTAGTCCTACTATAAATATGATAACACAAATTATTAAAGCTACTATTCCTAAAGTTTTTCCTAGCTTATCCAATTTCTTTTGTAATGGTGTTGTATCTTCCTCTGCTGAATTTATAATATTTGCTATTTTACCTACTTCTGTATTCATTCCAGTTTCAACTACAATTGCTTTTCCTCTTCCATATGTAACTAAGCTTGATGAAAATAGCATATTTACTCTATCACCTATTCCTACTTTTTCATCTGCAATCTTATCAGAAATTTTTTCTACTGGCACAGACTCTCCTGTTAAAGCAGATTCTTGTGATTTTAAATTTACAGATTCTATAACTCTTAAATCTGCTGGTATATAATCACCTGTTTCAAGTAACACTATGTCTCCTGGCACAAGTTCTCTTGATGGAACTACTTCTAATTTCCCATTTCTTATGACCTTCGCAACATGGCTACTTAGCTTTTGTAATGCTTCTAACGATTTTTCAGCTTTGTTTTCTTGCATTACTCCTATTATTGCGTTTACTATTACTACTATTAATATTATTACAGTGTCTGTTATTCCTGAAATTCCTTCTTCCATTACTCCAACAACACCTGAAATAATTGCAGAAATTATAAGTACAATTATCATAAAATCCTTAAATTGCTCTAGAAATTTTACAATAAGACTTTTTTTCTTTTTTGCCTCTAATTCATTCATGCCATATTTTTTTCTTCTTGCTTCTACTTCTGCCTGTGTAATTCCTTTATCACAGTCTGTATTCAGTTTCTCCCTTGTTTCTGATTCGCTTAAATTAAACCAATTTTCCAATTTAAAATTCTTCCTCCTTTTATCTCTTAATTTGTTAAAATACATTTTATAATAATCTATTTAAAAAGTAAATACATTACAATTAAATATATTTCATGTATAAATTTAGTAATTACTATAAATCTAATATTCTAACATATACTACATATTTAAAAGGGAGATAACTTTCATTTTATCTCCCTCTTTTATGCAACCTCACGTTTATCTTGTTTCAAAAGATCTTCTAATACGTCTTCCAATGCTATTGGTGTTACTTCATACTCTTTTAACATTTTTATAATATCTTTAATTTTTCTTTTATTAGTTGATATTTTTTCTACACTGTTTTTTTCACGTTTTATTCTATTTTTACAATATTCTTTTTTGATTATTGATATTCCATAAGCTATTTCATATTCTTCTTTAACACATATTGGCTTTTCTGTTGCATAATATTCTAATTTTATTCTGTTTTTCATGTTAGTTTCTACTAACCTTTTTTCATTTAGTACTATTGCACCATAATATGTACCCAATATACTCAAAATTAATAACTCCTTTCCTAACGCTTTGTAAGAAATTAAACTTCATATATGATACAATAGATTTCTTACAAAATCAAGAAAAATCGTACTCTAGAATTCTGACTTATTCGACATATTTCGACATTATAAAAAACTCCGTTTCTTTCTCAGAAACTGGAGTTTTAAACCTATACACTCATTATTTCGTTTTCTTTTTTATCTATCTGATTATCTATTTCTTGTACTTTACTATCTGTCAATTTTTGTATTTTATCTTCATATGTCTTTTGTTCATCTTCAGTAATTGTTCCTTCTTTTTGTTCTGCTTTTACAATATCCATTCCTTCACGTCTAACTGAACGTACAGAAACTTTAGCATCTTCTCCCATTTTCTTTATTTCTTTTACTAATTCTTTTCTTCTTTCCTCTGTTAATTCTGGAAATGCTAATCTTATTACTTTTCCATCATTATTTGGATTTATCCCAATTTCTGCCTTTATTATTTCTCTTTCAATTTCTTTTAAAATGCTTGCATCCCATGGTTGAATTACTATTAGTCTTGCTTCTGGAACTGATATTCCTGCTACTTGATTTATTGGTGTTGGAGTTCCATAATAGTCTATCATTACCTTATTTAATATTGCTGGATTAGCTCTTCCTGCTCTTACTTCTGCTAAGTTTTCTTGTAAAATGCTAATTGTTTTATTCATTTTTTCTTCTATTGATTTTATATCCATAAAAACCTCCTTTGAACTATTATTTTACTATAGTTCCTATCCTTTCTCCTTTAATTATTTTCACTATATTATCTGGCTTATCTATTCCAAATACTACTAGTGGAATTTTATTGTCTCTACAAAGTGATGTTGCTGTTGAATCCATTACTTTTAAGTCTTTATTTAAAATATCTAAATAACTTATCTCATCATATTTAACAGCATTTTTATCTTCCTTTGGATCAGCTGAATATACTCCATCTATTGTTTTTGCAAGTAAAATTACCTCTGATTCAGTTTCTGCTGCTCTTAATGCTGCTCCTGTATCTGTTGAAAAATATGGATTTCCTGTACCACATGCAAAGATTACCACTCTTCCTTTATCTAGATGCTTAATTGCTTTTCTCTTTATATATGGCTCTGCAATTTGTCTCATTTCTATAGCCGTTTGTAGTCTTGTGTGTATTCCTCTTGCTTCTAAAGCATCTTGTAATGCCAATCCATTAATAGTAGTTGCAAGCATTCCCATATAATCTGATGTTGTTCTTTCCATTTCATGTCCATATCTACCTCTCCAAAAGTTTCCTCCTCCTACTACTATTGAAACTTGAACTCCCATATCTATTACTTCTTTTACTTTATCACATATGTTTCCTACTATTTGTGCATCTACTCCGTTTTTTCTTTCGCCAGCCAAAGCTTCACCACTAAGTTTTAGCAAAACACGTTTATATGCTGTTTCCATAATAACCTCCATTTAAAATTTCTTTTAACATTCTATCATAATCTTATTATAAAAATAAAGTATTTATTGAAATTTTTTTAAATTCTCCATAAACTTGCTATTTTTTTAAATAAACTATTTATAATTCATTCAAGTAATATGAATAGTATAAAACATTCCGACAAGAATGCTAAATATCTTTATAAAAACAAAATTATATTACAATTTTATTACATTTCCATTTATACTATTTACTATTAATCATATAACAATTATAATAACTATATACTGCCATATATTTGTATTGCAGTTTTAAAGGAGGGCAATATGCTAAAGAAAAATTATAATTCAAATTCACGGAATAACTTTAATTGCACTTATTATTACAATAATAGTAATGCTTATTTTAGTTGCAGTTACAGTCAGAACTGCTGTAACAAGTAATTTATTTACACATGCTAAAAATGCTGTTCAGGGATGGGAAAATGCTCAAAAAGCAGAATTAGAATTAGCTAATAATTTAGATGAATATTTGTCTAACACTAATTCTAATGGAGATAATAATACAAATAATAATCAATCTACTATAGAAATATCCAATATAACTCCATCTATTTTAAAAGCAAAAGAAGGAGATACAATTACATGGTCAATCACAATTAGAAATACTGGAAATGCAGATGCTGTATGTTCTATAAAAAACTCTCTTCTTGATTCAGTATCTAACAACACACTTGAAATAAAAAAAGGTGAAACTAAAACAATCGAACATACATATTTTGTACAAGAAAAAGATTCTGGAAAACAACTTATTTATAGTATTGAAATACTAGATACTTTACTAGAAACACCAGAAGTTGTTAGTAAAGAAAGTTTACCAGTTCAAGTTCTATATAAAGTTGTTTATACTGACCGGAGTTAATGGTTCTGTATTTGCTGACGAAATATATTGTGTGGAACCAGGTTTTATTGTTCCTGTATGGAGTGGAGATGAGCCAGAACGTGAAGGTTATACTTTTCTGGGTTGGTCTAGTAGCACTGAAGTTACAGAAACAGTTCAAGAAAACATAACTTTTACAGCTTTATGGGAATTGATTCCTGTAGAAGGGGACTTATGGGAACCTGATTTATAGAAATCTGACATAGCATCAGAAGGAAATGGATTAAATGAACTAGCAAAAAAATAGAACTCATATATTGAGTTCTGTTTTTTTATATTCTTACCCTTCAAAAGGTATAAATTTCTTGATTGATGGTTCTGCTTTTTCTTCTATTTTTCCATATTCTTCAAATGATGTATTTATTTTAGTCTCTATCATTTCTTCTACCTTTTCTTGTCCTAATTTGCTTACTAAAGTAAGCTCACTTACTAATATTTGTTTAGCATTTAATAACATTTTTTTCTCCGCTGTTGATAGTCCCCTATCCTTCTGCTTAAGGCTTAAATTTCTAACAACATCTGCAACTTCATAAACGTCTCCACTCTTTATTTTTTCCATGTTATCTCTATATCTTTTATTCCAATTCATAGACATTTCTGTTGAATTTGCTTCTAGAACCTTAAACACTTTTCCTGCTGTTTCTTCATCTATTATCCCACGTACACCCACTTGATCTGCTTTTGCAATTGGTACCATAACTTTTACTTCACCTGGCATTTTTATCGAATAGTATTCTTCTTTTTGTCCACTTATGTTTTTTTCTTCAATGTTTTCTATTATTCCTGCTCCATGCATTGGATATACTACTTTATCTCCTACATTAAACATTTGCGTCACTCCTTTTAGTGTTTTTTGTTCTATCAACATTAACTATTATAACACAAATTTTGGAAAAAGTAAAGTTTATTTTTTATTTATAGAGCACCTTTTGTCCTTTATTTTAAGTGTACTGTAGGGTCCAATCTTTCTTCATTTTTCAATAATTCAAAGTGTAAATGTGGCTCATCTGCTATCTCAAATATTGCAGAATTTCCTATAGTTCCTAGTGTTTGTCCTTTTGCTACAACATCGCCTTCTGTTACAAATTCTGCTGTTAATAAATTTGAATATATACTCTTATATCCATCTCTATGTTCCACTACTACAGTCAAACCATATCTTGGATCATTTTTTATGGCTATTACAGTCCCTTCTTCTATAGCTTTTACAACTGTTGTTCTATCTGCCTTTATATCTATTCCATTATGCACTATCCATTCTTGAAGAGTTTCAGAAAATACTAGTTTTTCTGTTGCAAATTCTTTTATAATTTCTCCTTCCACTGGATACATAAATTCTAAAGGCTTCACTTCTTCTTGAATTGGTTCCTGTGAATTTACTTCTTCTACTATATTTGATTCTATAGTATTTGTTTCTAAAACGTTTTCCTCTGTTTTATTTTCTTCTTTTGCTTTAGTCTCTTCTAGCGCCTCCTGTATTCCCTTACTTAATTGTAAACTTACATCCTCAATAACATCATTTGGAACAATGTTCTCTATTTTTTCTGTTGCTAATAAACTCTGCTTTGTCGCCTCTGCTAATTTTTTGTTATATATACTGTATACTGTTATACATGTTATAACTAACAGTAAAAAAATACCTCCATATATATATAATACTTTTTTCAAACCATTATTTTTTCTCTTCATCAGTTCCCTCCTATTTATTTTTCTTTAGTTTAATTATTTACAAATATTCTCTATTTTATTCAAATATTTTCTATTTTTATTCCAGTATAATAATGGTTTATTATTTGTTCAAAATTTGAGCCTGTTTTTGCCATACTATCTGCCCCTGTTTGACTTAATCCAACACCATGTCCATATCCAGTAACATTAAATGTTATATTTTCTTCAACAGTTACACTAAATTTCACAGATCTTAATCCTAACAAGCTTCTAGCTTCAACTCCAGATATCGATATGTTTCCAAATTGTATTGTTTTTACTCTTCCACTCTCTGTATATTCCGTTATTTGTATAGGATTTTCAACTTCATAATTTATCTCTACTTCTGGATGTGTTGCTTTCAATTTCTCTAACAATTCTTCTTTCTTTAAGGTAACAGTAGATTCATATTGTGAATAACCTTCTTCCCCTGAAGTCTCTACACTCTGTAAGTATGGATAATCAGCACCTCCCCAAACATTTGAAACTACTTCTGTGCTCCCTCCACTATTTGAATGAAAAAAAGCATTTATTGGTTCTCCGTTATATGTTATTATTTTCCCTGCTGTTGAATCTACTGCTGATACAATCTTATTCCAGTTACTCTCTTGTTCACCTTCATTCCATCTAGCAAATCTGTTTTCTTTTGATATCCATGCTTGGCAACATTTAGAATCGTTGCAAATGTCTGCTTCTGGATGTTTTCCTGCATGCAAAATTTTATATGCAGTATATGTTCTTGCCACAACTGCTTGTGCTTTAAGCGCTTCCATCTCATAGCTTGCAGGCATTTCTGCTGAAACAACACCATAAAGGTATTCATCCATGTTTACTTCTTCTACAGTACCTGTTTCTACATATAGTAATTTTACAGTAGCATAGTTATTATATGTATAATGCTCTTTATTTTTCTCACTGTTTATATTATTTTCTATATTAATTTCCTTACTTACCTCAATATTATTCCTTTTGGTTAAAACTATTGGTATTATGAAGCACAGTATCAAAAAAGTACTTATTATTATAAAAATTTTTTTCATTTTTCCTTCTTCCCAAATTTGATATCCCTAATTTAATTTTATTTAGGTATTCTAATGTCAGAACTTACTATGCTATTTTTCTTCTCATTTCTGATAAAATTCTCTTTTCTATCCTTGAAACTTGTACTTGTGTTATTCCTAAAGTCTTAGCTACCTCTGTCTGTGTTTTATCTTTATAATACCTAAGTATAATTATTTGTCTTTCTCTAGTTTCCAATTCAGAAATTAATTCTTTTAAACATATCTTGTCAATAATAGAGCTACTCTCATCTTTATTTGCTGTAATTCTCGATATTCTGCTTTCTCCTCCACCCTCTTCATCATATAGTTCTTCATCTATCGATTCCAATTTTCTACTCGCTTCTAATGCTACTACTATTTCCTCCTTTTCTACATTTAATTTTTTTGCTAATTCCTGTATATTTAATTCTTCTCCCTTTTCATTAATATTTTGCCTTTGAATTTCATTTATCTTGTATGATAATTCTTTTATACTTCTACTTACTTTTATTGGTCCATCATCTCTTATAAATCGTTTTATCTCACCTATTATATATGGTACTGAATATGTTGTTATTTTCACATTATAATTTGCATCAAACCTTTTTATTGCCTTTATTAGTCCGTATGCATCCTATTTGATATATATCTTCTTTAGTATATCCTCTATTAGTAAATCTATTTACTATACTCCATATTAATCCTGAATTGTTCTGAATTATCTTACTCATTGCTTCTTCAGAGCCATTTTGCGCTCTTAATATATCTTCAGTTTCTATTTCGTACATACTTTTCTCCTATGTAATAATTTTCTTCATTTTTATTTTTGTGCCTACTTCTTCAACGGATTCAATCTTTAGCTCATCCATAAAACTCTCCATTATTGTAAAACCCATTCCAGACCTCTCCAATTCTGGTTTAGTTGTATATAATGGTTCTTTTGCTTTTTCTATATCCTTTATCCCCTTACCATTATCTATAATTATGATTTCTATTGTTTTCCCTTGTATTTTGCATTCCACTTTTATTTGTCCTGTTTTATTTTCATATCCGTGTATTATACAATTAGTTACCGCTTCTGATACTGCCGTTTTTATATCTGAAATTTGTTCAATTGTTGGATCTAACTGAGATGCAAAACTTGCTACAGTTATCCTTGCAAATGCTTCATTCTCAGACTTACTTGAAAATTCTAATTTCATTTCATTTTCATATACATTTTCCATTTTCCGTTCCTCCTTCTTCTTCAATTATTGGTATAATTTTTAATATTCCTGCCATTTCAAACACTTTTTTTATGTTTGGTTTGACATTTATCATATTTATATTTCCTCCAAACATCGTTACCATTTTGTATCTACCAATCAACATTCCAATTCCTGCACTATCCATAAATGTAACATTATTAAAATCCAAAACAACTTTTTTCGGTATGTATTTTTGTATTTCAAAATCAGCTCTAGTTCGTATCTTCTCTGCAACATGATGATCTATTTCTTCTGTAATTTTTAATAGCAATAGCTTGTCCTTTTCATTATATTCAACTTTCAAAACAATCCCTCCTATTTTCGCATAACTATATATTCTATTTTTCCTATTCTTTCCCTTCGATGAAAAATAGGAGGTTTTGGCGAAAATTTTGAACTCCTTAAAACATCTATATTTAAGACACAAAAAAAGAGATTAGATTATTTTTCTAACCTCTTTTTCTTATCTATTTTGCATTATTTTTTAAATATCCTTGAACATAAAAAGCTTTAATATATAACAGTAATGACATTACTGTAGTAACAACTGCTGCATAATATATTGCAATATTAATGTTCTTTACTAATGTTACATTGAATTGTATCATTCCTTGTAGTTGTTCGACTACTAATGATGTTACTATTGCTAAGTAAAATAATACAGTTGCTAATTTTCCATACCATTTACTTGATACTACCAGTTCCTTAGCATATAAAAATGATGCTCCTGATACCATGCAGAATTCTTTAAGTACTACGATTACTAAAATCCAAATTGGTATCATATTTTTTATAACTAATATCGTTAGTAAACTCACTTGTGTAGCTTTATCTGCCAATGGATCCATTAGTTTTCCAAAATCTGTTATTAAATTATATTTTCTTGCAATTAATCCATCTAAAATATCCGTTATTCCTGATACTGTTAAAAAAATAATTGCTAAAATATAATTTTCTTGCAAGCAGAAAACTACAATAACAGGTATTAGTAGAAACCTTATAATTGTCAGTATATTTGGTATGTGTTTAAACATATCTGCCTCCTATTTTGCTTTAAATATTAATTTATCGCCTTCCATATCCACTTTTATTGTTTGATACTCTGAAATTTCTGATTTTAAAATCATTTCTGAAATCTCATCTTCTACATATCTTTGAATTGCTCTTCTTAATGGTCTTGCTCCATACTTTAAATCTGTCCCTTTATTTAATAAGTGCATTTTTGCTTCTTTAGAAATTTCTAGTTTCATTTCTTTGTTAGCTAATGCAGCCTCTGTATTTTTTAATAATAAGTCTATTATTTCTATTAATTGTTCTTCATTTAAACTATCAAAGTTTACTATCTCATCTACTCTATTTAGAAACTCTGGTCTAAAAATTTCTTTTAATGCTTTCTCTGTTTTTCCTTTATCTATAGTTGATTTACCAAATCCTATTGAATTAGTATTTGTATTTGATCCAGCATTTGAAGTCATTATTATTATTGTATTTTCAAAGCTTACTGTATTTCCTTGTGCATCTGTAAGCTTTCCATCATCTAAAATCTGAAGTAATAAATTAAAAACATCTTGATGTGCTTTTTCTATTTCATCTAATAAAATTATAGAATATGGCTTTCTTTTTACTTTTTCTGTTAATTGACCTGCATCATCATATCCAACATAACCTGGAGGTGAACCAATTAGTTTTGCTGTTGAATGACTTTCCATATACTCAGACATATCTACTCTTATAATTGAATCTTCACTTCCAAACATTTCATATGCCAAAGTTTTTGCAAGTTCTGTTTTTCCCACACCAGTTGGTCCAACAAAAATAAATGATGGTGGTCTTTTTGAGCTTTGTAATCCTACTCTATTTCTTCTAATTGCTTTTGCAACTGCCTTAACAGCTTCGTCTTGACCTATTATTCTATTATGTAAGTTTTCTTCCAAGTTCAATAATTTCTGTGTTTCTGCTTCTGTTATTTTTTTTACTGGAATTTTAGTTGTATGTTCAATAACTTCTGCAATGTCTTGAACTGTAAGCTTTGTTGGTTCAAATTTCTTTTCTATCTCATTAATTCTATCTATCAAATTGCACTCAGCAGTCTTTAAATCTGCTGCTTTTTGATAGTCCTCAATTGAATCCGATTGCACTGCTTCTTCTTTTTCACCTTGTATTTTTAATAATTCCTCTTTCAATAATTCTAGTTCATATAGTTCTTTATTATTTAAGTTTATTTTTGAACAAGCCTCATCTAATACATCAATTGCCTTATCTGGTAAAAATCTATCATGTATATACTTTTCAGACATTTTAACTGTTTGGACTATTACATCATTTGATATAGCTACTTTGTGATAGTCTTCATAATATCTTTTTATTTCTTTTAGTATTTCTATTGTTGCATCAACAGTAGGTTCTTCTATAAGTACTGGTTGAAATCTTCTTTCTAATGCACTATCTTTTTCAATATACTTTCTATATTCTTTTAGTGTCGTTGTTCCTACTAGTTGTATTTCTCCATTTGCTAAAGATGGTTTTAAAATATTAGCTGCATTCATTGAATGTTCTGCATCTCCAGCTCCTATTATGTTATGTATTTCATCTATTACAAGTATTATATTTTTAGATTGTTTACACTCATCTATAATAGCCTTCATTCTTCCTTCAAATTGTCCTCTAAATTGTGTACCTGCTACAACTGCTGTCATATCTAATAAATATACCTGCTTATTTAAAAGCTTTGCTGGTACATCCTGATTTGCAATTTTTATTGCTAAACCATTTGCAATTGCTGTCTTTCCAACTCCTGGTTCTCCTATCAAACATGGGTTATTTTTTGAACGTCTATTTAATATTTGTATTACTCTTTCTATCTCTTTATCTCTTCCAATTACTACGTCCAATTCATTCTTTCTTGCTTTTGTTGTTAAATTTGTACCATAAACATCTAAAAAGCTTTTCTTTGCCTCTTTTGGTTTTGTTTTGACTTTTTTATTAGACTCTTGTTTCCCTGATTTTTCATTTGCTCCAGTTCCGTTTGTATTAAACATATTTGAAAAAATAGATCCAAGTGATGCTGCACCCTTTTCCTGCATTTCTGGATTTTCTCCATCTGTTTCTAAACCTTCTGTTATTTCTTCTAGTATTGATTCAAATTGCTCATTCATATTACTTAGTTGCTCTTCTGTCATACCTGATTGTTCTGCCAAAACCTCTAATGGATTTATTCCTTTTTCTTTAGCACAGTTGTAGCAATACCCCTCCATTGAAGATTTATCTCCATCCATTCTTTTAGTAAAAATTACTGCCATATTTTTATGGCAAACTGAACATAGCATATATATACTTCACCTATTTTCTAAATTTATCTATTTTATTGTATGTGAAAATTTTAGAAACTTCACATATACAATATAGTCAAGTAACCTTACTCTTTACATATTTACAAACAAAATGTACCTGTATCAAAGCTACTTTCCATATATAATACATTAAAATTTCCACTTAGTCAAGTGGAAATTTTAGTTATATATTGGCATTTTATTCGATTTTATGCTGCTGGTTCTTCTGGTGTTGTTGGCTCACTTGGATTTTCTGGTTTAGATGGTTTTTCTGGTTCTGTTGGAGTTGTCGGCTTTGTTGGTGTTTCTGGTATTGTTGGCTCTACTGGCGTTGTTGGTTCTGTTGGTGTTACTGGCTCAGTTGGTTTTGGTACAGATGTAGTTGGTGGAGTTGTTGATGTTGGGGTTGTTGGTCCACGTTTTATTATTTTATTTTGTGGATCATATGAGTCTGATGATAAAACTGTTTGCTCTACTTCTACCCCATTTAATTTTAAGATTTTATATGTTATACTTTTACATCCTTGTATTCCAGCTTGTGCCACCCTTTCTTGTCCTGCTCCTAAACTTGAGTCTGTTTCATATATTACTCTATATGGAGTATAGTTTAATATCTTCGTTACTATTTCTACATCATATTCAACTTCCTCTTTTACTCCATATACTTTTATTTGTAATAATCCACTTCTTGCACTTGCTTGCAACATTATTGGATATTTTCTAGTATTTTCAAATTTAAAATCTAGTGAACCATATACTACTGTTGCATCTTTTCCTGTATCTATATATGCAACTTGGAACATGTGATTATGTCTTTCTACTATCCCTAAATTTGCATATAAAACTGCATCATATAGTGTTGAAGAAACCTGACAAATTCCTCCTCCAAGCATTGGAACTACTCTTCCACCTGAAAAACCTGCAGCTTCTTTATAGCCTGCTTCTACAGTTCTTTTTCCTACAGTTTTATTATATGAAAATACTTCTCCTGGCATTACCACAGTTCCATTTATCTTTGATGCTGCTAATGATAAATTTGTTGATCTTGATATATTTGTTGAATCATATTTTGTAGAAAATGTTGATAATAAATCTGGAAATGCTTCAGTTCCAATCTGATTTGTAAGAACTTTTGGAGATGTTATCTTTAATTTTATAACATATTCTTCTTTTTCTTCTTTCTCAATTATAGCCTTAGCTTCATCTATATCAAAATCTATACCATCTTTATGTGGATATATTTGAAATGGATTTGTTGTGTAATATGCATCTTGTGGTTCAGTATGAACTTCAGCATAAATCTTTTCTATGTCTATTTCTGGACATTCCTTATGTTCTGTTTCTAGTTCTAATTCTGTAAGTTCCCCTTGTTTTGCAAGCTGTATTATACTTTCTTTATTTTTTTCAATATCCAATACAAGTCCAGCTGTTCCTCTTGTTATTACTAATTCATCTTCTTCTACATTATAAGTATTATCTATCATTGAATTTGGAAGTTTAGAACTTATAGATTTCATCATATCCTCTAATAATTGTTCATTATATTTAACTTCTAAATCTAAATTTTGTTTTTTATTTATACTTTTCATTATTGTAAAATTATTTTGAAATATATTTCCATTTCTTCCAACTTCATATGCTCTATTTACTGCATCTTCAACTAAATATTCTATTTCAATTTGTTCTAGAGTAATAGTACTAGTTTCACCATTTGCAGTTAATTTTACTTCTCTTGTTTTTTCATGTTCTAAAGTTCTATTTAGTGTTTCTATTGCTTCTTCCTTGGTTAATCCTCCTACACTAATGTTTCTAATACTTATTCCTGATAATATTTTAGTATCATTAATATTTAATAAAGCAAATCCTGTACAGAATATTCCTATAGCTAATAATATTACTACTAATACTAATGTTATTATTATCTGTTTTTTTCTTTTTCTTTTAATTCTATTAAACTCTTTTTCTATGTCTGGTCTCTCTATAACTTTTTGCTTGTTTTTTTTCTCCTTTTTATTTTTTGAAACTGGTGTATATGGCACATATTTAGGAGGTTCTTCAATATTAATTTTTTGTTCTATTTCGATTTCATTTTGTGTTACTTTTTTCTCCTCTATATTTACCTCTTCTTGTGGTTTTTCTTCAGTTTTTCCATCTTTTGAAGACTCGTCTGATATATTTTCTGCTTCTTTTTTATCGTCCACTTTTTGTTCTTTTAAAACTTCTTTAATCTCTTCTTTCTCTGTTTCTTGTTTCTCTAAATTTTCTTTCTTTTCATCCATGTTTATTCCACCCGCCCTGCAATCGTTTTTTGTTTTATATTATCATATAATGTCGTTTTTTTCAATATATTTTCAGCAAATTTATATGTATATTCAATTATATTATTCTCCATTAAAAAATATTTCAAAAATGTTTGTATCTAGGGCTTTTGCAATTTTTTCCATTACTTCAATTGAAGGGTTTTTCCTTGTACCATTTTCCAAATGACACAAATATCCGTATTGATATATTGGATAACTCAGAAAGCTTCTCCAATGTTATTCCTTTTGCTTTTCTTAAAGCTTTTAATCTACTAAAATACATTTTCTTCCTCCTTTTGTTTAATTGACAATTCAAATATATCATAAATCATTTTGACAAGTCAATACTTCTATGATATTATTACTAAATAAAATTATATTATAGTCAAATTTGTTCTTAATCTATGGTTAAACTTTAATTTTTTTCAACATTTTATTATTTACTACTAGACAAATTCACGTTTCTTTTGTATAATGTAATCATAATTTTTTATAGAAAGAGGTATTTTTATGATAGGTGATATGATTTCTAAGGTTAGAAAAGAAAAAAATATGACAAAGACTGAACTTGCTAACCTTACTGATATTAACATAGGACATTTAACACATATTGAAAAAGGAGAAAGAAACCCTAGTCATAAAGCTTTAAAGAACATCTGCCAAGCTTTAGACATCCCTTATCAACAATTAATGTATACATATGATAAAGAATTAAATGAAACTCAAGAGAAATATAATTTTATAGATCATATTTCTTACAATAAAGTTCTTGCAGTTGATAATTTAAATACTTTCGTAGACTGCCCATCCACTGTTCCAAGTGCATCTTTAGCAGTAAAAGTATTTGATGATTCTATGGAACCTGCTTTGAAAAAAGGAGATTATGTTTTTATAGAGTATAATTCTCCATTAGATAATAAAGAAATTGGCTTATTTTTTCTTAACAAAAAATTTTATATAAGAAGATTTTCATTAAAGAGAGGAAAAATTGTATTAAAAGCTGATAATAAATCTGTTGAAGACATTTCTATTTCTGAAGATGATAATTTCTTCATTGTTGGAAAAGTTTTATAATAATTTTTGTTATTACCCATTCTTATAAGAATGGGTAATTTTGCATTGTCTGCACTTTTCTCTTTACTACTTTTTTAAGGCACTATTATTGCACTCTAATGATTATAAAATTTTTTTACTCTAATATTAAAAAATTTTATTTTTTTTGTAAAAAAGTCTTGCATTATATATTTTTTAATAATATAATGTTTTAAGCTAAAGATAAAATATTAATAAAGAGGTAAAAAGATGGAATTATTAAAGAATATATTTTTCAATACTGATAAATTAGTACAAAACACAACTGTAAAAATTTCATATACAGGTGAATTTTTTGAGAATGGTTCTAAAGAAACTCACATTCACTATGGTTTTGGAGAAAACTGGGAAGGTTTGTCTGATATAGAAATGGAAAAAACAGAATTAGGTTTTCAATGCGAAATTGAATTATTAGGGGATTATACTACCCTTAATTTGTGTTTCAAAAATGAGAATGGTGAATGGGATAATAATAATGGGCAAAATTATGTCTTTACAGTTGAATCACCTTGTTTAGATTTAACAGTTACTGAAAATACATATTCTTTAGATAGACCTAATAGATTAAGAAAAACATATTTATGGAATAAGAAGATTAAACTTACAGTTTATAAAATATTACATTTTATTCCTAAACTTATTTCAGGAAATTATAAAAGAAAAATTGAAAATTCATAATTTGAATTATATTTACGTCGAAAGAAAATCTTTCGACGTTTTTTAATTATTTAAAAAAATACTAAATCTATATAACATATCCACCATTAACAGATATAATCTGCCCCGTTGTGAATTTATCTTCTATTAACCATTTTGCACATTTATATATATCTGCTGGTTCTCCTATTTTCTCTAATGGAGTCTCTTTTTTTATCTCCTCTTTTATTTTTTCATCTATACTACTATTCATATCTGTGTTAATTACACCTGGAGCAATTGAATTTACTCTTATGTTTGATGGTCCCAATTCTTTTGCTAAAGACTTAGTAATTGCATCCATTCCCGCTTTTGATGCTGAATATACAGCTTCACATGATGCACCTACAATACCCCACATAGAAGAAATGTTTATTATACATCCTTCTTTTCTTTGAATCATATTTGGAATTGTTTCCTGGATTGTATAATATACCGATTTCAAATTTGTATCCATTATTTCATTCCAATCATCCTCTGTTACATCTTGAAATATTTGTAACTTAGCTATTCCTGCATTATTTATTAACACATCTATACTCTCCATATTTTTTAGTGCAAATTTTATTAATTTCTTAACATCTTCTCTCTTAGATACATCTGCTTTAAATATTTCTATTTTTATTCCTTGTTCTGCCAATTCATTCTTTATTTGTTCAGCTTGTTTTTTTGATTTATTATAATTTAAAATAACATTATGTCCATCTTTCGCAAAATTTTCAACTAAACACTTTCCAATCCCTCTTGAGCTACCTGTAATAACTATATTTTTCATTTATTACATCTCCTTTTTATTTTTTGTAATTATATCACATATACTAAATAATATCTATGTTGAGATATTATATAATTATAACTATATAATATCTCAACATAGATGTTACCTAAAAACTACTAAACATTATTTTTTTAGTCCTCCCTTTTACAAAGCAGAATGAATTTTGTAGCAAATTATTAAACAACTTGTTTTAGATGGTTTATATGACACTCATCTTTTCCAATATATATTTCTATTACATCAATTCTAACATCATTCTTTTCCATTTTATTTGTAATCAAATAGTATTCTGCGGTTTTATAGATATGTTTAAGTTTTTTCTCTGTTACTGCTTCTGCTGCTAATCCATACTTTTTGCCATGTCTTGCTTTTATCTCTATAAAAATAATTTGTTCTCCTGTTAGTGCAATTAAGTCAATTTCTCCTCTAAAACATCGGAAATTTTTTTCTAAAATTTTATAGTTTATTAATTTTAAATATGCTTCTGCCAAATCTTCTCCATTTTTTCCGAACTTCTGCTTAAAATACATCTATTACACCTTCTCTCAATCTTATTTGCAAAAATAATTTCCTGGTAGACTCTTTATAAGTCCTTCTAGCTCTAACATTGTAAGTATTGTATTTACTTCTGATATACTTTTATTTGTCAATTTGCTAATTTGATTACTACTAATTGGATTTTTTTCTATCATATTATAACATTCTCTATATTCTTCTGGAACGTCTATATTTTCCTCTATATTTATAGTTTCTACTACTTCTGAAATATCATAATATTCTAAAATATCTAAGATATCTGTTACTAAAATCGCTCCACTTTTTAACAGTTTATTTGTTCCTTTTCCATAATCATCTTCAATAGCATGTGGAATACAAAAAACCTTTCTATTAAACTGTTGTACAAATCTTGCTGTTATACTAGTTCCACTCTTTGCCTTTGCTTCAACTACCAATGTACCTAAAGATAATCCTGCAACAATTCTGTTTCTTTTTCTAAATCCTTCTGAAAAAACTTCTACATCTGGTTCGTACTCTGTTATAACAGTTCCTCCATTATTTAAAATCTTTTCAAAAACCTTCTTATCTGGAAAAATATGATTAAAGCCAGATCCTAAAACTGCTATTGTAGTTCCACCTGCTTCTATAGCCCCCAAATGTGCTTCACTGTCTATTCCCATAGCCATTCCACTTACAATATTAATCCTTTGCATTGCTATTCCTCTTGCAAATTTTCTAGCAGTTTCTCTCCCATATTCGCTTGCATTCCTAGAGCCTATTATTGAAAGACTCTTTTTATTTAAATTATTTTCATCTCCTAAAACATATAATATTTGCGGAGGATTAACAATAGTTCTTAAAATTTGAGGATATAATTTACTTTCTATACTAATTGTTTTCAATTTAATTCCCCCAATACTTTCTATCAAGTGCTCTATATTGTATAGCTTCAGCTATGTGATTCACTTTTATATTCTTGCTTTCTCCTAAATCTGCTATTGTTCTTGCTACCTTTAAAATTCTCCCATATGCTCTTGCACTAAGTTTTAGTTTATTAAATGCATTTTCTAGAATTTTTTTACCTTGTTCATCCAATTTACAATGTTCTTCAATTAAACTTGGAGTAAGTTCAGAATTTGAATATATTCCAATATATTTATATCTTTCTAATTGTATCTTTCTTGCTTTATCTACTCTTTTCTTTATATTTTCTGATGTTTCAGTTTTTTCATCATTATCTAACTTTTCATATTTTACTGGGCTTACCTCTACACATATGTCAATTCTATCTAATAATGGTCCACTTATTTTTCCCATATATTTAGTAATTGCTTGAGTTGAACATGTACATTCTTTTTCTTTAGAACCATAATAGCCACATGGGCATGGATTCATACTTGCTGCAAACATGAAATTTGCAGGATATGTTAAGCTTGCATTTACTCTTGATACTGTAATAATTCTATCTTCTAATGGACCTCTTAAAACCTCTAATGTATTTTTATGAAATTCTGGTAATTCATCTAAAAATAGCACCCCATAATGAGCTAGACTTATCTCCCCAGGCTTTGGAATTCTACCTCCTCCAACTAATGAAACTCCTGATACTGTATGATGAGGTGCCCTGAATGGTCTTGTCGTTATAAGTGGAGTATTCACAGGAAGAATACCTGCAATACTATGTATTTTTGTTATTTCTAAAGCCTCTTCGAAACTTAAATCTGGTAAAATTGAAGGTAATCTTCTAGCAAGCATAGTCTTTCCGTGAACCAGGACTACCTATCAATAAACAATTGTGGCCTCCTGCTGCTGCAACTTCTAAAGCCCTCTTTATATTTTCTTGGCCTTTCACTTCTGAAAAGTCAAATTTATATTGATTATTAGTTTTGAAAAAATCATCAATGTCACTGTCTATAGGTTCTATATTTTCTTCTTTATTCAAGTAATTTATAATTTGTTTTAAATTCTTAGCAGGTATAACTTTTATACCATTTACTATTCCAGCTTCTTTTGCATTTGCTTCTGGAACTATAATACATTCCATTCCTAGTCTCTTTGCCTCTATGCACATTGGTAAAATTCCATTTACTTTATTAACTTTCCCATTTAAAGATAATTCGCCAATAAAAATAGTTTTTTCTATATTTATGCAGTTTTCTATAGTTTCCATAGAAAGTAGTATTCCTACCGCAATTGGCAAATCATAAGTAGAACCTGCTTTTTTTGTATCTGCTGGTGCTAAATTCACAACTATTCTTTTGCTTTGAAATTCCATATTAGAATTCTTTATGGCAGTTTTTACTCTCTCTTTTGCTTCTTTAACACTTGCATCTGGCAAGCCGAACAACCTCCCAATTAGGTAACCCGCTTGAAACATCAACTTGCACATCAACTAAATAACCATCTAGTCCATGCAAAGCCATGCTTTTAACTATAGACAGCATATGTTATCTCCTCCTTATTTTATTTCTTCATTTATTGGATAATTTATAGAATTAAATTTCTTTGAAATTAAAACTTATTTAGGCAATAGAACTTGCCTTGAATTGTTTTATTTTTATCATATTTTTAACTGTTTTGCAATAAAAATCGTTCGTCAAAATTCGACAAAATTTAATTACCTCTATTATCGTACTTATTTGCAGTTGTATAAAGTCTTTAGCATCATTTACATTTTGCAATTGTTTTATATTACATTTTTATTACATTTTTAGTTGCACTATTTACTATTGGTTGTATAACCATTATAATTAATTTATTATGCATGATATTTCATGTAGAGAATATTCAAAGGAGGAAATTTTAAATGTTAAAAAATTCAAACAATTCTGGTATTACCTTAATAGCTTTAATTATCACTATTATTGTTATGCTTATTCTAGTTGCTGTTACTGTTAATACTGCTGTTAATAGTGGGCTTTTTGGTCACGCTAAAAATGCTACTCAAGGTTGGAAATCTGAAGAAGAAAAAGAATCTAATATTGGTAATGATAATTACATTAATGATACAGTTAACCAATACACTGGTGAACAAAATGGTGATTCTATGACTACCGATAGAAGTTTCTTAAAAGTAGGAGATTATATTGATTACACACCAGACACTGCAGAAAATTATATGGGTTTTGAAACATCTAATGATGAAGGAATACCACAAGATACAACATTAAAATGGAGAGTTATGAACATAAATGATAATGGTTCTGTTGATATCATTTCTGATTCTCCTACTGCAACCGTTGTATATATTAGAGGTACTTTAGGTTTCAATAATGGTGTATTATTATTAAATAACCTATGTAAATCGCAATATTCTAATTCTACTCTAGGCGTTACTGCTAGAAGTATTGACTTAGAAGATATTGAACCAAAATTTAATAGCACTGGCATTGCTGCTAGAAATGCTTATTCTAATTCCGATTCAAATACTCAATATGGACAAACACAAACATATAGTGGCAATTCTTCATACTCACCAGATATATATGACCATGTAGGAAAAACAACTGCAGAAGAAAGTAAAGATTATTATACAACACCTACAACTGCAACATATACTCAAAAAGGAACATTAGAAGTACAGCAAACATATTATCACTTTGACAATACACCAGATAACTACTTTGATAATGCTACATTCCATGAACTTATTTTTAATACTGGCACATCATATTGGCTTGCTTCTCGTTTTGCTGAGTGCCACTCTTCTATTGCAAACTTTGGCTTGCGCAATGTGAGCAATGCCACACTTACAGGTTCTGGATTTCTCCCTTCAGCCATATACACAGAGGGCGGTGGAAATCATCGTGTACGTCCAGTAGTTTCTCTTGGATCTAATATTAAGATTTCTACTGATGGTGGAACCGCAGATGCACCTAGAACAATTAGCCTATAATATAAAACAAAAATCAGGATTTTGATAAATCCTGATTTTTTTGTTTCATTAGAAATGCAAATTGCAGTTTGTTTTACTTTTACAGTCCGCCAAATCTCGTCGGAGCTTTCATATTTATTTTTTATTGAACCCACGTTTGATACGCCAAAGAAGGAGGCTCGGCTCTTCAAACAAAATAAATATGAAACTCCTGCGTTTGGCTACTCTGTACTAAATTTCAATAAAAGCAAATCATTATAATTATTTGAAAACGAGTTCGACCAGCTAACGCTTCAGGGCAACGTAAATGCGTAGCATTTTTGCCGAAGCGATTCGCTTTATTGTTAGTTCTTATCGTGCCAATACATTTGTTGTATTCTCTTCAATTAAAGCGGGTGGAGAACGGAGTTTGAAAATAATTCATAATGATTTGTGATATTATCAATATTTTCCTCACACTAACTGCAATTTTTCCATCTAAATTTATAAAAAACACAGCTAGACAAAATCTAGCTGTATTTTTCTGTTCTATTTCTTAAATCTTCCAAATAATCCCTTTTTAGTTCCTATATTTAAAATTGCTGATGAATAAATTCTTATTGAAACAACTGCAACAATTAATGTAGTAACTGCAAGAATTGCTATTGATGATATTAATTCTCCAGTCGTAGCTGTCCCCATCATTACCCTAAGTGGCATACTAAATGGTGATGATATTGGAAGTAATCCTGATATTTTATTTAAATTACTACTTGGATTCATCATTGAGAAATATGCCAAATAAAATCCTGCTATTGCTATAAATGTTATTGGAGTATTTGCTGCTTGTACTTCTTCTGGTTTGTTTACAGTTGAACCTGTTAAAGCAAATCCTAAAGAATATAATGCATATCCAAAAATGAAATATACTATAGTTATAGCTACTAATTGAGGCGTAATATTCGATAAATCAAAAATTGCTCCTAATATTTCTGGATCCATACAAAAATGTGCTGATAGTATTGCTGTTACTATTATTAACACTATTTGTAAAATCCCTATTAGTCCTATTCCAAGTGTTTTTCCAAGTACTATTGTTGATGGTTTTGTTGATGTTACTAATGTTTCTATTATTTTAGATGTTTTCTCTGTTGTTATTGCTGTTGATACTTGTTGTGCACAGAATATTATTGCATAGAATAATACTACTGAAATCATCATCATTATAAATAAATTTCCCTTTGCTGCATTTTCATCTGTTTCTAGTACTTCTATATTGAATTGTGGAGAAATAGCAGCTAATTCTTCAGGTGTTATATTTAGCTCATTAATTCTTTTACTACTATATAGACTTTGGAATGCCATAGTTAAGCTTTTTGGAACTTCTCCCATTGTACTTGCTGAACTTTCCACTATGTATTCCATTTTAATTTCCCCATTTTCTTCTGTAAATCTAAGACATATATCTATTTCTTTATTATCTATTTTTTCTTTTATTTGCTCTTTAGTCAAGTTTTCCTTTATAAATTCAAATTTATATTCTAAGTCCATTTGTTCTAACAGTGCTACACTATCACCAAATAAATCTTCTGAATCTATTACTAATACTTTTTCGTCAAATCCTTCTCCATTAAATTTGTTCATTATATTTGGAATATTGAATGCTACTACAATTATAGCTAAAATAATTATTGTAGAAATAATGAATGATTTTCTACTTAGCATATCTTTTATTGTAAATTGTGCTACTGTCCATAAATTTTTCATTGTACATCACCAACCTTTTCTATAAAGATTTCATTTAAGCTAGGCTTCTTCATCTCAAATTTTCTTATTCCTATATTTTTATCCATTAACTCTTTTAAAATATCATGTCCTTGCTCTTCGCTTTTTATCTTTAAAATATAGTCTTCTTCTCTTCTCTCTAAAACTTCTAATCCAGATTTCTTAATAAAATCTTCTATAGGTTGTTCTGTACTTATTTCTATTTTATCAGATTTATAACTATTTTTTATTCTTGGTAAATTACCTTGCAATACTGTTTTACCTCTATTTAGTATAGTTATATCTGTACAAAATTCTTCAACAGATGCCATTTGATGGCTTGACATTATTATGTATTTTCCTTTGCTTATTAGTTCCTTAATTGCTGTTTTTAAAATCTCTGTATTAATTGGATCTAGTCCACTAAAAGGTTCATCTAATACTATTAGCTCTGGATCATGTAAAATTGCCGTTATAAATTGGATTTTTTGTTGGTTTCCTTTTGATAACTTATCTGCTTGTACATTTCTATATTCTTCAACTTCTAACCTTTTTAGCCAATAGTCTATCGCCTTACTTGCCTCTTCTTTTTTCATTCCTTTTAATTTTGCAAAATATAAAAGTTGATCATATACTTTTGTTTTAGGATAAACCCCTCTTTCTTCTGGTAAATATCCAAAATTAACATTTTCTCTGATTACCTCTTTTCCATTCCAAGTAACTATACCAGAAGTTTTTTTAATAATTCCAAGAATCATTCTTATTGTAGTTGTTTTTCCAGCACCATTTGTTCCAAGTAGTCCATAAACTCCTGGTTTATCAAGCTTTAAGTTTATCTTATGTACTGCTTCTTTGTCTCCAAAAACTTTGCAAACATCTTTTAACTCTAATCCCATATTTTCCTCCCTCTTTTAATCTTTTAAATTCTTTTTAATTATACTGCGTTTAATTGTTGTTTTCAATAGTTTTGCAAATATTATCGTTATATGGGCGATTAAAATCCTCCCTACATGCTTTTGTACAAGTTAATCTCCAGTAAAATGGATTTAATTTTTATAAATCAAATACTAAAAACAAGTATATTATACTATATAGTTTTTTACTTTTCACAAGTGTTACTTCTATGCATTATAACTCTCACTACTATAAGTAGCAGTTATTATTTGTATAATATAACTGTTTTAGAGGTGGCAAAATGAATACTAATTTTAAAATGGATAATTTAAAAGAAATTAGAAAAAGAAAAAAGCTTACACAAGTAAGACTTTCTATAGATATGGAAGTTAGCCAAGAATTAATATCTCAATATGAGCAAGGAGTTTCACTTCCTACTGTTTCCAATTTAATAAAATTGGCAAATTTTTTCAATTGTTCAACCGATTATTTACTTGGTCTTACTAATAATCCACAAAAAGTAATTTCTCTCACACAAACTGAAATTGAAACTCAATGTTTTCTTGCCAAATATCGTTCATTACCAAAAGAAAATCAAGAACATCTTTTAAATTACCTTGATTTTCTATGTAATAAATATTAATTTTAAATACACAAAGCTGATACGATTTGATTAATAGTGCCAAAAGTTCTACAATTATACTAGATGATAAAATTGAGGTATTTCGCTAACAAAGGGGATGGTTAATTATCCCTCCCCTTTGTTATTCCTATACTTATCATTATTTTACATTTCAACTTCTATTTCATATATTCCCTCATCTCCATTTAGTCTTATTTCTTTTTCTGGTATTTCTTTTCCATTAACAATAAATTTTTCTATACCTGTATTTTTTCCATGTTCGTTTTTTATTTTTATATTATATATACTGTTTTTATATCTATATCTAATGCTGTATTCTTTCCATTCTCTTGCTATACATGGTTCTATTCTTAATACTCCATTTTTTATTTTCAATCCTAAAATTTCTTCTATTCCAATTTTATAAAACCAACTACTTGAACCTGTATACCATGTCCAACCACCTCTACCTGCCAAACTTTCTGCTCCATATATATCTGCTGCAATTACATATGGCTCTACTTTATATTTTATGGCGGTTTCCTTCGTTCTTGCATGTTCTATAGGATTTATCATTCTATAATATTCCACTGCTTTATCTCCAAATCCTAATTTGCTAAATGCCATTATTGCCCACATTGCTGCATGTGTATACTGTCCTCCATTTTCTCTTACTCCTGGTAGATAAGATTTTATATAGCCTGGTTCTATTTTAGTTTTTTCAAATGGTGGATCTAACAATTTTATAATACCATTTTCTTTATCTATTAAATGATTCTCCAAGCTTTCCATTGATATATACTTTTTATCATTATCTGCTGCTCCTGAAATTACTCCCCAACTTTGAGAAATACTATCTATTCTACATTCCTCATTTTCTATGCTTCCAATTGGTTCCCCATCATCTGTGTATGCTCTCTTAAACCATCTTCCATCCCATCCAGCTGTGTTTAAGGCTCTCTTTAGATTTTCTTGAGTTTCCTTATATCTTCTTACTTTCCCAATATCTCCTTTGCCTTCTACAATTGGTATAAATCTTGTCAGAATATCATATATAAAAAATCCAAGCCATATACTTTCTCCTTTATTTTTATTACCAACTGTATTTAGTCCATCATTCCAGTCCCCTGAGCCTATCTTTGGCAAACCATTTTCTCCAAAATTTAATGATTTTTCTATTGCCTTTATACAATGTTCGTATATTGTACCTTTTATATCTGACTCTAAATATACATTATATTTTTCATCCACACCATCTTCAAGTTGTTCACCACTTAAATAAGGAGTTTCTATTTCTAAAATACTTGTGTCGCCACTATATTCTATATATTCACATACTACATATACAAGCCATAAAAAGTCATCTGAAAATCTTGTTCTGATTCCTCTATTTGTTTCCTCATGCCACCAATGCTCTACATCACCTTCTATAAATTGATGACTTGCTTGTGTTATAATTTGCTTTTTCATTAAATCTGTTTCAATATATTTTATTCCTAAGGTATCTTGTAGCTGGTCTCTAAATCCTATAGCTCCTCCTGATTGATAGTATCCGCTTCTTGCCCATAGTCTCGAAACTATAGTCTGATAAATTGACCATCCATTAAGCATTATATTCATAGATTCTAAAGGAGTTTTTACCTGTATTCTTGTTAATAGTTCATACCAATATTGCTTTACTTCATTTAACTCTGTTTTGCAATTTGATATTTTCGAATATTTATATGCCATATTCTTTGCATCTAACAAATTGCTTTCTTCTCCTAACAATAGTACAACTTCTTTATTTTCATATGCTTCTAATTCTATCTCTATTTCCATTGCTATACATGAACTTTCTCCCAAACCTGTACTATCACCAAGTTCTGCTAAATTTATTGCTTGAGGAGTTTCTACATCTTTATTTCCCATAAACTCATTTTTACTACCTGTGAAAGATTTTATTTTCTCATTACTACTGCAATATACTACTCTTCCTTTAAATTCATCTGTATATAAATTTTTAGCTGTAATAACATTGTTTTCTTCATTTACTTTTATAAAACCTGATGTTCTTATCTCATCTTCTCCAATTACTGGTTTTATATAATATAACAATTTTAAAATCTTTTTTTCTGCGGAAGTATTAGTCAATTTTAAAATATTTATTTTTACACTTTCTTCCTTTGCAACAAAAGTTTCAATTTCGTGTAATATTTCATCCTTCATTGTCTTTAGATATACATAACCAAATCCATATGTTATATAGTATTCCTGAGGTTTTTGATTTATATTTTCTGATAAACTCCAAAATTCTCCTGTCTTTTTATCTTTTATATATATTATTTCTGATGGAATATCCATACTAGGATTGTTATTCCAAGCACTTATTCTACCCAATCTACTATTTTCGTCCCAAGTAAATCCTCCTAAATTTTGGGTTATAACTGTACCAAATTTAGGATTTGCAAGAACCATACTCCATACAGTTGGTAATTTATTTCCTTTGTTTAATTTAATCTTATATTCCAATCCGCTTTCAGAAAATCCACCATAATCATTATAATATTTCAAATTATTATAGTCCTCAAACATCAGAATTTCTTGCTTATCCTCTATAAATATTAGTTCATTTTTCTTTTCTTCTATCCTTTTTGAGTTTCTTTCATATTCTTCCTCTAAATCATTTATTTGAGTCTTTATATCTCCCAACCTTGCATCAAATTCCAAATTTGCTCTAAATCTTAATAAGTCTACATCCTTTTGTGAAATTTCCTTTTTATTTATTATAAATATTCCACCAAATACATTCTTCAAATATGCTAATTGCTTATTTTGTATAACATCTTCTATTTCAAATTTCATATAATTCTCATATGAATTTTTTTCTTCATTTAATATTACTAAATCTATCTTTATGTTTTTAGCACGGAAGAATTCCATTGCCTTTAAACATTCTCCTATGATATCAATATCATTTATATCTTTTATTCTTACTAATAATATTGGTAAATCTCCTGATATCCCATACTTCCAAAGCTCACTTTGTGAATATATTCTTTCAGGTAATTTTTTTAGAATTTGTTTCTTCATTGGATTTTGGAATATCAGATATGACAATACTTTCTGGTATGTCTCTATATCTTTACCTGTAACTCCTAAATATATATTTTCTGCCTCTGTGTGTGCTTTTGACAATTCAAAAGTTTTTTCAATACTACTTATATTTGAATACTCTTGTAATAATTGATTTATTTTATCTTCCTCATATGACACACATATAATTAAATCTAACTTGATTGTTTCATTTGGCATTATTTTTATAGTCTTTTTTATTGCTACTTCTGGGTCAGTTACTAATGCTATTTTCTTAGAAAATGGTTTTGAATTTGTAATACTTTCTGGAGTTTTAAAGTTTCCAATGCCCATAAATTTTTCCCTATCAATCTCATATTCTATATCTCCAATTATCTCGCTTTCTGTATACAGGTTAACTCCTAAAAATACATCCTTTTGTTTTTCTCCTCGTTTTTTTCTTTTTATTATAATGCTTCCATCTTCTTTTCTACTGAATATTAAAAATAAATTATTAAATGCTGCATGTGAGTAATCTTGTATATCTGTTGATAGTACTGGTTCAAAACAACTTGTTACTTCTAATGTTTCTATATTATTACCAATATTTTTAAGTTCTAATCTTCTTATCTCTACACTATCCTCCGGAGATACTATTATTTTAGTCTTTGTATCTATATTTCCATTTCTTCTTTGGAATTCTGTTTTATCTGGTGCAAATATTATTTTACTATTACCATTTGGAGTATTCTCCCAGATTTGTTTGTTGTTTAGATTCTTTATATAGAAGAAGATACCTTGTTTATAATCTGCTGTTTCTTTATATCTATTTACAAGTATATTCTTATACTTACTGAATCCTGCTCCATCCATAGTATTACAAACTGTATATGTTCCATTTGAAATTGCATTACAGTTGTTCAAGTTATTATTAACTTTTGTATATACTTTTTCTATATAATTTCCATAATTTTTCATCTTTAATTTTTCTACTTTTTCTTTCTTCTCTTTTGTTATAATTGCTTTTTCTGGCATTCTTTCTTGTAACAATATATCAATTGCTTCTATTTCAGGATTTTGACTAAATCTTTTTACTAAAATATCTTTATTTATTAAATTATTTATTGAAAGCAATATTAACCCTTGATGATGTGCCATATATGTTCTTACTGGTTCTGCTATATTTCCATATTTTAATCTTGATATTGTATAATCTATTGATTCATAAAATCCATATTTATCATACATACTTTCTTTTTCTAATTTTTTCAAATTATCTATTGCATCTTTTACGTCATATTTCATACTTAAAAATATTGAATATGGTGAAATTACCATGTCTTCTTCTAGTCCTCTTTTTAATCCAAGCCATGGAATTCCAAAAGCTTTATATTGATAATTATTATTTAAATCTCTTAAATTAAATGCTGCTTCTGAAATTCCCCATGGTATTCCTAACTTTTTAGCATATTCCTTCTGACTCATTACCATAAATCTGCAAGATTCATCTAACAGACTTCCTTTATAACTCCTTATATTTATATTTGGCATTAGATATTCAAACGCAGTTCCAGACCAAGAAACTAAGCCTTTATATTTATTTAAAGTTGTCAATGTTCTACTTAAACTATTCCAATGTTTTGCTGGAACTTCATGTTTTGCTATTGCTATTAAACTAGCTTGTCTGGCTTCAGATGCAAGTAAATCATAATATGAATCTGTTAATTTATTTTCTTCTACATTGAATCCTATCGAAAAAATCTTTTTCTTGTAATCATATAAAATACTAAAATTAGTATTTTCTATTATTTTATCTATTATATTTACTAATCCACTACAAATTTCATTATCAATTCCCAATAGAAACTGTTTTAGCGTGTACATATATCCTATAAAGTTTCCACTATCTACTGTTGATATATATCTTGGAATAAGTGGTTCTAGATTTAAGGTATTATACCAATTATATAAATGTCCCTCCCATTTTGGCATTCTATCTATTGTTTGTAACATTTTTGATAGTAAATCTAAACATTTATCTATATCAATATATCCTAAATCATATGCTGAACAAACTGCAAGTAGTCCTAATCCTATATTAGTAGATGATGTCCTATATGCTACTATTTCCTTCCTATCTTCTTGATAATTGTCTGGTGGTAAAAAATTATTCTTTTCGTTTATATTATCACTAAAAAATTGCCATGTTCTCTCTCCAATATCTAATAAATATTTTTTTTCTTTGTTTCCTATTACATCTATTTCTTTATACTCTTGGCTCACAGCGTATGCTAGCAACGGACCCAATACAAATATTATGCCTATTATAATTAAATATATATTAAAATAAATTATTCCTACAAATATTAATGCTCCTCCAACAATGCTGTTTGTTATCATATTTTTATAATATGATCCTAAAGTATTTTTACTTTGTCTTTCTGCTTCTTCTGACGTCATCCATTCCAATAAATTTTGTTTGCTTATATTTAATCTATAAATTGTTTTTATAATAGCATTTAGCATCATATATGATTTATGTGGTAAAAAAGCTATTTCTAAAAACACTCTATACATACTTGCCTTTATTCCACTAATAGCCTTTATCATATTTTTATATGCAGATATAAATTCTGGATTTATATTTTTCTTAAATATAATATAATTAATTAAATCTAATATTGTTGGCATGCTATATGAAATTAAAGCAAGTATATTAATGCTCCATATAAACTCTTTACTAATTATAAGATTTAAAACTGAAGTTAAAATTAGTATCATTGTAGAAACTGGTAATAAACTTCTTCGTAAATTGTCTAATATTTTAAACTTTGATAATCGATTTAACGGGTTTAATCTAGTAGTCCCATCTTTTATTTTTATCCTACTTTTTAACCAAGAACATATTTGCCAATCTCCTCTTGTCCATCTATGGCTTCTTGCCATATAACTGCTATATTTAAATGGTGTTCCATCTAACAATAATATATCACTTGCTAATCCACATCTTAAATAACTTCCTTCTAATAAATCGTGGCTAAGAACTTTATTTTCTGGAATTTCTTTGCACAATATTTTATGAAATAACTTCAAATCATATATTCCCTTACCTGTAAAAATTCCTTCATCAAAATTGTCCTGATAAACATCTGAAATTGCATTTGCATATGAATCTGTTCCACCTGCTCCAGCATATATTTTAGTAAATAAGCTCTTCCTACTTGAATTTAATTCAACACCTACTCTTGGCTGTATTAATGCATGTCCCTCTATTATTACATTTTTTTGTTTATCTAATATAGGTGTATTTAAAATATGTGCCATTGTTCCAACTAATTGTTTAGCTGTTTCTAAAACTAAATTAGTATCTGAATCTAGGGTTATTACATACTTTATATTTAATTTTCTATCTAAAGTATTGGCTCTAAATTTATTCTCTCCATTTATCAAGTAATCGTTAAATTCACATAACAATCCTCTTTTTCGCTCCCAGCCTAAATAGCAATGTTCTCCTGTATTCCACGTTCTTCTTCTATATAGAAAGCTAAATTTTTTTTGTCCATATTTATCATTTAATTTCTCCGCTTCTTCAATACCTATTCTTACAATTTCTTCATCAAATTCCTCTTCTTCATTACTAGATGAAGTACAGTCTCCTAATAAAGCAAAATATAAATTTTCACTTTTATTTGCTAAATAATAAACTTCTAATTTTCTAAATAGTTCTTTAACTTTCTCTTTATTACTTATTATTGTTGGAATTACAACAATTGTTCCATATTCTTTTGGTATTCCATTTGTAAAATCTAATTTTGGCAATAACCTTGTTTTAACAGTTTTAATTAAAATATAATTTAATAACTGTATATAAATCTCTGAAATAGGAATATATGCTAATAATCCTAGTATAATTCCTAAAATCGCATTTGATTTATAATATGCATACAAACCAAATAAAACTGATAATATTGTTGTAACTATAAAAACTGATAATATATATAATTTTGATTTATTCCTTTTTTTCTTTACTTTAATTCCTAACTCTTTTTTTAATATATTAACCCCATCTGATATCAAATAGTATCCAATGTGTCGCTTTTTATCATTTCTGGAATTTTGTGCTAATTCTAGCACCTTTTTTGCTATATATATTTCTGAAATTTTTGATTTATCTGATAATACTTTTATTGAATTTCTATAGTATTCCTTTGTTTTATAGTCCATTTTGCTATATATATCCATAGGGTCATTTTTCAGGATTTCTTCAACGCCATTAATTTCTTCAAATAAATTCAAAAAACTTATCCTACTAATTTCTCTTAAACTTGTTATACTGTTTCCCATAGAAACTTTCTGAATTGCCATATCAACATGTTCTTTTTTTATTGCTTCTGATATTGTTATCCCTGTTTTATTTACTTCTTGTTCTAATATATCTAAATATGGAGTTCCTTGTTTCCCATATTTCTTTAATTTATATGACATATATTCTATAAAAGAATATCTTTTGTTTTTGTATATGTTAGCTTCTTCCTTTGTTAACTTATAGCTTTGCTTAAATGTATCTTTCTTTTCAACTAATCTTGATACAATATCTTCCACTCTTTCTTTTTGTATTTGATTTATATATATTTTTTCACAAATTTTTCTAATATTCTCAATTATACTAATCTCTAAAAATATAGGTAAATTCCATATTTCTTCCATTTTCAAACTTTTCTCACTTTCATATGAAAGTAAACTAAGTTTAAGTATCTCTTCATCTATTTTATTATCTGTAAAAGCTACAATCTCTGATGCCAAAACATATACTCTTGCAAAATCTTTATATGAGCCATTAGTAATACTATTGAAATTTTTGTAGTCCTTCGTATTTAAGGTTGAAGTAATCCTTTTTACAGTCTCTTCTATAATATAGAAATTATCTAATAGCCATTCTCCAGCTGAATATATATTTATATTTTTCTTAATATGCTCATTTAATAAACTATATGTTTTTTCTATAAATTTAAAATTGTCGTTAAGTCTTGGAATAGGATATGTTGTTATAGATGATTTTTCTTTTATTTCATATTCTACAGCAAATTTTCTCATATATTCTTGAATCTGTTCTTTACTTAAAATAAAACCTTTTATACTTATAAATTTATTTTTATTATAATTCACAAACCTCACTCCTAAAAACATGTTACTATTCACTGTTCTCTTTAAACTCCACTCCATCTTTTAGAATGTTCTATTTTTTATAAAGTCATTAAAAATTAAAATCTGGATGGTTTTACATTGTGCAATTAAATAATCTGGGTGTGAATTGTAACAAAAATATGTAATTTAATACATATTTTTGCCAATAGAGGTTTATTTTATACAAATTATGTGATATATTTGCTTTACAATTATAAATACTTTATTGAGGTGAATTATGAAAATTAAAGATATATATCGTAATCGTTATAAAATAAGAATTTGGTGGATTATTGCTTTATTTATAGTTATTATTTCGATTTCATTTTTTTATGTGAATTTTTTAAGAGACTTAATTTACAAAAATACATATGATAATATTTCTGAACTTAGCAAACAAACTACTAATCAATTAAACAATTCTATAGATACTCAAAAACAGTTTGTTCAACAAATGGTAGATTTTATAAACAAAGGTTATGCCAAAACTCCTGAAGAAGTTTTCAAAAGATTTAATGATGATTTAGATACCTATCATTTTACAAGGCTTGTAATATTAGATAGAAATGGTAATGGTTCTACTAGTGATGGCTTTGTGGTTGAAAATTATGAAAACATGGAAGAATTTTTTAATCAAAAAGAGGTATATTTATCTGAAAATAGACCAAGTACTGTATCTAATAATCAAGTTAATATTTATTCAAAAACATTTAGTTTTCATGATGAAGAACTTGTTTTATTTGCAACTATTAATACTGAAAATTACAAAGATATATTAACAAGACGTTTATTTAATGGGCAAGGTGGTACATATTTAATAAATAATACTGGTGTTATTTTAATTGATTCTTTTAACATAGTAACAGAAAATAATGTTAATCTCTATGACTTCATGAAAGAACAGAATGGTTTTATAGATTTTCATGATTCAGAAGGAATTGATATTATGGCAAATAATATTAGAAATAATGTAAATGGAACTTTTGACGCAAAATTTAAATCCAACACTTACTTTATTCACTATGAAAAACTTGCTGAAAATGATTGGTATGTAGTTACTGTTGCACCTGCAAGTATTATTGCAAGAGAGCTTAATTTATTTTTAGGTATATCTCTGGGTCTTTGCTTTTTAATAACATTCATTGTTATTGGTACCTTTATTTATATTGATATATCTAATCAAAAACAAAATCGTAAATTATATAAAGTAGCTTATATAGATCCTATTACTTCTCTTGGAAATGAAGTATTATTTAAAGAAAAAGGAGCTTTATACTTACAAAGTCCTTCTGATAATAAATATATTGTCTCTATTGATATTGATAAATTCAAAGCTTTAAATAACATTTATGGATATGACCTTTGCAATAAAATTTTAAATTCACTTGGAGAAAAACTAGTAAATACATTTCCTAAAGATAATATTACATGTAGAATATCTGCTGATATCTTTGTTTCTATGTTTAGTTACTCTGGTAAAATAGATAATTTAATAGATAAACTATTAAGACAATCATCAAAAGTAAAAATTGATGACTCAGATATATCAATCAATCTATCTATTGGTATTTATCAAGTTACGAATAATGATAAAGATATAAATAAAGTCTTAGATAAAGCATATATGGCACGTGCTAAAACTAAAGGATTATATGATGTTAATTACTATATTTATGACGATTTACTTGAAAATAATCTACTTGAAGAACAACAAATTGAATCTTCTATGCATGATGCTCTAAAAAACGAAGAATTTAAAATAGTTTACCAGCCTAAAACATTCACTAATAGTGAAAAACTAGCTGGTGCAGAAGCATTAGTAAGATGGTATAAAAATGGAGAAATAATTCCTCCAAGCAAATTTATTCCATTATTTGAAAAGAATAAATTTATTATAAAATTAGATTTATATATTTTTGAGCATGTTTGTAAAGATATGGCTAGTTGGAAAGAAAAATATAACTTTGTTCCAACTGTATCAATTAATGTCTCTAAAGAACATTTTGTGGAAGAAAACTTCATAGATAAATATGTTGAAATTACTGATAAATATAATGTAGATAGAAGTAAAATTGATTTAGAAATAACTGAAAGTGCTACTATTGATGAAAATATAGATACTTTAAAAATATTAAATAATATAAAAGCTAAAGGCTTCCTTATTTCAATAGATGATTTTGGTACTGGCTATTCTTCACTTAGTATGATACAAAGTATGCCATTTGATATATTAAAAATCGACAAAGTATTTGTTGATCAAGCTAATTTAGATAGTAATCAAAACATTATTAATTATATAATGCTTATCGCTGAACATCTTGGTGTAGAAACAATTGTAGAAGGTGTAGAAACTAAAGAACAAGTTGATCTTATTAGAAAAATCAATTGTGATATAATTCAAGGTTATTATTATTCAAAACCTCTTCCAAAAGAAGAGTTTGAAAATTACTTTAATGCTAACTAATTGTGCTGTACATATAGTAATAAATTTAACAAAAACGTCTAACAAATAGTTAGACGTTCAAATTTTTTATTTATCATATTCAAATAAATCTCCTAATGGTTGTGATTCATTTAGTCTCTTTATTGCTTCTGCAAATAATGGTGCTATTGAAACAACTTTTATTTTATCTATCATTTTTTCAGGTTCAATTGGAATTGTATTTGTTACTACTAATTCTTTTATTGGTGAATTTTTTATTCTTTCTATAGCAGGACCTACTAAAACTCCATGTGCTGCTCCTGCGTATATCTCTTTTGCCCCATGTTCTTTCAAAATATTTGCAGCTTCTACTAATGTTCCTGCTGTACTTACTTCGTCATCAAATATTAAAGCTGTCTTTCCTTCTATATCACCTATTATATTTGTTGCTACTGCTTTATCATTATTGTCTTCTCTTCTTTTATCAATTAATGCTAATGGGCAATCAAAGAAATGTGAATATTTATATGCTTTCTTTGAGCTTCCTGCATCTGTTGCTACTACTACTATATCTTTTAAATTTTTATTTTTAAAATATCTTTCTAATAAATGTTTAGCTGTTAATCTATCACAATTAATATCAAAATATGCTTGTATTGCTGGATTATGTAAGTCACATGTAATTATTCTATCTGCTCCTGCTGCTTCTAATAAAGTTGCCATGAGCTTAGCAGTTACTGGTATACGTGCTTGGTCTTTTTTATCTGATCTTGAATACATAAAATATGGTAAAACAACATTAATTCTTGCTGCTGATGCTCTTCTTAGTGCCTCAATCGTTATTAATAATTCCATAATCCTTTCATTTACTGGTGGTTTTGTTGTTTGTACTATAAAAACATCTTGATCTCTAACTGTTTCTTTTAATTGTACAAAATTATTATCATTAGCAAATTTAAATGCTTCTTTTTGTCCTAATGGTAATCCTAAAGTATCACATATTTCCTTTGTAAACTCTTCTGCTGAATTACAGGCAAATATTTTAATATCTTTCATGATATTCCTCCTAAAAAAAATTTTTTGTCGAATTTTCATGCATTTTTATTTTAACATTTTCCTCAGTAAAATTCAACTGAAAATTGGAAATTTATTGATTTTACAAAGTAACCAAAACTATTTTATGCAAATTTTAAATAAATCAAATTTAGTACAAAGTAGCCAAATTTCAATAAAAGCAAATCATTATAATTATTTGAAAACGAGTTCGACCAGTTAACGCTTCAGGGCAACGTAAATGCATAGCATTTTTGCCGAAGCGATTCGCTTTAATGTTAGTTCTTATCGTGCCAATACATTTGTTGTATTCTCTTCAATTAAAGCGGGTGGAGAACGGAGTTTGAAAATAATTCATAATGATTTGTGATATTATCAATATTTTCCTCACACAAACTGCAATTTACAATACATTCTCTTACCTTATTTGCACTTAACCAATTTTTCTGAAATACTTTTATTTTGCAATTATTTTATATTACATTTTCATTACATTTTTAGTTGCACTATTTACTATTAATTGCATTACCAGTATAATTAATTTATTATACATGATATTTCATGTAGAGAATATTCAAAGGA
>CANTAQ010000010.1 GCA_947651825.1 uncultured Clostridium sp. | reverse complement strand
AATCCTGTTTGCTCCCCACACTTTCGTGCCTCAACGTCAGTTACAGTCCAGAAAGCCGCCTTCGCCACTGGTGTTCCTCCTAATATCTACGCATTTCACCGCTACACTAGGAATTCCGCTTTCCTCTCCTGCACTCAAGAACAATAGTTTTAGTTGCAGTTCCTCAGTTAAGCCGAGGGCTTTCACAACTAACTTGCTGTCCCGTCTACGCACCCTTTACACCCAATAATTCCGGATAACGCTTGCTCCCTACGTATTACCGCGGCTGCTGGCACGTAGTTAGCCGGAGCTTCCTCCTTAGGTACTGTCCTTTCTCTTCCCTATCGACAATAGTTTACAATCCGAAAACCTTCTTCCTATACGCGGCGTCACTGCGTCAGAGTTTCCTCCATTGCGCAATATTCCCGACTGCTGCCTCCCGTAGGAGTCTGGGCCGTATCTCAGTCCCAATGTGGCCGTTGAGCCTCTCAGCTCGGCTACCGATCGTTGCCTTGGTAGGCCTTTACCCCACCAACTAGCTAATCGGACGCAAGCCCATCTATTAGCGGATTTCTCCTTTTCTGACTATACCATGCGGTATTGTCAGCTTATGCGGTATTAGCAGTGATTTCTCACTGTTATTCCCCTCTAATAGGCAGGTTGCTTACGTGTTACTCACCAGTCCGCCACTAAAATCATTGTTATTAACTTATTTCAGATAAATCTTATTTCCATTAATAACGATTTCCGTTCGACTTGCATGTCTTATGTGCACCGCCAGCGTTAATCCTGAGCCAGGATCAAACTCTCTAATTTTTTTGTATATATATCATACTGAAGTATGTTACATATCTTGCACATTTTTTGTACTTTGTTTGATTTGGTTTTTTTAATTTGGTTTTCTCCAAAATTCTTGGTTAAGTACGAATTGTTGGTTAGACAATTCTAAACTCATTTAAAGGATTTTATTGTTTATTTTTCAATGTGCTTTGCTCTCCTTTTTATTGGAGAACGTTCATTATTGTACCACGTTATTTTTACTTTGTCAACACTTTTTTTAAAAAATTTCAACAAAAAAATTAGTAATTTTTCTGCTTCCTTTTTTTGCCTTAATTATTACTAATTATATATTCTATATATAATTGTGTCTTCATAAATCAGGTACTTAATTATAATAACATTTTTATTATTTCATGTCAATAGTTTTTTAAAATTTTTTTAATTTATTTTATAACTTTTTTTGTCGCTTTTTGTTGCATTTATTTCAATTATGTTTTACAATATATTTCAGTGAGTTTATGGAGGTATTTTTTATGGGACTTAATCCAATTATTATAGGAATTGCTGGTGGTACTGGCTCAGGTAAAAGTACTCTAGCAAATAACATAAGAAAAGAATTTGATAATAATATTACTATGCTATCACATGATTACTATTATAAAAGTCATTCAGAGCTTTCATTTGATGAAAGAAAAAAACTTAACTTTGATCATCCAAATGCTTTTGATACTTTTTTACTTATTGAACATTTAAACAAATTGAAAAATGGAGAAGTTATTCAAAGGCCAAACTATTCTTTTGTTAAACACATTCGTGAAAAACAAACCGTTGAGGTTGTTCCAAAAAAAGTAATTATTGTTGATGGTATTTTAATTTTCGAAAACAAAGAATTACGTAATATGATGGATATAAAAATATTTGTAGATACAGATGCAGATATTCGTTTTATAAGAAGACTAACCCGTGATGTTAGAGATAGAGGTCGTACTCTTGAATCAGTAATAGAGCAATACAAAACAACAGTAAAACCTATGCACGAAGAATTTGTAGAACCTAGTAAAAAACATGCTGACATCATAGTTCCTGAAGGCGGATACAATCATGTAGCATTAAATATGATTATAGAAAAAATAAGAAGCATTATATAGAATGCTTCTTATTTACTTTTAGTAGTAAAATACACCCTTTATAATTAGGGTGTATTTTTTATTCTTCAACTCTTGCTAATATTACAAGCCTGTTGTTTCCATCATCAGTACATGTTGATAATGATACTTCTATTCTTCCTTCTGTTTTTCTTGACATGTATGCTGTATCTGTTGGCGTTGTTTCAAAAATTTCATATATTGTATATGTTAACGTTTTTCCATCTAATCCTTTTATTTTTATAATATCTCCTACAACCAGTTTTTTATTATTTGAAAACAATTTACCATTTCTATAATTATGTCCAATTATAACTATATTGCCTGGTTGATTAATTTCTGGACTACTTGGATATGTAACTCCAACTGCAATTTCTAAAGCCTGTGGTGATGTATCTAATAGTATTGGATATGACGCCTTTGTTTTTGGTATCTCTATATTTCCAATTGCTGGATATCCTTTATGAAATGTAACTTTAGGTAAATTTGATGATGTTTTGTTGTCTTCACTAGTATTTGAATCAGTACCATTATTTCCTATTATATTATCTGCTTCGATATCTCCATAGTCATCTGTTTTTTTATCTTCTTTATTATTATCTTTATCAGTTTGTGAATAGTCTATACTTTCAAATTTTTTTGCATCTTTTTCATTTTGATAATTTTTATATGTTTTTATTCCTAATACTAAAATTATTGTTACAATTGCCACTATTAAAATTATTAAAAAGATTGTTAATAATGTACTATATTTACTTTTAAACATACTAGTACCTCCTATTTATATAACTTCTTTCTATTATTATACCACATTATGTTAATACTTTGCAATTAGATTTCTGTTATTTTAGCATATTTTGCTGAGTCAAATTCTTTATCATATTCTACATTGTCAAATATTTCTGGCATTTCTTTCTTAAATTTTAAAAGTAATGGTATCATCAATTGTTCAACTGCTGGATGAGTATGTTTTGTGCATCTTAGTGAAAATATGTGTTTCCATTCTCTTATGTTTGCAGTCATTGTAACTTCAGCAGCTGTTGAATGTGGTAACATCATTCTTAGTTGATCTGGAGTCGCTTCTAGTTTAGACATTTCTATATAGTTTTGTTCTATTATTTTGCAAGTATCGTACCATTTATTATATAATTCTGTTCCTTCCTCCATATTAACAGGTTTAATAAATTTTATTTGATTATCAAATTTATCTTTTCCATAATTACAATATCTTGTACTCTCTATTGAAAATGATGCAATTCTATGTCTTGTTAAATCCTTATACACTCCTATATCGCATAGCATTCTAATCGTAACTTTTTCATGTTCTAAAATTGATTCATGTCCTCTATTTATACAATTTTTAAGTAATGTTTTATAACTTTCTTCTGTTATTTTACTTTCAGATCGATAACAAGTTCTACATGCTCTTTCTAAATTTTTCATTACTTGTTTATAGTCTACTTTTTCTACTTGTATTGTTGGATCAATTATTTTCATTTTTATTCCTACTTTCTAAATCAATTTTTTTACATTATAAAAGGCAGATTTTAATACTCTGCCTTCTTACTTATTTTCTATAATTAACCATTCTTCTTGCCTTCTGGAAGCGCTGGAATATCTAAAACAATTTTAATTTTCCATAAATTAGCTATGCTTCTTATAAATTTACTCTTTTTAATTTTTTCCCATAATGTTTCTTTCACTTCAAATCTAGTTTCTGCTATATATAAGTTGTCCTCTTCAGTTGTATTTAATGTAGTAGTTGAAGTTTCTGTTTTTTCATTTGTAACAGCTGCTACTACTTTCGCTGTTTTTTCTATTGTAGCTACATCAGTTTCAATTGTTGTTTTTTCTTCAACTTCTTTTTCTACAAATACAGGAGTTGGAATTCCTCTTAAAGCTTCTGCAATTTCTATGCCAATATAACTTAACGCTTTAGATCTGTCTTCAATTCTTTCCATATCAATCTCGATATGCAGATTAGTTTCCAAATTTTGTATTCTTGCATTTACTAATTTTTCTGCAACCTCGTAGTTTTCTATTGATTTACCTTTATTTTTTCCTATTATTACTAAAGCTTCTATAATATCTTCAGATACGCTTTCAGATAATTGTTTTACTCTTGCTTTCCAATCTTTTTCTTTATTTTCTACAACTTGCAAAGCTACTTTTAATTCATTTGCCAAGTTAATATTCTTTTCTCTCTGTCTTATTAAAACTTCAATTTGTTTTGTATTTTCTTCAAACTGATTTGTTGCATATTCAACCAAATTAAAACATGCTTTATAGACACTAGCAGGAAAATTCTTTTTATTAGGATATTCTGCTAGATATATTTTTATTGAATCGATTAAATCTTTAAAGTAAGCATCTTCATCTAATTGAATTATTTGCTTCTTACTATTTGGATTTATCAATTTCTCAACTTTGTCTATGTTAGACAAAATTTTTTCTTCTGTGATTATCATTTTCACGTTTACTATGCCTGGTTTTCTTCTAAATAGCATTGTAAACTCACCCTCCTTTTTCATGTGTACGCAAAACTGCTTTTTAATATTATATATTATACATTCTTTTCTTTAAAACTACAATAGTAAATTTTTATTTTTTTATTACATTTATGTTACAGAATTATTACAATTGTGTTACATTTTTATTTTTACTAACATATACACTAGTACAACCGCTCCTATTATAACCCTATATATTGCAAATAGTCTGAAGCTTCCTTTTTCTAAATATCTTAATAGAAGTTTTATTACTAGTATTCCTACAATAAAGCTTGCTAATACTCCACAAAAGAAAGCTAAATTAAATTGAAATTCTTGCATTTTAAGTATTGTTGCCGCTAATACTATAGGTGCTGATAACATAAATGAATATTTTGCCACTGCTTCCCTTTTTATATGTAATGCTCTTCCTGTTGTCATAGTTATTCCCGATCTTGAAACTCCTGGTATAAAAGCTAATGCTTGTGATAAACCTATTAAAAAAGTCTGTTTAAGTGTCATCTCTTTATATTCTACTTCTTTTTTTGAATATTTGTCTATTAAATATAGTATAGTTCCCATTACTATCAAAGCTATTGCTATTATTATTGGTTTTTGCAAGAAACCTTCTGCATATTTGTCAAGTACAAATCCAATTATTCCTCCAGGAATAGTTGCCAACACTATATACCAAAACATTCTTCCTTCTACACTTTTCTCTTTCTTTATTATTAAATTGTATCCACCTTTTATAAGTTCTATCCAATCTTTAAAGAAAAATAATCCTATTGCTAATAGTGTACCAAAATGTAATGCCACATCAAATGCATCTGGTATGTTCCAGTTAAAAAACCATGGAATTAAATATAAATGTGCTGAACTCGAAATTGGTAGCAATTCTGTTAATCCCTGTACAATTCCTAATATTATCGCCTGATAAATTTCCATATATATTGTATCCTTTCTCCTACATCTTATGTATAATTACTATTTTTTATTACTTTTTCGTTTTTCTTTATTTAATACCTGAACAAGTTCATATGTATTACTTAAGTAATTTTCAATTTTTTCTTCTCTCTCACTTTCTTGGTATTCAGTTTTTATTTTTTTGTCTGGTTTTGTAATTAAATTTTTTATTGAAAAGAACATTGGTTCTTTTTTTATAACATCATAATAACTTGTGTCAAATTTTATAGCATTGTTCAAATGCATTATAGCTTTTTCTTTTTTATTTTTTATAATATTAATTTTTGCTAGTTCAACATATGATTTTCCTTCTTTTTCATTATATATGCTCTTTAGGAAATTTTGCTCTGCAGTATCAAAATCTCTATATAATAATGCTATTTGTCCTAATTTGTAATAAGCTTTATAACATTCATCATTTAATTCTACTGTTTTTTCATAACATTTCCTTGCAGTATCAAAGTCGTTTATCATTGAATATGAAATGGCTAAACTGTAATATGTTTCATAATCTTCTTTGTTATATTTTAATGATTTGGTATATACTTTTATTACCTTTTTGTAGTCTTCTTTTTCAAGATATAAATTTCCTAACATTTTTATTGCATCAGATATTTCTGGTTTAACTGATAATAGATTATTTAGCATTTCTATTGATTCATCTTTTTTTCCTAAATCATTTAATAATATTGATATCTTATAATATGAGTTATAATCTTTATTATTTATTTCTATTGCTTTAACATATTCATCTATAGATTTCCTCATGCCACCTTCTTTTTCATAAATTTGTGCTAACATTTTATGTCCTCTATAGCTATTTCTATATTTAGTTAAAGTATTTATTAATAGCTCTTTTGCTTTTCTATCTTTTTTTAGATAAATAGCTATTTGTGCTACAGACAAGTTTATTATTTCAGATACATTAATTTTTTTAGCTTCTAGCAAGAAAACTAATGTTGGAATTATTATACAAAGTAAATATATTGAAATATCAAATACAGTATTTTGCAAAATATTTAATGTTATTTGTAATAAATTAATTAATATTCCTATTGCCTGCATTACCAATATAACTAAATATGTAGTATCATTCTTTTTAATCATTTTAAATAATAAAATATAAACAAAAAGTACAAACGAAGTTACTGTCAATATTATCTTTTCTACCATAAATGAACTCCTTATTTTTTACCAAATTTTTCTTTATATCTATCCATACATTCTTGTATTATTTCTTCTGCAGCTTCTCTATTTAAAATTTTCTCCACTATTGTTTTTTTATTTTCTAATTGTTTATATACTTCAAAAAAATGTTTTATTTCTATTTCTAAATGTTGTGGAACATCTGTAATGTCATTATATATATTTAAAAAAGGATCCTTCTTAGGTATAGCAATTATCTTTTCATCCTTTTGTTCTGAATCTGTCATTATAAGTACTCCAACAGGATAACATTCAACTAATGTCAAAGGTTGAATGTCTTCATTACATAATACCAATACATCTAATGGATCATTATCTTCTGCATATGTTCTTGGTATAAATCCATAATTGGCAGGATAATGTGTTGCTGTATATAATACTCTGTCTAGCTTTAACATTCCTGTTTCTTTATCTAATTCATATTTATTTTTTCCACCTTTTGTGATTTCTACTACTGTTATAAAATCATCTTTTTTTATTCTTTCTTCACTTATTTCATGCCAAATGTTCATCCTATTTATTTTCCTCCTTTTTTTATATATCTATTTATGAATATTCTTTCAAATGGTCTTTTTATTCTTGTTATCAATATATCTCTTGTATCTATTGGTTCTGTTAGTATTGTCTTCATATGACTTCGATTTCCTCCCAATACATCTGTAAATATTTGATCCCCTACAACAGCTATATTAGAAGTTTCTAATTGTAAAAGTTTCTTGACTTTTTTAAATCCTTTTTTACTTGGTTTGTGTGCAAAGTATTCATATTTTAAATCTAATGCATCTGCTACCTTTTTTACTTTTTGAACTTTGTTGGTATTTGATAATATACACATTTTTATTCCTTGTCTTTTTAGATTGTCACACCACTCTTTAGCACCATCCAATATTTTTTTATCGTAATCTATTAAAGTATTATCAATATCAAGTATTAATCCTTTTATTTCATGTTTTCTTAATAATTCTATTGTTATTTCTTTTACATTTTTCAAATATATGTCTGGGTATAAATTCATTTTTCCTCCATATGAGCTATCGGGATTACACTTTTTTTGTAATCCCGAATTATCAAAATTATCTTTTTAAATATGCTTCAAGTATATATTCTGCTGAAATTGTATCTACTATTTTTCTTTTATTTTTTCCTTTTATATTAAGTTCATTCATCGTTCTATGTGCTTGTACTGTAGTTAATCTTTCATCAATGCTTTCTATTTTAATCTTATTATATTTACATTTTAATTTATGAATAAACTTTTCTGTCACATCTGCTCTCTCAGTCTTTGAGCCATCCATATTTAGTGGCATACCTACAACAAATGTAGAAATATCATATTTTTTAAGTATTTCGTCTAGCTTAGCTAATACTATTTTATCATTTTTATTGTGTTGTATTGTCATTAGTCCTTGTACAGTTATATTCAATTCATCAGTTATTGCTAATCCAACTCTTGCATCTCCATAATCTATACTTAATATTCTCATATTTATTCTTCAATTCCTATATAGTTTTTCACCATATTTTCTAATAATTCATCTCTCTCTATCATTCTGATTATATTTCTAGCTTCTTTATGACTAGTTATATATGTTGGATCTCCTGACAATATATATCCTACTATTTGGTTAATTGGATTATATCCCTTCTCTTTTAAAGCGTCATAAACCTCTTTTAAGATTTCCTTTGTTTTTACATTTTTCTCTTTTTCAACCTTAAAGCTCATAGTTTTATCACTTGCCATATAAAAAACCTCCTTTTAAATATAATTTATTGCACTTTCGTTTTTATCACTATTGTCTAAATATTCTTCTAGTTTTTTTGTTACTTCTTCTATTCCTGTCCCTTTATAGTATGTTCCCAAGACAAAATTAGTTTTAGGATGTACATATGTTTTTTGCTTTGTCTTTTTATCAGTTATCACTATTTGAACACTTTCAATATCTTGCTTGATTTTAGTTACAGTTTCTACTGATGTTTCTGTTTCAAGTCCAGAAAATGCTATTGCAAACTTTGGTCCCATATATCTCACAAATACATAATCTGAAATTATGCTAGTTTTTACTGCATTTGCCACATTAACTATAGTTTCTGTCCCAATTTTTCTTCCATAGTCTTCATTGATTTGTTCAATATTATTTATTGTAAACATACATATTGTAGACTTTCCATATCTATTTATTGAAAGTTTTCCTTTTCCGTATAAATATTCAGCTGAATTTAGTCCAGTAAATTTGTCTACTCTATATATATTTTCTAAAGTGTTTTGATATGTTACAGTTTTTAATACACCTATAATATTTTCACGTATAATTTCTAATATATTTGTATCCATGTTGTCAAAAGCATGTGCTTCATTGCTTTCTATTATCCAATATCCTATATATATATTGTCAATATATAATGGAAAAAACATTGCTGATTTTGCTCTTGCAGTTTCCATTTTTTGATATGTTAATTTTTCTTCTGGTTTATTAATTGTTATATATTTAGGTGTTGCTGTTCTTATACTTTCCTGAAAATTTGAATCCATATGCAAATTTTTCATATTATCCCACAATCGTTCATCTGTATTAGAGGCTTTTAATATATATTCAGCACCATTAAATACTACTATAGTAGAATATTTAATTCTATCATATTTTTCTATTAGTATATCATTTATAATTCTTATCTTATTTTCAACTGATGTTTCCTTAGCAATAGTATCCATGAAGTCTTGTAATACTTTTAGATTAGCAATCTTTTCGCTTGTATTGCTAAGTCCTTTTACTTTCTTGTGTATTGATAAATTATAGAAAATTAGTCCAATAAGAATGATGGCTAAAAATATTACTATGACCAATAAGCCTACATTCATTTTTTCACCTCTTTAATTTCAATATCCCTTATTTCTCATTTTATTTAAAGTATTGCTCATTTGCTTTGAAAAAGGATCTTTTTTGTTATTTCCATTCATTGGCGAATAAGTTTGTTTCCCAACTAGTGGGTAAACAATATTCGACAATTCTTTCAATGAAGTCAATAGTGTTTTTGTATAACCATTTAATGTTATTGAGCAAACTACTAAAGATTCCAAATATTTAATATAGTTTTGCGTTTCAAATGGAATTTCGCAATATCTTATGTTATCTTTGTCAAATAGCTCCGTCATATATGACATGTTCGGTGCATTATAGCAAGACATGCCTCCTATTAAAGTCTTTACATTTAAACTTCTAATTCTTTGTGATTTATTTATTACTATTCTTAATTTTTCTTGTCTTAAGATATTTTTTGATTTTAGGTTTCTTAAGAAAGCTGTAAGCGGTTGTATTGTCAATACATCCATTGATTGTACTAAATATATTTCTTGCACTCTATCAAATATTTCCACTGGAGTATCAAAGTCTGTATCAATTAATACTGCTGAATAATTTTGAACTAATGTTGATAATACACTATCAATATTATATTTTTCTTCTTCTCCAGGCATTTCAGTATAAACAGTTAATGTTTTTGTTATCTTTAAACCTTCTGCAATACCATTTTCTAAGTTTTTCATGCATTTCGTTGATATGTTTCTTAATTCTTCTTCGTTATTAGTATATATATAATATGCATTTTTTGACTTCGTCATATCTAATATTGCTGTAGATATTCCCATAGAAGACAACATTTCTGCAGTATTGTTTACAACAAAAGATGTTCCATTTTTTGTTGTTCCAACAAAAGCAACTATTTTTTTATCTGCAGTTAACAATGTGTTTAAACTGCTATATGTAGTTGTTCTATTTGTAGTAGTAATGTCTTTATTATCTTCAAAAAGATTAACTGTATTACTATCTTTATTATTAAATAAATCTGAATCTGGTTCAGTTCTATCATAGTTATTTATTAATTCTTTTTCCTGTTGTTGTGTTGACTCTGAAATATCATTGTATTGTTGTACTTTATTACCTATTTCTTCTGGTATAGTTTGGGTAATTGTTTGTGTCTGTTGCAATTCTGTTTCATTGTTTTCTATTATATTTGTATTTTGCTTTAAATTGTTATCTAATTGTGTATCAACCTTTGTTTTAGCCTCATCCATATTCATATCAAATAAGTCTAATAGTTCATTTTCTGTTTTTTGATTTGTTTGATTTTCAATTGAATCCACCATATTAAACAAATCAACATCTACATTTTGTTCTGTATTATTTGTGGTAGCTTCATTTTGAACATTATTTGAATTTTGAGTTTGAATTTCTTCACTTATGCTGAACAAATCATTTTCTTTTTCTATTGGATTTAGTTCTTCATTAATTGGCTCGCTTGTTTTAATTTCTTCCTCAGTTTTTACTTTTAATTGTTCTCCTTGAATTTGTTCAATAGGTACTTTTCTAGGTCTTCCTCTTCCTCTTTTTGGTTTGTTAGGATCAACTTCCACTATAGGTCTTGTTCTAGGTCTTCCTCTTCCTCTTTTTACTGGTTCTGTAGGTTGTTCTGTTTTATTGCTATCTGAAGACTCGTTTTCATTTACCTCTTCATTTTTTATTTCAGATGTCTCAATATCTAAAAGTTCTGAAAACAAATCATCACCACTTTCTTGAACTGGTTTTTGTTTTGTTTCTTCGTTTTGTTCTTCTGAAGCTTCGAATAAATCTAGAGAATCTGTTTTAGCATTTATTTGAGATATAGAATTTTCTTCAAGTTTAACGTTTTGATTTGCAATTTGTTCTGGTGTTGGTACCTGTATATCCTTTATTTGAACTTCTGGTTTTATAATTTCTTGTGGTATTGGTCTTTCTTGTATTTGCTGTCCTTGGTTTGAATTATTAATGTTTGGTTTGTTTATATTGTCTTGTGTTTCTGCTACTAATGTATGTTGCTCAGTTTGTATTGGTTCTACTGTTGGTACACTTGGAGAATTTTCTTCTCTTAAAAATTCTGGTCCTGGAATTTTTTGTTCAGAGTTCACCTGGTTATTTGCGTTATCATTAAATACTTTTGATTCTTGTGAATTTATCCTTTGAACATTATTTGTATTCATATCTGATGGTATAACTATAGGTTTTGTCATTTTTGGAGTAGTAAATTCTTTATCTATAATAGTTTCATCCTCATCATCATCGTCATCATCAATATCATTTTTACTTCTCCAAAATCCACCTTTTTTCTGAGCTTTTTGTTTATATTTGTTAGTTTTCTCTTCAAAATTTGCATTTTGTCCTGGCAATCCAGAAGTTACCAGTTGTTGATATTTAGATGATCTTTCCTCCAATACTGCTTTTACATGTATTGGTAAATATCTTATTATTATCTTTAATTGTGTATCTGTATATTGAGAAATAATGTTATTAAAGCTGTCTACATACTTATCTTCATTTTTTCCCAATCTCTTATAATGTGCCAATATATTTTCTACTTCTGCTTCACTTACATTATTTTCATTATCATCTTGTCCTGATAAATCACTAATTGGTATTTCATAATATTGTTTTGCAATATTCTTATCTCTTGGACTATAAATTAATTTGCAGACTTCCTCAATACTTCTATCTTGTCCAATTATTGCATTATATATTTCTAAGTTATACATCTTTATAAACATATCTTCAGCTTTTCTTCTTCTATCTGCACAAAGTACTATAACTTCTATTCTCTCTTCATTAATTGTTTTTGCTTCTTTGCTTATATTACTATACTTTTCTAATAAAAATTTATCTATCATATCGTAATTATTATTTGCAAATGGTTCTAAATCTTCACTTATAACTATCCTATTATAAGTTTTGTCTTTTTGTAACTCTCTTATAATTGCATTAAAATAATATACATTTTTATATGATAATATATCTTTATATTCTCTTTCATATTTTTTTGCTATTGCTTCTGATACATTATCGTTATTTACTGCAAATAAGACTTTCATCCGTTTAACCCCTCCAACCTGTAACTACTATCGCGTATACAAATGGTAATACTTGGCATATTACTAATATTGTAACAAAAGTTATAATCAATCCAAATCCTCTATGTTTATAATCTAATCTTCTTGTTCCTAAAACATATTGAAATATTGCTCCTGCCGCAATACCAACAAAGCAAATAGGAATACTATATATTCTTACAATTTCTTCTAATATGTATCCTGCTAGCCAATACTCTTCTGATCCATATTTTTTTGTATATTCAATCTTTTTTTGTTCCATTTCATCTTGCACTTGTGACATTTCACTTTTATTTTTTTCTTCTAGGTTATTTATTTCCGTAGCATATACAGGACTTATGGCCATGAATATGCCTAGCATTAAAATAACTATTACTGCTATACTTTTCTTCATTCTTTACCTCCATAGATTATTTTTTTCACTTATATATCATACAATATTATGGAAAAAATAGCAAGTTTATTTGTAGATTTTTTGCAAATTTAATCTAAAAAAACACATCAGCTTTATAATGGCTGATGTGTTTTTCTTCTAAGACATTTCTTTCATTTTTATATCTCTTACATGGTCTATTTTTTCCCATGTTGTATTTGGTTTTATTAATGCTTTCAGATTTATCAAAATCCAAGATCCCATGAACAATGGATAGCATAATAATCCTTTTATCATAGGCTTTACTGGTCTCTTATCTAATAGCAATGTAAGTAATCCTGTTAATGGTGGTAGTAAAAATGTTGCAACTATATATTTTGCATAATTCCAAATTAAACCTGCCATTGTCATTCCATCTGCTAAATATATTGCCAAATTCACTCCTAATAAAGCTAATGTTACTATTAATATAGGCATTCCCATAAGATACAACAGCCCATCAAAATTCATTACCTTCTTATTTCTTACAACACTTTTAGCTAAATCTTTAACATAGTATTTAAAGCATTGTATATGTCCTACTGACCATCTTGTTCTTTGTGTCCAAGATTGTTTGAATCCTAAAGGTTGTTCATCATATACTTTAGCTTCTGTCGCCCATCCTAATGCTCTTCCTTTAGAAATATTTATTAATGAGAATTCTATATCTTCTGTTAGAGTCTTTGTATTCCATCCATCTTGTTTTATTAAATCATACCTTACCATAAATCCTGTACCATTTAATAGTGGAGATAAACCTATGTTATATCTAGCCAAATGGTAGAATCTATGCATAGTCCAGTAAAATAATGCATATCCTGCTGTAACCCATGTATCTGAAGGATTTTTTATATCTCTGTAGCCTTGTACAACTTCTTCTCCTTGGCAAAGCTTTTTATTCATAACCTTAATGAATTCTGAGTCAACAATATTATCTGCATCAAAAACACATACTGCATCATATTCTGCGTTTTCTTCAATTTTCTTATTGAAGAACCATTGCATTGCATAGCCTTTTGTTTTATGGTCTGGGTCCATTCTCTCATAAACAATTGCTCCAGCTTCTCTTGCTTTTTCAGCAGTATTATCTGTACAATTATCTGCAATAACATATATATCTAATTTGTCTTTTGGATAATTTTGCTTTTTTAAACTTTCAACTAGATTTACTATTACTTTTTCTTCATTATGAGCTGGAATTAGTGCCATAAATTTATGTTCTTTATCAACTAATAATGGTTTTTCTTTAAATTTTATTAACGAACAAACGCTAATCCCTATGTTATATGCCCAAAATATTGTTATAAGCCACATTAGAGCTTGCTGTAATATATACAAATACTCCATTTATTTTCTCCTTTTATATATAATAAATTATATAGCTTCTTTGTTTTCCTCTGTCTCTTCTTTTTCTATTAATTCTAAACTACTTACTGATACTTCATATGCTGTTTTAGATTCTACTGTACCATCTTCATGTTTCTTCTCATACCCTCTAGATTGTACTCTACCTACAATTCTTATTTCAGTTCCTGTCTCCATATCTGAGCAGAATCTTGCATTTCTTCCCCATGCTATACAAGGTATGTAATCTGATTTGTTATATGCTCTATTTACTGCTAGTAATATATCAGAAATTTCTCTTCCAAATGGTGTCTTTCTATATATTGGTTTTCTACATATATGTCCTATTAGTTCTACCTCATTAGGTACTTTTATTTCTTCTTCATCATTTCTTTCTCTTATTTCTTTTACAAAAACAGTTAATATTAATCTACTTCTTGTATCTTCATAAGTGTTATATGATCTAAATTGACCTTCTACTACTACTTCTTTTCCTATTTGTAAATCAAAATTTGTTATTAATCTTTCAGATATTGTAATTGGAATAATATCTGCTGTTCCGCTTAAACGTGGGATTTCTAAATTAAAGCTATAAAAGCTTTCTCCATAAATTTCATGACTAAACTCTTTTTCACTTGTAACTTTACCAACTAATATTAAAGAGTTGTTTTGTGAATAATTTGTAACCAATTTTATTTCCTCCTTCTTTTCGTCTTAAGTACATAATGTCTTTACTTTAGACTAGTCTGTTTTTCCAGACATATACTATTATACTACTTTTTTCCAGTTTTGTCTACATAAAATTGTAAATTATGTTAATTTGTTTGTTTTTTTTGTAAATTTAATTGTAGCCAAACTGACTAAAGATAAAAAGACTATTCGGAATGTTTTCATCTGTTTTTTTATATATTATTTTTGTTTTGTTATTGCTAGAATCTTATATTTTACTATCCCTCCTGGAGTATGTGCTTCAACAACTTGGTTCTTTTTAGCCCCTATCAATGCTGCTCCAATTGGTGACTCATTAGATATTTTATTGTTTTTTAAGTCAACTTCTGTAGATCCAACTATTGTATATTCTAATTCTTCATCAAATTCAATATCTAATATCTTTACTGTGTTTCCTACTTGAACGGTTTTAGTGTCAATCTCTGATTCATCAATAATTCTTGCATATCTTAATTTATTTTCTAAATCTGCTATTTTTATTTCATTTGATGCTTGTGCATTTTTAGCTTCATCATATTCAGAATTTTCTGATAAATCTCCAAAACCTAATGCTACCTTTATTCTTTCTGAAATTTCTGCTCTAACTTCTGTCTTTAAATATTCTAATTCTTTTTCTAATTTATCATATCCGTCTTGTGTCAATAAAATTTCTTTTTCTTCCATCATAATTACCCCTTTTTATTGTTTAACTAATCTTACTCTACAAAAGAAAATTTGTCAATACTAAAAGTCTAAAAATTCTTTTTTATTTATTATACCATTTTTACCAATTAAGCTTTCTATTTCAATTTGATTTTCCTCTATACTTTGTTCTATTTCATGGAGATTCTTATAATATATTCTAGCCTCATATATATGTTTATCATCAAATCCAATTAATTCGTAGTCTTCTGGAATTATTATATTATAAGAATTAATATTTATTCCTGAAAATTTTTTAGAAATTATTTTCACATTATCTGGAACATTCACTATTATCGCCTTTGGATTAATATAATATTTATTTATTAAATCTTCATTAAAATCAATGTTAATAATGATATTGGAATTCAATAAATCTTTTTTTATATTATTTGATATTCTCACCAATATTCCTAATTCTTCATATAAATAATTTGCTGTTGTTATAAATTTATTTATAAAATTAGTCACTATATTTATTACTTTAGCTTCTTGAGAAATTTTTAAAATATTATTCTTATTGATTTCATTGTTTTCATCAACTAAAATAGTTATTTTTTCCTCTTTGATATCAGAGTTCTTATATAGGCAAATTTTTTGTATTATTTTAGGTAATAGTATTTTATAAATTAATTTACCATCTAATACATTTATTCTATTTTGTTCCAATACATTTTTTAAAATTTCATTTTCAAATAATTCATTTGAAAGTACTACTTTTCTTATATTTTCTTCTAAAAGACTTTTTGTTAATTTAATTGAAACTTTTTGAATTTTTTTATTTTTAGATTCTTTATTTATTGGTAATGAAAAAATTTCCTTTTCTAATACACTTTCATGCTTTATGCTATTAAAAACTTTATCTTTTATCCTTATTTCACTAAGTTCATTTATATATGCTAACATATAATATCACCTAAGAAATTATATTACGTAAAATTTTTAATATTCTTCTTTATTTTTCCCATATTAATTAATATCATACAAACCTTTGATTATCGATTTGTATGATATCTCTTTTAATATTGTCTTCCCCATATAATATATTTGTCAGCTAATTTTCCGCAGCATACACACTTGTCTCCAAGAGCCTCTTTTTCAAAAGGCATACATCTTGAATGAGCTCCTGTTAGTTCTTTTATTTTGTTTTCACATTCTTCGCTTCCACACCACATAGATTTTATAAGTCCTTGATTTGTATTTATTTTTTCTATAAATTCATCTAAATTTTGTGCTATAGAAGTTCTGTTCTCCATATTTTCTTTACATTGATTGAACATATTTATTTGAATGTCGTCTAAAATTTTTTCTAATTTTTTTTCTAGTTCATTTAACTTTATAACTATTTTTTCTGCATTATCTCTTCTTACTACTACACATTCCCCATTTTCTATATCCCTTGGTCCTAATTCTATTCGTACTGGAACTCCTCGCATTTCCCAATCGTTAAATTTGTATCCAGGACTATAATTTTCTCGTGTATCACATTCCATTCTGTATTTTTTGTTTAAATTCTCATATAATTCTTGAGCTTTTTCTAAAACTCCTTCTTTTTTTATAGCAATCGGAACAATTACTGCTTGTATTGGAGCTACTTTAGGTGGTAATTTCAAACCTCTATTATCCCCATGTGCCATGATTGTTGCACCTATTAATCTTGTACTTATTCCCCATGATGTTTGATATGCATATTCTTCTTTTCCTTCTTTATTTTGAAATGTTACATCAAATGGTTTTGTAAAATTTTGCCCAAAATAATGAGATGTCCCTGCTTGAAGTGCTCTTCCATCATGCATTAATGTTTCTACTGTATAAGTATCAACTGCACCTGCAAATTTTTCTTTTTCTGTTTTTTTCCCTTTAATTACAGGTATTGCCAATAGTTCTTCTATTACTTCTGCATATATATTAAGCATTGTTTGAGTTCTCTCTTCTGCTTCTTTTGCAGTACTATGTACAGTATGTCCTTCTTGCCACAAAAATTCTCTTGAACGCAAAAAAGGTCTTGTTTCTTTCTCCCATCTTAAAACATTACACCATTGATTATATACCATTGGTAAATCTCTCCATGATTTAACCCATTTTGAATATAATGTTGAAAACATTGTTTCAGATGTTGGTCTTATACATAGCTTTTCCTCTAATTCCTCTTGTCCACCTATTGTAACCCATGCAACTTCTGGAGCAAATCCTTCTACATGATCTTTTTCCTTATTTAACAAACTTTCTGGAATTAATACTGGTAAATATATATTTTTTACTCCACTTTTTTTAAACTTATCATCTGCATATTTTTGTATGTTTTCCCATATTGCATATCCATATGGTTTTATTGCAATACATCCTTTAGTTTCTGTATAATCTGCTAAATCTGCTTTTATAACAATATCTGTATACCACTTTGCAAAATTGTCTTCTATATTGGTAATTTCTTTTACAAAATTTTCTTCATTTTTACTCATAATTTTCATTTCCTTCCCCATAATTTTTTTCTTGATTGTCTTTTAATATTTCCCTTTCGGGGCATGGTGCCTCTTCTTTTTGTTCTATTATTTCATCTATTACAATTTGCTCATTTTCATCAAGTTTGTACCTTGGTAAATCTGGTAATTCATCTAAAGATGCCATTCCAAACAGTCTCAAAAAATCTTTTGTTGTTCTATATGTTGTTGGTTTACCTGGTGCATCTAATTTTCCTGCATCTTCAATTAAATTGTATTCTAATAACTTATATATAGTTCCATCTGAATTTACTCCTCTAATAGTTTCTATTTCTGCTCTTGTTATTTTTGGATTATATGCTATTATTGCAAGCGTTTCCATTGCAGCATTAGAAATCGAAGGTTTTACCCTGTTATCTAATATTGGATATATATATTCATGGAATTCTTGCTTAGTACATAATTGGTATGCATTTTCTACTTTTATTATTTCAATCCCTCTATTTTCTTCTATATACTTTTCTTGCATATTCTGAATTTCCAATTCAATTTCTTCTGTTGATAATTCCAGTGCTGTTACAAGTTCTTTCTTTTCAACTGGTCTTCCTGCTGCAAAAAGTATTGCTTCTATAATTGCCTCTGTTTTAGTCATAAATATTACTCTTTCCTTTATATTTCCTCAAAAATTCTTTCAAACTCTTCTTCTGATATTGTTTCATTTTCTAACAAAGATTTTGCTACAGCATGTAATTTATCCATGTGGTTTAGAATTATATTTTGTGCTTTACTATATGCTGTATCAATTAAAGTCTTTACTTCCACTCCAACCACATCTTCTATATTATTTCCAAATGTTTGTAATTCATATTGGTCTTTTGTTTCCAAATTTATTGGTCCTATTTTATCACTCATTCCATATTTTTTCACCATATCTTTAGCTAGTTCTGTAGCAACTTCTATATCATTACTTGCACCTGTCGAAATATCATTTAACGCTATCTTTTCTGCTGCTCTTCCTCCTAATAGCGCAACAATTCTTTCCTCCATTTCTGTTTTTGAGATATAGTATTTATCCTCATTAGTCTTATACATAGTATATCCACCTGCTAAGCCTCTAGGTATAATTGAAATTTCTTTCACGTTTTCTTGTGTTGGTAAGAATTTACTTACTACAGCATGTCCTGCTTCATGATAAGCTGTTAAATTTTTATCTTTATCTGAAATCACCCTGCTTTGTTTCTGTAGTCCAACAGTTACTTTCTTTATTGCTTCTTCTAAATCATTCATATTAATTTTTTCATGTTTATTGATAGTTGCTATAATAGCAGCTTCATTTAATATATTTGATAATTCAGCACCTGTAAATCCTGCTGTATCTTTAGCAATTTCTTCTAAATCAATATCTTCAGCTAATTTTTTATCTGCCGAATGTATTTTTAATATTTCTTCTCTTCCTCTTGCATCTGGTGCAGCTATAGTTACTTGTCTGTCAAATCTTCCTGGTCTTAGTAATGCTTTGTCTAACATTTCTGGTCGATTTGTAGCAGCTAAAACTATAACTGTTTCATTGGTTCCAAATCCGTCCATTTCAACTAGTAATTGATTTAGAGTTTGATTATTCTCTGATTCAGCTCCACTTCCTCCAGTTCTCCTTGAACCTATAGCATCAATTTCATCTATAAATACAATACATGGAGCTACTTTTTTTGCTTTCTCAAATAATTTTCTTACTCTTGAAGCACCTAACCCAGCAAACATTTCTATAAATTCTGAACCACTCATAGAAATAAATGGAACCCCTGCTTCTCCTGCAATAGCTTTTGCAATTAATGTTTTACCTGTACCTGGTTTACCATAAAGTAATATTCCTTTAGGTATTCTTGCTCCCATTTCATGGAATTTTTTTGGTTCCTTTAAGAAATTAACGATTTCTATTAATTCATTTTTTTCTTCATCTAATCCTGCCACATCTTTAAATGTCGTTCCTGTTTTCTGACTTTCTGCATCATAAGTTTTACTTTTATCTCCTAATCCTTGCATTTTTAATAAAACTACAAATAAAACTACAAGTAAAATTGTAGGTAATAGACTATATATAGCACTTGCTACTTTTAGCCAAGCCTTTCCAGGTTTCTGTATTACTTCTACATAATTACCTTCTTTTGCCTGTTCTTGTATTAATTCTATAAAAGCTTGTATATTTGGAACTATACCGTTTTTTTCTTCTTCTTCATTTTTTAATTTTACCTTTATTGAAGTACTTCCAACTGTCATTTCTATTTTTTCTACAGATTTCTCTTCCATTATCATATGAAGTAACTCTGTATATGCAATATCATTATCCTCTTTTTTTGAATTCATTAATACAACAGTTAAGACTGTAAGACTTATAACAAGTAATATTCCCAACACAATATATAAATTTCTTTCATTATGTTTATTTTTATCTTTTCCTTCCATTTATATATACTCCCTTCTAATTTGTCTATCTAAATATATTGGATTTATGTTAATTTCAACCAAATCATCAATTTGCACATCACCATCTGTTATATCTACAACAGCATGATACATACCCAACGTTCCTATTATATCATATTTTTTTCCATTAATCATCACTGTTAATTTTTCTTTTTTTAATAAACTCTTAATATCCCTATAAAGTATTCTTACTTTATCTATTAATCTAAACATATCATTTCGTGGTCCTATATTATAGCCTTCAACATATCCAAATGGAATAATTGCTATTTTAGTTTTATTTTTAGTTTTATATGCATTTACATAACTTATATTAAATCCTTTGGGCACTGTCTTTATTTCTGAAATAGTAGTTTTAAATTCACCTATTTTTTTTAGTCCTATATCTTTCTCTGCACTCACTCTTCCCAGAAGTGCTGAACCAATTCTTGCTGCATTTAAATGCATTTCTGGATAATTTATAAAACCAGAGGAATTACAAATATGTTTTAAGTTTATTTCTATATGGTTTGTTTTCAACATCTCTAAAACTTCTATAAATCTGTCAAATTGCTCTTTTGTCCATTTATTATTTTTATAATATGACATTGAAAAATGTGAAAAAATCCCTTCTATCTTTATACGTTTCTCTAACCCTTCTATAGTTTCAATAATTGTATTAAAATCATTATATATAAATCCATATCTGCCAAATCCTGTATCTATTTTTATATGTGCTCTAATATTATTCCCTTTTTTAGCCATTTCATTTGCAAGTTCTGCAGATTTCTTTGATCCTATTGTTATAATAATATCGTTTTCAATTAATTGTTCCAGTTCATCTATATGGTTCACTGTTGATAACATCAATATATCAGTTTTTATTCCAGATTTTCTCAATTCATTTGCTTCTTCAATTGTTGCAACAGCAAGAATTTTTATTCCATTTTCAATTAATATCTTTGAATACTGAACTAAGTCCAAACCATAACCATTGCCTTTAACAATTCCTATAATTGTATATTCTTGTCCATTATCTAATATAGGAGCATACTGCTTTATTTTTTCTATGTTGTATTTTAGATTTTCTCTATTTACAAATATTTTTTTCAAGCTTATTTTCCTCTTTCTCTTAGTTTGTTTTTTAGTCCTGCTAATTTTTTATATAACTTTTCTGATATTTTGTACATCTTATACACGATTGGTTTTCTGTTTATATATACTTCTCCTAAAAATTCTGTAAATTCTGCATTAAATCCTTTTTTAAATCTGTATAATCCATATTGAGGATGTGATTCATCAACAACTCCTACAACGCCTCTAAAATCATACATGTGTTTCTTTTTTTCTATCGAATATTTAATCATTTCCCATTGTAACAAATAATTTGGCATTAAATTTCTATGTTCATTGCTACTAGCTCCATATAAATACCATATTTTATTTCCATATATAATATCTATTATTCCAGATATAGGTTTTCCCTCATAATATGCCATCATTAATTTAAGATGCTCTGGTGCTAGTTCATCATACATTTTTTCAAAATACGCTAATGGTCGTATCATAAAAGCATCTCTTTTTCCTGTTATTTCCATTATCTTATGAAAATCTTTTAAATCTTCTCGAGTTCCTTCTCTTATTTCTACTCCTTTTTTAGTTGCCAATCTAACATTATATCTTGTTTTTGAATGGAATGCTGCAAATACTTCTTCTTCAGTTTTATCTTTTATATCTAATCTAAATACATATCTTGGTTGTATTCCTTCACTAAAATCTTTAGCATCATCCTTTATTTTGAAGCCTAATTTTGTAACAATTTCTCTAAATTTAATGTCATCACTTTTTATATCTGGTTCCCATTTGATTGTAAATGCTTTATATTTTTTACCTAATTCTTTTAGTCCATCTGTTAAGTCTTTTAAAACATTCTCATCGTGAGCATCACATATTGGACCTCTAGATACATATAATATATTTCCAAAAACAGGTATTTTTCTTATTAAAATACTCATTCCACCTATAATTTCATTATTGTCATTTCTAGATATAATTATTTCATTTTTCCAGCTTTCTTTTACTTTTCCCCACTCAATTGATTGCTGAAAATTGCACCTATCATTTTTCTCTAAGAATTCTTTATATGCTTGTCTATCTTTATCCGCTAATATTTCCATTTTTTATCATTCCTTCCATATTCACAGATATATATTTCCTTATGTTACTCAAGTAGGTTTGAAACTTAGGATTCATATTTCCCAAATTCCAAACCTTTCATTTTTACAAATCTAAAACTATATTTTTGCCTGATGCTATGTATTGCCTATATTTCACATCACTCATCTCTAACATTTTCTTTGAAATTTTTGTTACTTCTGTATCTGCATATTTATCAGATTTATATATAACTTCCTTAATACCAGATTGTATTATTGCTTTCGCACATTCATTACAAGGAAATAGTGCAACATAAATTCTACTGTTTTTAAGTGTTGTACCAGTATAATTTAGTATGGCATTTAATTCTCCATGGCATACATATGGATATTTTGTATTTGCAAATTCGCCTTCCCTCTCCCATGATATTTCATCATCTGAACATCCTCTTGGAAATCCATTATATCCAATAGATAAAATTTTATTATCTTCACTTACTATACAAGCTCCAACTTGAGAATTTGGGTCTTTACTACGTTCTCCAGATAACAATGCAACTCCCATAAAGTATTCATCCCAATTTATATAATTATCTCTTTTTGGCATACATTTCTCCTCATATTTTTTCTATTATTGTTTCTGTTTTTGTATCTTTTATGCTATATCCTTTTTCCTGTATTTTGTTTCTAATTTCATCTGCCAAAGTCCAATCCTTATTTGCTTTTGCTAGTTTCCTTTGTTCAACAAGTTCTAATATTTCTTGTGGAACATCTTCATTTTTCTTTTCTACTGTTTTATCTATATTGATTCCTAAAACTCTATCAAAATCTAGTAAAAGGTCTGCTAATTGTTTTGATTTTACTGGATTTTTCACTATATCCCATACCACACTCATTGCTACTGGCATATTCAAATCATCATCAATTGCTTCTAAAAATTTTGTTTTATATTCTTCTATTTTTTCATTTTCTATAATTTCTGTTCCTGTTTTATGTTTTACATATCCTTCTTTTAATTTAGTTAAAGAATTCTGGGCATTTTCTAATCCTTCCCATGTAAAGTTTAATTTGTTTCTATAGTGAGAAGTAAAGCATAACATTTTATATGACAGTGGATCATATCCTCTATCTATTATGTCTTGAACTAAGTATATGTTTCCTAAGCTTTTAGACATCTTACCACCATCTATTAATAAAAATTCACAATGCATCCAAAACTTAGCTGGAATTTTTCCAGTCGCACCTTTGCTTTGTGCAATTTCATTTTCATGATGTGTTGGCACTAAGTCTATTCCTCCTGTATGTATATCAAATTGTTCTCCTAAATATTTATTACTCATAGCAGAACATTCAATATGCCAACCTGGATAGCATAGTCCCCAAGGACTTTCCCATTTCATAATATGATTTTCTGGTGCTTTAATCCAAAGTGCAAAATCATATGGATTTTTCTTTTCTTCATCAATTTCAACTCTTGCACCAGCTTTTTGATTCCTTAAATCAATTCCTGATAAAATTCCATATCTATCTAATTTTGAAACATCAAAATATATAGCTGTTGATGTTTCATATGCATATCCATTGTCTATTAATGTCTTGACAAATTCAAGCATATCAGTTATATGCTCAGTTGCTTTACATATAATTTCTGGCTTATCTATATTCAATCTATCAAAATCTGTAAAAAATCTTTCTGTATAAAACGCCGCAATTTCTAATGGAGTTTTTTTCTCTTCTCTTGCAGCTTTTAGCATTTTATCTTCTCCTTCATCTCCATCAGATACTAAATGTCCAACATCCGTTATATTCATTGCATGTTTTATATTATATCCATTATATTTTAAAACTCTTCTTAATGTATCCATAAATATATAAGATTTCATATTTCCTATTGTTGCATCTTTATATACTGTAGGACCACAGCTATATATTCTAACGGTATTCTCTTCTAGTGGTTCAAATTTGTCTTTAGTTTTCGTTAATGTATTATAAAATTTAATTTCCAAGTCTATTCTCCTTCTAAAATTTATGTTACAGGATTGTCTCCCGTATTATTTTCTACTGGTGGTTCTGGCACACTATTTACAGGTGGCTCTGGTGTTGTATTTGTTGTATTATCTCCCGTATTATTTTCTACTGGTGGTTCTGGTATATTGTTCTCAGGTGGTTCTGGCGTTGTATTACCAGATGTGTTATTGTTTACATTATTATTTCCTGTCGTATTATCTTCTTCATTTGGTTTTTCTTCTGGTGGTTTTTCTTCTGGCTTCTTATGGATAGTACATGTCTCACTTATTGTCAACATATATTCTGCATCTGCTGCTTTTTGCCAGTTTCCAGTTTCTCCAGAATCTCTTGTTATAAACACTTTAGATATCTTATTAGGACAAAATTCATTAGCAAGTAATCCTGTATCATTACATATATCAACCTGAACATGGCAAGTGCATGCTGTTGTAGGTTCTGTTCCCTTAACAAAGTATTCTGTATACACTTGATTTCCTCTTGGATCATTTGAACAAAAATCTGTCACAAGTAATCCTGAAGACTTGCAAACTTGTCTTGTTGTTACTCCATTTGGCATTGTATCAGAAAATTTAGCACCTGAAAGCCCTTGATGTATTGTTTCCATTACACCATCCCATATCCTTCCAGCTGGATTTCCTGCAGCATATACTACTGTTTCTTTTTTATCAAATCCAAACCATGTCGCTGCTGTATAGTATGGAGTAAATCCACAATACCATCTGTCTTCATCGTTTTGGCTTGTTCCCGTTTTAGCTGCTACACTTATTCCTGGAATTGCAGTATATCCTCCTGCTCCAGATTTAACTACTTCTGTTAATACTTCTTTTACAACATATGCTGCTGCTGAAGACATAACTGTTCTTCTCTCTTGTTTCTTCACTAATACTTCTTTTCCTTCTGAATCTATTACTTTTGTATAAAAAGTAGGCTCTATATATACTCCATCATTTGCAATTGCTGCATATGCAGCTGCCATTTCTAATGGACTAACATCTAACGCTCCTAATGTAAGATTTATATTTGCATTTTCTTCCCTTAATGTTGATATTCCCACACTTCTTAAAAAGTCCATTGATGTCTGAACTCCTATTCTTGTAATTCCTTTAAGCATAGGTATATTTTGTGATGCAGCTATTGCATATCTAACAGTTATTAATCCTTTATATGCATATCCATAATTTTTAAATCCTTGATATGGTCCTGAAGAATAACTTATATCATCGAAAACAGTTGCTGCTGTTATAATTCCTTTATCTATTCCTGGTGATACAACTGCTAACGGTTTTATCGTAGACCCTGGTGATCTCAATGCATCTGTTGCTCTATTCCATCCAAACACTGCTGTTTTTTCTCCTATTGATCCAACTGTTGCCAATACATATCCTGTTTTATGATCTATCAAAACCATAGCTGTTTGGCCTATTTTATAATTACCATCTTCGTCAATTTGTGTCTTTGAGCGAACTATATATTTATCTTTCTTTACTTCTTCTTCCATTATATGTTGGAAAGAAGAATTTTGAGTTGTATAGATTGTCAATCCTGCACTTTTTACATATAAATCTGTATATTCTTCTGTCCATTCTGGGTGTAGTTCTTTTAATTCCTTTTTAACCTGATTTATTGCTGATTCTGTATGATATGAATAATTATTATTTGAAATTATACCTTTTGTGAATACTATTCCTGTTTCTTCTAATTCTTTTACAGCAGCATCATATTCATCTTTAGTTATTGAAAATTTGTCTTTATGTTCAGAATTTGAATTGTTTAACTCATACATTTTGTCTAGAACAACTTTCACTCTTCTCTTTATTTTATCTTTATCTGCCTGTTCTTCTGAAAATGGATGATAGTAGTTTGGTCCATCATTTATTCCTGCCAAAAAAGCAGATTCTATTAAAGTTAAATCCTTTGCACTTTTACTAAAATAATAATTTGAAGCTACCTCCACTCCTGAAGCTCTATCTCCTAGAAAGATTAAGTTTAAGTACAATTCTAAGATTTGCGGTTTTGACAATTCTTTTTCTAGATAATGTGCTCTTGCCATTTCTTGAATTTTTCTTTCTGCGGTTCTATCGTCTTCCTTTGTTAAATTTTTTATTAACTGTTGTGTTATTGTACTTCCACCATAGTTAGCTTTTCCTATTCCTATTTTACTTAATGCATATTTAAAAGTAGCTGATGCTGTTCTTTTTATATCAACACCTTCATGGTCATAAAATCTTTCATCTTCTATTGCTACAAAAGCTTTTCTTACATATTCTGACATATCACTTAACTTAACTACTTTTCTATTTTCGTCTCCTGTTAATTCCCCTATAACATTTCCTTCTGAATCTATTAAAATAGTATTTTCAAATTTTATTCCTATTTGTTCCATGCTAAGTTTAGCTGATTTGAAAATTCCATATACTTTTCCTGCAATAATTCCTGCAACAACTATAATTATAAGCAATATTGTTAATAAAGTTATTTTTATAGTTCTTCTAAGTTTTGGATGTTTCTTTGTTTTAACTTTATATTTTTTTGTTTTTTCAATATCATTTTTTTTGTTTTTCTTCTTATTTATCTTCTTTATTGGTTGGGTATCTTGATTTTTATTTTCATTTTCATTACTCATATGTTACCTCCTATATATCCAAAATATATACGTAAATTATTATATTACATTTGATTATAAATTTCAAGAAAATATAGTTTGTTTTAATAATCTTCCAATATATCTTGTAAATTTGTAGTAATTTTCGCGCCTTGTTTTATAAGTTCGTTAGTCCCTTTTGATGTTGAACTTACAATGTTTCCGTGGAATTGCATATACATTTTTTCCTTGTTCTAGTGCAAAATCTACTGTTATAAATGTACCACTCCTATTACTTGCTTCTATTACTAAAACCCCATCAGAAAGTGCACTTATCAGTCTATTCCTTTCAGGAAAATTTTGTTTTTCAGGCTTTGTTCCTACAATATATTCTGAAATTATTAAACCGTTTTGCTCAATAATACTATCGAAAATTTTTCTATTTTCTTTAGGATAAACTTGATCTAATCCAGATCCGAACTACTGCAATTGTGCTGTTTTTTATTTTTAAAGTTCCACTATGTGCATATGTATCAATACCTCTTGCCAATCCACTTATTACAACAATATTATTCTTAGCTAATCCATATGCGAAATTTTTAGATATAAATTCTCCATATGAACTACAACTTCTACTTCCAATAATTGCAATAGATTTCTGTTTTAGCAAGTCTTTATTTCCTTTTGTAAATATGGCTATAGGTGAATCATAGATTTCTTTTAATTTGTATGGATATTCTTTATCCTTAATTGTGATTAAATGTATTTGATTTTCTTCCATATATTCTATATATTTTTTTAAATTCATCCTATAATCTTGATTTAATATATATTCTATTTTCTCTTGATTTAGAAAAGTATTTCTTTCTAAATCTTTTTTAGATAGATTCCAAATTTTCTCTGGAGTTTTATATTTTTCTAATAATTTGTTTTTAGTTTTTACATCTATTTTACAAAGTCGTGAGAACCACACCCAATATTCATTCATAAATACCTTCCATTTCTGTAGCCCTCTTATTATTTTTATCTTCTTTGTATCTTTGTTGCCTTAACAACATTATTCATAAGCATTGCTATAGTCATTGGTCCAACGCCTCCAGGAACAGGCGTAATATAACTAGTCATATTTTTAATGTTTTCAAAATCTACATCTCCGCATACTTTTCCTTCTAAATTTCTGTTTATTCCAACATCAATAACTATTGCACCTTCTTTTACCATATCTTTTGTTACAAATTTAGGTTTACCAATTGCAGATACTAAAATATCTGCTTTTTTAGTAAATTCTTTTAAATTATTTGTCTTCGAATGACAGATTGTAACTGTTGCATTCTTATTTAAAAGGCATTGAGACATTGGTTTTCCTACAATATTACTTCTTCCTATGATTACAGCATTTTTTCCTTCTAATGAAATATTGTATTCCTCCAATAACTTTATTATTCCAAAAGGAGTACATGATACAAAAGTATTTTGCCCCAGCACCAATTTCCCAACATTTACAGGATTAAATCCATCAACATCTTTATCAGGCAAAATTTTCCTAAACGCTTCATTAATATCTAAATGCTTTGGTATTGGACTTTGTAATAAAATTCCATTTATTTCTTTATTACTATTTAATTCATCTATGAGTTTCAATAATTCTGTTTGTGTTGTATTTTCTGGTAGCAAATGTTCTGTAAATTCTATTCCTATTTCATCGCATGCTTTACTTTTGTTTCTAACATATATTGTTGAAGCTTTGTCATCTCCAACCATTATAACTGCTAGTTTTGGTGTTACTCCATTCTTTCTTAATTCTGCTACTTCATTTGTTAACCTTTCTCTTATCTTCCTAGCTGTCTCTTTTCCATCTAAAATTATCGACATATTTCCTCCTCATTTTTTGTTTTATTATATCATTATATTTCTAAATGTCTATAGATTTAACAAAATTGTATCTTAATTTTTCTGAAATTCTTTATCAAACCTTGCGCTCCATATTAAATCCATTATTCACTATAAAGTTTTCGGTCAGTACCTCTATATTATTGCAAAGAGTCCCTCTAACCTTAGCTTGTTAGATGGACTCCCTAAATTCCACTTTTTATTTAATTTCTTTTTTCACTTATAATTCCTTTTTTATAGGCAATCAATAATTTCTCCAAGTCGTCTATTTGAAGCTTTAGTTCTTTTCCTTTATCAGTATCTTTTATTCTCTTTCTTTCAACTTTTTCTACAATTTGTTTCTCTGAATGTAAATCTGTCTCATTTACTATTGCAGATTCTATTGATGTAAATGGCTGATGTGCAACTAATGTTAATCCATATGAATTATATCTTAATGTGTATCCAGCAATTCCAGTTGTTTTTTGATACGCCTTTGACAATCCTCCATCTATTATAAACAATCTTCCTTTTGCTTTTATTGGACTTTCTCCTGCTTTAAATTTAACTGGTATATGTCCACAAATTATATGACCTTCATTTGGATTTATTCCAAATTCATTTAATACTTTTTCAGATATCTGTTCATCATTCTCAAAATTATAAAATGGATTTTTTATTTCTTCCCAGGTTTCTTTTTCTGATAAATAATATCTCTCAAATGTTTTCATCTTGTCTTTACAAAAGATTGGAGAATTTTTACCACACCATAAGTACCACATAAAATCCTTACCAGATTCCCTTTTTTCAAAATTTTCTTGTTCGAAGAAAGCATCTCTAGTCTTTTTTTCTACATAATCTAAGTATTCTCTTCCTTTTAAATTTTTTCCTTCAATTTGTACTTCTACAAACTCTCCAAAGATATCCATTGGAACACATCCGTGTATTAATAAGTTATTATTATATATCTTATATATATTTCCTTTTGAATATAAAAATTGTACATGTCTTTGTAACTTTTCACTATTCATAAAGCATTTAGTTATTTTATTTACTACTTCTTCCTCTTTTTGGGTTAATTTATATGGATTTTCTGAATCAACTGTTGGAAAATCGTTTTCTATTAATTTATATGTATTTCCATTTATTGATATTTTTCCTTTTTTGTAATCTATTTTGTCTAATAATAATCTATCATTCATTTTATATTCTGGATGTCTTTGTATCAATTGTCCTTCTAATTTCAGTTGAATAATTGTAGCAGCCTGATGTGTTTTTGCAAGAATTGTTTTGTCTGTATTTTCATCCGTATTTTTAGGCATAAATATATTTGATGGTTCATTAGTATATTCTTCCATTGCAAATTCTGTTAGTGTTCTTATATTTATGCCATATCCATCTTCTAATATATCTAAGTTATTATATCTTGAGCAAATTCTTATTACGTTAAATATACAGGCTTCGCTTCCTGCTGCCGCTCCCATCCATATTACATCATGATTTCCCCATTGAATATCAATTGAATGATATTTCATAAGTTCATCCATTATAATATGTGGACCAGGACCTCTATCATAGATATCTCCTATTATATGTAGATGATCTATTGATAACTGTTGTATTAAATTAGAAATTGCGATTATAAATGCATCTGATCTTCCTAATTTTATTATAGTATCTATTATTTGTTCATAGTAATCATCTTGGTTATCATTTTGGTTTGCATGTAGTAACTCATCAATTATATATTCATATTCTTTAGGTATTGCCTTTCTTACCTTTGATCTGCTATATTTAGAATCTACAACTTTACACAATTCAATAAGTCTATATAAAGTTATTCTGTAATACTCTTCTATATTATCTGTTTCTTTTTTTATTAATTTTAATTTTTCTTCTGGGTAATAAATTAATGTTGCTAATTTCCTTCGTTCTTCGTGTGTCATGTTATTTTTAAATAAGTTATCAATTTTAGTCTTTATAGCTCCTGATGCATTTTTTAACATATGTAGAAATGATTCATATTCACCATGTAAATCACTTATGAAATGTTCTGTTCCTTTTGGCAAGTTTAATATTGCTTCTAAATTAATTATTTCTGTACATACACTTTGTACTGTTGGAAATTTTTCAGACAATACTTTTAAATATTTTAATTCTTCATTACTTATTTCCATATAAATACCTCCAATTATTACTTAGACAAGTTTTGATAGTTCTTTTATTTTATCTCTAAGCTCTGCTGCTTTTTCAAATTCCATTTTGCCAGCATGTTCTAGCATTTCATCTGTTAGTTTATTTATTATTGTCTCAACACTCTCATCTTCAGTAATTTTATATTCTGTACTTATATCTTCTACTATAGTTGCCTTTATTGTATCTCTTATTCCTTTTATAATTGTTTGTGGTGTTATGTTATGTTTTTTATTGTACCCCATTTGTATTTTTCTTCTTCTGTTTGTCTCATTTATCGCCTTTTCCATACTTTCAGTTAGTTCATCTGCATACATTATCACCATTCCATTTGAATTTCTTGCAGCCCTTCCTATTGTTTGTATTAGTGACCTTTCTGAACGTAAAAATCCCTCTTTATCTGCATCTAATATTGCAACCAGTGAAACTTCTGGTATATCTAGTCCCTCTCTTAAAAGATTTATCCCAACTAGTACATCAAATTCTCCTAATCTTAGATTTCTTATTATTTCCATTCTTTCTAAGGCTTTTATATCTGAATGCATGTAATTTACTTTTATATCAATATTTTTTAAATAGTCTGTTAAATCTTCCGCCATTTTTTTAGTTAAAGTTGTTACTAAAACTTTCTCGTTTCTCTCTGTTCTAATTCTTATTTCATTAATTAAATCATCAATTTGATTTAATGCTGGTTTTACTACTATTTTAGGGTCTAATAGTCCTGTAGGTCTGATTATCTGTTCTATAATTTGCTCTGTATGTTCATTTTCATAGTCTGCTGGTGTTGCACTAACAAATAGGCATTGATTTATCTTTTCTTCGAATTCTGGAAACTTTAATGGTCTGTTGTCATAAGCTGATGGAAGCCTAAATCCATAATTTACTAATGAATCTTTTCTAGCCTTATCTCCATTATACATCGCTCTTACTTGTGGAATTGTCGCATGTGATTCATCAATCATCAGTATAAAATCATCTGGGAAATAATCAAATAATGTATATGGTGCTGAACCTGGTTTTCTTCCACTTATATGCCTTGAATAATTTTCTATACCTTGGCAAAATCCTGTTTCAATCAACATCTCAATATCAAAGTTTGTTCTTTCTTCTATTCTCTGCGCTTCTATTAATTTATTATTGTCTTTAAAATATTTTACTCTTTCCTCTAATTCCGCTTCAATAGTGGAAATTGCAGATTTTAATTTATTCTCAGAAGTTGCATAATGAGAGTTTGGTCCGATAAGAGCATGTTTTCTAATTCCAATAGGTTTTCCATTTAAAGGATTTATTTCTGTAATTTTTTCTATTTCATCTCCCCAGAATTCTACTCTTATAGCACTTTCTCCTGTATTTGAAGGGTATATCTCTAAAGTATCTCCTTTAGCTCTAAATGTTCCTCTTTTAAAATCAATTTCATTTCTGGAATACTGCATTTCTACTAATTTCTTCATGACATCATTTCTAGACTTTTCCATTCCAGCACGCAAAGACATCATTAATTCTTGATAATCTTCAGGGTCACCTAATCCATAAATACATGAGACAGATGCAACTATTATAACATCTTTTCTCTCAAATAAAGCTAAAGTTGCAGAATGTCTTAATTTATCTATTTCATCATTTACAGAAGAATCTTTTTCTATATATGTATCTGAAGATGGTATATAACTTTCGGGTTGATAATAATCATAGTAGCTAACAAAGTATTCAACACTATTTTCTGGAAAAAGTTCTTTGAATTCGGAATAAAGTTGTCCTGCTAATGTCTTATTATGTGCTAAAACTAATGTTGGTTTATTAATTCTAGCAATAACATTTGCCATTGTGAAAGTTTTTCCAGAACCTGTAACTCCAAGTAAAGTCTGAAATTTCTTACCTTCTTCTATTCCTTTAACGATTTTATCTATTGCCTGTGGTTGGTCACCAGTTGGCTTATATTCTGAATGTAATTTAAACATAAGTATATTCTCCAATCTCAATAACTAAAATCAAACATTATTTCGTTATAATATTTTATCATCTTTTACATAAAAAAACAAGGTTTTCTTCCCTTGTCTTTTTTCTTTTATAGATTTTATCGTCCTTCTTCATCTTTTCCCATTTCACTTGTTTCTTTATATACTTTATCATCTACCGTTCATCTTCTTTATTTATCTTAGTTCTATATCTACTCATCATTTCTCTTGCCTGTCTTGAAACGAAAACTCCTGTTGCTTTATATTGTTCCAAAGCTGCTATTTCTTCTTCTATTTCTTTTATAGACTTTTCACTTCCTTCTATAATATCTTTTGCTATATCGTTATCACAATATTCACTATTTTGCCATCTTTCAATTGTTTCTTTGTGGAATTGCATTAATCTCTGTAAATGTTGTATAGCAATATCTGCTGCTTTTTTATTATCTACATCATTCATAAACATTCTCCTCATTTATTTTTAATTACACACTTATATTTCTACTCTAGTCTCATCTATTTCTACTCTTTCAAAATAGTAATTATCTTTTTCTTTAGAATACACAAACTTATATTTTGATAAATTATTTTTATATGTTAATATATCCTCTCCTTTATATTCTTCTACTACAGGTTGTTCCGTTAAAATGTTAACAAGTTTCCCTTCTTGTCTTTTTGCTGCTATAACTTCAAATGTTAATTTACTATCTTTTTCATAAACATTTTCTATTTTGTATACTACATTAGAATCTATTTTGTCACCATCTACTAGAAGTCCTAAATATGTATCATCATGATATAAAAATTTATTGTTATTATATCCAAATATCTCATTATTTAATGTTATCTCATTACCCAATATTTCTTTACAAGACTTTAATAAATCTTCTGCTTTAAAACTAATCATTCCATCTTTTATTTTTTTATTAGTATTGTCCATATTTTTATAAGCAATTTGTAGTTTTATGTTGTTTGAGATTTCTTCCTTATTAATTGGCTTTTTATAAAGATATAATTCATTTGCTCCAGTTATTTGAATATTATCTACTAGGTAAGAATAATTATCTATATAATATTTACTTGATTTTACTTCTTGCTTTTGTTCATCTTTCTTTTCTTCATTATTGTTATGTTCTTCTTCGATAACGTTATTTAATTTTTCTAAATCATTACTAGCAATTACATTATCTATTTTCTCCTTATTTTCAACAATTGTTTTTATATTATAGAAATTTAAATCGTAAAGGCAATATGTCAAAAATCCAATTAAAGCAAGTAATAAAATAATTATAAAATCTCTCGTAATTATTTTTCTATTTTTATTACCTACAATTTTCTTTTCTTCTTCGTGTAATATTTTACTAATACTTGTTTTAATTTTATCATCTATATCATCATTCAAATTTTTAATTATTTCAATCCTTGATTGTTCTATCTTTATGTTAAATTCCTCTTGTTTTCTATCTAAATCTTTATTTATTTCATCTTGTTTTTGCTTTAATTTCTTATCAATTTCTTGCATTTGTTTTGACATATCTTTTTCTTGCTGTTTATTGTTAAAATTTTGTTTATCATAGTTTTTGTTATAATTATTTTTCTTATTATTCTCCATATTTAACATCCTTCCATTTTATTATTCTGCTTCTTATTTGGCTCAACTATATTTTAATATAACTCCTTATTTCTGTCAACTTAATTATGTTTCTTCTATTTTTATATCTTCTAGTAACTTTTCCTTTTTAGACATGATAGCATTATATCCCGCTTCTATACATGCCTTCATATCTTCTATATTTAGCAAACTAACTCCATTTGTATCTATTTCGAAAGCAATATCTGCAATTTTCTGAGCATTCACAACATCTTTCTGTGAAAATATATCTACAGCTCTTAAAATAACATTAAACAAATTATTGGTTACCTCATAATGACTTATATCGAAACTAACACCTATTGTATAATTTGCCCCCATATCTATTAATGGTTTTATTGGTAAATTATCTTTTGTTCCTCCATCTATAAAATTAAATTCTCTGAAATTGCATGTATTGAAAATTCCTGGGAATGCCATACTTGCTCGCACTGCTGTTCCTATATTTGCATCTTCAATATAAGTTATATCAGTTGTTTTTTCTATTTTTTTAGAAACAAAAACACATTCATCTGTAGTTATAGTATCAATTGTTGGAATAGCAATTGGCATTTCAATTTCATTAATATTTGTTACTCCTTTTTTTAAAGCAACTTCATTTATAATGTCCTCCACTTTCTGTCCATCAATTAGCCCCTCTGTTTTTATTTGTTTTGTAAAAATATAATCTTTTATAATTTTAACTATCTTATTCTTTTCTATATTACTTATTTTTTTATAATATATATTTGAAAGTTGTTCTATTTCTTCTGTTCTAAATCCTAAAGCATATAATACTGCAAATATACTTCCTGAACTTGTACCTGATATATAATCTATTTTAATATCTAACTCTTCTAACGCTTTTAATACTCCAATATGTGCAATTCCTTGTAGTCCTCCACCTGCTAAGGCTAAACCTATTTTCATATTGTTCTCCATTCTATCCATTAAATTTATTTTAACTAATAATACCATTTTTCGACATAAAAAACAAGGTATTAATTATACCTTGTCAAAACTTAATTTTCTATCATTTCTTTAAATTTTTCTATTCCATAATCTCTGTCCATATATAATCTTTTTAGTTCATAAGTATTTATTGCTTTTGGATTTTCTTTACCTTCCTCTATACTTATTGCACATTTGTAGTATTTTTTTACAGCTTCCATTACTTTGCTATTATAAGCACCTGTTGGATATGCCATTGATTCTACTTTTTTACCAGTAATTTCTTCTATCATTTTTTTACTTTCACTTAACTGTCTTTCTAATTCTTCATCTGATACTTTTGTTAATATGCTATGAGTAATAGTATGTGATCCAAACTCAATTAGTGAAGACTGTGCAAGTTCTTTTACCATATCTGTTGTTAAATATTTTTCTCCTCCTAAATATCCACTAATTATATATAAATCCGCTTTTATATTATATTTTTTCAAAATTGGAAATGCATATGTATATACATCTCTATAACCATCATCAAATGTAATAATAATTGGCTTTTCATATTTGTTTGCATCTTCTATTTCACTTATAAATAATGTAGTATATCCATTTTCACTTAAGTATTTCATTTGCCTTTCAAATTCATCCACTTTAACAAAAATGCTTTCATCTCCCCATGCATCATCTAAAACTCCATGATAACACATAATTGGTATTTCATTATTATATTCTATATCAGGATTAGTTGGTTCACTTACACCATTATTATTGTTCTCTACTTCACTTACACTTGCCTTATTTTCCATTTTATCTTTACGCTTTCTTATAACAGGTACTATAATTATTGCAATAATTGCTATAATTATAATGGTTGTAATTACAACTTTCTTTTTGTTTAACATTATCTTTCACCTCTGATTTTAATATGTCTGAATTTATTTTGCATATTTATGATTACATTGATTTAATTTATTTTTCAGAATTTCTGCTTTTGTTTTATATACTTTCTTTCTAAATTCCTGCCTTGTTACAAAATTTTCATTAGTCATGTAATTCGTTGTTGCTATTGAAATATTCAAGCAATGGTCTATTACTTTCTCACATATTGTTAATAATTCTAAGAAAGCAATTCCACTCTCTACATTACATTTTCCATCTTTAAGTCTTTGAATGTGTGAATTTCTATTATTTTCAATCTGCATTTCTGCAAATTCTTTCAAAGCTTCAATTTCTATAACATCATTTATATTTTTCCTTTTAAACACTTTTATGGTAGTTAAAATAGCATCTTCTGTTACATTATATATTCTTTCAAAGTCATTATAAGCAATTTCAGAAAATTTAATATTTTTTTCATGCATATCTTCAACTTTCTTAGAAAATTTATATGCATAATCTCCTATTTTTTCAAATTCTGTTTCTATCTTCATTAACGCTGTAATAGTTACACTCTCTTGCTTTGAAACATCTAAACTTCCAAGTTTTACTAAAAATTCTACAACTTCCTCGTCCAATTTATCTATTGCATCTTCTCTTTGTTGAATTTTTTCTAACTTCTTCGTTTGAAAATCTTTTAATAAAAGCATTGAGTTTCTAAAATTCTCCTCTGATAATACTCCCATTGATTCTATAACACTTGTGCTATTTGTAATGGCCAAATTTGGTATCTTAGACACTCTTTCATCTAGCATATTTAATACAGACAGGTAATTTGCTTCATCTTCTTCTGATGTTCTCTGGTTATCTCTTATAGTAATCATTGTTAACTTTTCAATTAGTCCTATAAAAGGAAATAGAATTATTGTTGATATTATATTAAATAATGTATGGAAATTTGCAATTTTTCCCATATCTACAGCTTCTTCCCAAAAAGAAAATCCTATTAAGAATTGAAAAGAATATATGAATATCAAAAATATTATTGTTCCAATTAAATTAAAATATAAATGCACCATTGCTGTTCTCTTCGCGTTTTTTGATCCACCTATGCTAGAAAGTATTGAAGTTCCACAAGTTCCTATATTTTGTCCTAAAATTATAGGAATTGTAGTTGAATATGTAATTATTCCTGTAATTGATAATGCTTGTAAAATTCCAACTGTAGCTGCTGAACTTTGTACAATTAATGTTATTATTGCTCCTGCTAAAACTCCTAAAATAGGGTTAGATAACTTTGATAAAATTTCAGATAATATAGGCAATTCACTGAATCCACTCGCTATGTCTACCATTGTAAGCATACCAGTAAATAATAATCCCACACCAATCACCATTTGTCCTACAGTTGTTGTTTTTTTATTTTTTGCAAATTGCATTAATAATAATCCTATAACTATTAAAATTGGTGCTATTACAGCTGGTGTAAATAAAGATATCCAACTACTTCCTTCTAAGCTTGTAATCCTTAATATTTGTGATGTTATAGTTGTCCCAATATTAGCTCCCATTATAATTGGAATAGCATTTTTAAGATTTAAAATTTCAGCATTAACTAATCCAACAACAATTACTGTTGTTGCACTAGAACTTTGTGTTGCTACTGTAATTAATATTCCCGTTATCAGACCTTTAATTTTATTACCTGTAACAGATATTAAAATCTTTTCTAGTTTTCCACCTGATATTTGTTTCAAATTAGTACTTAATATTTTCATTCCATATATTAGGAGAGCTACTCCTCCAAGTAATTTTATAATAGATATAATAGTATTCATACTCTACCTCATTTTTAATTTTGATTATATCTTTTTTTGTATATTTGTACTTATAATGAGTGGTTATTTTACTTAATTACTTTTTATTATATATCAAAAAAATATATTGTCAATGGCAACAAACAAAAAATTAGAAGGATTGGTTTTTAACCAATCCTTCAGCATATATCACTTTTATGCTTTTACTGTTTCTTTTTTCTTACCATTTGATTTTTTTGTTGTTTCAGATTTTTGTGCTGGTAAAATTAAATTTAATAAAATACCTACTACTGCTGCTAAACTCATTCCTGATATTGTAATTGCTAAATCTCCACTTATTATTGATATTACTGCTCCACCTAGTCCAAGAACTAACATTGATGAAGCTACTACCACATTTTTAGGATCATCAAAGTTTATTTGATTTTTAATTAAAACTTTTAATCCATTAACTGCTATAAACCCATATAAAAGTAATGATACCCCTCCTAAAACTGCATTTGGTATAGTTTGAACTAGTGCTGTAAATTTTCCTAAAAATCCTATTACTATCGCTATAATCGCTGCTAAACCTATAACCCATACTGATGCTACTTTTGTCAATCCTACAACTGATGTATTTTCTCCATAAGTTGTATTTGCAGGTCCTCCTATTGCTCCTGCTACAAAAGTTGCTAAACCGTCTCCTAATAATGTTCTATCTAATCCTGGTTCTTTTATTAAATCTTTGCCTATAATATTACTTAAAGATGTATGATCTCCAATATGTTCACACATTGTTACTAATGCTATTGGTGCTATTGTAATTAATGCACTGAAATTTGGTGTATAATGTACAAATGGCACTACAAATGATGGAATATTAAACCACGCTGCTTCAACTACTGGTGCAAAATCAACTAATCCAACTATCACTGCTACTATATATCCTCCTGCAATTCCTATTAAGAATGGTATTACTTTTAAGAATCCTTTTGCCATTGTCATAACAATTGCTGTTATAAGAAATGCTGATACTGCAACTAATATAACTTCCCATTGGAATTCTCCTCCAGCTAATCCCATTTGTGAAACTGCATTTGGTGCTAACCCTAATCCTATTACCATAATCATTGGTCCAATTACTACTGGTGGTAATAATTTTTCTAACCAAGTTTTACCTGTAAAATGTATTATAGTAGAAACTACTATATAAATTAAACCTACTGCCATAACTCCTGTCATAGCTCCTGAAATTCCACCTTTTAAATATGCTGCTGCAAGTGGAGCTATGAAAGCAAATGAGCTTCCTAAATAAACTGGTGATTTACCTTTTGTACATAATATGTAAATTAATGTTCCTATACCTGATGCAACTAATGCAACTGGTATTGTTAGTACTGTTTCTCCTGCAGTTGAATTTACTAGTATTGGTACTAATACTGTTGCTCCAAACATAGCAAACACGTGTTGAATTGCTAAAATAATCCATTTTGCAATTTTTGGTTTTTCATTAACGTCTAAAATCATTTTGCTTTCTTCCATAAATAAATTTCCCCCTTTTAATTTTGGTCGTTTTAATAAACTAAAACTATACCTTTATTCGTTTTGTAGATTGATGAAGTTAAAATAAATAGTTACAAAAAAACACTAATAGAACTATTAGTGTTAATTAATAATATTTATATCAATTATTAAAATAGAAAATAAAAATACAAAGTAAGCAATTACAGAAATTGCTTTTGCTCTCTCATATTTACTTTTTCCTTTTAATAAATTTTTCATTTTCTACACCCAAAAAATATTACTACATTTTTCCCAAAAATGCAATAGTTTTTTGCAAAAATTTTATTTTAATTAAATTCAACTATTATTTTCATTTAAAATTCAACAAAAAATGGACGAATTCCTTCGTCCATTTTGCTGTTTAATTTTCTGAATAAGATGTCGTAACTATTGCAGTTTGACCATTATCAGCATTGCATTTTATTTCTATATCTACTCCTTCTAAAGCATTTTCTTCTAAAGTTGCTCCTGATGGTAAATTTATTTTAGCAAATCCTATATATTCAATGTCTCCTGTATTAGCTACATCTTTATCCTTATCAAAGAAAGCATTTTTTATTACTACCATTTGAACTGTTTTACCTGCTCTTATAACATTAACTTTTGGTATTGCAATACTTATTAATATATCAGATGAGAATTCATCACCAAACATTTCTCTAGTTATAACAACTGGTTTTGTTTTTTCAGTATCTGCCCATGCTTTTATAGGTAATAATGTATAATTTAATCCATCATCACTAGTCATAGTATTTGAATTCGCTGTACCATATAATGTTACTGTATTATCTATCTCAATAGCTCTTGGTATTGGTTGATATACTTTAATTGTTTTTGAAACTGATTTTGCATTTGTTTTTCCATCAAATACTGTAATAGTTAGATTTACATTGTCATTATCAGTTTGTGAAAGCTCTTTTGCTTCTAATTTTAAATATTTAACTCTTTGTAATAATTGTCCATCTGCTATTGGATCTCTGTCTTCATTCAAAAGTGTTACAACTATATCTGAATCGCATTCTATTTTAATATCTCCAGCTGTTATAGTTTCTCCTGTTGGATTTAAATCTGTTTCAACTATTAATTCAGCTTCTGTTGCTCTTCCAATTTCCACAGTTTCTTTACCTAAATTAATATTATTAATTGTTGGTATTGCTTCAGCTTTTACATTCATAGAATTTTTTGCTAATAAACCATCTGTTGTAATTGGTCTAACACTGTATGTTCCAGCCTTTGTAACCGTACCTTTTACAATTATTTTTCCATCTTTCATTTCATAACTAATTGTTAATCCATCTTTAGGTTCTTGTATTGTTAACATATCTGCTGTTAAAGGTCCTTCATTTGCACCAACAGTTATAGTTCCTAAAATAAATTCTTTATTTAGTTCTACATTATATATTCCGTTAGTACCTTTTATTACATTTTCTTGACCTTCTTCAGAAATTCTAATTGTTGTTAATGCTTTGTAAATTACTTGTAATGGTATTTCATTTCCTATTGTTACTCCTAAATTATTAACAAATTTTATATTTTTTCCATCTATTGATGATAGAACCACATCAAAATTTGGTGAATCTGTTATGATAGCTATACCTATTTTTGAAACAACTGTATTACCTGTTGCTTCATTCCCTTCTGCGTCATAAAGTTTAGAATATAAACCACTCGTTTCTATAGTTGCTGTACTGTCTTTTCTTTGAACAGTTACTTTTGGTTTAATAAGTACAATTTGATTCTTAGTTAGCCCTAATGAACCTGGAGTAAATGGCTCTGTAACTTGTTGTATATTAGAAGCTTCAACTTCCATTTTGTCTCCTGTTTGATCAAAAAATTCAACATCTAAAACTGTATAAATATTTCCATTTTCATCGGTCTTTGTATCTTCTTTTTCTTCTATATATAATGGTGCATTAGTTTTATTTACTACTATTGAAGTTACAACTGGTGCATCTTTTACTTGAAGTGTCACTGCACTTGTTTGACTATTTTTTGATGTTGTCGCTTTTATTGTAAAGGTTGCAGCTTGCGCACTTTCTATTGTTGTTGATACTTCAATATAAGCTATCTCTGACAAATCTGACCCTTCTATTAAATTTCCAGCACTATCAAACATTGCAAATTCAAGTCCATTTGTAATATTTTCAAAAGTAATTGAATCTGGAGTTATTTTTTCATCATTTATATTAATAACTTCTATATCTATTCTTAATGGTTTTCCAACCTTTAAGTCATCTTTATCCATATTTAAATTGATTTTTTTAATTTCTGAACTCTTTACTGCTTGTACTGTTATTGGTAATGTTACAGTTTTATCTTCATAAGAAAGTATTACATTCACTGTATAAGTTCCTGCTGTTGCCGCTTTTCCTTTTATCATAACATTGCCATCTGCATCTACAACCTTTTCTATAGATAAACTATCTTTAGTTGCTTCTGCATCATCTGAAGCATTTAATTCCACATCTAATGTTAACATATCTGCATTTAACTCACTTACAGTATCTTTATGTTCTGCTTGTATAGTTCCCAAAATAAATTCTGCTTTTGAATCTACTTTATATCCACCTGATACTACAGTTACATTATCTGTTCTTCCACTATCTATTATTTCTAATGCAGAAATTCTATCTAACACTGTTATTTCAAAAGTTGTTGTTGCTCCACCATATGTTACTGTTATTTCTTGTGGACCTTCTTGTTTTGGATTATATCCTGATATCATTCCACTTGTTATGTTTGTAGACGTTTGGTTTCCTGCTACCCAATTTACTTTTATTTTTCCACCAGTTAAATCTAATTTTTCTTCTCCATAATTATATTTGTTTTTATCTGGTGCTTTTTCTAATTCTATGCTACTTACAGCATCTGCCTCAACAGTTATATTAATTATTGCTTCTTTTCCTTGTGTTGTTACTTTTATAATATTTGTTTGACCTGGAAGCAAATCACCTTCTAATGAAAATTCTGTAATTGGTGAAGTTGTACCATTGTTATAAATACCTGTCACTTCCACACTTGCTTTTAATTCATCTAATGTTGTAGTCACTGGAACTGGTGTTGTATCATCATATTTAGCTGATATAGATACTAACTCTCTTTCTGCAACTGTTACTGTTATACTTGTTGTTTTTCCTGATACTGTTATTGTTAGAATATTATCTTGTCCTGCAATTAGATCTCCTGTTAATTCAAAAGCAGTTACTTCTTCAACATCCCCATTACTGTAATGAGCCTTTACAACAATATTTGGTTTTATTTCTTCTAATGTTGTTGCTGCTGATACTGCTACTGAATTATTATATACTGCAGATATACTTATTAATTCTCTCTTTTCTTTTATTGATATTGGTTCAATTTTTACTAATGGTTCTTCTAGAGTTTCTCTCTTAAACATAATAATTTTTTGTGCATCTATTAAATCAAGAACATCTGTTGTATTTTGCACATTTCCAGCAATATGATAAATTCCATCGATTAAGAATATTGGGTTACTTGGATCTCTTTTGAAAGATATAATCTTTTGTGCATCTATCAAATTTACTACTCCATCACCTGTAACATCTCCATACACTAACACAGTATAAACATTTGAATTTTCATTCACTGTTATTTTTGTACCTGTCCCAATTTTTTCCCCTGTTGAAATGTCTTTTATTGTTAAACCTGCTTTGTAAAATTCTGTAATTATATCATTTTTGGTTATTTTTTGTTCTGCATTATCATAAATAAATGGTAATATTAACATCCCATCCTGCTCAAACACATTATCTAAAGCAGTTGTTGGATTATGGTTATAACCCAACATTTTTCTCTCATTCATATCAACTTTTAGAGGTTTTATTGTTTGCATAATTCCATTAACAGCAATAATTGATGATGTTATTCCTAACAAGATAAATCCTTTTTTTGATTTTTTCATAACTATATCATTCTCCTCCTTTGATTATTGTTTTTTTCCTGTAGTTGATTTGTTTTGTGTGTTCTTTTTTGTTGTATTTCTAGCTGTTGTATTTCTTGTTGATGTACTTCTCGCTACTGTATTTCTTGTTGTAGTTCTGTTATTTCCTGTTGTAGTTGTTTTTGTAGTTTTCTTAGTAACTTCTTCTTCATCTTCGTCTTCATCTTCGTCATTTACTTTTTTATATATAAGAAACATTATAATTCCAACTACTATAATAGCTGCGGCACTAATTACTATTGCTATTATTTTTCCATTTGTCTTGCCTTTTCCTGCTATATTATTTTCTACAATATTATTTTCTCCTGCTACAGAGTTTTCTTCATTCAAATTTGCATTTGTATTTTCTGTATTTGTATTATTTTCACCAACTACAGTATTATCTACTGTGTTTCCTACTACATTGTCATCAACTGGATTTTCATTTACAGTATTATTATCTTCTTCCTCTGGTTTTGTTGTTGTTAAATAGCCATGGCGGATATATGCCACTCTTCCTTTATATGTAACTCTATCCCATTCAGAACTAATTCCTGTTCTTGTAATTTCTTCACCTTTTTTTAGCAATCCTAAAATATTACTGCTATTTTCTGTTGTCCAACTTGATCTTACGTTTACATTAGCTGTTGCATAAACTTTTGAATTGTCACTTCTGAATGTTGGTTCTTTTGGTTGTTCTGGTTGAGTTGGTGTTGTTGGTTGTTCTGGTTGTCCTGGTTGTTCTGGTTTTGGATCTGGATTTACTACTGGTGGTTTTTCTTCTGTTGGAGGATTTACTACTGGTTTCTCTTTTATTGTAATTGTTTTTCCATTGTTATAGCTAATTGAATACTCTTCCAAATTTGCTGCTGACAAAGTAATTCCAGACACACTAAAATTAGCTGCTCCTGCTGATTTTGTTGAAAATGTAAATGTTGCACTTGTAATTGGTGTTAAATCCATTGATAAATAATCTACAACAACACTACTTCCTGTATTTCTACCACCTGCACTGTTGCTTATATATTGTACCTTTGTACTATCATAATTTAATCTAAAACTTGCTGAAGTTGCTGGTTGTGTAAAACTAACTGTAATTGTAACATTTTGTCCTATTTCTACATCATTTCCTGTAACTGATATTCCACAGCTTGCTGCATTTACACTTGTCATTCCTATTATAATTAATAAAAATGCAAAAATAAAAATTGATAAAATTTTCTCTTTCATTTGATTATCTTCCTCTCTTCTTTTCTTGTTTTTTCTTTGTTTGATACAAAATTTCCTTTTAATTATACATTTTTTTTCCTAAATAGTCAATAATTTTTGGAAAGAATTTGTAACTAAATTCTGGAAAAATTTCTATACAATTATATTTACAAATATATTGAAATAGAAGCATTTTATTTACTTTTAAAAAAAGAAATTAGCACTAATGTGCTAATTTCTTTTTTATTATTCTGCCCAAAGCATGAAGTCAATTGTATTTCTTAATCCTTTACTGTCTTTGAAAACTAATCTATATGAAGTATATTCTTCTGTTTCTAATGTCATATTTCTAATTTCTTCTACACTTGTACTAATTATACTTCCTGTATCTGTATTTATTAATCTCATTTCAGTAAATTTATCTGTGTTAAAGTTGAAACTTAATGTTCCAATATACCATTCGCTGTCTTTTAAAATTTCATTTGATGTTATACCATCTTTATCAACTACTGTAACACTTACTACTTCTGGTTTTGTATTAACACTGAATCTTACTGTCTTATATGCTCCATCATCTAATGTTGCTGTTAAGCTGTAATTTCCATCATATATTTTACTTCCTGAATTTATTGCAGTTTCTACTCCTGTGTCTAAATCTGTCAATATTCCTTTTCCTTTAAATTCAACTGTTAATGTTTCTGTATACTCTTTTCCATCTTCAATTGGTGTTTTTGTTCCTTTATTATAATATGTAATTGATGGTGGGTAGTTTAGAACTTTTACAGTTATAATTATTGGCTCTGAAGTATTTCCTGTCCAGTCAGTTGCTGTATATTCTACTGTATATGTTCCTGGTACTGATTCATCTATAATTCCATTCATATCTATTGTAATATCTTCTGCTGAGCTTGAATTATCTGATACATTAAATTCTGGTGCTACAAATGTTCCACCTACAGTAAATGATTGTGTTGCATCTGCTGGGTTTTTAAGTGATATTGTTGGTGCTGTTGTGTCTACAACCCTTACTCTAATTTCTACTGATGTTGAATTTCCACTCTTATCTGTTGCTGTATATGTTACAGTTTGAATTCCTAATATTGAAGAGTTTATTTCACTTACTGTTACTGTAATATCTTCTGCACTATCATAGTTATCTGATACTGTATATGCTACTTTTTGATATTCATCTCCAGCTTCCATTGATTTTACATTTTTGTCAATGCTTTCGAATACTGGTGCTTTTCTATCTACAACGTTTACAGTTCTTATTACTTCATCTGCTACATTTCCTTCATTGTCTGTTACATTATATCTAATGATATATGTTCCTACTGTTGTTGTATCTACTTCTCCTGTTATATCTGTAACTATTAATTCTTTTCCATCATATGTTTCAGCTTTTGCACCTAATTCTGTATAAGTACCTTCATTTACATCTATTGTTATTTCAGCTTCTCCATTCAAAGTAATAACTGGGATACCTATTTTTACATATTTTGCTGTTACTGTCATATTTTCTGATACTACTGTATTTTCTGTAAATTCTTCTCCATTATCTGTGAACCATCCATCAAATCTATATCCTTCTTTGTCTGATGCTGGTAATTCTACTTTGTATCCTTTTTCTATAGTTGTTGTTACTATTGCTATTTCATTTTCCCCATCCATAAATGTTACTGTATATTCTATTACTGTGAATTTTGCTTCTACTGTTGTATCTGCTTTAAATTCTGTTTCTGATGTTACTTCGTTTTCTCCTACAAACCATCCATCAAATGTATATCCTTCTTTGCTTAAGTCTGCTGGTAATTCTACTTTGTATCCATCTTCTACTGTTGTTGTCTTTGTTTCTACTGTTTCTTCTCCATTTACAAATGTTACTGTATATTCTATTGCTTTAAATGTTGCACTTATTGTTGTATTTCCACTTAAATTGAATGTATATACTCCGTTTAATACTTGTGTTGCTACATCTGTTTCATTTACTAGTAATGTATCTAACTCATATCCTTCTGTTGGTGTTACTGTTAATGTAATTTCATCTTCATAGTTTCCACTTGTTGGATTTGCTACTACTGTTCCATTTGTTGTTTCATTTACTGTTACATTATATACAACTTTTCTAAATGTTGCTGTTACTTCTACATTTTCTACTAAATCAAATGTATATGTTCCGTTTGATACTTGTGCTGTTACATCTGTTTCACCTACTATTAATGTATTTAATTCATAATGTTCATCTGGTGTTACTGTCAATGTAATTTCATCTTCATAGTTTCCACTTGTTGGATTTGCTACTACTGTTCCATTTTCTGCAATATTTGTTGTTACAGTATATACAATTGGTGTTGCATCAAATTTTGCATATAATTTTAAGTTTCCTGTTACTGTTGCATCTGTAAAGTCATATGCTGTTCCTGTACATTCTGCATTGTCATACCAACCTGCAAATGTATATGTATTTACTACATCTGAATTCTTTGTTGGTTCATTTACTGGTGCTTCTAATGCATCTCCATAGTGTAGTGTTTTTGTTTCATATCCAAATCCACCTACTATAAATTCAATTGTGTAATCAATTGGTGTTGCATCAAATTTTGCATATAGTGTTAAATCTCCTGTTACTGTTGCATTTGTAAAGTCATATGCTGTTCCTGTACATTCTGCGTTGTCATACCAACCTGCAAATGTATATGTGTTAATCTTATCTGATGTTTTTGTTGGTTCTTTGACTGGTGCATTTATTACATCTCCATAATGTTGTTCTGTTCTTGTTTCATATGCATAATCACCTGTCATGAATTTTACTGTGTAGTCTATCAAAGTATATGTAAATGTTATAACATTATTTTCTACTCCAAGTTTTAAGTCTTTAGATTCCATATCTACACTATATCCTGGAATTTCCATTGCATTTTCTGTTACTGTTGTTCCAAATGTTTGATTTGTTACTACTTTTTCATCTGCTAATTCATTTCCTTCTGCATCTACATATTTTACTGTGTAACTAATATCTGTTCTTGCTGTGTATGTGAATACTATTTCATTTCCACTTACTGCTAATGTTAATTCTTTGCTTGCTGCATCTACGTTGTATCCTT
>CANTAQ010000009.1 GCA_947651825.1 uncultured Clostridium sp. | reverse complement strand
AACTAGGATTTTCATAATTACGCTTTTTTGTGTCTACTTTTTGTTGACAACTTCACACTATAATGATTGGTTTTTTATTTATGTTATCTTTTTGGATTTTTATATTCTATATTAGATTCATCTATTTTAAAGAAATCTTTTGCGCCAATTGCACCAATTGCAATGACCATTAGAGCAAAAGAAACAGATTTCCAAAAACCACTTTCTAAAAGAATTATTGCAAACATTCCAAAAGTTGCGCTAAAGGCATAAAGTATTAAAACAGCTTGCTTTTGAGAATAGCCTTTTCTCATTATTTTATGATGTAGATGTTCTTTATCAGCTTTAAAAATTCCTTTAACAGATTTTGTTTTAATTAATCTTCTAAAAATTGCAAGTCCAGTATCTAATAGTGGTAATGCAAAAACTATTAAAGGTGCAATTAAAACGATAGCTGTATATGTTTTTGCTACTCCAAGGATAGCAATTATAGATAAGGTGTATCCCAGAAAATTAGAACCAGTATCTCCTAGAAATGTTTTTGCTGGAGAAAAATTAAATGGTAAAAATCCTAATATTGCACCGCCAAGAGCTGTAACTAAAATAATTGAAATTATAGGAGAATCATTTAATGCAAAAATCATTAATAGAGAGATACAAGAAATAAGTGAGATTCCACTAGAGAGACCATCTAATCCATCTATCAAATTAATTGCATTAGTAATACCAACAATCCATATAACAGTAATAGTTATAGAAACAATTTCTTCAGTTATAAGGGTATTAAGGAAAGATGAAAAGATTATTTTATCAATTCGTATTCCAGCAAATGTTACTATAAGTGCAGCAAGTGTTTGTCCAAGTAATTTAACAAAAGGATTAATTCCTTTTATATCATCAAATATACAAAATATGGCTAGAACTATAGCACCTCCAAATAATCCGATTAGTTTAATATAATAATTGTTATAATCTTTTAAATTAATAGTTTTTTCAATAGACATCATAATTAATAGATATATTATAGAAACCATGAAACCTGCTATAATTGCTAAACCACCGAGTCTAGGCATTGGTTTAGTATGAATTTTTCTAGATTCTTTAGGAACATCTAATGCTCCAACTTTACGAGCTAGCCTAATAGTATAAGGGGTCACAACATAAGCAGTTATAAAGGCTAACAAGAAAGCTATTGCTATATCTCCCCACATAATAGTTCTCCTTTAATTTAATATACATAATTTAATATATTCTATCTTGAAAAGCTTAATTTGTCAATCTTTATTGAAAAAATAAACTTTCCTATTTTTAATAAATTTAAGAATGTAAAATATTACATAAACAATATTCTCATTATTGAAACCAAACACACTGAATAAGAATAGAGGAAAGTATAATGTTATGAAGATTGCAATTTTAATGTTTAAAGAAAAGCTAAATAAACTAACTAATAGAAAAACTAATAACATCCAAACAACATTAAAAATAGCAGTTGAATAATCCATAAAACCAAATAATCTATTTTTAAAATTATAATTTTGAGGAATTATAAATTTCATTTTATATTACCTCCTTTAAACATATTAAACATACTTACACTGCTAAAGTTTATTTCAGCAGATAATCCTCCCATAAATTCCTTTAAAAATGAATTAGCTTTTACGAGAGTAAATATTATTCCAAATTGAATTAATTGGTTTATAATAGTATTATCGTTAAAAGTAATTGCAAAATAAACAACTAAGATTAAAGAAATTAAAACTTGAAGAAAAAGCATAGAAAGAAAGTTTTTTAACCAAGACTTAAAGAACCAACTAGATTTGGCATTAATAAGAGAAATTATTGCAAAAGGCGAGATTAAAATGAAAACTTTAATTATAACATATCTTATTGAATAGGATATAGTAAGTGTTATAAAACTAATAGAAATTAAACTTTTTAGTAGTCCATCAAAACTAAATATATTAAACAACCCTTCTAAAAAGTAATTTTGAGGATTTAAAGCATCTATTAAACAAATAAAGGAAATTTTTGTATGAAATAAACTTTCTCCAAGCATTAGTACTGAATTAGATATTAGAGAAATAATATGAATTAAAAATGAACAGAAAATAAGGCTACCATTTATTGCAAGAGAACAAAGAAGCAGTTTGAAAATAAATTGAGCAGGATGTTCTACTTGAGTAAATGTAAGATGAGAAAAAAGATAAGAAATAGCATAATAAATGAGAAAGCCATAAATTAAAGAGTTACAAATAAGTAAAATACCAGAACCTAAATTATCTCCTACTATAGGACTTAAATCAGAAGTAATTGATTGATCAATAAAGGCTAAATCATCGAGAATAGAAGAGATAGTAGCATACACAGAAGAGAGAAAATTAGAAAGTAGATGATTTAAAGAAGAGATTAATTGAGCAGTAACAGTTGCAGAGTTAATATTAATCACCTCCAGCTTCAGCAGACACGAGAAGTTTAATTGCAGATAGTATCAAATCAATGCATAATATAAAAGCATATGAGAATAAACTGCCACGAATAAGTCTTTTTCCAGTTCTAAGTCTTTCTTCATCTCCAAAACTAAATTTTTTCATAAAGATTCCAGTTCCGACAGCTACAGCAGCTGCTGGAGTGGCAATTTTTAAAAACCAACTTTTAATTTTATCAAAAGCATTGGTTATTGTATTTACAAGCTTTGGATATGATGCAAAGCTTGTAAGAGACAAGAAATTAAGTATAATTATTACCAAAAAAGTAATATAAAAAATATAATATAATTTTTTCATTAAAACCTCCTAAATAATTTTATATTTTGAATTTTTAAAATTATGCTCTTTCGTTGAGAAGTAAGGTTTCATTAATATTTTTTGAGGAGGCATAATTTTAAAACCATTTGATAGGAAAGCAAGGCAAGAGAAAGTTTCTAATTTTTGAGTAAAGAAATTGGTATCATATACGAAATCAAAATTTACTTGTGTACTAATGCTTTCGGAAACATTTGATTTTTTAGAATTCAATGAATTTGTAAAGTAATTAAAATTAGTTTCTTGAGCATTTTCAGAGATACTTTTAGATATTTTTTCCTTATCTTCTTTTCCTATTTGTTTTTGTGCATCTTCTATTGTAAAAACATCATCAGTTCTAAACCATAGTTTGTTAATTAGATTCTGGACTATTACTCTTACAGCTGATTGATCTTTTAAAGAATTCAAAAGAGAAGTATAACTTTGAGTTGCAACAATATTAATACATTTAGCTTCTCTGCTTTGTGCGAAAAAATCACTATCAGTGTTTGTAACATATTCATGAAATTCATCAGATATAAATACACAAGGTTTAACAGTATTATTAGAAAGCCTTGATAAAACTTCAGTTTGAAAATCTAACTTTAAGTAAGCTGAAATAAGTTTAGATAAATTTTTGTATGTTGATATATTCATATTTAAAACAACTATTTTACCTTTTTCAATTACTTCAGAAAAACCATTGAAATTTAAATCTTCTTGGCTAGGGGAAAAAGTATTGAGAATGTCATAATCAGAAATAAAAGCAGTTGTCATACGAGAAATTTCAGATTTCAAAATAGAAAGTACTCTAGAATCTAATGATTTAAATTCAGTCTCAAAAAAATTAATAGCAGAATATAAATTATAAACATCATTATGAGATAATTTACCAGATTGAAATAATTTTCTTAGAAAAGCTAATTTCTCTTCATAATAATCATTTGAATTGACTAATTTGTGTAATTCAGCAAATGTAACATAATTATTGTTATATAATCTACAAAGTTTAATACACTCTGCTAAAACAATTTCTGCTTTGTCTAACCAGTAAGATTCACTATTATTAGGAGAGAATAATGTAAGAATAGTTTTTAAACGATTAGCTAGGACTATAGGATTCAAATTAGGTTTATCAAGAGGATTATATTTAATGTTACCACCTAATTCTAATATTATTAAGTCATCAAGCCTATTACAATCTTCAGCATATTTTCTTACTTGTTTATAAAAATTACCTTTAACATCTAATATTAGCATACCAAGCTTTTTTGAATTATTATAAGAACAAAAATTCATCAATTGCCTAGTAAATGGATACATTGCAGAGCTTGTTTTACCGCTTCCAATAGTTCCTGTTATTAAAATATTTTGATATAATCCACTTTCATCTATAAAAATAGGCTCTTTATCGGAATTCATACCAACAAATAAATTTAAAGTATTAGTAGATTTTATGGATGGATGAAGTTTTTTTGTACGTGGTAGAGTAAAAGATATATTTTTAAAAAATAAATTAAAAAATGAGTTAGAAACCAAAGCAGAAGAATAAATAAATGTTAATAAATATGTAATTTTAATATATTTCCAAATAATTGGAGCTTTTATACAGATATCAAATGGATATATTGAATATGGTATTATTACAGAATTTGAAAAAAATATTGAGTGGAACAAATAAAACATAAAAGCAACTAAAAAAAATATTGAAAATAAGACAAAAGTTATTCTAGTTATTAATTTCAAAGGAAACCTCCTTTTGTTAAAAATTTTTGAATTTTAGTTTAGAACCTTGTAAAGAATGAAAAAATTTCATTTCAAAAAACAAATATATCGAATAAAAAGTTATAAAAAGATTAATAATAAAAGATGCAAAGAAAATATGAATTAAAACTTCTAACAGACTTCACCACCTTTCAAATTTTTATTATTCTACTATAATTTTACAAAATTGTCTATACTTTTTCAAAAAAATATGTTAGAATGTTTTCGGAAATAAAATTTGTGTATAGTCAATAATGACTGATACTTTGAAAAATATATTAATTTAGGAGGAAAAAATGATAGAGAAAACAACAAAAATAGGAGAACTTCTAGAAATAGCACCAGAAAAAGCAGATATTTTACTACAGGCAGGAATGCATTGTTTAGGATGCCCAGCATCACAAGCAGAAACAATAGAAGAAGCATGTGAAGTACATGGAATAGATGTTGAAGAATTATTAGAAAAAATAAATAAATAATATAAAGTTGAGGTCATATGATCTCAATTTTTGTTTGTATAAAGTATTTAATTGATAAAATTGGAAAAATAAGGTATAATTATTAGTATATGAGGTGATTAGTATGGGCAATGAGAGAGAACTAAAATTACTTCCACTACAAGAAATAAATCGAAATGAGTTATTAAGTAGATTAGTACAAAATGGATATAAAGTGGAAGGTGAAATAAATCGAGTAAAGCAGACAGATACATATTATGATACTCCAAATAGAAGCTTTTATAATAGCGAAAGAAGTTTTAGAATAAGAAATCTTGAAGGAAAAATTTTTGTAACATATAAAGTACCAACAGGACAGGAAATGGCATATCTTGAAAGAAAGGAATTTGAAGTAGAAATACCAGAAGGTTTTGTTGCTCAAGAAGGAGAAACTACACTATCATATGCGATATCTTGTTTAAAGAAAAAATATCCTGAGTTAGAATTTCCTGAAAATTTAGAAATGGCTGTAAAGGTAGATAATAATAGAAGCAAAATAAATATTATAGCAGAGGATGGAACAAAAATAGAGGTTGCATTTGATGATTTAAGAGCGAAAGATGAATATGGCGACTATTTTGAAATGAATGAGGAAATTGAATTTGAAGTGCTTTCAGGAAATGCTGAAGAGCTAAGAAAAATATATGATGTAGTACTTAGTAATTTCGATGTACAGAGAAATACATTGTCAAAGTACTCTAGATCAATAAAAGAGATGTTAGAGCAAAAGCAAAATATGACATTAGAAGAACTTACAATATGTGCTATGCTTAGTACTATAATTAGCACGAATGAGTTTGAGCAATTAAAACATAAGGGACAAATAATACATGACTATAGAGTGCCAATGCCACCTAATTTAGAACTAAGCAATTTTAAAGATCCACAATATTTAATGAGAAAAATATCAACAGTAAAAAGAATGAAAAATTATAATCCAGGAAAAATAAGAAATTTAGAAGATATGTTTTTATGTTTTTTTTCAGATATGGATTATCAAGATATAGAATATAAACTAATAAATTTCTTAAATGAAAATTATTATAGAGAAGATCAAGCAATAACAAATAGGCTGTCACATTCTGAGCAAGTAATGTTAATAACAGGATTAATAAGTAGAAGTAAGGAAATACCAGTAAAAGACAAAAATACACTTCTTTGTATGGTATCAGGATTAGTCCATGACATTGGTCATGTTCCAGGAGCACACCCTACAGAAGCATTATTAGGCTCATTAGACGGGTTCTTTTCACATGAGATAAATGGTAGAGATGTAATAGAAAGAATAATTTCGACAAGAGAAGATGAAATTATAGAGTCAATAGTTAAATATGCTAAATCAATAGGAAAAGAATATGACGAAAGTAGAATAAGAAGTGCAATAGATTCAAATAAAAGAATGATAAAAAAATCAATAGAAGAGCACAGTAGGACAAATAGTGAGAGTAGAGGAGATGGAACTGTAGTACAACTTCCAAGAGAGGCAGATAAAATATGTTATGGAGTAAGTGACATAGTAGACATTTTAAAAAGGACAAGTAGAACAAAAGTACCACTACCACCAGGATTTTTTAGTAAAGAGTGGAAAGATGCTACAACTGAGAAATTAGGAAAAGGGTACGAAAGAGAAGAAGTAATAAGAAGGAGAATTGAAGAATTTGATAAATTAATACGTAAAGAGAACTTTGGAGAACTGATAACAAATATAGCAAATACTGTAAGAGAAAATCAAAATGATGGAAGAATATATTATGATGTAGAACAAGATACATGGGACATTTTAAATGAAATGATAGGATATGTTAAAGGATTAAGACAACAAGGGGTAATAGATATAAAGAAAAAAGAAATGCAAAATGCATCAACGATATTTATAATTACAAAATTTAATGAAGCCATTGCAAAACATCCAGATAATATAGAAGAAGCGTGGGAAGAGTCATTAAGAACAATAACAAATAGCAATGATATAGATATGTTAAATACTGTAAATAGAATATTTCAGAGATTTAAAGATAGACCAGAGGAACTGAAGAGAGCATTTCAAGAAGGAGGAATGCTTGATATAACTAAAATATTAAGCTTAGATAATGCAGATAGACAGATAAAATTAAAACCAGGAGATGCATTTGTAATGAGTGACTTATTACCATTTTTTGGAGAAAATTTTAGAGCAATGCTACCTGATAGAATAAGAGATACATACTTTAATAATGAAAAAGGAGTATCTATATGTATAAGAGAATATTTAAATAGAAAAAAACAAGAGCTGATAGTAAAAAGAAAAAGAGATAAACGGAGTAATGCAAGTAGAAAGAGAAAGATATGAAACGACTGATTTTGAAGGAAAGACATTAACAGAATTAGTGGCAAAGTTTAATAGTGAACATCCAGGTATGAGCATACAAATCCCAAATGGAAATTCTAAATGCATAATAGAGACTGTTAGAAATAGTATGGAAAATGAAGATGGAATAGTAATTAGGCAAGATAGGTCTGTAGTTGTTAGTAAAGGACGAAAACCAATGCCAAATAGTATAGAAATTGAATGTAAGAGTAGAGACAGAATAAAAAAAGCAAAAGAAAGCCTAATGCGATTTTTCGACTTTTTGGGAATTGACGCAAAGTCTGTAGTAATAAAAGAAACAAGAGAGGAACAGGCAGTAAAACTAATGGAACAAGATGGACAAACAGGAGAAAGATAGATATAAAAATTGCAAAGAGGTCAGTTTTACTGTCCTCTTTAAATTTAAAATAAAATTTCAAAAAACAGTTGCGAAAAATGTAAAATAATGGTATACTAATAAAGTAGATTTAAAAAAAACCTCAAAAGACGAGGCAATTTTTAAATCTTTTTTTATTTTTTGTAGGAGGTAGTATGAAAACGAAGTACATATTTGTAACAGGAGGAGTAGTGTCAGGACTAGGGAAAGGAATAACAGCAGCATCATTAGGAAGATTATTAAAAAATAGAGGTTATAAAGTAACTATACAAAAAATGGATCCATATATAAATGTTGATCCAGGAACAATGAGTCCAATAGAACATGGAGAGGTATTTGTAACAGATGATGGGGCAGAAACGGACCTAGATTTAGGACATTATGAAAGATTTATAGATGAAAATTTAACTAAAAATTCTAGTGTAACAACAGGAAAAATATATTCAAGTGTAATAGAGAAGGAAAGAAAAGGTGAATACTTAGGAAAGACAGTACAAGTAATACCACATATTACAAATGAAATAAAAGAGAGGATATATAAATTCGAAAATGAAGATATAGATATAGTAATAACAGAAATAGGAGGAACAATAGGAGATATAGAAGGATTATCTTTTATAGAAGCAATAAGACAGGTTGGAATAGAACAGAATCCTGAAGATGTAGTATATATTCATGTAACCTTATTGCCATACATAGCAGGTTCAAATGAATTGAAATCAAAACCAACACAACATTCAGTAAAAGAGTTGCAATCATTGGGAATAAGACCAGATATATTAGTATGTAGGTCAGAACTTCCAATAGATGAAACAATGAAATACAAAATAGCACTACACTGTAATGTGCGACCAGAGAGTGTGATACAGAATAAAACTGTAGATAATCTATATGCTGTACCATTAATGTTAGAAGAAGAAGGACTAACAAAAGAAGTTTGCAGACATTTAAGATTAGATAAAATAGAGCCAAACAATAAAGAATGGGAAACAATGATAGACAAAATAAGAAATGTAGAAGATAAAATAGTTAAGGTTGCAATAGTAGGTAAATACATAAAGTTAGAAGATTCATATCTTTCAGTTGCAGAGAGTATAAGACATGCAGGATTTGCAAATAATGTAAAAGTAGATATAGGATATATTGATTCAGAAGAAATAACTGCAGAAACAGCAAATGGAAAATTAGGGGAGTTTGATGCAATATTAGTTCCAGGTGGATTTGGAAATAGGGGAATAGAAGGAAAAATTGCAGCAGTAAAATATGCAAGAGAGAACAATATACCATTTTTAGGAATATGCTTAGGAATGCAAATGGCTGTAGTAGAATTTGCAAGAGATGTATTAGGATTAAAAGATGCAAATTCAGAAGAATTTGATGAAGGCTCAAAAAATCAAGTAATACACATAATGGAAGAACAAAAGAACATTGATGAAAAAGGTGGAACAATGAGACTAGGAACTTATCCATGTGTATTAAAAGAAGGAACAAAGGCATATAGTTTATATGGTCAAAAACAAATAAATGAAAGACATAGACATAGATTTGAATATAATAATAAATATAGAGAAGAAATGGAAAGAGCAGGACTAATATGCTCAGGAATATCACCAAATGGAGAATTAGTAGAAATTGTGGAATTAAAAGAACATCCATATTTTATGGCAGGACAATTTCATCCAGAATTTAAATCAAGACCAAATAGACCACATCCATTATTTGTTGGATTAATAAAAGCAGCGAAGGAAATTGAATAATATTTTAATAAAATTTTAAAAAAAGTATTGACAGAGTAAGAAAAATGTTGTATTATAGAAAAGCAGTTGTTCAGATAGAGACAACTGCTACTATAATTCAAATAAGTGAATTATGGGCCATTAGCTCAGGTGGTAGAGCACTTGACTTTTAATCAAGTTGTCCCGCGTTCGAGTCGCGGATGGCTCACCAAAACAAGGCCCCGTGGTCAAGCGGTTAAGACATCGCCCTTTCACGGCGGAGACATGGGTTCGATTCCCGTCGGGGTCACCAACTAAATATGCCGCTGTAGCTCAGCTGGTAGAGCAACTGACTTGTAATCAGTAGGTCGTCAGTTCAAATCTGACTAGCGGCTCCATATACAAAACCCTAGACTTTCAAAGGATTGTTTAGGGTTTTGTTTTATATTAAATTATTATTGCGTTTGAAGTAAGTTTATGATATAACAAAGCCTAGGTGAATTATATGAAATTAATATCATGGAATGTAAATGGCTTAAGAGCTATATATAAAAAAGGTTTTATGGATTTTTTTAATGAGATAAATGCAGACATATTTTGCATTCAAGAAACAAAAATGCAAGAAGGACAAATAGAATTAAATTTACCAGAATATAATCAATATTTTAACTATGCAGAAAGAAAAGGATATTCAGGAACAGCAATATTCACGAAGATAGAACCAGAAAAGGTAATAAATGGAATAGGAATAGAAGAACATGACAAAGAAGGAAGAGTAATAACATTAGAATTTAAAGATTTTTATTTTGTAGGTTGCTATACACCAAATTCTGGAAGGGAACTTGCAAGACTTGAATATAGGATGAAATGGGAAGATGATTTCAAGGAGTATTTGAAGAAATTAGATAAAATTAAACCTGTAATTGTGTGTGGAGATTTAAATGTGGCACATAAAGAAATAGACTTAAAAAATCCTAAAACAAATAGAAAAAATGCAGGATTTACAGATGAAGAAAGAAGAAAAATGACAAATTTGCAAGAAGCAGGATTTACAGATACTTATAGAAAATTATATCCAGATAAAGAAAATGCATATACATGGTGGTCATATATGGGAAAGGCAAGAGAAAAAAATATAGGATGGAGAATAGACTATTTTTTGACATCTGAGAGAATAAATAGTAAAATAAAAGAAACATATATATATAATAATATAATGGGAAGTGACCATTGCCCTTGCCGGGTTAGATATAGATATATAATCAAAGGAGCGATATATTATGAAAAAAGAAAAGACTGAAAAAAAAGGATTTCATTGGTTCATTTTAGCAGTAGCACTAATAGTAATATATAAAATATTGGATAATTTAACAGGTGTATCATCATGGCTTTCTGGATTGTTAAGTGTACTTGGACCATTTCTTATGGCAATATTACTTGCATATTTACTATACATACCATGTAGAAAAATAGAAAAAATATTTAGAAAAAGTAGACTATTAAAGAAAAAAGCAAGAGGGTTATCAGTGCTGGTTGTATATGTTGTGGTAGTATTACTTATAGTATTATTGATAAAAACAGTAATACCAACAGTAACAGAAAGTGTAATAGATTTAGCAACAAATCTTCCATCATATTATGATACTGCAATAGAATATGTAGAGGAAATTCCAGATGACAGTATAATAAGTAGAGAGACAGTGGAAGGAATTATAGAGAAAGTTCAAGACATAAAAATAGAAGAAATTCTTACTTTAGATAACATTAGTATGTATGTGGAGAAAGCAGTAGGGTTTGCAAACGGATTGTTTAATGTTGTTGTTACAGTAATAGTTTCAATTTATATCTTGTTAGAAAGAACAGAAATATTAACATATTTAAGGAGATTAACTAAATCCATGTTTCCTCAAGACACATACAGAAGAATTGATAGGTATTTTATAAAAGGAAATACAATATTCTTTAAATATGTTTCAAGTCAAGTATTAGATGCAATTATTGTAGGAATAATAATGTCTATAGCATTATCAATAATGCATGTAAAATATGCAATACTATTAGGAACAATGATAGGATTATTTAACTTAATACCATTCTTTGGAGCAATTGTAGCAGTAGCTTTAGCAGGAGTGATAACTTTATTTACGGGAGGATTTACTCAAGCTTTATGGGTAATAGTAGTGTTAGTAATATTACAACAAATTGATGCAAATATACTTAATCCAAAAATAGTAGGAGATGCATTAGAAATTAGTAAAATACTAATAATACTATCAGTAACAGTAGCAGGAGCATACTTTGGAATACTAGGAATGTTTTTAGGAGTACCAGTAGTAGCAGTAATAAAAATGATGTTAGATGATTATATAGAAAATAATGAAATACAAACTGCAAAGGAATTATCTTGACAAATAAAATAATTAAATATATAATTGCTCAATAAAAGGAGCAATTAAGCCTCTTTTATAATTGATTTTTAAAAGAGGTTTTTATTTTAACATTTGATACAGCATAAAATCGCTCAGATGGAGGTTTTTATGAAAAAAGTAAAAAAGATAACAATGATGATAGCAACAGCTTTTATCATACTAAGTACAACAATATTAGCACAAACTGGAACGGTAAATGCACCAAGTGGGTTAGTATTAAGAGGAGAACCAATAAAAGGAGGGTCAGTAATAACAACTATTGAAGATGCTGCCCAAGTTGAAATATTGGAACAAAATGGAGAATGGTATAAAGTTAAATATAATGGACAAGAAGGGTATTTATTTGCAGAATATGTAAAAGTGGAGGAAACAGAGACGCCACCAACACATGTAGACCCAGATAACAATGATATAGAAGAAAAGCCTGGAGAGAATACAAATATACCAGACAATACTGGCGCTACTATACAAATAAGAAACAATGCTAGAATATATATGATACCATTGATTTCTTCAACTCCTATAGGAACACTTGCAGCAGGAGCAACAGTTACAGTAGAAAAAACAATAACAAATTGGAGCTATGTAACAGATGGAACACATGAAGGATGGATAAGAACTTATTTAATAAATGGAGAAGTTAATGCCATAGGAAATCCTCAAGAACCAGAAACACCAGGAGAAAATAACCCAAAACAACCAACAGAACAATTACCAGAAGGCAACACTACAGAGACACCATCAACAAGCTCAACAGGAACAATAAATGTAGATTTTGCAAATGTAAGGCAAGAAGCATCACAAACTTCAGAAGTTGTAACAACATTAGCAATGGGAACAACAGTTACAATAAATTCAGAAACAGAAGAATGGTATAAAATAACATATACAGGAATAGATGGAACTGTATATGAAGGGTATATTGCAAAAAGACTTGTAACAACAGAATAGAGGTAGGGAGTGATAATATAAAAAGACCATTAGTAATAATTGCAGTAGGAATGATAATAGGAATAATATATGGGCTATACTTGAAAACAAGTATGGCCATATTTTTTATTTTCTTTTTAATACCTAGCATAATTAAATACAAAAAATTCTATAAAAATAGAAAAATAATAATAACTTTGTTAGCTAGTGCAATAATCTTTAGCAGCTATATTAATATATTAAACAACAAATATGAGAAATTTTATAAAAATATTAGAAATGAAATTGAAATAGAGGCAATTATAATAAGCGAAGCAAAGGATGCAGATTATTATAAAGTATATAGTATAAAATCAAAAGATAAAAGATTTATATTATATACAAATAATATAAACTTAAAATATGGAATGAGAATAAAAATAAGGGGGGATTTTTTAGAACCAGAAGAAAGAAGAAATTACAAAGGATTTGACTATAAACAATATTTAAAAACTAGGAAAATATATGGTAGTATAAAAAGCAATAATATAGAGATTATAGGAAAAGAACAAACTAATATTATTGCAAGAACAAGTAATAATGTAAGAAACAAGATAATAGAAACAGCAAATAAAATTTTACCAAACTATACTCAAGGATTATTAGTAGGAATTTTGATAGGAGAAAAGACTAAAATACCAGAAAATATAATAGAAAATTTTAGTATAAGTAGCTTATCACATATATTAGCAACTTCAGGAACGCATATATCATATATAATTTTAGGAATAACATACTTGTTATTAAAAAGTAAAATACCAAAAAGGACTTCATATTTTCTAATAAATTTAATTCTAATATTTTTTATGTTCATCGTAGGGTTTACAGCATCTGTTGTAAGAGCAAGTATAATGGGAATACTATTAATTTCGGGCAAGATTGTACATAGAAAGCCAGATGTATTAACATCAATGGCAATAAGTTTGATAATTACATTAATCTATAATCCATTTTCAATACAGGATATTGGACTAGAACTATCTTATTTAGGAACGCTAGGAATAGTTATATTAAATAGACCAATTAAAAACTATATTATAAATAAGCTGCCCAAAATACCAAAACAAATTATAGAGATAGTCTCAGTAACAGTATCTGCTCAAATTCTAATAATACCAATACTAATATTAAAATTCAATACAGTTTCATTAACATTTATACTATCAAATATTATTGCAATTCCAATAACTGGAATAATCATTTTATATGGATATATAAATATCTTTGTAGGAATTTTTGCTATAAAAGTAGCAAATAAAATGTCGATTATTTTAAATATCTTATTAAAAATTATAATTTCAATTTCGAATATTATTTCTAAATTACCTTTTTCTAAAATATTAATTCCAACACCAAATATAATATATATACTTTTATATTATTTAATTATATTAAATTTCCAAAAAGAAAAATATTTAAAAATATTATTAATCACATTAATTCTAATATTAAGTATAAATGTAATATATAGCATTTTTCCACAACAATTGGAAATACATATTGTAGATGTAGGACAGGGAGACTGCCAATTGATAATAACTCCGAGAGGAAAAGTAATGATAATAGATGGAGGAGAAAAAGAAAATGTATTATTAGAATATTTATTAGACAAACAAATAATGAAAATAGATTATATGATGATTTCACATTTTGATTCAGATCATTGCTATAATTTAATAGAAATATTAGAAAATCTGAAAATAAATAATTTGATAGTTAGTAGACAAATAGAAGAGACAGAGCTGTTTAATAGAATAATTAAAATATGCCAACAAAATGGCACAAATGTGATTATAGTAGAAGCAGGTAAGGAAATAAACATTGACAAAGAAATAAAACTTAAAATTTTATGGCCAACCAGAGATATAAATGAAATCAATTCAATTAACAACAATTCAATAGTAGCCAGAATGGAATATAATCAATTTAGTATGTTATTTACAGGAGATATAGAAGAAACAGTAGAAAATAGATTAATAGAAATATATTCTAAAGAACTTTTAAACACAACAGTTTTAAAAGTTGCACACCATGGTTCAGAGACATCTAGTAATGAAGGAATAATAAAACTAATAGCACCTAAAATTTCAGTAATTGGAGTAGGAAAAGATAACAAATTTGGGCATCCAAATAAAGAAGTAATTAGGAGAATAGAAGAACAAAACAGTCAACTTTTTAGAACAGATTTAAATGGTGAAATAACAATAAAAGTAAACAAAAAAGGAAGAATAAAAATAAATTGTATGAATATGTAAAAAAGTGGTTAAAATATTATTGGTGATAGTTTTGAGAAAATATATTATAATGTTAGTGGTTTTAGTAATAGTATTAAGTTTTTTCTTGGGAATATATTTATATAAAATAGATAAAATAGATGAAGAATTAGCATTTGAAATGGAATATACAACAAATAGAGGAGAAAATGCTATACAAGAAGCAGAAAACATTTTGCAAAGGACAAGTAGTACAGAAGATAAAATAAATCCAAATACTAAATTAATAGAAAAAATATATTACAATGATTGTAATCATATAATACAACAAGAAAGAGAGATAACTGAAGACTTAGTAAATAAGACAAAAGAAGAATTGCAAATAGAATATATTGGATGGGAAATACAGAAATTTACTAACACAGAAGCGGTAGTATATAAAGAGATATATGATTTTTGTAATGAGCATTATTTAATAAAGGACAAAGATGGATATATATATGTTTACAAATTAGATAAACAAGGTAAGAAAAAAGAACTAATAGAGAAAACAGATATACAAACAAAGTATTTAGAGGAAACAGACTTAAAGGAGCTAAAAAAAGGAATAACAGTATATAGTAAGAAAGATGTAAATAAAAAGATAGAAGATTTTGAATAGATAAAAAACAGACTAAATTAGTCTGTTTTTTATCACATAAATTTATAAAAAATCAGAAATCTGAACGAATAAAAAAACAAACTAAAAATATAAAAATTTTCAGCTTGCCTTATTAGGAATATATTCAACAATATCTGTAATTGAACACTTTAGATAATTGCATAACCTGGCAGTTACAAAAATATCAAATCTAACTAATTGCCCAGTTAGTAATCTTTTTAAAACTTTAAAATCTGTATTTGTATCTCTCATTAATTTATTTATACTAATATTTCTTTGCTTTAAAATGTCTTCAAGTTTAAATTTGTAATAGCCATTTTCAATTTCTATCTTTATCATAAATTTGTCTCCCAGAAAAATTTATATTTATTATATAATTAGAAAGAGCCGCTTGACTATTAGTTATATAACCAGTGCAATATCTCTATATGAATGAAAAAAATGCACATGTTAATATAAAAAAATATAGATAAATAAATCTATCTATATTTTTATGACTTTAATTATTTTTTAAGAGTTATTAACATTAGAATTATCAATAACGTTGTTAGTATCAGTTTGACTATTATTTTCAAATGTATTATTGTCAGTATTATCGTTATTAGTAATATTATTATCAACAACATTATCAGTTATATTATTATTAATAGTATTATCATTTTCTGTAGTATCAGTATCGTTGATTGAGGTATTATTATCATTTGTTATTGAGTTATCAGTATCAACAATATTATCTGAAGTATTATTGTTATTAGTTATAGTATTGTCAATAACAGAATTGTTAGTATTATTATCTGTAGGTGGTATATCTGTATTTGGTTTATCAATAGGTGCATTTATATTGTATGAATGCCAAGGATTATTAGAATTGCTATCAGTAGGATCCCAATTTCTGCATTCAATATTACTAGATATCTTTTGTGCAGAAGGTTTTCCGAAGTGGTCCAGGATCTGATGAAGAATAAAATTCTACAAGAGTTCCCCTAGGGATATTGTTGTAAATCCATTTTGCATCGGCTATTGTAAGTCTTATACATCCAGCAGATGCCCTTGTACCAAGTTTATCATATTCCCAATACTCTAAAGAAGCAGGATTATATTTTTCTAAATATGGAACAGAGTGAAAAAGAATATTTCCTACAATTTGAGTACTATAATGACCATAAACATTTCCTATTAGACCTAACCATTCCCATCTACTTTGTATTCTGTATGTACCAGATTTTGGTGTTGCAGTACCAGTAGAACAAACCATTGCTTTCACAGGAATAGAATAGTTCCCATCATTATCACTAGTGTAAATAGTAACAACATTTGCACCATAATTAACTTTTATGTAATAACCTTTATTTGAAGATGTATTTTTATTGTTAGAATTAACATTACTTTTATTTGATTGAGAAGAAGTATCTTTTTCATCAACAATAGAGTCTGTTGATGGGGCTTCTTCTATAAAATTTTCTAAATCTTCTATATTAATTTCCTCGCCTGCTATATCTTGTCCAATAGAATTACTTATATTTTCAGGAACAATATAGGTATCAGTATTTTTAAATTTATGTGCTTTCATACTTATAAATAATGTACTAATAACACAAGTGAAAATTATTAAACATATCAAGTTTATTAGTATCTTTTTATTTTTAGAATTAAAAATTTTCATTTGTATCACTCCACTAAAATTCATTTACATTTTATTTTAATTATATCATATATAAATAAATAGAAAAAGGTTTTTAATTATATTGATGGTGAATTGTGATATTATTTAGTCTAAGAAACTTACTTTCGTTAATAATTCTCCTTGAAGAGTTTTCAAGATTACATTTGTATCATCAATAATTAAATAACTTTTTTTACTTCTTCCACGAGGTTTGGAAATAGAACCAGGATTTGCAAGTATTTTATCTCCGATTTTCTCTAAAAGACCAATATGAGTATGACCAGAAAGAAAGATTTTGCCACAATTTTCAGGTAAATTATTCCTGTTATAAATATGACCATGTGTTAAAGTAACTACAGTTCCATTAATAGTAACATTTCTCATGTAGGGTAGGGCAAAATTAAATAAATCATCAGCTCTTTGACTATCGCAATTTCCTTTAACAGCAATAATAACTCCTGCCATATTATTTAAAACTTCTGCAACTTCAAAGTCTGAAGAAGATAAAAAGCCATATCCAGAAAAGTCACCTAGAATAATAAGCTTTTTTGCATTTTCTTGATAAAATCTCTCAATTGCTTGTTTTAAACAATCTATATTACCATGTATGTCAGAAATACACATAACTTTTTCCATAAAACCTCCTAAAATAAATTATATAATAATTTATAATATGTTTATTGAAAAAAGTCAAATGCTATATATAAGAGAAATGAAAACGTTAAGAAAATAATAGAAAACCTAAACATTTTGCTAATACAATAATAAAAAAGACTACGGAAAGTGCATTTCTGTAGTCTTTTTTGGTGGGCAATCGGGGGGTCGAACCCCGGACCTTCTGATTAAGAGTCAGCTGCTCTACCAACTGAGCTAATCACCCATATAAAGTAAAACAATGAATAATAAATTATTCATTGTCATACTAAAATATGGAGGCGACACCCGGATTTGAACCGGGGAATCAGAGTTTTGCAGACTCGTGCCTTACCACTTGGCTATGTCGCCATATACTTTATTGTATGCTAATGAAAAAATAAAAATGAATAAATATTGAAAATTTTTTTAAAAAATTTTAATATTTAGCTTTAATTGTTTTTATGGAGCGGAAGACGGGGCTCAAACCCGCGACCTATGCCTTGGCAAGGCATCGCTCTATCAACTGAGCTACTTCCGCAGAACAAAAAGCAATTATAATAATAACAAAATTGCAGATAAAAGTCAATACAAAAAAGGTAAAAAATCAACTAATTTTACATAATCAGTTGAAAAAAATACTTATATGTAGTATAATTAAAGCGTTAGCGGAAATTTGTAAGCTTAAAAATAATAAGTTATATAAAAAAGCTACTCAAAAAAGTTAAATTTATAGTCAAAATTTGTCAGACTAAAAATGTAAAGAAAATGTAATAATTAGCAAAAGAACAATAAAGGAACGTGAAGAAACTACTTCCGTAAAGGGAAGAAAAAAAGAGATAAAAACTAAAAAAATATATATATTGATTTTTTGAAAAAAATATATATAATAGTAAATTAGTAAATATAGTGTTATTTAGAGAAGGAGAGTTTTTATGAAGAAAGTAAAAGTATCACTAATTGCAACAATTATTATTTTGATTTTAATTGGACTAACAAATATGGCATATGCAGCAGCTACAATGGATTTAAATATTACAGATACAAGGCCATATACAAATTCAAAATTTACGATAACAGTAGGAGGATCTGGAATACAAAAGGATGCATCAGTGTTTAAAGTGTTTAGAAAAAATGGAGCAGCTTTTGTAACAGATGATAAATTTGCACTATACTGTTTAAGAAGTGGGTTAGGTTTTGGAGACATAGACTCATTAGGATTATATGGAACACATGATGTAACATATACAGAATATGGAGATATGAACCAAGAAGCTAATAAAATAATAGATTATTATAAAGATGTAATTGGATATACAGGAATAGATACAGATAATTCATACAATGCAATATTATGGATTATAGATAATATGTATCTTCCAGAAAATCCAGATATGGATAGAGATAAATTCTTGAAAAGAGTTGGAATGGATGGAGCTACTTTAACAGATGATGAAATTGAGGTTATACAACAAGCAGCATTATGGTATTTTGCAAACTATGATACACATGGTCAAGAGTATTCATTATCATTAGCAGATACAGTAGATTTAGGAAATTTCTTAAAGAAAAATGGAGCTTCATATGATACAAGTTATGCTGACTGGAACCAAATAAATACACTATATAAATATTTTATAGATGGCGGAAAAGCAAATGCAGCACAATATGGAAATGCAAATATAAGGGAAGTAAATGTAGGACTAAAAAGAGTTGAAATAAATAAAACAAAACCATTAACAATAACAAAAGATGCTAATGGAGACTATGTGATAGGTCCAGTAAATATTACAAAAACTAATTTAGTAAGTGACTTTGAATTAGAAGTAAAAATAAAAGATGCACTAGGAGTTGAAATACCAGAAAAAGGTCCAGGAAATGTTCCAATATTATATAACATGTCAGATACACCATTAAAAGTAGATGACCTTTTGGATAACGGAGATGTATATATAAAAATTCCACAAATATGGGATCAAGGATATGATTTATCAGAGATAACAATAGAAACAACAGTAACATATTTTGAAACAAAAGCTAGCTTATGGGTAGCAGCAGCAGAGGAACAACCTATATTAAAAGTAGAAAAAGAGAAAAAAGTAGAAACAGACAGAATAACAACAAAAAGAATAACAGGAGATTTAATATTAAAAATTAATAAAACAGATAAAGATGGAAAGTTATTAGGTGGAGCAAGTTTTAGAATAATAGATGAAACAACAGGACGTACACAAATAGCAGTAACAGATAATGGAGATGGAACATTTGAAACTCCAAATATGATAATAAATACAGAAGGACAAACATTTATATTTGAAATAGAAGAGATAAAGATACCATCAGGTTATGTAGGTTTAGATAAACCATTTAAAATAAAAATAACAACAAAATTAAGTGCAGATGGAACAAAATACATAATTGATGATGTAAAAATTGTAGATTCAACAGGTGCACAAGTGGTAGTTCCAGGAGTTCAAATAAGCAGTTTTGTAGCAGATACTGGAGTGATTACCATAACTGTACAAAATGATAAAAGCAAAGAATTTGACTTAGCATTAAGAAAATATATAACAAAAATCAATGGAAAAGAACTAACAGGAGCAGATGATAGAACACCAAAAATTGATACTAGCAAATTAAATGAGGTAGATGCATCAGGAAATAAAATAACAACAGCAAAATATACACATTCAAAAACTCCAATAGTAATAAAACAAGGAGATATTGTTACATATAAATTAAGAATTTATAATGAAGGCGAATTAGATGGTTATGCAAAAGAAGTAGCAGATTATATACCAGAAGGTTTAGGTTATTTAATGAACCACAAAACAAACACAGACAATTTATGGCATCCAGTGGCAGATGGAAGTAACCAAACAATGAAATTAGTTGGAGAAAATGGATTGTATAAAAATGAAGCAGATATTAAAAATTTAACAACAAATGATTTCTTTGGCTTAACATCTTTAAGTGATGTAGAAATATTAAAAGGAAAATCAAAAATATATTCAACAGCTTTAGAAAAATCAAAGATAAAGGCATATAATAAAGAAACAACTTCAGCAAATATAGATGCAACAGATACATGGCAACAATCAACAAGTGGAACAGACGGATTATACTATAGAGAAATAGAAGTAACATGTATAGTACTTGCAGAAAATTCATATGAAGGTATATTAAGAAATATTGCTGAAATACAAAAAGATACAGCGTTAGACAAAGACGGTAATGAAATAAAAGTTGGAGATAGGGATTCTCAACCAGGAAATGTAGATATAGACAACTATAATCCACCAGCAGATAACAGTTCATATCAACAAGATGATGATGATTATGAACCATTAATATTGAGACATTTTGACTTAGCATTAAGAAAATTTATAACAGCTGTAAACAATGATGCAGTAACAACAAGAATACCAGAACCAGTAGTAGATGAAAATGGAAAAATAAAATATGAACATGATAAAACACCAGTATATGTAGCAAATAGTGATATAGTTACATATACAATAAGAGTATATAATGAAGGAACAGTATTAGGATATGCAATGGAGGTATCAGATGATATTCCAGATGGATTAGTATTCCTTCCAAAACATGAGATAAATAAAGAATATGAATGGAAAATGTATGATGCAGAAGGAAAAGAGACACAAAATCCAAGTGATGCAGTAGAAATAAGAACAAAAAAATTAGAAAATTCATTATTAAAACCATATGACTCTACAAAACCAATAAGTACTACAGACCCATTAAATCCAGATTGGGCAGAAGTAAAAGTTGCATTCCAAGTAGTAGAAAAGAACATAACATCAGAAGATAGAATAATTACAAACAGAGCACAAATAACAGAAGATAAAGCTGTAGATGAAGATGGAAATGAAATAGACATAGATGATGATGATTCAGTTCCAGATGTTTGGAATGAAGGAGAAGATGACCAAGATACAGAAAAAGTTTATGTGAAATATTTCGACTTAGCATTATTAAAATGGGTAACACAAACAATAGTTACAGTAGATGGGCAAACAGTAACAACAGATACAGGATTCACACCATATGATGATCCAGAGCCAATAGCAAAAGTTGTAATAGACAAGAAAAAGTTAAATAAGACAACAGTAAAATTTGTATATAATATAATGATTATGAATCAAGGTGAAATAGCAGGATATGCAACAGAAATAACCGATTATATACCAGCAGGACTATCATTTGTGCAAGAAGATAATCCACAATGGACATTAGAGGAAGACGGAAAAATAACAACAAGAGCACTAGAAGGAACATTATTACAACCAGGAGAACAAGCAGTAGTTCCAGTAGTATTTACATGGATAAATGGTGCAGATAATTTAGGAACAAAGACAAATATAGCAGAAATAAGTGAAGATTACAATGAATATGATTCCCCAGATATAGACTCAACACCAGACAATGTTAATCCAGATGGATATGATAAACAACAAGAAGACGATGATGACAAAGCATTAGTAGTATTAGAAATAAAAACAGGTTCTGAACAATCATATATGTGGTTAGTATTAGTAGTATTAACAATAATAACTGGTGGAGTAATTTTAATAAAGAAATATGTATTATAGTAATATAAAAATAGAAACCTATTATTGAACAAGTAAGTTCAAAATAGGTTTCTATTTTTGCTATAAATGTAATGCGTGAGATTAAACAAGTAAGTTAATCTCCTTCGATTGAAAGATGGTAGATTGGAGCCAATTCTCTGCGCAACTCAATATCTGTGCTGTAAAAGAAATCCTTCAATCTCCTGGTATAATCATTGATAAAAAAGGATATATCTTGTGCTGCCATGTCTGAACGAATGAAATAAGATAAGGCGAAAATACATGCTCGGTAAAAATCATAAGCTTTTTGACGTTGTAAATTTTTATTCGAAGTGTTGGTCAAACTGCCTGATCTATTACATAAGTAGTTATAGCCACAATAATCAATTGTGGTTACCAGTTTGGATGAGGCAATGATAATTGGAATATAAGCGACATCTTCATAACACTTTATATCAGGCATTAAACAAATACTCGAAAATAATGATCGCTTAAAAGCAAAAAGCCAATATACTGCATATTTAATATTGGGAGCAGACCATAGCCTTAATGCATCAATACCACTAAGAATACAGTTAATATTTGAATGAAAATTATAACGTTCGTGATTCTTGTGTTCATCATCATTGATTAAATTAGCTTGATAACGAATAATATCCAAATTTGGTTGCAAAGAAATCGCCTTTGCAATATTTTCCAGTAAACTAGAGTTAATGGTATCGTCTGAATCAACAAATATAAAGTATTGGCCAGAAGCTAGAACAATCCCGCGTTTGCGTGCTAAGGCTACACCTCCATTTTCAAAATGATAGACTTTAACATGGTGATAACATGAAGCGTATTCACAGCAAATTGCTGAACTTTTATCAGTGGAACCGTCATTGATAAGAATTACCTCATAATCATGAAAAGTTTGCCGAAGAATACTGTTGAGGCAACTCCGCAAAGTTTGTTCTGTATTATATACAGGAACAATGATGCTAAATAACATTAAATCTACCCTCTTTCTTTGAACAATAATTTTAATTAAACAAATTGTAAAATAATAAAATCTGAGCGACAATATTGTTAACATAATAACACAAAAGAGCTAGAAAGTCAAACTACTTAACAAATTAAAGCCTTATAATATACTAGTATGAATGTAAAGTAATAGTACAAAAGGTTACATAAATATAAAATTTCATCTAAATATTGTAATTATTAATAAAATGGTATATAATTATAGAGTTTGAAAAGGGAGGTAAGCATGAGTTTTATTGATGAAATAAAGAAACAAGCAAAAACTGAAATAAAAACAATAGTTTTACCAGAAGCAACAGACATAAGAACATTAGAAGCAACAGATAAGATTATTAAAGAAGGATTTGCAAAAATTGTTTTAATAGGAAATAAAGAGGAAATAGCAAAACTAGCTAATGATAATAACTTTGATATTTCAAAAGCAAATATAGTAGAACCATTAGAGTCAGACAAATATTTAGAATATGCAGAATATCTCTATGAATTAAGAAAAGCAAAGGGAATGACTTTGGAACAAGCAAAAGATCTTTTGAAAGACCCAGTATATTTTGGAATGATGATGGTAAAAAAAGAAGAAGCAGATGGATTAGTATCAGGAGCTGCGCATTCTACAGCAGATACTTTAAGACCAGCACTTCAAATATTAAAGACAAAGCCAGGAACTAAAATTGTATCAACATTCAATATATTAGTTCTTCCACATAAAGAATATGGAGAAGATGGAGTTTTAATGTTCGCAGACTGTGGATTAAATCCAAAACCAAATAGTGATGAATTATCAGAAATAGCAATATCTTCAGCAGAAAGTTTTAAAGCAATAGTAAAAAAAGAACCTAAAGTAGCAATGTTATCATTTTCAACATATGGAAGTGCAAAATCAGAAGATGTAGAAAAAGTACAAGAAGCGACAAGACTTGCAAAAGAAAAAGCTCCAGACTTATTGGTAGATGGAGAAATGCAATTAGATGCCGCATTAGTACCAACAGTTGCATCAAGTAAAGCACCAGGAAGTAATGTTGCAGGAAAAGCAAATATATTAGTGTTTCCAGACTTAAATGCAGGAAATATAGGCTACAAATTGACAGAAAGATTGGCAAAAGCAGAAGCATATGGTCCAATATGTCAAGGAATAGCAAAACCAGTAAATGACTTGTCAAGAGGATGTAAAGCTGATGACATAGTAGGAGCAGTAGCAATAACATGTTTGCAGGCATTATAAAAATATAAATGAAAAGGGGAAATGAAATGAAAATATTAGTAGTAAACTGTGGAAGTTCATCATTAAAATATCAATTAATAAATATGGAAAATAATGATGTGTTGGCATCAGGAAAGTGTGACAGAATAGGTGTAGAATCTATAGAAAGTCCATTTATAGAATACAAAAGCAACGGACAAAAAATAAGAGAAGAATTAGCATTACCAGATCATACCGTAGCATTTGAAACAATAATGAAATATTTATTAGATGAAAAAGTAGGAGCGATAAAAGATATAAATGAGATAGATGCAATAGGACATAGAATAGTGCATGGAGGACCAAACTTTACAAAATCAGTATTAGTAACAGATGAAGTAATGAAAGAATACAACACATCAATAGAATATGCACCATTACATAATCCAGCACATTTACAAGGAATAAATGCATGTATGAAATTAATGCCAAGTGTACCAGAGGTATTAGTATTTGATACAGCATTCCATACTACAATACCAGAATATGCATCAAGATATGCAATTCCAGATGAATATTATGAGAAATATGCAATAAAAAGATATGGAGCACATGGAAGCTCACATAAATTTATAGCAGAAGAAGCAGCAAAACAATTAGGAAAAAATAAAGAAGATATAAATATCATATCATGTCATTTAGGAAATGGATCAAGTGTAGCAGCAATTAAAGGTGGAGTATGTGTAGACACATCAATGGGGCTAACACCACTTGAAGGATTAATGATGGGAACAAGATCAGGAGATTTAGACCCAGCAGTTTTAGAATTTGTAATGAAAAAAGAAAATCTATCAATAGATGGAATGATGACAGTATTAAATAAAAAATCTGGGTTATTAGGAATATCTACAACAACAGGAGATATTAGAGACTTAAAAGGACTAATTGAAAAGGGAGATAAAAAAGCAGAGCTTGCAATTGACATGTTTGCATATAGAGTAAAAAAATATATAGGTTCATATATGGCAGTATTGGGAAAAGTAGATGCAATAATATTTGAAGGTGGAATAGGAGAACATAATCCAGACGTATTAAACAAATGCGTTCAAGGATTAGAACCATTGGGAATAGTATTTGACAGTTCTCACAATGATGATGAAAATTATTCAGGAGTAATAAGCAAACCAGAATCAAAGATAAAAATGATAGTTATTCAAACAAATGAAGAATTAGAAATAGCAAGAGAAACAATGAAACTAGTAAAATAGGTAGAGAAAAGATAGAGGTTAGATGAACTAACCTCTAATTTCTTGAAATAGAAAGGAAAATAAATTGAATACACTTATTGTTACTGGTGGAGAAATAAATAAAAATTTCTTAAAAAAACACCTAAAAATAAATAAATATGATATAATAATAGCAGTAGATAAGGGATTAGAAACATTAGATACATTAAATACTAAACCAAATTATATAGTAGGAGATTTCGATTCTATAGATAAAACTATATTAAGGAAGTATGAAAATACACAGATAGAGATAATTAAATTAAATCCAGAAAAAGATTTAACAGATACACATTCAGCTATAAATCTGGCAATTGAATTAAAGAGCAAGAAAATAATTATTATAGGTGCTATAGGAACAAGGTTAGATCATACAATAGCAAACATACATATTTTAAAGTTGGCAATAGATAAGGGAATAAATATAAAAATAATAAATGAAACAAATGAAATAACTTTAATAAATAATAATATAAAAATATATAAAGATCAAAACTATAAATATATATCATTGATTCCTCTAACAACAACAGTAGAAAATATAACTCTTAAGGGATTTAAATATCCTTTAACTAAAAGGACCTTGTATATAGGAGATAGTTTGGGAATAAGTAATGAACAATTACAACAAGAGGGAGAAATACAATTAGAAAAAGGCATATTAATACTTATAAGATCAAAAGACTAATAAAGATAGGAGCAATATATGGAACTAGAGGAATTTCAAGAAAAAATAGGGTATAAATTCAAAAATGTCAATTTATTACAAACAGCACTTACACATACATCATATGCAAATGAAAATAAAAAAGAAAGCAATGAAAAACTAGAATTTTTAGGAGATGCAGTATTAGAATTTGTTGTAAGTAATTATTTGTTTAAAAATTATCATCAATTAAAAGAGGGAAAAATGACAAAAGTAAGAGCAACAGTAGTATGTGAAAAAAGCTTACATAAAGTTGCTTTGAAATATAATTTTGGAGATATATTATATTTAGGGAAAAGTGAAAAAAAGAGTGGTGGAAGTGAAAAAGCAGCAATACTAGCAGACAGTGTAGAAGCAGTAATTGCAGCAATATATGAAGATGGAGGAATAAATCAAGCAGAAAAATTTATATTAAATAACTTAAAAGTAGCAATAGAACAAGAAAGTAAAAATGCTGGAGAAAAAGACTATAAAACAGTATTGCAAGAAGAACTACAAAAGAATGGAACTGTAGACATTAAATATATAATAATTAGCGAGAATGGTCCAGATCATGATAAGAGTTTTATAGCAGAAGTGAGATTAAATGATAACTGTTTAGCAAGAGGAGTAGGAAAAACAAAAAAAGAAGCAGAAATGCAGGCAGCAAAGCAAGCGTTAGAAAATATATAATGGAGGAAGAAAATGTCAAAACAATACATTATACCAATATTTGTACCACATTTAGGATGTCCAAATGATTGTACATTTTGCAATCAAAAAAGTATCAGTGGACAAATGAAGCAAATAACAGAAGAAGATGTAGATAAGACAATACAAGAGTTTCTAAAGAATTTTAAAGAGAAAGATACATACAAAGAAATTGCTTTTTTTGGGGGAAGTTTTACAGGAATAGATGTTAAAACACAAGAGAAATTACTTAGATTAGCATATAAATATGTTAAAAATAAAAAAGTAGATAGTATAAGAGTATCAACCAGACCAGATTATATAGATAAAGAAAAGTTAAAACTATTAAAGAAATATGGAGTAAAAACAATAGAATTAGGTGTACAATCTACGAATGACTATATATTAAAAAGATGTAAAAGAGGACATACACATAAAGATGTAGTAAAAGCTTCAAAATTAATAAGAAGAAATCATTTTAAATTAGGACATCAAATGATGATAGGACTTCCAGAAAGTACATGGCTGGACGAATTAAATACAGCAAGAGATTTAGTAAAACTAAAACCGAAAATGGTAAGATTATATCCAGTACTTGTAATAAAAAATACAGAACTAGCAAGAGAATATCTAAAAAAGGAATATGAACCAATAACATTAACACAAGCAGTGGAAAGATGTAAGGAATTATCTAATTATTTTGAAATTAAAAAGGTAAAAGTAATAAGAGTGGGGCTACAGAATACAGATATAATATCAAATCCAAAAAATATTCAAAGCGAAGTTGTGGCAGGACCATACCATGAAGCGTTTGGACAATTAGTAGATGATAGTATTTGGTATGATAAGATTTTAGAAGCAATTAAGAAGATAAATACAAAGGTTGCTGAAATAGAAATAGAAGTAAATCCACAAGATGCAAATAATGTTATAGGACATAAAAAAGAAAATCTAGGAAAAATGAAAGATCTTTATGAAGTAGAAATAAAAGTAAAGCAGAACTTAAATGTAAAACCAGGTAAATTTAATTTAAAAATTCTAAAAACATATAAAGATTTTCTTGATGATTAGAGGTAAAAAATGAAATCAAAATATATAAACTTAAAAGAAACAAAAAACTATGAAGAAATAAAACAAGCATCAGAAGCAATAAAACAAGGGAAATTAGTGCTATTTCCAACAGAAACAGTATATGGAATAGGAGCAGATGCATTAAATGAAGAAGCAGTAAAAAAGATATATGAAGCAAAAGGAAGAGAGAGTGACAATCCATTAATAGCACATATATCAAATTTAGAAATGCTAAAAAAACTAGTAAAAGAAGTAGGAAGAATAGAAGAAAAACTAATAGATGCCTTTTGGCCAGGTCCATTAACAATAATATTCAATAAAACAGATTTGGTACCATATATAATAACTGCAGGACTAGAGACAGTGGCAATAAGAATGCCAAGTAATCAAATTGCAAGAAAATTAATAGAATATTCAAAAACTCCAATAGCAGCACCAAGCGCGAATATATCTGGAAAGCCAAGTGGAACGCTAGTGGAAGATATATTACAAGAACTAGATGGAAAAGTAGAATATATAATAGACGGCGGAAAAGTAGATATAGGATTAGAATCAACAGTTGTAAGAGTAATAGAAAATAAAGTACATATACTAAGACCAGGAAAAATAACAAAAGAAGAAATAGAAAAATTAGGAATAGAAGTTGAAATAGAAAAACAAATTTTAGGAGAATATGTGGAGGGAGAAAAAGTATTATCACCAGGAATAAAATATAAACACTATTCACCAGATACAAAATGTATACTAGTATATAGCAGAGACAATCAAAAAATGGTAGATAAAATAAATGAAATGGCAACAAAAGAAAATGCTATTATATTATGCAAAACATCAAATTTAGAAAAATATGATAATAAAATAAAACTTGAAATGGGAGAAAGTTTAGAAGAAATATGTAATAATATATTTACTTTGCTAAGAAAAGTAGATAAATACAAAGCAAATTTGGTAATAATAGAAGGAGTAGAAAAAGAAGGATTAGGATTAGCAATAATGAATAGATTATTAAGAGCATGTGCGCATAGTTATATAGAAATATAGTAAAACCAGGATTATAAAAGAATCCTGCTTTTAAAGTTATGGTTATTTACGACAAAAATACCGAACATTATTGTAAATAGACAATTGCGGAATCATATTTATACAATAATGTTTGGTATTTTTTTAGAAAATGAAAAATATGTTTTACAAAACTTACTCTAATATATACTGTTTCAAGGCTTCCGGCGATTTTGCTTGTAAACATATATTTCACACTCCTTTGTAACATAACTATATAAATATTATAATGGCTATACAAGAAATTTTATCATATACTAAAAGAGAAAAGCATAATATAGAGTATGAAAAAAGTGTGTATATCAATGATAATTTTAACATTATTTATAGTTTCAATGCATTTAACAGAGACAGAAAATAAAGGAGAATCAAGACAAACAAGTGGAACTATAGATGAAGGCTATAGTATTTTTGTAGATGTAGAGGAATCAAAACTATATTTGTTTGAAAACGGAAGCTTAGTAAATATTTATAGATGTTCAGGAGGAAAATGGTCAACGCCATCTCCGATAGGAACATGGACGATAACAAATAAGGCAAAATGGGGAGAAGGATTTGGTGGTAGTTGGATGGGACTAAATGTACCTTGGGGGGATTTTGGAATACATGGTACATTAGAACCAGATTCATTAGGATGGGCAAGCTCACATGGGTGTATAAGAATGGATAATAATGAAGTTGCAGAACTATACAGAATAATACCAATAGGAACAAAGGTAACAATAGTAGATGGACCGTATGGAGCATTTGGAAAAGGATTTAGATATCTAAAGTCAGGAATGTATGGTTCAGATGTATTTGAAATACAAAAAAGATTAAAAGAATTAGGAGTATTTGTAGGAATGCCAAATGGAAAATTTGGTGCAGAAACAGAACTCGCAGTAAAAAGATATTGCAAAGAAAATGGACTATATACAAGAAAAATAATTGATATAGAATTGCAGAAACATATGGGTTTTGAACTTATAGAATAAAAAAGATAAAAAAAATTAAAAAAAGTATTGACAAAGTATAAAAAAAGGTCTATAATTTATATTCGTAAGAGCAATGCAGGTGTAGTTCAATGGTAGAACCTCAGCCTTCCAAGCTGATGACGTGGGTTCGATTCCCACTACCTGCTCCAACAAAAAATCATCCAGTAAAATGGATGATTTTTTTATTTGTAAAAATATTGCCTTACAAAGTTACTGCGTTGTGTTAGAAAGACACCACATATAGGGATTTATCACTTGTGACAGAGTCTAAAGCTTTTACTCAAAAGGAGTCTACTGAAAGAGAGAAATATTGAATTGATTTTATTATATTGGATTTTTGAAAACGATGTTGAGAAGTATTTACAAAAAGGCATGATTAATGATAAAATTTATATATGTTTTATGTAGATAAAAAATAAAACTATTGACAAATTTTCGAAAAAACATTAAAATATACATGAAAATCCAAAAAAATAACAAAAATAGGCAAAAAAAGTTGCAACAAATATAAAAAAATGCTATAATTAAAATGATATAATAACATAGGAGGTGCTAGTTTTATGAAAAAAACAATAACAAAATTAATTATATTAATTAGCATCATACTTATATTATTTTCTAATAATGTGTTGGCAATAGGAAATTTAGAGCAATATGACCCAGAACCAACAATAAATAGTTCAGATTCATTTATAACAAAAGCCCAGCCAGTTTTAGGATTCATACAAAATGCTGGAATAATAACAGCACTGATAGCTTTAGCAATAATAGGACTAAAATATATAATTACAAGTCCAGAGGGAAAAGCTGATTATAAGAAAGAGATGATACCATATATTGTAGGATGCTTTATGTTAGGTGGAGTGTCACTTGTATTAGGAATAATATCAGAACTAAGTTTTTAATTAAAGTAGGTGATGATATGAAAAAAGTTATAATAAGTTTAATAATGTTTATTATGATAATATTTGTATGCTTTTCTAGTGAAATATATGCAACGTGGGATATAACATCAGATGGAGATAGTTTCATAAGTATAGGTAAACAAGGGTATGAAAATAATAAACCATTAGATGAAGGTGCATTACAAATAACTTCAAAGGAAATCTACAATTTATTATTTACTATTGCTGTTGTACTTGCATTTGGAGTAGGTCTTGTAATAGGAATTCAGTTTATAACTGGAAGCGTTGATGAAAAAGCAAAGATAAAAGAAACTTTAGTTCCATATGTAGTAGGATGTATAGTAATATTTTCAGCATTTACAATATGGAAGATAGTAATGGAATTAGGAAATTCAGTGGAAGGAACAGCTACTAGTAACACAGCAAGTATAAGAACTATAGAAGAACAAATTAGAAGTTAATAACAAGTTTTTAACATTTTCTTAAAATCTTAAGGAAGTGCAAAATATATTAAAAATTAAGAAAGGGGAAAGATATGAGAAAATCAATAAAAGTGCTTTCTATACTAATGATGGTTTTAGTTTTAACAATGACAGTAGCAGCTCCAGTATTTGCATCACAAGTAGACGTTAGTTCAATAACTCCTACATATGGAGATGCAACATCAATGAAAACTTTAGCAGGAAAAATCTTAGGATTTATCAGAAATATTGCAATTGTTGGTGGTGTAGTTGTTATAGCCGTTTTAGGTGTTAAATACATGATGGGAAGTTTAGAGGAAAAAGCAGAATACAAAAAATCTATGATTCCTTTAATAGTAGGTATAGTAGTAGTTATGAGTGCTTCAACAATAGCTAAATTACTATTTGATACATTCTCAATAACATAATATAAAACAAAACATAATTGAAAATAAAAAAAGGTGTCAGTTTATGCTGACATCTTTTTTTATTACATAAATATTACAACAAAATTAAATTTTCATTACATATGGTAAATATGTTACAATTACCTCCAAAATTTGATATAATAAACTAAAATATTACTGCAAAAGGGGGAATTACTTTGGCAATACATAAAATTCCAAGAAATGTAAAGGGAGAACGGAAGAATTTTGATGATTTTTACAGCAAAATCCCTAATATATACATGTGCTACAGGAGCATTAGGATTAATATTCTTCTATTTATTTATGTCATTAGGAATGAGCATAATTGGTATTGCAATTGCTGTGGGATTTGCTGCAATAGGATTTGCAATAGGAACTTTTAGAATACCAGAAAATAGTAATCTAGAATTCTTCAGAAAAGCAGGTGGAGAGAAAATTGATGAAGCAATAATAAAGTGGTACAAATTCAAGAAGAAAAAGAATGTAATTTATATGTATACAGAAGATAGAGGAGGAAAATAGATATGGATAGTATAATGAATCTACTAACAACATTACTAATAATATTAATATTTGCAATAGTAATATTGCTTTTTGTGGCGTGGTATATGTCATATAAGAATAAGCAAAGTAATGAAGAAGAGAAAAGTGCAGGAGCAGGAACAATAGGAGGAAAAACTAAAGTAGCAAAAGAGTATACCAAAAAATCTATTTTTCAATTTATGCAATTTGACAAAATAGAAGATAATATGATAATCCAAGATGATTCTAAAAAATATTTAATGGTAGTAGAATGCGAAGGAATAAATTATGATTTAATGTCACAAGTAGAAAAAACAGCAGTAGAAGCAGGATTTGTACAGTTTTTAAATACATTAAGACATCCAATACAAATATATACACAAACAAGAACAATAAATATATCTGATAGTATAACAAATTATACAGATAAAATAGAAGAAACTAAAAAAGAGTTAGAAGTAAAGCAAGCAACTTATAGTAGATTATTAAGAACAGAAAATTACAACGAAAAGCAAGCAGAAGCTTTATCAAGAGATATAATAAGACTTAAAAACCTATATGAATATGGAAATGATGTAGTAGAAAACATACAAAAAACTAGTCAAAATAAAAATGTATTAAGAAAACACTATTACATAGTAATACCATATTATTCAGCAGAATTAGCAGGGGATTTATTAGACGAAGAAGAAAGAAAAAGCATGATTTTTTCAGAATTATATACGAGAGCTCAATCATTAATAAGAACATTATCAGCATGTAGCGTAAAAAGCAGGGTACTAAATTCTAATGAATTAGTAGAACTATTATATATTGCATATAACAGAGATGAGTCTGATATATATAGTGTAACAAAAGCAATAAGAGCAGGATATAACGAACTATATGCAACAGCTCCAGACGTATTAGACAAGAAGATGAAAGCCCTAGATGAGAGAATAGAAAAAGAAGCATTGAATTTAGCAATGGAAACAATTAATGTAGTTAGAGAAGAAAAAGAAAGAAAAGTAAAAAAGAAAGAAAAGAATTTTGAAGAACTAGTAAAAAAGATGGCAACAGATATGTTAAAAGAAAATCAAAAATATGTTGGAAAAGAAATAACAGAAAAGGCTATTAAAAAAATAAAAGGTACAGAAGAAGGAGGAGAAGACAATGAGTAAGAAGCAAAAACAAGCAGAAGCACTAAAAAGACAACAAGAAAGCTTAGCAATGCAAGAACCTGAGTATGATATCTTAAGAAAAAAGACAATAAAAGAATTAATAGCACCAGCAGGGATAGACGCTTCAAACATTGACCACTTAGAAATAATATCAAATACTACTAGATATGCAAGAAGTTTCTTTGTATCAAGCCTTCCTAGAATGTGCACTTTCCCAGAATTATTTAGAGATATGTATTTGTTTGGAGATATAAATACATCAATATATATAAAACCAGTTGCAGAGGCTAGATCTCAAAATGAGTTAAACAAAGTAATAAACCAACTAGAAACAGAAAGAATTGTTGCAGCAGATAGAGGAAATATAAATAGAGAGAGCATATTAGCACAAAAGAGATTAGAGGCAGAAGGACTAAGAGATGAAATCGCATCAGGATTTAATAAATTATTTGAAGCATCAATAATAGCAACATTATATTCATATAATTTGCAATCATTAGATGCATATACAAAATTACTTGCTACAGAAATGTCAAAAACATTAGTAGGAGTAAAATCAGCATGGGGAATTCAAGATGAAGCATTGCAATCAAATGTGCCATTAATGAAAAATCAGATAAAAACAACACATACCTTTGATAGAAATTCTATGGCAACAATATTCCCATTTACAACATCAGAAGTAGGGCACTTAACAGGAATCCCAATTGGAATGAACAAACAAACTGGAGTACCAGTATTATTCGATAATTTTCACCCAAGCTTAGCAAATTACAATATGGTTATATTTGCTAAATCTGGTGCTGGAAAATCTGTAACAATGAAAACATTAATATCAAGATCAGCTGTTCTTATGGGAATAGAGAGTTTAGCTTTAGATGCAGAAGGCGAGTATAAAATAGTTGCTGAAGCTTTAGGGGGAATAAATGTAGTATTAGGACCAACTTCATCAACAGTAATAAATTTATTTGATATAGAGGAAGAAAAAGTAAGAGATGAAATAACAGGAAGAGAAAGAACAGTTTTAAATGTAGAAAATAAAATAGAGGACGTAACACAGGCTTTAATTACAATGGCAAGAGGAAGTACAAGAAGTGAAGAAGTAAACGAATTAACAAAACAAATAATAGCTGAAGCAGTTGCAGAAGAATATACGAGATGTGGAATAACCGCAGATCCAGAAAGTTTATATGAATCAACCTCATTAGGAAAACTTGGAAGATCAAACAAAGACAAAAAATTAATGCCAACAATAGGATCATGGTATAAAACACTATTGAAAAAAGCAGCAGAAAATACAGATGAAAATTATACATTCCATTATAGTTATTTAAGTAAGGTTATGAAACAATATGTAAGAGAACTGAATGGACAAATGGCATATTTTGATGGACAATCTACATTCGACTTATTAGACTCAGTGCCATTTATAAACTTAGATATATCACAGCTAGAAGAAAGGTTTGCAAGACCACTTGCACAACAAATATTATTATCATGGATATGGGAAAAATTCGTTAAGAAAAACAGCGAAGATAGAAAAAAAGCTGTTAAGAAAAGAGTTTTAGTTGATGAGGCATGGATGTTATTACCATTCCCAGAAGCGGTAGAATTCTTGAATAAGATGGCAAGACGTGCAAGAAAAAGAAATGTATCATTAGCCATAGTATCACAAAGATTTCAGGACTTTTATGAAAAACCAGAAGCGCAAGCAGTATTAACATCATCAGATACAAAACTATTTTTAGCACAGGACAAATCAGAAATAGCATATTTAAAAGAAGTATTCAAACTAAGCGAAGGAGAAGCAAACTTCCTAGTAACATGTTTAATAGGAGAAGGACTATTTAAAGTTGGTTCAGATACAGCAATACTACAAATTACACCAACAAAGAGAGAATTTGAATTCATGGAGACAAATTTAAACAAAATAGCTGAAAAAAACACATAAAATTAACATAAGAACTTTTAAAAGATACCAAAATATGGTATAATAAAATAAATTGAGACCTTTAAGAAAGGGGAAATTATGCCCAATGAAAGTAAAAAATAGTATTCTTAATAAATTTTTAATAGTAATAATAGTAATAGTGATGACATCTAATTTTATTATGCCAAATTATGTTTTTGCAGAGACAGTTGGAGAAAAAGTCGTTTCTGGAATTTTCTATTTGGTTGCATATTTAGGTGATGCAGGACTAAAGATAATGCAGAAATTAATGGTTGGAACAGGAGACTTAAAAGAGTTTGGAGAGTATAAAATAAAGTATTCTCCGGGAATTATATTTTCCAATGTAGTTCCAATGCTAGATATTGATTTTATTGGAGCTGATGCAGAATCAGATAAAACAGTAATCAGATCAGATTTAGATATAAGCAACAGAGATGATATGTTAAAAGTATTAGGCAAACTAAGCAAAAGTGATTTCAGTAATGTATATGAATTTAAAATGAGTGACGATTTTGATACAGTTAATGAAGAAATTATAAAATATGGTGTATATGCATATTCATATAATACAGAATATGGAGGTGGAAACTACAGTGCATCTACTAAGGGACTAAGCCTTGTTAATGACCGGAGCACAGCAATATGTATTAAAAGCTCAAAACTATGGTTGGTTTAGTGATCTTTTAAAAAGAGTAAAAGACTTATTAGAACATGGTATAGGTTTTTGGGATACTTCTGGAATAGAATATGCATGGTTTTATACATTTTCACCAGAAGAAGGTGAAGACAGAAAATTATATAAAATAGAAAAGCTTAACAATGGAGAAGTAGCAATTTATGAGTGTACACAAGATTTAAAAAGTATTACACAATCTGTTGCATCATCAGAAACAATTACTTTAAAATCTACAGCGTTTGCTTTAAAAGATAATATAGCAAGATGGTACATTGCATTAAGAACATTTGCATTAGTTGGACTATTATCAGTGCTACTATATTTAGGAATAAGAATAGTTTTAAGTAGTGCATCAGCACAAAATAAAGCAAAATATCAAAGCATGTTAAAAGATTGGTTAGTGGCAATATGTATTTTATTTGTATTGCATTATTTAATGGCATTTATGCTAAGTTTTACTTCTAAAATAAATGATATGTTTAGTGCAAATGTTTTGGTAAGTTCAACAGATTCAAGTATGCCATCATTGCCATCAGATAAAATAATGAATGAAGTTAGAAATCAAATTGGAGATAGCTTTGATAATGCATATATGGGTGAAACAGCAGGATTTACATTAATGTATTTAGTATTAGTTATTTTAACAGGTGCATTTACATTCCAATATGTAAAAAGGGTTGTGTATATGGCATTCTTAACAATGATAGCACCACTTATAGCATTAACATATCCAATCGATAAAGTAAAAGATGGAAAAGCTCAAGCATTTAGTTTCTGGCTAAGAGAATACATAGTAAATTGTTTAATACAACCAGTACATTTATTGCTATACACATTATTAATTTCAAATGCAATAGACTTTGCAACAGAAAATGTATTATATGCAATAATAGCATTAACATTTATAATGCCAGCAGAGAAAATCATAAAGCAAATGTTTGGCTTGAATTCTCAACAATCAGGATATAATACTCTAGGAGCAGCAGCAGGAGGAGCAATGGTAATGAATATGCTAAATAAAGTAAAAGGAGTAGGACCAAAAGGTGGAGGAAATAAATCTGGTGATGGTTCAGGCTCTGGAAATTCAGGAAATAATAATGTAAGAACAGCAACAAGAAATGGAGCAGATCCAGCAGGACAAGCAGATGGAGGAGCAGCAGGAGGATCTGGCGGTTCAGGCAGAGCAGGAGGAGCTGGAGGCTCAGGAGGATCTGGCGGATCAGGTAGTTCAGGAGGAGCAGCAGGAGGTTCAGGTGGATCTTCAGGCTCTGGAAGAAGAGGACCAGGAGCACTAAGAACGGCATCTAATGCACTAAAAGCTATAAATGGGGTAGACAAATTAAAATCAGCAGGAAAATGGACAATGAAGACAGGAGGAGCACTTGCAGGAGGAACTTTAGGTTTTGCAGCTGCTATAGCAGATGGTCAAGTTGATGATTTATTTGGTAAGACTGTAATGGGAGCATCAGCAGGAGCAGCAATAGGAAGTAATATTTCAAATGCACCAGGAGCACTTGCAGGAGGAATAAAAGGAGAAGCCTCAGCTATAAAGGAAAGATTTTTGAGAGCCCAAATGGGAGATGAAGCATATGAAAACGCACAAGCTGACAAAGAATTTTACAAGAGTGATGGTTTCAAAAAGATATTATCAAGTGGTTCATTAAGTTCAAGATATACTGATTCACAAATAAAACAACAAACTCAAATGTTCTTAGATAATGGAATAACTGATGCAGGAAGAATAAAAGAAGCCTTAGAATCAGGAGTAACTGGAGACGAATATAAAGCAGTATCAGATTTGGGTGTAACAGATTTGAAAAAATATTCAAAAATTAAAAAATCAAAGAGTGGTTTAAAAGCAAGTGAAATTGCATCAAGAATGGCAATTGCAAAAAATATGCCAACAGAACTATATGATGATAAAAATGCATTTGTAAGATATGCAAAAAGATATGGAATTGGACAAAAAGATGCAGAAAACTTATTTAAAGATATAGATGATTTTGCATAAAATACACAAGAATATAACTAAAAAGGCAGATTTTATATCTGCCTATTTGTATAAAAAGAGGTGAGAACATATGGACGAAAATAATAATGGACAATTAGACCAAATGGAAGCAGACAGACAGAATAAATTGGCTGAAAAAAGCGGAATGGAAGCATTAAAAAGACATGCAAAAAAAGACAAAAGAAAGCAAATGATAAAAGCAATTATAAAAATGATTGTAGCACAAATCAAAGCAATAATGCTTCCAATAATATTAACAACAATAATAGTATCAATAGTAGTATCAGTATTTATATCAATTTTTGGTGGAGATATTACAAGACCTAGTATATTTAGTGGTAACCACAAAGATGAATCAAGAGTTGTATCATTAAGGGAATACCTACAACAATTTTCTCATTCAGGAGAAGCTCCACAAAGTGATGATGGAAGATTCTATAAAATGTATAGTGATGATCCAACAAGTGGATGGCCAACGATAGGAAATTCAGATTTACAATGGAAATCACATCAAGCAAAATTTGCATGTCAAGGTAAGGTATTAAAAGGAAGTGGAGAAAATACAGAAACTGACGTACAAGCTTATGTAAACAACTTATTAACAAGAGGAGCAGACGCAAAGTATTCTCAATCAGAAATTGATGGCATGGGAATTTACATAGAAAAAGACCTAGTAGATTCAATTGGTCAAACAGTTGCAGAAGGTTATTATGATGCAGTAGTGACACTTGATACAGAAGGACTAGACTTATCCGAACAGCAATTATTTGCATTAACAGCAATACGATATAATTTTGGACATTTACCAAAAAGACCTGATTCAAGTACAGGAAACACTTTTAAAGAAGTTTATGAAGAAGGTGCTGCTCTATATGAAGTTAATTCTTGGGAACATATGATGTATATTTGGGATAATTGGTGGTGTTATTTAGGAGGAGGACAACCAGGACATATTCCATCAAGAGATGCTGCTTTTGAAACATTTGTAAAAGGAGTATATGATTTTACATATTCAGATGCAGGAGAAGTTTTTGGAAGACAATATTATATATACTACACACAAGAACAATTGAATAGATTTGATTATGCACCAGATTTACCGATTACAAGAAATGAAGGAAATGAAAAGGAACTTTTTACATATGTTAAAAATACATATAGTGCAGTAACTGCAGGAAATTTATTAGATGCAGCAGAAGCCGTTCATACTAAATACGAAAAAGAGTTATGGTCATATTCTACTTCAGGATTGTACTATGGTGATATAAGAAAATCTATGGAACACCCTAAGAAAATAACGTGTTGTGCAACATTCGTAAGTGAAGCATTATATTTATCAGGTTTAGTAACAGAAGAAGAAATAAATGGTATGCCATATAATGGTACAGGAATACATAGTTCATTATTAGCTTTAGAAGGTAGATTTATGAAAATAACTAGATATGAAGATTTAGAAGCAGGAGATATAGTGTTTATGGAATACAAAACAAAAGGAAAAATCGGGCATGTTCAAATTTATGCAGGAAATCAAACATGGTATAATGCTGGAAGTACATCTGCAATAAGAAAAGATAGTCCATATGCAGATTCAAGCTATGCAAAGAGTAAGTTCATTGATGCAGTTAGACCATTGAAAGGGGGAAGCACTAGTGAAGAAGACTAAATCTATAATAATTGTTTTGATAATTCTTGTAATACTAATAATTATAGCAATGCTAATTATTTCTGCAATGGGAAAAAAAGAAGATGCAGGAAGCAAGAGCATAAATAATAATACCAATAATATTACGAGTAATATTATAAGTAACATTCCAGTACTTGAAGACAATGAATTAGAGGGAGAAGAGAGAATAGATGCACCAGATGAAAGAGTTACAGAAGAACATATAACTCTATTGAAAAATCACAATACTTTCTTTTCAATAGAAAAATTGATAAGTAGATATTTTCTATATTTAAGAGCGGGGAATAGTGATGCAGTGTATGATATTATAGAAAAATCTTATAAAGATGAAAATGGAATAAATAAACAAAATGCAATAGAAATATTAAGAACTGGAAATCAATACAATGGTAATTACACATCAAAAGAAGTTTACTTAAAAGAAGACAATTATAAGCCAATATATTTTATAACAGGAACTTTAGAAAAAGATAAAGTTAGAACATCATGTTATTTCATAATGAAACAAGACAAAATAAATGTTTCATTTACTTTAAAGCCAATAACAGAAGAAGAATATAAAATGTATTTGAATGAAAGTAAAATAGAAACATTTGAAGAAGATATAGAATTAAACAAATATAATAAAATTATGAACACTACATTAACAGAAGAAGAAATAGCAAGAAAATATTTTAACTCATATATACAAAATGCTAGGTATTATCCAGAAGAAGCATATAACTTATTAGATGAGAAATATAGAAATGCTAAATTTGGAAACTATCAAAAATTCATAGAATACTTAACAGGTAGAGCAAAATCAAAGCAATTAGAAAACTTAGATCCAAAAAGTATTAAAGATATAACAGAATTTAATAGTGAAGATGAGTATAGAGAATACATGGCAAATCTAAATAAAAAAAGCATGAGAAAATATGATTACAGCAAAGAAAATGACAAAGAATATTATATATGTATAGATGATTATGATAATTTCTATATATTTGAAGTTTCAGGAGCTATGAAGTATAAAGTATATTTAGATACTTATACAATAGATTTAGACTATTTTATTAATCAATATAATAAAGAAGACGCTACGACAAAAGATAAAATAGAAAGAAATGTAGAAAAAATTCTTGAAGCCTTAAATATAAAAGACTATGAATATGTATATAAAAAATTGGATAATTCATTAAGAAACCAAATGAACTATAATGAATTCTATAAAAATATAGACTCTATATTATTTGATAATAGTTATATGGAAATTAAGGAAACAACAGAGAACAATGATTCATACACATATAAAATAATAATAACAGATAGAGAAAGAAAGGTAGATAGAGAAATAGAAATGGTAATAGTAGTAGAATTGACACAAGAAAATGATTTCACAATTAAAAATATGAAATTAGGATAATGTATAAAAGGAGGCGAAAATAATGGGCGAAAATGAAGGAAAAGACCTAGAAGTAGATATGAAGAGAGATGAAGAATTATTAGAAAAAATTAAAGGAATAGAAGATAGAATAAAAGAAGAAGGCCAAAGTGATGATGTACTAGTTAAATATTATGAAGACGCAAACCTACAATTAGGAAAAAATACATTAAAAGTATCAATTGCAGAAATTACTCAAAAATTTTTAGATGATAAAGAAGAAGAGCAGACACAAACAACATATGAAGTATATATGAAGTTTGGCGGAGAAGATGTATTAATAGCAAATATAGATGCAGATGGAACATTAAAAGTGAATAAAGATACAGTACAAAGAATAGATCCAGATAACAAGTTAGGATTATTAGAATTAGGAGAACAAGAAAAACCAGATTTATCAATATTGAAAGACTTAGAAGGAAAAACAAAAGAGGATTTAGAAAAAGAGTTAGAAGAAAAAGGAAAAGAAAGAGAAAAAGGTAAAGAAGATTCTGAGCAAGATGAAGAAGAACAAGGAGAAGATAAAGACGAAGAAGAAAAAGATGATGATGAAAAAACCGAGGAAATTGCAAGAGCAAAAAATATTCCAGCAAAAAATATATATAGAATCAGACCAGATAGTCAATTTTTCAAAAATTATCCAATGGTAGATAAATCAACATATTTTTATAGAGATAATGATGGAAAAATGAAGGCAGAATATGTAGATAAAAATGGAAGAACAGTTCCTTCACCATTTTTTCAAGATTCAACAACACGTTTAACAGACCCAGTAATAAGTGTAGGAACAGATGGACAAAATGTAAAATCACAAAGACCATATCAATCAATGCAGACAAATGGATTAAACAGACAATATGGAGTAAGAGATGTAAGAATGTCTATATATATTGATGGAGGCTACATTGATATGGAAGAAAGCAGGCTAGGTGATGATGGAAAATGGGTTGGATATGGTATAGAAAGAACAGGAAGAGATTATAATAGTAAACAAGTAAATTCTATGAGCGATACTACTAGAAAGGAAGATAAATCAGAAGTTATTAGTGGAAGCTTTGAAAAAGTGGAAGATACTGGATTTAAAGAAGATGGAATTACAATGGATGAGTTAAGTCCTAAAAAGACATTGGATAGATTAATGGGTGAAGGTTATAATAAAAATGAAGCGGTAAGAATTATAAACTACATGATAGGACCAGAGAAAATGGGTGAAGATAAAGCAAAAGAAACTGTTAATCAAGAAATAGAATTAGAAGCACAAGAAAAAGCAAGAGAGGATAGTGACCAAAAAGTACCATGGGATAATGCAAGAGATAGAAGAGGTTACTAAATTTGATTTATGTTAACAAAAATGGTATAATTAAAGTACAATTAAATTTATGAAAAGAGGTATACATCATGGGTTTCATCGGTTTTCTGGTTCTGGCTTTCCTCAGCTTTTATATCCCCGAATGGGTTGGAGCACTGCTTGCAGTGCTTGGTATGGCAATTACCATTGTACACTTCATCTTCCGGCTGGTAAAGAGGGAGAAGCTCGAGATACTGAGAACAATCGGAACTTTGGTATTTTGCGTATTCTTCATCTGGTTGATGATACGCTAAACCTGACTAACCTCTCGTGCGAATGCGCGAGAGGTTAGTTTTGCGTTTATTTGTATAAAATTCCAAAAAAAATAAATAATACTATTAGGAGAGTGATATAAATTGAAAATGAAAAAAGTCATTATTTTAATAATATTATTAGGAATGTTTTTCTTTAGAATACCAACAGAAACTGTTGCAATGTCACATTATCAAACAGTTGGAACAACAACAGGATTAGTTACAGCAAATGCTTTAAATGTAAGACAAGGACCAGGAACAGGATACAAAGTGGTAACAGTAATTCCAAAAAATCAATATATACGAATATTTGCACAAATAGGAGACTGGTATGTAGTACAAACTGAAGGTGACTATGTAGGAATGGTAAGTAAAAAGTATATAAAATTAATTTATCCAACTGGTGGAGTAACAGATACAACTAATCCACCATCTAATCCAGATACAGAAAATAGCAATGGACTAACAGCAGATGAACAAGAGACTTTTGATTTAATAAATGCACAAAGAACAGCAGCAGGATTACAGCCATTACAAATAGACCCAGAAGTACAAAATGTAGCTAGAGCAAAGGCACAAGATATGGTAAATAACAACTATTTTTCACACACATCACCAACATATGGTTCACCATTTGATATGTTAAAAAGTTATGGTGTAAAATACAAAGCAGCAGGAGAAAATATTGCAGGAAATTCAAGTAATCAAGGAGCTGTAAATGCATGGATGAATTCAGAAGGACACAAAGCTAATATATTAAGCAATAACTACAATTATACAGGATTAGGAGTAGTAAGTAGCCCAAAATATGGAAAAATATATGTGCAAATGTTTATAGGGAAATAATAAGATTTAAAGCAGGGCTGGTCTTGACCAGCCTTTTATGTTATAATAACCATACATATAACAAAGGAGGAAATTAATGGTACTAACAATAATAATAATGATTATAGGATTTTTATTATTAGTATTAGGTGCAGATATGCTAGTAAAAGGATCTAGTAATATAGCTAAAAGGTTTCATATTCCAGAAATGTTAATAGGTTTAACCATAGTAGCTATTCGGAACATCTATGCCAGAATTAGTTATAACAATATCATCTGCTGGAAAAGGAGCAACAGATTTAATAATAGGAAATGCAATAGGCAGTAACATATGCAATTTATTATTAATATTAGGTGCAACAGCAATGCTAAGAACTATAGAAATAGATAAAGATACAAGAAGAGTTCATCTTCCAGTTGCATTACTTTCAAATATAACTATTTTATTTATGGGATTAGGATTTTTAGGTAGTAAGTCTAATGTTATAAGTAGAGAAGATGGAAGGATATTGATTATATTTTATTCATTATATTTCTTATATCCAATTCTAGTAGAACTAAAAGATATTATAATTTCAATTAAAGAAGAAAGAAAAAATAAGACTGAAAAAAGAAGTAGTTTTATACTATCAATTTTGACTATTATAATAGGAGCAATATTACTAAAATATGGTGGAGATATAGTAGTAGAAGAAGCAAGTAAGATAGCAGCAATATATGGAATTTCAGAGAGAGTTATAGGACTAACTATTGTAGCTATAGGAACAGCTTTGCCAGAACTGATAACTTCAATAATTGCAAGTGTAAAAGGAGAACAAGGATTAGCATTAGGAAATCTAATTGGTTCTTGTATATTAAATTCATTTTTAATACTAGGGGTTGGAGCAATAATTACACCGCTTAGTTTTTCAGGAGAATTTGTAAAAAGTTTAGCACTTTTGATTGCATCAATTATACTTATTATGATGTTTTCGTATGTTGGAAAAAGAAACACAATTACAAGGTACAATGCAGGAATACTGCTAATAATGTATGTAATATATATGTTTAATTTAATATGGTAAACCTACAATTCATAGTTAAACTGTGACGATTTGCTTAAGTAGTTCCACGTGGATGTTAACTTTTTAAAAACCGACTAAAGAGGATTTTTAAAAAGTTAACATCCAGCAAGATGGAACGGACTTTTTAGTCTACTTAAGAGAGTAACTACAGAAAGAAGGATTAGATATGCAAAAAAAAGAAGCAATAGAAATAATAAAAATATTAAAAGAATATTATAGTGATGCTACTTGTAGCTTAGATTTCACTACACCATTCGAAATGGTAATAGCAGTAATGTTATCTGCACAATGTACAGATGAAAGGGTGAATAAAGTTACTCCAAATTTATTTGAAAAATATTCTACACCAGAGCAAATTAATAATATGCCAATAGAGGAATTAGAAAAGATAATCCATCCATGTGGATTTTATAAAACTAAATCTAAAAATATAAAAGCAATGGCCGAAGCAATAATTGAAAAATACAATGGAGTTGTACCAGAAGATATGGAAAGCCTAATGAGTCTTCCAGGAGTTGGTAGGAAATGTGCAAATGTTATAATGTTAGAAGCATTTAATAATCCACAAGGAATAGCAGTAGATACACATGCAAAAAGAATTTCAAGTAGATTGAGACTTTCAAAAAATAGTGTACCAGAAAAGATAGAACAAGATTTATTGAAATTATTACCAAAGGAATATTATAAAGATGTAAATCATTTGTTGGTTTGGCATGGAAGAAAAACATGTACTGCAAGAAATCCAAAATGTGATGAATGTCCAGTAAGGAAATATTGTAAAGATAAATCCAAAAATAATTAAATAAAATACATAAAAGGGTAACCCCCGCCGGACCATTTAGGTCCAGCGGGGGTTTGAAAAAATTGGTCATTTGGAACTCAATCTGACCACAGGCACGGTGCCGGAGCCGTCCCACTTGACGTCATATCCGAATGCCTCACCGATGAAGCGAATCGGAACCATCGTCCGTTCGTTATTCGTAACGAACGGCTTGACGTCCATAGTATATTTGACGTTGTTGATATAGTAGGTTGTGTTACCTACCCAAATCCACATCACCATGCTGCCCTTAGTAAGCTTGATGCCGTTGTTGGAGCTAACCCACTCGACGGTGAAGCCAAGTGTTTCTGCGAGGGTCCTGACAGGAACCATCGTCCGGTTGTTCACAACATAGGGCTGCTGGTCGGGAAAGGCAACATATGTGCCGTTAAGGCTGACCTCGAGAGGTCCGTTGCCGTTGTTGTACAGATACACTCTGTTACCATTGGAAACCATGGTATACTTGTACTTATTGGCAAAGGTCCTGAGGGAGGTGGCTTCAGTAACGGTCGGCAGGTTGGTATTGGTCTCCTTGGGGAAAATGGTGCGCAGGGCAGCGGAGTTGTCAACAAAGAATTCCCCTCCGTAGACGTGGACGCCAGAGTTGTTCACCCGAAGACCATTCACGAAGACATCAGCCTCGGTTTTGGTAGAGGGTTCGGGCGGAATGCTGGGATCATTGGGCAAAGAGGGCGTCGTAGAGCCATTTCTGTAGATATACAGGGCCGTTTCGTTCTGTGACCAGGCATAGCCGAAGTAATTGGCCCAATCAGTCACGATAAGGCTGTCAGTGGGCACAATAAAGAGACCGCTGGTCTCCTTGGAGAAAATCTTGAGCATGTCGCTCTCAGTCTCCACGCGGATGTTGCCGGTGCCGTCGATATAGGCGGCGATGCCGTAGACCCGGGAGTTGTCCATGTAGACGGTGGCGGAGCCAGCATCCAGATGGATATCGCTGGCAGAAGCGGTGCCGGCCAGCAGACCGAACACCATGATGATGGTCATAACGATGGACATAAACCGTGTTTTTTTCATTGTACGTTCCTCCTAAAAAATATAGTTTTTGTGTGTAGGGACAGGGATGTGCTGTGCTAAGGATGAGAAATGCTAGACGTGGGTACTGCTATATATATTAAACGCAAGAGAGGTAATAATAAAGAGTTCCACCTCAAATGCGGGAGTTCTAACAGCGAAATACACCATTAGATAAAATGATATAAAATCATAATTATATTATAGCACAAATGCTTATAAATCTCAACTTTTACCAGTTCGAGCCATTAGGGACGGGGTCAATTGACATTATTATTAAAAATATATTTTTTGAAAAATGCATATAAAAACGAAAAATCCTAAAAATATATATAAATAAATATTTTAGGAGTGATTTTTATGTATAATTTTAGAACTGATTTAGCATTAGAAAGACGAGACCTTTATCGTAATGCAAACAAGATAGAAAATGAAATTGATGGAATAGAATCAGAAAAAGAAGAAAACAATGAAAATATTATAACAACTAGAGTGAAAGTAACAAGTGAAAAAGGAGAAGAAGCAATAGGAAAGCCTATAGGAACATATATAACAATAGATATTAAAAATCTAAAGATTGCAGGAAATGAAGAGATACAAAAGGCATCAGAGATTGTTACAAAAGAATTAAAAAATTTAATAGATAAACATACAGATAAAGAAGGAGATATATTAGTAGTTGGACTTGGAAATGTATATGTAACTCCAGACTCATTAGGTCCAAAAGTAATTAAAGACATTGATATTACAAGACATTTATTAAAATATGCACCAGAATATCTAGAAAAAGATGCAAGACCAATAAGTGCGATAGCACCAGGAGTTCTTGGAACAACTGGCATAGAAACAATGGAAGTTATAAAAGGAATAGTGGAAAATATAAAACCAAAGCTTATAATTGTTATAGACAGTTTAGCATCTAAAAGTATAGAAAGAATTAGTAGTACTGTGCAGATTGCAGATACTGGAATAGTTCCAGGTGCTGGAGTTGGAAATGCAAGAAATGAAATCAGTGAAAAAACATTAGGAATACCAGTAATTGCAATAGGTGTACCGATGGTAGTAGATGCTGCGACGATTGCAACAGATAGTATAAATATATTTATAGAAAAACTACAAAAAGAAGCGGAATCAAATGAACAGTTAAATAATCTAAAAGAAGCAAATAAATATGAATTAATAAGAGAGGCATTAATTCCAAATGATTATAATTTAATAGTTACTCCAAAAGAAATAGATGAACTGATAGAAAATATGAAGGATGTTGTTGCAAGAGGAATAAATTTTGCAGTGTAATATATTTTAAACTAAAGTTAATATATAAATTGCTAAAAGGTGTAAAGGGTAGAACAGATACAATAGGTATTTTGAGTCATGCCCTTTTTTTCCATTATAAAAGCAAATAAATATAGAGGATAAGAGTGTACAAAAACAAAGAGGAAAATTAATTTTAAGAGCTTTTAATATGGTATCACTACCATAAGAGATGTAAGGCAAAAGCATTTGAGAATATTTTATAATTGTAACTAATGAGAAAGTAGAGACAAGAAGGATTTTATTATTATTAAAAATATAAAATAATAAAACTAAAAAAACGCCATAAAATCCATAATCAAATTTGCAAATTTCTGCAAGTATTCCCAATGATATTCCTATAGATATACCGCAAACTTTACTAATTTTGTCATAAGAATATATAGAAATAAGACCAAATAATAATGTAAATATTGTATTAATTGCAAAACCATCAACTATACTGCTACGAAAAAGTATAAATGGTATTTGAGAAATAACTGCAAATATTAATAAACGTTTCATATATTTTTTTATATTTTTAGTATGTATATAACCTTGTGAAATTTGGAAAGCAAAGATAGGGAAGGCAAAGCGTCCAATATAATTGAAATATGAAGATTTATTAAATATAACATATCCAATATGATCTGTAAACATACTAATACATGCAATTACTTTTAACACAAATGCTGACATAGAAGCCTCCTTGTTTTTCTATATATAAAAATTGGCTCCATTTGTTAGATATTCAATTTTGAAAATTTAAATAAAGGATATCAAAATTGAATATCAATGTGGAGCTTTTTTAATTTAAAAATTAATCTAATTTTTTACTATTTTCATAGTATTGTTTTAACTGTTCATAAGCTAAATAATTAACTGTTCCAGCAGGGTAATTTCCATTTTTGTTTTTCTTTCCAGCAGGAACACCAGTTAAAACTTCGATTCCTTCATCTATTGTTGATACTGCATATATGTGGAATTTCTTTTCTTTAACAGCCTCAATAATTTCATCTGATAGATGTAAATTACGAACGTTTTGAATAGGTATTATAACACCTTGTTCATTATTTAAACCACGTTTTTTACAAACATTATAAAAACCTTCAATTTTTTCATTTACACCACCGATAGGTTGTATATTTCCCTTTTGATTTACAGAACCAGTTACTGCAATTGATTGATTTATAGGAATTCCAGAAAGACTTGAAAGTATTGCATAACCTTCTGTACTTGAAGCACTATCTCCATCAACACCGTTATATAATTGTTCGAAACATAAACTTGCTGTAAGTGAAAGAGGGAATTCTTGTGCAAATTTTTGTCCTAAATAGCCAGTTAATATAAGAACACCTTTTGAGTGAGTAGAACCAGACAAATCAACTTCACGTTCTATATTTACAACTCCTGTTTTTCCAATATAGGTATTAGCTGTTATTTTAGCTGGTTTTCCAAAAGTATAGTCTCCAATAGACATAACAGTTAAGCCATTAATTTCTCCAACTTTATAGCCATCAGTATCAATAAGCAAAGTATTTTCTTCAATCATTTCGGTATATTTAGAATCATATTTTTTAATTCTTTCAATTCTTTGAGTCAAAGCTTTTTCAATGTAATCAGCAGAAATTACTTTCTTTCTAGAAATTTTTGCCCAAGTAGAAGCTTCAGAAATTATTTCACCTATTTCATTAAAATGTGTAGAAAGTTTTTCTTTATCATCTGCTAGAGAAGAAGTGTATTCAACAACTTTTGCCATAGCAAATTTATCAAGAGGAAGACAATCTTCTTTTTCGCAGAAACTATGAACAAATTTAGAAAGTTTAACAACATTTTCTTCATTTCTAGGTGCAGTTTCTTCAAATTCTACTTTAATTTTAAATAATTTTTTAAAGTCAGGGTCAATTGCAAGTAGGGTATGATATATATTAGCATCCCCTAATAACAATACTTTAACATTTAATGGTATTGGTTCAGGTTTTAAAGAAATCATCACCATAGAAGAACGTTGTTCAAAGTTATTTTCGATATTAAGTTCTTTTACTAATAAAGCTTTCTTTAGAGCATCATAACATGCTTGATTTGTTAATAAATCTTGAGCTTGAAGTATAATGTAACCACCATTAGCTTTATGAAGAGCACCAGGCTTTAACATTGTAAAATCTGTTTTTAACATACCATATTGATTTTCATATTCTAATTTTCCAAATAAATTATGATATGCATAATTTGAATCCATTATAACAGGAGAACCTTCAATGTTACTATTGTCAATAAACAAATTTACTCTATAATTAAGCCAAGGTTTATTTATATCAGGTTTAGGTGTTTGTGGAGCAGCGGGTGTAGGAACTTCTTCTGCTATAAAGAAATTTATATTTTTTAAAATATCTTTTTTTATGTCATCTAAAAATGTGACAATTTTAGGATATTTTTTGTAAATTGTACGTACAGGATTAATATAAGTATTTATTGTAAGTAGTGCTACATTAGATTGCCATTCATCTACTTTTTTATCAGCTTCTCTTTCAATATTTTTAATTTGACCAATAACTTGCATGATTTGTGATTGAACTAATTCTGAGTTTTCTTCAAATTTTTTCTTTATATCATCATCTAATTGTTCGAATTGTTCATCATTTATAACTTTGCCATCAACCATAGGAAGCATATAAATTCCATTTGGTGCAGCTTTAATTTGGAAATCGTATTTCATAGTTTCTTTGTTTAAAGAAGCTAGTAATTTTTCTCTTTTTTCTTCATACTTTTGTTTAATTGATTTTTTTTCTTTTTCGAAATCTTCATTGTTAAATGTTCTTTTTAGATATTTATGAACTTCTTGAGTAAGAATTTCCATAGTTTGTTTAAATTCTTTTCCTTGACCAGCAGGAAGTGAAACTGCAATAGGTTCATTAGGATCATTAAAATTATAAATGTAGCACCAGTCACTTGGAGTTTTTGCTTTTTTGGCAATTTCAGCAACATAACGTTTAGAATACATTGTCTTTCCAACCCCAGATGGACCTTCTACATATAAGTTATAACCTTTAGAATTTACTTTTAAACCAAATTCTAAAGCTGCTATTCCACGTTCTTGTCCATATACAAGTCCTTCACTATCAAGCTCTTCTGTAGTTTCAAATTTAAAAGTATTTGGATTACAACAGTTTTTTAAATCCTTGTAAGATAATTCATTTTTTTTCATTAGTATTCCTCCAATTAATCATAAATATAATGTCATAATAAAAGCGTCATCTGTACCATTATAATATTTTTTTCTTATGCCCAAATTTTTAAAATTGTATTTATTGTAAAGTTTCTGGGCATAAATGTTTTTTGTGTTAACTTCTAAAGTTAAAGAAACTTTACAATTTTCTTTTGTTATTTCTATAAGTTTTTCTAATAATAGACTACCAATTCCTTTATTTCTATAAGAGTTTTTTACAACAATATTAGTTATGTGAGCATCATCTACAGAAAGCCAAACTCCAGCAAATCCAATAATTTCTGAAGCAGAACGAATAAGTATATATTGTGAGGATAAATTATTAAGTTCAGACTTTAAAGTAGATACTTTCCATGAACAAGGAAAATCTTTTTCAAAAGTGTCTGTAATTTCATCTAAATCAGATAAAGTCATTTTATTAAATTCAAGATTTTTCAATATTATAATCACCCATAAAAAATTTAAAACAAAACTGATATTTTGCTAGCAAAATAGTAATTATTGTTTTAAATTTAACATTCTTTCAGCTTGAGATTTACGTAAATACATAACTGAAAGTAAATCTGGAGTAGTAGATTTACCAGAAAGAAACTTTTTATAAGCAGATACTCCAATATATTTACTATAGATAATGTCATCATAAGTTGTTGATTGATTAAATAAATCTTTATGGTTAGTATAACCATCTCCAACAAAGGATATATCATTATATTTTTCAAAAATAGATAATAAATTATTTATGTCATCAGCCATGTAATCAGAAATTAAATTGTGTTCTTTATCAAAAATTGCACAATAAACTTGATTATTTCTAGCATCTATTAAAGAACAAATATATTTTGATTGTGGAACATTATAACTAAGTGCATCTAAAGAAGAAAGACCAATAACAGGAATATTTTTAACCTCAGCTAAAGCTTTTGTAGTTGCAATACCAATACGAAGACCTGTAAAAGAGCCAGGACCATTATCACAAGCAATTAAAGATACATCTGAAAGACTAAAACCTGTAATAGTAAAAAGTTCATCGATAAGAGGCATTAATTTTTCCGAATGTGTCTTTTCATTAATAATATTTAGTTCTTTAATGCATATATCATTTTCTAATAAGGCGACAGATGCATTATTACTAGATGTTGAAATTGCTAAGATTATCATTGAAATCTCCCTTAAATTCTATAGTTATATATCTAACATTTAAATAATTATCATCTTTTGAAATGTTTATTTTAATATACTTAGGCAAAATTGATTCGAGTAGTTCTCCCCATTCTATTATACAGATTCCTTTATCAAAATATTCTGTACCACCAATTGCATAAAATTCATCTAAATCCTCTAATCGGTAAACATCAAAATGATAAACATTAATATCTTTTTTAGTGTATTCATTTACAATTGTAAATGTTGGACTAGAAATCTCATCTTCTAGTTTCCAATAAGATAAAAAACCTTCTGTAAATTTAGTTTTTCCACTACCTAAATCGCCTGACAAAATAATTACATCTCCGAGTACTTAATTTTGAGGCTAATTTATAGGCAATATCTTTAGTTTCAAGTTCATTATTTGAAACAAATTTTAACATAATTTCACCTAGTCCTATTCTATATTAATTAAGTCAATTTGTAAAGATTAAAATGAAAAAAAGTTATAAAAAAATTGCAGTTAGTGTGAGGAAAATATTGATAATATCACAAATCATTATGAATTATTTTCAAACTCCGTTCTCCACCCGCTTTAATTGAAGAGAATACAACAAATGTATTGGCACGATAAGAACTAACATTAAAGCGAATCGCTTCGGCAAAAATGCTACGCATTTACGTTGCCCTGAAGCGTTAGCTGGTCGAACTCGTTTTCAAATAATTATAATGATTTGCTTTTATTGAAATTTGGTACAGAGTAGCCAAACGCAGGAGTTTCATATTTATTTTGTTTGAAGACCCGAGCCTCCTTCTTTGGCGTATCAAACGTGGGTTCAATTAAAAAATAAATATAAGAACCTGACCCACCTCACAAGCAAAGCTTGTGGGTGAGGTACCCCAGAACCTTGTTGTTTACACAATGAAAGCTCCGACGAGATTTGGCGGACTGTAAAAGTAAAACTAACTGCAATTTACATTCCTAATGGAACAAAAAATCAGGATTTTTCGAAATCCTGATTTTTGTTTTATATTATAGACTAATTGTTCTAGGTGCATCTGCAGTTCCGCCATCAGTTGAAATC
>CANTAQ010000008.1 GCA_947651825.1 uncultured Clostridium sp. | reverse complement strand
AATATGTATTTGATAAAGCAAATGATTATGAAAGAATAAAAGAAAAATTAATAGGAGAGACATTTGAATATAGACCAGAATTTAACTATATAATAAATGGAATTTTAATGAGATATGAAAATGACAAAGAGCTTATTAGATTTTTACGCGAAAATACTCCATATATAATAGCAACATTTAATAAAAGTGGTACAAGAAACTTAAGAATTCTAAAACATGCATTAAATGATTTTAAAAAAATATTTGAAATGGTAAATAAAAATAATCCAAATACTAATTATAGAGTAATGCAAACAATGTTGATTTTTACAATAGCTATTTCGTTTGAAATTAAGGCAGGAAAGATAACAAAAGATAAATTTGTAAATATTAAAGACAATGAAGATTATCGTTCAATATTAGTATCTTCAAGAGTATTAATGGATAATAGACAATTCTATATCAAAGAATTTGATAATAACTATTATTATAACTTTAAAGCAGAATATAGATTTTTCAAATTTATAGAAGTGTATGTTAGAACTAGAATATTTGATACAAGAATATTCAAAGAAAATATGGAAGCAATAATAAATACAGTAGATACAGAAAAATTGCCAAGTTATAAAAGGTTACTAACAGAAGAATATTGGAAAATATCAGATGACCAATTTCCAGATATAATAGAAGATGTTATAAAGAATGTAAAAGAAGGAAAATTACAATTAATAGATACAATGAAATTATTTATGTACTTCACATATTTTACAAAAAAAGGATTAATAGACTATGATATAAAAACAATAAAAACGATATTTTCAGAAGGAATGAATATATCAGCATTAAACTCTGATTATATAGAAAATCCAGATGAAGAACTAAACTCTCTACTATTAGTTGATAAAGACTTAGATATAGAAGATATATTGGCACATTTTTATATGTTAAATGATATGTTAAAAGAAAAAATGTATACAGAAAAAGCAGCAGATATATTCAAAAATATACCAATGAAAATGGAAACATTTTATGAGAGATTTGATCAAGAATGCATGGATGTTCCAATATTAAAATACTATAATGCACATCAATTATTCCAAAGAATATCATGTGCAAGCAATGAAGAAATAGTAATGATAAAAGAAAAATTAATAGAAAGAGCAAGGAAGCATCATAAAGAGTTAGAGCCAGAAGTAGATAATTTAAGAAAACTAAGAATTATAATAGAAGACTATATAAAAGGAAAAATCATGGGAATAAAAATAGTTATGCTTAAAGAATTATCTAAAGAGTTGGAACATATAATTGCTTCATATAATGAAACAAAAGAAGGAATAGAAGAGCAATAAAGGAAGGGAATATATATGGAAGAATTAAACTTAAAATACTATTTTAAAAGTATGACTGAATTTTCAGAAAAAGAAATATTTGATAATTGTGTAGAAGTATGGGAACCATTGAAAAAATTAAAAGAATATGTAAACAAAAAAATAGTAGAAAAAGAGATAAAAGTAAATAAAGCCCAAATTGGAGAATTTGTTTCAATAACAGGAAATTATTTTATAGATGAAGGAACAAAAATCGGAGCCAATGTAACAATACAAGGACCAGTTATTATTGGAAAAAATGTAGAAATTGCAGCAGGAGCATTCATTAGACCATATACAATAATAGGAGATGGAGCATCAGTAGGACATGGATCAGAAGTAAAACATGCAATAATTCAAAACAAAGCAAAAGTTGCAAGTTTAGCATTTGTAGGAGACAGTATTTTAGGTAAATCAACTAGAATAGGAAGCGGAATAATATTGGCTAATAGAAGATTTGATCAAAAAAATATTATAGTAAAAATAAATGGAGAAAAATATGATATGCAAGCAGATTTCTTTGGAGCAGTAATAGGAGATAGCACAAGATTAGGGGCTAATAGTGTAACAGTGCCAGGAACATTAATTGGGCCATATACATGGATATTGCCAACAGTACAAGTAAGAGGATTTGTACCAGCAGAAAAAAGAATAATGCCAAAAGCAGAATATACGATTGTGGATAATCCAAAAGTTGAATTAAAATAATTTGAATATTATAAAAGATACATTAAAATTTTCAGGTAGAGAATAGCCAAATTCTGGAGAGTCTTGGCGGACTAAAAATAGAGAAATGGAAGGAAAAAATATGGATTTTGTACACCTACATATGCACACAGAATATAGTTTATTAGACGGAGCAAATAAAATAAGTGAACTACCAGCAAGAGCTAAAGAATTAGGAATGAATTCATTAGCAATTACAGATCATGGAGTAATGTTTGGAGTAGTTGACTTTTATAAAGAGTGCAAAAAAGTAGGTATAAAACCAATAATAGGGTGTGAGGTATATGTTGCACCACGTACTCGTTTTGACAAAGAGTCAGACATAGACAAAAAGTATTCACATTTGATACTTCTTGTTAAAAATGAAGTAGGATATAAAAATTTGACTAAGTTAGTTTCAATGGGATTTACAGAAGGATTTTATTATAAGCCAAGAATTGATTTAGAAATACTAGAGAAATATCATGAAGGATTAGTATGCTTAAGTGCATGTTTAGCAGGAAGCATAAATCAGGCGATATTGAAAGATGATATTGAAGAAGCAAAAAGAATAGCATTGTGGCATAAAAATGTATTTAAGGATGATTATTACTTAGAAATACAACCAAATGGATTAAGAGAACAAGTATTAGTAAATCAAAAACTTATACAATTATCAAAAGAATTAGATATACCATTAGTTGCAACAAATGATGCACATTATCTAAAAAAAGAAGATGCATATGTTCATGAAATACTTTTATGTATTCAAACTGGTAAGAAAATGAATGATGAAGATAGAATGAGAATGGGAGCAGAAGAATTCTATGTTAAATCACCTGAAGAAATGGAAGAATATTTTAGAAACGTACCAGAGGCTATAGAGAATACAGTAAAAATAGCAGAAAAATGTAATTTCGATTTTGAATTTGGAAATACTAAGTTACCAAATTATGAAGTACCAGAAAAATATAAAACACATGCAGAATACTTTAGGGAACTATGCAATACAGGACTTAAACAAAGATATGGAAACAATCCACAAAAAGAAATAGAAGATAGATTAGAATATGAAATTTCTATAATAGAAAAAATGGGATATGTAGACTATTATTTGATAGTGTGGGACTTTATAAACTATGCTAAGCAAAACGGTATTTCCGTAGGGCCAGGGCGTGGTTCTGGTGCAGGTTCAATTGCTGCATATGCTTGTGGAATAACAGATATAGATCCAATAAAATATAGCTTACTTTTTGAAAGGTTTTTAAACCCAGAGAGAATAAGTATGCCAGACTTTGATGTGGATTTTTGCTATGAGAGAAGGCCAGAGGTAATAGAATATGTTGGAAAGAAATATGGGAAAGACCATGTCTCTCAAATTATAACTTTTGGAACAATGTCAGCAAGAATGGTAATAAGAGATGTTGCAAGAGCCTTAGATTTTCCATATGCTGAAGCAGATAAATTAGCAAAAATGATACCATTTGAAATACATATAACAATAAAAAAAGCTTTAGACCAAAATATAGAGTTAAAAAATTTATATGAAAATGATGAAACAATTAGAAACTTACTAGATATTGCAATGAGATTAGAAGGTTTACCAAGGCAGGCTTCAACACATGCATGTGGAGTGTTGATTACAGATAAACCAGTAGTTGAATATGTTCCATTATATGTTAATGAAGGTGTAATAGAATCACAATTTATCATGACAACTCTTGATGAACTTGGATTATTAAAAATGGACTTTTTAGGACTAAGGACATTAACTGTTATATCTGATACAATAAATTTTGTAAAGAAAAATCAAGGAATTGATGTAGAATTTGACCAAGATATGAATGATCAAAAAGTTTTCAAAGAAACCTGGCAAGCAGGTAATACAGTTGGAATTTTTCAATTTGAAAGCCAAGGAATGACTAATTTTATGAAAGAACTAAAGCCAGATACACTTGAAGATATCATAGCAGGAGTATCTTTATATAGACCTGGACCAATGGATCAAATACCAAGATATATAAGAAACAAATTAAATCCAGAACATAGTGAATATACTCATTCAGCATTAGAACCAATATTGAATGTAACATATGGATGTATGGTTTATCAAGAGCAGGTAATGCAGATTGTAAGAGATTTAGCTGGCTATTCCTTAGGACGAGCAGACTTAGTAAGAAGAGCTATGGGAAAGAAAAAGCTAGATGTAATGGCAAAAGAAAGAGAAAATTTTATTCATGGTCAAACAGATGAGAATGGTAATATAATAATACAAGGCTGTGTAAGAAATGGAATAGATGAAGTAAGTGCAAATAAGATATTTGATGAGATGGCAGAATTTGCAAAATATGCATTTAACAAGTCACATGCGGCAGCATATGCAGTAGTAGCCTATAGAACTGCATATTTAAAGACATATTATCCAGTGGAATTTATGGCTGCTACATTAAACAGCTTTTTAGGAAATTTAGACAAAATACCAGAATACATTGCAGAATGTAAGAGAACAAATATAGAAATTTTAAAACCAAGTATAAATGAAAGCTACACAAAATTTGCAGTATATGGAAACCAAATTCGTTTTGGATTAGGAAGTATAAAAAATGTTGGAACAGCAGCAGTAGAATACATCGTAGCAGAAAGAAAGAAAAGTGGAAATTATATAAGTTTTACAGACTTTTGCGAAAGAGTACAAGGAGAAACAATAAATAAAAAGTGTATAGAAAGCTTAATAAAAGCAGGCGCTTTTGATGAATTGGGAGAAACAAGAAGAACATTATTAGAAAATTTTGAAGCAATATTAGATACAATATCAAATGAGAATAAAAGAAGTTTACAAGGGCAAGTAACAATGTTTGATATGCAAATAGAAGAAGATGTGGACAAGCATAAATATAATATTATAAAAAAAACAGAATATGATGAAAGAACTCTATTAGACATGGAAAAAGAAATGCTTGGTATATATATATCAGGACATCCATTGGATAAATTGGCTGATAAAATAAAACAAGTAAGTAATATAAATACTTTACAGACAATGAATATGAAAGAGGAAAATGACTTATCAAAAGACGGAAAACAAGTAAAATTTGCAGGGATATTAACATCATTAAAGAAGAAATATACAAAAAATAATACACTAATGGCTTTTGCAACAGTAGAAGACTTATATGGAAGCTTAGAAATAATAATATTTGAAAACTGTTATATGAAATCGACGAATGCACTATTAGAAGATAATATAGTGCTGGTTGAAGGAAGACTCAGTGTAAGAGAAGATGATGATGTAAAAATCGTTGCAAATAACATAATTAACTTTGCAGATGCAGAATCAGTAAATGCAAGACAAGAAAACAAATCGAAAGAGGAACAAAAACCAAAAATTTTAACATTAAATATTGTAGAAGCAACAGAAGAACAAAAACAAAAGCTAAGAGGAGCAATAAGATATTTTACAGGGGATAGAAATAATATAAGGGTACAAATAGTAGATAATGAAGGAGTAAAACCTTGTGGAGCAATATATTTAAACAATGAAATTTTGGGAGAATTTGAAGAAATATTAGATAAAGAAAATGTAAAATTAATGTAAGGTTAATAAAATAATATAATAAATATAGAAAATAAGGGTCAACCGAAATAAGTGCTAATTATTGTGTTGACGAGAGGGAGAAAAGAATGGAAGCAATAACCTATGAACTAAAACATGTCTGCAAACAAACAGGAGCAAGAAGAGGGGTAATACATACACCTCATGGAGACATAGAAACACCAGTGTTTATGCCAGTTGGAACACAAGCAACAGTAAAAGCTATGACTCCAGAAGAATTAAAAGAAGATGTAAAAGCACAAATTATATTGGGGAATACATATCATTTATTTTTAAGACCAGGAAGTAAGATTATAAGAGAAGCTGGTGGATTACACAAATTTATGAATTGGGATCGAGCAATATTAACAGACAGTGGAGGATATCAAGTATTTAGCTTAGGAGATTTAAGACATATTACAGAAGAAGGAGTTGAGTTCAAGTCATATTTAGATGGTAGTAAACATTTCTTAAGTCCTGAAAAGGTTATGGAAGTTGAGAATGACCTGGGTTCAGATATAATGATGGCTTTTGATGAATGTGTACAATATCCAGCAGATTATGAATATACAAAACAATCAATGGAGAGGACAACAAGATGGGCAGCAAGATGTAAAGCAGCACATAAAAATACTGAAAAACAAGGATTGTTTGGAATAGTACAAGGTGGTATGTATAAAGACTTAAGAGAAATATCAGCAAAAGATTTAGTAGCAATGGATTTCCCAGGATATGCAGTAGGAGGATTAAGTGTAGGTGAACCAAAGGAATTAATGTGTGAGATGTTAGGTTTTACAACTCAGTTTTTACCAGAAAATAAACCAAGATATTTAATGGGAGTAGGAACACCAGACTATTTAATAGAAGCTGCTATTAGAGGAATAGACATGTGTGATTGTGTATTACCAACAAGAATAGCCAGAAATGGAACAGCTTTAACATCACATGGAAAAGTAGTTGTAAGAAATGCAACATATGAACGTGATTGGGGAACATTAGACCCAGAATGCGATTGTTATACATGTAAAAATTACACTAGAGCATATATTAGACATTTAATAAAAAACAATGAAATATTAGGAGTAAGATTACTTTCAATACATAATTTAAGATTCTTGACTAAATTGATGGAAAGAGTTAGAATAGAAATAGAAGCAGATAATTTATTAACATTTAGAAATGAATTTTACAAAAAATATGGTTATGAAACAAAAGATTAGGAGGAAATAGATGGACTTGTTAAACCAAAACCAAAGTTACAATTCAAAACCAGAAAAATCAAGTGGGAGTAAAATGATAACAGCACTAATAATAATTTGCGTTATATTATTAGTAATTGTTTTATCATTAATGTTCTATCTAAAATCATTACAAGTTCCTAAAAGAATATTAGATATTAATGGAACGCAAATGGAAATGGCACAAGGAGTAATGATAAGTGACAATTCTGGAAATGAATATATTAGTTTAAAAGATTTATCAGATGCTATAGGATATAAATATAATAATGGAGCTTTTAGAGAATATGAAGAAGATAAGAAGAAATGTTATATAGACAATAATGTAGAAATTATAGGATTTACAGTAAATTCAAGTAAAATTTATAAAACTACAGAAAATTCAGAAATAGACTATGAATATTATAAGTTGAATCATAACATATTAATGTATCAAGATAAATTATACATTGCTGTGGCAGATATAACTAAAGCACTTAATGTAATGTGTGATACTACTAATCCAGCTATAATAGCAATAAAAACGCCAGAAAGTACGATAAAAGCTCATACTGAAGAATTAAAAAAGTCTAATTATACATTAACAACAGACGAAAATAATTTAAAAGCAATGTCATATGGAATGCTAGTAGTAAGTAGAGACGATTTATGGGGAGCATTAAATCCAACTAATTATCAAGAAGTGATAGGAAATAAATATAAAACTATTGAATTTGATGAGTATACGGAGACATATATTGTTTCAAATGAAAGAGGACAATATGGAATAATAACGACAGATGGAAGTGTAAAAGTGGCACTTAAATATGATAGCTTAAAAGTAATAAACCATGAACCATTATTATATGAAGTTTCTAAGGATAAAAAATATGGAATAATGAAAAAAGATGGAACAATGTTGACTGAAATAGAGTATGACAGAATTGGGTATATGGCAGATAGTAAGAACAAAATTAACTATAGTTTGATAGTACCTGATTTAGATGGAAAGACAGGAAGAACAGTAATAGTATGTAAAGATAACAAATATGGACTTATATATTTAAGTAATGGAAAAACATTTATAAAATGTGAGAGTGCAGATAAAATATATGAGGTTGAAGAATTAGGAGAACTAAAATATAAAGCAGAAACAGAAGAAAAAACATATTCACTAGAAGAATTCATACGATATGTTAAAACAACAACAGTAGTAACAAACTAATTATATAAGAAAAAATTAAAGAGCAAAAAGCTTAAAACGCTTGAATCTCCTTGACAAATGCTATATTTTGCAGTAGAATATAGATATTGTTAAAGGAGATTTATTTTTATGTCGAATTATAATATTAAAACATTACAGAAAATCGAATCCAAAACAAAAATATATTTAATCATAATAGCAGTAATATTATTAGTGCTTTGTATAAATAATTTATTATATGTAATACCTTCAATTATTGTGTATGTAGGAATTATTTTTTATACTATATGGGTGTACAATAAAAGAAAAGGGGAACTTTCAAGCTATATAGATGATTTAACGTTCACAGTTGATTCAGCAGCAAAAAATACATTAATAAATTCACCATTTCCATTAATAATATTAGAAACAAATGGAAATGTAGTGTGGAGAAGTTCTAACTTTAATAAAGAATTTGCAAATATTGGAATAAATGCATATATAGATGATATAGCAAAAGAAATAGAGTTAGAGATAAAAAACAGCAATACCAATATAGATAAGCATGTAGAAATAAATGATAGAATGTATCATGTTATAGGAGACTATGTACAAATTAGAAAAAAAGACAGAAGAAAAGAAGCTCAATATATGATAATATTGTACTTTATAGATGTAACAAAGGAAGTAAATTTAGAAGCAAAATATAACAATTCAAAAGCATGTATGGGAATTATAATGATAGACAACTATGAAGAAATTATACAAAGAATTCCAGAAGATAATAAACCACAGTTAGTTGCTCAAATAGATAAAGTTTTATATGAATGGGCAGCAGAGACTGGTGGATTGATGATAAAAAGAGATAGAGATACTTTTATATATGTATTTGAACAACAATATTTAGAGAAAATGGAAGAAGACAAATTTTCTATTTTAGATAAAGTAAAAGAAATCGAAACAGAAGAAAATATGCCAATAACATTAAGCATAGCAATTTCAAATGAAGGTGAAGCTTTTTATGAAAAATATGAAACTGCACATATTGCAATAGATATAGCTTTAGGAAGAGGCGGAGATCAAGTAGTAATTAGAAAAGAAGGAAAATATTCTTTCTTTGGAGGAAAAAGTCAAGAACTTGAAAAAAGAACAAAAGTAAAGGCAAGAGTTATTTCACATGCCTTAGAAGAACTAATACAAAAAGCTGAAAATGTAGTTATAATGGGACATATGAATGGAGACATAGATTCACTAGGCTCAAGTCTAGGAATATATAGATTAGCTAGAACGCTTGATAAAAAAGCATATATTGTAAATAATACTTATGGATTAACACTAGCTAATTTTATAGAAACTCTTACAGAAAATGAAGAATATAAATCAATAATAATAGATAAAAATACTGCGCTATCAATGACTACAGAAAACACTCTTTTAATTGTTGTGGATACTCATAAAAAGAGTTATGTTGAAGTAGCTGAATTGCTAGAAAAGACAGAAAAAGTAGTAATTATAGATCATCATAGAAAGTCAGAAGACTTCATAGAAAATTCAATACTAACATTCCATGAAGCATATGCATCTTCAGCAGCAGAGTTAGTTACAGAAATAATAGAATATGCAAGTAAAGGAGTAGTGCTAGAACAGTTAGAAGCAGAAAGTTTATATGCAGGAATAATGATGGATACAAAGAACTTTACATTCAAAACAGGAGTAAGAACATTTGAAGCAGCAGCATACTTAAGAAAATATGGAATAGATATAATTAGAGTAAAAAAATGGTTTCAAAGTGATTTGGAAAGCTATAATGTAATAGCAGACATAGTAAAGAATGCTGAAATAATAAATAATTCAATAGGAATTTCTGTATATAATGAAAAAGATAAAAATGCAAACCTAATATGTGCAAAAGCAGCAGATGAATTAATTACAATAAGTGATATAACAGCATCATTTGTATTAGGAAAAATGGGAGATAAAATCTGCATAAGCGGACGTTCAATAGGAGACATAAATGTACAAGTCATATTAGAAAAACTTGGAGGAGGAGGACATATTACTCTAGCTGGAGCACAACTAGAAGGAGTAACAATGGAAGAAGCAAAAGATGAATTAATAATAAGAATCAATGAATACTTTACAGAAAATGGAGTTTAAGGTAAATGAACATGATAGATTAAACATAGAGATAATTTGCCTTATATAGAAGTGTAATAAATCAAATATAGGGGTCGCAGTCCTCAGCGACCCATTCTAAATGAATGAATTTAAAGAGTAAATTAAAAAGGTTACCACTAATGATTAAATGAGAAACCAAAGTAATATAGAAAATAGAATAATAAAAAATCGTAAGAAGTCAAAAAAGAATAAAAACAACAAAAAAATGTAAAAAACTTTTTTTTATGAATTACTGAATTTGACAAAAAAATTAATAGTCTTGTAGTATAATGAAGAAAGTGGCTTCGCTATGTTGCCTAGAAGGTAAAAGGTGGTAAAGTATGTTTCAAAATATAACAAACAATCAAGAACAAAGTGAACAAAATTATGTAAGAAAAATACAAATAAAAAATCTATTTAAAATTAATGATATAATTTTATATGCAATTGCTTTTTTAATATCAATGGTAGGGATAGATGAAGAATTAGCACCATTTGGACTAGCTATTTTTGCAGCAGCATGTAGTAATAGAATACCAGTAGGAATTTTATATGTGTTTATATTAGTGGGAACATTTATAGGATTTGGAATAAGTGGAATTCTATCATTCTTATTAACATCATTATTAGTAGTAGCAATGATGCTTATATTTAGACCTAAAATGCAAGAAGAAGGCAGAAATGAAATCCAAAAGTTAGGTATATATCTTGCAATTGCAACTTTTATTGTACAAGCTAGTAAAATGTTTTTTTCAATATTTATAGTATATGACTTAATAGTAAGTATAATGCTTGCAATTATTACATATATTTTTTATAAAATCTTTTCAAATTCACTGATAGTAATAACTAAATACGGTATAAAGAAGGCTTTTTCAATAGAAGAAGTTATGGGAGCAAGTTTAATAATAGCTGTAGCGTTATGTGCATTTAGTAAATTACATGTATTTGGATTATCTATTACTAATATATTCAGCATAATGATAGTTTTATTCCTAGGATGGAAAAATGGTATGCTGGTAGGAGGCACAGCAGGTATTACAATAGGAATGGTTTTAGGGATAATAAATTCAGCTGAGCCAGTACTAGTTGCATCATATGCTATTTCAGGAATGATAGCAGGAATATTGAATAAATTAGGAAAAATAGGGGTAATAGTAGGATTTTGCGTAGGGAATGCAATACTTACATATGTAGCTAATGGAAATACAGTTCCGATAATAACTATAAGAGAAATATTAATTGCATCACTTGGATTGTTAGTAATTCCTAAAGAAGTAAATATAGATATAACGGAAATAATAAATACAACAAAATGTTTACCAACAGCAGCAGGAATATTAGAAGAAAATAAAGAAACAGCAAATAAATTAAACAGTGTATCAAAGACAATTATGGAGATGGCAAATAGCTATAATGAAGTTGCAGAAAATTCATTAGAGAATCATACTATAGAAAATAAAAGCAAAGAGAACTTTAAAGACGAAGTATTAGATAGTTTAGAAGATATTCAAGAAAACTTACTATATGAAGATATCCTCATAAGTGCAGATGAGATACTAGATGAAGCTTATAAAATTTTACAAGAAAAAGATGAAATATCAAAAGAAGAATTTATAAAAATTATAGAGACAGAAAAAAACTATAAGCTAGCATTACCAGAAGATTCAGATGATATAGAAAAAATAATTAAAATTTTAAACAATACATATAGAGTAAACAAATTAAACACTATATGGAAACAAAAAGAAGCAAGTAATAAAAAAGTATTAGCAACTCAATTAGGTGGAGTTTCTAAAGTTATCTCTTCAATAGCAGAAAATATAGTAGAACCAGAAGAACAAAAAGAAAAAGATAAACAAGAATATAAACTAGTAGTAGGTGCTTCAACAGCAACAAAACATAAAAGTGAAGTATCAGGAGATTCAAATATAAGAACAAAATTACATGATGGAAAATATATGATAGCTATAAGTGATGGGATGGGATCAGGACAAGCTGCGAAGAAAAGTAGTACAACAGTAATTCAAATGCTTGAACGACTATTAAAAACAGGATTTGACAATGAAGTTTCAATAGGATTAATAAATTCAGCAGTTAACTTAAATTCAAATGAAGAAACTTTTGCGACTATTGATATATCGATAATTGATTTAAGTAATGGAAATATAGAGTTTGTAAAAAATGGAGCATGTCCAACATTTGTAAAATCAGAAGATAAAGTAGAAGTTGTAAAAGCAATATCTTTCCCAGCAGGAATATTAGATAAAATTGATATGGTTGTCTATGATAAGGATTTAAAAGAAAATGACATCATAATAATGTGTAGTGATGGAATAATAGAATCAAATGTCGAGTACAAAAATAAAGAGCTATGGTTAAAAGAGTTGTTAGAAAATATAACGACAAATGATGTACAAAAAATAGCAGATATAATTTTACAAGAAGCAATTGATAATGGCTATGGAATTGCTAAAGATGATATGACTGTTATTGTTTCAAAAATTATGAAAGTATAATAGGAATAAAACATTAATATTAGTGAAAACTAATATTAATGTTTTTTGTTTTGGAGGAAAATATGAAAATAACTTGGATGAAGGGACAAAATGATAATGATAGTTTTAAAATGTTTGAAAACATGGGATTTGATGTGTGCAGAATAGAAGATTTAGAAAATACTGATAAAAAGTTGAAAGAACTTATAAATAAAAATTATACTACTATTGTTATGACAAATGAAGTTGCAGGTTTTTCTGAAAATATTATAAAGAAATATAATAAAACAGAGGGTGTAAATATAATAATTACGCCATCTAAGCATATACAGACATAGTTTGAATAATAGAATAATCCATGAAAATGTTAAATTATATTACATTTATGTTACATTTACACTTTATTTATTGACTAATAGTTATGGAATCAGTATAATTAATACAAACTAATATGCCTAATTGACTAAAAAAGTTTTAGGAGGAAAATAAAAATGAAAAATCACTATAGAAACAGTAAAAGTGGTATTACATTAATTGCACTTATAATAACAATAATTGTAATATTAATACTTGTAGCAGTAACTATAAGTGTAGCAGTAAGCAGTGGATTATTTGAACACGCAAAGAGTGCAACTGAGATGTGGGAAGATAAGCAAAAAAATGAAAGTAATATAGGAAATGGTCCAATAACAATTAATGGAAAAGAATACGAATCAATAGATGAATATACTAAAGAGGTAAATGAAGGAACAACAATTCCAGGAGAGGATATAACAAAACCAGGGAATGCAGAACTTAAAATAGGAGATTATATAGATTATATTCCAGATACAGCATCAAATTACTTTGGATTAGGAAATACAGCAAGTGAAAAAGCAGGGTCTACAAATAATCCTGCAGAAGGAATTCCACAAGACACAACATTAAAATGGAGAATACTAAATATAAATCAAGATGGAAGTGTAGATATTATTTCTGATAAAACTACAGAATCTAAAGTATATCTTTATGGAGCAATAGGATATAATAATGGAGTATATTTATTAAATGATTTATGCAAAAATTTATATTCAAATTCAACATTAGGTGTTACTGCTAGAAGTGTAAACCTAATAGATATAGAAAAGAAAATAAATAGTGAATGGATTGCAAAAAGAGCTGAATATGCACACGTGGAATCAGGACTAAAATATGGAGAGGGAAAAACATATACAGGAGATTATGCATATTCTCCAGAATTATTTATGCATGTAGGACAAACAATAGAAGAAGAAAGTAAAGACTACTATACTTCACCAACGAAGGATACAGCAGAGCAAAGAACTACTTTTGATGCAAAGCAAACATTCTATCATTTTATGGTTCCAAATACTTATATAGATGATAGTAACTTTTATAGTATAATATTTAGTGGACAACCACAGTATTGGCTTGCTTCACGATTTGCTGATTGTTATAATCTGCATGTTGGTTTCGGATTACGTTCTGTAAATGGAGCTAGTATAGGAGGTTCTACTTTAAGATATCTAGGTTTTGTTGAACACGATGCAGGATGTGCTATTAGACCAGTAGTAACTCTTGGAGCTAATATCCAGATATCAAGTACAGGAGGAACTGCAGATAATCCGAGAACTTTAAGCAAATAAAAATATATTATAAAGAGGCAGAATACAAATTTTCTGCCTCTTTTATATATTTTAAAAATAACTAATATAGTTTGAAATACTTTTTAAGATTTAATATATAAACAGTAAATTTTTTATATAATAATGAATATAAAAATAAAAATTGGTAATAATTAACTTAAGAAAACTTAACTTGAATAGTGGAGGAGATATATTGAATACAATAAATCAAATGAAAAATATTATAGTACTTAAGGACTTACCTTCTAACATAATTGAAGAAGCATTTGTTATACTTAAAGCAAACAAGAAATTAAAGGTTAATAACAATAGTGAAAATTTAAGCAAAGAATTTGAACATACAAGCGAGTATATAATTAAAGAAGCAGAAATGGTAATTAATAACTATTTATCAAGTGCTGATGAGGAAACTAAAATTAGAAGTAAAACAATAAAAAGGATAGAAAATAAATACAAGCGTTTAAAGAAAGTTACTGCTATTTTAGGAATTACTTTTGCAATAAATATTATTTTTAATTTACTAATTAAATAATTGTAAAAGGGATAGTTCTAACAACCTTCTTTTTTGAATACAATTTCAAAAAAGGAGGTTTTCTTTATGGAAAGAGTATTAAGTCCAGATGAAAAGATTAGAAGAGCTGAGGAAATATATTTTAGAAGAAGTCAGACCAATAATAATGTAAACAGAATTGCAAAAGTAAATGTAGAAAATAAGAAGAAAAATCAATATATAAGAAAACTTTGTATTCAATTTATAGCTTGCATATTAATATATACAGGTTTTTATACTATAAAAAATAGTGAAGATATTTTACCAAAAACTATAACAGATAAGATTCATCAGATTTTGCAATATGATATTAATCTAGAAGTTTTACAAGGAAAAATAAATAATTACCTTGTAGAAGTTAATGAAAAGTTTGAACCCAAAAAAGAAGAAAATCCTCCAGATAACCAGGTTCAAGATTCTTCTACAGTAGAAGAGAATTCTCGGATTACCAGAAGAAACTTTGGGAGTAACGGAGAATCCTACAAACAATGAGGAAACTGTGACACCTGAACCAGAAGAAGATAAACCTATAGAAGAAACTAGCAGTGTTTCACAAATGCAAGTAGATGCTGATTATATAAAAGCGAATTATTCATTTATAAAACCATTAGAAGGACAAATTACTTCTAGGTTTGGATTAAGAGAAAGGGTTGAACCAAAATATCATACAGGAATAGACATTGCAGAGGACTTGGGATTTGATATTGTTGCAGCCATGGAAGGGACAGTAGAATTTGTATCTGGAGAAGGAAACTATGGCAATCATTTAAAGATAACAAATGGAGAAGTCTCTACTTTATATGCACATTGTAAAACTATATGTGTAAAACAAGGAGAACAGGTCTCACAAGGTCAAAAAATTGCAGAAGTAGGAGCAACTGGAAATGTAACAGGACCACATTTACATTTCGAAATATTAAGAAATGGAGAACTTGTAAATCCAGATTTAGTATTACAATTTTAGGAGTTGATTAATTTGCTAATAACAGTAAATGTGCAAGTTTTTATAATAATGGTTCTATTTATATTAACTAAACAAATAAAAATATATAGTATATTAATGGTATTTACATTAGTACATGAGTTGGCACATATGCTTATGGGAATAGTTTTGAAATTGAGACCAAAAGAACTAAATGTAAATCCATTTGGATTTAGTATATTATTTGAAACATATGAGAAAAGTGAAAAAAAGAAATTTTTAGTTGCAATTAGCGGACCACTCGCAAATATAGTTGTAGCACTACTGATTTATTTTATAAATCCAAAAAATGAATGGAGAGAACTTATAATATACTCAAATGTTTTAATAGGATTATTTAATTTAATTCCAATATATCCATTAGATGGGGGAAGAATATTGAAATCTATATTGAGAAGAAAGTATGGCTGGAAAAAAACAGACAAAATAGTAAATACAGTTTCAAATATAATAACTATTGCTTTAACAGCTTGCTGTAGTATTTTAATTCTTATATATCATAATATAGGATTACTATTAGTTTTGGCTTATTTATGGATTTTAAATGTAAAAGAGAATAAAAGATATATGTTAAAAATGAGAGTGTACAGAGCAATAGAAAATGCAAATTTTCAGAAACCTATTGACAAAAAAGTATAAAACAAATAGAATAAATATATATAACAAACGAAGGAGTAAGAGAGTGAAAAAAATAAACTTAAAATCTCAAAAAGGAATAACATTAATAATTCTTATTATAACAATAGTGATTTTAGCTGTATTGGCATCAGTTACTGTAATGAACTTTGACTCGGGAACGGATATAAGAAATTATAATTATATGTGTGCAGATATAGAATTATTAGAAAATAAAATTTTGATATATTATAACAAGAATAAAACATTACCAGTAAAAGGAAACGCAATTGGCGGTGCAACAGAAATGCTACAAGGACAAGCAAGTTCGAGAGATAATAGTACTTATTATCAAATAGATTTAGCTGAACTACCAAATATGACTTTAAATTATGGCAGAGGAAATATATCAGACAAGAATATATATATAATAAATGAGCAAAGTCATGAAGTATATTATCTAAAAGGGGTAGTATATGAAGGAAATAACTATTATACACCATTTAAGTAAAAGAATGAGGAAGAGCAAAAACTCTTCCTCTAATTTTATTTAATTAAGTCTTTCATATTATATAAACCATTTTCTTGATTTAGAATAAAATCAGCAGCTTTTAAAGCACCTTTTGCAAATACTGCTCTTGAATTAACAGTATGTGAAATTTCTAAACTTTCATTTTCTCCAAAGAAAAATACAGAATGCTTACCAACTTCAGTGCCACCACGAAGTGAATGAATACCAATTTCTTTTTTATCTCTTGGTTGTCTTTTGCTGTGTCTATCAAATTCATAGTGCATAGAATTATCTAAAGCTTCATTTATACCGTCAGCTATCATTAAGGCTGTACCGCTAGGACTATCAACCTTTTTATTGTGATGTACATCAACGATTTCAATATCAGAATCATTAAGAATAGTTGCTAATTTAGAAACTAAAGAGATAACTAAATTAGTTTCATAAGACATATTTGAAGATTTAAAGATTGGAATTTCTTTTGATGCAGCTTCAATTAATTTTAATTCATCATTATTGAAACCAGTAGTAGCAATAACCATAGGTATTTTATTCTTTTTAGCATAATCTAATATATTAAGACAAGCATCGGGTGTTGAAAAATCTATTATTACATCAGGTGTTCCAGGGATATCTTCTATAGAACTGTTTCTATCAAAACCAAAAAAGAAACTATAATTTTCAGAAAAAGTAATTTGGTTTAATAATTCTTTTCCCATTCTACCACCACAACCATTTATTAAAACATTAATCATCTTTTTATACTCCTATATTCAAATTTTTTAAAGCTTTTTTTACTTTATCTTTTCCAAAATCAGATAACTCAACTAGAGGTAATCTAGGTATTCCACAGTTAAATCCGAACCATATTAAGACAAGCTTTTACAGGTATTGGATTTACTTCTACAAACATTGCAGATGTAAGTTCTAGAGTATCTAATTGCAATTGAGTAGCATTAGTAGTATCTCCATCAAAATAAGCTTTAGTCATATCATGTACAGTTTGTGGAATAATATTAGAAATTACAGAGATAACACCTAAACCTCCTAAAGAAAGTACAGGTAGAATTTGATCATCATTTCCAGAATATATATGTAAATTATCTCTACAAAGAGCTGCTATTTTTGCAACCTGAGATAAATCACCACTAGCTTCTTTAACTGCAACAATATTATCAATTTTAGACAATTCTAAACATGTTTCTGGAAGGATATTTAGTCCTGTCCTACTAGGAACATTATACATAATAATAGGTAATTTAACAGAATTTGCAATTGCTGTATAATGTGAAATAAGACCTACTTGTGTTGTTTTGTTGTAATATGGTGTTACAACTAAAATAGCATCAGCACCAATTTTTTCTGCATATTGAGAAAGCTCAATTACAGATTTTGTACAATTACCGCCAGTTCCAGCAATAATTGGAATTCTTTTATTTGCTATTCTTACTGCAAACTCAATGGCAGATTTTTTTTCTTCTGAACTCATAGTAGAAGATTCTCCTGTAGTTCCACAAACTATAATACTATCTGCACCATTAGAAATTTGGAATTCAATTAATTTTCCAAATTCTTCGAAATTAATTCCTTCATTAGTAAATGGGGTAACAATGGCTGTTCCACAGCCTTTAAAAATAATATTTTTCATAAAATCCTCCCTAATAGGGAAATAGTGAAAAAACATAATTATGTTTTTTACTTTATTATTATATGATAAAAATTAAAATAATGGAAGAGTAAATTAAAATAAATACTAATAAATTATTGACATCAAAGAATTAGAGCGATAAAATAAATAATATAAGTGAACAAAGGAGGAAACATATGAGAAATAATAAACGGAATCACATTAATAGCATTGATTATTACAATCATATTGTTAATAATTTTACTTGGAGTTACAGCAGATGTAGTAATAGATGGAAAGATATTTAATAAATCTGAAGAAGTTTTAGATGATTCAAAAAGTAAAATAGAAAATACACAAAAAGATATAGAAGAAATAAAAAAAGATTGGGAAAGAATTGATATATAAAAGAAAAGAAAATAAAACACTTGAAAAAATAAGAAAAATATGGTAAAATAGCAATGTTTGAAAAATAGCATTGCTATTTTAATCCTTACTCATATTTATTAGGGCAATATGGGTTATAAACCAAAGGGAGGTGGAAATATAATGAATAAATACGAAAGTGTTGTCATTGTTAATCCAAATTTAGAGGAAGAAAGTGTAAAATCTTTAATAAATAAATTCTCTGATTTAATTAATACTGACGGAAAAGTAGATTCTGTAGAAGAATTAGGAAAAAAGAAATTAGCTTATGAAATAAAAAAACAAAAAGAAGCTTATTACTTAATATTTAAATTTGAAGCAAATCCTGAATTAATTTCTGAGTTAGAAAGAAACTACAGAATAACAGACGAAGTTATTAAGTTTATCGTAGTTAAAGAGGAGGAATAATAAATGAACAAAGTAATTTTGATGGGTCGTTTAACAAGGGATCCAGAAGTTAGATATACAACAAATACAAATACTTTGGTAGCTAGTTTTTCTTTAGCAGTAAATAGAAGATTTGCTAAACAAGGAGAAGAAAGACAAGCCGACTTTATTAATGTAGTAGCTTGGAATAAAACTGGGGAATTTTGTAGTAAATGGTTCAAGAAGGGACAACAAGTAGGTGTTGTAGGAAGACTACAAACAAGAAATTGGGAAGATGAAAATAAGGTAAAACACTATGTAACAGAAGTAATTGCAGAAGAAGCATATTTTGCAGACACCAAAAGAGATGGTGTAGGAGCAGATGGAAGCTTTGAAAATACTTTTGGAAATACTGTGTCAGAAGCTTCAGAATTTTCAGTTCAAGCTGACGATGAACTACCATTCTAAGATAGTGGAAGGAGGATTATAAAAATGGGAGACAAAAAAGCAAATAACAAAAATAATAAGAAAAAAAGATATAATGGAAATGCAGATGAAGATTTTAACCCAAAATTTAGAAAAGTAAGAAAAAAAGTTTGCTCAATGTGTGCAAATAAAGAGTTAGTATTAGACTATAAAAATTACGATCAAATGAAAAAATTCGTAAATGAAAAGGGAAAAATACTACCAAGAAGAGCAACAGGAGCTTGTGCAAAACATCAAAGAGAAATAACACAAGCAGTAAAAAGAGCAAGACATATTGCAATATTACCATATACACAAAATTAATTTTAAATATAGAAAGAAGAACGACTGTAATGTCGTTCTTTTTATGTTCATCCAAAGAGAAAAACTATACAAAAAAAGATTACATAAAAAGTTTTCACCTTTGAATTAGAATACGAATACAATGATAATAGATAAGTTTATAGGGAGGAATTACTTTGAAAGAAATACTAAAGATTGATAATATATCAAAGATATACCAAGCAAAAAACGGTGAAGTTGTAGCAATAAAAGATGTAAACTTCAGTGTTAAAGAAGGTGAATTCGTAAGTATAATAGGACCAAGTGGATGTGGAAAATCGACACTTTTATCTATAATAGCAGGACTAGAAGAAAAAAGTATGGGAACAATCTACATAGATGGAGAAGAAGCTTTAGGAAGAACAGATAAGATAGGATATATGTTACAAAAAGATAGTTTATTAGAATGGAGAACTATTTATAAAAATGTAATACTAGGATTAGAGATAAAAAAAATAAGAACACCAGAAAATGAAGAATATGCAAAAGAGCTTCTGAAAAAATACCATCTATATGAATTTAAAGATAAATATCCATCTCAGTTATCAGGAGGAATGCGTCAAAGAGTAGCACTAATTAGGACCTTAGCTACAAGGCCAAAAATATTATTATTAGATGAAGCATTTTCAGCACTAGATTATCAAACAAGAATTACAGTAACAAAAGATATATATTCTATATTAAAAAATGAAAATGTAACAGTTCTAATGGTAACACATGATATATCAGAAAGTATAAGTATGTCTGATAGAGTAGTAGTTCTAACAGGAAGACCAGCTACAGTGAAAAAGATATATGATATCGAATTTGATATAGAAAACAAAGACCCACTAAGTGTAAGAGAAAGTCCTAAATTCAGTAAATATTTTGACAGCATTTGGAAGGAGTTAGATGTTAATGCATAAGGAAAGTATATCAGAAGATAGAAAAAAATATTTAAGGAAAATACTTATAAAAAAAGTTTCTGTAGTTTTAACACAAGTAGGTATATTGATGTTATTTATTATGTTATGGGAAATACTAGCAAATAAAGAAATTATAGATAGCTTTATAACAAGTAAGCCAAGCGAAATTTTAAAAACATTTATAAACTTATCATCAAATGACTTATGGAGGCATTTAAGAGTAACATGTATGGAAACAATTATAGGATTCTCATTAGGAATATTTTTAGGAATATTGATTGCAATAGTCCTATGGTGGTCTGAATTTTTAAGTAAAGTTGCAGAACCGTTTTTAGTTGTTTTAAATAGTTTGCCAAAAGTTGCATTAGGACCTATTATAATTGTTTGGGTAGGTGCTGGAACAAATGCAATAATTGTGATGGCAGTGGCAATTTCTTTAGTTGTAACTATAATGGAAATTCTCAATGGATTTCTAGAGACAGACAAAGAAAAAATAAAGATGGCACAAACTTTTAATTGTACAAAAATGCAATTATTAACAAAAATAGTAATACCAGCCAATATTTCTACTTTTATTAATTCTTTGAAGATAAATATAGGATTGTCTTTAGTAGGAGTAATAACAGGAGAATTCTTAGTATCAAAAGCAGGACTTCGGTTATTTGATAGTATATGGAGGTCAGGTTTTTAAACTAGATTTAGTAATGACCGGTGTAATAATACTAGCACTAGTATCAACAGTTTTATATGGTTCAGTTATTTTATTAGAAAAACTAGTATTAAAAACACATAAATTTGGAAATTAAGGAGGAAGACTTTGTGAGAAAGGCATTAATTATAGGTATTGTTGTAGTAGTAATAATTACAGGAATCATTACTGCTATAGTTATTCATAATAATAAGAAACAAGATGTGAATACTAAAGAAATAAGCTTAGTAAAAGTAAATGAGGTTACAAGATCTGTTTTCTATTCACCTCAATATGTAGCTATTGCATTAGGATATTTTGAGGAAAATGGAATAGAAATAGAATTGACAACAGGTCAAGGAGCAGATAAAGTTATGACAGCTGTTTTAGCAGGTCAAAGTGACATAGGATTTGCAGGACCAGAAGCTTCAATATATGTGTATAATGAAGGAAAAACAGATTATATGCAAGTATTTGCACAAATGACTAAAAAGGATGGTTCATTTTTAGTTAGCAAAACAAATGATAAAGAATTTGAATGGTCAGATTTAAAAGGGAAAACCATAATACCAGGAAGAAAAGGTGGAGTCCCATATATGACATTTGAATACGTTCTAAAACAAAAAGGATTTAATCCAAGTACAGACATGAATTTAGATGATAGCATAAGTTTCGATTTGATGGCAGGAGCATTTGCAGGTGGAGATGCAGAATATGTAACACTATTTGAACCAACAGCATCAATGACAGAATCACAAGGAGCAGGATACATTGTTGCATCAATAGGAGAAGAAGCAGGAGATATACCATATACAGCATATTTTGCTAAGAAAAGCTATATAGAAGAGAATGGAGAATTAATACAAAACTTTACAAATGCAGTATATAAAGGACAAAAATGGGTAGAAGAACATTCAGCAAAAGAAGTTGCAGAGCTAGTTGCAGAATTTTTCCCAAGTACAGATGTAAAAATGTTAGAAAGTTCAATCCAAAGATATAAAGATATAGACGCTTGGAATAAAACACCAGTATTAACAAAAGAATCTTTTGAAAAATTGCAAGATGTAATGCAAGAAGCAGGAGAATTAGAGCAAAGAGCCGACTATGATAAAATAGTAAATAATAAATATGCAGAAAAAGCAGTAAATCAATAAAAAAGATAAATAGCAAGTCCCCCAGTATGCAATGCACACTGGGGGCTGCTGCTTGTGAATTATCAGTGCAAATCGAGTCTCAAACGTAGAATGTTGTCGTAATAGTCGATGGGGTCGCTGTCGATTTGCCACTCATCCTCTCGTGCTACTTTTCTCACTTCCTCCCATAAAGTGGATTTATTGAAAGAACAAGGATAAGCATGGGTCTGGACAAGCTGCATTTTATCAGCTAAATCCGAGTGAGAATACTTCCATGCAGGGGAAGGAGTGATATCGTAGGTTGAATCCTGATTGAAATTGATGGTAAGCTCCAGAGAGGTTTCGCGGCGGTGGCTGTAAGTATAATGAATGTTACGAAAGAACGGTGCAATTACAGTTCTGAGGATGTCAATTGCAGCAGTTCTCTCATCAGGTGGAGCATGATGGCCACCCAAAAGTACATCTGCATACTGCCGATCTGCAGACAATTCGCTTTTTAAAGACATCGTAGAGTCCTCCTAATTCTGGAAAATCCAGTTGATATTACAATTATAGCATGATTTACATAAAAATACAATAAAGAATAATAAATGGAAAAGAAGGAAACATTTACAATAAAACTAATATATGTTAGAATAAAAATAGGAGGTATGCTATGATAAAAGTAGAATTATCAGAAAAAGAAAAACAGGGACTAAATGAAGAAGAACAAGAACTTGCGATAGCAAGAAAATTAGAAGTAGAGATGTTACCACTATTAAGAAGAAATATTAATTTCTTTTATGCAGGTGCAAACATTCCAAAAAAGTCGCAAGCATATAATGAACCAATGGATAAAGAAAAATTAGAGAGGGCCATTTCAGAAAAATCAAAAGCAATCTCAGTAGTCTGCAAACCTCTTTGTGAAATGGTAGTAAGCATCTTAAGAGAAAATGGTTTAAATGCACAAACACTATCTTGTGATACAGATATATTCAGACATACAGATGTATTATTAACAACAAAATCAGGAAAACAATACATAATAAACTATTTAGAAGATATGGAAAATGTTCAAACCGGAATGAAAACGCCAGATTTTGCATCAAAAGCTTATTATGAAAGACGATATAAAAAGTTCGAAGGAGGACTAACAACAGATGGAAAGAATTTAGATTCCATAAGCTTTTTAGATGAAGAAACATTGGGAAAAATTGATGAGAAATTAGGGTATAAAAAATTTGGAATGTATATGGATGATGTTATAGAACAAATAAAAGTAGAGTTTGAAAATTTTAGAGAAGTAATGACTGAAAATGCATATGCTCAAGCAATTTCAGATAGAGAAAGAGCAGGACAAGTTTTAATAGCTGAAGAAAAAAGAAGAATATATGGTGAAATAGCACAAAAATATAATGAAATGTCAGATAATCAAATTTTAGAACAAAAATTAGATTGGATATTCAATTATTTTAATGAAAGAATGGATATTACTGGACATACAGATTTTGTAATGTACTATAGCAGATTATTACTTGCAAAAGTATTATCACCAGAGGAATATAAAAAAATTACAAGGTATGATTGTTTTGCAAAAGCAAGTGAAGTGCCTGAAAATTCTAAATTAAAAGATATCTTTGATTATGATAACATAGAAGCATCAAATAAATTTAGATTTTGTGCGCTAGAATGTGGAGATAAAGCATATGTAATTTCAACTAAACCGAATGCATATGTAAAATTAAATACAACTGATTTGGATGAAGTTAGAAATTATGCAAACTTATCAAAATCAGAAAAACCATCTGATTTATTGCTAATGCTATGTGATAGAGGAAATGCATTGCCATTAGTATTTCATCCATTAGGTTCAAAAATGCTAAATGAAAGAGCAGCTATGTTAGCTCCAAACTTATCAGAAGAAGAAAGAAAAGCAGAAACTCAGAAATTAGCAGATTCAATAAAAGGAACAGATGGAGAAGTTACAAGTTTAACAATTCCATATCCAGATGGAACGCAAAAATATATTTATATAAATCCAGATAATGAATTTACAATAAAAGATAAAAATGGGACAGTTATTTATCACTATTATGAAGACAAAGATGTCTTTGAAAAGGAAGTTATAGATGATAAAAGAGGAGATGGAAGAGAAGATTAAAATTAGGAGGATTATATGTTTAAATATGAAGATTATATAAAAAGTGCAAAGTATATAAAAGAAAGAATAGGAGAAAGAGAACCTAAGATTGCTATTATATTAGGTTCAGGATTGGGAGTTATAAGTGATGACATAGAGGACAAAGTTATCATAAATTATAAAGAAATTCCGAACTTTCCAGTATCAACAGTAGATGGACATGCAGGAGAATTAATAATAGGGAAAATTAGTGGAAAAGAAGTTATAGCAATGAATGGAAGATTTCACTATTATGAAGGATATGATTTAAAAGAAACAACATTTCCAGAAAGAGTGTTTAAATTATTGGGAATAGAAACATTAATAATAACAAATGCAGCAGGAGGAGTAAATACAAGCTATAAAGCAGGAGATTTTATGGTAATAGATGATTACTTAAGTTTCTTTGCAGAATCAGTATTAAGAGGAGCAAATATAGATGAATTTGGAGATAGATTTCCAAGTATGAATGATACATTTGATAAAAACTTAAGTACAAAAATGAAAGAAGTAATAAAAGAAAAAGTAGGAGTAGTACAAGAAGGAATTTATGCATATATGAAAGGACCTACATTTGAAAGTCCAGCAGAGATAAGAGCATTAAGAACACTTGGAGCAGATGCAGTTGGAATGTCAACAGTTCCAGAAGCAATAATTGCACATCATTGTGGAATAAAAAATGTAGCAGTATCTTGTATAACAAATATGGCAGCAGGAGTTTTAGACGAAGAATTATCATATGATGATGTAAAAAACACAGCAGAAAGAGTAAAAGTAGACTTTAAAGAAATTATGAAAGAATATATTGCAAGAATTTAACTAAATTTAATATTACATACAAAATCCGCTCCATCTTGCTGGATGATTTTAGTTTTCAAGCTTGACTAAAGCACGCTTTGAAAACTAAAACATCCAAGTGGAGCTATTTTGTATTATTGAAACAAATTAGCCAAACACAGTGTATTTGGTGGTAAATTAAATCAAAATAAAAACTATATTTTATCTAATATCTCAACAATCTGTGGTAATTCATGAATATGATTTCTGTTACCCATATGACCAACGCCAGGAATAAATACTGGGTTTGAATTTAATTCTTTAAAGAAATCTTCTAATATATCAAAAGGAATAACATGGTCATTGTCACTGTATAAAGAATATCTATGCTCAATATTATTTTTGCAGTAATTGATATTTTCAGTGCTAACTTTAAAATCAATAAAAGCATTGTTTAAATCTTCACGTTCAGGAACAGTAAACACTTTGCAAAAACCAGCAACACTTACATATAGTCTACAACTTAAATTGTTCTCTGATAAATATCTAATAAAGAAAGGATTTCCAATAGAATGACAAATCACAATAGTATCTTCATTAATTAAATTTTTGTAGTTGTCTAAAATAGAAGCCCAAGCATTGTAAGTAGCCTCTGTCCTAATAGGAAAGTTAGGCATAATTACATTATAATTTCTTTTTTCGAATTCTTCTTTTAAATAAGGACCAAAAGTTCCAGTTGTATCTCCATTAAATCCATGAATAATAAAAGCATTTTTCATAATAAAACCTCCAAGATAGATAAGATTATATAACTAATATTTAATAAGGTCAAGAGACTAATAATAGAAGAAAAACAAACTTAAAGAACAGAAAATAAGTAAGAAAGAGCTAATTGACCAGGAAAGAAAATAGTGTTAAAATGATAGTAAAAGTGAGACTTTATAAGAAAAGTATAGAATAAAAAAGCAGAAGAAATAGTAAAAACAATAAATAAGGAGTTTTTGTGATGCAGGGTTCAACTGATATAGCTCAAATCAAAGGAAAAATAACGCAAGCTTTAAAAGAAAACAAAGTACCTCATATAATGCTAGATATTCCAAGTATGATGAATGAAACACATGATACGATTAGAACAGAAGTAGATACATTTAATCAACTAGTTGATTATTTAATTCAAAATGGTCAACAATGTATGTATATAACTGCTGAAGGAAATGCACCAATTACTTATGAAGAATGGATGATTTTAGAAGATATTGTAAATGAATCAAAGCGAGAAATAGAAATAAAAGGTGCTCAAACTATTATGGAAAAAGCAAGAGTAATAGAACATGTAATATTGTGCAAAATGCCAGAAAGTGTACATTGGGGAGATGAAGATTTTTATACTTCAAGTAAGGAAAATCTAATACAAGCCCTGAAAGCAAAAAAAGGTTCTTGTTGTCATTTTGCAACTTTAACACAGTATTTACATTTGAGAAATAATATGTATAGTGATATGATTTATAGTGATGTACATGTAGAATCTGATAGTGACGAAAATATTGGACATGTTTTTAACTTATTGTTCTTAGGTAATGAAGAAAAAAAGTGGACTTTTATTGATACTATGTGGGAAAAAAACTTTTTGAAATTGCGTGAAAGAAATAGATTTTCTTTTGTAACATTAGAAGATATGCAAAATGATCCTTATGATGTTGATGAAGCACATAAATATACAAAACAAGATTTTGGTAATATTCCAATAGTATCATTTAATATGAATGAAATTGATAGAAAATTAGGATATCAAAATAAAATATGTTTATTTAGATATTGCAATTTTATAGCTTATCATGTTGCATGTGGAAATAGTGATAAAATTATGGAAATTTTTAAATCAGACGATGAAAGTGCACAGAATATATTAAACAAAAATATAATGACTCAATATATAGGTTTCATTTCATATATATGCGCGCTTGAACTAGGAAACAGTATAAAAAAAGATTCAGAAGAAGAACGAGATATGATTAGATATCTATATACATATTTGAAAACGGTATTACCAGAGCTTTATGTGCAATTTTTTAGAAGTAGACTTAAAAGAAGAAATCCAGGAGAGAGAATTGTAAAGCACAAAAAGCTGTACAGACAGGCTAGTGAATTATTTCATGTAATTCAAAGAGATGATGGAAGTGTTGGAATTTATTTTGATGATACAATAGATAGAGTTTATATAGAAATTGATTTTGTTCGCTTAAAGGGTTTTCCATATGTGGGAATATTAAATAATATACAATTTGAAGAAAAGTATGGAAAGATTGATGATAATAGAACTATTATGGGACAGAATGGAAAAATTAAGCAAGAAGATTATGCTAAATCATAATTAATGGATAAAAAATGCTTTGGGGTTTCCATGCGGAACCCCCAAAGTTGCCTGTTATTCCTCAGATTTTTTCTCTATAACAGGCGTGGATGCATAAGGGAGCTTTTCCACATTAGTGAATTCCTTTGCAACCATGTTCTGACCAAATTGGCAACGAGGTGGAGCTGTGATGATCTCGAACCGTGGCTTTATAAGCGATGGATCAATGTAACCAGCCAATTTAGGATGCCTCCTTTCAGAAGATTAATTATATAATAGCATATAAGCAGTACATAATCAATCTTTTTCAAGGAAAATAAAAAAACAAACACAAAATAAAAATTTTTTTCATAATATATAGGAAATATGAAAGAATTTTTTATTTTGTTTTTTTATTAGTAAGTTTGGAGGTTTTTTATGGATTATGAAATTATGATGAATGGTATTGTAAAAATAGGACAATATGCACCAGAGTTTGAGGCAACGTCTAGCAATGGAAAGATAAGTTTAAGTGATTACAAAGGAAAATGGGTGGTGTTATTTTCACATCCAGGAGATTTTACACCTGTGTGTACAACCGAATTTATAGCATTTTCACAAGCAAATAAATATTTTGAAAAATTAAATGCACAATTAATAGGATTAAGTGTTGATAGTAACAGTTCACATTTGGCATGGTTATATAATATTTTACAAAAAACAGGAATTGAAGTACCTTTCCCAGTTATAGCAGATAGAAGCGGAGAAATTGCTAGAAAATATGGGATGATATCAAATGATGTAAGTACAACTGAAACTGTAAGAAATGTATTCATAATAGATGATAAAGGAATAGTAAGAGCGATTTTTATTTATCCATTAAACATAGGAAGATGGATACCAGAAATAATAAGAGTGGTTGAAGCTTTGCAAGTGGCAGATTGTAATAAAGCATCGACTCCAGCTAATTGGGTTCCAGGGCAACCTATAATAAAACCAGCTCCGACAACATTTAAAGAGTTACAAAGCAGAGTAGAAGAAATTAAAAGAGATAAAAATGGAATGAGTTGGTATCTAAGCTTCAAAGAATCAGAAGAAAAATGTAACAAACAATTAGAAAAAGGAAAATAGTGGTATAAATAAAAATAGAAATATGGAAAAATACCAGAAAATTATTGGAAAATCTCAAAAAAAATGATATTATAATTTATATTAAAATTGATTGAAGGAGAAAATTATGTGGAAAAAAATAATATTTTTAATAGTATCAATAACAATAATAGTAGTTGCTGTTGGATTAATTATGAAAAACAGTAAGGAGAAAACAAAAGAAAGTAATACTGAAAACAGTAAATCAAATACAGCATTCTCAGTAAAATATAGAGGTGAGGAAATTGTTCCAGGAACAGAATTTAGTGTAAATAAAATTGATGAAGAAGCCAATATATCAGAAATACCAAGCTGTGCTTTTGATGGAATAGACAAAATATATACATATAAAAATTTTGAAATTATAGTTGCATCAGTAAATGGAAAAGATACAATATATTCTGTATATTTTGATAATGATGAAATGGAAACAACAGAAGGAGTAAAGGTTACAGATACCAAAGACCATATGATTGAAAAATATGGTACAGACTATGAGCAAAAATTAGGAAATAAATATATATATTTAAATGGAAATGTAGAATTATCATTTATTATTGAAAGTGACATAATAACAGCAATTGAATATACTTTAGTTACAGAATAAAAAGCCTATAAGAGAAGGGGTGTAGCTTACAATGAGCAAGAAGAAAAAGAAAAGAAATAAAGGAAAAAATAAATCTAATAGTAAAAAAAGATGTAGCAATGTAAGAGTAAGTACAAAACCAAATAGTCAGAATAAAAATAATTTTAATGAGAAAAAAGAATTAGAAAAAAGCGAAAATGCAAAAGAAGAAATTCAAAGAAAGGAAAGTAAAGCAAAATCAAAGGAGACAACAAAAGGAGAAGAAAAAAAAGAAAATCAATCAGAGAAAAAAGTTGAGGAAAAGATAGAAAAGAAAAATATAGCAAAGATTATAGTTATAATAATAGGAATTACTATATTAGTAATAGTGGGAATTATTAGTTGTTTAGTATTCAAACCTAAATTCAAAGATATTCAAATAGAATTAGGAACTAAAGAAATAAAAGTGGAAGACTTTTTGATGAATAAGATTTACAAAAGTAAATCAGAATTTATAACAGATATATCTGGAATCGACTTATCACAAGTTGGAGAATATGAAATAGTTTTAAAATTTATGAACAAAGAGCAAAAAGTTACCTTAAAAATAGCAGATACAACACCACCAGAAGTTAAATTTAAAGATATAACAAGATACATAGATTATCAAATAAATCCAGAAGATTTTATAATTGATAAAAAAGATGCATCTGAAATGACAGTTCAAGTAATTGAACCACCAGAAATATCAGAATTTAAAGATTATCAAGTAACAATAAAAGTTAAAGATAAATATGATAACGAAACAGTAAAAACATGTAAACTGACAATAACATGGATAAGGCCAGAATGTTATATAGAATTAGGAAGTAAAATAACTCTTGAGGACTTAGTTTTTGATGCTGCAACATATGGAGAAAGCATATCTAAAACAGATTTAGATAATGTAAATACATTAATCCTTGGAGAATATATTGTAAAAGCAGAAAAAGATGGAAAACAATATGAAACAAAAGTGATAGTTCAAGATACAACACCACCAGTATTAAAATTAAAAAATATAACAATATATGATAATGAAAAAGTAAACGATTATAAAAGCTTCATAACAGAATTATCAGATATATCAGGAGAGCCAACTACATTATTAAAAACAGAAATAGATTATAACAAGCTAGGAGAACAAAACATAATTATAGAAGCAACAGATATAAATGGAAATAAAACAGAAGCTACTGCGATATTGACTATAAAGAAAGATAATGATGGTCCAGTAATATCTGGACTTAAAGAAATAATAGTTGCAAAATATGCGAATATAGATTATTACTCAGGCGTTTCAGCAAATGATAAAAAAGATGGAAAATGCGAAATTACAGTAGATAATAGTAATGTAAACACATCTGTAGCTGGAACATATTATGCAACATATTCAGCACAAGATACAAAAGGAAATATAACAACATCAAAAAGAAAAATTGTAGTAAATCATGATCAAGCAGATACGAATTTAAAAATGGATGAGTTTTATAATAATTATTGTGCTGGAAAAGACCCAGTTGGTATAGCAAGTGCAGTACGAGAACAGATAAGATATAATTCAAATTGGGGCGGAGATGACCCTGTTTGGTATGGTCTAACAGAAGGCAAAGGAAACTGTTATGTTCATGCTAGTGTGTTAAAAATAGCGTTAGAAAAAGCAGGATATCAAAATAGAATAATATATTTAACAGACCAAAGTCATTACTGGAATTTAGTATATGTAAATGGAGTATGGAGACATATTGATGGAACACCATCAGCAAACCATACATTAGGACTATTAACAGATGAACAAAAATTGGCAGATCCAGGAGTACACCAAAAAACATGGGATAGAGGAGCTTGGCCAGCAGCTGAGTAGGAGGAACAATTTTGAATTTTTTATTGTGTAAACAACAAGATTCTGGGGCGCCTCACTCACAGGATTTGCTTGTGAGGTGGGTCAGATTCTTATTATTAATACTAAGTGTAATAATATATGTAAGTTATGGATTATCAAATTTCATATATATATGTTTTAGCTTATTAACAACTTTTGTTGCTGCAAGAAATCTAAAACAAGACGACAAAAATAGGAAAATAGTACTAGTTGGAACAATAATTATAAATACAATAATCCTAGTAGGAGTGAAGTTTTTGCCATATACAAGTTTAAATATTTTAGCACCACTAGGAGTATCGTATTATACTTTGCAAGTAATATCATATTTAGTAGATGTTTATAAAGGTAAATATGAATATGAAAAAAGTCTATTTAATTATGCACTATATATAATGTATATACCACATCTATTTATAGGACCAATATCAAGATATGACGAAATGAAAAAGCAGATAATAACAAATGGAAAAATAACAGTAAGTAATCTATATAATGGTGGAATACGAATACTATGGGGATTATCTAAAAAATTAATTATAGCAGGAAGAATAGCAATAGTAATAGAAACCATTACAAATAACGGATATAGTGGCACATATTCACTACTTGCAATGTTGCTATATTCAATAGAATTATACAGTGATTTTAGTGGAGGAATAGATATAGTACTTGGAATATCTAAAATGCTGGGAATTGATTTAATAGAAAACTTTGATGCACCATATTATTCACAAAACATAAAAGAATTCTGGAGGAGATGGCACATTTCTTTAAACTCTTGGCTTAGAGATTACATATATATTCCACTTGGAGGAAGCAGATGTAGCAAAATACGAAAAGCTATTAATGTATTAATAACATTTGCAGTATCAGGATTATGGCATGGAGCAAACTATATTTTATGGGGGATTTTACACGGAATATTTGTACTTATGGGAGATAAGTATAATACAAAATCAAAGTGGTTTAACAGATTTGTGAATTTTATTATTGTATCATTTCTATGGTCATTTTTCATATGGAATGGCAATGCAGAAGCAATAAAAATGATGGCATCAATCTTTACAAATTTCAACATTACAGAAGTTTGGAGTAATACTTTGAATTTAGGATTGACCATTGCTGACTGGATAGTGTTATTTGCATCTACAATAATATTATTTATTTATGATGGAAATAAGAATAAAATATTGCAGAGAACTAAAAAAATATCAAATCCCACAAAACTAGCTATAATATGTACTTTAGGATTAATTGTTTTGACATTTGGAATATACGGAATTGGATTTAATGTAAATGAATTTATTTATAGCAGGTTTTAATGAAAGGAAAAGTAATGAAAAACATATTAAAGACAATAGTAATATTTCTAATATTCATAATGATATTCATTTTTTTAAATATGTTATTCCAGCCTAAATATGCAACAACACTAATAGAAGGAAGTATGATAGCAGAATATTACAAAGAGCCAAAAGACCACGAAGTAATATTCATAGGAGATTGTGAAGTATATGCAAATTTTTCACCAATGGTAATGTACGAAAAAGAAGGAATAAAATCATATATAAGAGGTTCATCACAACAAATGATATGGCAGTCATATTGTATTTTGAAAGAAACATTAAAATATGAAATTCCAAAAATTGTAGTTTTAAATGTAAACTCAATGAGATATGATAAGAATAGTGATAAGGTCAGTGAAGCATATAACAGACTAACAATAGACAATATGAAATGGTCAAAAGAAAAAATAGAAATAATAAAAGAATCAATGACAGAAGAAGAAACTTTTATTTCATATGTGTTTCCAATACTAAGATATCATTCAAGATATAATGAATTAACTTCAGAAGATTTTGAATATTTATTTAAAGATAACCAAGTCACATATAATGGATTTTTGATAAATAAAAGTGTAAAAGGTGTTACAAACTTACCAGCAAAAAGAAAATTAGCTAGTTATGAGTTTAGCAAAGAATGTTATGAATATTTAGATAAAATAACAGAACTATGCAAAGAAAATAATATAAAATTAGTGTTAATAAAAGCACCAAGTGTATATCCATATTGGTATGATGAGTATGATGCCCAGATGAAAGAGTATTCCAAAAGACATAATATAGATTATTATAATTTAGTAGAAGAAGCGGAAAATATAGGATTAGACTATTCATCTGATACTTATGATGGAGGATTACATTTAAACCTACAAGGAGCAACAAAACTTTCAAAATATTTTGCAGAGAGATTATCTCAAAATTATAATTTAACAAATTATAGAGGAGACAAAGTGTATGAAGAAAAACTAAATCAATATAAGGAAAAAACAAATTCATATTAGCTATATAAATGACAATATTTTCTATTTGATAGAATGGATAATATTGTCATTTGTTAAATTTATGTATAGTGGATTATAAAACGATTTTCAAAAATTTGTAAAAATATTTTTTTAAAAAATGCACATAATAAACTGTAAGGAGGAATTTATTATGGATAAAAATCAAACAATAAATTGTACAGTAAATAGTTGTGCATATAATAATCCACAGAATCATATATGTCAATTACAAAATATAGTAGTGGAACCTTGCAAAAACTGTCATAATGGAAATCCTGAAGATGAATCAATGTGCGGAAGTTATGAACAAGTAAAATAACTTAAAAAATCATTTGCCTGAAACAATGGCAAGTGATTTTTTTAAGATACAAGTAAACTTGACAAATGCATTTTTTAGAAATAGAATAGATACATAAAAATAAAGGAGGTAGATTTATGCCACTAGTAACAACTAAAAATATGTTTGAAAAATCAATGAAGGAAGGCTTTGCAATAGGAGCTTTTAATGTAAATAATATGGAGTTTATTCAAGGAATTGTAGATGCAGCAAGCGAAGAAAATTCACCAGTAATCTTACAAGTTTCATCAAGTGCAATAAAATATGCAAGAATCAATTACTTAATTAAAATGGTTGAGGCAGCAACAGAGGAAACTAATATTCCAATTGCTTTACATTTGGATCATGGACCAGATTTTGAAACATGTAAAATGTGTGTTGACGCAGGTTTTACATCTGTAATGATAGATGGTTCAAAATATGATTTTGAAGAAAATGTAGAATTAACTAAAAAAGTAGTAGAATATGCTCATTCAAAAGGAGTTGTAGTTGAAGCAGAGCTTGGAAAATTAGCAGGAATAGAAGATGATGTAAATGTTTCAGAAGCTGATGCTATGTATACAGATCCTGATCAAGCAAAAGAATTTGTAGAAAGAACAGGCTGTGATTCTTTAGCAATAGCAATAGGAACAAGTCATGGAGCATATAAATTCAAAGGTGAAGCGAAACTTAGATTTGATATATTAGAGAAAATAAAAGAAAAAATACCAAATACACCAATAGTATTACATGGAGCATCTTCAGTAATTCCAGAATTAGTAGAAACGTGTAATAAATTTGGAGGAGATATTCCAGGAGCAAAAGGTGTTCCAAATGAGATATTACAAGAAGCAGGAAGACTAGGAGTATCAAAAGTAAATGTTGATACAGACTTAAGACTAGCAATGACAGCAACTGTAAGAAAAGTATTTGCAGAAAAACCATCAGAATTTGATCCAAGAAAATACTTAGGACCAGCAAGAGACAAAATAAAAGAAACAGTACAATATAAAATAAAAAATGTGTTCTGTTCAAGTAATAAGGCGTAAAACAATATAATTCACATAATAAATGCCACATAAATTTAATGTGGCATTTGTTTTTATTGTGCCATTTGCTTTCTCATACGCATTTCTGCATCACGTTTAGCAATGTCTTGACGTTTATCATATAATTTTTTTCCCTTACCAATTCCTAATTCTATTTTTACAAAGTTTCCTTTGAAATATAAACTCATAGGAATTAATGAATATCCTTTTTGTTTTATTTGTCCAACTAAACGATTAATTTCATGTTTATTAGCAAGTAACTTTCTATCACGTAAAGGATCTTTATTATAGATATTTCCAAATTCATATGGACTAATATGCATATTATAAATATACAGCTCGCCATTTTTAATTCCAGCGTAACTGTCTTTTAAATTAACTTTTCCGTTTCTTTATGGATTTAATTTCTGTACCAGACAATACAATTCCAGTCTCTAAAGTATCTACAATTGTATAATTATGTCTAGCAGTAGGGTTTTTGGCAATTAACTTAGACATACTTATGTACTCCTTCTAAATAAATATGGTACTAGTATACCATATTTATTTAAAAAAGTGAATATTATTCATCATCATCATGTCTGTCAGCGCCATTATTAATTGTAGCAGCATAATACCAAATAAGAGCAACAATAACTACAGCAGCAATTGCCATTATTATCCAAACCCATGTTGTAGTTGCAGTATTAGCTAACCCCATAGAAGCACCATCATCAACAGTTCTTGTTGCAGTATAATTACTAGCAATTCTGTTATCTGCAGTATCATTCATTCTTAAAGCACCTTCTATACCATTTTCAACATTACCTATTCCACCTCTAACATCATCTCCAAGATTTCTAGCACCATCAACAATATCTGAACCTACATCATTAACACCTTTTTGTATATCATTACCAAGACGCTCAGCGCCATCAACTATTGTAGTACCAGCATTATTGATACCATTTTTTATATCATTACCCATGTTTGTTTCTGTATTAGCATAAGTAATTCCTGAAAGAAGTAATAAACCTACAAAAAATGCAGATAATATTATTAAAGCTTTCTTTTGCATAAAATTTACCTCCTATTTTTTCGAATTCAATAATATTATTAAATTTTGAGAAAAAAATATGCATAAAAAAAATGCCTTTTTATACAAAAAAAGACATTTTCTCAAAAAAGAATTTATTTAAAACGAATTAAAATAGCTATACCAAGTAGTAAGTTAACAATACCAATAGATGCTACAATAATATCAATAATATCAGAAATTGTTAATTTATTATTTTGAGAACGAGAACTTGTAGTTGATGTTGATACTGCAGGTGCAGAAGATGTATTATTTGTAGCAGTTTCGTTACTATAAATGATATTTGTATTAGAGTTGTTTGTCCTATTATTTTGATTAGAATTATTAGTCACTTCAGAATTAGATATGGTATTATTAGGACGTACATTTATATCAACAGCAAAAGCTGACTGTATTAAAAAACAAAAAATTATAAATAAAAACAAAAAAATTTTTTTAATGTTACTCATTTTTACCTCCTATTGATTATTTATATAATACACAAAAAAGAAAAATTTGTCTATAATTTAGTAAAAAGTAATATAAAATTTTTTAATGAATATAATCAAATAACTTAAATATTGAAATAGATAAGTTATATAGGAGGAAAAGGGAAATGGTTAAAGTTAACGAAAATAATAGCCAAAATACTATATTAAAAGTATTGAAAGGTAGTTTATTAGCAATACTAGCTTCAGTATTAATGTTAATAATATTAGCAGCATTTCTTACATATACAAATGTAAATGAAAGTGTAATACCTACAGTATTAATTATAATAACAGGAATAAGTATTTTGATAGGAAGTCAGATTACAACAAGCAGTATAAAGAAAAATGGAATATTAAATGGAATTTTAGTAGGTGCGATTTATATTATTATGTTATATTTATTATCAAGTGCTATTTCAAAAAATTTTTCGCTTAATAATTATTCAATAATAATGATAGCTACAAGCATTATAATAGGAGGACTTGGTGGAATAATTGGAGTAAATAGAAAATAATTTTAGCAAAAACTATTGACAATTGCTAAAAAAAGGTATAAATTATTAGCAGTCAAACGAATTGACTGCTAATAAAAATTTTTAAGAGGGGGAGTAAAAATGTTAAAACCAGTAGCAGACAGAATTCTAATAAAAATGGAAGAAGAGGAAAACACAACAAAGAGTGGAATAATATTATCAAGTAATTCAAAAGAAAAACCACAAGTGGCAAAAGTAATTGCAGTTGGACCAGGAATTAATCATATCCCAGGAAAAGAAGTAAAAATGTATATAAAAAAGGACGATAAAGTAATTGTAAGTAAATATGCAGGAACAGAAATTAAATATGAAGGAGAAGATTATATAATAGTAAAACAAGACGATGTATTAGCAATAGTTGAATAAGAAAGGAGATTTTTTATATGTCAAAAGAAATTAAATTTGGCGAAGACGCTAGAAAAAAAATGTTAGATGGTGTAAATATATTAGCAGATACAGTTAAAGTAACATTAGGACCAAAAGGAAGAAATGTAGTATTAGATAAAAGCTTTGGAGCACCTTTAATTACAAATGACGGTGTAACAATAGCTAAAGAAATAGAATTAGAAAATCCATATGAGAATGTAGGAGCAAGATTAGTAAAAGAAGTTGCAACCAAAACAAATGATATAGCAGGTGATGGAACAACAACAGCAACAGTACTTGCACAAGCAATAATGAAAGAAGGAGTTAAAAATGTTGCAGCAGGTGGAGACCCAATGTCAATAAAAAGAGGAATTGATAAAGCAGTAGAAGCAGCAGTAGAAGGATTAAAAGAAATAAGTTCTGAAATAAACGGAAAAGAAGACATTGCAAGAGTTGCAAGTATATCTGCAAATAACAAGGAAATAGGAGAACTAATTGCAGATAGTATGGAAAAAGTTTCAAAAGATGGAGTTATAACAATAGAAGAATCTAAAACAGCAACAACAGGATTAAATATTGTAGAAGGAATGCAATTTGATAAAGGTTATATTTCACCATATTTTGTAACAGACACAGAAAAAATGGAAGCAATAATGGAAAATCCATATATATTAATAACAGATAAGAAAATAACTAACATTCAAGAAGTGCTACCATTATTAGAAGCTTTAATGCAACAATCTGGAAAATTAGTAATAATAGCTGATGATATAGAGGGAGAAGCCTTATCAACACTTGTATTAAACAAATTAAGAGGCGTAATAAATGTAGTTGCAGTAAAGGCACCAGGATTTGGAGATAAGAGAAAAGAAATGTTAGAAGATATTGCTGTATTAACAGGTGGAGAAGTTATAACTTCAGACTTAGGATTAGATTTAAAAGAAACAACAATAGAACAACTAGGAAGAGCAAAACAAGTTAAAATTCAAAAAGAAAATACAATTATTGTTGATGGAGCAGGAAGCAAAGATGAAATAGCAGCCAGAGTAAAACAAATAAGAACTCAATTAGAAGATACAACAAGTGAATACGATAAAGAAAAATTGCAGGAAAGATTAGCTAAAATAGCAGGAGGAGTAGCAGTTATAGAAGTTGGAGCAGCAACAGAAGTTGAAATGAAAGAGAAGAAATTAAGAATAGAAGATGCTTTATCTGCAACAAAAGCAGCAGTAGAAGAAGGAATTGTAGCTGGAGGGGGAACAGCTCTAGTAAATGTAATGCCAAAAGTAGAAAAAGTAATTGAAACACTAGACGAAGATGAAAAAATAGGAGCAAAAATAATCTTAAAAGCATTAGAAGAACCACTAAGACAAATAGCAACAAATGCTGGATTGGAAGGAGCAGTTATCTTAGAAAAAGTTAGATCATCAAAATCAGGAACAGGATTTGATAGTAGCAAAGAAGAATATGTAGATATGAAAAAAGCTGGAATTGTAGATCCAACAAAGGTAACAAGAAGTGCACTCCAAAATGCTGCAAGTGTAGCATCAATGATATTAACAACAGAAAGTGTTATAGTAGAAAAGAAAGAAAAAGAATGTCATTGCGGAGGAGAAGGAGCAGGAATGCCACAAGGAATGGAAGGAATGTACTAAACGATTATTAATAGAGGATAGTAAGGGGCGGACGACTCTGTCCGCCTAATTTTATATAATACAATTAAACAATTCACCATAAAATTTTTTAGCTCAGTTGTCTTCTCCCTGTTCGCAGAAGTTCTAATTATCTTTTATGGCACCCTTTCAATGTGAAATTGAACTATTTCCATAAAATCTATTAAGAACTTCTAACTCCATTTCGGCGAACCCCTCACTTGCAAAATTTTATGGGTAATGATTTATATAAATATAAAAAATCGATTGGAGACACTATGGGAAAGAATGTAATTGCGGTATTTGGTGGCTCTTTTAATCCACCAGCAAATTCACATATAAGTTTGGCAAAACAAGTTTTAGAAAATAATAGCAATATTGAAAAAGTAATATTTGTGCCAGTTAATGTTAAATATAATAAAGAAGGACTAGCTTCAAACGAAGATAGGTTTTTTATGTTGCAAAAAATATGTGAAAATAATGAAGGAATAGAAGTGTCTGATATAGAAATAACAAGCCAAAGGCAACTATATACAATAGAAACATTAAGATTAATACAAGAGAAATATAAAGAGTATGAGATTTACTTTGTACTAGGAACTGATAATTTAAAAGAATTAGAAACTTGGCACGAAGCAGATGAATTATTAAAAAAATTTAAAATGTTAGTACTAGAGAGAGGAGACGACGATATAGAACAAATCATAGAAGAAGATGATTTTTTAAGAAAATATAAAACATCATTTATTAAACTTCAAAACATAGAAAAAATAAATTTGTCATCAACCGAAATCAGAGATAAAGTAAAAAGAGGCGAAAGTGTAACTGACTTAGTACCATTTGAAATCATGGATAAAGTTATAAAATTATATAAATAACTATATTTGCTGCAAGTTTCAAAATATGGAGAACGGTATACTCATCAATGGCATGCCGTTCTCCATGTAACATATATGAAATTATTTTTATATAAGTAGGGATTACAAATCACTCATGTTAACATAAAAGCATATACTATAATATATCAAAATTAGAGGGAGGAATTACATTGAGACTTAAAGGAAAAAAAATAACATTTGGAATAACAGGTTCTATACATGTTATAAAACAAGTAGTTCCTCAAATACAAAACCTTATAAAAGAAGGTGCAGACATTATACCAATAATGTCTTTTAATTATGGAGAAGTAAAGGAAGAAAAAGAGAAGATAATAAAAGAAATTTGCAGTATCACAAATAAAGAAATAAATAGAAAAGATAGTTTAATAGAAACAGACATAATGATTATAGCACCATGTTCAGGAAATATTATTGCAAAATTAGCAAATGGAATAATAGATGAACCAATTTTAGTATCTGCAGAAATACATATGAAAAGTGAAAAAAACATAGTAATAGGAATTGGAACAGCAGAAGGATTAGGATTAGAAGCAAAAAATATAGGCAAATTATTAAATATGAAGAGAATATTTTTTATTCCATTTAGGCAGAACAATCCAATAACAAAACCTAATTCGTTAATGTATAGTAATAAATATATATTAGAGACAACAGTAAAAGCCTTAAATGGAGAACAAATACAACCAATACTATTATAAATTGTCAAAAGGTGAAAAATATGTTATAATGAATATAAGTTACGTAGTAACCATAAGTATCCCAGAGAACATAAAAATGTTAGGAGGAGACCTACGTGGGAAAGAAGATTCTGATATTGTTCATATGCGCACCCATCCTGTCCTTTGCCAGTGTTTACTTTTTCCTTTCCATAGGAATAAAGGGAACCCTGATGCTCATCCTGGGCAGTGTAACCGGCTACATCGTAAGGGGGGTAGTAGAGAGGCAAAGGTGGAGAACGAGATATATCCATTGCAGGACGAGGAGACACAGCGGCAGGGTAGTGGAGTTTAGATAAATCAACAATTCAGAAATTTCCACAAAAGCGAACAGCACACCAACGGTGTGCTGTTCGCTTTTGTGGAAATATAAATAAAAATTAAATATTTATTGATAAAAAATAAAAAGCATAGTATAATAAAAACATATGGGGATGTAATTGGTTTCGACGGTTTTTTTGAAATATAGATAGCGAGTAGTGGATGGTCGCTTCGGCCACTATAAAAAAGCGAAAATAAAAATAAACGCTGATAATAATGAATTAGCATTAGCTGCCTAGTTGCGGCTTCGTTTTACAGTAAAGCCTACTGTTACTGATAAAGCGTCGATTAAAGTAGGAAACAAAATTATTTCTTGCCTTGGAAATAATGGGTAATAAAAGGATACCAAAGATTCAAGCGTGTTTGTTTGCAAGATTTTGAGGGAATTTTCAATAACAAACTACACTCGTAGAAGTCTATATGGATAGAAGATTGGACGAGGGTTCAACTCCCTCCATCTCCACCAAGAAAGACTAGCAAAGCTAGTCTATTTTTTATTTGAGGAAGGGAGTTGAAAAGGAGTGTACCGATTTAGTATTAATGTTTAGAAATAGTGCAATATTTGAGAATTCATTGAATTTATGGTATACTTTATATAGATGGTAAATTTATTTTTATGCCGTCCGTATTTCGGAGGGCATTGACTCCGAAATACAAAAACATTTTGGAGGTAACCATGAAACGGATCATTACTTTGGCACTAATGTGCCTGATGGTGGTAGCTTTTACAGGGCTTACCGCATGCGGAACACCTACTAACAGCAACGTCAATTCTACTGGGGGCTATTCCATTGTGAATCAGCCTGAGGTCACAGCAGAGGATTTTGAGGACAAGGTGCCTACAAATGACTTCACAGCAATTCTTCCTGAGGAAGAAGAACGGGAAAGAAAAATCGCGGAAGAAAATCTTGAGGCCGCGAAGCTGGAGTATGAAAATGGCAAAAAGGTTCTTGAGGTTGCGAAGCAAGAGTATGAATTGGCCAAGCAGGAGATGGAACTTATCGAACAGCGATATGAAAATGGAGAGATTTCCCAAGAAGAGTTATCTGCTGCGATGCAAGAATTCTTCCAAGGTCCTCACAATGAGTACTTCGCTGCTCAAAGGGCATTCTTTGATGGACCTCATCGTGAATACTTTGATGCACAAGCAGAGTATTCTGGCAGGTGAGCCCAACAATGCTCAAAATTTAAACTGCTATAAATTACGTGATGATGCGAAAGTACACTCCCCACACAGAACAATGCTATGTGTGGGGAGTGTGTTTTTGAAAAATGCAGAAATAGTAAAATATTATATATAATAAAATCCTAATGAAATAACTAGATATACTAAATTTTTTTTTAAAGTGTTACTTTTTCAGAAATTTTATCAATATAAAAATGTAAGATATCTTACAATAAGAAGGAGCTTAGATTCAAATTGAATGATTGTAAAGAAATAAGACATTATATAAAAAATAATGAACTTGATTTAGAGAGAATAATAAATGAGTATTTAGCTTATACTGCTACTATTATAAGTAATATGGCACAAGATAGGCTTAATAATGAAGATAAAGAAGAAATAGCATCAGAAGTATTTTTTATATTATGGAAGAATAAAAACAAATTAGATATTAATAAATGTTTAAGTTCATATATTGCAGGAATAACAAGGAATGTAGTAAAAGAATATTTAAGGAAGATAAGGCTTAATTTTGATATTTCTGATTATGAAAATAGTTTATATAATTATGATAAAATCGATTTTCTTGATAGTAATGTAGAAGAAATTAATAGGATAGAAAATAAACTAGAAAATATGAAAGAAATTGACAAAAAGATATTTTTAGATTTTTATTATTTTTCTAAATCAATTAAAGATATAGCTAAAGAGCAAGGAATTTCAGAATTTAACGTAAAGCAAAGGCTATACAGAATTAGAAATAAAATAAAGAAAGAGGTTAGATATGAATAATAATAAGATTTTTCGAAAGGTAATAATGAAAATAGCTATATCTCAAGTAGTAAAAGAGGAGGATATAGTAATGAATAAAACTAAATTAAATATTAAAAAAGGTATAGGTATAGCAGCATGTATTGTTCTTTCAACAACAGGAGTCGCATTTGCTACAGCACAAATGATTAACAAATTTGGAGCAAATAGTAGTGACGGAGTTCAAACAGCTATTGAGAATGGATATTATAGTGATGTAAATATAGAATATAAAGAATCAAATGGAATTAGTGCAAGTATAGAGTCTTTTTTAATAGATGATAATAATTTTGATATGAATATTAATATAAAATTTGATGAAAATTATAATTTGCAAGAGATGTTATCAGATGGTGGTAGAATAGATATACTTAACTTGAAAGTAGTAAATGAAAAGAACGATAAAGTTTTTGCAACAACAGAAGCAGAACATGAAGAAATGACATTATATAGTACAGAAGAAGAGAAGATGGAATATTATGATAGACATAGCTATAAAGGGGCATATACTGAAGAAATTCAAATAATAAATAATAATGAAATAAAAATTCACTTTACTGCAACAGGGAATCCAGTAGAATTTCCTGTATCTCAAAAATTGAAGGTAAAGTTTAATAAAGTAAGAAATACATATATGGAAAGCGGTGAAGAAAAATATAGGGACTATGAAGGCGAATGGAATTTTGAAATAGATGTACCTAGTGAAATGGCGAAATCTAATATCATTAAATATAAATTAGTTTCTATTAGTGATGAAAATTATAAATTTGAGGGTGCTAAAGTTTCAAATACAGCGTTTAAAATTTATTTAAGCAATTGTAATGAGATTTCATATAATGAAAATGAATGTGTTGAAACTTCTGATGGAAGAAGATTTTACCCAGCCAAAAGATCTGACGGAGATGGAGAAATAAGTGTGAAAGAAGATGGAATAGTAAGATATTACATGACATTTAATTTAACAAATTATGATTTAACAGATACATTAAAAGTACATTTATTTAAAACAAATGGAGAAGAAGTAATTATTGAATTAGAAAGAGAAAAATAATGATATCTCCCTTGTATTTTTTATTAATAATTTATATAATAAATGGCATAAAATAAAAGTAAGAAAGAAGGGGGAACAAAGAATGACTAAAGTATTAAAACAACAATTAGTAGATACAAAAAAACTAACAGATGTAATAGTTACATTATTGATAATGGTAGGAGCATTTGTAGTTCCAACGTTTTTAGCTAAAATAATACCACTAGGAAAATACCAACAAATAGTAGTAGGAACAATAGTAAATACAGCATTAATAATGACAGCACTATATACAAAGGGAAATATAAAAACAATATTTATAGCAACATTACCATCAATGTCAAATATACTAGGAGGATTTTTATTTGCACCAATGATACTATATGCAAAATTAATGATACCGGCAATAATACTAGGAAATTTTGCATTCATACTAATCTATAAGGCTGTATATGTAAATAAAAAAGCAAATTATATAGTATCAGCAATTATTGCAGTGGTATTAAAAGCTGCTATTATATATGCAGGATTTAGCATAATGAATGCATTAATGAACTTACCATCAATGGTACAAACTACATTAAATACATCAATGGGAGTAACACAATTAATTACAGCAACAAGTGGTTCAATATTAGCATTATTAATAATGACAAGTGTAAAAATGTGTACAAAAAAAGCAGAATAAAACAAAAAATAGGCGACGATTTAACATCGCCTATTTTTTATGTAACATATTACTTGACAGAAGAAGATTAAATAAATATAATATAGGAAATGATATAAACAAAGGAGAAGAACATGTATTGGAATGACACACATATATTGATTTATTTAGTAGTTGCGATAATAGGAGCAATAGGAGGACAAATAATAGACTATTTAAATAAAACTTTTTTAGAAGAAGGAAAAATATTATCAAAGGAAAGTATAAAAAAATATAAAGTAATTGCGAAGCCAAGATATTCATTAGTCTTAATAAATACATTATTATATTGCACTTTGTTATATAAATTTGGTATAAGTCTGGAATTTTTTGAATTTGCACCATTATGTTCAATGCTAATTTGTGCATTTATGGTAGACTATAAAGCACAAATAATACCAAATAGATTAAATTTAACAATGTTTGAATTTGGATTAATTTTTGTATTTATATATGGAATTTCTAATTTGAATTTATCAAAAGATTTATTGTTAGGAATGTTAACAGGAGGAGGAATTTTCTTAGCTATAACATTAGTTGGAGGACTAATTGCAGGAAAAGAAGCAATGGGATTAGGCGATGTGAAATTAATGGGAGCATTGGGACTATATTTTGGTTTAACAAGAATAATAATGATTTCGGTATTATCTTTTCTAGTAGGAGCAATAGGTAGTATAGCAGTTATATTAGCTAGAAAGAATAGAAAAGATGGTTATATCCCATTTGGACCATTTATTGTAATAGCAACAATAATTACAATATTTGTACCTACAGATTCTTTATATGTATTTTTAATGAAAGTGTTTACACTAGGAATGTACTAAAAATAGATTTAAAATATTTTGAAAGGAGGATATTATGAATGAAAAGATAAGACTTTTAAGAGAAAGATTGAGAAGTCTAAATCTTGAAGGAATGATAGTTACAAACCCAATAAATATAAAATACTTGACCAATATAGACAGTGAGGGAACATTACTAATTACAAGAAAAGAAAATATATTTTTAACATATACAATGTATTTGGAAAATGTAAAAAGTACATTAACTATAAATGACGAGATTATTGTAGTAGACTTTCGCGATGTAGGAAAAGACGAATGTGAAAACTTTTTCTTGTTTTGTGAAAATATAGGATTTGAAGAAGATTATGTAACATATAAGCAATATCATTTTTTGAAACAAAAATACAAAGTAAATAATCTAGTAGAAACTGAAAAAATAATTGAAAAATTAAGAGAAATAAAAGATGAAGAAGAGATTAGATGTATAACAAAAGCATGTGAAATTACAGATAAATGTTTCGAACACTTATTAACCTTTATCAAAATTGGAACATCAGAAAAAGAAATTGCAACTGAGGTTGAGAGATTTTTCAAAGAAAATGGAGCAGATGGAGTGGCTTTTGATACAGTTGTTGCAGTAGGAGAAAACAGTTCGCAGCCACACTGGAAACCATCAGATAGGACTGTAAAAATGGCAGATCCAATACTAATAGATATGGGATGTAAATATAACGGATATTGTTCAGATATGACAAGAACAATATTTATGGGATGTATATTAGAAGAAATAAAGCCAATATATGACTTAGTATTAAAAAATTTACAAGATACAGAAGATGAGATTAGAGAATATGCAAGTATAAAAGCAATATCACAAATGGTAGAAAACGATTTTAAATTACATAAACAGAATATGATACATGCATTAGGACATGGAGTGGGAATGGAAACACATGAAATCCCATATATAACTCAAAAAAATGATACATTCTTAAAGAAAAATATGGTAATTGCAGATGAACCAGGAATATATATACCTGGAAAATATGGAATAAGAATAGAAGATACTATTTTAGTTGAGAAAAATGGAAAAACAATATTGACAAAATCACCAAGAAAATATACAGTAATTTAGGGACTTGAAAATATTGGAAATCTATAGTAAAATAAATAAGTGAATATAAAAAAGAAAGAGGTAAGATAATATGGCAGAAGTATATATGGCAGGAGATGTAAGAAATGGAACAACATTTGAAATGGAAGGCTCAGTATATAAAGTAATTGAATTTCAACATGTAAAACCTGGAAAAGGAGCAGCATTTGTTAGAACAAAGTTAAAGAATGTTATAACAGGAGCAGTATTAGAAAAAACATTTAATCCATCAGAAAAATTGCAAGGAGCAGAAATAGAAAAAAGAGAAATGCAGTATTTATATAATGATGGAGAGTTATATTATTTCATGGATAATGAAACATATGATCAAATCCCACTTAACAAAGATGATTTAGGAGATATGCTAAAGTTTTTAAAAGAAAATATGATGGTAAAAACATTAGCATTCAAAGGAAAAATCTTTGCAGTAGAACCACCAATGTTTGTTGAATTAGAAATTACATATACAGAACCAGGGTTTAGTGGAAATACAGCAGGAGCAGGAGCAACAAAACCAGCAGAATTAGAAACAGGAGCTACTATAAATGTTCCATTATTTGTAAATACAGGAGACAAAATTAGAATTGACACAAGAACAGGTGAATACATGGAGAGAGTATAACAGATTTATATCAGGAAAGGATATGATATAAAATGTCAGATATGAATTTAACAATAAAAAAAATAATGACAAACTTAGAAGAGAAAATAAAAGATGAAGAAACTTTAAATATAGTAAAAACAGAAATATTTAACTTATATAATGCATTTGCTGATGAGATAAGTGAATTGAATTCAGATATGAATACTAGAATGATAGAATTAGCACAGTCACAAAATGAAGCAAATGAAAAAATGGATAAAATAGAAAAAAGTCTAAAGAAAATAGAAAATGATATATACTTAGATGATGATGATGAAGAGGGTGAATATACTATGGAAATAGTATGTCCATATTGTAATAAAGAGTTTTCTCTAGATATAGATCAAATTGCAGATAAAGAAGAAATAAATTGTCCAGAGTGCAAAAATGCAATAGAATTAGATTGGGGACATGATTGTAGTTGCGGAGAATGTGAAGACGATTGTGATTGTTGTGGTGGAGATTGCCATAAAGACGAAGATGATAATTTATAATAAACGATAAAGAAATTCTTAGATAGATGTTATCATCTAAGAATTTTTGCTTTTATAGAAAAGAAATATTGGCATTCCTATACTATAAAATGTAAAATAAAAGGTGAAAAAGTGAAGAAGCAAACAATAATAAATGAAGTTGTAAAAATATTTTGGATTTTTATAATAGGAAGTATAATAGGTTGGATATTTGAAACAATAGTAGTTATTTTACAGAAAGGTTACTTTGAAGTAAGACAAGGATTAGTATATGGACCATTTATTCCTGTTTATGGAATTGGCGGAATAATGTATTATATTGCTTTCAAATTGATAAGGACAAGAAGTCCTATTAAAGTGTTTTTTATAGCGCTAGTACTAGGAGGAGTTACAGAATATATATGTTCATATCTACAAGAGGCAATATTTGGCTCAATATCGTGGGATTATTCAAATTTGCCATTTAACTTTAATGGAAGAACAAGTTTGTTACATTGTACATATTGGGGAATTGCAGGGATTATGTATATTTCATGGATAGAACCCCTATTATGCGCAATAGAAAATATAATGCAAGATGTGAGTTTGAAAATAATAACAATTTTATTGGCAATATTTATTTTATTTGATGTAACTGTAAGCTGGATGGCGATAGCAAGACAGAAAAATAGATTTTTGGGAGAAAAACCTAAAAATATAATTGAAATTTTTTTAGATAAATACTATCCAGATGATTTTATAGATATAATATTTTCAAATAAAAAAAACAAATTGCAAATTCAACAATAAACTTAAAGAGTTGATTGAAGGGAATAAAATTGAAAGATAAAAAAATTAAAATATTAAAAATAATTTTGACAATTATAGTTTTGGTGGCTATAACTGGTTTAATAATATACTTAGCACCAATAATGATTAAACTATACTCAGAAGAGGGAAGAATTGAATTTAGAAACAAGGTAAATGAATGGAAGTTTTTAGGTTTTTTGGCATTATTTGGATTACAAGTAGCACAAATATTTTTATTTATAATACCAGGTGAGCCTATAGAAATTTTATCAGGAATGTGTTATGGAGGAGTAGTTGGAAGTATTTTTATTATAACTTCAGCAGCTATAATATCAACAGGAATATTTTTTACAGTGAGAAAACTGGGGAAAAAATTTGTGTATAATTTCTGCAATGAAAAAAAAGTACAAAAAATTGAAAATAGTAAATTATTTCAAAATCCAAGACGAGTAGAAAAAATAATGCTTATACTATTTTTAATACCTGGAACACCAAAGGATTTACTTGTATATATATCTGGTCTATTGCCAATAAAGCCATTAAGGTTTATAATAATATCAACAGTAGCAAGAATTCCATCAGTAATATCTTCTACATTTGCGGGAGCAAATTTAGCAAAAGGTGATTGGAAAATGAGCATAATTATATATCTAGCAATTGTAATTCCAGTGATGATAGCTATATATATAATGAACAAATTTGACAAAGAAAAACTAACAGATGAAGCACTAAAAATTATAAATAAATAATCTGATTAATATTTTAGTGAACAAAGGAGAGATAAAAATGAGAAAGAAAAAATTTTATGTAATTACAATAGTAATGGTGCTTATGGTATTAACAACATTAACAGGATGTGGAAAGAAAAAGGAAAATGAGGCAGACATTCAGCAGGAAGAAAACAAACCAGAAGTGAGCTTAATAAATGAAGATAAAAATATAGTATATACTGTAAAGGAAAAAAGTGGATACAAAATTCCTAAGATTAATTTAACATATGATAATGTAAAAGTTTTAAATAAAGAACTGTTAGCATATGGAGAACAACGTATAGAAGAAATGACAAATGATGGAAAAATAGCAGAAGGTGGAGTTTTAAGTTACAAGTATTATGAAAATGATAATATAATATCTATTGTATATGAATATGAATCTCCAATTACTGAAAATTCAGATAAATATAAAGTATGGAATATTGATAAATATACCGGAGAAGTAATTACAAATGACCAAATTTTAAACAAAAAAGCTATAAATTTAGAAGAATTTAAAGAATTATACAAAGAGAAGATTGGACTATATTTTGAAGAAGTGTATAAAGAAACAAAAGATTCTGTAGAAGAAACTTTATATAAGGAACAATATGAAAAAACGATTGCAGATGAGAATATAGATATAAATAATTTAATGTATTTAAATGAAAATAATGAAATTTGCATGGTATCAAAAGTGCATTCATTAACTGAAGCAGACTATTATGAACACATAATAGTGGTGAAAAAATAATACAGATAAAAAATCCTCTAGTTAGAGGATTTTTTTATAGATTTTTACAGCTATTTGTGATATACTAATAAATAATTTTAATATATGAGGTAAGATATGTTATTAGATAAATTAGTTGAACTTGTTGAACTAAAGATAAAAGTATATGCGTTTGTTGGACCATCTGGTACAGGAAAGAGCTATAGAGCTCAAATGGTAGCAAGTGAAAGAAACATTAAATATATAATTGATGACGGACTTCTAATAAAAGAAAATGAAGTAATTGCAGGAGAGTCAGCTAAAAAGGCTCCAACAAAAATAGAAACAGTGAGAGAAGCTTTATTTACAAACCCCAAAAGAGCAGAAGAAATAAAAAAAGCATTTAGAAAATATAGGCCAGAAAGTTTATTAATATTAGGAACATCAGATAGTATGATATTAAAAATAAGAGAAAATTTAGAACTGCCAGAACTTACAGATACTATATATATAACAGATGTTGCAACAGAAGAGGAAATGAAAGCTGCAAAAAATATGAGAATGACAGAAGGAAAACATGTAATACCAGTACCTACATTTGAAATAAAGAAAGACTTTTCAGGGTATATATTAGACCCACTTCAAATTTTTAAATCAAAAGGGAAAGATAATAAGCCATATATATCTGAAAAATCAATGATACGACCAACATTTAGTTATTTAGGTAATTACACAATATCAGATTCTGTATTGAAAGATATTATTGAACATTTATCTAAAAAGGCAGAAGCAATATATAAAATTGCTAGAATAAGAATAGAAAAAACAGATCAAGGAGCATCAATATACATAGAAATAATAATTAAATATGGTTATAATGTTATGACTCAATTACAGAATTTTAAAAAACAATGTATAAGAGAGATAGAAAACTTAACAGCAATGAATGTCGAGAAATTACAAATATTAGCTAAAGGTATATTTAAAGAAGACAAAAAATAATTAAAAAGGAGTAAAAATGGGTTTTATAGTAGGAATTGATGGACCAGCAGGAAGTGGAAAAGGAACAATAACTAAAAAAATAGCAAATTTAATAGGCTTAACAAATATTGATACTGGTATAACGTATAGATGTGTTGCATTAAAGGCGTTGAGAGAAAATGCAATACAAAATGGAGTAATTAATAAAGAAAAGACCATAGAATTATCAAAGAGCATAAATATAGATATAAAAAATACACCAAATGGAGATATTGTGTTTTTAGATGGAGAAAATGTTACTAAAGAAATTAGAGAAAAAGAAGTTACTATGGTAGTATCACCAGTATCATCAATAAAAGAAGTAAGAATTGAAATGGTAAATTTACAAAGGAAACTAGCAATTGGAAAAGATATAATAATGGAAGGAAGAGACATATGCACATATGTTTTTCCTAATGCCGATATAAAAATATATCTAGATGCAACAGAGGAAGAAAGAGCGCGAAGAAGATATAAAGAAATGCAAGAAAAGAAAATAGAAATGTCGTATGAAGAAGTTCTAGAAAATATAAGAAAAAGAGATGAAAATGATAAACATAAAGAAATTGGTTCATTGAAACTTGCACCAGATAGCATAATTGTAGACACAACAAACATGACTATTGAAGAAGTTACAGAAAAAATCATAGAAATTATAAATCAAAAAAGAAATCAAAAATAAAATGTAGGGGCTGCTTTTTGAGCAACTCAAAATATAAAGCAAAGAGGAAAAATAAATGAGAGAAATATTTAAATTTATTTTTAAAATAATAACAATAATTATTTATAGACCCAAAATAATAGGAGCAGAGAATGTACCTAAAGAGGGAAATGCAATAATATGTGCAAATCATGTACATTTTTGGGATAGTGTTGTAATTATTGTAATGCTAAAGAGAAAAGTTAATGTTTTGGCAAAAGAAGAATTATTCAAACCAAAGTTTAACAAATGGTTTGCTGGGGTAATTGGAGCATATCCAGTAAAAAGAGGAACAGCAGATTTAGGAGCTGTAAAAACATCTCTAAAACTTATGGAAAATAAAGAACTATTACTAGTATTTCCAGAAGGAACAAGAAATGGAGTAGCAAAAGGAAAGAAAGCAAAAAAAGGATCAGTGATGATTGCAGCAACTTCAGAATCGCCAATAATACCAATAGGTGTGCAAGGAACATTTAAACCATTTACTAAAGTTACTTTAAATATAGGAAAGCCAATAGACTATTCAGTATATAAAAATGAAACAAAGGACAAAGCAAAAATGGATGAATTGGCACAAGAGTTAATGACTGAAATAATAAAATTAAGAGATGAAAAGAAGGAGAGGAAGGCTTAAACTGTGAATGACAATATTGTAATAAAAGGTGCAAAAGAAAACAACTTAAAAAATATAAATTTAACCATACCAAGAGATAAATTAGTAGTAATTACAGGACTTTCAGGTTCTGGAAAATCATCACTTGCATTTGATACATTATATGCAGAAGGGCAAAGAAGATATGTAGAAAGTTTATCATCATATGCAAGACAATTTTTAGGATTAATGAAAAAACCTGATGTAGAAACAATTGATGGATTGTCTCCAGCAATTTCAATAGATCAAAAAACAACATCAAAAAATCCACGTTCAACAGTAGGAACAGTCACAGAAATATATGATTATATACGTCTTTTATATGCAAGAATAGGTGTTCCGCATTGCCCAAATTGTGGAAAGAAAATCGAAAGACAAACATTGGACCAAATAGTTGATGCAGTAATGAATTTAGAAGAAGGCACAAAAATACAAATACTAGCTCCAATAGTACGAGGAAAAAAGGGAGAATTCGTAAAACAACTGGAAGGATTCGCAAAAGAAGGATTTGTAAGAGCACGAGTAGATGGAGAGGTTGTTGAGCTTACAGACGACTTAGATTTAGATAGAAAGAAAAAACATAATATAGAACTAATTGTAGATAGATTAGTAGTAAAAGAAGGAATAAGAAGTAGAGCTGCAGAATCTATTGAAATAGCATTAAAACATGCAAATAACTTAGTAGTAATAGCAACACCAAAAGAAGAAATTTTATTTAGTCAAAATTATGCATGTTCAGATTGTAATATAAGTTTAGAAGAATTATCACCAAGAATGTTTTCATTTAATAATCCATTTGGAGCATGTCCAGAATGTACAGGAATTGGATATTTAATGAGAATGGATGAAGATTTAATTGTTCCAGACAAAAATAAAACATTATATGATGGAGTAAAAGCTTTTGGTGCAAGTACAATGAAACGTGGGGACACAATGGCAAAAATGTACTTTGAAAGTATTGCAAAACATTATAAGGTTGATATAACAGTTCCAATAAAAAAATTACCTAGAGAATTTTTGAATAAAATATTATATGGAACAGGAACAGAAGAGATAGATTTTAGATATGAAACGGTTGCAGGAGTTAGAACATTTACAATTCCATTCGAAGGTGTAATTCCAACATTAGATAGACGCTATAGAGAAACAAAATCACAAGGCATGAGGGATTTTTATGAAATGTATATGAGCGAAAGTCCATGTGAGGCTTGCCATGGTGCAAGATTAAAAAAGGAAACTTTGGCGGTTACAGTTAATGATAAAAACATAAAAGAATTAACAGATATGCCAATAAATCAAATAAAAGACTTTATTGCTAATTTGAAGTTAGATAAAACAGAAGCAATGATTGCAAATCAAATTTTAAAAGAATTAAACCAAAGGTTACAATTTTTAATAGATGTAGGACTTGAATATTTAACATTATCAAGACCAGCAGGAACATTGTCAGGAGGAGAAGCACAAAGAATACGTTTAGCAACACAAATAGGATCAGGATTAACAGGAGTATTATATATTTTAGATGAACCAAGTATAGGATTACACCAGAGAGATAATGCAAAACTAATAGAAACATTGAAAAAATTAAGAAATCTAGGAAATTCACTTTTAGTAGTAGAGCATGATGAAGACACAATGTATGCAGCAGATTGTATTGTAGATATTGGACCAGGTGCAGGTGTTCATGGAGGAAAAGTAGTTGCAATAGGTACAGCAGAAGAGATTAAGAAGAATACTGCATCTATAACAGGAGACTATTTAAGTGGTAGAAAGCAAATAAAAATACCAACTAAAAGAAGAAAATCAAATGGAAGAGCAATAGAAATAAAAGGAGCCTTAGAAAATAATCTGAAAAATATTAATGTAAAAATACCATTAGGAGTATTTACTTGTATAACAGGGGTTTCAGGTTCTGGAAAAAGTACATTAATAAATGAAATTTTATATAAAAGTTTAGCAAAACAAATCTACAAATCAAATGAAAAACCGGGTAAACATAAAGAAATTACAGGAATAGAAAATATAGATAAAATTATAAATATAGACCAATCACCAATAGGAAGAACACCAAGATCAAATCCAGCAACATATACAGGAGTATTTGATTTAATAAGAGACATTTTTGCAGAGACAAATGAAGCTAAATTAAGAGGATATGGAAAAGGAAGATTCAGTTTTAATGTTTCAGGAGGAAGATGTGAAACTTGTCAAGGTGATGGAATATTAAAAATAGAAATGCATTTCTTGCCAGATATATATGTACCTTGTGAAGTTTGTAAAGGAAAGAGATATAATAGAGAAACTTTGGAAGTTAAATATAAAGGAAAAACAATATCAGATGTTCTTGATATGACAATAGAAGAAGCATTAGAGTTTTTTAGTAATGTTCCAAAAATAAAACAAAAAATACAAACTTTATATGATGTAGGACTTGGATATATAAAATTGGGACAACCATCAACAACATTATCAGGAGGAGAAGCACAAAGAGTAAAACTTGCAACAGAACTTTCAAAGAAAGCAACAGGAAAAACATTGTATATATTAGATGAGCCGACAACAGGACTACATATAGCAGATGTTCATAGATTGATAGATATATTGCAGAGATTAGTAGATACAGGAAATAGTATAGTAGTAATAGAACATAATTTAGACTTAATAAAAACAGCTGATTATATAATTGATTTAGGACCAGAAGGTGGAGAAAAAGGTGGAGAGATAGTAGCTTGTGGAACACCAGAACAGGTTGTAAAGAATGATAGGTCATATACAGGGAAATTCCTAAAACCAGTATTGGAAAAATAACAATATATAAGGAGCATTGAATTATGAAAAAAATCAATAAATGTTATTGTTAATTGATTTTTGCGTTTCAATTAGGAGTCGGTATTGACAAATGTGTTAAAATATATAAGTAAACTCTTAGCAAATTCCTTGCATACCTGTGTATAAAACCACAGTTTATATATAAAACTAAATTTAGGGGGAATGAAGAGATGCTTAACAATCGGAAGGCACCTATACCAACATTGAGGTTCATGCTTATATCAATGGCAGGACTTGTAACCGAGTTCTGCTGTCTGATTTACGCAGTTGCAATTGAAAGAATTGTATCTGCACTGTTGGGCGTGATTCCAATAATAGCAACTTCAATATGGGTGAATGATGTCTGTAAAAACAAGGCTACAAAAAGCAAGAACGAGAACATCGTTCTGATAACTATACTCATGATTATGATTAGGACTTTGTGTGCAAGCGTGTATTACAGTATAGCACTCGGTCCTATGATGATTATTGAGTTCACTTTTATGATTGCGATTGCAAAACAGACAGACAAAATGATTTGAAAGGCGGACAGGGACGCCATTACACAGTAAAACGACGTGTAATGGCGCCCCACTTTTTAAAAATAAAGTATTGACATATATGATAAAATATTAATGAAAAATTCTTAGCAAATTCCTTGCATTCCTGTGGGATACCCACAGTTTGTATATAAAAACTAGACTTAGGAGGAATGAAGCAATGTTCAAAAGGTTATTTGGACCAAGGCGGTTCATAATAGCAACGACGGTGGGAGGCTCTGCCCAGTTTGGTTTCATGATGGCAGCTGCAATTGGTGAAAAAAACTTTGCAGCTGCATGGGGTATAATTGCGACAATTGCAATTATGCTTTGGTGTGGAAGTATTGAGGCAGAAAGAAACACCCGGAAGAAGGATAAGGCTTATGCAATTGCGGTGCTGACGTCCATTTTTCTTACAGGCGTTTTTACGGCAGCACAAGCTATTAGTCCTGCACTCATGATCCAGCTGGTGATTGAGTTCGCATTTTTGGCAGGGATGCTGACAGACATAAAGATGCTCTCATAACAGAACCAAAGCTGCCCCACTCACGTTTAAGTGAGTGGGGCAGCTGCCAGTTTAATATTAAAAGATATACTTAAAGAGGATTAACTTCAAAAGTTATTTTAAAATGATTAAAATCTTCTAATCTATTATTATCTAAGCATTCGATATAATCTTCTAATTCTTTTTGAGATCTTACAGCAGCAATTATAGTCGGATTTAAATCTCTTCTAAACATTATACTTTTGGCAAATCTTAAAGAAACTAGTGTTGAATTTAATTCTTTATATTTACTTAAATAATATCCTTCTCTGAATCTTGCAAGAACAGGATGGTTATTGTACATAGATATTTTTTCAGTAAATTCTTTTTCTACAACAGATTTTGCTGAAGGGTATTCATTAGGGTAATCTTCCATAAATTCTTGTAAATCTTGTTTTGTATAAGGAAGATATACTTTCTTATCTTTCTCAGAGATTTTCAATTCCAAATTATCTTTAAAATCTACATCATATACATTAAAGACTTTTAAAGAATCATCTTGAGTGTTTTTTTGAGGCTTTAGTAAATTTCCATTTTCTAATGAAATGAAGAATTTATCAATATTTGAACTATATTCTTTGTTTTCTAATTCTAGCTTATTTTTAGCATCTTTGAAAGTAACAATTTTACTAGAGATACTTGAAAGAGAATAAAGTTTATCTTCTTCTGAAATTGAATCTTTTTTTACTGCTAATTCTAAAACATCTTTCTCTATATCATTAAAAGTATTAAATATGTTATTTAGGTTTTCAATAGTTGAAGAAATACTTCTTGATGCAGCTGAAGCTGTATCAAAAGATTCTTCAAAAGAAGGATTTTCGGCAGTTTCTGATGAATTATCAAGTTCTAATGATTTTAAATATTTTGATATTTCTTCTTTCTTAAAATTAGACATTTCTATTGCAAATTCAATTTCATCTTGTTTACCATTGTTAGTTTTTAAAAATTCAATATCTTCAGCATTAAATAATCCATCTAGAAGATTTGAACTATAAATAATACTTGTTATCATTAGTTTCCCTTCCTTAAATTAACATTATTACTTAAAATATATCATATATGTAATAACATTACAAGGATTTACAATTTTTGTCAAGAAAATGTAAAACTTCTAATATTTTGTAACAAAAATGTAATAAAAAAAGAACCAAATTATTATTGAAGTTGTCAACAAAAAGTAGACACAAAAAAGCGTAATTATGAAAATCCTAGTT
>CANTAQ010000007.1 GCA_947651825.1 uncultured Clostridium sp. | reverse complement strand
ACTTGAAAGGAGGTGAAAAAAGTAATGGCAGGGTATCTTGAAAAGAGAGGCAAACGCTCATGGAGATTAATTGTATCACATGGTTTTGACAGCTATGGTAACAGAATTAGATATACTAAAAGTATAAAAGCCAATAGTAGACGTGAAGCAGATAAAGAACTTGTAAATTTTGTTTATGAAGTTGAAAATGGTATCGTTTTACAAAACTCTTCAATGACATTTCAAGAATTTACTAATTTATGGTCTAAGAATTATGGCGAAAAAGAATTGTCACCAAAGACTTATGAAAGATATAAAGGAATGCTCACATCACGAATTATTCCCTACTTTGGTCATTATAAGCTATGCAATATCAAACCACCACACATTATGAATTTTACGATTATCTTTCAAAAGATCATCAACTAAAAAGATGTAAAAATCATAATGGAAAAACTGTAATGAAAAGTCTATCTTCTAAAACAATACTAGAGTATCATCGTTTACTACATGCGATGTTACAAAATGCCGTATATTGGCAAATACTTCCCTTTAATCCAGCTGACAGAGTTAAGCCACCTAAACATCAAAGACCTCAAATTAAATACTATGATGATATACAATGTAAACAATTATTAGAAGCTTTAGAAAATGAAGAAATTAAATTTCAAACTATTGTTATCTTAACATTGTTTACTGGTATGCGTAGAGGCGAAGTATTAGGCTTAGAATGGTCAGATATCGATTTTAAGGAAGGTTTTGTGAATATTACTAAGGCAAGTCAATACACTTCTGAAAAAGGCATTTTCGTAAAGGATCCAAAGACACATAGTTCAGTTAGAAAAGTCGGAATTCCTGACATTGTCATTAATATGCTTAACAAATACAAAACTTGGTATGATGCTGAAAAAGAAAGATGTGGCGATTTATGGAATAACTCAAATAGACTATTTGTTACTTGGAATGGTAATCCGATGCATCCTGATACAATTACAGATTGGTTTCGTTCTTTTATTGCAAAGAACAACTTACCAAAAATTACTTTTCATGGTTTGCGACACACAAATGCTACTTTGCTTATATCTAAAAATGTAGATGTGGCTGTTGTAGCGTCAAGATTAGGGCATGCTCAAATAACTACTACCTTAAACTTCTATGTACATCCAGTTGAGGCTCATAATAAAGAGGCTGGTAATGTTTTAGAGAAAATGCTCGTATAAAAACTCTTTTCAAAATTTCTCGAAAATTACTTTTTTGATTTTCAAAGTTCAATATAAATTAGTTAGGCTAAAATATGCTATTTAATGCATAAAAATGTAGGGACTGTCCCCAAATTGTCCCCACTTTTGTAAAAATAGAATTTTAGTCAAAAAAATAAGAGTCCTCAATCTCTTGCGACTCTAGTAAAATTACTGGTTGCGGGGGTAAGACTCGAACTTACGACCTTCGGGTTATGAGCTTTTTACTCCCCAAATACATCTTTAATCATCTTTTCTAATCTTTCTTTCTCACCGCTTCCCACCGTACTTAGTCTTATTAGTGGAATATTATATTTTTCTAATATCCTGTCTTTTACCTTGTCTCTTTCTTGTTGTACTGTTCCCTCTTTATGATAGTAGTATCCATCTACTTCTATTGCCATAACTAATCTTTTATCCATCTTATTAAATATTGCAAAATCTATGTGAGTCCAATCATTATTTACATATTGTAGTTCATTTTCATCAAGTAATTCTATATCATTTATTATATCCATTAATGGAATATGTACATTGACTCCTAAATTACTATAATTGTTTTTTTCTAATATTTCTTCTATTAATGCATATGTAATATTTTCTGAATCGTATTCTGAAATTTTTTTCTTACTTTTTAAATATCTCATACGTTCTTTTCTATTTTCTTTATATAATAAATCATATATTGATTTTACTTTACTTTTTATAATCTCAAAATTATTATATTGTATATATCTCACTAAATCGCCTATATTTGTATTTTTATTATTTTCATTGTTTGACACAACCAATCTTAAATACTTCTTAGCACGTGTAACAGCAACATTCAACATTTTAGGATCATCTACAAATTCTCCTATTTCATTATCTACTGTTGTTATTATAATTGCATCTTGTTCTCGTCCTTGAAATTTATGTACTGTATCAATTTTTATGTTTTTTTCAAAAGTATTCTGCATTTTATTTTTTTGACTCCTATACGGAGAAATTATTCCCATGTCGTCTTTATTAATTTTATTTGAAAGTTCAGGAATTACTTCTTTTTCTATTACATCTATCTGTCTTTGGTTTATATGTTCTCTTGCATGATTTCCAGAATTTGTAACATATACCTTTAATACATCTATTTCTCCTTTCTCTTCTGTCATTATTATTAATTCATCATTATAAAATTTTTTGTTACAGAATTGTATGATTTTAGGGTGACATCTATAATGTTCTTTTAACAATACTTTTGGTGCATTCTTTAATGTATCATTCACTGATGATAAGAAACTATGTTCCAGATAATCATAATTCTTCTCAATTTTATATTTATTTGAAATCTTTCTTATGGCATTTTGGTCAACATTTGATACTACATTTGGTAATTGTTTCAAATCTCCTACTATCACAGCATTTTTAGCAACTGATAAAGCTAAAATCCCAGTAATTAAATCTACTTGTGAGGATTCGTCCATAATTATATAATCGTACTTGTAATTTTCATTTAAAGAACTTTTTATTGCATGAGTTGTACTAAAAACAATAGGATATTCTTTAACAAATCTTTCTGGTCTATGTCTCAAATCTGCTACTGTAAAAATCTCTCTTTCTTCTTTATTCTTATATTTTTCCCTTAATATTTCATTCAATAGTTGCATAGATTTATCTATTAATCTTTTTAGCTTATCTGTCCCTAATTCATTTAATTCTTTTTGACTACTTTTTATATTGTTATCTAATTCCATTTCCCTTACTAGAAAAAATAATTTATTATAATATGTTAAAATCTCAGCTTTATTTTTCTTATATAAATTTTTATTTCCTATTCCATATATAAAATTAGATTTTATTTTAAATATATAATTTATGCTTTTTAATTCTTCACATTCAACTTTTAATCTCATTATAGTCTTTGACTTTAATTTTTTTATATTTCTAATTTTTATTCTATCATCTATTTTTTTACCTTCATATTTATTAAAATATTCATGTTCTAACCTAATTTCACTTAATTCTTGTTTCATTTTAGCCATCTTATTTTGTATTTCAAATATTTGATTAACATTCTGATTTAATAACATTATTTCTTTTTCAATATTTTGTGTATCTCCTGTTCCAATTTCAAATTGAGGATATTTTCCTGTCTGATTATTTATAAATTCATCTTTATTATCTTTTTTCCCTAATCGTGCACATAAATAGCTCAAACCATATTTCTCTAACTTTTCATATACATTATCTGTAGCTGCATTATTATTTGATACTACAGCTACACTCTTTCCTTTTATAATAATATTTGATATGATATTTAATATAGTTTGTGTTTTACCTGTTCCGTGGAGGTCCCTCAATTATACTAATCTGATTTCTTATCGCATTTTTTACTGCTTGAAATTGTGACTTATTTGCTCCGAATGGAAATATAATAATATTATTATCTACTATATCACTGTATAAATTTTTATCTTTATTTAAAAATTTATACAAGGCAGTATCTTTTTCAACAAAATTGATTTTTTCATATTCTTTTGTAAGTAAAGCCATTCCTTCCTCTGTTTTTATGCTTGTTATTTGTGATATCTCTTTAAAATATTCAAATTTGTTGTTAGATATTTCATTATTATCTTTTTTTGATACTAACTTTACATTCCATTCAAAAGCTATAATCGTTGATTCATCCTTAAAAAAGATTTTATAGTAATTATGAAATTTTAATACTTTGGTTACATTGTATAAATATTCCTGTTCTAAAATAATTTTATTTTGTTCCATATCAATTTCAATTGGATTCTTATAAAATTCAAAATTTCCTCTGACATATGTATATACTTTATCTGCATTTCTATATCTTACATGTATGTAATTTTTATCTGATTGATATTTTAATACATCTTCTGTTCTATCTTCACCTTTTATTATTACTAAATACTTTTGTTTATCCATTATTACTCCTATTTTTATTCCTTAATTTCATTTAATAATATTTTCTACATAACCTAGTATATTTCCCCACCCAATCTTTTCCTCCTATCTTTCCAATCTGGCATAAAGATTGAAACGAAGTTGTAGAAATTCTTACTATGATTTGGGTGTTTAAAATGTGATAGTTCGTGTACTACAACATATTCTATACAAGGTATTGGTGTTTTTATTAGATTTAAGTTAAACTTTACCTTATTTCTTTTTGGCATACATAGCCCCCATGTTGATTTCATTTGTTTTATTTCTATTTCTGGCATTGGTATTCCATATAATTTCATTTGTTGTTGATATTTTGAAACCTCTGCTGTTAATATTTCCGTCGCATATTGCTTAAGCCATATATTATAAGTTTTGCTTATGTATTTCTTTTCATCCATATATTTTTCTTTTATATAAATTTCCACAAACTTATCTATTATTTCTATACTATTTCTTTTACTTGTAAATATTTTTACCTCATATTGTTCTCCTAGTAAATATACCTTTCCTCTATTTTCTATCTTCTCATTTTCCTTTTGTTCTATATGTGTATCATAAAATTTCTGTTGTTTTTTTATCCAACTTGCTTTACTTTTTACGAAACTTTTTGCCTTTTCTAGTGATAATCTCATTGGTATTGATATTGTAACTTTCTTATCTTTGTGCACTCTTAAATTCATATTTTTTATCTTTTTTCTTTGTATATAAAAGTATAACTTTTCACCATTTATTTCTACAAAATCTTTTTGTTCTTTTATTTCCATTTTCATTCCTTCTTATTATTTGCCATTTTATGTTAATTATTATATAATAAATATATAGTGTCCTTATTAATTCCTTTTATCGCCAATTGGCGTTGACATAAATACATTTTCACTATAACTTGGAGGAAAAAGCTATGTTGATTGCACTGTACATTGTCATCGTGAACCACCTCATCCCTACTGGCCTCGCCTACTTCAATTTTCTGGTGAAACCCACCATGTTGATTGTTATTACCATGGCTGGGCTGGTTATCATCTTTGGCGCAGTTGGTTTCCGAGTTTCCCAGAACCTAGGTTCTACCATTGTTGAAGGTATATTCCGCGCTATCGGCTTTGTGGTAAGTCATCTGTTCTGGGCCGTTGGCTGGATTGTTACACGCACTTTCATGCTTCTGCCTAGAGTGTACAACTGGACTCACCAGTCACTTATTGATGCGGGAGCTAACAAGATTGTAAGTTTCATCCTATCAGGGTTAGCTGCAATCCTTGTGTTCGTAATCGTCATTTAAGTGTCGCTATCAGCAGAGTCACCGCCGGTATACCGGCGGTGACTTTCGTATTAATCACTTGTATTTTCTTATCACTACAACCTGTTTACCCTTTTTATTTAAACTTCCAAATTCATCTATAATAAATTTTCCTTTTCTTCTTATTATTAAAACGTCCCCTTGTTCTACTATTTTTGATTGTCTTGTCTCCACTTTGCAGTTTACTGAAACCTGCTCACTTTCAATTAGTTTTGATGTCTCATTTCTTGAAAGTTTTCCTATCTCTGAAACAAAATTGTCTAGTCTTAATGAATTTACTGTTATTTTAAATGTTTCAAATTCTGGCGTTTTCACTTCAATTTCTTTAATATCTATTATTTCTATCTTCGATTTTTTGAATTTCTTTGTTTCAATTAAAGAATCTTTTATATACTGGACATTTTCCTGCAGAGCTATTATATATGCACAATTTTCATAAACTAAAATATCTCCTATTCTTTCTCTTACTAGTCCAAATTGCATTATTGTTCCCAAATAATCTTTATGTTGATATTTTCCCATTTGCTCATTTGGAAGAAGAACTCTTATAGCTTTAATTATATTTTCAGTATTTTTTATAACTACTTGTTCTGTTAATTTATCTGGATATAGTATAAGTAACTTACTCTCTGCTTCTTCATATCCACCTGTGAAAATATAATTTCTAAATTTAATACGTTCCAGTTCTTTTCTTATTATATTTTCTTGGTACATATTTAAAAATTCTGTATTTGCAATTTTGTTTCTTGTTTTACAAAATTTTATTTTATCATTTAATTTTGCTAAAATTAATTTTTCTTCATTATTATTTTCCATATTGACTCCTTGATATTACCATTTTACCATATAACATGTCTAGTCTCAATGTAAATACATATTTTTCTCCAGATTTACAAATACTAAAATAAAATAGAGGAGGTAAGAATTATGGAAAAAATTTCACTTCTAAAAGAAATCAGCAAAGATGCTAAAATGGGTATGGATTCAATAAGTACTGTATTAAATAAAGTTAAAGATGAAAATTTTGAAAGCTTACTAAATGAACAACATAAAGAATATAAAAATATATTTGATAGGACCCAAGAATTATTAGTAGAAAATCATGAAGAAATTGAAGATACTCCTATGATGCAAAAAGCAATGTCTTGGATGGGGATTCAGTTAAACACTGTTAACGATACTAGTAATTCCAAATTATCTGACCTTTTAATACAAGGCACAAACATGGGAATTATTAAAGGTAGAAAACTTCTAAATAGTATTTCTACAACTAAAGAAATTAAAAATATTCTATCTGATTTCGTTCGTTTACAAGAAAAAAATGTAGAAGATTTAAAAAAATATTTATAGTCCTTACAAACATTATTATAAATTAAGAAAAGGCCGCCAACCTGTTAAAGTTGACGGCCAAGAGACTAACTACAGCTAATCTCTGTTGAGCAGGAAACACCAGCCATTATAACTAAGTCCCTCCTTCGGGTTTTGTTTAGCTGGGTCATAAAGAAGTTCTTGGTTAGAGTCTCTTTCTGATGGTAGCTTGTTTTTGTATTTATGTGACCACAAGCCATCACTGTTCTGGCGGAATAAATGGTATATTCCCACTTGCTTCACTCTCCGCAGATAAATCTTTGACTCTCCCGGTTGCAATATGTAATCAGTCTGCACCTCTTTAACAGACTTATACCCTAAATACAGCAATTCTTCCAACAGTGTGAATATCAAGACATAATCTGGAGTTAGCATATCACAAGGTTTACCGATAAGCTCTCCTATTCTTATGAATTGTTCACAGTAGAAGTTTGCTGCATATGGATAGCAACCTGCTCCAAGAAGTTTCCCTGCCCATTTTCTCGGCCTAAACTCTAGACTATTTTCTAAAAGCCGAACACCTAAGGACTGTGTATGCATAAATCATACCTCCTCACAACTTAATATTATACTCCTTATTTCGACATTTTTCAACGCTTGTTTGTTGATTTTTACCAATTTTTATAGTATATTACATATAGAAAGAGAGGTTTTATATGAATTTAGATGAAGCTATTTCTATTGCCAAAACAGTAAGACAAAATAGTTATGCTCCACACTCAAAATACTTTGTAGGAGCTGCATTAAAGGGAAAATCAGGTAAAATCTATTCAGGATGTAACATAGAAAATGATGGAATAATGTCAATATGTGCAGAAAGAGTTGCATTTACAAAAGCACTATCAGAAGGAGAAAAAGAATTTGAATATATAGTTATATGTGGAGGAAGCTCATTAGATACTTTAGAAAACTGTACTCCTTGTGGTTATTGTAGGCAATTCATAAGTGAATTTGTAGATAAAGACTTTAAAATTTATTTATTAGCTCCTGATAATAAAGTGTCTGAATATACCATTGGTGACTTACTTCCACATAACTTTAACTTATAAATTAATGTTATTTTAAAATAGTCAATTTATTAAATCATATTATATAGCTCCATGTGAACATTCATTTTTTAAATTTTAAAAATGAAATATCTGACAAGATGGAACAAATTTTTACAGATTAATTATAAAATCCAGCTTATATTAATAGAAAAAGTCGTCATATAAATGACGACTTTTATGTATTTTATCTATAATATCATATTTTTCTTGAAAACTCAAGGTTTTTTGAGATTAAAAATTATTTATTTTTTTGCTCAAAATATTGACAAATCAGACAAAATATAACATAATATATGTGTTCTTAAAAGCCATTGCTCATTTAAGAACATATTTTATTTTAGGATGTGATATATATGTCAAAAGTTGACGTTGTACTAGGGACATTTTATGGAGACGAAGGAAAAGGAAAAATAATCGATTACCTATCTTCAAATGCAGATATTGCAGTAAGATGTACTGGAGGAAGCAATGCAGGTCATTCAATTGAAGTAGACGGAAAAAAATTTGCATTTCACTTAATACCATCAGGAATTTTTAATAAATCAACAATAGCAGTTATAGGAAACGGACTAGTAGTTGATCCAAAAGTTTTAATTGAAGAAATGAACAGCCTTGTAGAAAATGGAATTTCTGTAGAAAACTTAAGAATTAGTGAAAAAGCACATATCGTTTTACCTTATCATATAGAAATGGATAAGTTATTAGAGGAAAATCGTGGAAACAGTAAAATAGGTACTACTGCAAGAGGAATCGGTCCAGCTTATTGTGATAAATACGAAAGATGTGGTATTAGAGCAGAAGATTTAATAAGTGATAGATTTGAAGAAATTTTAACAACAAATATAAATAACAAAAATAAAATATTTGAAATGTATGGACATAAAACAATAGATTTAAAACAAACACTTGCAGATTACAAAAAATATGCTGAAATCCTAAGACCATATATCACAGATACTATAACATTATTACACAATGCATTAGAATCTGGAAAGAAAATACTATGTGAAGGTGCTCAAGCTTCACTATTAGATATAGATTTTGGTAGTTACCCATTTGTTACTTCTTCTAATCCTTCAATAGGTGGAATTTGTACAGGTAGCGGTTTAGGTGCTAAAGATATTGGAGAAGTTTATGGTGTTCTTAAAGCTTATTCTTCTCGTGTTGGTAGTGGACCTTATGTTACTGAACAAAACAATGAAATTGGAGATACTATTAGAGAACTTGGTCATGAATATGGTACAACAACCAAAAGACCTAGAAGATGTGGTTGGCTTGATTTAGTTGCATTAAAATATGCAGTTAGATTAAATGGTATTACAGGTTTAGCAGTTAACCATGTTGATACAATTGGAAAATTAGACAAAATTAAATTATGTGTTGCATATAACCATAATGGTGAAAATACAACAAACTTTTCTACGAACGTTGATTTTTTAAATAATTGTACAGCAGTTTATGAAGAATTTGATGGGAATTTCGGAGATATAAGTAATTGTAAAACTAGAAAAGATTTACCTGAAAACGCACAAAAATATTTATCAAGAATAGAAGAATTTGTAGGAGTTCCTGTTAAATTTATAGGGACTGGTGCAGCAAGAGATGCAATGATTGTTGAATAAAATTTTAAAAATTAAAGATGCCATAAAAGGCATCTTTTTACTTATAAAAAACTTTTCTATAGTAATCTTTTTCTAATATCAATTTTGACATATTATACTTCTGATAAATTATTGTGTTAATTTCGTCAATATATCCCTCTTCTACTTCTATATCACCATTTGGAATAAAGGTATTTGTTATAGCATTATATCTTCCTTTATCTGTTATAAAACTTCTATCAGAATAAATTACTATTTGTTCTTTATTATCTGATAATATATCATTTCCTATCAATAATCTCGAATCATACTCTACTCCAAATAAATTTAGTACAGTTGGCAAGACATCTAAACTTGAACATACTTTGTTCACTTTTATTGGTTCTTCCATAGCTGCATTCCAAATTAGTAATGGAGTATGGTGTTTTTCAAATATTTCATCTCTTTCATATGTAGATAATTCATTTAATTCTGCTAAACTCAATCCATACGGATAATGGTCTGGACTTACTACTATTACTGTATCTTCTAATTTGCCAGCAATTAATAGCTCATTTACTAGCTCCCCTATTGCCTTATCTAATTCTATTTGGCATGCTAAATATGCTTTTGCATTATGAGAATATGGAAGCTCCATTACTTGTTCCCAATTTCTACTTGACATACAGTTTCCTTCAGTAGTATAGTTCAAATGTCCGCTTACCGTCATATAATATGCTACAAATTTTTCATTATTAATATAATCATTTACTGTTACATCTATCATTTCATAATCACTATTAGGCCATAACTTTGTATTCATTCTATCTTCTAGTCCAGTTCCTACAGCTAGAAAATAATCATATCCTAATGTATTTAAAAATTCATCTCGATGGTAATATGTTGATGTATGATTATGATAACTATAATTAGAATACCCCAAAACTTTAAAAGCATTTGCATATGAATATGGTATATAGTTTCCATTTATCCTGTACATACTCCAAACACCTTCTTTAGGTATCAATGACATGTCTGTAATATACTCTCCATCTGCTGTACTTACTGGATATAATGGTGTATAAAAATTCTTAAATTGAAATCCCTCACTATATAATTTATATAAATTTGGGGTTACATCTTCTCTTATTGCAACATCACTTAAGCCTTCTGCCACAAATACTATTAAATTTTTTCCTTTAAACATCCCTGTATATTGGTTTTGTTCACTTGGAATTTGATTTGCAAAATATTCATGCATTGTTTTTATTTCTTCATCTTGTTCAATTTCTTTTAATTTATCAAAATTAATTTCTGTAACATTGTATTGTTTTTCTTTTTTTATAGCATTTTCTGGTATTGCCTTTACTTCAATTGTCAGTTTTTCTTCAAATCCAAATAGGAATCGCTTTAAATCTAATTTCATTGATGTATATAGTCCCATCCTACTTGTTGTCATCTTTGGTGAATGTACATTATAATACAGATTTTTATTTGAATATATTCCTTCAACATTTATAGTATCTATACATAATAAACCTGTACCACTCAATACTATTACTGACATCATTTCTATTAAGAAACCACTAATATTAGTTCCTTCAAACTTTAATATCTTAGCTATATTAAATATTATTAATACTATAAGTGGAATAATAATTAACAAAATACCTAACCAGTTTTCTATCATTTTATTAATAATTGTATCCATAAATTGTGTTACTTGTGCACTATTCATAATAGAGAAAAATGATATTATTGCTCCATATATTTTGTAATAAATAAGCTGTGCTCCAACGATAAAGCAAGTTGCAATTGTTAATATATATGCTAGTACTGTATTTATAACTTTTTTCTTAAATATTGAAGTCAGCATATCTAAAAATATAGCAAAAGGTGTTGACAATAAAATAAACCATAACAAAGAACTTGGAAATTTATCAAAAATTAAAATTGAAAAAACTATTTCTTCATATATAATGAATAAAATCCAGTAGGTAAGCGTTTTTACTTTGTTCATGGCTATCACCTTATTTCTACATTTTTTTACATTATATTCTATTTATATTTTTTTTACAATATATTTAGTAAATAAAAACAACCCTAAGGTTGTTTTTTATTTTTATATTTTCATACTTAATTTAACTTTTTGTCTTTCTAAATCAATTCCTATTACTTTAACTTTTACAATATCTCCTACTGATACTACATCTGATGGATTTCTTACATAATCTTCACTTAATTCTGAGATATGAACTAATCCATCATGTTTTATCCCAATGTCTACAAATGCACCAAAATCTATTACATTTCTTACTGTTCCTGTTAAAGTCATTCCTTCTTGTAAATCTTCTATTTTTAGTATATCTGTTCTTAATATCGGTTTTGGCATTTCTTCCCTTGGGTCTCTTCCTGGTTTTGATAAGTCATCAATAATATCTTTTAATGTTAGTTCTCCTATTTCTAATTCTTTTGCTGTTTTTTCTATATTAATTCTAGATAGCTTTTCTTTTATTGTTTCTAATTTTTCCTTATCCAATAAATCTTTTGTAGTTGCTCCTATCTTTTCTAATAGCTGTTCTGCTTTTGTATAACTTTCTGGATGCACTCCTGTTATTTCTAATGGATTTTTTCCATTAAAAATTCTTATAAATCCTGCACATTGTTCAAACGTTGCTTTTCCTAGTTTTGGAACTTTTAAAAGTTCTTTTCTCTCTGTTAGTTTTCCATTTTCATCTCTGTATGTTACTATATTTTTAGCAATATTTTTATTAATTCCTGAAACATATGATAATAATGAAGGTGTTGCTGTATTTATATCAACCCCTACACTATTAACTGCGTCTTCTACTACACCTGTAAGATTTTCTGATAGTTTCTTCTGGTCTACATCATGTTGATATTGTCCTACTCCTATTGACTTAGGGTCTATTTTTACTAACTCAGCCAGTGGATCTTGCAATCTTCTTGCTATTGATATTGCTCCCCTTATCGATACATTTATATCTGGGTATTCTTCTGTTGCAAGTTTTGATGCTGAATATACTGACGCTCCTGCTTCACTTACGATTGTATAATACACTGTTTCTGGAATTTCTTTTATCATATCTGAAACAAATTTTTCAGACTCTCTTGAAGCTGTTCCATTTCCTATTGCTATCATATTTACTTTATGTTTTACAATTAAATTCTTTAATATTTTTTTAGCACCTTCAACGTCATTTTGTGGTTCTGTTGGATACACTGTTGCAATGTCTAGAACTTTACCAGTATCATCTATTACAGCTATTTTGCAACCAGTTCTATATGCTGGGTCAAATCCCATTACTGTTATTCCTCTAATTGGTGCTATTAATAGTAATTGCTTTGCATTTTTTCCGAAAACTTTAATCGCCTGTTCTTCTGCCTTTTCAGTTAAATCTGCCCTTATTTCTCTTTCTATTGATGGTTCTATTAATCTTTTATAACTGTCTTCTATCGTTTCCTCTAATAGTCCTGTAAACTGAGTTTCTCCTTTTATAACATTTTTTCTTAAATGATTATATATTTTTTCATAAGGCTTTTCTATTGATACCTTTAAAAACTCTTCTTTTTCTCCTCTATTTATAGCTAATATTCTATGACTTGGAATTTTCTTTATTTCCTCTTCAAATTTATAATACATCTCATAATTTGATTTTTCGTTCTTAGCATTTTTAGTAACAATCTTACTATACACATAGCACAATCTCTTTATCTCTTTTCTATATTCTGGTACATCTGAAATATTTTCCGCAATTATATCTTTTGCACCATTTATAGCTTCTTCTATTGTTTCTACTCCTTTTTCTGTATCTATAAACTTTTCTGCAAGTTGTTCAATTGGAGTAGTTTCCTTTTGTGCATAAATGATATCTGCTAAAGGCTCTAATCCCTTTGCTTTTGCTATAGTTGCTCTTGTCTTTTTCTTTTGTTTATATGGTCTGTAAATATCTTCAACTTCAGCCATAGTCATAGCTTTTTCTAGGCTTTGAACTATTTCATCTGTAAGTTTTCCTTGTTCGTCTATTATTCTTTTAACATCTTCTTTTCTAGCTTCTAAATTTCTTAAATATGTAAGTCTTTCTCCTAAATCTCTTAAAATTTCATCACTTAATCCACCAGTTACTTCTTTTCTATAACGAGCAATGAAAGGAATTGTGTTACCTTCATCTATCAAATTTATAGTATTTTTAACTTGAATTTCCTTTACACCTAACTCATATGCAATTGTACTAATAATTTTATCCATTGTTTCCTACCTTTCTTAAACTAAAGAAAATTATATCAGATTTTAAAATTAAATCAACTAAAATTTATAGAATTTTTAAATTCTATATTATTAAAACACATATAATAAAATTATGAAGCAATTGGTTCAATTGAGCTAAATAAATTTTATTATATGTGTTTGTAATAATCATAAATATCAATAAATCTTAAATTCCCATTATGTTATATCCACTATCTGCATAAATTACTTGACCAGTAATTGCATCAGACATGCTACTAAGTAAGAATGTTGCTACATTTCCTACTTGTTCTATTGTAACATTTCTATGTAATGGTGCTTTTTCTTCGATTACATCTAAAATTGAGCTAAAATTTTTTATTCCCTTTGCAGATAATGTTTTTATTGGTCCCGCTGATACTGCATTTACTCTTATATCTTCTTTACCTAAATTTTCTGCTAAATATCGTACACTCGCTTCTAATGCTGCTTTTGCTATTCCCATTACATTATAACCTTCTAACACTTTGGTTGAACCATGATATGTTAATGTTACTAAACTTGCTTTTTCATTTAACATATCTAATTCCTTTGCCATTCTTGCTACTAATACAAATGAATATGCACTTACATCATTTGCATGGTTAAAACCTTCTCTGCTTGTATATATAAAATCATTATGCAAATCTTCTGTATTTGCGTGTGCTATTGCATGTACTATTCCGTCTACTTTTCCATTCTCTTCTTTTATTTTAGTAAAAGTCTCCCTTACCACTTCATCTTCAGATGCTCCATCACATACATATGCTTTAGCACCTTTGAAATCTTTTATAAGTTCTTCTATTTTATCTTTATTCTCTTCTCCCATATATGTAAAAATTAAATTTGCACCATTTTCATATGCTGCTTTTGCTATACCAAAAGCAATACTCCATTTATTTCTAATTCCCATTATTAAAATCTTCTTGCCATTTAAAATCATTTTAAGTCCTCCTATCTAATTTTTTCATATCAGTTCCATATGAATTTAATATTCAGCAATATGGAGCAGACTTTATGAATTTGCTTTGATTTGTAATTCATATTCTCCCATATTTCTAAATTTCTGATATCTTTGCTCTATAATTTCCTCTTTTGTTTGTTTTTGCATTTCTTTAATGTTCTTTACTATTTCTTTATTTAATTTAACAGCGGTCTCTTCAAATCCTCCTGTCTCTTTTACTATTTTATCTATCACTTTTAATTCATATAGGTCTTTTGCTGTTAATTTCATTACTTCTGCTGCTTCTTTTGCTCTACTTGAATCTTTCCATAATATACTCGCATATCCTTCTGGTGATAATATTGAATATATTGAGTTTTCTAGCATAATAATTTTGTTTGCAACACTTATTGCTAAAGCACCTCCGCTTGATCCCTCTCCTATTACAATAGTTATAATTGGTACTTTAAGTTTTGCCATCTCAAACATACTTTTTGCGATAGCTTCTCCTTGCCCTCTCTCTTCTGCTCCAATTCCTGGATATGCTCCTTTAGTGTCTACAAAAGTTATTATTGGTCTATTAAATTTTTCTGCTTGTTTCATAAATCTTATTGCTTTCCTATAGCTTTCTGGATTTGGCATTCCGAAATTTCTCTCTATATTTTCTTTAGTGCTTCTTCCCTTTTGTTCTGCTATTATTGTGTAGCCCTGTTTTCCAATGCTTCCTATCCCACATACCATTGCTTTGTCATCTCCAAAACACCTATCTCCATGCAATTCTATGAAATTGTCAAATATACTTTCTATATAATCTAAAGCTGTTTTCCTATTTGGATTTCTTGCAATTTCTACTTTTTCCCAAGCTTCGCTTTTACTCATTTTATTTGTCACCGCCTTTATGAAGTTCTATTATTCTTGCCAAAGTTTCTTTCATATCTTCTCTTTTTACTATTTTGTCTATAAATCCATGTTCTAATAAAAATTCCGCTGTTTGAAACCCTTCTGGTAATTCTTCTTTTATTGTTTGTTCAATCACTCTTGGTCCTGCAAATCCTATCATTGCTCTAGGTTCTGCAAGTATTATATCTCCAAGCATTGCAAAACTTGCAGTAACACCTCCATAGGTAGGGTCTGTTAATACTGATATGTATAATAATCCTGCTTCATCCAATTTAGTCAATGCCGCAGAAGTTTTAGCCATCTGCATCAATGATATTATCCCTTCTTGCATTCTAGCACCACCTGATACTGAAAAAATTATTAATGGCATTTTTAGTTTTATTGCTTGTTCTATGGAATATGTTATCTTTTCTCCTACAACACTTCCCATACTTCCCATAAAAAAATTACTCTCCATTATACAAATAACTGCATCATTTCCATTAATTTTTCCTGTTCCGCATTTTACAGCTTCATCTAATCCAGTTTTTTCTCTTACCATTTTTAATTTCATTTCATATTCATCTAATTTCAAAGGGTTCTTAGTTTCTATGTTTATCTTAAATTCCTCATATGTACCAATGTCTACTATTTGTTCAATTCTTCTATTACTTGATATTCTGAAATAATGATTACATAATGGACATATACTGTCATTCTCCTTTATCGTATCTTTGTATAATATTTCTTTACAATTATCACATTTTATCCATTTTCCTACTTGTATATCAACTTTTTTATTTGGTTTTATATTAGGATTTGTACGTTTCTTTATTTTATCGACTACCAACTTTTGACCTCCTTCTGCTATTTTACACTACTTGTTTAAAATTTCCTTTTCTATAAATGCTGTATCGTAATTACCTCTTATAAAATCTGGATTTTTTATTATTTGAAATAAAAAGTCTATATTTGTATCTACACCTTCTATTACAAGTTCTTCTAAAGAGCGCTTCATCTTTGCAATTGCTTCATTTCTAGATGCTCCATGTACTATTATTTTTGCTATCATAGAATCATAATTAGCAGGAATAGTATAACCTTCGTAAATTGCTGAATCTATCCTTATTCCATTTCCTCCTGGGAAGTTTAGCTCTGTTATTTTTCCAGGACATGGCATAAAGTTTTTATTTGGATTTTCTGCATTAATTCTACATTCTATTGAATGCCCTTCAATATTAATATTCTTCTTTTTAAAATCTAATTTTTCTCCTGCTGAAATTTTGATTTGTTCTTTTACAATATCAATTCCAGTATTCATTTCCGTTACTGGATGTTCCACTTGAATTCTTGTATTCATCTCCATGAAGTAAAAATTCTTTTTATCATCTAATAAAAATTCTATTGTTCCAGCATTTGTGTATCCTGCTGCTTTAGCTGCTTTTATTGCCATTTCTCCCATTTTACTTCTTAATTTATTATCAATTGCAATTGATGGGCTCTCTTCCAATATTTTTTGATTTTTTCTTTGAATTGTACAATCTCTTTCTCCTAAATGTACAATATTTCCATGTTCATCTGCTAAAATCTGTACTTCTATATGTCTTGGATTTTCTATTAATTTTTCCATATATATTTCGTCATCAAAAAATGCTGCCTTTGCTTCTCTTTTTACTACATTATAACTAGATTCTAATTCTTCTTCAGAATTAACTCTTCTAATTCCTTTTCCTCCACCACCGCTACTTGCCTTAAGAAGTACAGGATATCCAATTTCATTTGCTACCTTTTTTGCATCTCTTATTCCGTTTAGTTTTCCATCTGAACCAGGTATTACAGGTATTCCTGCAGATTTCATTAATGCTTTTGCATTTGATTTATTCCCCATAAGCTCCATTACTTTATATGATGGTCCTATAAATTTTATATTTGATTCTTCACAAATCTTAGCAAACTTACTATTTTCTGATAAAAATCCAAATCCTGGATGAATACTATCTGCGCAAGTTATATTTGCTGCTTCTATTATATTTTTTAAATTTAAGTAGCTTTTATTTGCTGGTGCTGGTCCTATGCAAATTGCTTCGTCTGCTAAATGAGTATGCATTGCATCTTTATCTGCTTCTGAATATACTGCAACTGTTTTTATATTCATTTCTTTACATGCTCTTATTATTCTAACAGCAATTTCTCCTCTGTTTGCAATTAATATTTTGTTCATTTTTTACTTTCCACCTCTATGTTCTCTTAGTATATATTCCACTTAATATGATTTGTTCATAAGGAAATTTGACACAGATAAAATGGTAATTATGCATCAATCAATGCAAATGTTAATTCTCCTTTAGCAGCAATCTTTCCATCTACTGTTGCCAATGCTTCTCCTACTCCAATTGGTCCTTTTTGTTTTATTATTTTTACTTCTAATTTTAGTCTATCTCCTGGAACTACCATTCTTTTAAATTTCATTTTATCTATTCCACCAAACAAAGCATTTTTTCCCCTATTTTCTTCTAATGATAATATTGCAAATGCTCCTGTTTGTGCCAAACTCTCTGCTATCAAAACACCTGGCATAATTGGATTTCCAGGAAAATGGCCTTTAAAATACCATTCTGTTTCTTTTACATTTTTATATGCAACAGCACTTTGTCCTATCTCATATTCTTCTATTTCATCTATCATCAAAAAAGGATCTCTTTGAGGTATTACCTTTTCAATTTCTTCTCTACCTAACATACTTCCTCCATATTATTATTTTTGCATTTGTATTCACTTTATTTTTAAATCTTCCTTCAGCAAGAAATTAACAATCTCAACTACATAAGTTTTAGATTATTTTGAATAAAGGTTTCCCGTACTCTACAGCTTCTCCATCTTTCAAATAAATCTCAGCAATTTTTCCATCAAACTCTGATTCTATTTCATTCATTAGCTTCATTGCCTCCACTATACAAAGTACATTTCCTTTCTTTACTTCTTTTCCAATTTCTACATAAGGGCTTGCATCAGGTGCTGGTTTTATATAGAAAGTTCCAACCATAGGAGATTTTACAATATGACCTTCTGTTTCTATTTTTTCATTTTGATAACTTTTTATCTCATGTTCTACTTCTATTTCTTCTTTTATATTATTTAATTTGCTAACAATTTCTTGAGTAGGCTGATTCCTTTCCATTTTTATTTTTGTACCATCTGGAAATTCAATATCTATAGATGTTAATTTAGAATTACCTACATCTTCCATTAATTGTTTAATCTTTTCATACTCCATTTTAAAATCACTCCAATTTTGTTTGTTTTTATAATTGAATCTCATTATATTATACAGCTCAATATAGAGCGTGTAGACTTTTATTTATCAAATTTTTTGATTATGATACTAGCATTGTGTCCTCCAAAGCCTAATGAGTTAGACATAGCTATTTTAATTGGTTCTTCTATAATTTTATTTGTTACTAAATTCAAATCGCATTCTTCATCTGACACTTTATAATTTATTGTTGGTGGTATCTTACCCTCTTGTAGCGCTTTAACAGTTATAACCGCCTCAACTGCTCCTGCTGCTCCTAATAGATGTCCTGTATTTCCTTTAGTAGAACTTACCTTTACATTTTTATAGTTTTCTTTCCATATGTTTTTTATTGCCATTGTTTCTGTTAAATCATTTAAATGTGTAGATGTTCCATGTGCATTTATATATTCAATTTCTTCTGGTTTTATATTCGCATCTTCTATTGCTCTTAGCATTGCCCTTGCTCCACCGCTTCCATCTGGTGATGGAGATGTTATATGGTATGCATCTGTGCTTGCCCCATATCCTATAACTTCTGCATATATTTTAGCACCTCTTTTTTTAGCATGTTCATATTCCTCCAAAACAAGCATAGCAGCTCCTTCTCCCATCACAAAACCGCTTCTTTCTTTATCAAATGGTATACTTGCTCGTGTTTTATCTTCAACTGTTGAAAGCGCTTTCATATTTTCAAATCCACCTATTCCAACTTCACAAACCGCAGCTTCACTACCTCCTGCAATAATAGCATCTTCATATCCATGTTTAATTGTTCTATAGGCTTCTCCTATTGAATGTGTAGAAGATGCGCAAGCAGTAACTATTGCAATAGATTCACCTTTTAATCCTAAATCTATAGAAACATTACCTGCAGCCATATTTGAAATACACATTGGTATAAATAATGGAGAAATTCTCGTATTGCCTTTTTCCTTGTTTACTTCACACTGTTCCTGAATAGTTTTTAATCCTCCTATTCCTGAACTTATGTATATTCCGAACATTTTCTAAATTTGTATTTTCTGATGTGATTCCACTATCTACAAAAGCTTCTCTTGCAGCAATTATAGCAAATTGTGTATATCTATCTAGTCTTTTTGTTTGTTTTAAATCCAAATAATCTGTTGGATTGTAGTTTTTTACTTCTGCAGCTAACTTAGTTTTGAAAGTAGAATTATCGATTAAAGTCATCTCATCAATACCACACTTACTTTGTTCAATACCCTTCCACATTTCATCTACGTTATTCCCAATAGGAGTAATAGCTCCCATACCTGTTATAACAACTCTTCTTTCCATATCTAATCCTTTCACTACTATCATTAATTTTAAGAACCCTAAAATAGGGTAAACTTTCAAGTACTAAAAAATTTGTTACATAAGCATTCCGCCATCTATATTTATAACCTGCCCAGTTATATAATTACTTTTTTCTGAGGCTAGGAAGCTTACAACATTTGCAACATCTTCAGGTGTTCCCATTCTTTTTAATGGTATCTGTTTTCCTATCGCGTCTTTTACTTCATCTTTTAATACATCTGTCATATCAGTCTCAATAAATCCTGGAGCTACTGCATTTACTAATATATTTCTACTTGCCACTTCTTTTGCTAAACTCTTTGTAAATCCAATTATTCCAGCTTTAGAAGCTGCATAATTTGTTTGACCTGCATTTCCTGATATTCCTACTACTGATGAAATGTTTATTATTCTTCCATTTCTTTGTTTCATCATATATTGAATTACATTTTTAGACATGTTAAATGTTCCAACAAGATTTACATTTATTACTTGTTCAAAATCTTCTTTTGTCATTCTCATAAGTAGTGTGTCTTTTGTAATTCCTGCATTGTTTACTAAAACATCTATTCTTCCAAACTTTTCTATAACTTCTTTTATCATTTTCTCACAGTCTTCAAAGTTACTTACATCACCTTTAACAGCAACACATTTTACATTATTTCCTTCAATTTCTTCTATTGTTCTTTTTAATTCATCATTTTCATTCCTATAATTTATTATAATGTCATATTCATCTTTAGCTAATGTTAATGCTATTTGTTTTCCTATTCCTCTTGTTGCTCCTGTAATTAATGCAACTTTACTCATTTTCTGTTACCTCCTTGATTACTTCTTCTAAAGCTTCTATGCTATTTATAGTTTTAATTTGTACTGGATTTTCAAAATTCATTCTTTTTACAAAACCACTAAAACTTCTTCTAGGACTTATTTCAATAAAAGTATCTATTCCATTATCATACATTGCTTGTAAATCTTTTGAAAATCTAACTGGATTTATAATATGATTACCTAGTATTTCTACAATGTCATCTTCCTTTTCATATCTCACTCCGTCTATATTTTTTAGCACTTTAGACTGTTTTTTATGAATTGTCACTTTCTTTAATTCCTCTTTTAACGCCTTTGAACATTCTTCTAATTTTGCTGTATGAAATGGTCCTGATGTATTTAAAATACTGATTTTTTTAGCTCCCGCTTGTTTAGCTAATTCTCCTGCTTGAATAACATATTCTTCTTCGCCTGAAAGAACTGTCTGACCTATAGTATTATAATTAGAGGGAACTACAAAACCATTTACTTGTTTACATACTTCCTCCACTTTTGTCGCTTCTAATCCTAGTACTGCTGCCATTTTCCAATCTCCTTTTGGTATTAGGTTTTGCATTATTTCGCCTCTTTTTTGTACTAGTTTAATACCCTCTTTAAAATCAAAAACACCATCTTCTATTAATGCTGTATATTCTCCTAAACTTAAACCAGCTGACATTTCTGCTTGTATGTTATGTTTCTTCAAAATAGCTATTATTGCTAGACTTTCTGTTAAAACAGCTATTTGTGTATACTGTGTCTTATTTAAAACCTCTTCTGGTCCTTCAAAAGATATTTTCTTTATATCTATTCCTGTAATTTGTGAAACCTCATCATATACTTCTTTTGCTTCTTTATAATTTTCATATAAATCTTTTCCCATTCCTACTTGTTGTGCTCCCTGTCCTGGAAACAAAAATCCTATTTTCATATTAACTCCCTCTATTTTTCTAATAAATTTCTAATATCAAATTTTCAAATCTATTACAGAATTCTGTTATAATTTCAAGTCTATCTATTTCTACATTTTCTTCGTTTTCTATAGATGTTGCTATATCTTTTAAATCTTCGTCAAATTCTTGTTTACAAAGATTTATTCCTATCCCTATAACCATTTCTTTTACAGTATTTCCTATTATCTTTGTTTCTGTTAAAATTCCTCCCACTTTCTTATTATTTACTGTTATATCATTCGGAATTTTTATATATAATTTTATATTGTATAAATCTTGAAACTCATTTACTATAATTTTTGCTATGTCTAGTGTTATATTGCTTAATTTACTAACATCACAATCTAAATCTATTTTTATAGAAAATGCTATATCCTTATCATGTTTTTTCTGCCATGCTCTACCATGTGTTCCTTTTCCACTAGTCTGTCTATCTGTGATAATTATACTGCCACTTGAAATATCTTTTAGTCTCCATGCTTCTAGCTGAGTAGAGTCAATTACTTTATAATAAATTACATTTCTCCCTATAGTTTTTGTTTTTAGCCCTTTTAGCTCCACTTTAATATCTCCATTTCAAATTAACTGGCAATAGTTTTTATCTCTTCTTGTCTTTTTATTTTTGATGTTGTTGTTTTTATCAAAGGATTTTCTGTTAATATCATTCCTCTTATGGCTTTATATGGTGGCATTGTTTTATTTATCTTTTTTATTTGTTCATATATTGAATCATATATTTCTTTGTCTGTTTTTACTCCATATACGTTTTTAACCATCTCTTCATCATATACTATCTTTACATTAATTCTAATATCATCTTTATCTGTATCTTTTGCCTTTCCATAAACAAAAGACTCTTTTACACCTTCTATTTTGTTTACTAAGCATTCCATTTCTTCTGGGAATATGTTTTTTCCATTTTTTAGGACTATAACATTTTTCTTTCTTCCACAAATAAATATATATCCTTCATCATCTATAGTTGCTAAATCTCCAGTATAGAACCAACCATCTTTTAATACTTCATTTGTTGCTTTTTCATCTTCATAATATCCAAGCATTATATTCGGACCTTTTACTACTAATTCTCCTATTCCTTCTTTATTTATATCAATAATTTTAGCTTCAACATGTGGAATTGTTTTTCCTACTGAACCTGCTTTTCTGTATTTGTTCGTTTCAACTGTTAAGACTGGAGAGGTCTCTGTTAGCCCATATCCTTGTGCTAAATTTATTCCAAAATTAAAGAATCCTTCCGCAACTTCTTTATTTAATGCTGCTGCTCCACTTAGCATAAGTTTCATTCTTCCACCAAATACTTCATGAATCTCTTTGAATACCATTCTTTTTTCTTCCATACTAGCATTTTTATATTTTTCAACTAATAAATTTATTTGATTTGTTTTTCCTTCTTTTTCTATTTTTTTCATTATGTTTTTGTAAATATTTTCATAAATTGCTGGAACACAAGACATCACAGTTACTTGATATTCATTGACATTTTCTAGAATATGTCTTATTCCATCACAAAATGTCGTTTGTGCTCCTTTATACAGTGAAAGTAAAAATCCTACAGTACATTCATAAACATGATGTAATGGTAAAAATGATAATATTGTATCATTTGAATTTATATCTAATACTGATGATGTACTCATTAAATTAGACACTAAATTTTTATGTGATAATGCTACTATTTTTGATTTTGCAGTTGTTCCTGATGTAAATAGCATTATATTCATTTCTTCTACATCTATTTTTGCATCTATAAAAGCTCTATCTCCATTAGCTATGAGTTTTTTTCCATTTTCTATTAATTCTAATTCTGAATAAATTCCATCACTTTCTTCTTTTAAATCCATTGAAATAAAGTATTTTAATTTTCCTATTCCTTCTTCTTTTATTCTTTTTATTTCTTCTTCATATTTTCCTGAATAAATTATAGCTTCTACTCCAGATCTTTCTATTAAATTTTTCAATTCATTTTCAGGTAAAGATTTATCCATTGGAGCAACTATACCTGTTCCACAAACTACTGCTAAATATGCTATTTCCCATTCATATCTGTTTTCTCCTATTACTGCAATTCTTTTTCCTTTTAATCCCATATTTATTAATGAAGTTCCTAGTGCATCCACCATTTCTCTTACTTCTTTGTGTGTAACAATATTAAATGTTCCCGGTTTTTCTCCTCTTAGTTTGTATGCTGGTTTATCCTCATATATTTTTTTTGTTTTATTTAACATATCTTTCAAATCTGAAATTTCTACATATTCATATAACTCTTTATCCATCCTTTTCATCACCTTGAATATTTTTATATCATATTTCAAATAAAAATACATTAGACTGAGTGGTCAGTCTAATGTATTTTAGGGCAAAAAAGCTCTTATTTTTTTTGATATATATTTATTTTTCTCTTGAATAATAAATGTCTCTAGATAGTTCTTCTATTTGTTTTCTTCTTTGTTCCTGTTCTCTTCTCATATTTTTTAATTCATCTGGATTTATTTGTTCAAAATTATCCTCCATATAACTCTGTATTGATTTATAATTAGCAGCTAAATTCTGAACCTTCTCTATTTTTTCTTTATTATCTGGATTAATATTCATACTATAATTCCTCCTTTTTACTAGTATTGTTATCTTTTCAGGAAAAATTATACTTTATATTTTACTTATTTATATTTTTTAACATGTCATATAGTTTATGTATTGGTAGTCCCATTACTGAGTAAAAATTTCCATTAATTTTCTCAACATGTATTCCAAATTCCCCTTGTATAGCATATGCACCGGCTTTATCATATGCCATTCCTGTATCTATCCATCTGTTTATTTCTTCATCTAAAATATATTTTAAACGAACTTCTGTAATAGCACAATCTATTTGTTCTAAATATTCTCCGTTTACTTCTGATATTGTACAAATACCCGTTATCACTATATGTTCTGAATTGTTTAAGTCTTTTAGCATTTCAATAGCTTCTTCTTTGCTATGTGGTTTTCCATAAATTTTATTATCTTTTACTACTAGTGTATCTGCAGCAATAATAACTCTATCTCCATCTATTTCATCAAAAACAGCTTTTGCTTTTATATAAGCCAATCTTTTTGACTGTTCTTCTATACTTAAATTTGGTAATAAAGTTTCATCTACATCACTTGTTTTTATTTCAAATTTTATTCCCATCATTTCTAATAATTCTTTTCTCCTAGGTGACCCTGATGCTAATATAACTTTCATTTTATCACTTCCTTACCACATCGTATTCATCAAATATTTTTCCGACTAATCTTTCTAAAATATCTTCCATTGTTGCCAATCCTACTATTTTCTTATCTTTGTCTTCTATTAAAACCATTCCTTGACGATTTGATTTCATTATTTTAAATACTTCAGAAATTTTGGTTTCTTTTGGAACTACTATTACTTGTCTTAAAAGTTCATTTAATTTTATACCTTTTTTTATATTTACTGTATCTCCTAATATTAGATCCTTAATATTTAAAATTCCAATTATATTATCTCTTGTACCTTCAAAAACTGGGATTCTTGTAAATTTACATTTTCTTATGTCTTCAATTATTCTATCAGAACTTTCTTTTATGTTGATAAATTTTATGTTTTCTTTTAGAATCATAATTTCTTTTACTGCTATTTCATTAAACCTCAGTGCTTTTGTTGCTATTTCTTTTTCTATTTGATTTACTATTCCTTGGTCTTTTCCTTCTGCAATAATCATTTTTATTTCTCTTTCTGTTAATTTATCTTCTTTTTCCTCTTTTAAGCCAAGTGCTTTACTAAAAATATTTATAGATAATTTTATAAGTTTCTCAAATGGCATATTTATAAATGCTAATATTTGTAATATTCCAATTAGCCTGTATGCTGTCCTTTCTGGATTATTTCTAGCAATTTTCTTAGGCAAAACGCCTCCAAATACAAGTAATATATGTGATAATACTACTGTAATGATAATTGTGGCAAGCACTATCGCAAATCTTTCCTCTATACCATTTTTTATTAGAAAGCTTGAAAGTTCTCCTAAATATACTTCTGCTACAAAAGCACTAGCAAATAATTCTGCCATAATAATGCCTACTTCTATAATCTCAAAGACTCTGTTTTTATCTTCTAACATTTTCTTTATTTGTCTTGCTTTTATATTTTTTTTACTTTCTTGTGAAATTTTAAACTTACTAGTATATGTAAATGCTGTATCTGCTGCTGAAAATACTGCTTTTGCTGCTACAATTATTAATAATATTATAACGCTTTTCACTTGTATTATCCCCTTTTTATTTCTTAAAATTAAAAGAGCCTTCTTAAATTAATAATAGACTCTTTTTAACTCTTTGTTAATTCACCTGTTTTTTCTTGTAAACTACTTGGTTGATCTTTCCAATTTTCTGCAACTCTTTCAGTTGCCTTTTTTGCTTCTCCATCAAAAAGTTCTTTTCTAAAATCTCCTAATGGTTGTTTTTTTTCTCCTGATGGTAATGCTTGAGTCTTTCCTCTAGTTTTAATGTTTTGTATTAAACTTTGCACAGAAAAATAAGCCCTGTCTAATAAACTTATCTCCAAATTTATGTTATTTGCCCCAAACATTTTAAATAAATTCTGTGTTGCTTTAGCTTGTCTGTATATATTTATCTTTTCTAATTCAGTCATTGTCTCAGATTCTTTTAAGTGTTTTAACTCATAATTTATCTGCAATTCATCATCAAATATTGAAAGTCCGCTTGCATCTGGTTTTTGAAGGTTTTTCCCATTTTTCTTGTCAAATGCATATTTACATATTTCTATGTATTCTCTCAATTTCTGTCCATCTGTTCTAAAGGTACTTACAATACTAGTGTCAATAGGATAGGGTATTTCTTGATTTAAAGATATACCATTTGCTTGTAGAATACGACTTACTTCCTCTCTTGATAACTCATGTACATAAATTGGTTCTATTCTCATTCCCAATTTTACATTCCCTATAGCTACCATTTTTTCTCCTTTTTCTTACGCATTTTTATTCCATTTTACTTTTGCAAAATATCTAATTTAAGTTTAACACATTATTTCATTTTTTGTCAATATTTTTAGCTTAAATTAAGGTCTTTTAGTTTTGTAATTGTTTACTTATCAGTTTTGTCAAGTTATATATAAAACTCACTTTTAGTAAGTGAGTTTATTGAATAAAAACTTATCTAATTTTTATCTATTTCCAAAATCTCATTATACAGAAACCTAATATTGAAACTACTATTAATCCTATTATACTTATTGTATATACCATTGTTTTACTTAACTTTAGGCTTTTTTTAGTTTCTTTTTCTTCATTAATATTATCAACTATATTAGTACTGTTTTCATTTGTTACATTATTCTCATTTTCTATTGTATTTTCTATTTCATTTGAGTCTATATCATTGTTTTGATTTTCACTTACAGTATTATCTACTACATTATTACTTGAACTATTATCAGGTTTACTGCTTGTATTATTATTTGGTTTATTGGTTGGTTTGTTGGTTGGTTTGTTTTGAGTATTTGTGTTTCCCTGATTGTTTCCTTGATTTGTATTTCCTGGTTCTTCTGGTGTTGGTGTAGATGGTTTTTCTTGATTTGAATCATCTTGTTCATTATTATTTCCATCTCCTGGAATAGTTGGTACATTTGATTTTATAGTAATTGCTGTAGATGAATTAGGTATGCTATTATCTATTTCTCCACTTGATACTACTAAATCTTTTATATATATATTTGCAGTTCCTGCTTGAGCATTATCTTTTACTTTAAATATAATTTTTATTAAAGCTCCATTGTCTGTCATCTGTTTATTTCTAGTAGTTGTTAACTTTCCATTCCCTTCATTATAAAAAGGTGCTGCCCATCCATTTATTCCTTCAAAATCTACTAATTCTAAACTATTATCATATTCTAATTCTGCTCCCATTGCAATAATTCCATTTTCTGTATTCAAGTTAGCAGTATTTACTGTTATTGTAAATTTTTCTCCTGGTAATATTTCACGATTTGAAGCACTTAAATTTATATTACAACTGAATGCTGCATATGTTGTCCCAATAAAGAAATACACATATATAAGTAAAATTGATATTATTAACCCTATTTTTTTCATTTTTATATCTCCTTTATTTAAATCGAACTATTTCCACTATATATTATACTATGTTTTGTTTCTAAAATCAATTGTTTTCTTCATTTTTCGACAAATATTACTACTTCATATTGACTTTTACTATATTTATTTATATATTAAAGGCAAGAGGTGTTGCCAATGAAATCTGATATTGAAATTGCACAAGGAACTCAAATGAAAAATATCTTAGAAATTGCTAAAGATGCACATATTGATTCTTCGTATATTGAACAATATGGCAATTTTAAAGCAAAAATAGATTTGTCTTTACTGAAAAACGAATCCAAATCTAATAGTAAACTTATTTTAGTCACAGCAATTAGTCCCACTCCTGCTGGAGAAGGAAAAACAACTACTACAATTGGTCTTGCTGATGGCCTAAGAAAAATAAATAAAAATGTAATTGTTGCTTTACGTGAACCTTCTTTAGGTCCAGTTTTTGGAATCAAAGGTGGTGCTGCTGGTGGCGGATATGCTCAAGTTGTACCTATGGAAGATATAAATTTACATTTCACTGGTGATTTTCATGCAATAGGTGCAGCAAATAATTTATTAGCTGCAATGCTTGATAATCATATTTTTCAGGGTAACAGTTTGCAGATTGACCCTGAAAAAATAACATGGAAACGCTGTGTTGATATGAATGACCGTCAACTTCGCTTTGTTAAAGATGGATTAGGTGGAGGAAAAAATGGTGTCCCACGTGATGATGGTTATGATATAACTGTAGCTTCTGAAATTATGGCTGTTTTCTGTTTAGCTTCTTCAATTACTGATTTGAAAAATAGACTTGCAAAATTGATTGTAGGTTATACTTATGATGGTAAACCAGTAACAGCTGGAGATTTAAAGGCAGAAGGTGCTATGACAGCATTATTAAAAGATGCATTGAAACCTAATTTAGTACAAACTTTAGAACATACTCCTGCTATTGTTCATGGTGGACCATTTGCTAATATTGCACATGGTTGTAATTCAGTTATTGCCACAAAAATGGCTATGAAGCTTGGAGATTATGCAGTAACAGAAGCTGGATTTGGTGCTGACCTTGGTGCTGAAAAGTTCTTAGATATAAAATGTAGATTCGCTAATTTAAAACCTTCTTGTGTTGTTTTAGTTGCTACAATTAGAGCTTTAAAAATGCACGGTGGTATGGATAAATCTGAACTTAACAATGAAAATTTAGATGCACTTGAAAAAGGTATGCCAAATTTATTAAGACATCTTTCAAATATGAAAAATGTATATGGTTTACCTACTGTTGTAGCCGTTAATAAGTTTCCAACAGATTCAGATTCAGAAATAAATTTAGTAATAAATAAGTGTAAACAAGTTGGTGCTAATGTTATCCTTTCTGATGTATGGGCAAATGGTGGAAATGGTGGAGTAGAGCTTGCCAAAGAAGTTGTTAGACTTTGTGAAGAACCTAACAATTTTAAATTTAGTTATGAGTTAGATAATACTATTGAAACAAAAATAGAAACAATTGTAAAAAGAGTTTATGGTGGTTCTGGAGTAGAATTCACTCATGAAGCTAAAGAACAAATAGAGAAATTAACTAATTTAGGATTTGGAAACTTACCTATATGTATGGCTAAAACACAATACAGTTTTTCTGATGATATGACTAAACTTGGAGCACCAGAAAATTTCACAGTTACAGTTCGTGAAGTAAAGGTTTCAGCTGGAGCAGGATTTATAGTTGCTTTGACTGGCTCTATAATGACAATGCCAGGACTTCCTAAAGTACCTGCTGCTGAAAAAATTGATGTAGATGAAAATGGAAAAATAACTGGATTATTCTAAGAAGTAATTCATTATTCCCATATATATTCCCCATGCCAATTTATCTTGATATTCTTCCTGCTGTAATAGTTGTTCCTCTTCTACATTAGAAAGAAATCCACACTCAACTATTGCAGTAGGAATTTCAACATTTTTTATTATATATACATTTTCTATTTTTAATGGAACTCTTTTATTTTCTTTCTTTATACTCTCATTTAATCCGTTTTGTATTGATAAAGCTAATTTTTGGCTTTTTTCATCTCCATTTTTATAAAAAGTTTGCCATCCCCAATATTGATTTTGTGGTATTTTATTCAAATGCATTGAAACAAATATATCTGCCGAAGATTCATTACCAATTTTTACACGATTTTTTATATCTGAAATCTTTTTTTCTCTAAGTGTATTCTTATCTAAATCATAAATTGCATTTTCATCTGAACGTGTTAAAATTACATTACCTCCTGAAGCTTCTATTAAACTTTGTACTTTTAAAGCTATTTTTAGGTTTATCTCCGCTTCTGATATGCCGTTACTACTAGTGCCTCCGCCGTCTTCTCCGTCCGGTGTCCTGCATCTAGGACAATCACTTTATTATTCACTGGTAATGCTACTGTCTGAATAGATTCTTGTTTTCTTGTACTTATATTAAAAGCTATTGTTGATATCACTAAACAAAATAGTATTAGATATATTCTCTTTGATTGAATTACATACATAAAAATACCTCCATATTTGAAATATATGAAGGTATCACCTTTTTATTACATTTTATTTCTTCTATCAACTGCATAGCAGCTTCCCTTATATTTTTTAGCCAAATGCTTCATTTGTGCTCCAATTTCTCCTATTTCTAGGATGTTTGCGAATTTATTCTTGTCTGCGAAAACTGCTCCTATTGAAATTGATGTCAATGGAAAATGTTCCATTTTTCCTTTTCTGTTTTGTATTTTTATATATCCTTTTTCTCTATCTTCTTCTGTAAAAAATTCTTTTACTCCTGCATCAAATTCTTTTATTATATCTTGACATACTTTTTCATAATCTGTTTCTATATTTAAAATTGCAACAAAATCGTCTCCACCAATATGTCCGAATAAATATATCACTTGAATTCTTCACATTTACATTTTTAACTATCGTTCTTGCAGTAAATTTTATTATTTCATCTCCTTGTAAAAATCCATATACATCATTATATGCTTTGAAATTATCTAAATCTAAGTATAATACTGAAAAACTTTCTTGTTTTAGTAAACGTTTCTTCAATTCTTTCTGTATTTGAACATTACCTGGAAGTCCTGTTAATGGGCTTACTGTCCTATTTACCGCCAATAATCTAGACATGTTTTTTATTCTATAATACAAATACTCTGTTCCCATTGACTTTGGAATATAATATTCAACTGATGCCTTTGCTAATTCTAATTTATGCTGTTTTTCTTCATTTGAAGAGCTTATTATTAGTGGTGTAATATTGTTGTCTTCATTTTTTCTAATTGTTTTACATATTTCAATAGTAGGAGTATTAATATTATCTTCATTTACTACTATTATCTCTGGTATATTTTGAAAAATATTATTTATTTGTGTTTCTTTTACATTTATAAGTTTAAAATTTGTGTCCTTCACAAATAGTTCCTTTAAAGACTCTGTAAAATCTTCCTGGTTATCTATTACATAGATTTCCTGAAACATATTCTTTTCACTCCTCTTCTGTATTTGTGTTCATGTCTGTTAAATCCTTATGACCTCTATAGCTTGCATGAGTAGTATTTTCTTCATCAATTTTTTCATTACTGTATGCTTCAACTCTTGCAGTATTATCTTCCCCTGCTTTTAATCTTGCTTTTAAAGTTACCTTCGTTCTTTCAGGATCATATTGAGCATAGTTTTCATCATATACTACGGTTTTTCCATTTGCTTCAAATTCTATCTTTTGAAGTCCCATATCATGTGTAACAGTTACTACCATTAACATTTGGTCTAGATTTATTTGAACATCTATTTCTGGCTGTTTTACACATTGTAATATTTCTTCTTTTTCTCTAGTATTTCCTTCTATATCTGTTACTATTATGTGTAAAGTGTTCATTCCTCTTTTTAATTCAATTGTTGTTTTTAATTCTTTTTGATTATTTTCTGTAGATGGCACAGTAACTGGAGCTTCTTCATTCCAGTAATATACCAATTTTTCTATTCCTCTATCGCTTGTTGCAATTAACTCCATATTATCAGTTTCTGGAATTTGATTTCTTTCGATTTCTATCGAAAATTCTCTTGTTAATGTTTCTTCTATTTTACTTGTGCTACCATCTGCCCCTATTACTTCTACATTCAATATATTACTTTTTCCATCTGGAATGTCTACAACAACTGATTTTACATTATAATTTCTTTCTTGTATTTGTGAAATGTCATCATTCCACCACCAACTAATTTTAGAAATACTTTCATCATAAGAAATATTGATATTTACTCTATCAGTATTCACTCTTTCGATTGATATTTCTGGTTTATTTAACATCCCAATCTTTCCACTTTTTGCCTTATTTTTACTTATTTGAACTAACTTTACTGAAAGAATTACTACAGCAAAAAGTATAAGTATAATAGAAAAGATTATAGCGGCCTTTCTTACTACTATTGATTCTGAAGTACCACTATTACTTTTTTTATTTTTATTCTTTTTATTTTCTTTTTTTTGACTGCTTTCTGTAGATAAAATTTGGTTCATATCTATTCTTCCTCATTATAATAATAATAAAATTATATCATAAAAAAATTCATTTTGTAAATACATTTTATTCACATATTTGTATATTGTTCTCATATATTTATATGGGAGTGGTTTTTTTGAATAATATGGATATATCAAAAATGCTTCAGGCATTATCTAAAATGGATAAATCAGAACTTGAAGCTGGCATTAGTAAAGCTAATGAGTTCTTGAAGAGCAAAGACGGTCAAAATATTTTAAACAAAAATGACCAAAATAAGAAATAAGGAGTTTTTATTGTGAATGAGGATTTGTCTAATCTATTTGAAAAATTTAATATAAACAAGGATAGTATTTCTCCTGAAATGATTGATAGCATAATGGGTATGGTTAATAACAATAATTCAAATACTAATTCTAATAGCCAGAATAATGAAGCATCAGGTCCCAACATTGATTTTGATACCTTTATGAAAATGAAATCAATTATGGACAAAATGAATACAAAAGATAATCCTCGTTCTAAATTGCTTTTGTCTCTAAAGCCTTATTTAAAAGAGGATAGAAAAAATAAATTAGATCAATATATTCAGCTTAGTAAATTAATGGAAATTCTTCCTTTCTTAGGTGGTGATTTGAAAAATGACGCCAAATAATTTACTATCTTTTTTTAATAACTCTGATTCTGAATATATTGAACTATTTAATATTAAGTTTTATTTTGATGATTTATTAATTATTTGTCTATTGTTCTTCCTATATAAAGAAGATGTCAAAGACGAAACTTTATATGTCATTTTAATTCTTTTATTAATTACTTAAATTATTCCTCTAAAATAATGCTCTCGTCATCTATATATGCATATTGCTTTCTTATTTCTATATCTTCAAATTCAATTTCTTTTACTATATTCGCAATTCTGATTTGTGGTCCTTCTATTGAATTTGCTGCAATTATTGCTTTTTTATTACCTTGTGCTCCTGCATGTGCTAACCCTCTTAGAATTCCGACTATAATAATATTATCACTTGCAATAACTTCTGCTCCACTATTTACATCACCAATTATTACTAAACTTCCTTCAAATTCTAACTTTTGTCCTGAACGTAAGCTACCTCTGAACAATCTTGTTACAGAATCCGCTACGTCTTTTTCATAAACCTTTTTTATACTTGCTAATCCTAAACCTTGTGTAGATTTAAAGGATATATCAACTTTTATTTTTTGATTAATAATTTTCTTTAACTCTTCCTTTTCTTTTACAGTTAAAACTTTTCCTTCTACACTTATAGGATTTTTTTCATCTTTATATAATTTTTTTAGGTCTACCATTTTTTTATTTAGTTCCTCTACAATTTCCTCTTGTTCTGCCTCTTCTTTAATTTTTATAACCACCTTATTCTTTCTCATACTAATTGTCATGCAACTTTTCATTTTCTTCATTCCTCTCTTTGCTTTTATTTTTTTAATTATTTACATATGGTCTAGCCATCTTATCTTCTTCTATATTTTCATTTAATCCAAAGTATGCCTCCATTATATCTCTAGTTACTTCTGCACTATAAGAACCATGTTCTCCATTTTCTAAGAAAACTACTACTGCAATTTCTGGTGCTTCATAAGGTGCAAATCCTACAAACCATGCATTTGTCTTCTTCCCAGCTTCTGCTGTTCCTGTTTTTCCTCCTACATCAATTTTAAAATCTCTAAATACAGAATATGCTGTTCCTCCGAGTTTCTGTTGTAACTGATTTCATTCCTTCTAATACAGATTTTAAATTTTCTTGTTTTATTTCCATTTCCTCTTTTGTTTCATTTTTTATTCCTAATCTATTGTTTATATATGAATTAACTTCTGTTTTGTCTATATTAGTTCCTACTTGAGTTGTAACATTTTTTATTAATGTTATATCTATTTGTTTTCCTCCATTTGTCAACATTGCAATATATTTAGCCATTTGCATTGGAGTAAAGTTATTTTCTGCTTGACCGTATTACTGCTGATAATGTATTTCCATAGTACCAAGTTTCTCCTATTTTCTCATAAAGTTTTTTTCCTGCTAAAGAACCTGAAATTTCTCCTACTAATTCTATATTAGTTTTTTGACCCAATCCAAAATATGTGGCATATTCTTCTAAAGTTTCTATTCCAATTCTTGTTCCAACTTCATAGAAATAGCAATTACAAGATTTCTGTATTGCTTGTGATACTGTCAAATCTCCATGCCCACTTCCATATGTGCTGTAATACCAACATTTTGGATTATGTCCCTTCGGATATATCCCAGCACAATTTATTCTTTCATCTATAGTTATCTTATTCGTTTCCAATCCTGCTATTGCAGGAACCATTTTAAAGATTGAACCTGGTGCATATGCTGTTTGTATTGCTCTATTTAGCAATGCTCTTGTGTTTTCTGAAGTGTACTCATTCCATTTGTCTGTGCTGATTCCTTCAACAAATAATTGCGGCTCAAAATCTGGATAGCTATACATTGAAATTACTTCTCCCGTCTTTACATTAATCACTACTGCACATCCCGCATTAACTTCTCTTGCCTCTCCAAATTCTCCTGTATTTATTTTAGCTATTGTATTTTTTAGAGAGTCTTCTGTTGCTTGTTGTACTTTTGCATCTATAGTTAATATTACGTCATTTCCTTGCACAGCTCCTTTAGTTATATATTCTCCTGTTATACTACCATCAACAGACATGTCTGTTTGTTTTAATCCATCTATCCCTTTCAAATATTTTTCACAAACATATTCAATTCCAGTCTTTCCTATATAATCATTTAATGAATATCCTATATTTGTTTTATATTCATCTGAATCTATTTTTCCTACATATCCAAGTACATGGGATAGTAAACTTCCATATTTATATTCTCTTACTGGTATATAATCTATAGTAATTCCTGGAAATTCTTGAGCTCTCTCTTCAATCTCTGCAATGCTTGTTTCACTTATGTTTGGAGAAATCTCATAACCTCGCATACTACTATACCCTTTTTCTGTTATGCCATATCTAACTGCTATTATCTTTAATGCTTCTTCTTGTGAATAATTTTGCAAATTATACTTTTTTACATAATAATCTAAAAATTGTTCAGCACTTGTATTTTCATGCAATTTATTTTTCTTAAAAATTGATTTCATTTTTTCTTCATCATATTTATACTGTTTTGTACTTTCCTCTATAGGAAATTCATTATTATATTTGTCATTGTTCTTTTCTAATACATTTATTGTTCTTAATATTGTATCGTTTAAGACATCTTCTTCTATTTTACTCCTATATATTTCTAAAGAATATCTAACTGTTGTTCCTGCTAATATATTTCCATTACAATCACGTATATTTCCTCTTGCAGCTTTTATTTTATTCTCTCTTGTTAGTCTTAAACTTGATTGTTCTAAGTATTCTTCTCCGTGTACAATTTGCAAATTAAATAATTGAATAATCATTATTAGTCCTATTACATATACTAATATAGTTAGTATATTATACCTAACATTCTTTTTGTCTAAATTTGCCAATTTCTTCTCCTTTACAAATATTTACTAAATGTTGTTTCTTTTTTAAAGTTTTCTTCTATGGAATTTCCTATCTTTTGAATTACTGGATTTAAAATTATAATTAAGATTACATTATATATTGCTTCTATAAAAACAATATATATATATTGTAAGATTGATACTTCTACTTTTAAAAATATTATTTGTATCATATATACTACAGTTTCGCATAATATTGTCGTTCCTGCCACCATTAGCATTAGTGTTATTAGTCTTTCTTTAGAAAAATTTTTATTATAAATTCCACCTAGTAATCCTGATAGTCCCATAATTAGAAAATTAGTTCCTATAATTTTTGACATAAACAAATCCAATAATAATCCTAAAATCATTCCAATTACTAGTCCATAATTTTTTCCTATATACAACCCTATAAATAAAGCTAATACTATAAATAAGTTTGGCTGAATTCCTGCTATATTATACCAATTAAAAAAGTTAATCTGTAAAAAATAAATTAATATAAAACTAATAAAAACTCCTATTATAATTAATATTTTTTTCATCTTACTCCTTTTCTCAAAGTATAATTATAACAGGATTTCCTTAAAATTTCAACCTTTATTAGCACTATTCTGTTTTCTTATTAAAATAACTATTAGTATTTTATGGTACTATAAAAATATTCTCTGTTAAAAGTGAAGTTAACACAATAAATTCACTACAATTGACAATAAAAAACTCCATGCAAAGGTTAATTTAAACTTTCACCTTTACATGAAGTAAATTTTATACTAAATATCTCTATATTTTCTATATGATACATATGAAACTGCTATTACTGCAATTGCTACACAAATTCCTATTGGAATTATTGTCTCTTCTAAACCTGTATATGCCAATTGTCCCCCTGAAATTGTGCTATCTCCTACATTTACTTGTGTTGAATTTGGATTTTTCACTTCTACATTAAACATGTTACTATTTAATCCAGGATAATCATTTCCAGGATTTGTCGTTGTAGCTTGTACAGTTATTGAAACATTTGTCGTCTTGTCCTTGTATGTTATAACTACTTTAGTATCTGTTACTTTTAATGCTCCTGATGGAGAATATGTATAATCTTCTACTGTTTCTGTTGATCCATCAGAATATTTTGCAATTATTTTCATTCCTGAAGGGTCAAAACTTTCTCCTGCTATATAAGATGTTTTATTTGGTCTATTACTTACAGATATTTCTGATAATGTTTTAGTAACTGGTAAATTTCCCTCTTGTCCATTCATTGTTATTGCCTGTTCTACCTGTTTTGTTACACCATTTTTTGTGTATTGTATTGTTACTTTTTTATCTGACGCTTGTAATGCTCTTGCAGGTAATATTGTGTAATCTGTTATTGTTTCTTCTGTATTGTCTGAATATATTGCAGTTACTACCATTCCCGCTCTATCAAATTCTTCTCCCGCCTCATATGTTGTTTTTATTGGTGGTGTTGTTATTTTTATCTCTGATAAAACTTTTTCATTTTCTTTAGCTGCTACTGATATTGATTGTTTTGTTTCTTTAGTAATTTCGCCTTCTTTATAAGTTATTACTATTTCTGAAGTATTTACTGTTAATTCTCCATCTGGAGAACATGTGTAATCTGTTACTATTTGTTTGCTTCCATCATTATAAGTTGCTGTCACTACCATTCCTGCTTTATCAAAAGTCTCTCCTTCTAAATATTCTATTTTTGTTGGTGGTGTTGTTATTTCTATTGATACTAATTCAGGTGCTAACATAGGTTCATCATTTCTCATTGTTATATATTGTGTTGTGTGTTTTGTTACTTTGTCTTCTGTATATGTTATATCAACTGTATATCCTGTTATAGGATTCTCTTCATCTAAAGATGTCCACATGCCCACTATACTAGAATGTGTATATCCTTCTACTGCCTTTTTTGTACTATCACTATATTCTGCTGTTACTACCATTCCTGTTGGGTCAAATTCTTCTCCTTTATAATATGTTGTTTTTGTTGGTTCTTCTGTTATCTCTATACTTGATAATTTATTTGTTTTTCCTAGATGATAAATACAGTCTGTATCTTCACATCCAAAGCAATATATTTCATCACATTTTTCTGAATCGCATGGACACTCTTGCATTTCTTTGAATGATACAAATCCATTTCCATAAAGATTATCTCTTCCTTCTGCTCCTAAGTCTACTGAATAATATTGCATAATTTCTTCTATCTGATCACTTGTATAGTCTTTGTTGTAACTCTTTATTGTTGCTGCTACTGCTGATATATGTGGAGCTGCTTGTGATGTACCATCATAGATTCCTAATCCACTATTTGCTGTCAATCCTAATATAGTTACTCCTGGTGCAACAAAATCTAATTTACTACCATAATTTGAAAAACTTGCTATACTTAAATCATCTGTTGTTGTTTTTATATAATTTTGATAGCTTTCTACAAGAAATTGGCTCATTCCCTCATCTAATGTACCTAAAGTTATTAAGTTAGTTTTTACTGCTCCTACTGCAATTACATTATTGCATTCAGCTGGATAACAGTCATTACCTTTAACATCTAAATCTAATGCCTCTCCAGTCTTTTCGTCACCATTTCCTGAAGCAGCTATACAAGTAATTCCTTTTTCGTATGCTTTATTTATGGCATTTTGCTGAGCTATATTTGATCCATCTGATCCTAAGCTCATGTTTATTATATCTGCTCCATTTGTAACTGCATAATTTATTGCACTAAGTATCTGTGCCATTGAACCTACTGTTTTTCCATCTTCGCCTTTCTCTAATGCTTTTATTGGTAGAACTTTTACATTATCTGGTGTAGATTCTAAGATAATACCTGCAACATTTGTACCATGTCCATCATTATCTGTTATATCTCCTTTTCCTGTTGCATCAAAACCTGTTAACACCCTAGCTTTTAATTCTGCATCCCCAAACGCATCATGCTCTGTATCTAATCCAGAGTCTATTACTGCAACAATTATCTCTGGTTTATCTGTAGTTTTATTGTTTATTTTTTCTAAAGTCTTATCTAATCCCATTGCAATTCCACCCCATGAAGTAATTGTCTCTCCTGATGTTACTGTCCATTCAAAAATTTTTTTAGTTTCTTCCTCTATTGTTACTTTTTTATTCAAATCAACAGATTGCATTTTTGAATCCCTTTTTAAATCTTCGTAAGCCTTTTTTGTTTCTTCTTCAGTGTTATATTGTAATAAATAAAGTTTAGTTTCATCTTCTTCTCCACCCATTAGAGTTTCAATGCTACTTACTTTATACTGCTTTTTCAATTCTTCTTCTGCCAATGTCGTTTCTACTATTATGCTTTTCAATTCATACTGGCTTAAATCTCCTTGTGTACCTTCTTGAATTTCTGTATTAGTTCCTTTTCCATTAATTACTGTAATAACACCTATTATAGCAAATGCTAATGCAGCAAGTATTGCAATAATCATTAATACAATCTTAACTTGTCTCTTTTTTCTTTGTATCATATGTAACAAACCCCTTTTTCCCTATAATTATTCACCATTAATTATGCCATATTTTTATCTTTTGTCAAGTAATCGCCTTTTTATTGTGGCTTATAATGTGCTATTTTGTCGGCTTTTTTCATTTATTACATTTTTGTAACATTTTGTGTCATTTTTTTGTAACATAAAGTTAATATAATTGTAACATCTTTTTTCGACTTTTTGTTGTATAATATTTTTTAGAATACTAACGAATAAGAAGAAGGAGTTACAAATGAATGTTGATTTCTTGTTAAAAAAAGAAGGCATTACAAATATTCATGAATTAAATAGTACACAAATTAGAACTATATCTACGGATATTGCTATTAAATTATGCCTTGCTTTTCCTGAACATAATTTCAATAGACAACAGTTATTTAATTCATTTTGTAGGCTAAACATGTACACTGCAAGTATGCCTAATGATTCTTCAGGTGCAAAATATGTCCCTGAAACTAATTCAATATATTTTAATGAAGATTTAGATTTTACAAGTGTACCTGATACAGCTATGCATGAATGTATCCATTTTTTGCAAAACTCATTTTCTAAAGAAAAAGCAAATACATTTACATCAAATCATAACTTTTTTTCTGAGTTAGCACTTAATGAAGCTGCTGTTCAACTTATGGCCTCTGAGGCAAATATGGCTAATGTAGTAGAAGAAAAATATTTTGATATTTTATTAAAAACAAATAGTCCTGATTATTACCCATTAGAATGTGCTTTGGTAAACGAATTAGTATATTTTACTGGAACATATCCTTTATATCATAGTGTTTTATATAATAGTGATGTATTCAAGAATACTTTTAGTTCTAAGTTTAACAAAAAAATATATGAGAAAATTTCTAGACAATTAGATAAATTATTGCATCTTGAAAATGATTTATATTGTTACATAAAAGAACTAGAATGTACTGAAAAAATAAATGATATTAAACAGCTAAATTCTATTATTGCTACACAAAAGCAATCAATAACAAAAATGTTTTTCGCTATTCAAAATTATATTATTAGAAATTGCTTTACATATGAATTTAATAGCATTCGTGATGCAGAAGATTTATATAACTTTAAAAATAAACTATACAATTTTAAAAATGTAATGGGAACTTCTAATCATTATACTTTTTACAACAATTTTTATTGTGACTTAATGAATGCATTAGAGAAAAAACAAGCTGAAGTTGAGAAATTTGGAGAAATTAGTTTATTCAAAACTGAATGTACTTCTCTTGCTATAATAGATAATACTAAGTCTGCATTTAGTTTTATACATACTTTTGTACGTAAGGTTAAAAAGCTATTCAAACTAAATATGGGTTCTATAAATGATTACATAGAATAAAAAATGAGCACATAGGCTCATTTTTTATTTTTATAAATTTTAATCTGTATCCATAAAATTAACAATCACATTATTATTTTCTTTTAACTCTCGAATAAATTCTTCTACTTTATTTCCAGTATATGCTATAATTATATATTCTTTTCCTTCTTTAACTGTGTGAAGACCAATTCTTGAGTGTATTTCATCTCCATATTTAGTCAATATTTCTTGTATCTCTGGCACTGTCTTTTTTCTCTTTTCTATTGTTATAGATACTATATACACTATCATTTCCTCCTTTATAGTTTATACATTATCAAATCCATTTCATCTGTATAGTCTTGATTTCCATAGGCATAAATTATGTACAAAATATTATCATTTCCTATAAAAAATTCCGTTGCATTCTCTATCTTATATATTTTGCTTTCTGTATCTCTTACATATGCAGTATATCCTTTACTTATACTTTGGTTTGCTCTTATATTTGATTCTTCTATCTTATTATTTATCTCTTCTTGAATTTTATTCTCTTTTTCTCTATCTATAATATCAGTTATTTTAACTTGTTTATTCTCTACAATATCATAATTGTATGTTTTTATTATTATTCTCCTTGGATTTGCTCCTTCTTTTATTGTAAATCTAATGACTATAGACAAAACATTTCTATTTAAATATGTTATGTATTCCATATCATATTTTACATATTTATCTGCTTTAGTTGCTTGATTTATTATACTCGCTGCTAACCTATATATTTCTTGGTTAAGTTCCTCCGCTTCTGCTTCCTCAATAGTTATCTTTGGAATTTTTGCTGTTACATCATATTTCCCTACTTTAGCTTGCTCTACTTCTTGTCTAATCTCTACATATTCATTTTCATTATTTGAAAATGGCTGTTTAAATTCCATTTCCAACTTTTCCCTATCTATGCTTTCTTCAATCACATTATTATATTCATTCTGTTTTTCCTTGTTTTTATTCAATAAAATCACAGCTATTATTATAACTGCTACAACCATTATAACTGCAGTTGAAATTATAACTATCATTTTTTTATTTTTTAACATATAATCACCAAACACATTATATCATTTGTCTTTATATATTTCAATTAATTATATTACCTAATCAACTGTATTAAAAGACCATTTATTAAGATGAATCAGACTTTGTTGAATAACTGCAAATAGTATTTATTTTATTTTATCTTATTTCTATTGAAAAAAATACATTTTATTGATATAAATATGTGTGTGAGGTTATTATGTTTTTTAAAGATTTTAAAGATAAAAAAATAAATAAAAAAAGACTTGTTATAATCGCTATTGTAGTAATATTACTATTAATTGCTATCCTTAGCTTTTTATATTTTAGAATTGAACCAATTAGAATTTTCTTCGATAAATATCTATTTAGAAAAAGTGTCATGGAAGGAACTTTGCCTTCTATCCCTACTGAAACATCTAACATATATAGTTTTAATCATAATGTTGTTGAACAATATGAGAACTCTCTAACTTTCTATAATAAAAATGGAGAAAAGGAAGATTCTTTGGATATAAAAATTGTCAATCCTATAGTTCATACTAATGGCAATTATCTTGTAATGGCTGAAAAAAATGGTCAAAAATTATATTTAATATCTAATAAAAATATAGTATGGGAGAAAGATATTGAAGGTAATATTTCTAATATATATGTAAATAAAAATGGTTATGTCGCAGTTTCCATTACTGAAACAACTTACAAAACTATAGTTAGAATGTTTTCTCAAGACGGTTCTGAACTTTTTAAGAAATTTTTATCCAATACTTCTGTAATGGATTTAGCAATTTCTTCTGATAACAAATATCTGGCTCTTGCAGAAACTGATTCATCTGGTGCTATCATAAAATCTGGCATAGAAGTTATTGATATTAATAATGTTCTTAAGCAAACGTCAGATGCAATAGTTTATAAAACAGATTCTCCTTCTAATAGTTTAATTGTTAACATAGACTATATTAAAGGAAATATTCTATCTTGTATATATGATAACCACATTGATTATATAAATAATAATGTTTCTACTGAAATTACTAATTTTAAAGATTCTAATATCGTATTTGCAGATTTAAATGATAGAATTATTCAAGTTGAGAAAAAAAGTGATTCTATGTTCAATTCAAGTTTTGAATTGCAGATAATAAATCCTGAAACTTCTGAAAGAAATTATTATACATTAGACAAAGAACCAAAAGCTATAAGAGTTTTTGGAAATATAATTGCAATTAATTTTGGAACAGAAGCACTTTTCATCAATAACAATTCTTGGCTTATTAAACATTATACTTCTTACCAAGAAATAAAAGATATTTCTATATCAAATAACTTAGCTATTATAATTTTAAAAAATAAAACTGAAATAATTTCTTTATAATGGAGGTGAATATATTATGGCTTTACTCATTGATTTAATAATAATTGGCATTATACTTTTATTTACTTTTATTGGGTATAAACGTGGATTAGTTAAAATTGCATTCAGCTTATGTACTTTTTTCATTGCTTTAATTATCTCTTTAATCCTTTATAAACCAGTTTCTGCTTTGATTATAAACAATACTGAAATTGATGAAAAAATTGAAGATACTATTGTTCAAAAGATTTTACCTGAAGGTTTATCAAGAACTGACGAATTTGAACTTGAGGATGACATATATCATATATTGTTAAAGGAAAATAAGCAATCTATACAAAGTATAGCTGAAACATTTAGTACAAAAATAATTGAAACAATAGTATTACTATTACTATTTATTATTGCAAAAATAATTTTACGATTTGTAACTTTCTTGGCAGATTTAGTTGCAAAATTACCATTATTAAATAGTTTCAATCATCTGGGAGGTATAATTTTTGGATGTATTCAAGGATGTCTAATAGTTCTTGTTGTATTTGCATTAATTTCATTATTTACGCCTATGATTGATGAAAACTTAATAAATAATATTAATGATTCTAATATCGGTTCTAAAATCTACGAACACAATATACTTTTAGATTTTATAGCTAGATAAGAAAAATATACTAGGAAACTTAATCTTGTTGTATATATAAAAATCTGATATCTTTCCTATGTAATAAAAAAAGAGCTCTGAAATATCTTTATTTCAGAGCTTCTTTTATGCTTTTTTTTCTTCTTTTCTATAAACCTTTGTTGTCCATTTTTCTATATAATATCTACGTATAATAGCTAAGTTTGTAAACATTCTTCCTACGAACACTACTATAGCAGCTAAATAAATATCAACATTTAATTTCACACCTAACCATGTAAGCAAAATAGATAATACGGCATTTCCAAAAAAACCTGTTATAAATATTTTTATATCAAAATTTCCTTTTAGTACTGAGGTTATTCCTCCAAATACCGAATCTAATGCTGCAATAATGGCTATTGCTAAATAATTCGAATACATATATGAAATTACTGGTGCGTTTACTCCTATAAGTGCACCTAATACACAACCTATAGTTATTGCTACAATTATCATCTAATTTTCCTCCTTCACATACTCAAAATTAAGTTTTCTGCTATATGCCTCTATTGTTATACTTGGTGACTTTTCTAATATGACATTTCTTCCTTCTGCTATCTTAGTATCTATATATCCATATTTTTTTTGTGCTACTCCACTTTCCAAGTGTGACATATTTCCTATTGCCTTTACTACATATGGTTCTCCAGTTTTACTTCCGTTTATACTGACATTATTAATAGCACCATTTATGCTAACAATATAAGATTCATATACTATTCTCTTACCATTTATTGAAATTGCTTCTGCTCCTGCATTTTTCAATTGATTAACTAATTCTAACAAGTCTCCTGTAGTAACCATTTTTTCTCCTGATGTTAGTGTTATTATTACTCCTTCTCCTGTTACAGTTGTTTTTCCTAACAAATCTTCACTTTCATACAATTCATTTTCCAATAATTCTGATGCTTCTATTCCTTTATTTATTACATCCTCATATTCTTTAATTTTAGTATTTGTTTCTGCTATTTTTACATCTATTTCATTTGTTTTTGTTTTTAAAGATGTAATTTCCGCTTTTAATTCACTTTCTCTCATTATTTCAAGTTCACTTATATTGGTTTGATTTATAGTTTTTATCTGAATAAAAATTACCATCGTTAATATTAAGCATACTATACCTATAGTTATTGTAATTATCATCTTACCTTTTTTCAAGCTAACTTCACCTCTTTATATATTCATATTGGTATACACCTTCATATTTAGGAATTGTTATTTCTTCTTTTTTTTCTGAACTTACCTTCACTCCATCTCTTTTCATTATATCTAAATATCCCTGAGTTCTATTCAAAGCATAGTACAATCTTTCTGGATATCCTATTGCTTTTATTTCTATTGGTACACCAACCATTTCGTCATTTATCCTAATAATATTTCCATCACATAATATCGCTGTTGTATTTACTATCCTCTTTCCATTTATTGATATCGCATCTGCCCCTGCATTAAATAATTCATTAACAATCTGTAATAAATCTCCTTCATGTACTATCAATGAACTTGGATCTACAATCACTTCATCTATGTTAATATCTCTATTATCATCTAATTTGATAATTATTCCAGGTCCTTTTACTTCTGTTAGTCCCAATAGTTTGTTGTTTTTCTTTATTTGAGCTTCTAATGAACTATCTACATCTGTATGTTCTGTTACTTGTGATCTAATCTTCTCTAATTCTGCTTCTGCTATTTCCAACTCTTTATATGAGTCTTTATAAATCTGCCTTTGCCTAAATACTTCATCTATTAGTCCTGAATTATCGCTTATACTAATTCCTTTTTTTTCTGTTATGCTATCTACAGACTTTATTTGAATACAAATCCCTATAGTTAATATAAAGCAAATAATTCCTAATATTATAGCTACTTCTTGGTTTCTCATCTGCACATTTTTCATTATAGACTCCTTTCTTACTTTAAAAGCTAAACTTTGTTTTATACCTTCTCACTAAAATACACCCTATTTTTCATGAAAATTGTACCTTCTTGTCCCTCTGTTTTCTTCAATACTTCTATAAGTTTTAATATTTTAATATTTATATCTGACCCATTTCCAAATTCTACTGTTTTTTTATGGCTTGGTATACTTAATATAAAGTTTCTATCATCACTTATATCTACTTCTGTAATTAATTCTGCAATATTTTGAGCTCTTGCTGATTCTCTTATTTCTATTAATGTATCTAATTTTTTTAAATCTTTGACCTCTAATCTATTTCCTGGAGTAATATTTTGACTAACAACTCCTGTTATTATTGGTCCATTTATTGGTATAGTTGATATTTCTAAGATATATCCTTGGTTATCTATGTATGCATACTTTTCTTCTTGCTTTATCATATAAGTTGCTTCTCTTTCTTCTATATCAATAACAATTTCTCCATTCAATTTTTTAGTTATTTTTACATTTTCCACATATGGCAAAGTTTTTATATTACTTATTATTTTTGATTTGCTTTTTTTAAATCTGTTTTGATTTGTTTGTAAAGTCGATGCTTGTACTACTTGTTCTTCTGTAAGTATTTTAGTATTTATTACTGTAATTTTTGAAATATTAAATAAATCTGACATCAATACCAATACTATTACTCCAATAATTATTGCAAGTATTGTTAACCATAGCATAGTATACCTTATCTTTCTTGCTTTTTTAGATAATTTTTTATTTACCTTCTTCTTTGTTTTTTTCTTTGCTTTAGTTTTTTGCGCCATTTGAATTCCTCCAAAGTTATATCTATTTTATTATATTTCGTTTCTAGGAAAATGTTCTCAAAAAATTTTCCTAGAAACAATTATTTATTTGCTCTCCATTTTCTTTGCTATACTTGCTCCTAGTGTTAACAACTTTTCATCTAAATTCTCATATCCTCTTAAAATATATTCTATATTCCCTATATTAGTTATTCCTTTTGCTGCTAATGCCGCTGTGCACATTGCTGCTCCACCTCTTAAGTCTGTCGATTTCACATTTGCACCTATTAATTTTTTAGTTCCTTTTATTATTGCTGCTCTTCCTTCTACTGTAATTTTTGCACCCATTCTTTGTAATTCATTTATATATCTATATCTGTTTTCAAAAATATTTTCAACTACAATTGATGTTCCTTTTGCTGTTGCGAGTATTGCTGCAAATACAGATTGCATATCTGTTGGAAAGCCTGGATGTGGCATTGTCTTTATATCTAATGCTTTTAATCTTTTTGGAGCTTCTAAAAAAACTTTATTCTTTTCTGTTTTTATTTTACATCCACTTTCTTGTAATTTATGTAATACTGGATTTATATGCTCTATATTTACATCTTCCAACATTATTTCTCCACCTGTTATTGCTGTCATACACAAAAGTGTTCCTGCCTCAATTCTATCAGGCATTATATTATAGTTGACATTTTTTAGACTCTTAACTCCTTTTATCTTTATTATATTGGTTCCTGCTCCTTCTACTTTAGCTCCCATTTTGTTCAAGAAATTCTGCAAATCTACTATTTCCGGTTCCATTGCTGCATTTGATATAGTAGTTTCTCCGTTCTGCTAAAACCGCTGCCATCATTATATTTTCAGTTGCTCCAACAGAAGGAAAATCCAAATGTATATCAGACCCCATTATTTTATCACAATAGCACCTAATAAATCCAGCATTTTCCTCAATTTTTATTCCTAATTTTCTGAAGCCACTTAAATGTAAATCTATTGGTCTTGCTCCTATTTCACATCCACCTGGATATGAGAAAGTTGCTTCTTTAAATCTTCCTAAAATTGCACCTGCCAATACTACTGATGATCTAATCTTTCTCATTAAAATTTCTGGTATTTCTTTATTTTCTATTTTTGATGTATCTATAATTATCTTATTATTTTTTTTGACTATTTTTCCTCCTAAAACACGCAAGATTTCTAGTATTGCTTTTGTATCATATATATTTGGTACATTATATAAAGTGCTTGTTCCTTTATTTAGAATACTTGCTGCTATTATAGGGAGTGAAGCATTCTTTGACCCTGATACATACGTTTCTCCTTCTAGTCTTTTCCCACCTTCTATTACATAACTTGCCATTAAATATTCCTCCTTTATTTAATACATATTATGCAAACCAAATGAAGATGGTGTTCGTATTATGTCAAAAAACATAGAAACTCTATCAATTTCTATGTTCTTTTGTTTGTTAATTCATGCTTTATATCTACACATGGATATTTTTCTTTTTTATACATTCTTTATTTTTTAAAAATCTTGTCTCTCAAATTTGTTATTTTTCTATATATGCTTTGGCTTATATTAAATATAGTATTCATTACTGGATTAAATACGATATACATTTCATTTACAAATTCTACAAAATCTCCATTGAATCCTTTTTTGAATTTATACACTCCATACTGTTGATCATTTTCCGATTTAAATCCTGAAACTCCCCTAAAATCATATATATCACAGCTTGATTCTTTTGCCCATTTTATCATTTCCCATTGTAATAAATAATTTGGCATTAAATTTCTGTGTTCATTTGAACTTCCTCCATATAAATACCATACTTTATTACCATATTTTATTGGTAATACTGCTGATATTGGTTTTCCTTCATATTCGGCTATTATTAATTTTATATGTTCTGCTCCCATACTATCATATATTTTTTCAAAATATGATAGTGGTCTTATAAAAAATTCATCTCTTGAACCAGTTGTCTTCATAATATCATGAAATGATTTTAAATCTTCTCTATTGCCCTCTCTTATTGTTACTCCTTTTTTTGTTGCTAATCTTATATTATATCTTGTTTTAGAATGAAATGATGCCAATAATTCTTCTTCTGTTCTATCTTTAACATTTAATCTAAAAACATATTTAGGTTGAATTACTTGATTTATACTTTTTATATTATTTTTGGTTTTGTATCCTAATTCTTTAATTATTTTCTGAAACTCTTCGTCATCCTTTGAAATATCAGGATCTAATCTGAAAATAAAAGCTTTATATTTTTTTGCAATCTTCTTTGCTTCTTCTGTAAGACCTAGCAAAATATCTTTGTCATGTTCGTCACATACAAATCCTCTTGGTGCATACATTATATATCTATGAAATATTGGAACTTTTCTTAGCAGAATACTCATTACTCCTTTTATCTGTTCTTTTTCATCTCTAACAATCGCATATTCATGCTCCCATTCTGTTTTTACTTTTGCCCATTCTGGTGACTGCAAAAAGTGTGCTCTTTTATTATTTTCTATGAACCTTCTTATTTCTTCTTCATTTTCTATATTGCTCATATTTATATCCTTTCCACTTACTTATAATTCGTCTTGAATATATCATATTTAATGTGATTTTACAACTATATAATAAGTTGTTATAAAATTTTCTATTATCTATTGTTTTAAAAAATTTTTTATAATATAATGCATTTGTTAATGGAATTTTTAAGAAAAAAGGAGATATCATAAATGCCTATAAATGTAACTTTAGAAGAAAAAATACAAATACTAGAAAGATTTCACCAAACTGGAGAGAAAGTTTCTAGCAAAACAATTTTCGAGGGACATCCTATAGGAAGCTGGGCAATACAAATAAGAAGTTCAATAAATAATACAAGTGATAAAAAAAGACCTATAAATATATCAAAAGAGCAATTAAGTAGATTAGAAGCAATTGGTCTGCTAGAAAGAAAATTCGATTCTACTATAGATGAAAAAATTGATGCTCTAGTTACGTGGATGAAAAAATACCCAAAACTTAAAATGGCACCTCCCGTCTCACAAGAAATATTAATGAAATATGCTAAAGATGATGCAAGTTACAATAAACTCTTAGTGGAATATGAAAAAATGCAAAGATACTATAGTTATGTTGTTAGTAGAAAATATCATGGTAAACTTTCAGATGAACAAATTTCGAAATGTAAAGAGGGAAACGTTGGTGAGGCTTTTGGCTTTCCTACTAAAGTAGAACAATTAGCAAAACAGTATGGTCAATCTGAAAAAGATATTAATCACATTCTATCCACTTATAGAACAATGGATAACTTTTATAAATTATTTACAGAAGAAAAATTAAAAAATCATCAAGATAACATGTTAGCTCGTTCCATTGTAAGGACTGTTATAGATATCGACTTTGACCCAAATAGTAATTATTATGATAAATTATATCTTTATATCGTTGATGGATTATATGGCGCTTCAAGTCTAAGTTTATATTCTAGCAAACAGCTTAAAGCTGAATTTCAAAAATTAAGTGAAAGAGAACAATATGTAGTCACAAGAAGATTAGCATTAAGTGATAATACCTCACCTAACTCATTGTCCACTCTTGCAAAAGAGTTTAATTTGTCTCGTAGTACAATATCTCAGATAGAACACAAAGCACGTAGGAAATTAATCCTCAAATTACGTAACTATTCATACCCTTTAAATGTCTCTATGGATAGTGAATTCTTAACAGATAGCGAAAAAACAGCATTATCTGAATTCCAAAAGAGTCTAACCATTGCTAATTTATCAAATATGCAAAATATAAAAGATAATCCTACTATTGTAAGAGGACTTGAAATTATAAGGGCATTTAGGCAAAGAAGCTTAGAACCAAAAGAGAAATCTTCAATATCCATATCAGATATAGCAGGAAAACCTGAGGGAATTGCAATAGCTAATTTAGATTTTTCAATGAGAACTTATAATCTTTTATCTAGACATGGTATTAAAACGTTAGCTGAACTTGCAAATTTTACAGTAAAAGAATTAAAGAATATACGAAGCCTTGGGAAAAAAAGTTTTGATGAAGTTGTTGCTGCTTTAGAAAAATATGGTTTGCAATTAAAAGAGCCCCCTATTCCTGAAGCAGAAATTATTGAGCCATTAGATCCTCTTTCTTTAAGCAATCTAAGTCTATCAACTAGATCTTATAATTGTTTATCAAGAGCAGGCTTTACTTCTTTGGACCAAGTTGCTAATCTTACATTTAATGAATTAATTACAATAAGAAATCTTGGAGAAAAAAGTGTTGAAGAAATTATTGCCAAATTAGAAGAAAATGGATTTCATTTGAAAGATTCTATAGAAATAGCTTCTACTTCTGTAGAAAAAGTTCCTATAGACTCAACTGAAGTTCAAGAAACAGATTCAGGAAATCATGAGAAAGTAGCTTTAATCTCAAGAATTCTTGCTCAACAACAAATAATACATAGACAACAAGCTGAAATATCAAGATTAAACGTTCAAAAGAAGGAGTATAAAGATGCAAAATAATGGAATGATAGTTTATAAGGAAAATTTTTTATCTAAAATCAAAAATTTCTTCAAAAAAATCTTTGCAAAAGAAGATAAACAAAATAATTATATAAAGCAAGAAACCTATAATATGCTAAATTCAAAAGCTCAAGATAATTTTATGAGTAACCTAAAAGTTGATGCAAAATCAGTTATGGTGGCTGTTGAAAGAGAAAACTTTTTAAGGGTTCTTGATGGAAATGAAGAAGCATTAAGCATGTTATCAATGGACAGGTTAATAGAACTTGAAAAATATTATAATACTATTATTGAACAAAATGCTCAAAAAATAAGGGAATTAAAAACAACGGCATAGAGTTTTGCAGATTGACATTTTATGTAAATTAGATTATAATAATCTGTAGTCCAAACATAATTCTAGGGCATGTCCCGGAAAGGATGGTAACAACAATGTTACCCATTTTTGAAAATCTTCGGCAGACAGCTGCCGAAGCAAAGCAAATCAGCAATACTCTCAAGAAGTTCCTTGATACCCTAAACCACACGCCAAACAATATGGAGCAGAAAGTACTTCACGACTTTCTGACGTCTTGCCAACAGAAAATAGCAGATAATCCATCTCTATTCATCAACATGGAGGCAGATGTCCAAGAGCTATTGTTAGAACTTGACAATGCTCTCAGCGGCGGCAAAAGTCGGTTTGAAGTTTCCCAAAAGGTTCTTTGCTATTCTACAATATTTGACAATTTACACCACCGGTTGGAAAACATCATCTTGGTCCTGGGCAGCTGATTTAGTGCCCTACCCCGCCCACAGGAACTCCTGTGGGCGGGGGTGTTTTTATGGTAAAAAAAGCACCTACATAAAGTAAGTGCTCTTTTATTATTTCACATATATTTTTCCATTATAAAATCCTGCTACCCAACCACTTGGTATTCTTATCCAAATATCATTTCCAACATTTCTTGTTTCTAAACATGTTACTCTTGTTCCTACTTTTAAACAGCCAATATTTGCTCCACTTGAGTATGCATTTGCTTTTGCATTAGGTGTTAATTGTGAATATGTTTTTTGTGCATAATTAGTTCCTGCTCCTGCTCTTACTTTTAATATAACTTGTGTTGTATATGTTGTTCCCACACTATATTTAATTATATTATTTCCTGGTAAATCTGCATTTATATATGGTGTTGGATCTATTTGAACATTATCTGAATTTCTTACTTCAAAATGTAAATGAGCTCCAAATGAATAGCCTGTATTTCCCATATAACCTATTACTTCACCTTTTTCTACTCTTTGATTCAATTTAACTGTTACACTCCCATATTTTAAATGAGCATAAAATGTGTACATCCCATTATCGTGTCTTATTTTTACATAGTTTCCATATATTTTAGGTCCTCCTGCACTACTAGTATTGTAATTGATATCAGTTCTTACTCCTACAACTACGCCTGCTGAATGTGCAACTACATAATCTAGAGTATAACCTGCACCTACTAAGTCTATACCGTTATGTCCAGTTCCTTTATAGCTTTGTGATATTTCACATTTGCCTGTTTTTAATACTCTACAATCCATTTATACCTCCTCCTCAAATATTTCTTCAAAACTCTCTTCTACTGGTTTCATTACTTCATCATCTTCCATAATTGTCCTCCTCATTAATTTAAATATTAATATAATATATTCACGTTCTATTTATTTGTTGTTTAGTTTTTTCTTTATTCTATTCGGCATTGGTAATCCTAATTTTGCACAATTTTCAAATAGTGATACTACTTCCATATAGCACACATAAATTACCATAAAATACATTATTGCACTTATTCCAAACGCGAAATTAAATAAAGTGCCAAGAACTACATAGCATAGCTCGGCACATTTTTTCCCTAATCCATTTCTCATTTTACTACTTGAAATCTCGTTATTTCTCCATGAATTATAATATCCTGTTATTACATCTAATATCATTAATGCTAGTGGTAATATAAAAATCCATATATTATTTGTAAAATGTAACTCCATTAATTCATCCACACTCTTACACCTCCAATTCATCATAAACTAGTAAATACAATTTATAAATTCTCCTATTGGGTTTTTACTCATATTTCTTAACAAATCACTTAATATAACCTTGTTATTTACTATTCCTCTTGTATCTATATAATTTCCATTTTTTAATCTATAACTTTTATTCATTTTTCCTCCGCTTTAAATATTTCACTTTATTTAATATTATCTTATAATTTTATTTTCTAATATATAATAAGAAATTGTTTGCGCAAAAAAGACCATATGCAAGTATTTTGCTAATAGTCTTTTATACTTTTCATTATTTTTAACAAAAGCTTATACCATATAACTTTATTCACCTTTTAATTTCATACATCTTAGTGAAAACCCTCCAATTGCAAATTGTTTACCTGCTCCATTATTTTTTACTGTTAATTTTATATTGGAATTTGCTGGAACATTACATATTGCAAATAGTGTTTCATAATGTGTCCATATGTAATTATTTAATACTCCACCTGCTATATCTTCTATTATATTGTTAAGTTTTAAATAAAGAAATAATTCTCTACCTTCAGCTCCATAATAATTTACTGGAACTTTAGAAAAAATCAAATATTTGCCTGGTTCTGTAATGTCAAAGTTTATTAGTGTTATTTCATCTGTTCTCGTTGTTACTGCTAAAGCATTAGAAGTTTTATCTATAATACTTGAATTTACATTATCTATTACTGTATTTAACTCTCTTTTATTATGTATTATCCCCTTAGTATCTAAATACATATTATTTTTTAATTTTATACTCTTTGTCATATTATTCTGTTTAAGCAATTAAGTCATAGCCAATTATAAAGTGATTTTCATTATCTGTATTAGAATTAGAAGTAAGTAATGTTCCACTTATCCAATTAATATGAGCATATGTTATCCAATTATTTGTAAGATTTATATACCATTGTTCATCTCCTCTTGGTATAACAAATTGATTTCTATATCTTGTAACTGTAACTGTAAAATATACAATAACAAGAGAAGCTTTCAAAATATCTTTATCTACATATCTCTCTCCTGCTCCTAAATTAATATTACGAACAGATTTAAAAACTCCTTTTGGATATGCAGTAGTATTATTTGTTTTTAATTGTATTATCTTAGGCATATAATCCTCCTTCCTTAAACATTTTTCTCCTCCTTACCATTCATCTATAATTTCATAATCTAAAATTGGAGTTCCATTAATATTAATGTTTCCATTAACATTCAAATTTCCACTTATAACTCCACCACTTTTGTCTAACTTGTTTCCAATACTGTTTTTATTTGCTTTTAGTTTATCTAGTAACATATTTCTTAGATTTCCACTTTTAAGGTATATATAATTTTCATCAGTTAGTTTAATGGCTGATATATAACTATTATAGGTGTCTTCTTCTGTTTTTATTATTATTGGTCTTCCTATATATAATTTTTTTACGTCCATTAATTCACTAGTTTTCGAAATTTTAAATTCCACTAAATGCTTGTAATTATTATTTTTCATTATATTGTTTGCTTCTTCAGCTGCCTTCTCCTCTTTATCTACACTTATTACTTCTATCTTCCCACTTGCTCTATTTGGATCACTTCTATCTGTTGTTGTGGTTCTATCTGTTCTTAAATATAAATTATATTCACTATCATTTTCTCTAATATATACTTGTACCTTTGCTGTAACTTCTTCTTCATATATTTTATTATATTCCGTTACTTCTGGAAGTGTAGTATCAATCATTTCTTCGTTTTCTTGTTTTTTTTCAATATTAATTTTCAATTTTCCATTTTCAAATTTAAAATCTATATAAATATTTTTCTTTTTTCTACTATTTACTAAAAACTCTCTAAAATTATATAATCCATTCTCAGCATTAGTTTCTACAACCCCTTTTGTATTTGTGTTCCAATATATATTTATATATCCCATATTAAGTGGAATATCGTTTGAATTGACAAAATTCTCAACTATAGTATTGCTAATAAATTGTTCTATAGAAAGTTTCTCCATTTGTTCTGTGTTTTTTTCTATTATTTTTCTATCAAATATGTTGGATATGTCAACTACATTAAGTGTTACCTTATTACTATTCTTTTCTGTTTCAATACCTCCACTTGGAATTACAAACAAAAACTGTTTATATAAACCATTTAATACTATATAGTTCCCATCTTTTAGCCCTTCTGTTTTCATTATTGAAAATGTAGATTTTGCATTTGTCTCTTCATCTAAATTAATTTCATAATCTATTACTTTACATATTGATAAAATTCTTAAATCTTGTTTTGATAATATATATAATTCCATTAAACGCACCTCTTCCAGCTTCCATTTTGATTAATCCAACGTATGCATTTACACCATTTTCCATTAACATTAACCCACTTTTGACTTCTTTTCCATGTACTAGCTATCTTTATATGTCCGGTTTTTTGATTTCCTTTAAATATTATTGCACAAGTTCTTGTATTATTATATCCGTTTCCACTTAAAGTAAATGTTGCGATTAAACTTCTGTCTGCATATTGTTTATAAATATTATCTAATTCCTTATCAGTTAGTTTTATTGTATTATTTCCAGCTACAACCACCTTAGAAAATATTTCTTTATTATTTACTGACATTTTTAATTTTAAATTAGATATTCCGTGCTGGATTTGTAATTACAACAACACTAGAATTTCCATGTTCAAAGTCTAATGTGCTCGTTATCTTAGCTATATCTTTTGTCGTAGCATATATATATCCACTTTCTGTCCATAAGCCACTATCTGCTCTTCTTATTCTTGTTTTTATAGAGTATTGTGTATTTGGACTTAAATTATATATTGTATAATTTAAACCAGATGTATCTACCCAACTTCCGCCACTTAGACTATATTGAACTGCATCGCATTCAGCATTTGCATTCCATTTTACTGATACTGTATTTAAGCTTGTATTGCTTACATAATGCTCAGTAATCTCTGCATACCTTGGTATATTAGTTAAGGCAAAATCTCTCCCAATATATATATTGCCGTGGTAAATAGCTATCTGTAGCATTCATATTTAAATACGCCTCTATTGAAACACTCTTTCTACCATCACTATTGTGTTCGATAGTTCTAGAACCTGAAGCTAAATATAATGTACTATTTTTCCCAATGCTTTGTTGTTTGTACTCTTCCCAATCTTTATTTCCATTAATATAAACTAATGTTGTCATTCCAATAGTAGAAAAATAGCTGTTAGTAGATAATAACTGCAAAGTCCAATCAACTATTGAGCTATTTGTATTAATATTATAGCTTCGTTCTTGTACTGTCATTTTTAAAGTATAGTTACTATTTCTTGAACCCACTTGCGTATAAACTTCTTCTTTAATTGCCATTATATCCTCCTTTAATTAAAATATTGATCATATATATCTCCATTTTTTCCACCTGTTGGAGCTACTGTTCCTACACTATAGTTTCTGTTTGCAATCGTTCCTATTTCAGTTTTCTTTATATATGTACTTTCTGCATCTTCTTTTAATATGTATATACTTTCATCTGTTACATTATTAAGTGCTGTTCTTATTTCTTCCATTACCTTATCTGCTTTTCCTCCTATACTGTCATATATGCTCTCAAAATCTACATAAGTTCTCTTGTCTGTAAAATTTGTTATATTTCCATTTTCTACTTTGAATCTTGCAAATTCATATTGATATATTGTTCCATTTGCTGTAATATCTTGTTTCTGTAATTCAGGATAATTATTTGTATTACTTACTACTTTAATTTTTGCCTGATTTAATTCATCTGTCGTATTTGTTTTGCTTAAATCTATTTCGCATACTAAACTATAAAAACCATTCACTGTAACATTTGAAATTGTTTCACTAGAAATAATTTGTAAAAGCCTTCCTTTTACTACAAAATATCCTTCTCCTATTGTTATTGAATTATTAGTATTAGATAGTTCACATCCTCTTGCTACCCCGCTTTTACCATTTAAAAATTTATCTATAAAAAGAGCAAACGCTTCACTTGTAAACGTTTGCATATTAAATACATGTCCTTTTAGCATGTTCATCCTTCCTTTCCTTATACAGCTTTATACTGTATATATATTGTTAATTTTCCATCTGTTATTTCATTATCTGCTTCTAGTCTTATTTTTGAAACTCCTTTTCTTAATTTATAGAAGTTAATAAAATTAGGATTCAAAAAACTGAATAAATTTTCTCTCCCTGTCTTACTTTCTTTATAAATTTGTTCTCTTGTATCTTTTGTATTGTAAACTAGTTTTTCTCCTGCTTTTATTATCAATCCTGTTAAATCTAGCTTTTCAATTTCTTTATCATCCTCAAAAATTGTAATCTTCGGGCTTATAACTTCTCCATTTAATTCTAACTTAAATGGAGCATTTGTATGCCCTTTATTCTCAAATATAATATTTCTATTATCATAAGATGTAAATGCAGAATCCCAATTAAAATCCCATCTTAATTCATTTGTAACAGAATCTATATTATATACAACTTCTTTTGCTTCATACCATAATGATTTACACATAAAAGTTATTGGTATTCTTAATACTCCATCTATTCCAAACTCTCCTTTTTCAACTGTTGATACATCTATATCTTTATAATATTCTATAGCTTCATTTTCTAAAGGTATTCTGTATACTAACTTTAAATCTTCTGAACCTTCTATAAAATCTATAAACTTCTTAAAATTATCATATTTTTTAAAAATTAGTTCTCCTGAAATTTGTCCTTGTGCTACTCTTTTAATATCTTCAATGAACTCATTTTCTATTTGAATAAATTGAATATTATTACTATAGCCAAGACCTGTAGGAGAACTTAAAAAGCAACATTTTTCAATATCCATCATTGAAAAACGTTGCCCTAATCCATTTTCTATATAAAATTCTCTAACCACTTACTCCTCCTTCTTGTATTAAAAAAAGTACTCAAACAAGAGTACTTTTTTTAAAACCATGATTTTCTTTATTTATTACTATCACACTATTATAAATTTGTCCATTAGAGTAATCTGTTTGCAAAGTAATTATTGCATATCCACCTTTTTCACCATAATATTTATATACATAAGTGTACTTTATTCCATCCATCATTTTTATCAATAATTTTATTTAATATTCTTTAATTCCTCTATAAATTCATTCAATTTCAAATTATTATTTTCATATTCTATTTCAAATGCTGCAAGCCCAGATGTAACTGATATTCTATACAATTTGGATGATTTCCCTCCTGGTAATCTGTTCTCAATTTGCTCACTTTTTTTTCTTGTATCTTCAGCAATTTTTTGTAATGAGTCGATTGCCATTTCTTTGCTTATCTTTCCATCTTTATAATTTTCAATTATATTTATAACCTCTTGGCTACATTTATGTATTGGACTATTATTTTTTATCACAATAGTAATTCCTGCCAAGATGCATACTACTAATATTACTATAATTTTTTTTATTATTTTACTTTGTTTTTTTTCCTTTTCTGTTTTCTTTCCACATTTAGGGCATACATTTGCTTCTTCACTTATTTCTTTTCCACACTCTTCACATTTTATTAACGCCATAACTAATACTCACTCCTTATGATTTCATTTCTTTTTATATCTTTTATATATTCATCTATTCTTGTTCCATCAATAGTATTCTTCTCTATTTCTCTTGATACACTGTAAATATTAATTAGTAAAGTTGTATAATCATCATATCTTTTTTCACTTTCATCTTTTATTTTTTCTGCACGTTCTTCAATCTCGCATTTAATTGAGTATAATTCTCTCACTGCAAAGTCTGAAGTTATTTTGTTTTCTCCATATTCCTCTAGTATTTCTACAGTTTCCATAACATACTTGTTAAAGAACTTATCTTTTCTATTTGCAAATATGAATACTACAATTATAAGAATTAATACTGCTATTATTAATGCTGTTATTATATTTTCTTCTTTCTTTTTCGTAATATCTGTTTTTGCCCCACAATTTGGACAAGTTCTTGCCCCTTCACTTATTTCTTTTCCACATTCTTTACATTTTATTAATGCCATTTTCAATCCCCTTCCAGAGTATTACTTCACTATGTCTTTTATTTCTTGTATAAACTCATTTATCTCTATATTATCTACTATCTTAAATGAACTATCCAACGATATTGCAGCACCATCTATTATACTGGCTAGATACTTGCTCTTAAAAGACTTATCTTCATTTTCTTCTCTTATTTCTTCTGCATGCTCTTCAAGTTTGTATTTAATCGATTTTAACTCTTTGACTGCTTGTTTTGCATCTATTCTTTTTTCTTTATAACTTTCCAATATGTTTATTGCCTCAATACTACATTGATACATTAAGTCTTTCTTTTTTGCGTTATTAGTATTTATCCCTATTATTGCAATTAAAGTTACTATTATCAATACCATTATTACAACTTTTGATATTGTTTTATTCTGTTTTTTTGTTTTCGCTGTTTTTACTCCACAATTCGGGCAAGTTCTTGCTTCTTCACTTATTTCTCTTCCACACTCTTCACATTTTATTAACGCCATTTTTTACCTCCACATTTCTATTTTATAATCTCATAAAATACTTTTTCATATTCATTTGCTTGTGTTGGAGTTAATGATTTATTTAATCTTAGTAAATAACAATCGTCCCATATGAATATTCCTCAAATACTGACATAGAAAATGTAATACTTTCTACATAATCTTTTTTTAACATCTGATTCATTTTAAATACTTCTATTGTTCCACCTATTGGCTCATTTTTTTCTTCTTCTGAAAAGCTTTTTTCGTCCAAATTTTGATTAGTCTGCTCTAAGCTTTTGTTTTCAAAAGTAACTTTAGAGGTATATTGATTTGGTCTCCCTAATAATTTATTTATGTCTGTTCCTTTAGTATAAACAACTATCTTTCCATCATTTTCACTTTATTCTTTTATTTTTTTGCAACTTTCTCTGTGCTTATTATATTTTTTTCTCTACGTCATTTTTTGCATCCTGTTAGTAAAATAGTCGCCAATAATAATATAATTATTAAATTTCAAATTTTTTTCATTAACATATTTCCATTAATATTTTATTTAATATTCTTTAATTCTTCTATCTGTTCTTCTATTTCCTCATCACTTTTTTCTAATCTCATATCTTCTGATATAGAATAAATTATTAATGCCATTCTATCTAATTTTTGTGCTTTCTTATTTGGTATTGTTTTTCCTTTTTCCTCTATCTCATTACTTGTTTTTCTTGCATTTATAGAAATCATTACCAATTCTTGTACTGCTTTTTCCTTTTTTATCTCATTTTTCTTATAATCTTTAATTATGCTTATAGCTTCTTTTTTATATTTACTTATTTCACTATTATTTTTTACTATAGTAGCTATCCCTATTGAAATACCAATTATTAATATTACTAACATTAAAATTGCAATTATCTTGCTTTTATTAATTAGCTTTTTAACTCTTCTCCCACATTTAGGACACAACTCCGCCTTTTGGCTTATTTCCTTTCCACATTCTTCACATTTTATCAATGCCATTTTCATTCCTCCATAAATACATTATTAATCCCTTACTCTAAATCAAAAGACTCTTTTTTTATTACTTTTGATGTATATGTATCATAATATTCTTTATAAGTTATTATGGCATATCCACCATTTTCCCCATAATGTTTTTCCTCATATATAATTCCATCATCTTCATTTGCAATTACAGTTAATTTATAGCTTTCTGTATATTCCTTATCATCCACTTCACTAAGTTCATATATAATTCCATCCACTTCTATATGCTTCATCCCAACTTCTATTTTATCAAACTCTTCTTTACTTATTCCTGATGAACCGATTCCTTTACTTTTTCTTGTATTTTCTTTCTTATTAGTTAACACGATTATTAGTACAGTAACAATTATAATAATCACTATAATAAACCAAAACCACCATTGTTTTAATATATTATTTCTGTTTGTTTTTAACTTTGCTCCACAATTTGGACAAGTTCTTGCTTCTTCACTTATTTCTTTTCCACATTCTTCACATTTTATTAACGCCATTCTTTACCTCCACATATTTTTTATTATTTTATCATATATGAAAGTTTATTGCAATTTTTAATATTGTGTTCCAAATCGTTTGTTTATATAGTTAAATGCCATATCTAAATTTGCTTTGTCCATTTTTTGCACATTAAATGTTATATTAGGAGTTGTACAAATAATTTTATTATCCATACTCCTCATTTGATTATTTATTAGTGGAGTATTATCAACTATTTTTGGCATTTTTTCAAATTTATTTAACTGTTCATTTTCTTTTGCTGTTAATATTCTTTCACCTTTATGTAACTTTGCTATATAATTATCATATGGAACATAATCAAGTCCAAGTTTATGAGCAGGTATATTTCGTGTATTTACATTAAAAGTAGTGCTTAATCTCCTTATTAAACCATTTGATATTCCATTCGCTTTAGCAAATAAACTAGCTTCCGAATTATTCATTGTATTTAACATTTCTTCCATTGTCTTTTTCATTTCTTCTTTTGCACTACCTGGCATATATTTAAAAGTTTCTAATACTGTGTCTACTAATTTTTGGTTTTCCTCAGTTAATTCTCCTCCATATAGTGCAGCATCTGAAACCATCCCTATCCAAACACCTAGTTGTTCTACTTCACTATCCGACATATACTTATACATATTTTGCCATATTTTTCTCATCTTGTCATTATGTTTTTCATTTTCTAATTCTACTGCCCCCATTTTATCTATTTCACTAGCATAACCAAAATCATCAATCTCTTTTAATCTATCTATGTGCCTTTGTTCCTCTTGTTCTCTTTCCCAATTATAATGGTTAATATGTTCTGCAAAGTCTCCATCTTGACTCGCTCTCTCCGCATAATTATTTGCATATATTTCTGTGATTTGTCTAACTTCTTCATTGGCCATATCTATTCTTTGTTGTTTTTGTTCAATAATACTATTATATTCATTCATATATGCTTCATTTCGCATATTTGCATTCTCACCATATTTTTGATTTAAAAGTGCTATTTCTTCTATTGAACTTTGTTCTATTATTTTCTTAGTTTTTTCAGCTTGTTGCTTTGCAGTAGATATCCATTCCTGTGCTTGTACTTTATATTCCTCTAGATTTCCCTGAAAACTTTTTGCATTTGTTATAGCTTGTTGTGAAATTGCCTTTGCAATATAGGTTTCCATCTCAAGTTCTTTATTTTTTAATTCTTTTAATTTATTAAAATATTCATTTAGCTCTATAATTTCTTCTGTAGTATATCCTCTACGTTCATCAGCTGCTGTTTTACAAATTTCTGTAATTCCCGACTGAATTTCAGCCATTTGATTCTGTAATTCTTGTTGTTCTTCTGTTGAAACAAACAAAGTACTGTTAAAGCTATCTAAATATCCTTCTGCTGTCTGTATTCCTTGATAAAAATCAAAAGCAGATTTCCCCATATTTGAAAATTTCTCTTTTATTTTTTCCTCATTCTTACTTATTTCTGTAACTATCAGTCCCACTGCTGTACCTATACTTGTAATTGCTATACCAACAGGAGTTGTTAATCCATGCAATCCTTTTGCCAAGTCTGCTGCTGCTCCTGTTGCATTTCCTATTCCAAATTTCATTAAATCTATTGCTCTTGTAAGTGTTCCTACTCCTGTTGTTACTGTTCCAAATACCTGGCTTAAGTCTCCTGCAGTTTTTATCATGTCTCCTAAATTTTTTAGCATAGGATTTGTTACATTATTCGATAATTTAGTTCCTAAATTGCTTAACATTGTCCCTACTTTATCTATTTTAGAACCAAAATTTTCTGCTGCACTACCTAATTTACTCCACTGAGTTCCTCCATTTTCCAATTTTTTATTTAGATTTCCAGCAATAGTTTCTATCTTTTCTAATTCTTTTCTTAACTCAGAGGGGTTTCCTCTAAGTTCTATTATTATTCCATTTATACTTCCTGCCATTTCATCCTCCCATTAAAATAAGAGGTTTAAAAACCTCTTATTTTAATAATTTGTCTATATCTTTTTGTGTTGCTTCTCTAACATTGTTGTTATTTCCTATATAGCTTAATAGAATTTTCATACAATCTATATATGTAAGTTCTATTAAGTCATTTAAATTTAATCCTATTCTTAAACATGAAGCTAAAAATTCATGTTCTGGAAATGTTTCTTTTACCACATTTCCTTTTGTCTTTATTTTTCTATTCATTTCTTGAGATAATTCTTCATCAACAAAAGCAATTCACGGCACATTCCGCTACCTCTACAATCCAATCTTCATCAATTTTAAAGTTCTTTATTCCTTCTAACCATTTCTCATATTCTACAACATTTTTATCTGCTGTATATATTAAAATCCATGCAATTCTTGTTATTGCTATTATGAAGTCATCCACATATTGGTTCATATACTTTGCTATTATTGAAATTTTTTCTTCTTCACTTATATCTTTTTCCTCTACTTGTTTTGTAATCAACTCTTGTTTAATTAAATATTCTTGCAGTTTTTGAATATCTCCTATAATTCCTTGTTTAAAAAATGTTTTATATTTAATATATGTTAGAGCATTACATTCTAACTTATACTCTTTACCGCAAATCGTTATTGTTTTCATTTACTTACCTCCTAGATTTATTCTGCATCTTTTACACTGTCTTTTTCATATACTTTGTTAAAGAATGTATTATATATTTCTTGATTTGTCTCATTTGGCTCTATAACTGCTTTTATAGCTTTGTCACTAACACGTGGTGCCATTGTTATTGATATTGTATCTGTTTGTGGTTCTGTGCTTTCTCCTGTTGTGTTCATTTCTGCACTTGGTCTTGTTGCAGTACAATCGAAATAAACAAATCTTCTATTTTTAGCATCACCTTCAATTTCTCCCATTAATGCAAATCTTGCTGTTTTATCTTCAGCTGTTTCAAATAATGCTCCATTAGTATCTGATACTTGTCCTAAAATTTCTTTTAAAAACTCTTCTGGTGTTATTGCTAAACCTAATTCTCCTGTGTATCCTTGATTTGATGTTGCTATATAATATTTTATATTATCTGCATAAAATGGTGTTGATTCTCCTGCTGGTGTTGCTGTTAAACTAACTGCTCCTGGCATTTTAAATGGTATACTATATGAAATTTCACCATTGTTTTCTGTTATTTTTGCAATATGTACATTGCTTAATCCAAATTTTACTCTGTTCTCTGACATTTTATTTCCTCCTTAAATTTTATCTTTTTTATTTTGGGTACCTTTATAGCTTAAGCTTTTTTTCCTTTATTCAATGCTAAACTAGGATAAACGCAAAGTTTTATTCATAAATTCCTGTCGACTAAAATTTATTTCATTATAATAATTATAGCATCATTCTTCCGGACAAAACGGACATTTGTTTGTTTTTGTGTAAAAAATTTTATTCACCCACTTTCATTATTGCCCTACATTGATTTGCTGTTCGTATTAAAGGTTCTTCATATCCTTTTATTTTATCTTCGTCTTTTCTATATTCTAGACACTTTATTATTCTTAAATTTTCTTCATCTTTTGTTATTATATTTTTATGGCAAATTAGTCTAGTACACGTTTTGCATAGTTCCATATTTTCCCTCCTTTATTCCATTAGACAAAAATAAAATAACTTATTTAGTTTTATTTTCATCTTGTGTTTATCACTTTTACTAATTACAATATTTTAGTCCTAAATATTACGGACATTTGTTTGTCTCTTTGTTTAAAAAAAATCTGTCATGTTTTTTTCTTGCAGTATCTTCATGACTATATCCGCATTTTAAATTGTATTTGTATCCAATTTTTATTATCTATATATTTATATCTTAAAATCTGCCTTATTTCTGATTGTTCTATTTTTTCTATATAATCTTCTATTTCATTTAATTCTTCTATTAATTTATCATAAAAAGTTTGTAATTTTATTTCATATACTTCTAACTTATATCTTCTTTTTAAATCAATTCCAGAAATTTTAATATGTCCTTTATATCCATTTTGAACTACATCTGCTACTATGTCGCTTTGTTTTCGCAGATTGTCAATCCTTTTTTCTAAATTCTTAGTTTCTCTTTTTAATTTACAATATTCAATTAGTTTTTCTTTGTTCATATATTCCCCCTTTACTTTATTTTTCCTTAACTTTTTTGTGAAATTATTCACGTTATTAGATAAAAAAAATAAATTGTTATTCTATTTTCCGTGATTTTTTTCACAATATAATTATATAAATTTATTTCTCTTTTGTCAATATATTTTTGTGATTTTTTTCACGCACTTTTGTTGATTTCTTTCACATCCTATGCTATACTTGCCATAGAAAGATTTTAAATATTTTTTATTTAATTTTGGAGGTTTTTATGTTTGATAAAAAGAAATTTGCTGATATTTTAAACCAAATAAATTCTACTTATTCTAGTATGACAGAATTTGCTGAGAAAGCTAACTTAAATAGAACTTATATTTCAAAATATGTAAATCAAAAACTTGATAATCCGCCAACTCCAAAAATACTAGAAAAAATTTCTACTGCTTCCAATGGTATTGTATCTTATTATGATTTAATGAGTATTTGTGACTATATATCTTCTTCTAGCGATATTTCATCTCCGTCTTCTTCTTATAATAAGTGTAATTTTTATATGTTTCCTGTTTATGGAACTATTTCTGCTGGATTACCTAACTGGGCGGAAGAATGTCTTGATGGAACACTTCCTATTGATACTGTTCTATTTAATATTACTAATCCTGAAGAATATTTCTTTTTAAAAGTTAATGGTGAAAGTATGAATAAAGTTATTAAGAATGGGGCTTATGCTCTAATCCATAAACAAGACAGCATTGAAAATGGAGAAGTTGCTGTTGTTTTGGTTGATAATTTGGAAGCAACTTTAAAAAAATTTACTAGACAAAATGAACTTATTATACTAGAGCCAATGAGTACAGATTCTAGCTTTACTACTCAAGTTTATACTAAAAAAACCGATATTAAAATCTTAGGAAAATATGTTGGGAAATTTGAAATAAATGCATAAAAAAAAGCTGTATTAAAAATGAAGTTGTCAACAAAAAGTAGACACAAAAAAGCGTAATTATGAAAATCCTAGTT
>CANTAQ010000006.1 GCA_947651825.1 uncultured Clostridium sp. | reverse complement strand
TGAACCCAGTAGATCACCCACATGGTGGTGGTGAAGGTAGAGCACCAGTAGGACATAGTGGACCACTTACTCCTTGGGGTAAACCAGCATTAGGATATAAGACAAGAAAGAAAAATAATAAAACAGATAAATATATTGTAAAGAGAAGAAAGTAAAAGGAGGAAAAATTAATGTCAAGATCTAGTAAGAAAAAACCATTTATAGAGCCAAAGCTTTTAAAAAGAATTGAAGCTATGAATGAAAGTGGACAAAAAAGTGTTTTAAAAACTTGGTCAAGAGCTTCTACAATATACCCACAAATGGTAGGTCATACAATAGCAGTTCATGATGGAAGAAAACATGTTCCAATTTATATATCAGAAGAGATGATAGGACATAAATTAGGAGAATTTGCTCCAACAAGAACATTTAGAGGACATTCAGGAGATAAAAAAACAACAGTAAAATAGAAAGTATTTTACAAATATATAGAATAATGAAAGTAACCTTGTTGTATTGGAAAAACACATCTGTAGAGAAAAATGGTTTTTCCTATGCAATACAATAGAACGGAATATTATTAAGGAGGTAAATAGAAAATGCCAGAAGAAAATAAAGTGCTAGAAGCAACAGCTACATTAAGATTTGCAAGAATTTCAGCTAGAAAAGTAAAAATAGTAGCAGATCTTATAAGAGGAAAAAAAGCAGATGAAGCATTAGCAATAGTAAAATTTACACCAAAAGCATCATCTGAAATATTAGAAAAATTACTTAAATCTGCAATAGCAAATGCAGAAAATAATCATGGTATGAATAGAGGAAACTTAGTAGTTAGTGAAATTTATGCAAACCAAGGTCCAACAATGAAAAGAATAAGACCAGCAGCTAAAGGTTCAGCTGTAAGAATAAGAAAAAGAACCAGTCATATAACAATTAAATTGAGAGAAATTTAAGGAGGGAAAGATAAAAATGGGACAAAAAATGCATCCACATGGATTAAGAGTTGGTGTTATAAAAGATTGGAGCTCAAAATGGTATGCTGATTCAAGAAATTTCAGTGACTATTTAATAGAAGACCACAAAATCCGTGAATATGTTAAGAAAAAATTATTTGTTAGCGGTATTTCTAAAATAGAAATAGAAAGAACAGCTAAATTTGTAAAAGTAAATGTTTATACAGCAAAACCAGGACTAGTAATAGGAAAAGGTGGAAATTTAGCTGAAACATTAAAAAAAGAATTATCAAAGATGATTAATAAAGATGTAAACTTAAATATAGTTGAAGTAAAAGACGTTGATACAAATGCACAACTAGTAGCAGAAAACATTTGTAATCAACTAGAAAGAAGAATCTCTTTTAGAAGAGCAATGAAACAATGTATGCAAAAAGCAATGAAAGCAGGAGCTTTAGGAATAAAAACATCTGTATCTGGAAGATTAGGTGGAGCTGATATGGCAAGAACAGAATTCTATAAAGAAGGAACAATTCCACTACAAACAATTAGAGCAGATATCGATTATGGTTTTTATGAAGCAGATACAACTTATGGAAAAATAGGTGTAAAAGTTTGGATATATAAAGGAGAAGTTCTTCCTACTAAAAAAATAAAAACAGAAGGAGGAAATGTATAATGCCAGTAATGCCAAAAAGAACAAAATATAGAAAAATGCAAAAGGGTAGAAACAGAGGAAAGGCAACAAGAGGAAACGTTGTAAATGAAGGACAATATGGTTTACAAACTGTAGATGCTGGATTAATTACAGCTAATCAAATAGAAGCTGCCCGTATAGCAATGACACGTTATATAAAAAGAGGTGGAAAAGTTTGGATAAAAATATTTCCAAATAAACCAATAAGCAAGAAACCAGCTGAAACTCGTATGGGTAAAGGTAAAGGAGCTGTAGAATATTGGGTAGCACCAGTAAAACCAGGAAGAATACTATTTGAACTAGCAGAAGTTCCAGAGAACATTGCTAGAGAAGCTTTAAGATTAGCTTCACATAAACTACCAGTAAAAACAAAATTTGTAGTAAGAGAAAATAATCAAGGTGGTGATGTTGATGAAGATAAGTAAAATAAGAGAAATGTCTTCACCAGACTTAGAAAAAGAATTAGGTGAATTAAAAACAGAACTATTTAAATTGAGATTTAATTTAGCAACAAATGGATTAGACAATCCAATGAAGATAAAAGAAACAAAAAAAGATATTGCTAGAATAAATACAGTTTTAAAAGAAAGAGAATTAGCAAAATAAAACCTATAAATACTATAGGGGGGCAGTCTTTAGTAGCCCGATTATATGAAAGGAGACTAAACAAATGGAAGAAAGAAATCTTCGTAAAGTTATGGTTGGTACAGTAACATCTAATAAAATGGATAAAACAATAGTAGTATCAGTTGAAACAAGTGTAAAACACCCATTATATGGTAAATTTGTTAAAAGGACATATAAATTAAAAGCACATGATGAAAACAATGAATGCCAAATAGGTGATAAAGTAAAAGTAATGGAAACTAGACCTCTATCAAAAGATAAGAGATGGAGATTAGTTGAAGTTGTGGAAAAAGCAGTTATTAAATAAGTTAATGAAAACTAGTAGTGAATAATTAATAAGAAGGAGGAAACCTAAATGATTCAACAACAATCTAGATTAAAAGTAGCAGATAACACAGGTGCAAAGGAACTTATGTGTATCAGATGTTTAGGTGGTTCACATAGAAAATTTGCAGGTGTAGGTGATGTTATAGTTGCATCAGTTAAAAATGCTATACCAAATGGTGTTGTAAAAAAAGGTGATGTTGTAAAAGCAGTTATAGTAAGAACAACAAAACCAATAAAAAGAGCAGATGGTTCTTATGTAAGATTTGACGAGAACGCAGCAGTTATAATAAGAGATGATGGAACTCCAAAAGGAACTCGTATATTTGGACCTATAGCAAGAGAATTAAGAGATAAAGATTATATGAAGATTTTATCTCTAGCTCCAGAGGTATTATAATAATAAAGAAAACTTACAATGTAGAATTGTAGGGACGATTATTAATCGCCCACAGTACTTATCTTAGAAGAATCAATAATTGAAAAAGGAGGGAAACCTTAATGAAAATAAAAAAAGGTGATACAGTTCAAGTTTTATCTGGAAATGATAAAGGAAAAACTGGAGAAGTTTTAAAGATAATGCCAAAACAAAATAAAGTTGTTGTAAAAGGCGTAAATATTAGAAAAAAACACATCAAACCTAAAAAACAAGGAGAAGAAGGCGGAATCATTCCAGTAGAATGTGAAATAAATTCTAGCAAAGTAAACGTAGTTTGCTCTAAATGCAATAAACCAGCAAGAGTAGGTTACAAAATAGAAAAAGATTCAAAAGTTCGTGTTTGTAAAAGATGTGGAACAGTAATTAAATAAAAGGAGGAGAAATAATGGAAACTTTAAGAGAACAATATGAAAAAGAAGTAGTTCCTGCATTAATGAAAAAATTTCAATATAAATCAGTTATGCAAGTTCCAAAATTAGAGAAGATTGTTATCAATATAGGTTTAGGAGATACAAAAGATAATCCTAAATCATTAGAGAATGCAATAAATGATTTAACAATTATAACAGGGCAAAAACCAATTGTGACAAAAGCAAAGAAATCAATAGCTGCATTCAAATTAAGAGAAGGTGCTAATGTAGGATGTAAAGTTACATTAAGACAAGATAAAATGTATGATTTTGCATACAAACTATTCAATGTAGCATTACCTAGAGTAAGAGACTTTAGAGGACTTTCAAAAAATTCTTTTGATGGAAAAGGAAACTATTCTTTAGGAATAAAAGAACAATTAATATTTCCTGAAATAGAATATGACAAGATAGATAAAACAAGAGGAATGGATATAATATTCGTAACAACAGCTAATTCAGATGAAGAAGCTAGAGAATTGTTAAATCTATTAGGAATGCCTTTTAGAAATTAGTAAAAAAGGAGGAAATAGGAACAGATGGCTAAAAAAGCAATGATTGTTAAACAACAAAAAACACAAAAATATAAAACAAGAGAATATAATAGATGTAAATTATGCGGAAGACCACATGCTTATATAAGAAAATATGGAATTTGCCGTATTTGTTTTAGAGAATTAGCACATAAAGGTGAAATTCCAGGTGTTAAAAAATCAAGTTGGTAAGATAAAGGAGGAGAAGAGAAAATGGTTACAACTGATCCAATAGCAGATATGCTTACAAGAATCAGAAATGCAGGTCAAGCTAAATTTAAAACAGTTGACGTTCCTGCATCAAATATAAAAAGAGACATTGCAGAGATTCTATTTAACGAAGGTTATATAAAATCTTATGAAGAAATAAAAACTGATAATCAAGGAATTATAAGAATAACTTTAAAATATACAGAAAAAGGTAAAAAAGTTATATCTGGATTAAGAAGAATAAGTAAACCAGGGTTAAGAATATATGCTTCTAAAGAAGAATTACCTAAAGTTTTAAATGGTTTAGGTATAGCATTAATATCAACATCAAAAGGAATAATGACAGATAAAAAAGCAAGAGAATTAGGTGTTGGTGGAGAAGTATTAGCTTATGTATGGTAATTCAGAAAGAGAAAGGAGAAAATAGTTATGTCAAGAATAGGAAATAAACCAATTACAGTACCAGATTCTGTAGAAGTAAAATTAGAAGGAAACAAAGTTACTGTAAAAGGTCCTAAAGGTACACTTGAAAAAGAAATGCACCCAAATATGAAAATTGAATTAAATGATAAAGTCATAACAGTTGTAAGACCAGATGACCAACCATTTAATAGAAGTATTCATGGATTAACAAGAACTTTGATAAATAATATGATACAAGGTGTTCTAAACGAATACACTAGAGAATTAGAAATCAATGGTGTAGGTTATAGAGCTGCAAAACAAGGTAATAAACTAGTTTTAACATTAGGATATTCTCATCCTGTAGAAATGGTAGAACCAGAAGGAATTAAATATGAAGTTCCATCTCCAAACCAAATAATTGTAAGAGGAATTGATAAAGAATTAGTAGGAGAGATGGCAGCAGTTATAAGAACAAAGAGACCACCTGAAGTATATAGAGGTAAAGGTATTAAATATGTTGAAGAACATATTAGACGTAAAGAGGGTAAAACAGGTAAAAAATAAAATACAAACAAATGAAAAGCGGAATCTTGCTTTGTCAAGCTGCATAAAAATTTTATCGACATACAGTGTATAGTCTCAAAAATTTTTATTTGCTTTCCTTGCAATATACCACTTTTACTTTGTTAAAAAACTTTAGTTAAAAATTGAATTTAATTCAAGATTATTAATTGAAATAAATAAAAACATATATAATTATAAAATTAGATTAGAAAGGAGTAATCGTAATGGTTTCTAAAACTAATAGAAAATTAGAAAGAGAAAGAAGACATAAAAGAGTTCGTACAAAAATTAGCGGAACATCTGAATGCCCAAGATTATCAGTATTTAGAAGTAACACAAATCTATATGCTCAGATAATTGATGATACTAAAGGAACTACATTAGTTCAAGCTTCTACTTTAGATAAAGAAGTTAAAACAAAACATTCAAATAAAGAAGCAGCTAAAGAAGTTGGAGCATTAATTGCTAAAAGAGCTTTAGAAAAGAAAATAGAAAATGTTGTTTACGACAGAGGTGGATATGTTTACCATGGTGTTGTAAAAGAATTAGCAGAGTCTGCAAGAGAAGCAGGACTAAAATTTTAGTTTAAGGAGGGAAATTTAGTTCAATATGGAAGAAAAAACAGTGGAATATAAAGAAAAAGTTGTAGCTATTAACAGAGTTGCAAAAGTTGTTAAAGGTGGTAGAAATTTCAGATTTAGTGCTGTTGTAGTTGTTGGAGATGAAAACGGACACGTAGGTATTGGAAATGGTAAAGCAGCTGAAGTTCCAGATGCTATAAAAAAAGCTATTGAAGATGCTAAAAAGAATCTAATTGAAGTTCCTATGGTTGGAACAACTGTACCACATGAATTTATTGGAACTTTTGGTTCAGCTAGTGTTTTATTAAAACCAGCTCCACAAGGTTCTGGACTTATAGCTGGAGGAAGTGTTAGACCAATATTAGAATTAGCAGGATACAGAGATATAAAAACAAAAATTATTGGTACAAACAATCCAAGAAATGTAGGTTATGCAACAATAGATGCATTACAAAACATGTCTACAGCTGAAGAGATAGCTAAAAAAAGAAATAAAAAAGTAGAAGAAGTTATCTAATAGTTATAGATTAAAAGACTAATTTAAGAATGGAGGGAAACAAAACATGGAATTAGGAAACATTAAAGCTGCTACTAAAAAAGAAACAAAGAAAAGAGTAGGACGCGGAATTGGTTCAGGACTTGGTAAAACATCTGGTAGAGGACATAAAGGACAAAAAGCTAGAACAGGTGGAGGAGTTAGACGTGGTTTTGAAGGAGGTCAAACACCTTTATATAGAAGATTACCAAAAAGAGGATTTACAAATATCCATGCAAAAACATATACAGAAGTAACTTTAACAATGTTAAATAAAGTAAAAAATGAAGAAGTTACAGCTGAATCTTTAATAGAAGATGGAATAATCAGTAAAGCAAATGACGGAATAGTTATTTTAGGAACCGGAAAATTAGAAAAGAAACTAACAGTAAAAGCTACAAGATTCACAAAATCAGCTGCTGAGGCAATAGAAAAAGCCGGTGGAAAAGCAGAGGTGATTTAAGTTGTTTAAAACAATTAAAAACGCATTTAAAAGTCCAGATGTAAGAAAAAGACTTTTATATACATTATTATTAATTGTTATATTCAGATTTGGATGCTATGTTACAGTACCAGGAGTAGATAGTATTGCATTAGATAATCTTGCAACTGGTTCGGGAACAAGTATATCAAACTTAATTGATATAATTTCCGGAGGAGCTTTTTCTAAATTATCAATATTTGCAATGACAATAACTCCATATATTACTGCATCTATAGTAATTCAATTATTAGGAATGGTAATACCTTCTTTGGAAAGAGCAATTAAAGAAGGTGGAGAAGAAGGAAAAGCTAAAGTAAATAGATATACAAAATTACTTACAGTATTTTTAGCTTTAATAGAAGCAACAGGATTATACTTGACATACAGCAACGCATATAAAGGATTGGGAGTATTTATAAATCCAGGATTTGGAACAGCTTGTTTATTTGTTATATCATTAATGGCAGGAACAGCATTACTTATGTGGTTAGGAGATCAAATAACTAATAAAGGAATTGGAAATGGAATTTCAATGATTATATTTGTTGGTATAATATCTTCATTACCAGGAGCTGCTGTAGGATTATATAATAATATAATAGTAAATGGAGTAATTAATACAACAGGTTTAATAATTACTCTAGCAATAATTGCAGGAGCATTACTTCTAGTTGCAGGTGTTGTATTTGTACAACAAGCAGAAAGAAGAGTACCAGTACAATATGCTAAAAAAGTAGTTGGAAGAAAAATGTATGGTGGACAAAATACACATATACCATTAAAATTAGCAATGGCAGGTGTAATGCCAGTTATCTTTGCATCATCTTTCTTAACTTTTCCAGCAATGATTATACCTATGTTTAATAATAATATAGCTACAGCAAGTGGATTTTGGGCAACAATCTATAAGTTCTCAATGTCTACATCAACAGCACAATTTGGAATAGGCTATACAATAGCAAATGCTATAGTGTATTTACTATTAATAGTAGGATTTACTTACTTCTATACTTATGCAACATTTAATCCAGCAGAAGTATCAAATAATATAAAGAAAAATGGTGGATTTATACCAGGAATAAGAGCAGGAAAACCTACAGCAGATTATTTATCATCAATAATGAAAAAATTAACTCTATTTGGAGGAATATTCTTAAGTATAATAGCAATATTACCTATGCTATTAAGCTTTACAGGATTAAATATATCTTTTGGAGGAACATCAATATTAATCGTAGTAGGAGTTGCATTAGAAATGGTAGAACAATTAGAATCTAGATTAGTAATGAGACACTATAAAGGATTTTTAGAATAATTAATAGTGAAGAATTAATAAGTGATAATTACTGTTAGTTTTTGGCTATAAAGCCAAAAACTAATAGAATTAATTAATATTCATTATTAATTTTTCGTCATGTAATAGGAGGAAAATATGGTTATAGTATTATTAGGAGCACCAGGAAGTGGAAAAGGAACTGTAGGAAAAATTTTAGCAGAAAATTTAAAATTAGCACATATATCAACAGGAGATTTATTTAGAGAAAATCTAAAAAACGAAACAGAACTAGGAAAAGAAGCTAAAGTATATATGGATAAAGGAGAACTAGTTCCAGATGAATTAACAGTTAGAATGTTAGAAAAAAGAATGGAAGAAGCTGATGTTGCAAATGGAGCTATATTAGATGGATTCCCAAGAACAACAAATCAAGCAATTGTTCTAGATGAATTACTATCATCAAAAAACAAAAAAGTAGATATGGCATTAAATATTGAAGTTCCATTTGATGAAATAGTTGAAAGAATTGCAAATAGAAGAAGTTGTAGAGGATGTTCAGCAATATATAATGTAGTATTTAATCCACCAAAGCAAGAAGGAATTTGTGATGAATGTGGAGGAGAACTATATCAAAGAGAAGATCAAAAACCAGAAGTTGTTCAAAATAGATTAGAAGTATATAAAAATTCTTCAGAAGAATTAATTAACTATTATGCTGAGAAAAATGTATTAAGAACAGAAAAAGCTGGAGACAAAGCAGGTCAAACTTCTTATGAAATTGCAGAAAAATTAGAAAAAGAATTGAAATAAAAAGGTGGGAATAGGATTGGTTGAAATAAAGTCTAAAAGAGAAATTGAATTAATGAGAGAATCTTGCAGACTTGCCATAGAAACTCAAAGAAAAGTTGAAGAAGCGATAAGACCAGGCATATCTACAATGGAATTGGATAAAATTGCAGAAGATTTTATAAAACAAAATAATGCTATTCCAGCACAAAAAAATTACCCACATCCAGATAGTAGAATTAATCCATTTCCTGCAACACTATGTATATCTATAAATGATGAAGTAATACATGGGATACCTTCTAAAAAAGTTATTTTAAAAGAAGGAGATATTGTTAGTGTAGATTTAGTTGTTTTAAAAAATGGATTTAATGGAGATTGTGCAAGAACATATACTGTAGGAAAAGTTTCAGACGAGGCACAAAAGTTACTTGAAGTTACAAAACAAGCATTTTTTGAGGGAATTAAATTTGCAAAAAAAGGTTATCGTATAGGTGATGTATCACATGCAATTGGAGAGTTTGTTGAAAAAAATGGCTATTCAGTAGTAAAAGAATTTCAAGGACATGGCATAGGAAGAAGTATGCATGAAGATCCAGCGATTCCAAATTATGGAAAAGCAGGAAAAGGAATAAGACTTGAACCTGGGATGACTCTGGCAGTAGAACCTATGGTAATGATAGGAAATGACAATATTTTAGAGCTAGATGATGGCTGGACAATAGTAACAGAAAGTGGGAATTTAGCAGCACATTATGAAAATACAATATTAATTACAGAAAAAGAAGCAGAAATATTGACAAATTAAAGAAAATAGTATATAATTTAAAAGTTATTTAATGTATAAATAAAATTCATTGTAGGAGGAAGAAAAAAAGTGTCAAAAGAAGACGTTATTGAAGTTGAAGGAACAGTAGTTGAAAGCTTACCAAACACTCAGTTTAAAGTTGAATTGGAAAACGGACATCAAGTATTAGCACATATTTCAGGAAAACTTAGAATGAATTATATAAAAATACTTCCAGGTGATAAAGTAAAATTAGAACTATCTCCATATGATCTTACAAAAGGACGTATAACCTGGAGAGATAAATAAAATGAAAGGTATTTAGAAATATAGAATTAAAGAAATATACAAATTTAAAACTTGAATTTCTAAATTCTAAAATTCAAAATGAGGTGAAAGAAATGAAAGTAAGACCATCAGTAAAAAAAATATGTGAAAAATGCAAAATTATAAAAAGAAAAGGTGTTACAAGAGTAATTTGTGAAAACCCTAAACACAAACAAAGACAAGGATAATTAATCCTAGAATTAAAATTAGCTAATAACATAAAAATAGTGCGGCTGTCCTAAAATAGTAATATTTTAGGAATATCTGTTTTTATTTATTATATATACAATCCAAATATTAATATTAAATTAAAGAGGTGAATTTTTATTATGGCAAGAATTGCAGGCGTAGATCTACCTAAAGAAAAAAGAGTAGAAATAGGACTTACTTATATCTATGGAATAGGTAGAACAAGTTCTAACAAAATATTAAAAGCAGCTGATGTGAATCCAGATATTAGAGTGAAAGATTTAACAGATGACCAAGTACAAAGCATAAGAAAAGCGATGGATGGTTATAAAGTAGAAGGTGACTTACGTAGAGAAGTAGCTTTAAATATTAAAAGACTTACAGAAATAGGATGCTTTAGAGGAATGAGACATAAAAGAGGCTTACCAGTTAGAGGACAAAGAACAAAAACAAATGCACGTACAAGAAAAGGTCCAAGAAAAGTTGTAAGCAGAAAGAGTAAATAATAAATTTTGATATCCATGTAAAAGGAGGAAAAACAAAAAATGGCAAAAGTAGCACAGAAAAAAACAGTAACTAGAAGAAGAGATAGAAAAAATATAGAAAAAGGTCAAGCTCATATTCATTCTAGTTTTAATAATACAATAGTTACAATCACTGATGAAAAAGGAAATGTTATTTCTTGGTCAAGTGCTGGAGAATTAGGATTTAAAGGTTCTAGAAAAAGCACTCCATATGCAGCAGGTGAAGTAGCACTTACAGCTGCAAAAGCAGGAATGGAACATGGACTAAGAAGTGTAGCAGTATTTGTAAAAGGACCAGGTTCTGGTAGAGAAGCTGCTATAAGATCTTTACAAACAGCGGGATTAGAAATCAGCGCAATTAAAGATGTAACACCAATTCCACACAATGGTTGTAGACCACCAAAAAGAAGAAGAGTATAAGGAGGAAATATATAATGGCAAGATATAAAGACGAACAATGCCGTATTTGCCGTAGAGAAGGGCAAAAATTGTTCTTAAAAGGTTCAAGATGCTATACAGATAAATGTAGTGTTACAAGAAGAAATTATGCACCTGGAGAACACGGACAAGGAAAGAAAAAATTATCTGAATATGGAATGCAATTAAGAGAAAAACAAAAAACAAAATACTTCTACGGAGTAGGAGAAAAACAATTTAGAAAATATTTCGCAATGGCTGAAAATAAAAAAGGTATTACTGGTGAAAACTTATTACAAATATTAGAAAGTAGATTAGATAATGTTGTTTATAGAGCAGGATTTGGAACATCAAGAGCACAAGCAAGACAACTTGTAAACCATGGTCATTTTGATGTGAATGGAAGAAAAGTAGATATTCCATCATACTTAGTAAAAACAGGAGATGTTATCACAGTTAGAGAAATTAAAAAAGATAATAAAACAATAAAAGAAAATATAGAAGTAAATAAAGCAAAACCAGTACCAGCTTGGTTAGAAAAAGATAATGATAAACTACAAGTAAAAGTAGTTAAATTAGCATCTAGAGAAGATGTAGATATTGCAGTTGAAGAACACTTAATCGTAGAATTATATTCTAAATAGTTAAAAAGTAAAATTTAGAAAATTAGAATTAGTAGTTAGAAAAATTCTAAAACATAACATCTAAATTCTAACATCTAAATAGGAGGTTAAAATTAATGATTGAATTTGAAAAACCAAATATTGAATGCCTAGCAATAAACGAAGACGAAAGCTATGGAAAATTCGTATGTGAACCGTTAGAAAGAGGATATGGAATGACAATAGGAAATTCTTTAAGAAGAATTTTACTATCATCATTACCAGGGGCAGCAATAACAAGTGTAAAAATTGAAGGTGTAGTACACGAATTTTCAAGTATACCAAATGTTGTAGAAGACGTGCCAGAAATTATAGTTAATTTAAAAAGTGTAAGATTAAAAATGCATGAAAATGAAATCAAAACTATAAAGATAGACTTTAATGGCGAAGGAGAAGTTAAAGCAGGAGATATAATAACAGATTCATCTATAGAAATATTAAATCCAGATTTACATATAGCTACAGTAGCAGAGGGTGGATTTTTACATATGGAGATGACTGTTGATAGAGGCAGAGGATATAATGTTGCAGAAAAAAACAAAACAGAAAATCAATCAATAGATGTACTACCAATAGATTCTATATTTACTCCAGTAAAAAAAGTAAATTATTCAGTAGAAAATACTAGAGTAGGACAATCAATAGACTATGATAAATTAACAATAGAAATTTGGACAGATGGTAGTTTAAAAGCATATGAAGCTGTTAGCTTAGCAGCTAAAGTTATGGTTAGCCATTTAGAATTATTCATAGATTTATCAGAAACAGCAAGAAATACTAAGGTAATGGTTGAAAAATCTGAATCTAAGAAAGAAAAAATATTGGAAATGCCAATAGAAGAATTAGAATTATCTGTAAGATCATATAATTGCTTAAAGAGAGCAGGAATTTCTACAGTTGAAGATTTAGCAAATAAATCCGAAGCAGATATGATGAAAGTAAGAAATCTAGGTAAAAAATCACTAGATGAAGTTATAAATAAGTTACATTCATTAGAACTAAACTTTGCTTCAGATGATGAATAAAAATTAAAATATAAGGAGGCTGAAAAAATTGGCTAGAAAGTTAGGAAAACCAACAGACCAAAGAATGGCAATGTTAAAAAACTTAACAACAGACTTATTAGTACATGGTAGAATAGAAACGACAGAAGCTAGAGCTAAAGAAGTAAGAAGCTTAGCTGAAAACTTAATAGCATTAGCAATTAGGGAAAAAGATAACTTTGAAGAAGTTGAAGTAAAAGTAGTAAAAGCAAAATTAGATAGTAAAGGTAATAAAGAATTAGAAAAAGTAACAAGCAAAAATGGTAAAGAATATCTAAGAGTAGTTAAAGAAGAAAAAACAGAGAAAAGACAAAAAGATATGCCAACAAGATTAAATGCTAGAAGAAAGATAATGTCAAAAACAAATAAAGTAAAAGACAATGAAGGAAATAAGATAGATTTACCAGCTAAATTATTCGGAGAAATCGCTACTAAATATGAAGCAAGACAAGGTGGTTATACTAGAATATTGAAACTAGGACCAAGAAAAGGCGATAATGCTGAAAGAGTAATAATTGAGTTAGTATAAGAGGAGATGAAAACTTATGTTAGCAAAATCATGGAAGAAAATAGGATTAATTATTTTAGTAATAGCATGTTTGATAAACATAGGTTGTAAGGTAGCATCTAAAATATCTTTTGATGACGTTATTACAGATGTAAAGAATGGCTTTTCTGAAAAGAAAGCTACAGAGCAAGAAAAATAATATGAAAAGAGAGGTGTATCTTAAGTGAAAAAAGAAATACAACCACAATTTGAAGAAACAACAATAACATGTGCATGTGGAAAGGTATATAAAGTAGGTTCAACAAAAAAAGACTTAAAAGTCGATGTATGTTCAAATTGTCATGCATTCTGGACAGGAAACTTAAAAAGAGATACAACAGGAGGAAGAGCAGACAAATTCAAAAAGAAATATGGAATCGAATAAAAATATATACAAAGATAAAAACAGTATAATTAATTATACTGCTTTTATTTTTTTAGCTATATATACTGAAAATACTGATTTGAAGTGAGCAAATGTTTACTTTTTCGCCAAATTATAGTATAATTAAACAGAAAATATATTAAGGAGAAAAAGTTATGGAAAAAATAATTAAATGTGTAATTTTATTAATTGCAACATATTTTGTAGTTACTTTTTTTACAAATTTAATAACAAAGCCACATTACAAAGACTTTGATGGATATGAAATAAAAGAAGAAGAACTAAAAATAGAAATTGCCCAATGTAAAAACTCATATACAAAAGGATATATAAAAGGAAACATAAGAAATACAACAGATGAAATAATTGATGCAGTTTGCATAAAGATAAATCTATATAATAAAAAAGGAAATTATTTAGGAACAGAATATTATCCAATTTCATATTTTTATCCACAAGAAGAAGTGAATTTTGAAGTAAACTATGTTTATAAAAATGTTGGACATATAAAAATAGAAACCGTGGATAAAAAACTAATTGAGGACAAATTTACAATGTTTGATGAAATGGATGGAAATACTATTGGATATATAGAATTAACATTATTATTGATGAATCCAATTATTATATTTACTGCTTTAGGTCTTTAAAAGCTAATATTTAAAGAAAGAAGAGGACATTTATTAATGGAAGATGAAAATTTATTAATTCCTAATTTACAGGACAATGAAGAAGAAAAAGTAGAAAATACATTAAGACCAAGAACATTAAATGAATATATAGGTCAGACAAAAGTAAAAGAGAATATGAAAGTTTATATAGAAGCAGCCAAAAAAAGAAATGAACCATTAGACCATGTTTTACTATATGGACCTCCAGGTCTTGGAAAAACAACACTTGCTAACATAATAGCAACTGAAATGAATTCAAATATTAGAATAACATCAGGTCCAGCAATTGAAAAACCAGGAGATTTGGCAGCATTACTTACCAATTTGACCCCAAATGATGTTTTATTTATAGATGAAATACATAGATTAAATAGAAGTGTAGAAGAAATATTGTATCCTGCATTAGAAGATTACAATTTAGATATAATTATAGGCAAGGGACCAAGTGCAAGGTCAATTAGATTAGATTTACCTAAATTTACTTTAGTTGCAGCAACAACTAGAGCTGGTTCATTAACTACTCCGCTTAGAGATAGATTTGGAATAGTGAGTAGGTTAGAATTGTATGATGAAGAACAACTGCAAGATATTGTTCAAAGATCAGCAGATATAATGAATATAAAAATAGATAAGCTAGGTTCTTTAGAAATTGCAAAACGTTCTAGGGGAACTCCAAGAATAGCAAATAGGCTTTTAAAAAGGGTAAGAGATTATGCATCAGTACTAGGTGATGGAAATATAACTAGAGATATTGCAGATATTTCATTGAAAAAATTAGAAATAGATGAATTAGGATTAGATAATATAGACAGAAAAATATTAGAAACAATAATAATAAATTATACAGGAGGACCTGTTGGAGTTGAGACACTAGCCTCAACAATAGGAGAAGAAGTAGAAACTATTGAAGATGTTTATGAACCATATTTAATGCAAAAGAACTTCATTGGACGTACTCCAAGAGGTAGAGTAGCTTTACCTAGAGCATATGAGCATTTAGGAATAGAATGTAAAAATTAAAAAAGAAGGAAGACATATGAAATTATTATTACATACTTGTTGTGCACCATGTAGTGTATATTGTATAGATGAATTGAGATGTGAAGATATAGAACCAACAATATATTGGTATAATCCCAATATACACCCATATAAAGAATATAAGGCAAGAAGAGACTGTCTAAAAGAATATACAAAATCAATTAATGTAAAAGCCATATTTGAAGAAGAATATGGATTAAAAGAATTTTGCAAAAATGTAGTATCAGACTTAGAAAATAGATGTTCAAATTACTGTTATAGAGTAAGATTAGAGCAAACGGCAAAATACGCAAAAGAAAATGGATATGATGCTTTTTCAACAACACTTCTTGTAAGCCCATATCAAAAGCATGAAGCTTTAAAAGAAATAGGAGAAGAGTTAGCTAAAAAATATGAAATAGAATTTATATATAGAGATTTTAGGATTGGATTTAGAGAGGGACAAAACAAAGCAAGAGAAATAGGATTATATATGCAGAAGTATTGTGGATGTATATTTTCAGAGGAAGACAGATATCAAAAACAAATAGATAAAGATAAGGGATTATAATAATGGGAAATTTGTAATAATTAAAGAACATATAGAATATCACAGTATAAGAGAGGAGTAAATATGGATAATATTATATATGTTTTTATAAATGAAGATAATGAGTGGACACTAAAATTTCCAGATTATAATATTGAGACAAAGGCATATATAGGAAGAAATGGAATAACAGAAGATAAGAAAGAAGGCGACGGAAAAACTCCATTAGGAAGTTTTGAACTAGGTATTATATTAAGTACACATAAAAAAATAAATAATAAAAATAGTTTGAAATATCAAGAAATAAATGAAGATATGTATTGGGTTGATGATTCTAAATCTAAATATTATAATCAATTAGTAGACATATCTAAAGTAGAAAAAGATTGGAATTCGGCAGAGCATTTAATAGATTATCCTATACAATATGAATATTTAATAGAAATAAGAATAAATCCTAATAATGTTAAAGGAATGGGGAGTGCAATATTTTTACACTGTTCTAATAATAAAGCAACAGAAGGCTGTATTGCAGTTAGTAGAGAAACAATGGAAAAGATATTGGAGAATATAGATAAAAATACTAAAATAGAGATACAATAAATTATGAAGAAAGTCAGCTAACACGCAAGTGTTAGCTGACTTCTTTTGACATTAGAACAGGTTATCGTCCATTTCGTCCCACTTCTTTTTAGGAGGAGGAAGGAACATATTTGCATAAAAGAGTTCTTCAGCGATTCTCCGGCAATGATATGCAAGGTCATTCTGGGAAAAAAGTTCCAGAACTCTATCAATATTATCATAGCCAGGAATTTCTGCTCCTTTAATCATTTCCTCTACAAGTGGTCTGAATTCCCGCAGTTCGGGATCATTTAAGAAGTCTCTGAGCATGGGCAATAGTTCTTGTATGTCATTCATGGAATCGCCTCCAAATAATGTTAAAGTACTATAATTATAACATTTTTCCTAAAATTTGTAAAATTGTGAGATTGTCTTAAAATAAAGTTATAAATTTCCATGCTCGTATAGAAAAAAATATTGTTTTATGATAATATATAATTCGAATATATTAAAGGAAAAATAATATGGTTAATATAATAAAAAATTTTTTAGAGCGAATATTTAGCAAAAATAAGAAATTAATGCTATGTGACTACAATATTGAAACTAAGATGGATTTAGGAGAAACTACCAAAAATGAATTCCTAATAAATTTAAGAAAAGATACCTATCTAAATCAAGATGATGGAAATGGATATGGGATAATAAAAAATATTGATTGGGAGAGTTTAATATAATGGTTACATATGATGAATTTATGAAAGACAACAAAAAAGTAAAGATTTTAAAAGAATTATATCTGGGAAATGAAAGAAAAGAAAGCTTTTTTGATTCTATAAATGAAGAGAGAGCAAGAATACTAGGAAATCCTTTAGAATATTTAGATGTTGCTCAAAGAGCAACAGAGTTAGAAGGGATAGAAATAAATACAACAGATATACAAGACAGGAAGTGGTATGAAGCAGTTAGAAGATTTGTGGCAAACTGTAAAGAAGACATTAAAATTTATAATATCCCAATTGGAGCATGTACCAAAGAGGAATTCTTTAATGCAGAAAATATTATTGAAGGAATAGTAGACCAAATGGATCCAAAGTGGAGTGTAAAACAAAAACTAGCATTTGTGCATTTCAAGATGGGAGAACTTGTTACATATATGGCAGACTATCCATCAAACAGCAAGCCACCTACAACACAATATATTGCAAATGCAAGAAATATATGGAAATCGCTGACTTCTGGAATTTCAGTATGCAATGGGATTACATATATACAAAGAGCAATATTAAGTAGAGTAGGAGTAACTACAAGACAGTTATCTTCAGGAACTCATAATTTTATGCTAACAGAAACAGAAGATGGAAATGTAATAACTGATGCCACATGGGATTTGGAATTTACAACTTTTGGTTGTAAACCACAATATTTTGGAAAGACGTATGAAGAATTCAGAAAAATAGATGGAGATAAATCAAATGCACACAAACTAGAAGAACCACCAATAAATGTAATAAGTATTTCAGATGAAGAACTTAGAGAAATTTATTACAGTATAGGTATTATAGGAAAAGACAGAAAATTTGATTCAAAAGTAAATGAAATAATAACAGAAATGAAAAGTAGAGAATTCTCATCACAAGAAGAACGTACAGGTCGAGTATGGGAATTAATTGAAGAAAAACTTGGAGATAAATTTGCACATATAGAAGAATGTAAAAGTATGTTTGAAAATTGTTTAAGATGGCATGGAGTAGATCTGCAAAATGTAACATCACAATATGTATATGCATTAGACGATAGTGAATTCATGTCTCCGAAATTAGTAATTAATATAAAGGAAAATAATAACACAAGTAGCACAAAGATAATAGACCCAAAAGGAAATAGAGTTTTAGATATATCTGCAGAAGAGCTACAAGCTAATTATAGATATCATAAAAATAACACGCAACCTCCTTTTTGGGAAAATCAAATTAGAGAAGCACAAGGAGTAGAAAGAGAAGAAGGACATGAGTACAAAAGTTAGTATTTTATAGAAATGTTATATAAAATATGATAGAATAACAAAAAAGTAAAAAATAGAAAGGAAAATATTATGGAAATTAATGAAATTTTATCAAAAGTAGACCACACAATATTAAAACAAGAATCAACATGGGAAGACGTAAAACAAATATGTGATGATGGAATGAAATATAAAACAGCATCAATTTGTATAGCACCATCATATGTAAAACAGGCGGCAGAATACATAAAAGAAAATAATATCGACTTAAAAGTATGCACAGTAATAGGATTTCCAAATGGCTACAATACAACAGAAACAAAAGTGTTTGAAACACAAAATGCAGTATCAAATGGAGCAGAAGAAATAGATATGGTTATAAACATAGGATGGCTAAAAGATAAGAAGTATGATAGTATTTTAGAAGAAATAAAAGCAATAAAAAAAGTATGTAATGGAAAGCTACTAAAAGTAATAATTGAAACTTGTTTACTTACAGAAGAAGAAAAAATAAAAATGTGTAAAATAGTATCGAAAGCTGGAGCAGACTATATAAAAACATCAACAGGATTTTCAAAAGCAGGAGCAACTTTTGCGGATGTAGAACTAATGGCAAGGAATGTAGATGAAGGAGTGAAAGTAAAAGCAGCAGGAGGAATAAGTGGATTAGAAGATGCAGAAAAATTTATAAATTTAGGAGCTTCAAGACTAGGAACTAGTAGAATAATTAAAGCAATAAAAGAGAACTAGAATATAGGAGAAAGTATATGGAGCTAAAGAATAAACAAGAAAAGCTATTTAGAAAATTTACAAAAGTTGATGTATTACTAATTATAATATTAGTGATAGGAATTTTAATCAGAATAGTAGGAATAGGTGAAATGCCAAATGCATTAAATTGTGATGAAGCATCATCTGGTTATGAGGCATATTCAATATTAAATTATGGAATAGATAGAAATGGGAATAAACTTCCATCATTTCTAGTATCATGGGGTGGAGGACAAAATGTATTACTTTCATATTTTATGATACCATTTATAAAAGTTCTTGGATTAAGTGCATTATCAATAAGATTACCAATGGCGATACTAGGTTGTATATCTCTAGGCGTATTATACTTACTATTAAGAAGAATCACAAACAAAAAGATTGCAATAATAGGGTTAGCGTTTTTTGCAATATGCCCATGGCATATTATGAAAAGCAGATGGGGATTAGAGTCAAACTTATTTCCAGATTTAATTTTAATATTTACATATTTATTAATAAAGGGTCTTGAAGATAAAAACAAGATATTGTACTATTTTGCTTTTGTAATAGCGGGAATATCAGCATATTCATATGGAACATCATATTATTTTTTACCAGCATTTTTAATTCCACTAATGATTGTTTTAATAAGAAAAGAAAAAATAACAATTAAACAAGCAATTGTTTCAATAGGAATTGTAGGAGTTGTATCATTACCTGTAATTTTATATGTAGTAATAAATACATTGGGATGGGAACAAATTAATTTACCATTTGTTACAATTCCCAAATTAGAAGTAAATCGATATAAAGTTTTAACCTCAATATTTTCCAGTGAATTTTTAAAAATGAGTGCAATAAATTTTATTAAAGGAATGGGAGTACTAGTATTACAAGCAGATGGTTTGCCATGGAATCATCTAATTGCTTTTGGAACAACATATATTTTCTCATTAGTATTTACAATAATTGGAATTATAAATGGATTTAAAAAGAAAAAGTTATTGGAAGTAAAATATAATTATTTGTTCAATATATGGTTTATAGGATCTATAATTTTAATGATTATATGTGAACCAAATATAAACAGAATAAACATAATAATGATACCAATTATATATTACACAATTATAGGAATTTGCATAGTTATAGCAAAATCAAAAAAAATAGCAATTACAATATTAGTTCTATATCTAATATCTTTTGGATTGTTTGTTTTTAAATACTTTACAGAAGATTGCAATGAATATGGAACCTTTGAAGGAAATTTAAAAGAGGTAATTGAGTATGTGGATGATATAGAAAATAAAGAAATTCATATAACAAATAAAATACAATCAAATTACATACATGTTCTATTTTATACACAATATAATACTAGAGAATTTGTAGAAACCGTACATTATGAAAATCCAAAAGCTGAATTTAAAAATGTACTATCATTTGGAAAATATTATTTTGAAGAAATCAAAGAATTAAAACCAAATAATGTCTATGTTATGAAGATAGAAGATAAAGATAACTATAATCTAGAAGAATATAATGTTAAATACTTTGAGAAATATATTGTAGTAGAATAAATGAAGGATAGCTAAAGACTAAAACTTCTAAGGAAGGATAAGAAATGAAGAAAGAAAAAAAGAATAATTACATAAAATATATATTTATTATTTTTTCAATAATGTTTGCAGTACCATCAATAATATACTATATAAATAATAAAACCATTTTAGGATTTGATAAAGAATTTAGATTCTTATTAAATGATGCACATAAGATATTTCAAACATTTGTATATGTATATTTAATAATAGGAATGATAATCGTATATTATTTAATAATAAAGAACAAGGATAAGATATTTAAAAATACTAATCAAATATTTAAATATATAGCAATTATATCACTTATATTTGTAATAGTTATACCATTTTGGTGTTCTGATGTATTTTATTATTTAGGTATAGGAAGATTATATTCAGAGTATGAAAAAAATCCATATTATACAACAATAAAAGAATATGTAGATAGTCATAAAAGTGTTGACTTAGAAAAAGACACCGTTTTGAAACAGGGATATAATAATGTATGGAGCAAGACAACTGTAGTATATGGACCAATTTGGACTTCAATATGTGGTGGAATTGCGAAACTTTCATTTGGAAATATTGATTTTGGATTATTGATATTTAAACTTATAAATGCATTAGTACACATACTAAATTGTTATATGATATATAAAATTTGGAACAAAAAAACTTTTACATTGATGTATGGGTTAAATCCATTTGTATTAATAGAAGGAATTTCTAATGTACATAATGATATGTTTGTATTATTGTTTATACTTGTTGCAACATACATGCTAGTTAAAAAGAAAAATATTTGGGCAACAGTTGTATTTTTAAGTTTAGCAGCAGCTATAAAATATTTTGCAATATTATTACTTCCAATATTTGTACTGTATTATTATAAAGATAAAAAGCTACATACGAGAATGTTACTTGGAGGAGTGTGTATACTATTTTTTGTAGCATTAGTATTAATATTTTATTTGCCATTTGTAGAAGATTTTGAGGTGTTTAAAGGAATGCAAACACAGCAAGGAAAACTGGCAAAAAGTATGTATGTTGCAATAAGATTAATCTTCCCAAATTATGCAACTGTACCAGGGAAAGTTAATAGAATATTGATTTTAACATTTATAATATTATACTTTATAAAGTGTCTAAATCTATTAATAAAAAAAGAAATAAAGATAGAAAAAGAAATGAGAGAGCATACAATATATTTAATGATATTTTTATTTTTACTAATAACAAATTTCCAACCATGGTACCTAATATGGCTATTTTATTGTATATTCTGGCAAAAAAAGGAAAATGTATTCTATTTAATAAACCTATGCCTTTCAACTTTATTTGCAAATTGTGTGTTTTTGTTAAATAGTGAAGCTTGGACATATGGAGGAACTTTCTTTGGAATAATATTAGTAGCAATAATTGGACTTAAATTACTAGGAGATAATAAAAAAATAAGGAGTTTGTATGGAAAAATTAGTTTTGATTGATGGAAATAGCATCATAAATAGAGCATTTTATGGAATTATGAATAATAAAATGCTAATGACAGAAGATGGAACATATACAAATGCAATATATGGATTTCTATCAATATTATTCAAGATAATAGATGACATAGAACCAGAATACTTAGCAGTAGCATTTGACTTAAAATCTCCAACTTTTAGACATAAAATGTATGAAGGTTATAAGGCAAATAGAAAAGGAATGCCAAATGAACTTGCAAGTCAAATGCCAATATTAAAAGAAATATTAACAGCTATGAATATAAAGATTATAGAAAAAGAAGGATATGAAGCAGATGACATACTTGGAACATTGGCAAAATGGGGACAAAAAAGCAAACTAGATGTAACAATATTAACAGGTGATAGAGATAGCTTTCAATTGGTAGACAAAAGTATAAGGGTACGAATTCCTCATACTACTCAAGGAAAAACAGAGGTTGACGATTATACAATAGAAAAAATAGAAGAAAAATATGGACTAAAACCTAAAGAATTAATAGAAGTAAAAGGACTAGCAGGAGATAGTTCAGACAATATACCAGGGATACCAGGAGTAGGAGAAAAAACAGCAATAAATTTAGTAAAACAATATAAAACCATAGAAGGAATATATGAACATATAGGAGATTTTAAAGGTAAATTAAAAGAAAAGATAGAGCAAAATGAAGACATGGCATATATGTCAAGGACCTTAGGAACAATAGATACAAAAGTCCCAATAGAAGTAGATTTAAAACAAATAAAGTTAGAAGAATGGAATAAGGAAGAAGTTTTAAAAATATTTAAAAAATTAAAATTTGCAAAGTTTATAGAAAAGTTTAGCTTACAAAAAGAAATTTCAGAAGAGAAAAAGTTAAAAATTGAATATGAAGAAAATGTAGATGAAAAAGTTTTTAGTGAAATAAAAAAAGAGATAGAAGAAAACAAAAAAATATTTTATTATATAATATCAAAAGAAGTACAAAATGTAGGAATAATAAATAAGGAGATAGAAGCAGTAACTATATATTCAGAAAAACAAAAAAAGGCATATTTAATAAAGAACATTCAAGACATGAAAGAAATATTTGAAAACAAGCAGATTGTAAAAATAGGATATAAACAAAAACAAGATTATATATTATTAAAAGAAGCGGATATACAGCCAGAAGAATTAATGTTTGATATAGAAATTGCAGGATATCTGTTAAATTCAAATATTAGCAAATATACAATAGAATATTTAGCACAAGAATATTTGCAAGCAGATATTACTGATTATTTAGATGAAAGACATGAAACTAAAACTGAACAATTAAATCTATTTGATATGCAGAATATAGCTGAAACTAAAGATTTGAAACCATATATATATGTAAATTTTATAAATAAATTATATTATGAATTAACTAATAGAATGAAAGAAACAGAAATGTTAAAATTATTCAATGAAATAGAGATGCCACTTGTAGAAGTTTTAGCAGATATGCAATTTGTAGGAATATATGTAGATAAGCAAGAATTATTAGAATTTGGAGATGATTTAAAACAGAGAATAGAAGAATTATCAAAAGAAATATATGAATTAGCAGGAGAAGAATTTAATATAAATTCACCAAAGCAATTGGGAGAAGTACTTTTCGAAAAATTAAAATTACCACTAGGAAAGAAGAACAAAACAGGATATTCAACAAATGTTGAAATACTTGAAAAACTAAAAAATGCACATCCAATAATTAATAAATTATTAGAGTTTAGACAAATAGGTAAATTGAATTCAACATATGTTGAAGGATTACTACCATATATAAATGAAAAAGATAACCGAGTGCATTCATATTTTCACCAAACAGTAACTGCAACAGGAAGAATAAGTAGTACAGAACCTAATTTGCAAAATATACCAACTAGGTTTGAATTGGGTAAAAACTTACGAAAGGTCTTTAAACCAACAGAGGATAACGTATTTATAGATGCAGATTATTCACAAATAGAACTAAGAGTATTAGCACATATATCAGATGATAGTAACATGATACAAGCTTTTAATAATGATGAAGATATACACACTCAAGTAGCTTCAAAAGTATTTGATGTTCCTATGGAAGAAGTAACTCATGAAGAAAGATCAAAGGCAAAGGCAGTAAATTTCGGAATAGTATACGGAATATCAGATTTTGGACTAGGAGAGCAAATAGGAATATCTAGAAAAGAAGCAAAAAAATATATTGAGCAATATTTAAATAAATATAATGGAATAAAAGACTTTATGGAAACAGTAGTAGAAGATGCAAAAGAAAAAACATATGTTGAAACATTGTTTAATAGAAGAAGATATGTTCCAGAATTGCAATCAAACAATTATTTAGTAAGACAATTTGGAAGCAGAGTAGCTATGAATACACCGATACAAGGAACGGCAGCAGATATAATGAAAAAGGCAATGTGGGATATATATAGCCAATTAAAAAAAGCCAGTATGAAATCAAAAATTGTATTACAAGTTCATGATGAAATTTTAATAGAAACAAATATGGAAGAAATAGAAAAGGTAAAAGAAATAGTAAAAAATAAAATGGAAAATGTTATAAATTTAAAAATTCCATTAAAGATAGAACTTTCAGAAGCTAAGAACTTGTATGATGCAAAATAAAAAAACAAAGGAGAATATATTGAAAAAATTATTAGGAATTATTATGCTATTAGGAATAGTAATAATAGCACTATTATATAGCTTTAAACCACAAATTTTACAGAAAATATATCCTATAAAATATGAAGAGAATGTAAAAGAAATAGCACAAGAAACAGGCATTGATGAATTACTAATATATAGTATAATAAAAGCAGAAAGCGGATTTGAATCAAATGTAAAGTCAACAAGTGGAGCTATTGGATTAATGCAAGTAATGTTACCAACAGCAGAAGAAATTGCAGAAGAATTAGGAATACAAGATTTAACTGAAGAAAAACTATATGAAGCAGAAACAAATATAAAAATAGGAACACATTACTTTGCAATGTTATTAAAAGAATATGACAACGAATTAAATTTAGCGATTATAGCATATAATGCTGGAATGGGAAATGTAAACACATGGATAGCAGAGGGTATAATCAATGAAGCTGGGACAGATATAGAAAACATACCATTTACAGAAACTAAAATGTATGTAAAAAAGATATTACAAAATTATGAAATATATAAAGAAATATATTAAGAAGTAAGGGGGAGTTTTTGTGAGTAAGATTTTAGTAACAGGAGGAACAGGTTACATAGGAAGTCATGCAGTTGTAGAATTATTAGAAGCAGGAGAAGAAGTTGTTATAGTAGATAACTTCTCAAACAGTTCACCAGATGTTTTAGACAGATTAAAAGAGATAACAGGAAAGAAATTTGATTTTTACGAAGTAGATTTATTAGATGAGGAAAAACTAGAACAAGTATTTAAAGAAAACAATATTGAATCTGTAATGCATTTTGCAGGATTAAAAGCAGTAGGAGAATCAGTAGCAAAGCCAATAGAATATTATCATAACAACATAACAGGAACATTAATATTATTAAAATTAATGAAAAAATATAATTGTAAGAGAATAGTATTTAGTTCATCAGCAACAGTATATGGAAATCCAGCAGAACTACCAATAACAGAGGACTTTCCATTATCAACGACAAATCCATATGGTTCAACCAAATTAATGATAGAACAAATATTACAAGATGTAAATGTATCAGATGAAAAGTTTAGTGTAGCAATACTTAGATATTTTAATCCAATAGGTGCACATAAAAGTGGACTGATAGGAGAAAGGCCAAATGGTATTCCAAATAATGTAATGCCATATATAGTAGGAGTAGCAAAAGGAAAATATCCTGAGTTAACAGTATTTGGCAATGATTATCCGACTCCAGATGGAACAGGAGTAAGAGATTATATACATGTGGTAGACTTAGCTAAAGGACATTTAAAAGCATTAGATAAAATAAGAAAAGAAGCGGGAGTAAAAATATATAATTTAGGAACAGGAAATGGATATTCAGTATTAGAGTTAGTACAAAATTTTGAAAAAATGAATAACATAAAAGTGAACTACAAAATAGGACCAAGAAGACCAGGAGATATACCAGCATGTTATGCCAATGCAAGCAAAGCTGAGAAAGAATTAGGATGGAAAGCAGAGAAAAAAATAGAAGAGATGTGTAAGGATACATGGAATTTTGCACAGAAGAACTAAAAACAATATAAAAAATCAGGAAAGCGAGTATGCTTTCTTGATTTTTTTTGAATAATATAGAAATAATATCATTTAATTTCATTTAACATTCTATTCTTCAAATTCCATAATTCATAAGATAAATCAACATAGTATCTATGAGGATTTTCCATACGTCTAACTTCATCCCATAAAGTATTAAGTTCTTTTTTGCAATGTTGTGCAATATCAGAAAGTTCAGGAGAATTGTAAACTAATTGTCCATTTTTAAATATTTCTTGATGTAATGGTTGAACTATATAATTTTTTAAAACTTTTTTTCTCCAAGGATTTTGCGGATCAAAAATTGTATAATTATCATCTGGAATTTTTTCATCAGCTAAAGTAATTACATCGGCTAAAGCTTTACCAGAGTCTTTTGAATAGAAACGATATACTTTCTTAAAACCTGGATTTGTTATTTTAACTGTATTTTCAGATACCTTAATTTTTGGAACAATTTGACCATCTTTTTCAATAGCAGATAATTTATAAACTCCACCAAAAACAGGATTACTTTTAGCTGTAATTAAATTTTCACCAACACCAAAAGAATCTATACATGCACCTTGATTTAAAAGAGAAGTAATAAGTCTTTCATCTAAAGCATTACTAACACAGATTTTACAATCAGAAAATCCTGCATCATCTAAAATTTTTCTTATTTTTTTAGAAAGATATGCTAAGTCACCACTGTCTAATCTAACACCTTTTGGTCTAAATCCTTTTGGAAGAAGAACTTCATTGAAAACTTTGATGGCATTTACAATGCCAGATTCAAGAGAATTATAGGTATCAATAAGAAGTAAGCAATCATCAGGGTATGTTTCAGCATATGCTTTAAAAGCTTCATATTCGGAATCAAAGCTTTGTACAAAACTGTGTGCCATAGTACCACTTGCAATAACATTAAACTTTTGTGAAGTATATGTACAAGATGTACCAGTACAGCCTCCTATAATAGCAGCCCTAGCACCGAAAACAGCAGCATCAACATTGTGAGCACGTCTTGCACCAAACTCCATAACAGGTCTACCTTTAGCTGCTGCAATAATTCTAGACGATTTTGTGGCAATTAAAGATTCATGATTTAACATCATTAAAATAGTAGTTTCTAATAGTTGAGCTTCAATCATAGGAGCTCTTACAGTAATTAATGGTTCATTTGGAAAAATTACAGTTCCTTCAGGAACTGCCCAAATGCTTCCTGTAAAATTAAAGTTTTCAAGATAATTTAAAAATCCATCAGAAAATTTCCCGAAACTGCTTAAATATTCAATATCATCTTTAGTAAAATGCAGATTTTTAACATATTCTATAATTTGTTCTAGACCAGCACAGAGAGCATATCCTCCGTTATCAGGAATTTGTCTAAAGAAAACATCAAAATATACGATAGTATCATGCATTCCTTTTTCGAAATATGCATTAGACATAGTAAGTTCATAAAAATCTGTAACTAAAGTTAAATTTCTTGTATCCATAAAAATCCTCCATTATTATAAAAAAATTTCAAAAAGAATTATAACACAAATGTCAAGTAAAATATAGTTGCAAGAATTATGTAAAAAATTATATAATTATTCTACTAACTTGCTTTTGGAGAGAATTAAAGGAGACATGTAAACATGCAATTCTACATCATGGGCTGAAAGGATGTAGAAACGAAGAAAAAGTTTTTTTGGGCACCAAGCCTGCAACTGAATTTAAATTCGTTTTGACATTCGCTCAGAGATAAGACAAAATAAAAAAGGGGATGAAAACAAACAAGTAAATTCGTAAGTAGAACAGAAAGCCCATATGGATAAATCCATATGGGCTTTCTGCTTTTGTTAAGGAATAATGAACAAAAGTATAATGAAATCGGAATTACATTATATGTATTATTATACTGTTTATATAACCAATAGTCAATAGTGAATACAAAAATGTAATAAAATTGTAATATAAAATGATTGCAAACAAATGTTAGACAAAAAATATTTGCAAATCTCATCAAAAAAATAGTAACAAGATTGACAACAAATGCATAATATGATAATATAAAACTATACTAAATAATGTAATTAATTTTTCCCTGCATAGTGCGAGAAAGACAAGAAATTTTAGAACCAACAGTTGAGGAAAGGGAGTCCGAAGCTCTGAATATGGCGTGCAAGCTTACACAAAATCGTAGTAAGAAGCCCATGAATATTAAGGCAGACACCCACCTGTTTTAGAACAGGTCCTTAAAATTTCTTTGAAAACGGCTAATGTGGGGATTTTTTTGTTAAATGAAAATATTTTGTCTTAAATATAGAAATAGTATAGTTTAATGTGGATATTAATTTTAAAAAATCTAAAAAAGTTTAGCATTTCATAGTAGAAAAAGTATAAAAAACAAATAAAATTTAATAAAAAGAAGAATTACATAGACTTGATTCAAACATAAAATATAACCAATAAATATTTTCTAAATCTATTGCAAATAATAGAAGTATATGATATAAAAAAGATATTGAAAAGTGAAAGGAGATTAATATGGATTTAGAAAAAGATATATCAGAGATGGATGAAGAGTTAGATAACATTATAACTTTAAATGATGAGGATGGAAACGAAGTAAAATTCGAATTTTTAGATTTAATTGAATATAATTCAGAGGAGTATGTAATATTATTACCAACAGAGGAAGAGGAAGCTGATGAAGTGGTAATATTGAAAGTAGAGGACACAGATTCAGAAGATGAAGAATCATATGTAGGAGTTGAAGACCAAGAAACATTAAATACAATATTCCAAATATTTAAGGATAAATTCAAAGATGAATTTAATTTCATAGATGAATAATAAAATTAGAGGTTAGTATATTTTAACTAACCTCTAAAAAAATAAAAAAAAGTCGAAAAAAGGGTGTACTATTTTTTTTCATTGTGATATAATTGCACTATAAAATTTAGTGGAGGTGAATTAATAAATGAAAAAGACATTAAAAATATTAGCAGTTGTAGCTTTCTTATTAGTAATATTAGTATCATTAACAGGATGTGGAAATAAAATAGTAGCAACAAAGGAAACAACAGAAGACGGAGTAACATACAAAGAAAAAATAGAAATTAAATTAAAAGACGACAAAGTTGATACAATAAAAATGACAATGACATATGATGATAAAGATACTGCTGAAAAAATGAAAGAAGAATTAGAAACAGGTATCTCATATCTTAAAATGTTAGGAATGGAAACTTCAGGAATAGAAATTGAAGGAAAAGGTAAAAAAGTAACAATGCAATTAGATGCTAAAACATTCTCAGCAATGGGAGGAGTAGAAGTATCAGAAGAAGTTTCAAAAGATGATTTAAAGAAATCTTTAGAAGATGAAGGATACAAAGTAAAATAAATAATAAAAAACAAGACTCTAAATCAAGGGTCTTGTTTTTTTATGCCTAGAGTCTTGCAAAATTAAATATTTATGATATAATGATATGGTTAATTTTACAAGAAGAAAGGATTGGATTAAAACAATGAAAGTAAAAGTAGAAAATGTAAAAGATAAAGCAAATGAGGTTAAATTACAATTTACAGTTGAAGCAGAAAAATTCGAGGAAGCAATTCAAAGTGTATATACAAAAAATGCAAGATATTTCAATATACCAGGTTTTAGAAAAGGAAAAGCACCATTTAAAATGGTAGAAAAAGCATATGGTATAGAAATATTTTATGAAGATGCATTTAATGAAGTTGCAGGAGAAGTATATACAAAAGGATTAGAAGAAAATAAGATAGAAGCTGTAAGTAAACCAGAAATAGATATAGAACAAATGGAATCAGGAAAAGATTTAATATTTACAGCAGTTGTTCAAACAAAACCAGAAGTAACATTAGGAAAATATGAAGGTATAGAATTAAAAAAAGTAGAGTATAATGTATCTGATGAAGATATAGATCATGAATTATCACATATAGCAGAACATAATGCAAGACTAGTTACAGTTGAAGATAAACCTGTAGAAAAATCAAATATAACAATAATAGATTTTGAAGGATTTACAGATGGAAAAGCTTTTGAAGGTGGAAAAGCAGAAAATTATGAACTAGAAATAGGAAGTGGAAAATTCATACCAGGATTTGAAGATCAAATAATTGGAATGAAAACAGATGAAGAAAAAGATATAAAAGTAACATTCCCAGAAGATTATCCATCTAAAGACTTAGCAGGAAAAGAAGCTACATTTAAAATAAAATTACATGAAATAAAGAAGAAAGAACTTCCAGAAATTAATGATGATTTTGCAAAAGATGCTAGTGAGTTTGATACATTAGCAGATTGGAAAAAATCTATTAGAGAAAAACAAGAAAAAGAGAATACTTCAAGGGCAAAATATGAAACAGAAGAAGCGGCAATAGAAGCAGTTTGCAAAGATGCAAAAGTAGAAATACCATCAGGAATGATTGAAACTCAAATAGATAACATGGAACAAGATATTTCATCAAGATTAAGCTACCAAGGAATGAACTTAGATCAATACCTTCAAATGATAGGAAAAACAAAACAAGAATTTAGAGATGAATATAAAGAAGAAGCAGAAAGACAAGTTAAAGTTAACTTAGTATTAGAAGCAGTTACAAAAGCTGCTAAAATAGAAGTAACAGATAAAGAAGTAGAAGAAAAGATAAAAGAAATGGCTACAGCATATGGACAAAAAGAAGAAGAAGTTAAAAATAATCCACAACTTAGAAACTATGTAGAAGGAAGTTTAAAATCTGAAAAAACAGTACAATATATAGTAGACAAAGCTAAAATTAAATAAAACAAAAAACAATAGGGTGAAGCTATAAGAAGAATTCACCCTATTAAAATATGTAAGTTAAAACTTAAGAAAGAGGGGATTTTATGGAAAAAGCAAAGAATAGTTTAGTACCTTATGTAATTGAACAAACTAGTAGAGGAGAAAGATCATATGATATATTTTCAAGACTTTTGAAAGATAGAATAATCTTTTTAAGTGAAGATGTAAATTCAGCAACAGCAAGTTTAGTAATAGCACAAATGTTATTTTTAGAATCAGAAGATCCAGATAAAGAGATATCATTTTATATAAACAGCCCAGGAGGATCTATAACAGATGGTATGGCAATAGTTGATACAATGAATTATATAAAATGTCCAGTATCTACAATATGTGTAGGAATGGCAGCAAGTATGGGAGCAGTATTATTGGCATCAGGAGAAAAAGGAAAAAGATTTGCAACACCAAATTCAGAAATACTTATACATCAACCGTTAATAGCAGGAGGGGGACTTTCAGGGCAAACAACAGAAATTAAAATACATGCTGATCATATGGTTAAAACAAGAGAAAAATTAAATAAGATTTTAAGTGAAAGAACAGGTCAAGACTTAGCACAAATCGAAAAAGATACAGAAAGGGATAATTACATGACAGCTGAAGAAGCATTAAAATATGGATTAATAGATGGAATTTTTGACCAAAGAAAATAGGAGGAAATAGATGTCAAGTAAAAAAGATTCAAATGAGATAAGATGCTCTTTTTGTGGTAAAGCGCAAGAAATGGTAAAAAGAATTATTGCAGGACCTAAAGCCGTTTATATTTGTGATGAATGTATAAATGTATGTAATAGTATAATAGAAAACGAATCATATGAAGATGATTTAGGATATGAAGATGTATCAGTAGATGAAATCCCAACACCAGCAGAAATAAAAAAAATATTAGATGACTATGTTATTGGTCAAGATGAAGCAAAGAAAACTTTATCAGTAGCTGTATATAATCATTATAAGAGAATAAATTGCAAAGAGATAATAGATGATGTAGAAATACAAAAAAGTAATGTATTATTGCTAGGACCAACAGGATCTGGAAAAACATTGCTTGCACAAACTCTAGCAAGAATTTTAAATGTACCATTTGCAATAGCAGATGCAACAACTTTAACAGAAGCTGGCTATGTAGGTGAAGACGTAGAGAATATACTTTTAAAGCTTATACAATCAGCAGAATATGATATAGAAAAAGCACAAAAAGGAATTATATATATAGATGAGATAGATAAAATATCAAGAAAATCTGAGAATCCATCAATAACAAGAGATGTTAGTGGAGAAGGCGTACAACAAGCTTTATTAAAGATAGTGGAAGGAATGGTAGCATCAGTGCCACCACAAGGTGGAAGAAAACATCCTCATCAAGAATTCATACAAATAGATACATCAAATATATTATTTATTTGTGGAGGAGCATTTGAGGGATTAGAGAAAATAGTAAAAGAAAGAACAAATAAAAAATCATTAGGATTTGGAGCACAAATAGAGAGTAAACAAGAACAACGCAAATATGAAATATTTGATCAATTATTACCACAGGATTTATTAAAGTTTGGTTTAATTCCAGAATTTGTAGGAAGATTGCCAATAATAGCAACATTACATGAATTAGATAGAGAAACTTTAATAAAGATTATAACAGAACCAAAAAATGCATTAATAAAACAATATAAAAAGTTACTAGAGTTAGATGGTGTAGAATTAGAATTTGAACCAGAAGCTCTTAACTCAATTGTAGATAGAGCAATTGAAAGAAATACAGGAGCTAGAGGTTTGCGTTCTATAATAGAGGAAATAATGAGAGATATAATGTTTGATGTGCCAACTGATAGCAGAATAGAAAAATGTACAATTACAAAAGAAACTGTAGATGATAACAAACCGCCAGTATTAATTTTGGATGAAACTATAGAAAAGACTCAAAGAAAAGGAATAGTAAGAAAGAAGAAAGTAACACCAAAACAGAAATCAGAAACCGCATAAGAAAATATAAATGTAGCAAAAAAGGGAAGAGAATAAAATGAAAGAAAAAGTAAAAGAATTATTAAATAAAATAAATAGAGAAGGAATAGAAGAATTAAAGACATTTTTGGATAATTCAGATTTTTATGAAGCACCAGCAAGTACAAGATATCATGGTGCATATCAGTCAGGACTTATAGAACATAGCTACAAAGTTTATGAAATATTAAAAGAAAAAGTAAAATTTCATAACTTAGAAGTAAGTGAAGAAACACTTATTATAGTTACAATATTGCATGATATTTGTAAAGTAAACTTCTACAAAGTAGACTATAGAAATGCTAAAAATGCCAAAGGCGAGTGGGAAAAAGTACCATATTATGCAATTGAGGATACAATTCCATATGGTCATGGAGAAAAGTCAGTAATGATGATTACAGAATATATGAAATTAACAAACGAAGAGAAATATTCAATTCGTTGGCATATGGGATTTTCAGAACCAAAGGAACAATATTCTACTTTAGGTCAGGCGTTTAAAAAATATCCATTAGCATTGCTATTACATGAAGCAGACCTAGAAGCAACATACTTTTTTAACATATAAATAAAAATGATTATAGAGGACGCAAATATGCGTCCTCTAATTTGAATAAAATACCAATAAATTGTTTTATATTGATAAATTCATTTTATACCTAAAATACACATATGCATGGAACTATTCTACACAATGAAATAATATTATAATCTTTAACATTTTAAAACATACAAACATATAATATATTAGTAATGCGAAATATTTTAAATTACTAAATATTAAAAGAAAAGGTGGAAATGACGAATGGATTTTGAAGACAAAAAGGAATGCGAAATAGTTAAAGTAGATGGATTTATAGAAAAAGGTAAACAATTTGATTTAGAAATAAATCTTCCAGAAGATAACAGAAATGTTATTTATGGAATAGTAAGAGATTGCTATAAAGAGCCAGTAGAAGATGCAGTTGTAAAATTAATTGAAGTATCTTATGAATGTGAAAAACAAGAAAGAAAACCAGTATCACACACATTTACTGATAAACATGGTGAATTCGTATTTGGACCATTATGTCCAGATAAGGATTATGAAATACAAATTTGGGCAAATAAAGTTAGACATTGCAAAATTTGTACAGAAGGAAAACGTCATGGAAAATGCTTAAAAGGTGTAAAATTAGAATGTAAAGACTTTAGACCATGTTGCAAAGAAGAACATGAACCAGAATGTAAGTAATAAAAAAACAAACAGATGGAGAATTTTCCATCTGTTTTTTACAAATAATAAACTTTTTTTAACATATAGCCATTTTCTTTTGAAATTTTCCCGTTGATAATTGCACAATTTATTAAATACTGAAGATTATTGTAAATCTTGTTACTATGGGATTCTATAATTTCATCTATTAAATAATCTGGTATATTGAAATCAAATTTGCTTTGAATATTTTTTTTCTCTTGATTAAATATATTTAACTTGTTTTGCAAGTCCTTTATTTCAGATTGTTTTTTATAAAAATTACTATACTTATCTAATTTTGTATAATTTAGTAGTGCATTTCTTAATATTTTATTTAACACAACAAATACATCCTTTAATAGAATATTTACTGAAATATTTTATCAAAGGACAAATACAAAGTCAATATGTTGATTTCAAATGAAAACAACATATTCAAAACTGAACTAAATCTTTTTTATCAAGTCAGCCAATTCTTTTAACATATTGCAACCAGTTTGTATTTGATCACTTGTAAAATCAGATAATAAATTTTTTGTGTTATCTATAACATTATTGTCTTTTCCAAATAAAATATAATCAGAAGATAAATTAGTCAAATCACAAAGAATTTTAAGTTTATCTATGGAAAGATAACTACCACCACGTTCAACTACACCAAGATATTGACCAGATATACCTAATAATTTGGCAAAAGCTTCCTTAGTTAAACCCATATTTTCGCGAATGTTTTTTATTCTTTTTCCAATTTCTTTCTTCATTTAATTACTCCTCTTACATAAAAGGTTAAGTTTTACCATAGGATTATTTTAAATATATAATATAATTATGTAGTGAAAATATACGATAATAATTTATGGTAAAAAATCACAAAATGTGATAACATTATGAAAAAAATAAAAGGAGATGAATAGATAAATGAAACTATTATTAATCGAAGATGATGTAAAAGAACATGATATTTATAAGGAAATTGAGAAAACAAGAAATGATATAAAATTTATAGCAATGACAAATTCAGATGAAGAAGGAATAAATATAGTTGAAAAGTATAAACCAGATGGAATTATTTTAGATTTAGAACTAACGAAAGGTACAGGAACAGGTTTCAATTTTCTTGAGAAATTAAATAAATTAAAATTAAAGAACAAACCTAAAATAATAGTAACAACAAATATCTGTTCAGAATCAGTATATGAATTCTTACATGAGAATAATGTGGATTTTATATTCTATAAAAAGCAAAATGATTATTCACAAGATAAAGTAATAAACACTTTGTTATTACTAAAAGGATATAGTAATAATATTGTAAAAGTTATAAAAGACGAAAAAGAATGTAAAAATATAATAGATGAAAAGATAAATAAAGAGTTAGATTTAATAGGAGTAAGTGCACATTTACAAGGAAGAAAGTATTTACATGATGCAATTTACTATATTATAGAGAACTATAACAACACAGATAAAATAACTACAATGCAATATTTAGTAAGAAAATATAAAAAATCAAATAGTACAATTAGTAGAGCAATGCAAAATGCTATATTACATGCATGGAGGATATCGCCATTAGAAGATTTAATTACACATTACACAGCAAGAATAAATTATGAAACAGGAGTTCCAACTCCAACTGAATTTATGTATTATTATGCAAATAAAATAAAGAAACAGCTATAGATAATTTTTTGTCACAAAATATCATATTTTATCATAAAAATGAACTTCCATAAATCACTTATACAAGACTGTATAAGTGATATTTTTTTGTTAGAAAAAATGAATGGAGGTGAAATAAATGAGCTTTTGGGAATGGATAAGATATTGGCTTGGATAGAAAGGGAGTTAAGTTAAAAAATTGGAATAATGAATAAAAATGTTATAATATACACAATAATCAAAGTAGTATAATAAAAACAAGATATTACATTGATTATTGTGCTATTTTTATGTATAATTATATCGTTAAGGAAAGAAAGGAGTAAACACTTGCAAACAGATATGATTATATATTTTATTAAATTGTTTGTGATGAATGTTCAAGTATATTTAATATTTAAGAAAATATTAAATATACAGAGTAATAAGTTAAATAATGTTGTTATAATATTAATATTCAATTTGATTTTAAGTGTATTTGGTACATATATAAAATTTTTTATAAATTCATTTATAAATTTGATAATAATTGGAATTTTATATGGGAGTATTCTAGGTAAGGTAACTAAGACACAAGTAGGATTTTCCCTGATAATAACTTTGATTGCATATGCAATTTGTCAAGTGTGTTTTACTATAAGTACGATAATTTGCTTTCTTCCACATGAACTAATAGGTACTGATAATAGATATTTAGATTTGATAATTATAGTAGTAGTTCAATCTGTAATACTCTACATAATGTTTAAGATAAAAAGATTAAAAAATGGGCTAGATTTTTTACAACATAAATTGAATAATGACTATACAAATATCTTAATAATTAATATTAGCACAATAATAATTTTATTGTACTGCTTAACAGGAAGTATTTATGATGAAATTACTAAAAATTTATTATTTACTTTGGTTCTTTTAGGAGTATCAATGTTTGCAATAATACAAAAAACTTTTGTAATGTATTATAAACAGAAATTACTAAATGATACAATAAAACAATATGAATATGAACTAGAAGAAAAGGAGATTGAAATAGAGAAACTATCAAGTGAAAGATATGAAATTAGTAGAATAAACCATGAATTCTATAATAGACAAAGAGCACTAGAACTGAAAGTAAAAGAATTGACAACAGAAAGCGGAGATGAAATAGGAATACTAGACAGGATAGAAAATTTAAGCAAAGAATATTCACAAAGCTTGCAGGAAATAAAAGGTAAAGAAAAGTTACCAAAAACAGAAATTTCAGAAATAGATGATATGTTTAAATATATGCAAACAGAATGCTATAAGAACAATATAGAGTTTAAATTACATATAGAAGGAGAGTTCTATAAATTAGTAAACAATATAATTCCTGTAAATAAATTAGAAATATTGATAGGAGACCATATTCGTAATGCAATTATAGCAATAAATTGCAGTGCAAATAAAAATAGAAGTATTTTAGTAATATTAGGAATACAAGAAGATAGCTATGAATTGTGTATATATGATAGTGGAATAGAGTTTGAAATAGAAACACTACAGAAATTGGGAAAAGAAAGAACAACAACGCATAAAGAAACAGGAGGAAGCGGAATAGGATTTATGACAACATTTAAAACTATTAGAAAATGCAAAGCAAGTTTGATTATAGAAGAGAAGCATGAGATGAAAGAAAATGATTATACTAAAGCACTTAAAATAAGATTTGATGGAAGAGACGAATACAGAATATATTCATACAGAGCAGAAAAAATAAGAGAAAAAAGTAAAGATGATAGAATAATTATAGATAGAATTTAGAAGGGAAAAAATGAAAGATAAGAAAGAGAAAAAAAGAATTGAATCAGATATGATTATAATATCAATATTGATTTTATTACTAATAATAGGATTAATAACAAAACCATATAAGAAAAAAATGAAGCAAGAAGAAGTAATACAGAATATAAGTGAGCATAACTGGGGAAAAAATGGAGAAGATTTATTAAAGTGTGTTCATTGTAAAAGAACATTAAAAATAGGAGATTTAATTGAGTATAAACCAGATAAAACAACAAACACAGTACGAATAATGGATAAAGAAACAGGAATGGGAATAAATAATGAAACTTCAGAAGAACAATATCAAGAATTCTATCAGGAAGAAGAAACATATTGGAAGGTGTTTGGAGTTAAAGATACAGACAATAATGGGACAAATGAGACATTATTAATTAAAATGGCAAATCCTACAGAAACTGAACTATATTTGTATGGTGCAACTGGATATAATAATGGAGTACATATAATGAATGAAATTTGTGAGAAACTATACAGCAACAGCAAATATAGTAAAGCAAGAAGCATAACAATTGAAGACATTGAGAATATACTAGAGGTTAAGTCAAATGGGGGATTCTATGCAACAAGAGATACAGAAGGCAACTTATATATATATGAATTTGAAGGAAAACTAAAAGAAAGTCCAATTTGGAATTCAATAATAGAGACAAATGCATATTATGCTCCTGATGGAACAAATACAATAGAAATTTTGGGAGAATATGAGTTAAATGGACATGGATATGAAATAAAGGAAGAAAAAGAAAATGGAATAATAATAGAAAATCCTGGAACAAATAAAAGCAAATATATAAAATCTAATATAGTAGAAAATATATGGAAAAATCAAAAAGGAGAAATGGTTGAGTATTTATTAGCAACCAAAGGTGTGATAGCAGAACCCAATATAGTAGCATTCGGATTAGGTAGTGTAAGTGATAAATATGTTAGAACATTTTGCGACATGTATTATTCAACACGGAGGAGAAGAACTAATATCAGGTGCATTATGTCCAATTGTGGAATTAAGAAATGATATACCAAATGTGATAAAATAATAAAATACTATAAATTCTTATTTAACGATATAACTTAAAAAGAGAAAGACTAAGTATTAGAGTAAACTGATATTTAGTCTTTCTTTTTACCATATAAATTGCAATAATATAAAACGAAAGTGCAATACAAAAGTATTGCTAAAAGAATGGCAATGTGTTAAAATATACTAAAGGAGGAGATTAAAGATATGCAAAAGAATAATGGAATAACATTAGTTGTATTGATAATAATAGTAGTAGTAATGTTAATATTATTAAGTGTAACAGTTAATATTGCAATAGATGGAAATTTGTTTGGAAAAGCAGAAGAAGCAGTAAATAAAACAAACAAAAAGGTAGGAACCTTACAAAATGATGTAGATTATTATACAAATTTACTAAATAAAATTAGCGGAACTGGTGATAGTACAGAATTTAAAGACATACGTTCAAATATACTGCTTGATTGGATTAGTTTGCTTCAAACAGCAGAAGGAACACTAAATGAGACACATAGTATGCTATCTAGGCTAAACGAGTTAATGTTTCGATTAAACAATGGAACAGAAACTGATATAAGTAAGAATTATATGATAGATGAAATAGAACAATTATTAATTGAAATAACAAGAGTATCAACAGAGACAGAATTTAATGAAATTAAACTTTTAGATGGAACTTTTTCTAAAGTAGTAAATATAGATAATACAACAATAACAATTGGGAACTATTCGGCAGATGCATTAAATTTAACAACTGCTAATCTAAGAGAAGAATTATTAACAGAAGAAGGAGCACAAAAGTATATAGGAATAGTAGAAAAAGCTAGCTACACTATAAGTGATGCTAGAACTATGATAGGATCAAACCAGAATAAATTTGAAGAATTAATTAGTTTTTTTGAGGCAAAAACAGATATAATAAATACATACAAAATAGATACAGAAAAATATATAATAAAGCAACAATTAGAAAGTATAAAACAGATATTATCAAGAAATAAAGAAATTACACAAATGGGAAAAGAAGGAATATATAACGATGGAAAAGCATTACAAATGCAAATAAAAACAATGATAGAGGCAATTAATGTTATTATAAACGAAGAATATAATGGAGTAAAATTATTAGATGGAAACCATTTAGGAATAAATGAGATTAGTTTAGAAACACTTGGAATATCAGAACATAGTTCAATAGATACACCAACTACAGATGATATGCAAAATATGTTCCAAGAATATAACACAGCAATTCAAATTGTTGAAAGAGAACTTTCAAAATTATGAGACTTGGATGAAAACTAAAGGAAAAACCTAGAAAATATAACTATTTTTCTGAATTTACTTGCAATTTACCAATATTTGTATTATAATAATTAAGCAATTGAATATAAAAGGCTTAAGAGTGGGAAGAATCCCACTCTTAACTTTTGAAAAAAAGGAGAATAAATTTGGCAAAAATAGAAGAAAAAGTAGAGAGTTTAATTAGTGATAAAATAATTCAATTAGGATATGAATTATATGATGTAGAATATGTAAAAGAGGGAAAAGACTACTACTTAAGAATTTATATTGATAGAGAAAAAGGAATAGACTTAAATGATTGTGAACTTGTGAGTAACAATATAACACAAATTCTAGATAAGGAAGATTATATAAAAGAACAGTATTTTTTAGAAGTTTCTTCACCTGGAATAGAAAGAGTCTTAAAAAAAGATAAGCACTTGCAAGCAAATATAAATAGCAAGGTATCAATAAAACTATTTAAACCACTGGAAAGTCAAAAACAATTTATTGGAGAACTAAAAATGTTTGATGATAAAACTATAAAATTAAAGATAGATGAGAAACTAATAGAAATAGAAAGAACTAATATAGCACAAATAAAAACAGTGTTTGATTGGAATTAGGAGGAGATAAAGATGAAAAGTAATAAGGAAAATAGAGAATTAATTATGGCAATAGAGGAATTAGAAAAAGAGAAGGGAATAAGCAAAGATTACTTATTAGAATCATTAGAAATAGCATTAGCATCTGCATATAAGAGAAACTTTGATTCAGCAGAAAATGTGAAAATAGTAATGGATAAAGAAACAGGAGAAATTCATATATATGCACAAAAAGAAGTAGTAGAAGAAGTAGAAGATAATAATATACAAATAACACTAGATATGGCTAAAAAAATAGAGAAAAAAGCTAAACTAGGAGATATAGTAAATATTGAAATAATGCCAAAGGATTTTGGAAGAATAGCAGCACAAACAGCTAAACAACAAGTTTTGCAAAAAATAAGAGAAGCTGAAAGAGACTTAATATTTGATGAATATAATGAAAGAAAAGGTGAAATTGTAACTGGAATAATTCAAAAAGCAGATAAGGGTGCAGTTATATTAGACTTAGGAAAACTTGAAGGAATAATGCCATTAAAAGAACAAATACCAACAGAAAATTATCATGTTAATGATAAAATTAAGGCGTATGTACTAAATGTAGGAAAAGGATTAAAAGGTGTTCCACAAGCATTAATAACAAGAAGTCATCCTGATTTTGTGAAGAAACTATTTGAATTAGAAATTCCAGAAATATATGAAGGAATTATAGAAGTTAAAGCAGTAGCAAGAGATGCAGGAAGTAGAAGTAAAGTAGCAGTGTATTCAAATAATCCAGATATAGATCCAGTAGGTTCTTGTGTTGGAGCAAGAGGAATACGTATACAAAATATTATAAATGAATTAAATGGAGAAAAGATAGATGTTATAGAATGGAGTGAAGATCCAGCTACATTTATTTCAGCAGCATTGCTACCATCACATGTAATGGCAATAGATATAGATGAAGAAAATAAATCTGCGGAAGTAATTGTAAGCGATGAAGAATTATCTTTAGCAATAGGAAAAGCAGGACAAAATGCACGTCTTGCTGTAAAACTTGCAAATTGGAAAATAGATATAAAGAGTGAATCACAATATAGGAAATTATTAGAAGAACAGAACAATGCTCAAGAGGAAAGTGAAAAAGAAGAAGAGAATGAAGAAGAATAAAAACAAAGCATTTACAAGAACATGTATTACATGTAATAACAAAAAAAACAAATATGAATTAATTAGAATAGCATATAACAAAAATAAAGAAATAAGTATAGATACAGAAGGCAATTTAGAAGGAAGAGGAGCATACTTATGTTATAACCAAGAATGCCTGAATAAAGTTATAAAAACAAAACGACTAGAAAGAAAATTGAGAACAACAATTAGTGAAAAATTCTATGAGGATATAAGGGGTGTAATTATTGATAAGGAAGAAGCAAAAAACAATAATAATGAAAAACAAAATGGGGGTGATTTATAATGGCTAAAATAAAAATTCATGAAATAGCTAAAAAAATAAATATAAGTAGTAAAGAAGTTTTAGATAAGGCAATACAGTTAGGTCTAAATGTAAAAACACATTTGAGTGGGATAGAAGAAAATGAAGCAAAACAATTAGAAGAAAGTTTTTCAGGAAAATCAAAACAAGAGAAACAAAAAGAAAAGCCTAGAAAAGAACAAAAAGAGAAGGTAAAGGAAGCTCCAGTTATTATTAGAAGACAAGTAATAATGGAAGAGCCTGTAAAAAAAGTAAATCCTATAAAGAAAAGTAATACTGATAAAGAAATAGGATTTGTAGAAAGAGAAAGAAAACAAGACTATAATATTGTTTATAGAAATAAACAAACAAAACCACTTAATATTAGTGAATTATTTGGCAAAAAGGAAGAACCTAAGGTTCAACCTGTTATAGAAGAAAAAGCTGAAGAAAATAAAGAAGTTAAAGAAGAAAAAATAACACCTGCAGTAGAAAAAGAAAATGTAGCCCCACCAAAAGCAGAGGTAAATACTCCTAATGTTGAAACTACAAAAAATGAAATAAGACAAGAAATAAATAGAGATAGCCATCAATATAATAACCAAAACAGACAATATAATAATAGAGAAAATGGTTCATATAATAATCAAAATAGACCATATAACAACAGAGAAAATGGTTCATATAATAACCAAAACAGACAATATAATAATAGAGAAAATGGCTCATATAATAATCAAAATAGACCATATAATAGAGACAATAATGGTCAATATAATAATAACAGACCATATAATAGAGATAATAATGGTCAATATAACAATAACAGACCATTTAATAGAAACAATCAAAATGGAAATAATAGAAATTTTAATAATGACAGAAACAATCAAAATAGACCATTTAACAGGGATAGACAAAATGGAAATAATAATTACAAACCTTATAATAATAGAAATAATAATGGAAATTATAACAACAATAATTACAATAGACAAAATAGAAATTTAGACGAAAGAGGCATAGAAAAGAACATTAGAAATATAATGACAAATGATATTGCAGAAAAAGAAAATGTTAGAGAATATGCAAATAAAGCAATTGACAAACAAAAAGTTAATAGTAAATATGATGATAATAGATCAAATAAGAAAAATAATAAATCTAGAAGAAACAGTTATGATGAAATTAGTAGCCATAAACTAAAAGATTTAAAACAAGAAAAGGGACTTTCTAATATGTTCAATGAAGGTTCAATGCTAGATTATTATGACTTAACAACTACAAGGGGAAAGAAAATAAAGAAAAAAGTAAGCCAAGATGATGGAAGAACAAAGCAAAAAATATTCCAACTAACAGATATAACAATACCAGATGGAATAAGTGTTAAAGATTTAAGTACAGAATTAAAGAAAACTAGTGGAGAAATCATAAAAAAATTATTAAATTTCGGAATTATGGCAACAATAAATAAAGAAATTGATTTTGATACAGCATTTTTAATTGCAGAAGAATTTGGAGTAACAGCACATAAAAAAGAGGTTGTTACAGATGAAGATATTCTTTTTGATGATAGTGAAGATAGAGAAGAAGATTTAATGCCAAGACCACCAGTTGTTGTTGTTATGGGACACGTAGACCATGGTAAAACATCACTTCTAGATGCAGTAAGATCAACTAATGTAATAGAAGGAGAGGCTGGAGGAATAACACAACATATAGGTGCTTACAAAGTAAAGATTAATGATAGAGAAATTACTTTCTTAGATACACCAGGACATGAAGCTTTTACTGCAATGCGTGCAAGAGGTGCACAAATAACAGATATAGCAATATTAGTAGTTGCAGCAAATGATGGAGTAATGCCACAAACAATAGAAGCTATAAATCATGCAAAGGCAGCAGGAATACCAATAGTAGTTGCTATAAACAAAATTGATGTTGAAGGAGCAAATATTGATAGAGTAAAACAAGAACTAATGGAATATGAATTAGTTCCAGAAGAATGGGGCGGAGACACAATATTTGTACCAATTTCTGCAAAGAAGAGAATAAATATAGATAACTTATTAGAAATGGTATTATTAGTTGCAGATATGAAAGAACTTAAATCAAATCCGAATAAACAATCAAAGGGTGTTGTAATAGAGGCAAAACTAGACAAATCAAAAGGAGCGGTTGCAACAATGCTTGTACAACGTGGTACATTAGATGTTGGAGATACAATAGTTGTAGGTTCAGTAATAGGAAGAATAAGAACAATGACAGATGATAAAGGTAAAAAGGTAAAGAAAGCTACAGCATCTACACCAGTTGAAATAACAGGACTTACAGAAGTTCCAGAAGCTGGTGAAACTTTCTATGAAGTAAAAGATGAAAAAACAGCAAAACATTTAATTGAAAAGAGAAAAAATCAAGCAAGAGATAAAGCATTAAATGCTACAACAAGAGTAACATTAGATGATTTATTTAATCAAATTGCAAAAGGAAACTTAAAACAGTTAAATTTAATTGTAAAAGCAGATGTTCAAGGTTCAGTTGAAGCAGTAAAACAATCATTAGAAAAATTGTCTAATGATGAAGTAAAAGTAAAGGTAATACATGCAAATGTTGGAGCGGTAACACAATCAGATGTAACACTTGCAAAAGTTTCAAATGCTATTATAATCGCATTTAATGTAAGACCAGAACCTTTTGCAAAAGATATGGCAGAAAAAGATGAAGTAGAAATAAAGATTTATTCAGTAATATACAATGCTATAGAAGATGTAGAAGCAGCAATGAAAGGAATGTTGGATCCAGTATTCCAAGAAGTAATAATCGGAAATGCAGAGGTAAGACAAACATTTAAAATATCTAATGTTGGAACTATTGCAGGATGTTATGTAACAACAGGAAAAGTAGCAAGAAATGCAGGAGTAAGAGTATTAAGAGACAATGTTGTAATACATGAAGGAAAACTAATATCATTAAAGAGAATGAAAGATGACGCAAAAGAAGTAGCAGCAGGATATGAATGTGGTGTACAATTAGAGAATTACAATGATATAAAAGAAGGAGACATAATAGAGGCATATATAATGGAACAAATAAAGTGAAACGAATGAAATCAGGCATCTTGCCATGTTGAACTGCACAAAAATTTTTAATTGTTTTCCTTGCAATATACCTAATTTGCTTCGTTTCAGGTTTAAAAAATTAGAAAGATATTAAAGGGAGGACTGGACTTAAATGCAAAAAAGTAATAACACGTCTAATAGAATGGCTAGAGTAAATGAGGAATTAAAAAGAGAGTTAAGTAATATAATTAACTATGAAGTAAAAAATTCCAATGTAACAGGAATGATAAGTGTTACAAGAGTAAAAACTTCACCAGATTTGAAATATGCTAGAGTTAGTGTAAGTATTTTAAACTCAAAAAATGTGAAACAAACATTAGCGGGTTTAAAAGCAGCTTCAGGTTTTATGAGAAGTAGAATAGCTGAAAAAATGAATATGAGGGTAACACCAGAGTTAGTTTTTGAATTAGATGAAAGCTTAGTATATGGAGAAAAAATAGATACTATATTAGAAAAAATCATGAAAGATATAAAACCACCAGAAGAAGAATAGAAAGATAATAATATAAATTATCAGAAATGAGAGGTAATTAATGACATTAGATAACATAAAAGAAGCAATAAAAAAAAGTAAAAGTATAGTTATATTGACACATGATATTCCAGATGGAGATGCAATAGGAAGTAGTTTATCAATGTATTTAGCTTTAAAGCAATTAGGAAAAGAAGCAGATGTAGTTATACCAAAATACTCAAAAACATTTAATACTTTACCAGGAATTGATGAAGTGAAAAAAGAAGGTAAAATAGAAAATTATGATTTAGCAATAGCATTAGACTGTGGAGATATAAAAAGACTAAATGGGTTTGCAAACTATTTTGAAGATGCAAAAACAAGAATATCCATAGATCATCATGGAATAAATACAATGTTTGGAGATTATAATTTTGTAGATCCAACGGCACCAGCATGTTGCCAAATTTTAATAACAGTATTAAAAGCATTAGATATAGAAATAACTAAAGAAATAGGAACATGTTTGTTAACAGGGATAATAACAGATACTGGAGGATTTAAGTATCCGGGGGTAAAGGCAGAAACATTTGAGTTTGTTGCAGAACTATTAAATGAGGGAGTTAATGTATCAAAAATATATAGAAATGTTTTACAAACAATATCAGTAGAAAAATTTAATTTAAGAAAAATTGCGATGAATAGAATAGAATTATTAGAAGGTGGAAAAATAGCATTCACATATATAACTGAACAAGATGAAAAAGAAACAGGTTCAGAAGACCATGATGGAATAGTAGAAATGGGAAGAGATATAGAAGGTGTAGAAATATCAATATTTCTAAGAGAAACAGAAAAGGAGAACTATAAATTATCTCTAAGATCAAACGATTATGCAAATGTAGCAGATATAAGCTTATTATTCAATGGAGGGGGGCATACAAGAGCAGCAGGAGGAGTAATAAACAATATGCCACTAGACAAAGCAAAAGAAAAGATAGTTACAGAATGTAAGAAACATTTAAAATAAAAATGGGCGAATTCAATCGCCTATTTTTTATTCATAACAATAAAAAGATAGAATATTGTAAATAATTATAAATTACAGTATAATATACAAAACATACAAAGAAATATAGAGACAAACAATTACTAGGGAGATAAAATATGAATGGAGTAATAATAATAGATAAAGAAAAAGGTTATACATCACATGATGTAGTAAATATAATAAGAAAAGAATTGAAAATAAAGAAAGTAGGGCATACAGGGACATTAGATCCAAATGCAACAGGAGTATTACCGATTTTAGTAGGAGAAGCAACGAAAATTTCTAAATATTTGATTGAGCATAATAAAACATATATAGCAGAGTTAGTACTAGGTAAGAAGACTTCTACAGGTGATGGCGAAGGAGATATTTTAGAAGAAAAAATGGTTCCAGAATTAACAATAGATAAAATTGAAAATACATTAAAAGAATTTTTAGGAAAGCAAAGGCAAATACCACCAATATATTCAGCAGTAAAAGTAAATGGAAAAAAAGCATATGAATATGCAAGAGAAGGAAAAAAAATAGAACTAAATGAAAGAGAAATAGAGATATATAAAATAGAATTAATATGCTATAAAAAAGATACAATTACATTTGAGGTAAATTGTTCAAAAGGAACATATATAAGAGTATTATGTGAAAATATTGCAGAAAAGCTTGGAACAGTAGGACATATGAAAAATTTAAAAAGAACGAAAGTAGATAAATTTAATTTAGAGCAAGCAGTTAAATTAGAAGACATTAAAGAAAAGATTAATGTTGTGAAAGATAGAATAATAAGTATAGAGAAAATATTTCTAGATACTGAAAAGATACAATTAAATGAATATAAATTAAACCTATTTTTAAATGGAGTAAGATTAACATATAATGAACCAAATGGAGTTTACAGAGTATATAGTAATGACAAGTTTATAGGTTTAGGAGTTATAAATGACAATTTATTAAAAAGAGATGTAATAATTGAATAAACTTAACTAATAATTATATAAATATTAATTTGTGCTAATAATCACAAGTGCCACATATATATTAACGTGGAGAGTGAAAACTTTGATAAAAAAGAAACAGGGTTTTTTATATAGCATAATTGTGCTAATAATATCTCAATGTGTTATAAAAGTAGCAGGGTTAATATATAAGTTATACCTTGTAAATAAAGAAGGATTTGGAGATTCAGGGAATGCTATATATGCTTCTGCATTTCAAATTTATGCAATAGCTCTTGCAATAACCTCGATAGGAGTACCAAATGCAATTTCGAAATTAATATCTGCAAAGGTAGCAAGAGGGGATAATAAAGGTGCGTATAGAACATTTAAAATTTCATTTGTATTATTTGGCATATTAGGTTTTATAGGAAGTAGTGTACTATTTATAAATGCACATGTAATTGCTTGCAATTATTTAGGTATACCAGAAGCTGAAATAAGTTTAATGGCACTTGCCCCATCTATATTTTTTGTTACATTGGAAGCCGTTTTAAAAGGATATTTTAATGGAAGAGAAAAAATTTCAGTAACAGCAAATTCTCAATCAATTGAGCAGATTTTTAAAACTATAGTGACAATTATATCTGTTGAGATTTTTGGGATTTTATCAAAAAAGAATACTGTTACTATGGTGGGAACAGCAGCACTTACTACTACACTTGCTACTGCAGTTAGTTTTGGATACTTATATATATGTTATATAAAGAGTAAAAAAGAAATATGGAAAGAAGTAGTAACATCATCAGAACAAAAACAAGAACGAATAAGAACAATCATAAAAACGATATTTTGGGTTGCAATGCCAATTTCAATAAGTTCTTTATTATCGGCAATGAACAGAACAATAGATGCATTTACCGTAGTAAAAGGAATTAGCAAGTATATTGAACTAGAACAAGCTAAAATACAATATGGAATATTAACTGGAAAAGTAGAAACATTAATAAGCTTACCATTTTCATTTAATATGGCTTTTGCTATTACTTTGATCCCTGCAATATCTGCAGCAGTAGAAAGAGGTAGTTATAAAGATGCAAAAAGCAAAATAAAATTTTCTATGTTAGCAAGCTTTATAATTGGAATTATTAGTAGTGTATTTTTATATTTATTTGCAGATTTGCTTTTGAAAATTTTATTTCCAAAAGCATCAGCAGGAGCAAATATGTTAAAATTAAGTTCATGGAGCATAATTTTTGTTGTAATGACACAAACTATTACAGGCGTTATGCAAGGGTTAGGGAAATTTAAAACCATAATAATTTCCATGAGTATAGGGTGTATTGTTAAATTGTTTTTAAATATTATATTGCTAAATATACAAGAGCTTGAAATATATGGAGCAATTATAGCGACTCTTACTAGCCAGATAGTAGTATGTTTAATAAATGTAATATATCTTTTAAAGTATATAAATATGGAACTAAAAACTAAAAAAGCTTATAAATAAGGAAATTTTAATATAAAAGTGAAAAAAAAGAAGGATTTTAGGTAATTATGGCGAATTATCTAATAGTAGACGCATTTCTACATTAAAAACAAAAACTTTATAGGAGGTAGTTTTAAATGAACAAAGCTGAATTAATCGCAGCAGTAGCTGCAAAAACAGGAGACACAAAAAAAGGAGCTGAAGCAACAGTTAATGCATTTGTAGATGTTGTAACAGAAGCTTTACAAAAAGGAGATAAAGTTCAATTAGTAGGATTCGGTTCTTTTGAAGTAAGAAAAAGAGCAGCTAGAAAAGGAAGAAACCCACAAACTAAGGAAGAAATCAAAATACCTGCATCTAAAGCACCAGTATTCAAAGCTGGAAAAGCATTAAAAGACTTAGTAAACAAAAAATAAGATAAAGAGATAGTGGTTAATTTACCACAAAAAGAGACCATGTTAATGGTCTCTTTTTCAAGAACAACGAAAATGATAAATAACGAATCTTAATAAAAAATATGAAAGAAACATATTTGAGAAAGAGGAAAATATGAAAGAAATAATAAATAATAATATGAATATAATTTTAATATATTTAGCAATAATAAATACATTAACTTTTTTTATTATGGCAATAGATAAATACAAAGCGAAAAGGGCAAGACGAAGAATACCAGAAAAAACATTATTTACATTTGTATTTTTAGGTGGTGGAATAGGCGGAATTATAGCAATGTATACAATTAGGCACAAGAATAAAAAGACAAGGTTTGTTATAGGTTTCCCATTAATTTTAATATTAGAAATAGTAACTTTTTTGTGTATGTATTTTATGTTTTAAACATATGTACTGTGAACATAATGTATAAAAAAAAGTTATTAAAATGCCCTAACAGACAAATATAATTTTTAAGACAAAAAACTGAATAAAAAAAGTCAGTATTTAGAGTTACTAACAAAGTTATCCACAGTTTCCACAGAAAAAGTGGACAAGTTAAAATACTTCAAAGAGATTACATAAAATTGACTTTTGTTACAAAAAAATTACAAAACGAGATAAATATTTCAAAAGTGTTACAAAAAAATTACAAAAAAGAGAAAGGAAAGATACAATGATATTACGAGGTAAGGTAGTAAGTGGTATTGGAGTAGCAAAAATATGGGTGACAAAAATAAAAGATATATTTGATAAGAATGTTGGAATTGAGCTGTTTCCAGGTACTTTAAATGTAAAACTGAATGAAGGATATGAAGTGATTCCAAATTTTGTAATAGCTCCAAAAGAATATGGAGGGACTCAAAACGTATTTGTACAAAATTGTAATATAAAAAATGATATAACAGGTGAAATCCAAAAGGCATTTATAGTTAGAGCTGAAAAAAATGCAAAGAAAATTGGAGATCATGATACAGATATTGTAGAAATTGTATCTGATATAAATTTTAGAGAAAAATACAATTTAAAAGATGATGATTTTATATCAATAGAAATATTTTAGTTCTAAAAAAATATTTCCTGCATATAATTCTAAGAGAATAACTTAAGGAGAAAAATATGCAGGAGATATTTAATTTTTTTCCAGTAAAAATTTCAAATAAAATAAATGAACAAATAAATGGACAAGTAGACAACTACATAAACAGATTAGAAGAAATAAGAATTAGGAATAGCAAGCCTATTATTTTGAAATATTCTAATAAAGAAATAATTATGCAAGAAAGTGCTAATTCAAATGAGATATTAGAAATAATACAAAAAGTATGCAATAATTCAATTTACTCATATCAGAATCAAATTTGTAATGGGTATATAACAATAAAAGGCGGTCATAGGGTAGGAATCACAGGAAATTGTACAATAGAGGATAACAAAGTAATAAATATTAATTACATATCAAGTTTGAATTTTAGGATAGCAAGACAGATATTGGGGTGCAGCAATAAAATACTAAAATATATATTAAACCTTGAAAATAAAAGTATATATAATACTTTAATTGTATCTCCACCTGGTGCAGGAAAAACAACACTATTAAGAGATTTAATAAGAAATGTAAGCACAGGAATTGAGGAAATAGGATTTGAAGGACTAAATTGTCGGAGTAGTAGATGAAAGAGGCGAAATCGCATCATTATATAGAGGAATTCCACAAAATGATATAGGAATAAGAACCGATATACTAGATAATGTACCTAAAGTAATCGGAATGAAAATGTTAATAAGAAGTATGGCTCCAAATGTAATATGTGCAGACGAAATTGGTACACTAGGAGATTCAGAAGTTATAAAGGAAGCTTTTTGTTCAGGAATAAAAGGGATTTTTACTGCACACGGTTCAACTTTTGATGACATTTTGAAAAATCCAATATTAAAGGATTTAATAGAAATGAAAAGCATAGAAAGAATAATAGTATTAGATGACACCGAAGAAAAGGGGAAAATTAAATACACTTATGAATTTGCAGAAGGGTGTTATAAGAAAATGGAGTGATAGAATGTTAATAATAAAAATGATAATTTATACTTTTATATTTTTAACCTGCTCAATAATAGGCATATTAAAATCTAGAAAATATGTATATAGAGTAAATGAACTAAGAGAATTTAAAAATGCACTTAATATATTTAAATCTAAGGTAAACTTTACATATGAACCAATTCCAGAAATATTTGACCAGATATCAGAAAGTAGTAATTCTAATATAGGAGGGGTATTTAGAAAAGCAAGTTATAATATGAATTTTAAATCAGCAGGAGAAGCATGGAACACAGCAGTAGAAACAGATATATTGAATATAAATGCAGAGGATAAGAACATATTAAAGGATTTAGGAAAGCTATTGGGAAAAACAGATTTGAAGGGTCAAGTAAATCAGATAGACTTAACATCATCTTTTTTAGATAATCAAATAAAAAAGGCGGAAATTGAAAGAGAAAAAAATGAAAGAATGTATAGAACTTTAGGAATGATACTTGGACTAGGTATTGTAATTATTTTACTTTAATAGTTCTTTTCAAATACGAAGGAAATGAGGTTAAATATGGGAATTGATTTATTATTTAAAATTGCAGCAATAGGAATACTTGTAGCAGTTTTACATCAGGTTCTAGTAAGAGCTGGAAGAGAAGATCAAGCAATGATGACAACATTGGCAGGACTAGTAATTGTTCTTTCAATGGTAATAAAAGAAATTAGCGCATTGTTTAATAGCGTAAGAACCATTTTCAACTTGTAATTAAAGGAGAGATGTAAATGGAGGCAACTAAAATTATTGGAGTAGGGATAATTGCACTAATAATCATAGTGATAATAAAACAGTACAAGCCAGAATTTGCAATATATGTTTCATTAATAAGTGGAATTATAATAATATTTTTGGTATTTAATAAATTAGCAGGAATACTTAATCTTTTAACAGTACTAAGCAAAAAAACTGGAATGAATGCAACATATCTCTCAATAATCTTAAAAATAACAGGAATTGCAATCTTAACAGAGTTTGGGGTAAGCATATGTAAAGATGCAGGAGAAGTAGCAATAGCAAGTAAAATAGAATTTGGAGGAAAGATTATAATAATGAGTATTTCCATTCCTATAATATCTGCATTACTAGAAGTAATTACTACAATAATTCCTTAAATGAAATTTTAAAAGTAAGGAAAAAATATGAGGATTAAAATTGTAATTTTAGTATTTATAATAATCAATTTTATAGCAAGTGTAAGCTATGGAACAGATGGAATAGTAGAATCACAGCTAGAAGTATTAGATATGTCATCAATTATTAATGAAGGAAAAAAATATACAAATGAAATTTTTCCAGAAATTAATATAGAGAAATGCTTAACAGAATTTACAAAAGGAAATATAGATAATAGCACAATATTTTCAGGAATAATTAAAGTATTTGGGAGAGAATTAGTAAATTCAATAACTTTACTAGGAAGCATATTAGCAATAATTGTAATACATAGCATTTTGAAAAATATAGGGGAAAATATTGGAAATGAAAATGTTTCAAAAATAGCATACTATGTAGAGTATATATTAATCGTTACATTAATAACCGCAAATTTTTCACAAATAATAAGTAATATAAGAGAGAGTATAACAAATCTTATTGGTTTTATGAATTCACTTCTTCCAATATTGTTAGCATTAATTAGTGCAACAGGACAAGTTGCAACAATGACGGTAATACAACCAGTATTACTATTTTCAATAGTGATAATAGGGAACATTGTAAATGTAGTAATTTTACCAATAGTAATAATTTCAACTACCTTAGATATAGTATCTAATTTATCTGATAAGGTACAAGTAGGGAAACTTGCAAAATTCTTTAAATCTAGTGCAATTTGGTGTATAGGTTTTATTATAACTATATTTGTTGGTGTACTTTCACTAGAAGGAACATTAACAAGTAGTATAGATGGTATAACAATAAAAGGAATAAAAACAGTAGCTGGTACAGCAATTCCAGTAGTTGGAAAGGCTTTAGGAGATTCAGTAGATACAGTATTGCGGTGCAACATCATTAATAAAAAATGCAGTAGGAGTAATAGGAGTAATTATAATTATAGGAATATGTATAGCACCAATAATAAAATTAGCAATACTAAGTATTTTGTATAATTTAATAGCTGCAATAAGTGAACCATTAGCAGATGAAAAAATTGTAAAGGTTATTGGAAATGTAAGTTCTACATTTAAAGTACTTCTAGGAATAATGATATTTATATCAGTACTTTTAATTATAGGAATTGCAATCATATTAAAAATTTCTAATGCTTCGCTGATGTATAGATAGTAAAAGAGAAAATAAAAGGAGAAGATAATGGTTAATTGGATAAATTCATGGCTAAGAGGAATAGTTATTGCAGTCATTATAACTACAATTATAGAGATGATAATACCCGAAGGAAATATAAAAAAATATATAAAAACTGTTATGGGAGTATATATTATTTTTGCAATAATATCTCCAGCTATTTCAAAGATAAGTGGGAAGGAACTTGATATAGAAAAATATATAAAATCACAAACTAGTAAATATCAACAACCAGAAATAAATACAATAGATACAAACTATTATATAGAGCAAACATATTTAGAAAATATAAAAAAAGAGATAGTAGGAGAACTAATAAAGAGAGGGTATATAGTAAATGAATTTAGAGCTGAAATTGAAACAGGAGAAATTGAATATGGCAAAATAAAAAAAATAGAAATGAAAATAGTAAAAAATGAAAATAAAATAGAAAATGTTGAAATCTCAGTAGGTAAAAACGAAAAAAAGAAAAGAGAAAATTTAACACAAGAAGAATTAAAAAACATAAAAAGCTTTTTAGAAACTACATATGGAATAGCACAAAAAAATATTACTATAAGTTAGAAAGGATTTATATAAATGTTTAAAAATAAAATAAAAAGCCTTGTAGTTAGAAAAACGACAGGAAATAATAAAAAGACAATAGAAAATTTAGTTGTGTTTTTAGTGCTACTAATAGTTACAATTATATCCATAAATGTAATATGGGGAAAAGAAGAAAAAACAGAAACTAAAAATGAACCAAGTATGGATCATAAAATATTGGCAGAAAACATTCAAGATGAGAATATAAAAGAAACAAATGCATATAATTTAGAACAAGAATTGGAAGACATACTATCTAGAATAGATGGAGCAGGTAAAGTAAAAGTATTAATAACATATTCAGAAAGCAATCAGATAGTAGCAATGTATAATGAAAACAGGAATACAAGTGTTACAGAAGAAACTGACTCTGAGGGAGGAATTAGAACAATAGAGTCAACAGATTCAAACAAAGAAATAATTTTAGATGGTTCAAATAATCCTGTTACAGAAAAGATTGTAATGCCTAAAATAGAAGGAGCAATAATAATAGCAGAGGGCGGTGGAGATGCAATTATAAAGTCAAGTATAATTCAAGCAGTATCAGCAGTTACGGGACTTGCTTCACATAAAGTACAGGTTTTTAAAATGTCAAAATAATTAATGAATGATTAATTCAAACTTGATAAATGGAGGTAAAAAAATAAAAATGAAAATTTTAAAAAAAAATCAATTAGTGATTTTAGTAATATCACTTATATTAATGACTGCGGGGTATTTAAACTTTACAAATCAAGGGATGGATAAAGAACAACTATCAGCTTTAGGAGATGCAACTTTAGTAAGTACATCAGCAATGCAAAATGATGTCCAAGAAAACGAAGTCCAAGAAAATAAAACTATAGAAAATGAGACAATAGAAAATAATTGTGAAGGTAATAGTGCAGAAAACATTGATGATAATATTGCTACAAACAATAAAGTAGAAGAAGACAACTATTTTGTAAAGTCAAAACTAGAAAGAGAAAATATATACTCCCAAATGTTAGAAACTTATCAAGAAATATACAATAATGCGAGTGCAACAGCAGAACAAAAAAAAGAAGCAATAAATAAAATTACAGAGATAAATAACACAAGGAATTCAGTAATGATAGCAGAAAATTTAGTACAAGCGAAAGGATTTAATGATATTGTAATATTTACAAATGAAAATAGTATAAGTGTAATAATAAAAACTGAGAATTTAGAAGCGGATCAGATTGCACAAATTCAAAACATTATATCTAGAGAATTAAATGTAGGTGTAGAACTAATAAATATTAGTACAAAATAAGATAATTATGAGAGAGTATAAATACTAATAAAACGAGAAAAAACAATATAAAAAAATAAATGTAAAAAATAGGCGGAAAAAGAAAAGAAGTGGCGAATATATTATTAGTACATACAATGAGGAATGTACAAAATAACTTTGGAAGGCGGTGCACACATGCAAATAACAGACGTACGTTTAAGAAAAGTAAATTCAGAAAACAGAATGAAAGCTGTTGCTTCTGTAACATTCGATAACGAATTTGTAATTCATGATATTAAAGTTATCGAAAGTCAAAATGGATTATTTATAGCTATGCCAAGTAGAAAAACTCCAAACGGAGAATTCAAAGATATAGCTCATCCAATTAACGCTGAGACAAGGGAGAAAATCCAAGCATCTATATTAGAAGCTTACAATTCTCCAGATGCTGAAACAGCTGAATAATAATAAAAACAAAAAGCACTTTTTACAAGTGCTTTTTTATATGTAATTAAATAATTTCGTGTATAATAAAACCTATTAATTTACTTATGTAAAAAGCAAATTTCATATGTGTAAATAACATAATGATTAATAGTACATATAAAACCAAGGGAACTATACTTTCCAGTATAGTTCCCTTGGCGCCAAGGTTCAAATGACTTCCTTGACGAACTGAATGGTGTGGTTCTCCGGGTGATAGCGGGTAATGAACGGAATTCCGCACTGGGAGAGAATGCTTTTGATTGTGTTGTTCTTTCTGAGGGTATCCTCGTCCTTGCCATTCTTGGCAAGGAAAATCGAGGAAAAAAGAACGGCACCATTGGGAGCATCCTGAATCCATTCAATATCCTGCGGCTGGACGCCTACAGACGCCCGAGGGTCTAAGGAAATTTGCATAGTGTTCATTATATAAGACCTCCAAAGTTGAGATATTTATATTATAACATAAATTTACATAAAACACAAAATTGTTATGGCAATAATGATTACAAATGTTGTCATTGTAAGAGTTATAACATAGTTAAAACATTCACAAATGTTTGGGATATCAGCTGGAAATATGAAATAACAGCTATCTACAAAAAAGTGTAACATATCTGAAAAAGAATCAAGTATATTCAAAAGAATGTTGTTTGCCAATATTTGGATTTGTCTATATAATAGGGTCTTTTTATAATATAAATAAATGTTAAATTTCTATTGCTAAATATTACATAATATGATATATTATGTTACAGGAATATTAAAAGAATATTACATTTCCAAAAATCCACTTGACATATAATAAAAATAGATTAAAATATATATAGTCAAATTATACGAGGATATATATGAGAGTAATTAGTGGAAAAGCAAGGGGAAAAAAGTTAATTTCGTTAGAAGGTCTAAATACAAGACCTACTTTAGACAGAGTAAAAGAGGCACTATTTAATATAATACAATTTAATGTAGAAAACAAAAATATATTAGATTTATTTGCAGGAAGTGGAGCATTAGGAATAGAAGCTTTGAGTAGAGGTGCAAAGACAGCTACTTTTTGTGATAATTCATATGACGCAATAAAAGTAATAAAATCTAATATCGAGAATACAAAAAATGAAGACAAATCAATAGTAATTAACAAAGATTATAGCTTGGCACTAAATTCTTTATCAAAACAAAACAAAAAATTTGATATAATTTTTTTAGATCCGCCATACAGAACAGATTTTGGAATAAAATCATTAGAAACAATAATAAAACTAAATATGTTAGCAGAAGATGGAACTATAATATTAGAAACAGATGATGAAAAGAGAGAAAAAGAAATTGAAAATATCAGAGGAATAGAAGTTTTTGATAAGAGAAAATATGGCAAAGTAATGCTCATATTTATTCGAAAGGAGTAAAAAGATGGAAATCTTTACACTATTGGATACATTAGAGGATATATTAGATAGAAGTAAGCATGTACCTTTTACAGAAAAGGGTATAGTAGATAAAGAGGAAATATTAGAGATAATACAAGAAATAAGATTAAAGCTTCCAGATGAACTAAAACAAGCAAAATGGATAAAAGAAGAAAGAGGAAGAATATTACAAGAAGCAGAAAAGGAAGCCGATGACATAGTAAGAGAAGCAGAAAACAGGATAATTTCAATGATAGATGAACATGAAATAACAAGAAAGGCATATGATCAAAAGGCAGAGATAATAGAGACTGCGAATGAAATGTCAAGAGAAATAACAAAAGGAACAAAGGACTATGCAGATGGAATATTAGAAAATCTAGAAAATGCAATAAATGATATAAATATATCTATAGCAAAAGCATTAGAAACTATAGAACAAAATAGAAATGAGCTTAAGTAAAAATATCTGAAAGTCAGAAAAGTTGAGAATTACTGTTCTGGCTTTTTTTAAGTAAAACACTTTGGGGGATAAAAATGGGAAGAAAAAAGAAAAAGCAGAAATCAAATTTAGATTTACAAGTAGCAATATTATTCATAGCAAGTATAGTGTTAGCAATATTAATATATGGGAAACCAGGCTATATAGGACAAAATGTAATGCCACAGTTAGAAAATGCTATAGGATGGATTCAATATTTTGTTCCAATAGCAATATTTGCAATAGCTGTTCACTTAGCATGTGAAGAAGATAAAAGAACATTAGGAATAAAAATTATACAATATTTAGTACTAACTATTGCAATAACAATAATTATAACAGTATTTAATGGAGATACAGGGACAATAGGAAGAAGTATTACAGCTTCACTTGTTAATTTAGTTGGAAGAGCAAGTTCAGTAATCTTATCATTAGGTGTTATAATAATATTATCAATATTTATGTATGGCATAAAACCGGCAGAAATAGTAAAAGAAATTGTAGAAGAAAGAAAAGAAACTATAAGTAATAGACCTCCAAGAGAACCACGAGAAAAAATAATAGAACCAAAACCAGCAAAACGTAAAAAAAGATCGTCAATAGATATTGACATTGGAGAAGACGAGGAAGAAGAATTACAAGAACCTAAAATTTCAGGATTAAAAGAAAGATTTAAAGAGAGACAATTAACTAAAAAAGAATTAAAAGAATTAGAAAGACAAGAAGCTGAAAAGTTAGATAATGAAATAAATATAAAAATGCCAGAAGAAGATGGAGAACTATTTAAAAAGGCAGAAGAAGAAAAAGAAGATAAGACAAAACAAGTGTTAACACTAGAACATACACTAACGGTAGAAGATCAAAATTACGAATTTCCACCAATAAGTTTTTTAAATGAAGGACAAGTAACTGCAAAGAATAGCAAAAAAGCTATTGCAGATACAGCTAGTAAATTACAACGAACTTTACATAGCTTTGGAGTAGCTGCAAAGGTTGAAAATGTATCTGTTGGACCAACAATTACACGTTATGAATTAAAACCTGCAGAAGGCGTTAGAGTAAGCAAAATTGCAAATTTATCAGATGATATAGCACTTAACTTGGCAGCAGAAACTATAAGAATAGAAGCTCCAATACCAGGAAAACAAGCAGTTGGAATAGAGATTCCAAATAAAGAAAAAAATATGGTATCATTAAGAGAAATAATAGAAGATGAAAAATTCCAGTCAGCTAAATCTAAATTGGCTTTTGCAGTTGGAAAAGATGCAGCAGGAGAGACAATTGTAACAGATATAGCAAAAATGCCACACGTTCTTATTGCAGGAAGTACAGGTTCTGGAAAGAGTGTATGTATTAATACTTTGATAACAAGTATTATATATAAAGCAAAACCAAGTGAAGTAAAATTAGTTATGGTTGATCCTAAAGTTGTTGAATTATCAGTATATAATGGAATTCCTCATTTGCTAATTCCAGTTGTAACAGATCCAAGAAAAGCTGCAGGAGCGTTAGCATGGGCAGTACAAGAAATGGTAAATAGATATCATTTATTTGCAGAGAAAAATGTAAGAGATATATCAGGATATAACGACGCACTAGAAAAAGAAGGTGTAGAAGAAAAACTACCGCAAATAGTAATAATAATAGATGAGCTTGCAGATTTGATGATGGTAGCAGCAAAAGATGTTGAAGATGCTATTTGTAGATTAGCACAAATGGCAAGGGCAGCAGGTATGCATTTAGTAATTGCGACACAAAGACCATCTGTAGATGTAATAACAGGTGTTATAAAAGCAAATATAGCAAGTAGAATTGCTTTTGCAGTAACATCAGGAGTGGATTCAAGAACAATATTAGACTCAATAGGTGCAGAAAAATTATTAGGAAAAGGGGATATGTTATTTTATCCATCAGGAGCAATGAAACCTCAGAGAGTTCAAGGAGCATTTATATCAGATAGTGAAGTGGAAAAAATAGTAACTTTCTTGAAAGATAATGGTGGACCAACATATAGTGAAGATGTTCTAGAAAAAATAGAAAAAGCAAATTCATCTGATATGGAAATGGATAAAGACAATGATGACGATACAGATGAATTATTAATGGAAGCGATTCAAATGTGTGTAGACATGGGACAGGCTTCGGCATCAGCATTGCAAAGAAGATTCAAAATAGGATATACAAGAGCTGGAAGAATAATAGACCAAATGGAAGAAAGAGGAATCATATCAGGATATGAAGGAAGTAAACCTAGGAAGGTACTAGTAACAAAAGAAAGATGGGAAGAACTAAAAATGGCAAAACCACCACAAGGACAAGCTGAAACAGCAGAAGAATAAATTTGGACGGACTGTAGAACTGTCCGTCTTTTAACATTTGTATGGAACTTATATAATATAAAAAATAAAAATCGTTGAAAGGCAGTAATAATATGGGAAACAAAGAAAATAGTGATAAAAAGAGGGTTGCTTTCTTTACATTACGGTTGTAAAGTAAATCAGTATGAAACAAATGCAATGACACAAAAATTTGTAGAGAATGGGTACAAAGTAGTACATGTAGAAGAACAAAGCGATATATGTGTTATAAACACATGTACAGTAACAAATATGGCAGATAAAAAATCAAGACAAATGATAAGACATATAAAACAATTAAACAAAGATGCTATAATTGTTGCTACAGGATGTTATGCGCAAGTGAATAGAAAAGAGCTAGAGGAATTAGATGAAATAGATATAGTAGTATCTAATAATGAAAAACAAGATATTGTATCAATAGTGGAAAGTAAATTACATTTTAATTCAGCAAAACCAATCGAAGAAGAAATGGAATTTTCGGAATTTGGAACAGTAACATATACAGAAAAAACAAGAGCTGTAATAAAAGTGCAAGATGGATGTAATAATTTTTGCTCGTATTGCATAATTCCATATGCAAAAGGTAGAGTAAGAAGCAGAAAACTTGAGAATGTAATAACAGAGATAAAAAAAATAGTAGAAAAAGGTATAAAAGAAGTAGTAATAACAGGAATTCATGTAGCATCATATGGAAAAGATTTTGATAATGATATAAGACTAATAAATTTACTAGAAGAAATCAATCAAATAGAAGGACTAAAAAGAATAAGGCTAGGTTCATTAGAACCTAAAATAATAACAGAAGATTTTGTAAAAAGACTAAAAAAACTAGACAAAATATGTAATCATTTTCACTTATCTTTACAAAGTGGATGTAATGAAACATTAAAAAGAATGAATCGAAAATATACTATAGAAGAATTCCAAAAAGTTACAGAGCTATTAAGAGAAAATTTTGAAGAAGTAGCACTGACAACGGATATAATAGTTGGTTTTCCAGGAGAGACTGAAGAAGAATTTGAAATGACTTATAAATTTTTAGAAAAAATTAAGTTTAGTAAAATGCATGTGTTCAAATATTCTATAAGGCAAGGAACTGTAGCAGCGAAAATGCCAAATCAAATAGATGGAACTATCAAAGAAAAAAGAAGTCAAAAATTAATAGAATTATCAAATAAGAATGAAATAGAATTTATGAAGAATTGTATAGGAAAAACAATAGAAGTATTATTTGAAGAAGAAAAAGAAGATGGATATATAGAGGGACATACAACAAATTATGTAGTGATAGAAACAAAAGGAAAAGACTTAGAAAATACAATAAAGAAAGTAAGAGTTGAAAAACTGGAAGGAAATCTTTTAAAAGGGAAAATAATGTAACAAAACTGTAACAAAACAGTAACCTAAATGTCATGAAAATAAGCAGTAAAAGGCTTGATTAATATGACAAATTATGATATAAATTAACATATTAAGAAAAGAGATTATACAAAATAGATTAACAAAAGAAGGGTCTTAAAACAAAAAGGGAGGAAAAACAATGAAAAAGATATCAAAATTTATTCCAATGGACGGAACAGGTGAAGAAACAGCAGGTGGAATAGGAGGAACAACAAATGGATACACAACAACAACAGGAGGAATAGAAACAACTGATGAAGGAAATACAACTTTTAAAGTATGTGGAAGTTCTTCAAATTTACCAGCAAAACAAAGTGGATTTTTTACAAAATTAAAATCAGTGTTATTCTATGAAATAAAAGTAGAGTTAACTCCATACCAACAAAAAATAGAAGATGAAATAAATGAGTTTTTACACCAAGAAGTAACTTGGCAAGGATTTAAAAATTTCTTATTCCAAGATATATCATTTTCAAAGAAAAACAAAACAAAAGTTAAATAGTAAAAATGAACCACGTAAATGCGTGGTTTATATTTTTAGATGAAAATGTAAAATTATATAAATAAAAGATATATTAAAAAGAAGGTGACAAAAATATGAGTTCAATAGATGAGTATGTAGAAAAAGTAAAAAAAGAAACGCAAGGTTTTAGTGAAGAAGAAATAATAAGATACGTATATATAGACTTGGGAAAAAGATTAGCTTTTAATCTTAAATTTTATTTAGGAAATAGTAAAGCAAAACAACAGGTATATTCACATAGCACAAGAATTACAGCAGAAGAAGCACTTGATAAAAATATTATAATATGCAAAGATTCTTCATATATAATAGAAGCGATATTAACAAAACTTGGAATAAATGTAATAACAATTGTTGCTCCGAATGATGATAGAAAATGTGCGCATGTGTACAATATAGTAAAACCTAAGAACGGTAAGAAACCATATGTATTGGATTTACAGGTAGACATGGAGAATATACAAGCACACATGAGAACGACAGAGTTTGGAAAAACGGCAGGAGAAAGTGGCAGAACTATAACAAGAGATGAATTAGAAAAAATAGATTTTAAAATAGGATATGTAACAAAAGAAGATTATTATACTGACGAATATATAGACTTATTAAGATTAAATGCACCAATGTTTAAAGAATTTGGAGAAAGAATGGAATTTATTTTAGGAAATATAGACATAATGAATAACAAAAAAATGGGATATGCAGAAAGAATAAAGCATCATGAGTCAACACTTGGTAAAATACTTTCACTAACAGAACAATTAAGACTGAAACAGATAGATTGTTATAAAATACATGGAGAAGAACGAGAATATGTTAGTTGCATAACAGTAGATGTGCCAAAAAAAGGAAAAGAAATTTATTTATTTTCAATTCAAGAGAATAAATATAATAGAATATCAATAGAAGAACTTGCTAAACAAGTAGAAGAAGGGTTGATAATAATGGCAGAAATCCCAGAATTAAAGAGATTTATGAAGAAAAGACCAGAGACTCCAGATGGGACATGTGGAAGATAAAAAAATATCTACTATGATAATAGTAGATATTTTTTTTATTCTGTTGTGTTAGACACATTATCAGTTTCATTATTAAAGTCTGACAATAAGTTTGATATATCAATATATTCTGTAGAATCATTATTAGGGTATTGAAGTTGGGATGTAGAATTTTCAACTTCATCTAATCTTTTTTCATAATATACAGCCATAAAAGCAGCTGCAGTAACAAATATAATTGCAATAACCGATATTATTGTTACAAAAGTTGGTAATGTCATAACAAGTGTTTTTCTACCATTACTATCTCTACGATCTCCTTTGCGTCTGTCTTTTTCACCTACACGTCTATCGTTTTGTCTTCTGTCTTCTGCCATATATAAATCATCTCCTTTGTAAAATATAATATATAATAACATTGGGGAAAAGAAAAGTCAATATTTACAGCAGAAACTAATTGTAAAAAATTGACAAAATATTTTACAGATGCTATAATTAAATTATGTAAAAAATATAATTATACACTAATAATTAAAAAAAATCAATATAAAAGTGAAAATAAATATTTTTTTATTTTTACTACAAATATTTCACAAAAGTAGAGGTGGTTTTTATGATGAAAAATAGAAAGGTATATTCTAGACTTTCAATATTGATTGTCATAATAATATTATTAGCAGGAACACAAGTTTTGGCTGTAACACTTAATAGAGTAACAAATGTAAAAGCAAAACCTACAGCAAATGCTGTAACAGTAACTTGGAACAAAGTAACTAATGCAAAAGAATATGAAGTATCAATATGGATTCCAGGAATTGGCTATGTGCCACAACCAAGGGTTAAAACAACATCAAAATACATATCAGGATTAACATCAGGAGATACATATAAAGTAAAAGTAAGAGCAATAAGTGGTTCAAGTAGTGGACAATACTCATCAGAAGTAACATTTAGGACAAGTGGAAGCTCTGCTGGGGGATCAAGTAGTAAAACAAAACCGGCAAGAGTAACAGGATTGCGTACAACAAATGTAACAAATGATGCTGTATCATTAGTATGGAATAGAGTAACAGGAGCAACAGGATATAAAGTATATGTATATATCCCAGGAATAGGATATACATATGTAAGAAATGTAACAGGAACAAGTGCAACAGTATCAGGATTTACATCAGTAACAGGAAATGAAAATGGATTAAATTATAGAGCAAAAATAATAGCATTTAACAATGCTGGAGACGGACCAGAATCAGCAGAAATAAATTTTAGAACACCAAGAAGCTCTACAGGGGGATCAAGTAGTAAAACAAAACCGGCAAGAGTAACAGGATTGCGTACAACAAATGTAACAAATGATGCTGTATCATTAGTATGGAATAGAGTAACAGGAGCAACAGGATATAAAGTATATGTATATATCCCAGGAATAGGATATACATATGTAAGAAATGTAACAGGAACAAGTGCAACAGTATCAGGATTTACATCAGTAACAGGAAATGAAAATGGATTAAATTATAGAGCAAAAATAATAGCATTTAACAATGCTGGAGACGGACCAGAATCAGCAGAAGTAAATTTTAGAACACCAAGAAGCTCTAGTGCTGGAGGGTCAAGTGGTTCAAAATTATCAAAAGTAACAAATTTAAGGATGAGAACAAATGGTGCAGATACAGTAGTAATTGATTTTAATAAAGTATCAGGAGCAACAAATTATGAAATCTTTTTTAGAACAGCAAGCACAAGCTATAAATCATTAGGCTATATTTCATCAACAGCAGGTGGCTTAAAGCTAACAGGTTTAAATCCAGGAACAACATATTATTTAAAAATAAGAGCTATTGACTCAAGTAGAAAACCAGGACCAGATTCAGAAGAATTTAGATTTGTAACAAATAGAGCATCATCAAGTGCAAAACCAGGACAAGTAACAGGATTACGTACAACAAGCATAACCAATGATGCAGTATCTTTAGCTTGGAACAGTGTGTCAGGAGCAACAGGATATAAAGTATATGTATATATTCCAGGAATAGGATATACATATGTAAGAAATGTAACAGGAACAAGTGCAACAGTATCAGGATTTACATCAGTAACAGGAAATGAAGCAGGATTAGAATATAAAGCAAAAATAATAGCATTTAATAGTGTAGGAGATGGACCAGAATCAGCAGAGATTAAATTTAAAACATCAAAATCTTCAATATCTTCAAAGCCAGCAATGGTAACAGGATTACATACAACAAGCATAACCAATGATGCAGTATCTTTAGCTTGGAACAGTGTGTCAGGAGCAACAGGATATAAAGTATATGTATATATTCCAGGAATAGGATATACATATGTAAGAAATGTAACAGGAACAAGTGCAACAGTATCAGGATTTACATCAGTAACAGGAAATGAAGCAGGATTAGAATATAAAGCAAAAATAATAGCATTTAATAGTGTAGGAGATGGACCAGAATCAGCAGAAATTAAATTTAAAACACCAAAATCTTCAACAACTTCAAAAATAGCTCAAGTAACAGGAGTAAAAGTAGTACCATCAACAAATAAAGCAACTGTAACATGGGATGCAGTTGCAGGCGCAACAGCATATGAAATTGCTCTAAATGGTAATGTTATAGGAAGAGTTTCTGGAAACAGCACAGGATTAAAGGGATTAGTAGCTGGAACAACATATAGAATAAAAATAAGAGCATATATAGGAACAAATCCAGGAGAATATTCATCAGAAGTTACATTTAAGACTACAGCGGCAGCAGTAACAACACCAAAGCAACCAGAAAAACCAGCAAAAGTAACAGGATTTAAAGTAACAAGTGTAAAAGAAAATGAAGTAGAATTTAGTTTTAATAAATTAAATGGAGCAACAGGATATAAGATTTATATACTAAGAGAAGGATCTTCAGATGGAAGAATTATCACCACAACAACAACTTCAGCCAAATATTCATTACTAACACCAGGAACAAAATACGAAGCAATGATATTAGCATATAAGACAGAAAATGGACAAACAGTAGAAGGAGACTTTTCAGAAATAGTTAGATTTAAGACAACAGAGCAAGTAAAAGTTGGAAAAGGATCAAAAGTTACAGTAACAAATATTACAACAAAAGGAGCAACATTTACATATAATTCTGTAAGTAATGCAACAGGATATTCGCTAAGTATTAGAAAACAAGGAGAAAGTAAAGCAAATTTAAGTATGTCAGTTAAAAATACTTCAACAAGTACTGTAATGCTAAATCCAGGAACAACATATTATGTAAAAGTAAGAGGTTATACAGTACAAAATGGAAAAGTAGTATATGGCGAATATTCAGAAGAAACAAAATTTACAACAGCTCAAGATTTTCAGGTAAGAAATCTAAAAGTAGATTCAATATCAACGACATCAGTAAAACTATCATGGGATAACATTACTGGAGCAAGTTACTATATGATTTGGGCAAGAGAAGAAGGCAAAGTCAATATGTCAATAGTTGGAGGAACGAGGAATGCACCAACAAGTGTAACTTTAACACCAGGAAAGACATATTATCTACAAGTATTTGCACAATATAAAGATGGCTCAGTGCTTAAATATGGTTTAGGTTCAAATATAGTAAAAGTTACAATGCCAATAAAATAAATTTTAAGAGAGTATTTTAAAGATACTCTCTTATTTTATTTTAAATTTTTAAATATAGAAAAAATAATTTTTTAAAAAATATTGTAAAAAATTGACAGTAGACATAAAATATGATAAAATAATGAAGGCAAATTCTAATAATCAAATATAAAAATATATTTAAAAGGGGTGATAATATGATAAATAATAAAAAGGTTTATAGTAAACTTTTATTATTAATCATAGTAGTGCTAGCAATATTAGGAACACAATCTTTAGCAGCTACAGTATCAAGAGTAACAGGTCTAAAGTCAGAGCCTGTAAATAGTACAGAAGTAAAATTGTCATGGAATAGAATTACAAATGTAACAGGATATGAAGTGTACATAAAAGAAGCAGGACAATATTATAAGTCAATTGGAAAAACTAACATGAATAACAATGTAAGAATAAATAATTTAACAGCAGGAAAAACATATTATGTAAAAGTAAGAGCATATAAAGGAAATATGATTGGGGACTTTTCAAGTGAATTAAGAATAGTAACAAATAATAATTCAAGTACAACAACATTAGGAAAGGTAACAAATTTAAGACAAACAAGTATAACAACAAACACAGCAAATATAGCATGGAATTCAGTAACAGGGGCAACAGGATATGAAGTATATGTAAAAGAACAATATGGTTCATATTCAAGCAAAGGAACAACAACAAATTTATATGCAACATTAAATGGATTGACACCAGGAAAAACATACTATGTAAAAGTAAGAGCATATAATGCAAACAAAGTTGGGGACTTTTCAAGTGAATTAAGAATAGTAACAAATAATAATTCAAGTACAAC
>CANTAQ010000005.1 GCA_947651825.1 uncultured Clostridium sp. | reverse complement strand
AAAGGATTTACTTTATTGACACTTTTATGTCATTCTGCCCCGTCCCCATTGCCACCAATGCACTTGCAACATTAGCCATCTTATATGCAGCTATACTTCCTGTTACTCCTAAAACTACTACTTTTCCATTTAGCATAAACACACCTTCTCAACTTTTTGATTTATTTGGCAATTATTATACCACAGATTAAGTAAACTTTAAAGGATTTACTTTATTGACACTTTTATGTCATTCTGCCCCGTCCCCATTGCCACATTGCCACCCATTGCCACATTGCCATATAGCTTCTTCCATTTGTTCCTCCTATTCAACTATAATACAACTAAGAATAGAAAAAGTAACGTTTTATTTATTTTCATTAATATTTATATGTTAGTTAGACTTTTGACTTTTTTAATTGTATTATATATAGGGTGATTTAATTGGAAGAAGACAAAGAACTATATAGTGAATTTTTAAATGGTAATAAAAATGCTTTTAATATGCTTGTTTCCAAGTATAGGAAAAATGTAATCTATTTTATTACTAGATTTGTTAAAAGCATCGATGAAGCTGAAGATATTTTTCAGGATGTTGTATTATATCTTTTAGAAAATGCTAAAATTTATAACCCAAAGTATTCTTTTAAATCATACTTATATACTATTGCTAGATCTAAAGCTTTAAATTATCTAAATAAAAATAAACTTCCAAATACTAATTTAGAAGAGCTCGAAAACACCCCCGAGCAGAATGGTTTACTTGAAGAAATTATACTTTCAAATGAACGAAAAACAAAAATACAAAAAGTAATATCTAGTTTAAAACCAGAATATCAATTAGTTATTTATTTAACTCAAATAGAAGGTCTTACGTATAAAGAAACTGCTCGAATTATAGGAAAAACTGAAAAACAGATAAAGAACTCCACGTACAATGCGAAAAAGACTTTGAAAAAACTTTTAATAAAAGAAAGGGTGATAGAGATGAAACATAATAAATTTATTAGGCTTTTATCTTGGATTCTTGTTATAGCAATAATAACTTCTGGTGTTGTTGTTGCGACAAAAATTATAAAAGATAAAATTAATAATGCAAAGCTTTCTGCAGGATTTTCTGGAAGTATTGGCAATATCAAAGGAAATAAAGTTTGGGTAGGAACTTTCGATATTGCTTGGAATGAATTTATAAATTATTTAGGTACTCCTATAGAATTTGAAAATGGTATTTCTGAACTTGCAGATAACTTAAATAATCAGAGTTTTTCTAAAGATATGTTAAACGAAAATTCTTATTATATTGGACAAGGTCCTGTTTCTCCTGATTTAAAATCAGAAATAGAAAAGAATTTAAAAGAAAAATTTGGAACTTCTAGTGATGTTCTTGATGATATAAATTGGAAATCTTCTGACAATGAGTATTTAATATATGCAATGTTAAATAAGTCTTTTACATTTAAAGCTCCTTTTTTGGAATTAGGTAAAAAGCCTTTTGGTAACTCTAAAAATGAAGTAAAATACTTTGGATTAGATTGCCCTACCGTTGAAGATACTTTTGAGCAAGTAACCGCATTATTTTATAATTCAGATAGTGATTTTGCTGTTAAAATAGATACAATCGAAGGCGAAGAAGTAATTTTATACAGAATTAATAATATAAACAATTTTCAAGATACTTATAATGAAGTAGAAAAAAAGGCTTCAGAATATTCTGGTAAAAAATATCTACTGAGAGAAAAAGATGAATTAAGAATTCCTTTCATTAGTGTTAATGCTACTATAAATTATGATGAATTATGTCACAAACCAATAAAAAATACAAATGGTGTTTATTTACTCTCAGCTGTTCAAAATGTAAATTTCTCATTAACTAATTTGGGTGGAAATTTATCAAGTGAAGCTTATGTTGATTTTTATTTGAGTGAAGCTTTAGAAGAACCTAGATACTTTAATTTTACAGACACATTTGTATTATATTTAAAAGAAAAAGATAAAGATAAGCCATATTTTGCTTTATTTGTAGATAACATAGATATATTAGTGGAAAAATAAAAAGCTAAAAAGCAAAGAGATTTAGTTTTTATTGCTAAATTCCTTTGCTTTTTACAAATTTATTTTTTAGAAATATCAATCTTTATGTGTATTTCTCTTAATTGTTCTTCTGTAACATTCCCTGGTGCTCCCATTAATAAATCTTCTGCTTTACTTGTCATTGGAAAAGCTATTACCTCTCTTATTGTTTGTGTATTTGCAAGTAGCATTACTATTCTATCTACTCCTGGTGCAATTCCTGCATGTGGTGGTGCTCCATAATGAAATGCGTTAAATAATGCTTTGAATTTTACTTCCACGTCTTGTTTTGTGTATCCTGCTATTTCAAACGCTTTTATCATTGTTTCTGGGTCATGATTTCTTACTGCTCCTGATGATAATTCTATTCCATTACATACTAAATCATATTGATATGCAAATATTTCTAATGGATTTTTAGTCTTTAATACTTCTAATCCTCCTTGTGGCATTGAGAATGGGTTATGACTAAATGCAATCTTTTTCCTTTCATCTAATTCATACATTGGAAAATCTACTATCCAACAAAATTCAAATAAATTTTCATCTATTAAACCTAATCTTTTTCCTAATTCTTCTCTTATCGCACCTGCAAGTTCTTCTACTCTTCCTGATTTTTCTGCTATAAAGAATATTGCGTCCCCTTCTTTTGAGCTGGTTCTTTTAAGCATTTCTTCTTTTGATTCTTCATCTATAAACTTTGCAATAGGTCCTTGGAAGCTTCTGTCTTCCATTATTCTAAGCCATGCTAATCCTTTTGCTTTTAAGTCTTTTATTGCATAATCTGTCATTCCTTCGAAAAAGCTTCTTGGCTCATCTTTTACATTATGAACGGCTATTATTCTTACAATTTTTCCTTTAAAAGCATTTAATTCTAGCTTCTCAAATAAGTCGCTAACATCTATTATTTCTAGTGGATTTCTTAAATCTGGTTTATCTGTTCCATATTTTAGCATTGCCTCTTTATATTGAATTCTTTTAAATGGATAACTACTTACTTTTTTATCTGAAAACTTTGTAAAAGTTTCATACATTACTGATTCAACAACTGAAAATACATCTTCTTGTGTTGCAAAGCTCATTTCTAAATCTAATTGATAAAATTCTCCTGGTGATCTATCTGCTCTTGCATCTTCATCTCTAAAACATGGTGCTATTTGAAAATATCTATCTATTCCAGATACCATAAGCAGCTGCTTAAACTGCTGAGGTGCTTGTGGAAGTGCATAAAATTTGCCTGGATGTACCCTACTTGGTACTAAATAATCTCTTGCTCCTTCTGGAGACGAACTTGTTAATATTGGTGTTTGTACTTCTAAAAAATCTCTCTCTATCATCTTTTCTCTTAAGAATTGAATAACTTTTGCTCTTAAAATTAAGTTTTCTTTTAACTTTTTACCTCTTAAATCTAAAAATCTATATTTTAGTCTTAAATCTTCTCTTATAGTATCTGCTTCTCCTACGGAAAAAGGCAACTCACTTGTTCTTTTTCCTAAAATTTCAATTTTTTCTATAAAAACTTCTACTAATCCTGTTTTTAACTTTGGATTTATTGTTTCTTCATCTCTTTTTCTAACCGTTCCTTCAATTGTTAATACTGATTCTACTGGTATATGTGAGGCGAAATCTACCTCTTCTGTTTTACCTGATGTTACTGCTTGCGTTACTCCATACATGTCTCTGATGTCTAAAAATACTAATCCTCCTAAGTCTCTAATTGTTTCTAAAAATCCAGAGATTTTTACTTTTTTGCCTACATCTTCTAGCCTTAATTCATCACATTTGTGTGTTCTAAATGTTTCCATCTTACATCATTCCTTCCTTTTATATTTTTTGCAGATATTAGCCTTTTTGACTATTATTTTCAAAGCCAAAAAAAACATCTCTGCATATGCAGGGACGAATATGATCCGTGGTACCACCCTAACTTGAAAATTATTTTTTAAAAAATAATTTCCCACTTTATTGCTAATATGCTCCAATGTGTTTCGACATGTTATGTTTGCTAAAAGGGCTTTCAGCCGCCGACCCTTACTCTCTACTAGTAACCTATAACCGCTTTCATTGTACAAACGCACTATTTATTTCTTTTATTATTATAACCTTTTTTTCGGGTAATGTCAAACTTTTTTCACTTTTTGCTTTATTTTTTAGTATTTTTGTTATATAATAGTAGGCAATTTATTAAACTTTTTAAGGAGGTTGTTTTAATTTATGGAGTATAATCATAATGAAATTGAAAAAAAATGGCAAAAAAAATGGGAAAGTGAAAATAGTTTTAAAGTTAACCTCGATAAAAGCAAAGAGAAATTTTATATGTTAGTAGAATTCCCTTATCCATCTGGTGTTGGACTTCACGTAGGACATGTTAGAGTATATACTGCCTCTGATGTTCAAGCTAGATTTAAAAAATCTAGAGGATATAATGTGTTATTCCCAATGGGTTGGGACGCATTTGGTGCTCCAGCTGAACAATATGCAATAAAAAATCATATTCATCCAAAAGATGCAGTTCAAGAAAATATCAAAGTTTTTAAAGGTCAAATGCAAGATTTAGGACTTGCTGTTGACTGGGATAGAGAATTTTCTACAACAGATCCTGAATATTACAAACTAACACAATGGCAATTCTTACAATTCTATAAAGAAGGTTTAGCATACAAGGCGGAAAAAGAAATAAATTGGTGTCCAACTTGTAAAACAGGTTTATCTAATGAAGATGCTCAAGGTGGAGTTTGTGAAAGATGTGGTTCTCAAACAACTAAAAAGCTTAAAAATCAATGGGTTTTAAGAATGAGTAATTATGCAGATAAATTGCTTGATGGTCTTGACGATACTGAATTCTTGGATAAAGTAAAAACTGCTCAAATAAATTGGATTGGTAAAAGTATTGGTGCATCAGTCAACTTTGCACTTAAAGATACTGATGATGTTTTGGAAGTATTTACAACAAGATGCGATACTTTATTTGGCGTAACTTTTATGGTTATGAGCCCAGAACATAAATTCTTAGAAAAATACAAAGATAGAATAAAAAATTTAAATGAAGTTAAAGTATATCAAGAAGAAGCTAAACATAAAAGTGAAATTGAACGTACTGATATGACTAAAGATAAAACAGGTGTAAAAATAGATGGTTTAACTGCTATTAACCCTGTTAATGGTAAAGAAGTTGAAATTTGGATTTCTGACTATGTTCTTGCATCTTATGGAACAGGTGCAATTATGGCAGTTCCTGCACATGATGATAGAGATTTTGCATTTGCAAAGAAATTCGGAATTGACATTATTCCAGTTATAAAAGATCCAAATGTTTCTGATGAAAACTTAACTGATGCTCCTTACGTTGGTGACGGAGTAATGATAAATAGTGATTTCTTAAATGGAATTGCTACTAAAGAAGATGCTATTAGCAAGATGTTAAAATTCTTAGAAGAAAAGAACATTGGTAATAAAACTGTAAATTATAGATTACAAGATTGGATATTCTCTCGTCAAAGATTCTGGGGTGAACCAATACCTATGATTAATTGTCCAGAATGTGGATGGGTTCCAGTTCCTGATAAGGATTTACCAGTTCTACTTCCAGATGTTCAATCTTATGAACCTACTGATGACGGCGAAAGTCCTTTAGCTAATATTGAAGATTGGGTCAATGTAAAATGTCCTTGTTGTGGTCATGATGCAAAAAGAGAAACAGATACAATGCCAAACTGGGCAGGTTCTTCATGGTATTGGTTAAGATATATGGATGCTCATAATCCTAATGAGATTGCTTCAAAAGAATCTTTAGATTATTGGGGTAAAGTAGATTTATATGATGGTGGGATGGAACATGCAACAAGACATTTACTTTATGCACGTTTTTGGAATATATTCTTACATGAACAAGGATTAGTACCAAATTCTGAGCCTTTCTTGAAAAGAATTAGCCATGGTATGATTTTAGGTTCTAATGGTGAAAAAATGAGTAAGAGTAAAGGTAATGTAGTAAATCCTAATGACATGGTTGCAGAATATGGTGCAGATGCACTTAGACTTTATGAAATGTTTATTGGAGACTATGCAAAAGATGCTGCATGGAATGAAAATGGACTTAAAGGCTGTAGAAAATTCTTAAATAGAGTATGGGCTCTTCAAGATAAAGTAACTGATAAAGAAGATTATACAAAATCTCTAGAAAGTGCGCTTCATAAAACAATAAAAAAAGTTACACATGATATCGAAACTTTAGATTACAATACAGCAGTTTCTGCATTAATGATTTTACTTAATGAAATGGATAAAGAATCTTCTATTACCAAACTTGATTATAGAATCATGTTACAATTATTAAATCCATTTGCTCCCCATATAACTGAAGAATTATGGAGCAAATATGGTACAGGAAAATTACTTGCTTATGAAACTTGGCCAGAATACGACGAGTCTAAAACAATTGATGATACAATAGAGCTTCCTGTTCAAATGAATGGTAAATTAAAAGGAACTGTAATGATATCTTTAGATAGTGATGAGCAAACTGTAAAAGATAAAGTTCATTCTGAACTTGCAGAACTTTTATCAGATAAAAATATTGTAAAAGAAATTTATGTAAAAAATAAAATCTTTAATATTGTTGTTAAATAAATGCTTTATTGAACTAGCTCCATGTAGATGGAGTGGATTTTAAAAAAATAATGCTAGTTAAATAATATAACTAGCATATTTTTTTACTCATTTTCACCTTTTAGTTTTTCTGCCCTGTCTGCTGCAATTAGATTGTCTATCATTTCATCTAAGTCTCCATTTAAGAAATTTTCCATTTGGAAAATACTAAATCCTATTCTGTGGTCTGTTATTCTTCCTTGAGGATAATTATATGTTCTTATTTTTTCGCTTCTATCTCCTGTTCCTACTTGACTTTTTCTTTCATTGTGTAATTCTTCATCTTGCTTTTGTTTTTCTATCTCATATAATCTTGATTTTAACAATCTCATTGCATATTCTTTATTTTGTGTTTGTGATCTTTCTGTTTGACATTCTGCAACTAGTCCAGTTGGCTCATGTATTAGTCTTACGGCTGATGATGTTTTATTTACCTTTTGTCCCCCTGCGCCTGATGCTCTAAACACTTCCATTCTTACATCTGCGGGATTTATTTCTACTTCAACATCTTCTACCACTGGAAGTACTGCAACTGTTGCTGTTGATGTATGTATTCTTCCACTGCTCTCTGTATCTGGAACTCTTTGTACTCTATGTACTCCACTTTCAAATTTTAATCTACTATAAACACCTTTTCCTGTTAGCATAAATGTTACTTCTTTATATCCACCAATTCCTGTCTCGTTTTCATTTAATACATCTATTTTCCAATGTTTTGCTTCTGCATACATTGTGTACATTCTAAATAATGTTCCTGCAAATAGTGCCGCTTCTTCTCCTCCTGCACCACCTCTTATTTCACAAATTATATTTTTATCATCATCAGGATCTTTAGGAATTAAAAGTATTTTTAATTCTTCTTCTAATTGTGGAATCTTTTCTCTTAATTCTTCCATTTCCATTTCTGCTAGTTCTTTTAATTCCTTATCGCTACTCATTGCTTTTGCTTCTTCAAAGTCATTTTTTGCTTTTTTATATTCTCTATATTTTAGAACAACTTCTTCCATTCCAGCATGTTCTTTCATATATTTTTGCCATTCTGATTGTTTAGCTATAATTTCTGGATCACTAATCTTTTCTGTTAATTCATCATATCTCTTCTCTACAGCTTCTAATTTTTGAAACATAAAATTCTCCTATTCTAAAAATTTATACTGGTTAATTATATACCATTTTTATTGATTTTTCAATATTCAGGCTATAAAAATAAAAAGACGAAACTATTAAATCACAAAAAAATCAGATAAAATCTAATTATTATAGTTCATTTATAGTATAATTTCGTCTTTTCATTTATATTAACTTATTAATATAAAGAATTTATTGAGCTCATGAATGATGCTATTCCTAAAATTGCTAATCCATCTAGTGCTACAGCTATTATTCCTAATACTAATCCTGCTATAGCCATTCCTTTTCCACCATTTTTCATTCCTATTACTGCAAATATTATTGCTAATATTGCACATGGTAATGAAATATACCATATACAGAAAAGCACTATTGAAACAATTCCTAAAACCATTGATGCTATACTTAATCCTTTTTTTTCCTCCATTTTTTACACCCCTCTTTTTGTTTATTTATATAGATATTAAGCCTTTGTCGTCCTACCTCCACTTGAAAGTCATTAACTTAATACACTTAAAAACGAGTTTTATCTATACCATTCTGGTATTGTAAATAATGATACATCTAATACTTCTATGAATAAATATAATGCTATTGTTATCCCTATAGTAACTAATCCTATTGCAACTCCTGCTTTAGCAATTCCATTTTTCCCTTGTTTTAGAGAAATAATTCCAAAAATTATTGACATAATTGCTAACACTGTTGATATTATTATAAATTGTATTGTTATTAGTGAAAGAATTCCTGTTACTAGTGATGCTACTCCAAGTCCTCTACCAGCTGTTTGTTGTTCTTCTGACATAATATATTCTCCTTTCTTATACAACATTCCTAATAATTGTAAATATTATTATTATCATTCCCCATATTATAATATGCCACCATTTAAAAAGTTTAATTTCCTTTTTGAAAATAAAATTTATAGTATATGTAATATATAATATTGTTGTATATACTAGTATAAATAAAAATACTGGATTATATAAAAAAGCTTCTTTTATCTTAAAATTATATAAGCTTACTCCCATTCTTGTTACACCACAGCTTGGACAAATGACGTTATATTTATTTCTTAATGCACATTCTGGTAAAAATCTAATCCAATTTAATTTTATACTAAAATATGATATCAAAAATATAAGTATTACTAATATTTGAATAATAATAAATGTTCTTGTTTCTTTTTTCATTTTTCTCTTTCTTATTATAAGTTATAATAAAATATAATGCAAGTTTTTTTGTAAATTTTATTTATAAATCAACATTATCTGTAGTTTTTATCTCATATATTTTTTAGAAATATTTATATAAACTTCACTTATATTTTATACTAATTTCATTTTGTAACTTTTTTTGTTGGTTATTAATATTCTATTATAGGTGATTATTTTGTCTATAGTTTATACAGATAGGCTTTACACTACTAGCCTTTTATATAGTAATGTTAGAAGTTTACTCTATACTTATCCTTTTTTGCAATCAGAAACAATTGGAAGAAGTGTTCTTCGGAAATCCAATTCCTGTTATTAGAATAGGACGTGGAAAAAATCATGTTTTTTATAGTGCTTCTATTCACGCAAATGAGTCTATCACAACTAATATTTTGTTAAAATTTATTGAAGATTTTTGTATTGCATATCGAAATAATGAAAAGATTTATGGTTATAATGCAAGAGAAATTTATATGAAAACGTCTATATATATTGTTCCAATGTGTAATCCTGATGGCGTTAATCTTGTGAACAACTACTATTCTATAAATAGTAAAATTTATCAAAGTGCTCAAAAAATCGCAGATAGTTTTTCAACTATTCCTTTCCCTGATGGATGGAAAGCTAATATTAGAGGTGTGGATTTAAACTTACAGTTTCCTGCTGGTTGGGAGGAAGCTCGTAGAATTAAATTTGCTCAAGGTTTTACAACTCCTGCTCCACGTGATTTCGTCGGTTTCCGGTCCACTTACAGAACCTGAATCTTTGGCATTATACAACTTTACTTTAAGACATAATTTCAAATTAATTTTAGCTTATCATACTCAAGGTAAAGAAATTTATTGGCAATTTCAAAATTATGCTCCACCTGAAGCACTTTCTATTGGTCGTAAATTAGCTAATTCTAGTGGTTATAGATTAGCAAATGTTCCATATAATTCTAGTTTTGCTGGTTACAAAGACTGGTTTTTGCAAGAATATAGAAAACCTGGCTATACAATAGAAGCGGGGCTTGGAGAAAATCCGCTTCCAGTTTCTCAGTTTGATGAAATTTATGCCGATAATCTAGGAATTTTAGTATTATCTAGTATATTAACATAATAAATCAACAGAGGATACCCCCAAATAGGATACCCTCTGTTTCTTATCTTTTTACAATATATTCAAAATATTTTTTATTCCCCAAAAACTGCAATATAATCTTTTTTAAACTTTTCAATTCCGGCATCAGTTAAAGGGTGTTTTATACATTGTTCTATTACTTTGTAAGGTACTGTTGCAATATCTGCACCTGCTAATGCACAGTCTATTATATGTATTGGATTACGCACACTTGCACATATTATTTCCGTTTTTATATCATGAATTTTAAATATATCTGAAATTGTCCTTATTAAATCAATTCCTGGAGTTGCTATATCATCTAGTCTTCCTAAAAATGGTGATACATATGTAGCTCCTGCCTTTGCTGCAAATAACGCTTGTGTTGGATTAAAAATAAGAGTTACATTCGTTTTTATTCCTTCTTTTGATAATACTTTAACTGCTTTAAGTCCTTCATTAGTCATAGGAATTTTTACAACCATATTAGGATGTATTGATGCAATTTCTCTTGCTTCCTTTATCATATCTTCAGCACTTACTGTTGTTGCTTTAACTTCTCCACTTATTGCACCATCTACAATAGATGTAATTTCTTTTATTACTTCTTTGAAGTCACGACCTTCTTTTGCAATTAAAGATGGATTTGTAGTAACTCCGCAAATAATTCCCATATCATTTGCCTTTTTTATTTCTTCAACATTTGCAGTATCAATAAAAAATTTCATAAACATACCTCCCTAGATTTATTATTTTTTTATAATATCATAGATACAAAGAATTAGCAATTTTTACACCACACTGTTCCTACTTATGGTATAATTTAATATGTTAATCTAGCATTTTGGTATCTATTATAACCTATAACCATCATCTGAATAATATTCATATTTCCCATTATTATATTTAAGTACCATTCCTTCTGTTGCTTTATCTAGTAAGTCTCGAGGAATATCAATCTCTTCGAATTCTGTTTTAAATGAATTGCTTAAATCTTTCAAAAATCGGTTGTTTCCTATTTCTTCTGTTATAACATATAAATGTCCCTCTTTTCTGTACTTTTCAAGATTTTTATTTTGTTTATCTATTATTTTTTCTGCCATTTTTGTTATTTCTTTTTTTAGTTCTTTTGTTGACATACTATCAAATATATATTTATCGTCTTCTATCTGAAAAACATCATTTATTCTTATTTCTCTTGGCACATCTTCTTTTCTCATTTCTACTTCTACAATTTTATTGTTTTCCACTTTTAATACAGAATAAATGTCATTATTATAATGTTTTTTATTCTTTAACCAATATATTTTTTTATTATCTTTTACAAAATACATTGCTTTATTATTAAAGTTTTCATTTGCATATTCCAATATAATATTATTTTCATTCCATATTATGGAATTTTTATTACCAGTTGTTAAATTATTATTAGATATTATCTGATCTATTATTGGACGTTCCTCGTTTTGATTTTTTTGCTTTCTTTCTTTTGTATTTTCTAAATAATCTAATAGCTCTTTTGAAAAACTTTTTCCCAGTCCTGTCTGTTTTCGTCTACCCATAAAAATATTTAATGAATCTAAATTTAATATGATATTCACTCCTTTATTTAATGTTGGAAATCTACTATGGATAAATAGTAGTAAGAATTAAACTATAAGAATTATATCTTATCATATTTTAATTTACAATATTTTTATAAATATTTTTTATTTTTCGTGACTTTCTCCTGTCGCATAATCAATGACTATTCCTGGTTGTACATTATAGCAGTAAACATTAAAGCATATTCCTTGACCCTTGTCTTCTACAGACCATGCTTCAATTTGAACTCCACTTGCCAATTTGTTTTTTCCATCAAATACAGGTGTAACTCTATAAAGTACGTGGTTATTTTGATTGTTTCTTATGTATTCTGCAACTAAATTTTCAAATGGCAACATGCCTTCTGTATTTAAATATCTTGTTCCTGTAATTAAGTTCTTCTTGTTTGCATTCTCTCCTGCAAGTTGCCAACCAATTAAATGACAACGATTATATAAATATTTATCTTTAATTAAATTATCATATCTCTTTTGAACCCAACCAGAAAGGTTTTTAATCATTCCTATTTCTCCACGTTCTTCACCTTCTTGTGGCATTATTTCCTTACATATATTTGCAAATGCCATCCCGCTTCTTCCAAATTCATCCCACTCACTATAGTTTTCAAAACTCTCGATTTTATAGTCTTCTTCCTTAAATTCTGGTATGTTGTTATTTATCTCTACATATGGAATTCCCTGGTATTCTGGAATTGTAGATAAATCAAATGGTGTACTTGTTGTTTGTATTTTTGTTTTTACTATATTATTTTCTGTATTCTTATCTTCTTCTATGTTTTGCGTGCCATAGTATCCTGATACTGCAAGACATATTATTACTATCGAACTTATTAACAATTGATAAATACTCTGTTTCTTTTTATTTTTTCTTTTGCTCATAAACAATACCTCTTACTATTAATTTTTCATTATATTATCATAAAGGTTCTTTTTAATCAATTAAAAAATAGCTATGTGTAAAAACATAGCTATTTTGATTATTTACCTTTTTTAATTTCTAATAAATATCCTGTACTAGAACATATTAATAAGATCGTTTCTAAAATTATTCCAAATATAGACATTACATAGATATTGTATGCTATCCATAATATTCCTATTGGAATTCCTAATAATTTGTATACCTTAGGATTTTTTTGCCACACTGATAAAGTATATAACATAGTTGCAATTACAGATAGTAAACTTAAAACTCCTTCATATGTAAATATTGCTGATATAATTGATATTACATAAAGTATTATTAATACCACAACATCTGTTTTATTAATTTTATCTCGTTTTCCATTTTTATTTTCATCTACTAAAAATATGATATTTCTTATTAATGCAACTACACACATTGCAAATCCTGACCAGGCATTTAATAATACATACGCAATTCCATTTGAAATTATAGATAAGAAACTTATAATTAAAATCTTCTTTCTATCTTTTGCATAATATGTTGCTGCTAATAATCCATATGTAATAATCGTAAATATTTGCGATAATATATATACAAATGTGCATTCCATTGTTTTATCTCCTTCTTATCTTAATTTTAACATATATAATTTTCTTAAAAATCCATTAGATAATCTAGTTTCTTTTATAAATTCTAGTCCTACTCTTTCTAGTGTTTTGCAACTTCCTATATTATCTGGATGTGCCATTGAAATTATATAATCAAATCCCAAATTTTTAGCTAGTTCTAGCTCAATTGTCTGTAATTTTGTTGTTATTCCATTTCCCCTATATTCTGGTAAAACTAGATTTCCACCTAATTCACAAACTGTATATTTCTCAAGGTCAAATTCTTTTTTAAAGTCCTCAAGCATCTCTTGCGAAACATATAATTGTGCCATTCCTACAAGTTTATCACCATCATATGCTCCATATAATGGTGCATAATTATTTTCATCATACATACTATCTAATTCCCATTGTTCATATGGAATAAAATACTCTTTATTTTTTAACCCTCCTAATACTTTATCTATCAGTTTAAATAATTGTTCTTTGTCCTTTGTTTCAACTTTTTTATAAATTAAATTCATTTTAAAACCTCCTTCAAACTTCTAGAATATTTTTTTAATTTTTGAAAACAGTTATATGCTTCCATAACTTCTTTAGCGTTTTTTGATATATATCCTCTTTCTTTAGTTCCTTCTGGCAAATCTACAATCAATGTAGATTTATCAATTCCATCCCATCCCTCTTTTACTATTTTTAATAAATTAGGTTCTTTTTCTTTTATTTCATCATAATCTACAAATAACGTTTTTATATTGCTTTGCATATATATCTTTAGTGTTTTATTTTGTTTAAACTCTTTTATCTTATCTCTACTAAATATAAATATTCTCTCTACATTTACACCTCTATTTGCTGCCTCTAAATTTATTTGTCTAAATTTCATTTCTTGAGCCGATTCAGTCCATTCATCTTCTAACATTGTAGATGCACACCATAAATGTGATTCTTTATTCATTTTTTTAAAGCAGTTATTTATAGCTTTATAAAATTTTCCTATTTCTAAATCTTTGGTTCTATCATTTTTATTAAATTCTATTTTCCCCACATCTGTTGTTATTGCTGTTCCAGTAGTATTTTTAAACTTTATTAACAAATTTATTATATCTTCTGCCATTTCATCATAATTAATTATGATATTGCTTTTCTCATCTATATCTAAAATTAATGTGTTGATTCTGATTCCAATCTCATTTTGTAATTTATTTGATAATTTTGATTCTATTTTATTTCTATTTTCTTTCTTATAATCAACTAATACTATACTAGATTCAGAATTTAATTTATTAGAAAATTCTTTAATGAAGTTTTCTTCTTTGTTATTCATATTATTTATTGGAAAATATATAAGCCCTTCATAGTACTGTTGTAAATTGTTTTTCGCCGAATCTAAGCTTTCACATTCTGCTATATATCCCCCTTCTTTTAATAGTTGTATTAAATGTTCTTTAACTTCCTCTTTTACATTTACAATCATTATTCTTTTTTCTGTATTTATGTATTTATAGATATTGCTTCTCTTATCAGATGGTTTCATTGTTTCTTCTGGAATTTCCCAAACCATTCCGGTTTTTCTTGCTCCACTTATTCTTTCCTCTTTGCAAAGTTTAATTATTCTTCTTTCTGATATTCCCCATCTTTGCGCAAATTGTTTTGCTGTTAAATATGACATTTTCGCTCCTTTTTTATTGTTCTGTATTCAGAACAATATGTTTTATATTTATATAATATACCATTTTCAGAACAATGTCAATATTTTTTTATAAAAAAACAAGAATAAATTTCATATTTATCCTTGCTTTTATGTTTTAAGTATACTTTTTATACATTTTTTAAATTTTCTTTAATTTGATTTGCCACTTTAAAAAATATCTCTATGTCTTGTTTTGATATATCTTTAGCAATCAAACTTTCCATCTTCAAAATTTCTTTTATCAAGCCCTGATATATCTTTCTCCCTTTTTCTGTTAGTTTTATTTGTTTGCTTCTGAAATCTTCCTCATCTTCAAATCTACCAATTATCCCATTCCTTTGCATTGTATCTAATACTCCTGATACTGTAGACTTTCTTAACTCAAATTCTTTTTCTATATCCTTTTGATATATATTATTGTTCTTTGCTTCAGCCAAATATTCCATTATATCTATTTGAATTAGACTATAATGTTTTTTCTCTTTACATTTTATATGTTTTGTTACATATCTTGAGGTTAAAATATGAATGAATTTTATTTCTCTTCCAATTCTTTTTTCCATATCCTCTCCTTTATTTAGAAGTCACAATATTATTTGTATCTATAAATTTTGCTAATATTTCTGCTGTTTTTTCAACTCCATAGCTATCTACATTAATAGCTATATCATAATTTTTCAAGTCCCTCCAGTTTTCTCTAGTATAATAATTATAATGTTTTTCTCTAGATTTGTTAATTTTATTAATTTCAGACAATGCATTTCCTTCTTTTAGTCCATAATATTTTACTGCTCTTTTTACTTTACTTTCATCATCACTATATAAAAATACATTTACTACATTTTTATTGTCTCTTAATATAAAGTTTGAACATCTTCCAACTATAACACATGCTCCTTTTGTTGCAATTTCTTTTATTGCCTTACTTTCTGCAATAAATAAATTATCATCATTTGATAAGTTATTATAATATTGAGTGTTGAAGCTTGATAATAAATTTCCATGAATATTTTGTTCATTTTTTTCTATGTATGCCGCTGCTAATCCACTTTTATTAGATACAATTTCAATCAAATCTTTATCATATAATCTTACTCCTAATTTATCTGCTAATATTTGACCTACATATCTTCCACCTGACCCATATTCTCTAGCTATTGTTATTACTATATTATCTGTATTTTTATTTTCCATTTTGTTCTCTTCATTTACTACATAATTCTGGTTATCTGCTTTTCCAAGTTTTTTCATTTCAAATGTTAATAAAATTGCTGAAATTAAGAATGCCAATCCATCTGCAACTGGTCCTGCATATAATACGCCCTTTACATCAAAAAATTTTGATAAAATTATTGCTGATGGTACAAAAAATAATATTTGTCTTGATAATGTTAAGAATGCTGATTTACTAGGTTTTCCTATTGCTTGAAAAAATATTCCCGATGAAATTTGTATTCCATTAACAAGTGTAAGCATTAAAAACACTCTAAATGTTAGACATGCAAATTCGTTATATGTGGCATCTCCTGAACCAAATATTCCTATTAGTTTTTCTGGAATTGTTTGGAATAGTATAAATGCTATTAATGAAATCGTAAAGCTTAATGTTAATACTATTTTTAATGTTTGTTTTACCCTATCATATTTTCTAGCTCCATAATTAAATCCTACTATTGGTTGACTTCCTGCAGCTATTCCTATTGTTATACTATATAATATTTGACTAATTTTCATCACAATTCCAATAACTGTAATAGGAATATCTGTGCCAAATTCACTCATTCCTCCATAATATTTGAATAATGAATTTTGTACTGTTATTACAACAACTATAGCCATTTGTGTTATGAATGATGAAATTCCTAACATTGAAACTGTTCTTGCCATCTTCATTTCAAATTTAAAGCTTTTCTTTGTTAAGTTTATTGTTTTGAATTTCTTAATATATAAAATGTTCATTAAAAATGTTATAAATTGCCCAATTATTGTTGCAATTGCTGCTCCTGCAACTCCCCATTTAAGCACAAATATTGCAATTGCATCTAATACTATATTTAAAATAGCTCCAACTACCATGGATGTCATTGAATATTTAGGCGAACCATCTGCTCTTATTATTGAGTTTAATGTCGTACCTATCATAACAAATGGAATTCCCATTGCAATTATATATCCATAGTTTAAAGCATATTCTCTTAAATTGTCTGTGCATCCAAACAAATTAATCAATTGTGGCAAAAATATTAATGTTGTAGTACATAATAAAATTGATACTATAATAGATATTATAATTCCATTTGCTACACCTTTTTCAGCTTCTTTTTTCTTGTTTTCTCCCAATTTTAAACTTAAAAATGCTGATGTCCCATCTCCAAACATTAATGCAAACGCTAGACATATCACTGTTATCGGAAAGACTACATTTGTTGCACCATTCCCTAAATAATTTACTCCCCATCCTATAAAAATTTGATCAACAATATTGTATAATGCATTTACTATTAATGATATTACACATGGTATTGCAAATTTTCTTAATAATTTGCCTATTTTCTCTGTTCCTAAATTTGTTTCTTCCATATTTACTTCCTTTCTTTTCATGTTTAATTACACCAAAAAGTTAGTTGCCTAACTTTTTTATTATAGTATTTTTATGCAAAAATGTCAATACTTTGTTGTTAATGAAACGCAATCAGCCCCCAGGTTTTACCCTGAGGGCTAATTGTCCCGCTCCTGATATGTACTTTTTAAGTACCGCGTGCGCAGTCAGTCGAAGTGACAGTGGAAGCCGGCTCCGGCCATCTCGATGTGGAACCCCTCGTCCGCCAGATCGTTGGGGATATACGGGTTCCTCCCGAAGTCCAGGAAATTGCGCCCCAGTTCAGCCTGCGTCAGGAAATCCCTCAGAACTTTTTCCTCAGGATGCCCCTTGACCTTGGCGCTGAACTCAGCACTGAGCCGGCGTTGATTGTCGCCTTCTGCTTTCTTGATTGCCAACAGTTGAGAAGCGAGTGTCATAGCTAAGACCTCCTAAAAGTTTTTTCCTTGGTCTAAATGACTTTTGCTATACCAAGATATTTTTATTATATCATTTTTCTGCCATTTTGTCTAGTTTTTACCATGTTTCATATACGGGGAAAGGACGCACCCTTGCAGATGCGTCCCCCCTTGCTCCTATTGCAAAGATTCAGTTCTCACCCTCCTTCTTGTCGAAGCGGATGTGGAAGCCAGCCCCGGCGGCCACCAGGACAAACCCCTCGTCCTTCAGCGTCTCCGGCATGATAATCGCCCTCCCATAGTCGATGAAGTCGCGGCCCTGCTCGGCCTGCTCCAGCCCATTCAGGAGGAGGTTCTGCTCCGGATGCCCGTCGATTAGGTCGAGGAACTCGTTGATGAGAGTGTCCTTCTTGGCCCGGTCCGTCTCTCCCTTAATCTGAGTCAGTTTAGAAGCGAGTGTCATATCTAAGACCTCCAAAATTATTTTACTTGGTCTAAATGACTTTTGCTGTACCAAGTTATATTTATTATAACACTTTTCTGCCATTTTGTCTACTTTTTACCAAGTTTCACATTTAACTTATATTCTCTACCACTTCTGTTTAGTAATAATTCTACAACATCTCCTGGATTTTTTTGGTAAATATAATTTCTCAACTCACTCATTCTATTAATGTTTTTTCCATCAATTGAGATGATTATGTCTCCTATCTTTACATCAGATTTGGCAAGTGGTCCATCCTGCATTATTTGAACAACATATATACCATTTTCAAATTCTATGCTAGAATTTAAGTATGGTATAACTTCTTTATCATATGCAAATATTCCTAAATATGCTTCTTCAAATTTACCAGTATTGATAAAACTACTTATTACTGGTTTTATAATGTTTATTGGTATTGAAAATCCTATTCCTTCTACTTCTGCTATTTTTATAGTATTAATTCCTATTACTTCTCCTTTTTTATTTATTAATGGTCCCCCACTATTTCCTGGATTAATGCTTGCATCTGTTTGAATTAGTCCTTCCATATAGCTCAATTTATTATCTTCTTCTATTTTTATAGTTCTATTTATCCCACTAATAATTCCTGATGTAACGGTTCTTTGAAATTCTACTCCAATTGGATTTCCAATTGCATATACACTTTCTCCTAAGTCTATTGATTCAGAATCCCCTAAAGTTAAATATGTTAGTCCATTTTCTTCTATTTTCACAATTGCTACATCTAAATCAGAATCTGCCCAAACAGTATTTCCTTTATAGGTTTTACCATTTTCTAATGTAACATAACATGAACTATATTTATTTCCTGCTACATGCCAGTTAGTTACTATATATCCATTATTTGATACTAACATTCCTGTCCCCAAGCCAAGTTCTTCTATTTTTGATGACATTAATATAGAATCTCCAACATCTTTTATTTTAGATATCCCTACAACACTTCTAGTTACCTCTTTTATTGATGTTGTATCTTTTTCTTCTTCCTTTTTTTCTGCTGATAATCTTACTGCCCCTGAATTATTATTTGTGTCTACTTTCTCAACATTTATATTTAAGTAAAAATTATATAAATATATAGTAATTCCAATTATTACAGCTGTATATAAAAACATAAGAAACAACTTTTTTATCTTACTTTCCTTTTTTTCATATCTATACATATTTCCTCCTACTTTTAATTATTTCCAAATATTGAGTTTTTTAGTCATTAAATTATTGCTTTATATTTTCTTTAATGATATACTTTCCATAATATTATTATACGAGGTGCTCTTATGGAAAAAGATTTTTATGAGTTAACAAATCCACAAAAATCAATTTGGTATACTGAAGAAGTATTTAAAGGAACTCCTATGGCTAACATTACTGCAACTGTTATTATTTCAGAAGAAGTAAATTTTAAATTACTTGAAAAAGCTATAAATATTTTAGTAGAAAAAAATGATAATTTTAGAATTAAAATTTCTGTCAACAATGGGAAAACGTGTCAATATATAGAAAAATATGATGCTTTTAAATTAAATGTTATAAATGTAGCTTCTGATGAAGAGTTGAAAGTTAAATCAAGGGAAATTGCGGATATTCCTTTTGATGTTTTAAATTCGACTTTATTTGACTTTAGATTAGTTAAATTTCCAGATAATCATGGAGGATTTATAATTAGAATGCATCATTTAATTTCAGATGCCTGGAGTGGTGTTTTTGATGCCTCTGAAATTGTAAGGATTTATTCCTTCCTAATAAAAAATGAAGATACTTTTAATATATCATATCCATCATATGTTGAATATATTAAATCTGAGCAAGAATACATGCAAAGTGATAGGTTTGTTAAAGATAAAACTTTTTGGAATTCATTATTTGAAACACTTCCAGAAATTGCAAGTATCCCTTGCAACAATAATTCTACTCACAGCAATTCAATTGGAGCTTCCATAAGAAAGCAATTTACTATTTCAAATGATTTGATACAAAAAATAAATTTGTTTTGCAAAGATAAAAAAATTTCCATTTTCAATTTTTTCATGGCAGTTTTTTCTATCTATTTAGGCAAAGTATCTTCATTAGACGAATTTGTAATTGGAACTCCTATATTAAATCGTAGTAATGCTAAAGAAAAGCGTACGTCTGGAATGTTTATTAATACTATTCCTCTAAAAATTTCGTTAAATAATTCTATGACTTTTGTTGATTTAGCTTCATATATATCTAGTAGTTTATTCAACATGTTTAAACATCAAAAATACTCTTATTTATCGCTTTTAGAGGATTTAAGAGTTAGTAATGGTACCGTTCCAAATTTATATGATGTATTCATATCTTATCAAAATGTTCGTAGTTCCTCTAAAGATTCGGACGTTCCATTTGATATACAATGGGTACATAGTAACTATACTTCTGATAGTCTTGATATTCATATTTTTGATATGAATGATTCTGGTGATTTTAATATCGCCTATGATTATCAAACAATTAAATATGCAGAATCTGATATTTCAAATATTCATAAACGTATTATATGTATTATCCACCAAGTTCTTGATAATACAGAGGTTTTATTAAGTAATATTGATATAGTAACACCTGAAGAAAAGCAAAAAATCATTGTTGATTTCAATAACTATACTCTAAAATATGATTCTTCAAAAAGTATTAAACAACTTTTTGAAAATCAAGTTGACATTGCGCCTAATGATATTGCTATTGTCTATAAAGGTAATTCTTTATCTTATAAAGAATTGAATGAAAAAGCTAATATGCTTTCTCACTATTTAATTAAACAAGAAATAAAAAAAGGTGATGTTATACCGGTTTTATTAGATCGTTCTATTGATTTAATAATATCTATGATTGCAATAATAAAAACTGGTGCTATTTATTTGCCAATTTCTAGCGATTGTCCTTCTGAAAGATTGAGCTATATCATAGAAAATAGTAAGGCAAAAATTGTAATAACATCTTCTACAAATAATTTAGTTAATACAGATAGTGTTTCTACTATTTTATTAGATACTTTTAATTATTCTAATAATTCTAGTAAAAATACACTTATAGAACCTTCTGCAAATGATGTTTTATATATTATATATACTTCTGGTTCAACTGGTAATCCTAAAGGGGTTCGCATTACTAATCAAAACCTTAATAACTTTGTTAACAATTTTCAAAATTATTTTGGAGGAATTACTTCTTCTGATAAATGTTTAGCTTCAACTAATATAGGTTTTGATGTTAGTATTTTTGAATTTTTCACAACTTTACTTAGTGGTGCAACTTTATACTTGTATGAAGAAAACACTATTACTGATATATTTAAGTATTGCAAAGATATTGTTCAGAATAATATAACACTTCTATATATACCACCAAACATTTTAGAAGAGGTTTATAGTATTTTGTCTTCTTATACTAATGTATCAATAAATAAGATACTTATTGGTGTTGAACCAATTTCAAGTGAAACAATGAAAAAGTATTATACTCTTAATCCAAATATTAAAATCGTAAATGCTTATGGTCCTACTGAAACAACAATTTGTTCTACTGCAATTGTTTTGAATGAAGAGATTTTAAATAAATATAGTATCATACCTATTGGAATGCCTTTGAATAACTTGAAGTTGTTTATACTAGATAAAAATTTGAAACCTGTTCCTATTTCTACTCCTGGTGAATTATATATTACAGGAGATAATGTTGGAAAAGGATATTTAAATAATAAAGAACTTACAGAAAGTAGCTTTATGAAATTACCTGATAGTTTAAGCAAAAGTACAGCATATAAAACTGGGGATTTAGCTAAATGGAATGATGATGGAAGTATTAGTTTTATTTCTAGAAAAGACAATCAAGTAAAAATTAATGGACATAGAATTGAACTTGGAGAAATTGAAAGTTGCATATATAGATATCCTAATATAGAAAAAAGTATAGTTTTAATTGATGAAAAACAGAAAATCATTGCTTACTTTTCTTCAGAAAAAAATATAAATATTTCTGATTTAAGGGCATTTTTGCAAAGGAAATTACCTTCATACTTTATACCTAGCACCTTCATTCAGGTCGCAAAGTTTAAATTAACGTCAAATGGTAAAATAGATAAAAGAGCTCTTGCTAAAATTAAAGTAGAACAGAGTGTTTATGAAGCTCCTAAAACAGACTGTCAAAAGCAGTTAGCTCAAATTTTTGAAACTGTTCTAGGATATTCACAAATTAGTATAAATGATAACTTCTTTGAAATTGGTGGAGATTCATTATCTGCAATAAAATTACAGATTGAAGCCTTTAACAAAAATATTAATATTTCATATAAAGACATCTTTACTTATCCAACAATAAAACTGTTGTCTAAGCATATCTCTCAATCAGAGATTCCTGTTGAAGAAAATATTGAAGAAGTTTATGATTATTCAAAAATCAATAACCTTATATCAAAGAATAAGGACCATAACAAGCCAAAACTGCAAAAATCAAAAATTAAAAATATTCTTCTAACTGGGGCAACTGGTTACATGGGAAGTCATGTATTAGATGATTTATTAAAACATACTAGATGTAATATTTATTGTTTAGTTAGAGGTAAGAATAAAACTGATCCGCAAACAAGGTTAACAGATGTTTTAAGATTTTATTTTGGAAGCAAATATGATAAATTAATATTTAAAAGAATATTTGTTATTGAAGGAGATGTAACTAAATCAAAACTTGGTTTAAATGATTTATATTATGATGAAGTTGGAAAAAGTATTTCTTGTGTAATCAACTGCGCTGCTATTGTTAAACATTATGGTAATTCTGACATTTTTAATAACATTAATATAAAAGGCACTCAAAATATTATCGATTTCTGCTTAAAATTTAATTGCAAATTAATGCATATGTCTACTTTAAGTGTATCTGGTAATATGCTGGGAGAAGGAAAATCTGCTGATGAGGTTATTAAAATATTCACTGAAAGGAAATTATATATTGGTCAAGATTTATCAAATATATACATAAAAACAAAATTTCTTGCAGAAAGATTAATTTTAGAAAATATATTGAGTCAAAACTTAAATGCTAAAATTGTTCGTCTGGGAAATATTACAAACCGCTTTTCAGATGGAGCATTTCAAATAAATGTATCTGAAAATGCCTTTTTAAATAAACTTCATTCTTTCTTGGAAATTGGATGTATTCCAGAAAAGTTTAGAAATTTAGAAGTTGAATTTTCTCCTGTTGATTTATGCGCTTCTGCTATTGTAAATTTAACACTATATGAAAATCCTTTTACAATTTTTCATATTTCACATAATAATCACATTTCATTTGAAAAATTAGTTAGAATTTTCAACTCTATGAATGTTAAATTAGAGTTTGTTACAGAAGATGTTTTTAATAAAAAAGTAGAAAATTTGTCTAAAAATTCAGAGACCAAAAATTTAATTTCTGGAATTATAAATGATTTTGATAAGAATAAACATCTTAATTATACTACTGATACAAAAATTGATACATCTTTTACTGCAAAATACTTAAAAAGGCTTTCTTTCAAGTGGCCAAAAATCAATGAAAAATATCTTCGCAAATATATTGTCTACTTAAAGTCTATTGGTTATATTAATTTATAATGGAGGTAATTATGCTCGTAAATACATCTATACTTGTTGGTTTGATTATAGCAGCATTCTTAATAATATTTTTGTTTATATTTATTAGAAGACAAGAAAGACAATTAAGATTGAAGTTACCATTTATGTGTATTCTTCTATGTTTATTCATTTGTTCTTCTGGTCTTATTTTACAAATTGTATTAACAAATTATTTAAAAGTAGACCCAATCTATTTTGAATATTTTGTATATATAGGTACCGTTTTTTTGCCAGTTTCTTTTTTCGTTATGATTTTAAATTTTACAAAACCTAATAACAATATTAATATGAAATCTTTGGTATTAAAGCTTTCTATTATACCTTTAATTTGCTTATTTGCACTATGGACTAATGAATCTCACCATTTATTTTATAGCAAATATTCAATAATATTATCACAAGGAGAATATGGACCATTCTTTTATATGACTTCTGGATATACCTATCTCCTATTGGGAATAGTTCTTATTTTACTTATTAATTATAGTATTAAAAATATTAAATTTTACTACATGCAAGCAATCTTTATATTTGTTGGTATTCTAGTGCCTGTAATTGTAAATTTACTTGGTGTTTTTGGTGTTTTTGACATGTATATATACATGACTCCTTTATATTTTTCAGTAACTATATTATGTTTTACTTTATCAATATTTAAGTTTGGATTTATGAAAGTTTCACCTGTTACTTTGAAAAATATCGTAAATAGGATTTCTGATGCATATATTATATTAAATAATCATATGGTTATAGCAGATTGTAACAAAACTTTATTAAATATGTTTAATGTTGAAATCGACTCTATTATCAATAAAAACCTATTTGATGTAAAAGGAACTTTCTCAGATTTTAGTAATATCTCTCAAAAAATAATCGAAGCTGCAAAGAAAACACAAAATAAAAATGACACTATAGTCATTGAAGAATATTTCAAAGGTATTGAGAAATATTTTCATATTGAAATCAATGGAATAATCGAAAAAAATTCCTTTTTAGGAACTCTTATACTACTAAAAGATGTAACTCAACATAAGAGAGATATGGAAACTATCGAGAATAATCAAGAAATTCTAGTAGAAAGAGAACGTCTTGCTTCACTTGGTCAAATGATTGGTGGTATTGCTCACAATCTAAAAACTCCTATAATGTCTATATCGGGTGCAACTGAAGGGCTTTCAGATTTAATTAACGAATATTCTTCTTCTGTTGGTGACCCTGATGTAACTAATGAAGACCACCAAGAAATTGCAAATGATATGAGAGAATGGATTACTAAAATTCAATCACATCTTTCTTATATGTCTGATGTAATCACTACCGTAAAAGGACAAGCTGTTACATTCTCTGAAAATGCCTCTTTCCCTGACTTTACAATTGGAGATTTAATTAGGCATATTAATATTTTGATGAAACATGAATTGAGTAACGCTTTGGTTGAATTAGAAGAACATATACAGATAGAAAAGAATGCTTCTATAAAAGGTAACATTAACAGTTTAGTACAAGTTATAAATAACATAATTTCTAATGCAATTCAAGCTTACAATGGAAAAGCTGGAGAAAAAATTGTTTTATCTATATACAAAGAAGAGAAAAACAAATTAATTATAAGTATACAAGATTTTGCAGGTGGATTACCAGATTCAGTAAAAAATAAGCTTTTTAAAGAGATGATAACAACAAAGGGCAAAGCTGGTACAGGTCTTGGGTTGTTTATGTCATATTCTAATATCAAGGCTCATTTTAATGGAGATATTAAATTTGATACTGCACAAGGAAAAGGAACAATTTTTTATATAGAAATACCAATTTAGTTTGATACTTATGTAAATAGACTTGAATATTTATTCTAAACATGCATAAATTGGTTTCGAACAGTTCAAAATATAACTGTACAAAAATCGTAGGAGCAAAATTAGCCCCTACGATTTAATTATTAATAAAAAAGAAAAGCAGATATTTATCTTCTTGCAAAAAACCGATAAGATTTAATCTTATCGGTTTAATTTTATTAATTATATAAATAATATTGTGGATTATACACTGCTCCATTTACTCTTATTTCTAAATGTAAATGTGGTCCTGTTGACCATCCTGTTGATCCAACTGCTCCTATTGCTTCGCCTTGTGCAACTGTTTGACCTACTGAAACATATAATGCGCTACTATGTGCATATAATGTCTCTACTCCATTCCCATGGTCTATTTTTATACACCATCCATAACCTGTGTTAGACCATCCTGCAAATGTTACTGTTCCTCCAGCTGCTGCACGATATACAGTTCCTGTTGGTGCTGCGATATCTAATCCTGAATGATTTCCACTACTTCTTGGCCCAAATCTAGATGTAATTGTATATCCTGATGTAATTGGATGAACTAAACTTACTCCATATTGTGAAAGATCTACACTACCTGATGCTATTGTATAACCTCCTGTACTTGATCCTCTTGCACGATATACTGGTTTTTTCTCGTATAATCCTGCAACTATAGTATCTTTTTCAGAAAACTCTCCTAATTCTATATTATATACTTTTGTATATGATAAATCATCTATATTATTACTTTTTTTAGCTTTTAATTCATCTATTGCTGCTTCTGCTTCTTCTTTTGTCGCAACGTAGTATTTTTCTTCTCCATCATCTATTACTGCATAATATTCATAATATGTTGTACCTAGTGTTTTCATTTTTTCAATTATTTGATTTGTATCTTCTACTTTGTCTCGTTTTACAAAACATAGTGAATATTCTGGTAATGTTTGTATATCTATAAATGCTATATTGTTTTCATCTCCATTTTCCATATATTCATTAATCGTTTTTTGCAATCCATTCTTATCATCAGTGTATCCTATAAACTCTCCATTTATTGTTACACTATATGTTGTTTTATAGAATGCTGATATTACTCCTGCTAGTGCTAATGTTGGAATAAGTAAAATCAATACTAATTTTAAAGAACTTCTAAGGTGTACAAATGCTTTTTTTATACCTGTTAAAATTTTAAACACTCCTTTTTTCTTTATTTTTAATCTTTTATAGTTTACCTTGTTTTGGTAAATTTAGCAATGTTTGTAATGTTTTATTTTACTATTTTGTTAGTATTATAGTGCAACTTTTCTTTCTTTTGCTCGTTTTTATTCACTTTTACTTCGTTTTTCTCTGTTTTAGTTAAATATATACATATTTGCATTGCTTTTGGCATTATATCATAAAAGAATTTTTAAAGCAACCTTTATTATAATATTAAAAGCTATAAAAAATAGCTCCATCTGAAGGTTACTTTTTTATATAAATAAAAATTTTAATATTAAACCTTCTGGAATTTGGAGCATATTTTCACTATTTTGATACTTCATTCTTTACTGTCTGTATCTGATTTTGGTCTGCTGGTCCTGCTGGACTATAGTATCCTTTTAGTTCTGCAACTTTAAATAATTCGTATTGAAAAGCTTCATCATTATTCCTTATTTGTTGTATTGTTTGTCTCAACTGCATGTTTTCCGCCTCTGATATTATTCCTTGATATGTTGTAAGTGTCGCTTTAGTTCCCTCTAATATATCATTTACCATGTACTTTTCTTCCATTTTAACCTCCTAATTTAAAAATGTTAATAATTTTTGTTTTGTATTCAATGCATCTTGTGCTGCTTTTGTAAACATTTGCTTAATTTGTGGATCAACACATTGTGATGCATAAGTATTTAATTTTTGGTAAGATGTATCTTGTGCCCCTATTAAGTGTCTTAAATTTTGTAATTCTACTTGTGTCAAATTTGCCATATTTTATCACCCTTTCTTCTCTTTTACTTGTTTATTATTTCCAAATTTAATTTTTATATACTAAAGAAAAGATAATTTGATAAACAAATTATCTCTTCTATCTATTTTAATGATAGTGTACCTTGTGAATCTATATTAACATCTACACCCCACGCTGATTTTATTGCATCTTGGGCATTATGACTCTGTACAGCATCTATTTTTATTTCAATTTGTACTTTATAATCATTACATTTTGGCACCGTTGTAATTGATATTCCACTATTTTTATTTTCATTTACGAGTTTATATATATTATTTATTTCTGGGGATATCTGTAACATCGTAGTTACTGCCGTTGTCTCTTCCCCTGGAGCTATCGGATATTTATAATAACAAACTATTCTTTCTTCTGTTGTGGCTCTTCCATCTATAACCCAATTTTCTTCATTTACTCCTACACCAATAAATTGGGGAGAAATGTCAATAACTTTTTCTCCTGCTTGATTCTTAAAATATTTATATATAATTACTCTAACATATATTTCTATCTCCCCTGAATTCTGTGCCATAATTTCTTCTTGGTATATTTTTCCTGGTTTTAATTGATTTATTTGTTTTGAAAATAATACACCTCTACATAATTCCCCATTTTCTATTAAAGATACACCTATATTTGAAACTTCAATTGCATATATATTTGAATTATTGTTAAGATGGCTCACTATTCCAAATATTACTAAAATTAACATTGCTAAGCAAATTACTTTTTTATTTCTCACTTTTTTCTGCCTCCTTACTCTAATTTAATTCTATTTTCCTATCCCATTCTGCTATTGCTTCTCCATCATAACCATATGTTACTCCTATTATTTCAGCAATTATAGCTGTATTTGTTTCCTTTATGCTTGTTGAGTCAAAATTAATAATTAAGTCTTCTGTTGTTTCTCCACTTTTTACAATTGCATCATAATAAAAAAATCCATCACTGTCGCTACTCCATAAACTAGGATTTTTTTCGTCTATAACTAAATTAGATACATTAAAAATTGCTAATCTTATATAGCTGTCACTTTCTCCAGTATTTTTTACTTTAACATACATTCTTTCATTTCTTACAATCACATCAACTTTTGCTTCATACTTTTCGCCAAAATCTATAGAACAACCGCCCATTTGCTGAAACATATGAAGTGAAATATGAATATACTTTTGTTGCAATTATTATCGCAATGAAAAAAAGTACAAAACTAACTATAATTTTTCTCTTTACTCTAATGTTTAATTTCATTTATTCTTTCCTCCTTGTTATTTCTCGTTTAAATATTTCCAATTTTCTTATTGAATTCCGATATTCTATCTCATTATGAAATCTGATAATTGTTGTTGAATTCTTTGTTACAGAATAGTCATAATTATCTGTAAAAGAAACAGTTGTCATATTATCTTTTGAAAGTGTTACTATTTTGATACCTTCTGTTATTTTATAACTCCCCCCACTGTATACTGGTTCAATTTCTACTTGTATTCCATCTTTTCCAGCGACTTCTACTTGTATTCGATTAGTTCCTGGTGAAAATATTCTAGTTGCTACAAAATCTTCATAAACAATTGCTTCTCCATCTTTCCCTGTTACCTTAAATACTACAGGGAACTCTCCAAGGCTCTCGTTATATATTGGTACTTCTACCTCTATATTAAGCAAACACTCTCCTTGTGGTTTTTCTGATTCTTCTGGCAATTTATTAATTAAATCTTCTAGTATTTCTTTTTCTCTTTCTCCTTCTTTTTCTGTTTTAGCAACTGCCTCTTTTGTCTTGTCAAAGATTCCTGAAGCAATCACTATCCTTGTGGTAACTACTGCTAGTATTAATATTACAATTATAGTTATTATTAGTGCTATTAATGTTATTCCGTCTTTCTCTTTTATTTTTCATTTCTTCCCCCTTTTATGTTTATATTAAATTTAATACTATTGTGTTTTAAAAAATTTTAGATATGCACCGTTTTTGCAATGTTTTTATATTGCAAAAAAGAATCAAAAAAGACCAAATATTAGTTTTAACTAATATTCAGTCTTCTTATTTTTTTATGAAAGAAAATATGTTTTCTTTCATAAAAAAGTTTATAGAAAGTTTTTCTTATAATATTGCTTGTGTTTATGTCTAGAGTAACAAAGTTTTCAAGTTTTAATATCATAAGCATATTTTGCCTCCTTTGTTCTAATGCAATCTTTTGTCTCTATAAAAAATATTTTACATATAATTACTTTTTTTGTCAATACTTTTTTATTCTTTGAAATAATTAGTATGGATTTGTCCTTTATTTCATAAACATCCTAATTAGTTTATCATTTATTTTTTTGTATGGATGATATCTCATTGGTAAATCTATTAAAGTTGACTTATTTATAATACTTTTGTAGTGACTAAAAGTTTTAAAACTATACTTGCCATGATATTCCCCCATTCCACTGTATCCTACTCCACCAAAACCTAATTTAGTACTTGCCAAGTGTATTATTGTATCATTTATACATCCTCCTCCAAATGATACTTCTTTTAATATTCTTTTTTCTACTTTTTTGTTGTTTGTAAATAAGTATAATGCTAATGGTTTATTGTTTTCATTTATATACTTTATCGTTTCCTCTATATTTTCATATTCTATAATTGGTAATATCGGTCCAAAAATTTCTTCTTGCATCGCTTTTGACTTAAATGATTTATTATCTAAAAGTGTTGGCTGTATTTTTAAACTTTTCCTGTCATGTTCTCCACCATATATAATATCATCTTTTTCTATTAGGTTTATCATCCTATCAAATTGTCTTTCACTTATCATCTTTGGATACTCTTTATTTGTAATCCAATCTTTTCCGATAAATTTTTCTATATATTCTTTACAATATTTTATAAAGTCATTTTTTACATTTTTCTGGACAAATACATAATCTGGTGCTACACAAGTCTGCCCGCAATTTAGCATCTTTCCAAATATAATTCGCTTTGCTGCTAATCTTATATTTGACTTTTCATCTACTATACATGGACTTTTTCCACCAAGCTCTAATGTAACAGGTGTTAAATTTTTTGCTGCGCTTTCCATTACTATTTTTCCAACTCTCGTACTTCCTGTATAAAAAATATAATCAAATTTGCATTCTAATAATTCTTCTGCAACTTCCTTTTCTCCTAGATATACTGAAACATACTCTGGTTCAAAAACTTCTTCTATTAACTCCTTCATTATTTTAGACGTGTACACTGAAAACTCCGATGGTTTCACAACTGCACAATTTCCTGCTGATATTGCACCAACCAATGGTTGTATTGTTAATAAAAATGGATAATTCCATGGAGATACTATAAGTGTTATACCATAGGGTTCTGCTATTCTGTAACTACTTGAAGGAAATTGTGCAATTGGAGATAAATGATATTCCCTTTTGCTCCATTTTTTTGTATGTTTTATTGCATAGTTCAAGTCTTCTAATACCATTCCTATCTCTGCCATATATGATTCTACTGATGATTTTCCTAAGTCCCTCTCTAGTGCTTTGCATATTTCATTTTCTCTCTCTTTAATAACTTGTTTCAACTTTTTTAATTTCTCTATTCTATACTCTACATTTTTTGTTTTTTGGCTAAAAAAGAACTCCCTTTGTTTTGCTATTTTATTTTCCATTCTTAATATCATTCCTTTCTTAAAGCACAAATTATCTTTCAACATTTCTTTATTAAAATGCTTGCTCTAAAATTTTCATAACATCATCATGATTTACTTGCTTTGGATTTACAATCATTGCTCCATCATTCAATGCCTTTTCTACAATTGCTTCAAAATCTTCTTTTTTTACATTTGCATCTGATAATTTTGTTGGTAGCCCTGAAAGTTCATTTAATCTTTTCAACATGTTTTCTATGTATTCTATAGTTTTATCTGCCCTATTTTCTTTTGGAGTATTTACATACACTTCCTCTCCTGCAATATATAGAAGAAGTTTAGCATATTCATTCTCTAACTTGTCTTTATTAAATCTCATACAATGTGGCATAAGAATACTCATTGCATCTCCATGTGGAACTCTTGCAACCGCTCCTAAACTATGTCCTATTGCATGAATCACTCCAACCATCGAATTAGAAAATGATACCCCTGCCATTAAAGAAGCATTTGCCATTGCTAGCCTTGTTTTTTTATCGCTACCGTTTTCAACTGCTTTTATTAAATTATCTCTAATTATTTCTATTGCTGATATTGCATATGCATCACTCATTGGATTTTTTTGAAGACATGTATAACCTTCTATTGCATGGCATAATGCATCCATTCCTGTTGATGCTGTTATCCTTTTAGGCAGTGTTAATGTCATTCTCGGATCTAATACTGCAACATCTGGAACTAGAAAATATGATATAAATTCCATTTTTATATTTTGTATTTTATTTAATATGACTGCAACCAATGTTGCTTCAGAACCTGTTCCTGATGTTGTTGGAATTGCCACAAATGGAATATGTTTCCCATATGATATGAGTTCACAACCAGCCAAATCCATTAAATTTTCTTTTTCTTGAGATAAAATCATTCTTGTTCCTTTTGCTGTATCTATTACTGAGCCTCCACCTAAAGCTATTATTCCATCACACTTTAATTCATTATATCTTTTTGCAACTACATTGATTAGTTCTAAAGAAGAATCTGGAGGTATATCTGTAAATATATCTGCAATATTTATTCCTTTATCAATTATACTATCTATTAATGTTTGTAGTGTTCCTATCTTTTCTAAAGTTTTATCTGTTAAAATCATTACATTTTTTGAACCCAATTCTTTTAATTCATGTGGTATATTTTCTATTGCAAATTCTCCTGATAAAATTTTCGCTGAATTTTGAAATTCATAATATTTTGGTATCATATATTCCTCCTTAAATATTTAATAAAGCAAATACATATGTTCTAATAATTCCCATACTTTTTTGTGGTTTATATTTTAATATGTTTTTTGTTATTATATTAGGAAACAAGTATGCTTCTACAATATCTATACACCTAACTAGGCTCATTGCTTTTCCTATTTCTCCCTTTAGAGTAAATCTATGCTCTGCATATGCCTTGCTTACCCCTAGTCTACCTGTGAATATTAGAAAAGCTGCCTCTAGGCTTTTAAATTTGATTTCTATATCCGGATTTTCTATTTTTTTAAGTTTTACAATTTTATTATTTTCTTTTTTTATTATTAATTTTGTATTCTTTACTCCAGTATCTATAACTGCTGAAAAACCATTTTTCCAAGAGTCAATTTCTTTTTTTACATTGTCATCATGCTTATATGTTACTTTGAAGCCTTTATATAGGAAAAATAGTACTATTTTAGATATCTCATTTTTTATTTTAATAATAAATTTTTTCTTTAAAGATATTTTCATTTTTTTCATCTCTTTCTTAATGCATTTTATTACAATCACAAATGTTTTATTTGATTATATTGTACTGCTACATGCAGATATTAATTTACTAAAACCAATTAAAGAATATTTTTAAAATCCAACATAAAACATTCTTTCATAATACAATTGTAAATACTAATTATATTTATATATTATATCATAACAATTTTATAAAAGCTTTTGCAACATTGATTACAAAAACTTTTATTTATATCTTTCTTAGCTATATTAATTTTTAATTTCCAGATTTGCGAATTTTGCCATTAACCTTTTATGTCCTACTTTTTCAAATGAAATGTCTAATTTTAAATCATCTTCTTCTGGTGCTATATCTGTTATAACTCCTTCTCCGAATTTTTTATGAAAGATAGTTTGTCCTATTTTGTATTGAGATAAGTCTGCTGTTACTGGTTTTGCTGATATCGCATTCAAGAAATTTTCTGCTGTTCTAAATTGATATGCTGGAGATACTTTTGATGTACTTATTTTTGAAACATATGTTGTCGTACTTGTGTTATTTCCTCCATATGTCCATTCTCTCTCTTTTGGTTTTGTTGCCTCCACCCCTTGTTTTTCTATTAAATCTTCTGGTATTTCTTCAAGGAATCTTGATATTTTATTACAAGAGGTTGATCCAAATATTGTTCTTTGTTCTGCACATGTCATATATAAATATTCTCTTGCTCTTGTTATTCCTACATAACATAGGCGTCTTTCCTCTTCTACTTCCCTTGTTTCTCCTATTGATCTATAGCTTGGAAATAATCCTTCTTCCATTCCTATCAAAAATACTACTGGAAATTCTAGGCCTTTTGCTGTATGTAAAGTCATAAGTGTAACAGAATCTTCTGTTTCCTCCATATTGTCAATATCACTTGAAAGGGTTATACTTTCCAAAAATTCTGATAATGAATTATCTGCATTTTGCTCTTCAAATTCCATTGCAACTGTCAAAAACTCGTCTAAGTTTTCTATTCTACTTTTTGCTTGTGCTGTATTTTCTAATTCTAAAGCCTTGGTGTATCCTGTTTTATTCAATACTTCTTTAATTATATCTGATACTAACATCTCTGTCTTTTTGCTTGATAATTCTTCTATTACTGAAACAAATTCTCTTGAATTTAAAAATACTTTGTTTAGCCCATATTGTTCAGCATTCTTTATAACTTCATACATTGATATATCATTTGCTTCTGCTATATTTGCTATTTTTTCTAAACTAGTTGCTCCAATTCCCCTTTTAGGTTCATTTATTACTCTTTGCAAACTAACATTATCTGAAGGGTTTTGTATTATTCTCAAATAAGCTATTGTATCTTTAATTTCCTTTCTTTCATAGAATTTCAAACCTCCAATCATCTTATATGGCACATTTTCTCTTCTCAAAATGTCTTCCATACTACGTGATTGTGCATTCATTCTATAAAGGATTGTAAAATCTGAATTTTTATAATATTCTTCTCTTTTTAATTTGTTTATTTGTTCTACAACAAAATCTGCTTCTGCATATTCATTATTTAATCTTGCAACAACAGGAATATGGCCTCCTTCTTGTTCTGTCCACAAATTCTTTTCATATTTCTTTTCATTATGCTTTATTACTGCATTCGCTACATCTAATATTGCCTTTGTTGATCTATAATTTTGTTCTAGTTTTATTATTTGTGTTCCCGGAAAATCCTTTTCAAAATTCAATATATTTGAAATATCTGCTCCTCTAAATGAATATATACCTTGGTCATTATCTCCAACAACTGTTATATTGCCATGTCTACATGATAATAATGTTATTAATGTAAACTGTGCTTTGTTTGTATCTTGATATTCATCTACTAATACATACTTAAATTTATCTGAATAGTATTCTAATATATCTGGATTTTCTGTTAATATTGTTATAGTTAAATTAATAATATCGTCAAAATCTACTGCATTGTTTTTTTGTAGTTTTAGTTGATATTTTTCGTATATTTCTGCTATTTTTTCTTTTCTATATTCTCCATTTGCTCTTAATTTATATTGTGTTGGTGTTAGCATTTCATTCTTTGCATTACTAATTTCTGATAAAACACTTCTATCCGTAAAAATTTTGTCATCCAAATTTGCCTCTTTTAAACATTCTTTAACCAATGTTTTTTGATCTGATGTATCAAAAATTAGAAATTCTGAACTATATCCAATTCTATCTATGTATCTTCTTAAAACTCTTATACATATTGAGTGGAATGTTCCAACCCACATATCATTTATTCCTTCTCCAATTAAATTCCCAATTCTTTCTTTCATTTCATTTGCTGCTTTATTTGTGAATGTAATCGCTAATATATTCCATGGTTTTACACTTTTCTCTGTTATCAAGTATGCAATTTTGTGTGTTAATACTTTTGTTTTCCCACTTCCTGCTCCCGCTATTACTAAGCATGGTCCTTCTGTATTTATTACAGCTTCTTTTTGTTTGTCATTTAATTCTTCTAGTAGCTCCATTATTTTTCCAACCTTTCGTATTTCTATTAATTAGGGCGATTAATAATCGCCCCACAAATTTTAAATTATATCTAATATGTATTTCTCTGGTTCAACTTCTTGATTTATAATTTTATATGTTTCTTTTAATTTCCTTGCTGCTTCTTTTCCCTTTTCTTCATCATTTGCATGAATGTATGCTAAAGCTTCTCCTCTTTCAACTTTGTCTGCAATTTTTCTTTCTACTATAATTCCAACTGCGTGGTCTATACTATCTTCTTTTCTTACTCTTCCTGCCCCTAAGTCTACTGATATTTCTCCTACTGTTCTTGCATCTATTTCTGATATATAACCTGTTTCATCCGAAACTACTGGAATTATATATTTAGCCTTTTCAAATTTTTCTGGGTTCTCTATGTAACTTGTATCTCCACCTTGGCTACTAATTAACTCTAAAAATTTATTATATGCTTTTCCATTATTTATATTTTCTAATATTCTATTTTTATTTTCTTCTAAGTTATCTCCTTCTCCTGCAAGTTTTATTATCTGACTTCCTATTCCTAAAATTATTTCTTTAATATCTAGCGGAATATTTCCTTTTAAACATTCAATAGTTTCTAAAATTTCTAGTGTATTTCCAACCGCTTTTCCTACTGGTTCATCCATATTTGTTAATACACATACTGTTTCTCTTCCTGCTAAAGTCCCAATTTCTTTCATTAATTTAGATATCTTTGTAGCATCTTCTTTTGTTCTCATAAAAGCTCCACTTCCTACAGTTACATCTAAAACTATTTTTTCAGCTCCTGCTGCTATTTTTTTACTCATGATACTTGATGCAATAAGTGGCATACTTCCTACACATGCTATAGTGTCTCTTAATGAATACAACTTTTTATCTGCTGGTGCTAAATTTGCTGTTTGTCCAATAACACTTATTCCTGTCCTTTTTACTATTTCTATAAATTTCTCTACAGGAATTTCTGTGTTATAGCCTGGTATTGATTCTAATTTATCTATTGTTCCTCCAGTAAATCCTAGTCCTCTTCCAGACATTTTTGCAACTGGAATTCCAAGAGATGCTATTATTGGCATTAATACTATTGTAATTTTATCTCCTACACCTCCTGAACTATGTTTATCTACTACTGTTTTATTTAGCACAGACAAATCTAATGTTTCTCCTGAATTTGCCATTGCTAAAGTCAAATTTGTTGTTTCCTCCTTTGTCATTCCATTTAGATATATTGCCATAACTAATGCTGCTGCTTGATAATCTGTTACTGTACCTTTAACATATTCTGTAATAAAAAATTCAATCTCCTCTTTTGATAACTCTTTTTTGTCTCTCTTATTACTAATTACTTGTTGAATGTTCATAAAATACCTCCTTTTATATTATTTATATCTCCTCCTGTATATCTTTCTATATGTGCTTTAATCCAAAATGAAAAGAAAAATCATACAGAAAAATAGATTATATTTTTCTATTCTAACTTAGAGTTATATGAAATTTTTAATAAAGCTCTTTCTATGTAATAAACAAGGTCCAAATTCCTTTATTGCCTGTATATGCTTTGCTGTTCCATATCCTTTATGTCCTGCAAAACCGTATTCTGGATAAATCTCATCATATTCTCTCATAATTCTATCCCTTGTTACTTTGGCAATTATTGATGCTGCTGCTATACTATATACTTTTGCGTCTCCCTTTATTATTGATGTATATGGAATTCCACACGTATCCATATGTTCTAATGCATCAACAACTATTCTGTCAGGCTTTACTTTTAAATCCATAATTGCCATTTTTAACGCTTTTTTTGTCGCATTCAGTATGTTTATTTTATCTATTTCTTCCTGATCTACTATTCCTACTGACCAATCAATAGCATTTTCTATAATTTTTTCATATAACATTTCTCTCTTTTTTTCAGACACTTTTTTTGAATCATTTATCCCTTCTATAAATGATTCTGGTTTCATTATTACTGCTCCTACAACAACAGGCCCTGCTAAAGGGCCTCTTCCTGCTTCGTCTATTCCTACTATGTGTTTTATTCCCGGATTCGTATCGTATAAATTTTTCTCAAATTCTTTCAGTTTATTTAATCTTTCAATTTCCTGTTCCTTCATTTTCTGCGCCTACACCTTCAACTTCTTCATTTTTTTGTGGTACATCATCTTTGGGATCTATATTTGCTAGTGAATGTTTTCCATCAATTCCTTTTGAATAATATACTTCTCCTGCATTATAATCTACAACATAAAATTCTTCATTGTCTATTTTTATTTGTGATAATCCATTATTATTTACATCTTCTTGTGTTATTATATATAAATTTGAATTTTCTATTTTTACTAATTCTTCTTTTAATTCATCTGATATTTTATATTCTGTTTCGTTATTTTCTAAATTTACTGCTATTCCAATTAATGCATTCTCTTCTGCATTAACTATATGCTTGTTTTGTACATTTTTTGTTAATGCCTGTATTGATAGCATATGTGATTTTATATTCTCTATATTTTCTGTTTCTACCTTTTCTTTAATGTTTTTCAATCCAAATACCGCAAGTACTATAAGAATTACAACTACGATAATTAATAATATTAATGAAACACCTTTTTCTGATTTCATACCTTCTCCACCTTTCAATAATACTGTATTATATTATATATGTATATTTACTTTTTTTCAAGTACTAAATCTCTAAAACTTGATTTTCCGTAGAATTTGAGTATATCTTGCTTTATGTTTCATGTGCAACTTTTATAGTCAAATTTTCTATTAAATAATATAATACTATTTTTATTTATAATGTATATTTTTCTAAAATATGTCTTATATTATACTTTATTTAAAATTATTTATTTTTTAATTTTTTTTTAATATAAATATTGTACTCTAAATAATATCTAAGTATAATATGTATGGAGGTTTTTTTATGAATGATAATAATGATTTTTTTCAAGGATTTGAATCATCTAGTACAAAAACTCAAACAAAAAATGTTTCTACAGTAGTCGTTGCTTGTATTTTTTCTATAATTGCATCTGTAATTGTTTGTTCATTATTTTATTCTTTTATAAATTCAAAAGATAATGATACTGACATTTCTGAAGTAGCAACTAGTGCAAATCAATCTGTAAGTAATCCTAATTTAACTCAAGTTTCTTTAAAAGGATATTCTGATACAGCTATATATGCTGCAAATAAAGTACTTCCTTCAATTGTAAGTATATATGTAGACTATGAAGTAAATTATTTTGGTAGAACACAAATGGCTTCTGGAGAAGGTTCTGGTGTAATCATTAGTGAAGATGGTTACATTCTTACAAACAATCATGTTATTAGTTCTGCAGATTCTTCTTCTTATTATGAAGTTTCTAAAGCAAATTCTATAAAGGTTAAATTATATAAAGATAATACTGAATATGATGCAAAAATAATTGGATCTGATGAAAAAACTGATTTAGCTGTCATAAAAATTGAAAAAGAAGATCTAACCGCTGCGGAATTTGGAGATTCTAGTTCTGTTCAAGTTGGAGAATTTGTCTTAGCTGCTGGTGATCCTTATGGATTAGAACATTCTGTTACAGCAGGCATAATAAGTGCTCTAGACAGACATATGACTGTTGATGGTGTTGATTATACTGTTATGCAAGCTGATTGTGCAATAAACTCTGGTAATAGTGGTGGTGCTTTTGTTAATAGTCAAGGTCAAGTTATTGGAATTGCCACATTAAAACTATCTGGTAATGGAATTGAAGGTGTAAGTTTTGCAATACCTATTAATGATACTATCAATATTTATAGAGAACTTATAGAAAGTGGAAAAATTGCAAGACCTTATATTGGTTTTAAAGGAATTTCTTTAGATGAAGCCACTGCAATCAGAAATGGCTTAACTAAAGGTATATATGTTGATACCGTCTTAGAAGGAAGCCCTGCTGAAGAAGGTGGCCTAAAAGCTGGAGACGTTATTGTTGAAGTAGAAGGAAAAAAAGTTGAAACAATGGATGAATTAAATGAAATAAAAAATGAGAAAAATATTGGAGATAAGATTTCTTTAAAAATATATCGTAAGACAAAAGAAATGACAGTTACCATAACCCTTGGAGAAGAATAAGATAAAAAATGTAGATATTATAAAATATCTACATTTTTTATTTATTCCTTTATAAATTTTTTTAAATCTTGCCAGAAATTTATTTTTTTGCTTTCGTCTCTTAATAATGCTGCAGGATGAAACGTTGGCAGCATTTTTATTCCATCTTTTTCAAACCATTTGCCTCTACTTGCTGTTATTCCATATTGCTCTCCTAATATATTTTTTAATGCTACACTTCCCATTAAACATATTTTTTCTGGATTTACTAGTTTAATCTGTGTGTCTAAATATTCCTTGCATGCTTCTGCTTCATCTTTTTCTGGATTTCTATTTTGAGGTGGTCTACATTTTACTATATTTGCTATATATACATCTTCTCTCTCAATTCCAACTCCAATAAAAGCTTTGTTCATAAGTTGACCAGCTTTACCTACAAAAGGAATTCCTTGCATATCTTCATCCGCCCCAGGACCTTCTCCTATAAACATTAGCTTCGCTTCGCTATTACCTGTTCCTATTACAACATTTTTTCTACCTTGACAAAGCCTACATTTATCACAACTTTTACATGCTTCTTCTAATTCTTCCCAATTTTGGTACATATATTCCTCCTATAAAACTTAAGTTTTTTAAATTTTTATATCAGTAACTCCACGCAAATGTTGTACGTTCATCAAGACGGAGCGGATTTTTGTATAACAAATAAAATTATTTTAAACATAATATTGCTGTATTTCTTCCTGCTTTTTTTCCATTTTTTCTATACGAATGAATTATTTCAGAATTGCACAAACTACAAACTTCACAATCTATTATATTTTCTTCTAAAATCCCTATTTCCTTCATTAAATTCTTGTTTATTTCTACTGTGTCTATATAGTATTTTCCTTGCTTTTCTCCAATTTTTATTATTTTATCTATATTTCTCATATATTTAAATTCGTTATAAAAAATATTTCTTACATCTTCTTCTACTTCAAAATGACATTGTCTGATTGTTGGACCTATCGCACATATTAAGTCTTCTATTTTACTATTATATTTTTTTACTAATTTATCTATTGCAGTTTTTATAATTTTTTTAGTTGTTCCTGCCCATCCTGAATGTACCAGTGCAATTATATTTTTCTTCTTATTAAAAATATATATTGGTGTACAATCTGCAAATGTAAGAGATAAAACTTTTCCCTGTTTATCTGTTATTAATCCGTCTACATTTTCAAATTCTTTTAGATATATTCCTTTTTCATTTGTTACATCTTTTATAGTATTTGTGTGTGTTTGATATGGTCTTACTACATTTTTCTCGCTTATATTTAATTCTTTACAAATCTTTTTGTAATTATTTTGTATTATCTCTTTATTTTGTTGGTATGTCAAATTATCTCCAAAATTCATTGGTCTTAATGTAAAACAATGTTTTATTTTTTCATGTTTTAATAATTCTTTAATTTGCATATATTTTATATCTTCATTTTTTGTTATTACTATTTTTTCATTCAGCATCTCTACAGTTTTTATAAATTCTTCTGCTTCGTCTTCTAAATCTGATTTATTATTTACTATTACATAATTTGATTTTTCAATGTAATATTTATTTGGTTGTTGTATTTCTAATCTTTTTTTTGCTAAATTTTCATCTATTCTGTCTCTTGCAATCATTCTTTCTATTTTTGTTTTTTCATCTGCTATTAGACTTACTGTTATATTACACATTTCATTTAATCTACTTTCAAATAATAATGGAACATCCATAATTATATTTTTATTTTGAATTTTTTTCATCTGTTCTTTTATTTGTTCTACAACATATTGATTTGTCAGCTTATTTAATTTATTTCTTTGCTCTTTATTATTATAAATTATTTTAGCTAATCTTTTTCTATTTATTTCATCATTTTCTAAAATTTCTTCTCCGAAAATTTTCACAATTTCATTATAATAAGTTTCACCTTTTCTAGAAGATTGTTTGGCAACTTTATCTGCATCTATAATAATAGCATTCATTTTTTTTGCTAATATATTTGAAAAGGTTGTTTTCCCTGAACCCGAATTTCCTGTAATTCCAATTATTGTCATACTAAATCCTTTCTCTTTTTAATAATTCTGCAACCTGTTTTGGAACAAATTCATTTATATCCATATTATTTTCCCATAATTCCATTACAAGACTTGATGATAAATATCCTAAATCCCCAGCTCTGAAATAGCAAGTGTCTAAATCCCCTATCTTTTCATTTGCTTCTGATATATTTTCTTCATATTGATAATCTGTACCATTTCTTAATCCTCTTATTAATATGTCTGAATTAAATTTCTTTGCTTCTTCCACAGTTAGCCCTTTATACAGTGTTACTTCAACATTCGTTAACCCTATTTCTTTTATTGCTTCTTCTACTGCTTTTTTCATCTTTTCTTTGTCTAATCTTCCTTTTTTAGTTGAGTTATAAGCAATTCCTACTATTACTTTCTCAAAACATTTTGCTGATTTTTTAACAATTTGTAAATGTCCATTTGTAAATGGATCAAAAGAACCTGCATAAAAACCTATCATATCTATTCTTTCCTTTCTTTTATTTCATTTAATATTTCATCTCTTGATTTGTTTTGTAAATATTGATATTCATTTTCTTCTGAATTAAATCTGCATATATTTTTATATTCACAAAATTTACATGTAGACAATTTATTTTTTGTATCGTACATTGGTTTAATATCAATTTTTCCATTTAATATTTCTTGTGAAATTTTCTTTATTATTTTTTTTATTGTTCTTTGTAAATCCTTAAATTGTTCTTCTGTTACTATATTTGATCTACTTTTACTGATATTCCCATCTTTATCTAAATATACTGGAATATTATTCGAACTCCCTTTTTCTAATTCATTATCCATCATTTTTATTACATGTACATCTGCTAAAATTAACCCCTTCATTTTAAAACTTTTTCTTATTTTTTGTTCTATTTCTTCTTCGTTTAAATTTCTATTTTCATTTATTATTGGTTCGATTAAGTTAAAATATAATATTCCTGCTGGTTCTTTTCTCTTTTGTTCTGATAAAGCATCAATATATGTTAATAACTGTATTTGAGTTCCTGCCATCATTTGATTTAAATCGATATTCTTTTCTGACGATTTATAATCTATAATTCTTATAAATTTGTCTTTTGCAATATCTACTCTATCTATCTTACCTGAAATCTCTATATTATCAATTTTTTTATTAAATTCAAGTTCATTATTAACTGGTTTAAAATCACTGTTTTGTATTTGATATATTATATATTTTACTGATTGTATTATTGTATTTTTTAGTTTATTTGTCAATACTATAAACTTTGGGGAACTCGTAAATATAATATTTTTATCTAGTTTTAATTTTTGATTTATTATTTCTTTTACAATTGTTTCAATCTCATTTGGGGTTATTTTATCTATATTATCAATTTTACTGAAAAATTCATCTAAAATCTCGTGCATAAAGTTTCCTGTATCTATAGATTTCAATTTATATTCTTCTGCATTTTTTAATTTTAAACCATATTTTAAGTGAAATGAAAATGGACATTTTCTATATTGCTCCATTTTTGAAATACTTGTTTTTAGAGTGTTACCATAAAGTTTTATTATATTTTCTTTTTTTATATTTTCAGCATTATTTGTGTATTCCAATGCCTTCATATTTTTTTGTAGTTTTTCTCTCCAAATATCTTTACTGTTATACCAATTATATACATCATACCATACATCTTCTATTTCCTCATTGTTTGATTTCGCTCTCATCTTTACTAACAATTCATTAAATGTCGCATTTACATTTATTATTTCTTTTTTTTCTTCTAATACTTCGCTTTTTTCTTTAAGTTTCGGAAAAATATTCTTTATTTTACTAATTAATATTGATGGTCTTAATGATGTTCCTTCTTTGTTTGTTGAATTATATGATATATATATTTTATCTTCTGCTATTGTAAATGCTTTATAAATATTAAATTGATCTTCATATAAATTTTCTATAGTATTTTTTGCTATTTCTAAATTGTTTAATTTTAATATTCCTCTGTCATTATCATCAAAAAATCCTTCGTTTTTATTTACTACTGGAAAGTTCCCATCATTCATTCCTACTATAAAAATTGCCTTTACTCTATGGGTTCTTGTCCTATCAATATCTCCTATTATCACTTGATCCATAAATTGTGGTATTTTGCCAACTTCTTTATTTTTTAAACCTATTTTTAAAATTTCTTTGTATTTATCAAAAGATAATTTTTCGTCTCCAAAAAAAATTGCAATTTCATCTAAAACATCTACTAAAATGTCCAAACTCTCTTTGTAGATTCTAGCAGTTTCTTTTTCTTCTTGTAACTTTTCTATTTTTTCTTGAAATTTTTCTTGTATATTATTTTGTATTAAAAAATTATATATTTCTTTTGATATTTTTTTTGCCGTTTTCTCTTTTTCTAGATTTTTTTTCAAATTCATTAATGGGTTTACTACTTTTTCTTGGACATCTTCTAACTCATTCCATTTATTTTTATACCATTTATTTCCTTTTATTCCATTCTTTATACAATAGTTCTCTAATGTATATATTTCTTCTTTTTTCAAATCTAAAATCCCTGATTTTATATAATTAAAAACTGCTTCTTGAGACCAATTTTTTGAAAAAATTTCCATTATCGATATTATAAATTTAATAATGAAGTTTTCTGTAATTTCAGATTTCTCATCAATAAAATATGGTATTTCATATCTATTAAAAATTGCTTTTACTATATTATCAATTTCTTCTATGTTGTTTGATATTACTGATATATCTCTATATTGCAATTTTTCGTTTTTTATTAGTTTTATTATTTCTATTGCAATATTTTCTATTTCTGAATATGTATCATTCATTAATTTTATTTTTATGTTTTTTACATTTTTTTCATATTTATTAGGATTTATATCATATATATTTTTTTCTAAATGCAGTAATTCATTGTTTTTTATTCTTCTATTTTCTTCTAGATAAACTGGTTCATCTATTTTTAAATCCAATTTTTCTGCTATATTTATAATTTTATTAGCAAAATTTTTATTACTATAAAATATATCTGTTTCTGGAGTATTTTCTTGTTTTAAATTGTCTGAACAAATAGTTACATTTACCTGCTCTGCTTTTTGTAATATTTCTTCTATTATGCTATATTCTTGCATCGTAAATCCTGAAAATTCATCAATAAAAACAATTGATTTGTCAAACATTTTGCTATCTTGTATCTTTTTACTCATTTTTGTTAATATATCATCTTCATCAATATATTTGTTTTCTATATGTTTCTCATATTCTTCGTAAATTCTACTTATGTCTTGTAATTTTCCCTGTAAATTTATTTCTGTAATATTATAAATATTTTCTTGGATTCTTTTTACTGTAATATTGTGTTTTTTTAATTCTGTAATTTCTTTTAATATCAAATCTATATTTTCTTTTGTTTTTCCTAAAAATTTTAACTCTTCTTTTTGGTCTTGCAAAATAGAATAAATAATCATTGCTTGTCCTGATTTTGAAATAACTACATCATTTGCTCCTCCTACTTCTGTAAATATTCTATCTGCCAATCTTTTAAAACTAAGTACTTCTGCATTAAGAGTTACTTTTCTTTCTGAGTTTTTTAATAATCTTTTTTCCATAGAATAAGAAAATTGTTCAGGTGTAATTATATATACTTTTTGATTTGATACATTTTTTATTTCATTAATGCAAAAAGTACTTTTTCCTGTTCCTGCTCTTCCATAAATTATCCTTAAACTCATTTTTTTCTCCTTTAAAAACTAATCTTTAATTATCATATTTATTTAAAGTTCTCTTCTCCAATAGAATAAATATTGTTGTGCTAATCCTGCTCTTTCTCCATAATAGTTTTTGACAAATTCTTTTATTTTTTGAGGTTTTTGTTCTTTGTTTTCAAAATATAATTCTGACATAACTCTTCTTACCCAAACATCTATTGGAAAAACTTGATATTTTTTTAATGAAAATAGCATTATGCAATCAGCAACTTTAGGACCTACTCCAGGTAATGATAATAATAATTCTTCTATCTTGCAAATATCTTTTTCTTTTTTTAATTCTTCTAAATCTACTTCTTTTATATATATTTTTCTTGTAGTCTCAAATACTCTCACATCTCTAAATCCTAAACCTAAATTTCTTAATTCTTCTACTGTAGCTCTTGATAATTCTTTTACAGTTGGAAATGTATAATATTCCTTTTCTTCAAAAATTATTTTCTTTCCATATTTTTTTGAAATTCTTTCTATTATTCCTTTTATTCTTGGTATATTGTTATTTGCAGATATTATAAATGAAATTATAGTCTCCCATAAATCTTGATGCAATATCCTTATTCCTTTTCCGAATTTTATACTTGTTTTTAAATTATCATCTATTTTTGATAAATTTTCTTTTATTTTTTCATAATCTTCATCTAATGAAAAATAATCTTCACATAGTTGTTTTATATCTTCCTCACAATTTCCTGTAATTATTATGTTATCTTCTTTTTCTTCTACTTTCAATACATTATTTCTTACTATTCCTATATAACTTCCATCTTCTTGTTTATTCCATCTAAAACACTGTCCACATTCAAATATATGTATTGGATTAAATGATTGTTTATTTTTTATAATATATTTTTGTTTCATTTTATTCACCTATTATATTTTAACAAAAAAAGTAGGTAGATTCAATATCTACCTACTTTTTAATTCTCTTGATTTCTAAGTATTTTCTTCTTTATTCTCTTCTTCCTTATTATCTGTTTCTCTTAATTTTTCTATACTTACTACTTTTCCTTCGTTTGTTCTCATCAATGTTACTCCTTGTGTTGAACGACCTAATACACTTATTTCTGATACATTAATTCTTATTATTGTTCCAGTGTCTGTTATTAACATTATATCATCATCTTCTGAAACTATTCTAATTCCAACTATTTTTCCTGTTTTTGGTGTTATTTTATATGTTATAACTCCTTTTCCAGCTCTTGCTTGCACTCTATATTCACTAAGTTCTGTTCTTTTTCCAAATCCATTTTCTGTAATTGCAAGTAATGTTGAATTACTATTTGTAACAATTGCTTCCATTCCTATTACAGCGTCATCTTTATTTAGTTTTATTCCTATAACACCTTGTGATACTCTTCCACATGCTCTTACATCTTTTTCTTCGAATGTTATTGCTAATCCCTCTCTTGTTACAAGTACAACATTATCTTCTCCGTCTGTTAATCTTACATCTATTAACTCATCATCTTCTTTTAATGTTATTGCTAATAGTCCTGTTTTTCTTGCAGAATTATATTCTGTTAATCCTGTTTTCTTTATTAATCCATTCTTTGTGGCAAATAATAAATATTTACCTTCTGCAAAATTCTGAATCGGTATTATTGTTGATATTTTTTCTCCTGCATCTAAACTTAATAAATTAACTATCGCTGTTCCTCTTGCTGTACGTCCTGCTTCTGGAATTTCATATCCTCTTAATCTATATAGTTTTCCTTTATTACTAAAGAATAATATCGTATCATGTGTTGAAGCTGTAAATATTTCTTTTACAAAATCTTCTTCTTTTGTTGCAATTCCTGTAATACCTTTTCCTCCACGTTTTTGACTCTTATATATATCTACTGGCATTCTTTTAATATATCCAAAATGTGTTAATGCAATGACATTTGTTTCTTCTTTTATTAAGTCTTCCATTTCGAATTCACCTTCTGCTGCAACGATTTTTGTTTTTCTGTCATCTCCAAACTTGTCTTTTACTGCCAACAACTCTTCTTTTATTATTGAATATACTAATGTTTCACTTGATAGAATTTCTTTTAAGTGTGTAATTAATTTCATTAATTCATTATATTCTTCTTCTATTTTTTCTCTTTGCAATCCTGATAATGTTTTTAATCTCATATCCAAAATTGCTTGAGCTTGTATTTCTGAGAATCCAAATCTTTCCATTAATCTTTCTTTTGGATTATCATATGAAGATCTTATAATGTTTATTACTTCATCTATATTATCTAATGCAATTTTTAATCCTTCTAATATATGTGCTCTTGCTTCTGCTTTTTCGAGTTCGAATTGTGTTCTTCTTAATACTACTTTTCTTCTATGTTCTATATAATGGTCTAAGCACTCTCTTAAAGTTAAAATCTTTGGAACTCCATCTACTAAGGCTAACATTATAACTCCAAAAGTATCTTGCATTTGTGTGTTCTTATACAATAAATTAAGAACTACCTGTGGATTTGCATCTCTTTTTAATTCTATTACAATTCTTACTTTTTCTATTCTGTCTGATTCATCTCTTATTGCAGAAATTCCTTCTATTCTTTTCTCTTTAACTAATTCTGCAATATGTTCTATTAATTTAGCTTTATTTACTTGATATGGTAATGATGAAACTATTATTCTTCTTTTTCCTCCAGACATTTCTTCTATATCTGTTTCTGCTCTTAATGTTATTTTTCCCTTTCCCGTTGTATATGCTTGTTTTATTCCTTCTCTTCCTAAGATTGTTGCTCCTGTTGGGAAATCTGGACCTTTAATAACTTTCATTAAATCTTCATCAGATACATTATCTTCATCTATTATTTTTATAATTCCATCTACCAATTCTCTTAAATTGTGTGGTGGTATATTTGTTGCCATACCTACAGCTATACCTGATGAACCATTAGCAAGTAATGCTGGTATTTGCGCTGGTAATACTGTCGGTTCTTGCAATCTATCATCAAAGTTTGGCATAAAATCTACTGTGTTTTTATCTATATCAGTAAGCATATATTGAGCTAATTTAGACATTCTTGCTTCTGTGTAACGATATGCTGCTGGTGGATCTCCATCTATAGATCCAAAATTACCATGACCATCTACCATCATATATCTTAAAGAAAAGTCTTGAGCCATTCTAACTAAAGCGTCATAAACAGATGAATCTCCATGTGGATGATATCTACCTAATACATCTCCAACTGTAGTAGCACATTTACGATATGGTTTGTCTGGTGTAAATCCATCTTCATGCATAGTATAAAGAATTCTTCTATGTACTGGTTTTAGACCATCTCTTACATCTGGTAAAGCTCTTGCAACAATAACACTCATTGCATAATCGATATATGCTGTTTGCATTTCTTCTTCAATATCTCTTTGTATAATTTTTTCCTCTGCTTTATCCATTATTTTTCCTCTTTTCTATCTATTTTTCTTTTCATATTATATATGAATAAAACAAATTTTGCAAGAATTTTTAACGCTTTTTTATTATTTTACCAGCATATTTGCTAAATTTTTTTCTTCTTCACTTAAATCAAAATTTTTTCCATTATTTTTTATCAATTCATGTAAATTTTCTACTTGTCTTGCTTTAGTAAGAACATCTTCTAATGGAATTACTTTTTCTAAATTTTCTTCTATTTTTTTATATTGATATTCCATATTTGAAAAATTTCTTTCTTCATAATATCTATGCCATTTTTCTATATATCCATTTATTTTATCTATTGCTTCTATTTGATTTTCTAATTCATTTCCAACATTTTTATCTATTATTTTTATTATTGTATCTTTTCCTTTTTTTATTGCATTTGCTGTTCCTTTTTTTACATAGCCTTTTTCTTTTATCCATTTTATTCCAGAGTTTAATACTTCTGAAATTGAATCTATCAATCCTCCACTTTTTATCGCCTTTTTTATCTGAGAAACATTTTCAAATGTTCCTGTAATAATTCCAATTGTACTTTTTCCCAAATTAATAGACTCTTCTATTGCTGTATTTATTGCAGCTGAAAATCCTTCTGTTATTAGAGAATCTTTTATAGCTATTACCTCATCTTCTATTACATCTGGTAATAGTGCTTGTAGTCCAATATCTATTCCTGCATTTATTGCTTGTCCTAAATTACTTTTTAAAAAATTGTTTTGTGCTTCCATAAAATTTTCTTTTTGTAGTTCTAAAATTTCTTTTGCTCTTTCTATTTTCTTATTTCCTTCTTGTATAACATTATTAAAAAAATCATTATTCATATTTATTTTTCACTCCATTTTTTTATTATTTTTTTATATTCTTTTCTTATCTTTTCGTTTTGAATCATAAAATTTTTATTAATTAAATATGTATAATAATTATTACTCTTTATACTTCCTATATTTTTAAAACCTTCAAACATTTGATTTAATATACATTGTTTTATTGAGAAAATATTTTTCTTGTTATATATAATTTTTATCTTTTCTTTTTTTATTTTATATTTATTTATTACTTTTTCTAATATTATCTTTGTTTCTTTAATTCCTATTAAATTTGGTTCAACTATTAAAATAATATCATCCGATTTTTCAATTATTTTATTTTTATTATCTATATCTTCTATTTCAAAAAATATATAATCATATTTGTTTCTTTCTATTTTTATTATTTCTTCATAATTATTTATATTTACAAAATCTATATTTTTATTGTATTTTTGTATCTTTTGATTATTCTTTTTTCCAAAAATAACATTTAAATTATTACTTTCAAAATTTATTAATAAAATCTTTTCATTTACAAATTGTAAAGATAATAAAATCATGATAACCGTCTTTCCAACTTTTGTTGCTCCAATTATAGATATCTCCCTTTGTTTTCTTTGTTGTTTTTTATGAAGTATTCCACTTATTAGCATATCTTTAAATTTTTTAAATTTTTCTTTACATTTGTCTTTTATATGAGAATTTTCTATTTTTATTATATTTTCATTCTGTTTTGATATTTTTTGGATTATTTCATTTATCGTTATTTTATTATTTACAAAAATATTTGTTATATCTTTTTTTATTAAAAATTTTACTGTTTCTTCTTTCTGTTCATCTAAAATTATAAATAACTTTATTTTATCATTCTTATATTTTATTACATTTATTAATTCACAAAATTCTAATTCTCCAGGTAGAATATTACTTAATATTAATAAGTTTATATTTTTATTTTTTTCTAATATTTCTAATAATGCTTCCTGATACTGTATATCTTTACATATTACTTCATGCTGTTTTAATTCTTTTATTCTTTCATTTAATATTTCATTTGTTATTGCTGTTATTATTTTCATTATTATTTTCCTCTATCAAATTTCTTTCAAATTCAGCACTTTCTATTTTAGTTAATAAATGTTCATCTCCTGCAAATATTAGACATTCTCCCCTTTTTAATGATCTTATTTCAATTTTTTCTTTTTCAGATAATTTTGTATATTCTCCTAAAATAGATATGTTTTCCTCTTCTAAAGAAAAAAATATTTTATTACTAGAATTATTTATAATACTTTTTCCATATACTCCATTTTCCAAACTAAATAAATCAGAAATATCTTGTGTTATTGCTATACTACTTCCTCCAAACTTTCTAATTGTTTTAAATATTTTATATATGAAGTTTGCTACATGTTTATTTGATGTTACTCCTATAAGTCTCCAAACTTCATCTAAATAAATTGCCTTTTTTATATTTCTATCTCTTTTTATTCGATCCCAAAAAAATTCTGTGAAAATATAAAGTCCATATTTTAAATTATCTTCACCTAACTCATATATATCTGCTACTATTAATTTATCTTGTAAATTTATATTAGTATAATTATTAAAAAATTTTAAGGATCCTTTTACAAATGGAATTAATTTTACTTGCATTTTTTTAGTTATTTCATCTTCTCCTAAAATTTTATATAAATCTTCCAATATTGGCATATCTTTACTTTCTTTAAAAATCGGTTTTATATTTATTTTTTCTTTATCATTTTTATATAAAGTTATATCTTCAAAAGTTATTCCTTTTTGCTTATAACATTCTATTATTTTTTCTTCTAATATAGCTTTTTCTTCTTCATCCAATTCTCCAAATATTAAATTAAAAAAACCTATTAGTCTCCCTATTTTTGTTGCTAAATATCCTTTTTCTTCTTCTATAGATTCTTGTCTAATATCTAATACATTTATATATGTTCCTGCTGATGCTCCTATTTTTATTATTGTCCCCCCTAAATTTTCAGTTATTTTTGTATACTCTCTATCTGGATCAATCACATATTGTTCTATTCCAAACAATCTATATCTTAATATCTGAAGTTTTGTAAAAAATGATTTTCCTGAACCACTTGTTCCAAAAATACACATATTTGCATTTTTATATTTTTCTTCTGAATACCTATCAATAAAAATAAATGAATTATTATATATATTAGTACCATAAAAAACACCTTCTTCATCAAAAATGGATGATGATATAAATGGATATGTTCCAATCAAACCACTTGTTAAAACATTTCTTTTTGATGCTTTTTTTATTTCTTTATGATTTATCATAAATGGTAGACACGATAAAAATGTTTGCTCTTGTCTAAAATTTGCTCTTTTCGTTTGTATTCCTTCACTCTGCAAAATTCCTTCTATTTTATTTAATAAATATTCTTGTTCTTTTTCATCTTTCGAAAATATTTCTAAATAAATATACAAAAAATATGCATCTTCATTATTTATTTGCATTTCTTTTCTTATATATTTTGCATCATTATATGTAAATGCTGCTATTTCAACATCTGTTGCTCCAGTTCTTCCTTCTTTTAAATCTACTCCTACGTTTGCTATATGATATGTTAAGTCTCTAATAGTTTTATATGAATCTAATTTTTCATAAAAAATTGATATATTCATATTTATATTTGTATCTATTATTTTCTTTAATAATAACTCTGTATTTTCTCGACTATAATTTGCAAATATAATTCCTGAATAAAAAATATTATCTATTTCTATATATTTAGGATTTTTTGTATTTATATAAGCAGGAGATATTAAATCTTCTTTTTTGAAAAATCCTTCTTTTATATTTTTTTCTTTTTTCTTCATACTATTTTTAAATCTTTTCTTACATTCAAAAAAGATTCTATTATTCTTTCTACCTCCTCTTTTTCTTCATATTGTTTTACAATATTTCCACATCTTGATAAACATTCTTTTATTTTAAAATATTTTTCATTTAAATTTTCACACAAGATTTTTTCTACTTTTAAAACTTCTTTTTTATTTTCTGGAATTTCTTTAATAAGAATATAAAAATTTTTTGAAGACGATTTTCTCTTTCTATTGAACTCTTTGATAAAATTAATATATTGATTCAAATATTTTTGTATTTCTTTATTTTCATTTTTATTGTTTTTTTCTAATTTTGAAAAATGTTTTGATAAATCTTCTTTATTACTTTGAATTAAAATTTGAATTTGGAAATTACATGTTTTAAGAAATAATTTATAAGAATTTAAAATGCTCTCTTTTTCTAAAATTGTTTTAAGATTAAAATTTATTGGTTCCACTTTTAATATTTTTATATATTCTTTGTTTTTCATTTTTATTACCCCATTTTCGAGGACTTTTTCATATGGTAACCATTTTTGAACTGATTGTTTTTTTATATTTTACTTCACCTCCATTTTTCATATTTATAATATATTATTTTTGCTTTGTTGTCAATAAAAACTTTTCTCCATTTTTCCTGTTTTTTCGACATTTTTTCCAAATATTTCATGAATATATTTTTTTTATTTGCTTATAATATTATCATAAGGTTGATATTGGTTGAGTTAAGAGTTATATAAGGTCTCTTAAGGTTTTATATGATTCGAACAAAGATGTTTCATAGCTCGTTTGGGTTATGTTGTGTCGGAGTTGAAGGTTAAAATATTTGTATGTAGGTAATATTTTGTTTTTCTTTGTTTATATTATCAAATTATAGGTATTTTAGCTGAACTAAGATTATATTAATATCTAATTTATTCTTTAGTTTAGGGATTACTTTTACTCCCTTGCGGAAGAATGTAGTCTCTTTTGGTGTTTTTATAGTCGAGCAACTGATTAAAACATATGGCTAATTGCTTGTTTGTATAGCAATATGCATCAGGTGAAAATGTTATTTGTTTTAGTTTTAGCTGAAGATTAATATGAGCTTTATCGATAATAGCTCGGCAATGCCGAGCTATTAGATTTTTTATTTTATATGTCTAAATTTTTTACGAATTTTGCATTTTTTTCTATAAATTCTCTTCTTGGAGCAATTTCATCTCCCATTAAAATAGTAAAAATTTCATCTGCTTTTATAGCATCTTCTACTGTAACTTGTACTAAAGTTCTTGTTTCTGGGTTCATTGTTGTTTCCCATAATTGTTCTGGGTTCATTTCACCTAAACCTTTATATCTTTGTATATTCATATTATCTCTACCTAGTTCTTTTAACTTTTCTTCTAATTGTTCATCTGTATAACAATATACATCTTGCATTCCTTTTCTTGATAATTTATATAATGGTGGTTGTGCAAGAAAAACATTTCCATTTTCTACTAATGGTCTCATATATCTGAAAAAGAATGTTAATAATAGAGTTCTTATATGTGATCCATCAACGTCTGCATCTGCCATTATTATTACTTTTCCATAACGAATTTTTGTTACATCAAAATCTGCTCCTATTCCTGCTCCTATTGCTAATATAACAGGATTTAATTTGTCATTTCCATATATTTTATCTGCTCTTGCTTTTTCTACATTTAGCATCTTTCCCCATAAAGGTAATATTGCTTGGAATTTTCTATCTCTTCCTTGTTTTGCACTTCCTCCTGCTGAATCTCCCTCTACTATATATACTTCACAAAGAGATGCATCCTTTTCTGAACAATCTGCTAACTTTCCTGGTAGTGTTGAACCTTCTAAAGCATTTTTTCTTCTAACTAACTCTCTTGCTTTTCTTGCTGCTTCTCTGGCTCTTGAAGCACTTATACATTTTTCTAAAATTGCTTTAGCAACTGCTGGATTTTCTTCTAAAAATGTTGATAATTCTTCTGTCATTGCTGATTGAACTAATCCAGATACTTCACTATTTCCTAATTTTGTTTTTGTTTGTCCTTCAAATTGAGGTTCTTTTACTTTTACTGATATAACTGCTGTTACACCTTCTCTTATATCTTCTCCTTGAAGATTTCCATCTTTTTCTTTTAATAAATTATGACTTTTTGCATAATCATTAAATACTTTTGTTAGAGATCTTCTAAATCCTTCTAAATGTGTTCCACCTTCAACTGTATTTATATTATTAACAAATGAATATATGTTCTCTGAATATGCTGATGTATATTGAAGTGCTATTTCTAGTGGAAACTCTCCCTTCTTTTCTATATATATTGGTGTTTCATGTAACTTTTCTTTTGATTTATTTAAATATTCAACAAATGAAATCAATCCACCTTCGAAACAAAATTCTGCTTTTTTTTCTGGTTCTACTCTTTCGTCTTTTATATTTATTTTTAAACCTTTTGTTAAGAAAGCCATTTCTCTAAATCTATTTTCTAAAATTTCATATTCATATTCTAGAGTCTCAAAAATAGTATCGTCTGCATAAAATCTTACTGTTGTACCAGTTTCATTTGAATCTCCTATTCTTGTTAATGGTTCTACTGTTTTTCCTCTTTCAAATTTCATTTTGTATATTCCACCATCTCTTTTTATAGTAACTTCTGTCCATTCAGAAAGAGCATTTACAACTGATGAACCAACACCATGTAATCCTCCAGATACTTTATATCCACTATCTCCTCCAAACTTTCCTCCTGCGTGTAATACTGTATATACTGTCTCTGCTGCAGAAATTTTTGTTTTTGGATGAATATCAACAGGTATTCCTCTACCATTATCTTCTACTCTTACTATATTTCCTTTTTCTATAGTTATATTTATATTTGTACAATATCCTGCTAATGCTTCATCTACCGCATTATCTACTATTTCATATACTAAATGATGTAGTCCTCTTGCAGAAACACTTCCTATATACATACCTGGTCTTTTTCTTACTGCTTCTAATCCTTCTAGAACTTGAATTTGATCTGCTTTATATTCATGTTCAAATTTTTCCATTTTACTTCATCCTTTCAACATTTGCTTTTTCTACTTTATAAACATTATATACCATATTGTCAATATCAAATTTATCTGTACATGTTATTAAAACTTGATTATCTTTTATTCTTTTTATAAACCCTTTTACTCTTTTTTTATCTAGTTCAGACATAAAATCATCTAATAACAATATTGGATAATCTTCTTTTTCGTCATAAATTACTTCTGCTTCTGCCAATTTCAATGATATTATACTTGATCTTTGTTGTCCCTGTGATCCAAATACAGAAACATCTTTTTTATTTATATATATTTCAAAATCATCTCTATGAATTCCTATTGATGTATACCCTTTTTGTATATCATCTTCTTGTTTTATTTTTATTTTTCTTCTATATTCTTCTTCACTTATAACATTACTTTTATATTTTATTTCTATTTTTTCTTTATTTTCTGTTGTATCTAGATGTATTTTTTTTATTTTTTCATTTATTTTTTCAATAAATTCTTTTCTATAATTAAATATTTTCATTCCTATATTAATTAATTGCTCGTCCCATATTTCTAAATTACTTCTATTTTTATTCTCATATTTTATTTGTTTTAAATAGTTATTTCTTTGTTCTAATATTTTATTATATTGACTCAAAAGATGAATATATAATGGTCTTAATTGACTTATCATTATATTCAAAAATCTTCTTCTTTTTATGGGTTCATTTTTTAATATATTTATATCTTCTGGTGTAAATAAAACTATATTTATTTTTCCTACTATTTCACTTGTTTTTTTTAAAATTATTTCATTTACTGAAAAAACTTTTTTATCTGCTATATCTAATTTTATTTTTTCTGTTCTTTTTTCTTTTACAAATTCTATTTCTATTTTTGCATTTTCTTTATTTTCTTTTATTAACTCTTTTTCTTTATTCGTTCTAAATGATTTTCCTAAACTACTTATAAATATAGCTTCTAATATGTTTGTTTTTCCTTGCGCGTTATCACCAAAAAAGATATTAGTGCCTTTATATAATTCAATTTCTTCAAAATCATAATTTCTAAAATTTTGCAATTTTATTTTTTGTATATACATTTTTCTACTCTTTCATTCTTACTGGTAATATCATATAAATATATTTATTTTCTATATCTTCAATTGGTTTTATTATACATGGAGAAATATTGCTACCAAATTCTATAAATACTTCTTCATCATCTATTACTTTTAATGCATCCAAAAAGTACTTTGGATTTATTCCTATTTCAAGATTTTTTCCTTCTGTTTCTATATACATTTCTTCTTTTGCATCACTTGTTTGATTTGTACAAGATAAAGTTATTTTTCCAATATCTATGCTTATTTTTACAGGATATTTTTTTTCTTTTTCTATACTTGAAGATGAAATTAAACTTACTCTTTCTAAACATCCTTGTAAAATATTCTTATTAACTCTTATTCTTGTTTCCCAATTTTGAGGAATTACACTTTGATAATTTAAAAATTCCCCATCTAACAATCTTGTAACAATTTTACAATTTTCCATTTCAAAGATACTTTGATTTGTAGATATTCCTATCTTTATATTATCATAAGAATCTGTTAATATTTTATTTACTTCATTTAGAGTTTTTCCAGGAATTACTGCTTTAAAATTTTCTGTTTCTTTTGTCAATATTTTAGTTACCCATCCCATTCTAAATCCATCTATTGCCACAATATTTAATAAATTATTATTTACTTCAAATAAACAACCAGTAAATATTGGTCTGTTTTCTTCATTGCTTACTGCAAAAATTGTTTTCTTTACCATATTTCTTAAATCTATTTGTTCCATTTCTAAAGATTTTTCTACATCTATTTTTGGTAATTCTGGAAATTCTTCTGGATTCATTGTTGATAATTTATATAATGATCCTTCACATTCTATAACTAATAACTTATTTTGATTTATTTCTAGTTTTATTTCTGAATCTGGTAATTTTCTAATTATTTCACTAAACATTGTTGCATTTACTACTGTATTACCTTCTTCTTCTACTATTGCATCTATAATAAATTCTATTCCTAGTTCTAAGTCATATGTTGTTAGTTTTATTTTATTTGAATTTGTTTGTAAATATATTCCTTCTAATATTGGCATTGTTGTTCTTGTAGGTACTCCTCTTACAACAGCATTAATAGCTTTTAATAGTTTTTCTTTTTCACAAATAATTTTCATTGCTTTGCTCCTTCTTTTATAATATATAAATATATTTTAGTAATAGTATTAGTATGTTCTGTGGATTCTGTGGAAAAGTATGTTAACAATAACTTTCCCTAAGAAATTCTTTTGTTGATATCTTTGTGGATAAAAATCATTTTTTTTCACAGAGCACTTTTTTTTATGTGCAAAGTGGATATATAAACAGATTTTCCACAAGATATTAACAATGTACTATGGATAATGTAGCTACTCTTTCCGTAAGTAAATAAAGAATTGTTTTATACAAAAATGTGTTTATCAAACAAAATGTTGAATATATTTAATTTTTTGTTTATTTTATGCTTGTTTGTTGTTTAAAACAATTTTTTTAACACTTTCCACAATTAGTTTTGTATTTTGATCTTCTTTTATTCCTTTTTCTATTTTTTTAAATGCATGCATAACTGTTGTATGATCTCTTTTTCCAAAAGCTGCTCCAACTTTTGGAAATGACTCATTTGTAAGAATTCTACAAAGATACATTCCTATTTGTCTAGGAAATGTTATATTATTTGATCTTTGACTACTTGTTAAATCTTTCATTGTTACATCAAAGTAATTACAAATTACTTCTTGAATGTATTCAATTGATATTACTGAAGAATTTTGTCTAATAATGTCATTTATAGCTTTTTCAGCCATTTCAAAAGTTACAGGAGTATGTGTTAATGATGCTTGAGCTACAATTTTATTGAATACTCCTTCTAATTCTCTAATATTAGAATCTATTTTTGCAGCAATATTTTTTAAAATATCATCATCTATTATTGCATGTTTTTCATCAGCTTTTTTTCTTAAAATTGCTAGACGTACTTCATAATCTGCCATTGCGACATCTGCTAAAATTCCCCATTCAAAACGAGATTTTAATCTGTCTTCTAATAAAGGAATGTCTCTTGGTGGTTTATCACTTGATAGTACTATTTGTTTTCCACTTTCTCTTAAAGTATTAAAAGTGTGGAAAAACTCTTCTTGTAATCTATCTTTTCCTGCAATAAATTGAATATCATCTATTAGTAAAACATCAATATTTCTATATCTATTTCTAAAATTATCCATATTGTTATCTTTTAATGAATTTATAAAATCATTTGTAAATTTTTCAGATGTTACATATAAAATTTTAAAATCTTTATTATTTCTTAATACTTCGTTTCCAATAGCATGCAAAAGGTGAGTTTTTCCTAGACCAACACCTCCATATATAAATAGAGGATTATATGCCGTAGCAGGTGACTCCGCAACTGCGAGAGCTGCAGCATGTGCAAATCTATTATTATCTCCAACAACAAAAGTATCAAAGGAATAGTTCGGATTTAAATATGTTTTAGAATAATTGATATTTGAAAAATTTGTATTTTTTTCTTGTGTATCATTTGAATTTTTTAAAATAATTGAAACATTACATTGCTTTTGCAATACTATACTAAAGGCGTTTTCTAATAAATCTTTAAATCTTGATTCTACAGAATCTCTTTTAAAAGGATCATCAGAAATTAAAAGAACATTGTTATTTTCAATTTTGCCTAATTCTAATGGTAAAATCCATGTTTTATAAGATAATTCAGATATTTCCCCTTTTAACAAATCTTTTGCTTCAGATAGTATTTCATTTAATTTGCTTTCCATTGTGAATTAAAACCTCCAGTGTTAAACTTTAAGAAAAAATAAGTAATTAGACCTATTTATATTAATGTTAATATATCAAAAAAGGAAAAATTAATCAATAAAAAACAATAAAAATGTTATAATATTTAAAAAAGATTAAAAAAAACTTGACAAATACAGGTTTTTTAAGATATAATTTTAACACTTATGAATTAAATTTTAGGAGGTTTTATTACAATGAAAATGACATATCAACCAAAAAATAGACAAGAAAAGAAAGAACATGGTTTTAGAAAAAGAATGAAGACAAGAAGTGGCAGAAATGTATTAAAAGCAAGAAAAGCAAAAGGAAGAAAAAAACTTACTGCATAACATTAAATAAAAATGAGTGATAAAATTGAAAAAAACAGTAATGTTAAAAAAGAATTATGAATTTAAAAATGTATTAAAAAAAGGAAAATGCTATAAAGGAAAATATATTAATATTTTTATACAAAATAATTGTAAAAATATTAATATGTTAGGTATAGCAGTAAGCAAAAAGGCAGGAAACAGCGTTATACGAAATAGAATAAAAAGGTTAATAAGAGAAGTTTATAGACAAAAAGAAGATATAATAAAAACAGGAAATAACATGATAGTTTTATGGAATAATAAAAATAAATTAGAAGATAGGGGATTTTATAGTATAAAAGAGGATTTTGATACTATAATAAAAAAATCTAATTTGATGGAGTAATGCAAAGTGAAAAAATTTTTATTAAAAATAATAGATATATATCAAAAACAGATTTCTCCAGTTTTAGGACATCATGGTATACATTGTAAATATGTACCAACATGTTCTGAATATTCTAAACAAGCTATTTTGAAATATGGAGCTTTTTATGGTATTTTTTTAACTTTTAAAAGATTTTTAAAATGTAATCCTTTTTCTAAAGGGGGCTATGACCCAGTTAAATAGGGAGGATAAATATGATTAACTTTTTTTCTAATATATTTGGTTACGTTTTAAACTTAATATATGGAGTAGTTAGTAATTATGGATTAGCAATAATTTTATTTTCTGTTTTAATTAAAATTGTGATGCTTCCATTATCAATAAAACAGGAAAAAACATTAAAGAAAAATCAAAAAATACAAGAAGAAATGAAGATTATACAGATAAAACACAATGGAAATCAGGAAAAAATAAATCAAGAAATGATGGATTTATATAAAAGAGAAAAAATGAACCCTTTCGGAGGTTGTTTTAGTATAATAATTCAATTTATATTACTTTTTGCTATGTTTTATTTAGTAAGAAGTCCTCTTACATATATGAAGAAAGTTAATAGTGAAACAATAGAAAATCAAAAAAATGAAATAAGACAAGAAATAGGAGAAAATAGTATAAGTGCTAATTATCCTGAAATGAGTGTAATAAAATATATTCAAGATAAAGATATGAAAGATAATGAAATGTATATTAATATGAACTTTTTAGGATTAGATTTAAATAAAGTTCCACAAGAGAATTATAAAGATATAACTGTATTTATTATACCTGTATTATATGTTATTTCTTCAGTTGTTTCTATCAGACTATCAATGAATATTAATAATAAAAAGAAAAAAGAAATTGAAAATAATAGTGATGAAAATTTAAAAGAAAAAAATGAAGATCCAGCAGAAATGGCTACACAAATGAATAAGAGTATGTCTTGGATGATGCCACTTTTATCTGTTACTATTTCTTTGATGGCACCATTAGGACTAGCTTTATATTGGCTTGTGAATAATATAATAATGATAGTTGAAAGATTAATTCTAAATAAAATATTCTCTAAGGAGGAAGAAAATGCCTAAAAGTATAATAGTTGAAGGAAATACAACAAAAGAAGCTATAGAAAAGGGATTAAAAGAATTAAATGTTTCTAAAGATATGGTAGAAATAAAGACTTTAGAAGAAGAGAAGAAGAGAAGTTTTTATAGTATTTTAGCACCAAGAGTAGTTAAAATAGAAATGACTTTGAAGGAAAATGTAGAAAGTAATAGTTGTAATAAAGAATCTGTAAAAAAGAGAAATATTAATAAAAACATTATAGAAATAGAAGAAGCATCAAAAAGAATAGAAAAATTTTTAAATGAAATATTAGATAAGAATTTAAAAATAGATATTAATATAAAAGACTTTATTATAAATGTTAATATTAATGGAGAAGAAATTAATAATTTAATTGGATATAGAGGTACAACAATAAATTCATTGCAAATATTAATAACAGCTATAGCTAATAAAAATATTTCTTCAAAAATAATGGTGATTTTAGATGTTGGAGATTATAGAAAAAGGAGACAAAAAACATTAGAAGAATTAGCAGAAAAAATATCTAAAACTGTTATTAAAACAAAAAAATCTATTACTTTAGAACCAATGTCTGCTTTTGAGAGAAAAATAATACATACAAAGTTACAAGATAATGATAAAGTTAAGACTTTTAGTAAGGGTGAAGAACCTCATAGAAGACTTGTGATTTCATTAAAATAAATATTAAAAATGGGCAGATTTTATATCTGCCTAAATTTATACAAAAAAAGGAGAGAAAAATGTCAACAATAGTAGCAATTTCAACCGCACCAGGTATGGGTGGGATTGGAATAATAAGGTTAAGTGGAGAAAATTGTTTTGAAATAATAAATAAAATTTTTATAGCTAAAAATCCTCAAAAAATAGATGAAATAGAAGGCTATAGAATGAAATATGGAAAAATAATTAATCCTGAAAGCAAAAAGATTATAGATGAAGTTTTAGTTTCTTATTTTAAAGCTCCAAAAAGTTATACTGCTGAAAATATGTGTGAAATTAATTCACATGGTGGTATGATTGTTTTAAAAAAAATATTAGAAGTTTGCCTATCAAATGGAGCTGTTTTAGCAGAACCTGGAGAATTTTCAAAAAGAGCTTTTTTGAATGGGAGAATAGATTTAACACAAGCAGAAGCTATTATTGATTTGATAAATGCAAAGTCATCAAAAGAAGCTCAAGAATCAGCAAATCAGTTAGAAGGATATTTATCTAAAAAAATTAATAAGAGTAGAGATGAATTATTAGATTTAATGGTCAATATTGAAGCAAATATAGATTATCCCGAATATGATGTTGAAGAAGTATCATATAAAAATGCAGAAGAAATATTGGAAAAAGTAAAAACAGAATTAGAAGAACTTTCTAAAAGTTTCGAAAATGGAAAAATTATAAAAGATGGGATAAAATTATCTATTATAGGTAGCCCAAATGCAGGGAAATCATCTTTACTTAATAGGATATTAAAAGAAGAAAGAGCTATAGTAACAGATATAGAAGGAACAACAAGAGATTTAATAGAAGAACAGGTTTTAATAGAGGGAATTCCTTTTAAAATTATAGATACGGCAGGTATAAGAAAAACAGATAATATGATAGAGCAGATAGGAATAGAAAAATCAAAAAAGTCTGCAAATGAAAGTGATGTTGTAATAGCTGTATTTGATAATTCAAAAAAATTAGAAGAACAGGACAAAGAAATTTTAAATATTATAAAAGATAAAAGGGCAATTGTGGTCTTAAATAAAATTGACTTAAAAGAACAAAAACAAGATGTTCTTACGGAAGGACAGGTTACAGGGAAAAAAATTATAAAAATATCAGCCAAAAATGATATAGGAATAGAAAAAATATATAAAGAATTGGTTAATATGTTTAATTTAAGTGAAATAGAATCAGATAATAATATTTTGATAACTAATGTACGACATCAAGATTTGATAAGTAAAGCTATTGTTGCGATAAATGAATCAATAGAAGAAATTAAAAGAATGGAACCAATTGATATAATATCAATAAAAATAAAAGAAATTTTAGAAAATTTAGGAGAAATAACAGGAAATAATGTCTCAGAAGATTTAATAAAGAGTATTTTCTCTAAATTTTGCTTAGGAAAATAGAGGTGTAAAACAAAATGAATTATAATGCTGGAGAATATGATATAGCAGTAATTGGAGCTGGACATGCTGGATGTGAAGCAGCTCTTGCATGTGCTCGTAAAGGGCACAAAACATTATTATTTTCAATTACTTTGGAAAATATTGCGAATATGCCATGTAATCCAAACATAGGAGGAACTTCAAAAGGTCATCTGGTAAGGGAAATAGATGCTCTTGGAGGAGAAATGGGAAAAAATATAGATAAGTCTTTTATTCAATCAAAAATGCTTAATAAATCAAAAGGGCCAGCAGTGTATTCTTTAAGGGCTCAAGCTGATAGAAAAAAGTATCAAAGAGAAATGAAACATACATTAGAAAAACAAGATAATTTATTTATAAAACAGGCTGAAATAGTTGATATAAAAGTTGAAAATGGAGAAGTTTGTGCAGTGAAAACAAATATAGGGGCAATCTATAATGTAAAAGCTGTAATTTTAGCAACAGGGACTTATTTGAAGGGTAAGATATATATAGGTGAGGTCAATTATGAAAGTGGGCCAGATGGTGTATTTCCAGCAAATAAGTTATCAGAATGTTTAAAAAAATTAGGAATTGATATAGTAAGATTTAAAACAGGAACTCCAGCAAGAGTTAATAGAAAAAGTATTGACTTTTCAAAAATGACTATACAAGAAGGAGATGAACAAATTGTTCCATTTTCTTTTGAAAATAGTAATTTAAATATAGAACAAGTTCCCTGTTATCTTACATATACTAATGAAAAAACTCATGAAATTATCAAGAAAAACTTACATAGATCGCCATTATATGCTGGGGAAATAGAAGGAACAGGACCTCGATATTGTCCTTCTATAGAAGATAAAGTAGTTAGATTTAGTGATAAAGAAAAACATCAAATATTTATAGAACCTATGGGTACTGATACAGAAGAAATGTATGTTCAAGGAATGAGTTCGTCTTTACCAGAAGATGTTCAAATAGAAATGTATAGAACTATTGCAGGACTTGAAAAAGTTGAATTTACAAGACCAGCATATGCAATAGAATACGATTGTATAGAACCATCACAATTAAAACTATCTTTAGAGTTAAAAAATATTAAAGGTATGTTTTTTGCAGGACAAATAAATGGAACATCGGGTTATGAAGAAGCTGCTGCACAAGGAATTATAGCAGGTATAAATGCAGCATTACAAATAGAAAAAAAGGAACCTGTGATATTACATCGTTCAGATGCTTATATAGGAGTTCTGATAGATGATATAGTAACAAAAGGAACTAATGAACCATATAGAATGATGACATCTAGAGCAGAATATAGATTATTACTAAGACAAGATAATGCAGATATGAGATTAACAGAAATAGGTTATAATGTAGGATTAATATCAAAAGAAAAATATGAAAAATTTTTATCAAAAAAGAAAAATATTGAAAAAGAAATAGAAAGATTAAGAAAAACAGTTATTAAACCAACAATAGAAGTAAATGAATTTTTGAGAGAAAATAATTCTTCAGAAATAAACAATGGAGTAAAATTAATAGAATTATTAAAAAGAACAGAAATTAGTTATAAAGCATTAAATAAAATTGATGAAGAAAGACCAGAATTGACAACTGCAGAGCAAGAAGAAGTAGAAATAGAAGTAAAATATGAAGGTTATATTAAACTACAATTAGCACAAGTAGAAAAATTTAAAAAATTGGAAAACAAGTTTTTATCCGAGGAAATAGATTACTTGAATATGCAAGGAATAAGTTTAGAGGCTAGACAGAAATTAGATAAATTTAAGCCAAATTCAATAGGACAAGCTTCAAGAATTTCAGGAATTTCACCAGCAGATATAACAGTTTTATTAATATATTTGGAACAAAATAAAAATAAGTAAGAAAGGTAAATTTGATGGATTTTTATACGTTTGAACAAGAATTTGATAAATATTTAAAAAAAACAGAGCTAAGATTGAATAGTATACAGAAGGAAAATATGTATAAATTTATGAACTTTTTATTAGAAAAGAACAAAGTTATGAATTTAACCGCAATAACAGATGAAAAAGAAATAATTTTAAAACATTTTATTGATTCAATTATAATACAAAAATATATAGAAAATAAATATAATATAGTTGATGTAGGGACAGGTGCGGGGTTTCCAGGAATTCCTTTAAAAATAATAAATGAAGAAAATGAATTTTTGTTGTTAGATTCTTTGAGTAAGAGAATTAATTTTATAAATGAAGTTGTTGAGAAATTAAATTTAAAAAACATAAAAGCAATTCATTCAAGAGCTGAAGAAGCAGGAACAAATAATAAATATAGAGAAAAATTTGATATAGCAACATCAAGAGCGGTGTCAAAATTAAATACTTTAGTTGAATATATGATACCATTTGTAAAAGTTGGAGGAGAATGTATTTGTTTAAAGGGTCCAAATATTATTAGCGAATTAGAGGAATCAAAAAGAGCAATAGATGTATTGGGAGGAAAAATAAAAAAAGTAGAAGAGTTTTTATTACCAGAAAGTGATATTGCAAGAACTATTGTTATAATAGAAAAAATAGCGCATACACCAAAACAATATCCTAGAAAAGCAGGAACACCAAATAACAAACCATTATAAAAATGTTTCACAAAAAACAAAAGACGTGAAACACATGAAAACACAGGTTTTTCTGTTATAAAACAAAATAGTAATAACTAAATTTATTTTGAAAATTAGCAAAAATTATAGTATTATATTGACTTTTATATCAAAAAATTATATCATTGTAATGTTATATTTAGGAGGGGTTATTTTGAGTAAAATTATAGCAATTGTTAATCAAAAAGGTGGAGTAGGAAAAACAACAACAGCAGTAAACTTAAGTACTACATTAGCACAAAAAGGTAAAAAAGTTTTATTGATAGATGAAGATCCTCAAGGTAATGCAACAAGTGGTTTAGGTGTAGAAAAAAACAAAAATAAATCTATATATAATATACTTGTTGGAGATACTACTTTTGAAGAAGCTGTAGTAAAAACAGCAGTAAAAAATTTATTCGTTTGCCCTTCAAATATTAATTTAGCTGGAGCTGAAGTTGAACTTGTAAATATGATTTCAAGGGAAACAAAAATGAAAGAAAAATTAGAGGAATTAGAGGATAAATATAATTATATTATTATTGATTGTCCACCATCTTTAGGACTTTTAACAATAAATGCTTTAACTGCAGCGAATTCAGTAATGATACCAATTCAGTGTGAATATTATGCACTAGAAGGTGTAGGACAACTTATGAATACGATTAATTTAATAAAAAAACAGCTTAATAAAGAATTATATATAGAAGGTGTAATTCTTACAATGAGTGATACTAGAACAAATATATCTAATCAAGTAGTAAGTGAAGTTAAAAAATATTTTAAAGATAATGTATATAAAACTATTATACCAAGAAATGTTAAACTGAGTGAAGCACCAAGCTATGGTATGCCAATAAGCGTATACGCACCAAAATCTAAAGGATCTAAATGTTATGAGAAATTGGCAAATGAATTATTAAAATCTAAGAAAAAATAAACAAGGGGGAGAAAAAATTGGCAAAAATGACAGGTTTAGGAAAAGGATTAGATGCACTGTTTTCAAATAATATAGAAGAGGAAGAAAAAATAAAAGAAGGCGAAAATATAATTAACTTAAAAATCATTGATGTTGAGCCAAATAAGAATCAACCAAGGATAACTTTTGATGATGAAAAGATAGAAGAACTATCAAATTCAATAAAGGAATATGGAGTAATACAACCAATAATTGTAACAAAGCAAAATGATTATTATCAGATAGTTGCTGGAGAAAGAAGATGGAGAGCTTCTAAAAGAGCAGGATTAACTGAAATTCCAGCTATAGTAAGAGAATATACAGAACAGAAAAATAAAGAAATAGCTTTGATAGAAAATATACAAAGAGAAGATTTAAATCCAATTGAAAAAGCAAGAGCTTTAAAAGAAATTATAGAAAAATATGGAATGAAACAACAAGAATTGGCAGACAAATTAGGAGTAAGTAGAAGTGGAATTGCAAACACAATGAGAATACTAAATTTGGACCAAAGAGTTATAGATTTAGTTTTAGAAGGAAGTCTTACAGAAGGACATTGTAGAAGTTTATTATCTATAGAAGATAAAGAAAAGCAATATCAAGCGGCTTTATATATAATAAAAACAGGCGATAGTGTAAGAGAAGTAGAAAAGCAAATGAAAATAAAAAAGAAAAACAACTCAAAAGACGAAAGTAGATATGAGCCAATATATAGAGAAATAGAAGATTCTTTCAGAAGTTTTTTCGGATCAAAAGTAAAGTTAAATGCAGGAAAAAGAGCAGGAAAAATAGTAATACAATATAGCTCAAATGAGGAATTGAGCAGAATTTTAGAAAAAATTAAATAATTATGTAAATAAAAAATCCTTGTGAATGTATTTGACAAGGATTTTTACATAGTAAAGATAAAATTAGATATAATAATAAATGAAATATAGATATAAATTTGTAAAAACACTTGACTTTTTATGCAGTACATGGTAAACTTATAGTTGTCTTTTAATTGGAGAGGTGGTCGAGTTGGTTTAAGGCACCAGTCTTGAAAATTGGCATGGGTTTGTAGCCCATCGTGGGTTCGAATCCCACCCTCTCCGCCATATATTAATAAAAGTGAAGATTATGTGTTTCACACAAAATTCACTTTTAATTTTTAAAAGGAGATTTACCCAAGTGGTTGAAGGGGACGGTTTGCTAAACCGTTAGGGTTGCGTAAGTGGCCGCGAGGGTTCAAATCCCTCAATCTCCGCCATAAAAGAATACATTGTTAATCAATGTATTCTTTTTTATATGTAAAGGTATATTTTTTTTATAAACTAAAAAAGATATAACAGTTTGATATTAAAATATTAAAAAAAGATATTGCTAAAATTAAAAATAAGACGTTTTTATAAGCTAACAATATAATTACTATATTTAAAATTTAAAAACGCTTAAAATAGATTTTAACGAAAATTAGTGTTTTATAGTTCTAAAAACTTGTACAGAATAATATTAATGAAAAAGAAAAGAGGTAAAGCTATGAAAAATAAAAAAATTGTTATGTATATTAGTATAGTAGTTATACTATTAATTATTTTAGGTTTAGGATATTTAGTTTATATCAATATAACAGGAGAAAAAGAGAATAATCAAATAAAAGAATATATACCGCAAGAAGAGATAACAGAAGAACAATTAAGAATGACAAATATTGAATTATTTTTCTTGAATAAAAATACTAATTTATTAGAAAAAGTAGTAAAAAGTATAGATGCAAGGGATTTAATTGAAAATCCTGAGAAAAAAATAATAGAAGAATTATTAAAAGGAACAAACAATGAAAGTAGTTTAGTTATAATTCCAGAAAGTACAAAATTAAATAATATATCTATTGATAAAGGAGTTTTATATTTAGATTTTTCAAAGGATTTCATAGAAGTAGAGGATATAGAAATTGAAAAAAATATAATAGAATCATTAAAAAAGACGATGTCACAATTAATAGAAATAAAATCAATAAAAATATTAATAGAAGGTCAAGATAATATGGGGTTTAAAGATGGAGGAATAAGTTTTGAGAATGAATTTATTATAAATAATTAAGTTAATAAAAATGTTTAAAAAAGCGGAATAAAAATATTTAAAAATAAATTATAATAAATAAATTATAATTTATTTTTAATATTGAAAGAGTAGAAAAGGCTTAGAATAGACAGGTTTAAAGTATTTAGGCATAATAGAAAACTAAAACATTTATTATAATAAAATAAATGTGAAATATAAAAAATATAATATCAAATTTATAATAAATTTTATTAAAAAGTAAATTATAATTGAATGGAAGATTTTTTTTAACTATATATATAAGATAAAAAATAAAAGATTAGTAAAGAATTAGGAGTAAAAAAATATAAAAATATTATAAATAAGTTATGAAAAATTCATACTATAAAGAATAGTAAAAAAACAAAGTATGAAAAAAAATACAAATAGTAAATAAAAATAAATAATAAAAAAAGTATAATAAAATGAACGATAAAAAAGGTATTAAAAAATAGAGAAACAGATTATGAAAACTACAGCAAAAAAAGTTTGCATATGAAATTATAATAATAAAATTCTGAGAGAAGATAAGAGCAATAGTAAAATAGAGAAAAAGACGGACCCAAAAGACAAGTATGAGATTATTCGAAGAAATTTAATGGAGGAAAAGAATGTAAAAAAAAGACAAATAAAAATTATTTTTAAAAAACAAATATTCTGTGGAACAAAATAATGATGAGCGTGATTTAAAAAAAAGTTTAAAGAACAAGTAAGCGAGAGACATATAAATATTATCTGAAATAAAACAACAAAAAATAGAAGTAATCAACTATAATAAATTTATAATTAAAATAGATAGATTTCGATAATAAAAAATAAGAAAAGCAAGATGTAAAAAAGTAATAAGATAATTATTATAAAAAAGTTATTAAAATAAATTAAATTTTATAATATTAATGGAAAGTACTAAAAAATAAAAATCAATAATAAGTTAATTATTAATAAAGAAATTTATTAAAGTAAATTAAATAAAATATTTTATAAAAATAAATAAAAAGGATTTAAATATAAGTATTAAATTCAAATAAATAAAATAATAAAATTAATTTATTAAATAAAAATAATTAAAAGGAAAATTTATAAAGGATAAAAATAAATTAATAAAGAAATAGAAGTAAAAAGATAAAAGTGAGTAATATATTGAAAAATATTTAATAAATTAAAAAAATAAAAAATATTATAATTAATTAACAAGAATTATCTATTATTATTGAAAATTAAAATAAATAATATATATTATAACAAAATATCAACGAAAGTTTTAAACATTTTTATGAGGAAAGAATAAGTAAAAATGAAGAATAAATGATAAAAAATATACATTAAAATTAACAAGAAAAAGTGTAAAGACAAGAGCCATTAAAAAGCAAGTAACAAATTATGTAAAAAAGAAATGAGGAATAAATTAATATAAATCTGATGAAGTAAAAAATTTTATAGAAAGTAAATGATATCAAAAATCCATAAAAAATATGATCTAATTCATATCTGGAAGTGTATCGGATTAAAGGGAAAGGTCCGAGAAATAGAGTAAAGATGATGAGAACAGAAAAATAAGCAAAAGAGCACATCAAAAAGACAATAGTGGTCTTATATTGAGGTGCTAAAATATAGTTAAAAAGTGATCAAGGAAACCAATAAAAATTATTTTGAAAGAACAAAAGTTTTGCAGAAGAATACTATGGCAAACATGTTCCGAAAACAAAAGTTCAAAGAACAAGTGAGTGTAAGCAATAAAAATAGTATCTGCAGCTGAATAAAATGAAAATAGAAATAATTAATTATAA
>CANTAQ010000004.1 GCA_947651825.1 uncultured Clostridium sp. | reverse complement strand
CCTATTAATTTTTCTTTTATTCTTTCATAATCATTTGCTTTATCAAATACATATTCTATTTTATCTTGAATTCTTTCTACCATTGGTTTATCTGTATCTGATAATCCACCTTCTTTATCTAGTATATATGTTGCTATAAATGTTTTCATCTCAAGATTACTATTTTTTAACTTTGTTGAAAGTTCCTTTTCATTACATATAATTATTGTTTTTATATGATCATGTTCTACGAAATTATTTATATATCCTAGAATATCAATAACATCAACATTTGCTCTTTCTAAATCGTCAAAACATAGTACTTTGTCATCTGTTGCAAAGAATTTTCCATAGTCTACTTTGTCCCCATTTTGTGTAACTCCAAACAGGTTTGCCATATTTAAACCTGTTTTTGCATATTCTGGAATAGCATGAGTTCCTGTACTTTCTAAGAATTTCTTCATGTTTTTGTCCATTAACTGTGTTGTTTCTATAAATATCTTTTTGCTTATCTCTTCCAAATTTGATATACCATATAAAGACATATATATTGTTGTATATTTTCTTCCATTAAATTGCATACCATCAATTCTATTTTTTATTTTATGATTCCAAAAGTATGTCTTTCCACTTCCCCATTCTCCATTTATCATTACTGCATAGTCAGTATAATCTGATCTTACATAATCTAATATGCTTTCTACAAGGTCTTCCATGCTTTATCATCCTTCCTTTGTAAAGTTTTAGTCTACTGCAATTGTAAGTATTGCTATTTCTTTTGTTCCTGCCAATTTTAGCATTCTGCTACATTCATTTAAAGTACTTCCTGTCGTAAATATATCATCCAAAAGTATTACATTCTTATTTTCTATACTTTCTGAATTCACTACATTAAATGCATTTTCTACATTCTTAATTCTTTCTTTTTTTGTTAATGTACTCTGTTTTTTAGTATCTATAACTTTTCTCAGTACTTTATTACTTGATTCTATTTTCAAATCTTTTGCTAACTTTTTTGATATTAATTCTGTCTGATTATATCCTCTGCTCTGTTTTCTTTTTTTATACATAGGTACGGGTATTATTATATCATACTTTTTTAGAAAACTACATATCTTTTCATCATTTAATATTATTTTTTCCATCGTATTATAAAGATATGTTTTCTCATTGAACTTGTATTCTATTATCTTTTCTCTTACAATATTTTCATATCTTAGTATTTTTATTTTATAGTCATAATATACTCTTTTTTTTTCTTTACAATCTTCTATTTCATTTATACAGTATTTTTTTAATTTCTCCTTACACTCTTCGCATAAATACTCTTTCTCAATTTTCTCGCATATTCCACACACTGATGGATATATTAGTTCTAACATTATTATGACTCCTTTCCAATCTATTCAATATTTTTTCACAATTTTATGTAATCTTTAATATACTATAATAAAAGGAGGTAATTAATATGCTTAAGTTTTTTAAAAAGACTCTAGCTGTTTGTCTAATTGGTTTGGGAATAGGAATTTTACTCGTGATATTGCTTCCTTTCACTGGTTGGCTATTTTTAATTAGTGTTATCGTTATTCTTGTTGGTATTGCTTGGCTTTGTTGTTAAAATATTTTTAAAGGAGAGTGTTTGTTTATATGACTATAGTCGTAAAAAAAGTCCCTAAATTTTTAAGAGGATTCGTTAAATTAATTTTTGGCATAAAAGATAATTAGTACATATAATGTATTTAATATTTTGCTTATGATAAAACAAAAGAGCTAGAATTTAATCTAGCCCTTTATATTTTATTCTTTTACGCTTTTTTTACTTTTCCTGCTCTTAAACATTTTGCACAAACTTTTATTTTTTTTGGTTGACCGTTTACTACTGTTTTTACTGTTCTTAAATTTGGTTTAAATGTTCTTGAAGTTCTTTTACTTATATGAGAACGAGTAATACTTAGTTGATTTCCATAACTTATTGATTTATCACAAATTTCACATTTTGCCATTATATATTGCACCTCCTAAAATTGTACTAAAAAACACTATTATTGATTTTAGCATATTTTTTTGAAAAAAACAAGTATTTTTAGTAATTTTATTTGAATTATATGTTCATGTATTAAAAGAGCAAAGAAATCTTCGCTCTTTTAATTTTTTATATATCGAATGCACTGAACATCCAACCACCCATGTACATATTTATCATTGGTACTAAAACTACTATTACTACAAATATAAGCATTACACCAACTATTAAATAAACTATTTGTGGCAAAATTTTTATAATTCTTTGCATTATTTCATCTATATCTATTTGCATGTATGCAACTAATTTTTCCATCATTTCTGTTAAATCTGTCTGCATACCTATTTTTAACATTTCTGTAATCATTGGAGTTGATAATCCTGATTCTTCAAATGGTTCTATCCATGATTGTCCTGTTACAGTATTGTTTATTGCTGATTCTATAATTGATAACATTACTAAGTTGTTTGATACATTTTTACCTGTTTCTAAGGCATCTTGTATTCTCATTCCATTTTTTAAGTTTAGTAATATTGATTGACAAAGTCTCGAAAAATCTATTGCATATATTAATTTCCCAAATACTGGCATTTTGTACTTAAATAAATGAAATTTATATTTTCCTTTTGGTGTATGTACATACCATATAATAACTGCAGCTACTGCAACAATTATTCCAACTGGTACATACCAAATACTAATTACAAAATCTAAGAATTTAGAAAATTGTATAGTCATTTTAGGCAATTGATCTTTTGAGCCAAATTGATCCAATACACCTTGTAACATAGGCATCGCAACTATTGTTCCTACTATCAATAATACAAATAATCCTACGAATTGTATTATGTTTGGTACCAATATTGACTTTAATTTTCTATTCATTGCTTCTGTTTCTTCTAAATAGTTAACAGCTTGTTCTAAAGCATTAGTTAAAGCTCCAGACATTTCTCCAACCTTTATCATATTAACATATATTGGTGGAAATACTGATGAATAATATTCCATTGTTGTATATATGTTTTCACCTGCTTCTACTCCAAGCAAAATATCTTCAACTATTGCCTTCAATGTTGGATTTTCAATTGTTTCTAATACTGTTGATAGTGCATGAATATTATTAAAGTTAGCTTTCTTTAATAAAAAGAAATTTTGTGTAAACACTTTTATATCTTTTTTGGTAATCTTTTTTCCTTTATTTAAAAATGCATTAGCTTTTTTCAAAAATGAATCTTCTTTTCCCTCCATATTTTTTCTAATCTGTTCTGCTCTAACTTGCTTCAATACACTATTACTTGTCTCCAAGTTTCTTTTTTGCTTATTTATTTTTTTGTTTGATTTTACATTAATTGAAGTAATTGAAATAGGCAATAATTCACTTTGCTTTAGTTTTTTTAACAATATAAATTTGTTTGCTACTTCAACTCTGTTTTCTACAACATCTCCTTGCTTTGTAGCTGCTCTATACTTATACACAGGCATTGCTTGTTCCTCCTATCTCTTTCTGCTTGTTCTAAATCTTTTTCATCTTCATTTGCATAATTGTTCTATTCAATACTTCTACATTCTTCTCTTCAATTTGTGACTTAGCTTGTTCTAGACTTATTTTATTCTCAACATATAATTCTGCCAAAGAATTAATTAAGCTCACATTTCCTTTTCCTAAACTGCTTTGAATAGCATCTTCTAATTCTGAAACACTAAATTTTTCTTTTCTTATACAACCAGCAACTACATTGTCAACTACCATAACCTCTGGTAATAATACTAAGTTATCTTCTAGTCCTTTTAATAATCTCTGTGAAACTACTAATTTTAGTAGAGAAGATATTAAGTATTTTACACTGGCTTGATCTCTAATTTCATAAAAATTAATTATCCTATCAATTGTTTCTGCACAAGATTTTGTATGTAATGTTCCTAACACTAAGTGTCCTGATTCTGCCATATCAATTGCAGCTTCCATAGTTTCTTTATCTCTAATCTCTCCTATTACTAAAATATCACAGTCTTCTCTTAAAGAATTTTTTACACCATCTCTAAATGTCAAAGTATCTTTTCCTGTTCCTACTTCTTTTTGCACAATTAAAGATTTTTTTGATCTATGCTTAAATTCTATTGGCTTTTCTAATGTTAATATTTTTTTAGGTTCATTTTCATTTACTTCATTTATTAATGCATTTAGTGTTGTTGTTTTTCCAGAGTTAGTTTTTCCTGTTACTAAAATTAACCCTTGTGGTTGATACATCATTCTTCTAACTATTTCTGGAACTCCTAGTTCTTCAAATTTAGGGAGTTCATTTTTTATTATTCTTAATGTAAGCACTGGCACATCATCTGATGATGATATATTTCCTCTAAATCTTACTTCTTCATATTGAAACGAAAAGTCTATTTGTTTTGATCTTTGATATTCTGCATCTTTTTCTACATTTCCTCTTATAAAATATTCATATATCTCAAACATATCTGCTTCTGTCAAAATATCCTCTTCTTCTAATTCCTTTAGAACTCTTGCTATTCTTACAGATGGTTTCCTATCACACACCAAATGTATATCTGATGCGTTACTTTCGATAGCATTTTTCATTATTCTATCAATATTTATCATTTTTCCCTCCAACTACTTTTATTAATAAAGTATTATTTTCTTATTAATTTCTTCTAATGTTGTTACTCCATTTACTACTTTAAGTATTCCATCCACTGCAAGTGGAAGATATCCTTCTTTTAATGCCTTTGCTCTTATTTCTAAAGTTGAGCCTCCATTTACTATCATTTCTTTGATTTCATCTGTAAGTGATAAAACTTCAAATATACCAACTCTATCAAAGTATCCTGTATTGTTACATTCTTTACATCCTTTTGGTATATATGTAAATTTATCAGCTAAATCTACTTTTATTCCATACTTGTCACAGTATGAATTAATAATATCTTTTTCTTTATCTGAAAATTCTCTTTTTTCTGAACAATGTGGGCATATTTTTCTTACTAGCCTTTGAGAAATTACTGTTGCTAAAGTACTTGAAATATCATAGTTTGAAATTCCCATTTTTCTTAATCTAGTAATTACCTCTATACTATCAATAGTGTGTATTGTAGATAAAACATAATGTCCTGTTTGTCCTGCTTGCAAAGCAATTTCTGCTGTTTCTAAATCTCTAATTTCTCCTAATAATATGATATCTGGATCTTGTCTTAATACAGTCCTTAGTGAATCTGAAAATCTTAATTGATCTGTTACTTCTATCTGATTTAATCCTGGTATGCGAATTTCAACAGGGTCTTCTATTGTTGTTATATTAATATTAGGATTATTTAAGTAGTCAATTATACTGTACAAAGTAGTAGTTTTACCTTCTCCTGTTGGAGCAGCAATTATTGTAATACTATTCCTTTTATTTAAATTTTTTCTTATTTCCTCATCTGTTTGAGGATAACCTAATTCTTTTAATCCTTTAATACTTACATTCTTTTTTAGCAATCTTAAAACAAATTTCTCTCCATATACATTTGGTTGTGAAGACACACGGATATTATAGTCTGAATACATAAGAATTCTACCATCTTGGTCTTCTTTTCTTTCTTGATACATATTTGAAATTGCTTTTAATCTTCCTATTATTTGTGTTTGCTTGTCCTTTTTTATTTCTGCAACTTTTATCAGTTCTCCATCTATTCTATATCTTACTCTCATAGAATCTTCCATTGGTTCAATATGAATATCACTAGCTCTTTTTTTCATTGCATTTTTAATTATATTGTCCACCAAAGTAGTTGCATCTCCAGCACTATCTATATTTTCTGAGTCTGTTCCTTCTAACTGGTTTAGTACATCCCTTATGTTTCTTTCGAATGTTATATATTTTTCCATAACAAAACCTTTATTTAGGAAAATTAATCTCATAGCTTCTGTTGCTACATCATTCGAATTATCTGCAAAACATACCTTTACTTTATTATTATCAATTTCAAATGGTACTGCTTTATATTTTTTTGCCATATCAACTGGTATATATTTTTTTACATCTATACTTATGTCTCCATATCCAAACATCATGGTCTTTTCATTCAATATTTCACCTAATGTTTTTAATAGAATATATTGATCACATAAATTTAATATATCAATTATCTCTATTATTCTTTTTTCTGGATTTCTTCTTTGATATTCTAATGCTTTATCAATATCTGACTGTTTTAAAATTCCTTTTTTTACTAATTCAATTCCAATAGGACCTCTTTGAGTTGCCATATTTTCCTCCTTTATTAATACTTTTTAAGTATATAGTAAATTTTTTATCTTTTGCTTTAATACCTTACTTTTATTATAATATATTTTTATATTTTTTTAAACATTTTTGGTTATATACCATATTTTACATTAAATTTTCTAGTTCTGAATCTTTTATTTTTCTTACTGTACTCATTTCTGTAAAATATGTTTTTTTAGCTAATGTACATTCGACTTTAACATTTATAGTTTTCACCAAATCTTTTGTTCCATTACTCTTATCTGTTGGTATATATGTTTCAACTTCTATTCTCATTTTATATGGTGTTGTTAAAGTAGATATGTTTTGTGCTGCTGATAATAAATTTCTTGTTTCATCTTTCCCATTCACATATGCCATAAGATTTTCTGTTGTTACATCTTCATAGTTCATAATCTCTATATGATTAAATATATCAGTTATATATGCAATCTCCTGACTACTAATTTTTATTCTTTTTGAAGTCAATACAATATTATATATTAAAGATGTTATTATTCCTGTAAACATTATTAAAATTAGAATTGCTAATATCGCTTCTGAAACTACAAATCCTTTTTGTCTTTTTAAAAATTTTGTTTCCATTTTCCACCCCTATATCAGAATATTTATAATGTTGATTGCTCCAATCAGCAAAAAAATTATAAACAAAATTCTTCTAACTTTTTCCTTATTTAATTTCATATTAATTATTAACATTGTTAGAAATATAACTGAATATATAATATATCTATAAATATTTATTTCTTTAAATATGTATAGATATGTTATATAAAAAATCTCTGAAACAACTCCAAAGGTTAATATACTTTTTTCTATTATTTTATACTCCTTAAATATTCCTAATATCATAAATATTGTACTTATAAACAACACACCAAATACTAGAAGTGCAATTTTGTTTATTTCTATATTTAATATATCAATGTTTAATGATATGACAAATAAAAGGAATGCTATCCCTGATAATACTTCTATTATTAAATATCTTGGTCTTATTTTTTCATGACAATATCTACATTTTCCACCTAAGAAAATGTAGCTAAGTACTGGTATTAAATCTAAAAAATTTAATCTATGATTACAATTGGGGCAATATGACCTTGTATGTGTTATGTCTTGTTTTCTAGGAATTCTATGTATTGCTAAAGTAAAAAAACTGCCTAACACTACCCCTATTATGTATATATATATATATAATACTATTTTCATTTTCTTTTCCCATTCTAATCTTTAATAGAATTTTTGGCATACACATTTTATAATGTATATGCCAATTTAAGTAGCTTTTTGTGACATGTTGATTATTCTTGTGGTGTTGTTGTTGAATTTGAATTTGTATATGCATCTACTACATTGTTAATTCCTGTAACTTCACTTCCATTAACATTAGTTTTTATTTCACTGTCTATATTTAATTCTTTGTCTTCTGCCTCTTTCCATTCTTTTGTTGCATTTCCTGCATGACCAAATAATCCACTTTGAACTGCTGTTGTAACTGTTACTGCTACTAATATTAGCATAACGATTATTGTTATAATTAAAGCTATTAATGTGATACCATTTTGATTCTTCATTTGTTTTTTCACCCCCTCTTTGGATTTATAATTGTATATATTTACATAATAAATATTACCAAATTTATTTACCTTTTGTTGGATCAGTTAATTTTCCTGAATCCCCACCACTTGTTGTATTGTTTCCACTTGTATTATTTCCTGAAGTAGTTCCACTATTCGTTGAATCATTTTCTTCATATTTTGAAAATGGATTTGGTTTTCCTTTTTGATAAGTATCTTTTGCTTCATATGTTCTTAAATCATTTTCATCTAATATATATGTTTTTACTAATTCTTGTGTTTCTTTTGCTTTAAGTGTTTCTTCTAGTTCTGTTCTAGTTTCACTTGGAAGTTCATATGCTTCTACTTTTTTTGGTATAGTTGTATTTACTGTATTATAATCATAAAATACTATAACAAAAATTAAACCTATTGCTATAATTAACAATATAATTATAGCTAATTCTTTAACCATTGATTTAAACATTTAACATCGTCTCCTTAATTCAATACAATTTTTACATTTTTTATTGTAAATGTTGCTTGTAAATTAGTTGTATCTGCAGTAACTTTTTGAGTAGTACTATTTTGTCCATTATTTGAATTTCCTGTTGAAGTCGTTGTTGTTATTGGTGTTAATTTAAAATCTTCTATTTTGAAATCAAGTGTGTCATCTCTTTCTACTTTCTCAATAAAGTTTGTAATATATTGATAATGTCCTTTAGCTGTTATATTTATGTTATATAAGTCATTTGCACCATTTTCAATTAAATCTAATTTTATTTGTATTCCTTCATCTCTTGCATAGTTTTGTATAATTGCCCATAAATATTCAATTTTATACTCTTTTACTTTTATCAATCCTAATTCTAAGTCTTCATCTAAATATTTCATTTTTGTCTCATATGTTTCTTTTGTTCTTTTTAATTGCTTTGTACTTTTATTTAATTCATCAATTTTATTTGTATATTCTGTTTCATTTAATTCTCTTGCTTGTTTTATTTTGTCATCCAAATTCATTTTAAGTGCCTTTAATTCTTCTAGATTTGTACTCTTCCAATTTCCTATTTCAATGTTTTTGTACACTATCATATAAGCAATTACACCTAGCAATATAATTAGTATTAATATCAAAATTTTCTTCATGTTATTCTTCCTTTCTTATCATTAATATGGTAGGTCTCCTCTTATAGTAACTGTTATTACTCCATTTACATTTTCACCTTTACTTGTTGTAACATTATTTAAAATTCCTTCCTCTGCAAGTACTGTTTTAAAATATCCTAACTGATCATATTTTTCTGCTCTAGCTTGTATAACAATACTCTTGCCACTTATATTTTCTATTGATGTCAATTGTACTCCTAAAGGAATTGTATTCATTATTTTATTTAATAAAATTGGAATTTGCATTTTACTTGTATATGCTTCACTTGCATTGCTGTTGTTTTGTTCTATCTGTGTGATAATATCTTGATATTCTGAATTTCTTGTATCTACTAGTGATTTATATGAAGATACTTGTGCAATTTTTTGATTTGTATCACTTATTACTGCTTGAGTTTCATCTATCTTCGTATTTATATTTGTTGTTAAGAAATATAATATTCCCACATAAAACAGAATTATAAATACAATTATATATGCTAATCTTAACATTCCTTTTTCAACAGTATCTAATTCCTTTTGTAAGCTTCCTTTTAAATCTATTGCTTTTAAAATTTGTTTTCCAGTACCTTTTCCAACATCAGCTGTTAATATTGTTTTTAATGTATTCATCGTATTTCCTTTATTAGAAAAGTTAACATCTTCTTGTTTTGCTTCTAATCCTTGCATTGCCAATGATATTGCTGAATTTACCTCTGCATAGTCTTTTACATTTATTTTTGTATTTGTTTTTTCAGTAAAGTATGGAATTAATATTTCTGTTTTTTTATCCATAAAGTTTTCTTGGAAGAACAAATCAATATTATTTATGACTATTCCTGTTCCTGTTAAATATATATTATCAATTTGTATCTCATTGTTGTCTATAACTTTTTTAACTTCTTCTATGATATCTGATAATCCTAATATAATCTCCTCTAAATATTCATTTCCATCTATTTTTAAATTTTGTCCTGCTTTAGTATATACTGTTGTGTTCTTACAAGCTTCATATGCCCTAGATAATGAATTTTCTCTTAATTCTATAACTTTTAATATGTTTGCCATTCCTTTATCTATTTTATCAATTTTCTGAATTTTCCCCTGAGCTACTGTTGTTATTTCTGTTTTGTCTTCAATATTAACATATACACTATTTTCTCCACTTGCAAATTGATTTAAATTTGGAAGTGTTAATGCAATTGGTGAAATTAATCCTATTTTATATGCATCTAATAATTGAATTCGCTCTACTACTGTTATTTTATTTGCATAAACATATATAATATTTAATTTATCTCTGTCTTCATTATTTGTAGTATTTTGGCTTATTAATCTTCTATACTCAAGTGTATTTTTATTTTTTGAGTTTGTACTGCAAAAGTATTCAAATTCTGTGTCAATTGCTTTTTCTAGGTCTTTTGGTTTTAACAAATTTAGTAATGTTGAATATTTGTATTGTTCATCTGAAATATTTATACAAATTGGTATCTGAAAACTAAAAGTTTCTTTAATTATTTGTTCTATAGTTTCTTCTAGATTTTCATAAAATTTTACACCATACGCTTCTACTTTCAAATTTTTCTTATCTTTAGACACTTTTGCATATTTAATTATTCTTTTATCTACATATAAACCTAGACAACTTGGCATGACAATCTCCTCATTCTTACTTATTTTACATTTTACAACTTTAATTTTACATTATTTTTTTTCATAGTCAATACTTTTTTAGTATTTATAATCCAAATGTAATATTTGCGTAACATTTTTGTAATATTATGTTGTATATTTTTCTCTCTGCTGGTTAAAATATGTTTATATTTATTTTTTAGAAAGGTAATGGTGTATATGATAGCAAAAAAACATTTAAAACTAACAGGTTCGTCAGATATTTCTTGGAAGGACTCAATTGTTCAAACAATACAAGAAGCATCTAAAACTATTGACTATATTTCATCTGTCAAAATATTAGATCAAAGTGCTGAAATAGATGGAAATAAAATTGTTAAATATTATACAACTATAGATTTAACTTTCGATATTGATCCTAGGGGGTGATTTCTTTGAAACAAATTAATACTAATTCCGAATATCAAGAATATGTAAATCAAAAATCCCCAAATTCCCCTATTTTAAAAAATTGTTTTAATAGTTTTTGGGTAGGTGGTTTAATTTGTGGAATTGGTCAAGTAATAATGGAACTTTGCAAATATAATAATTTATCTATAGAAACTAGTGCTACTATAGTATCTATTTCTTTAATCTTTTTAAGTGCATTCTTAACTGCTTTAAATTTATTTAATAGAATTGGTAAGTTTGCTGGTGCAGGTTCTTTAATTCCTATTACTGGATTTGCTAACTCGATTGTTTCTCCTGCTATGGAATACAAGTCTGAAGGTTATGTAATGGGTGTTGGAGCAAAAATGTTTACTGTTGCAGGTCCAGTACTTGTTTACGGTATATCTTCTTCTGTTCTTGTTGGAATTATTTATTTTATTTTTAATGGAGGGTAAATGAATGAAAAAATTAGGTTCACAAACTTTAATGTTTGATAATCCAATTACAATTTTAGAAACAGCTTCTATTGTAGGACCCAAAGAAGCTGAAGGACCATTAGCATCTTATTTCGATAAATGTTTAGAAGATGAATTTTGGCAAGAAAAAACTTGGGAAAAAGCTGAAAGTAAAATTATTAAAGAAACTGTAAATTCAAATATAACAAAAGCTAAGATAGCTGCTAGTGAAATAGATTATTGTTTTGCAGGAGATTTACTTAATCAATGTATTTCTTCTAGCTTTGGATTAAGAGAACTTGGAATTCCATTATATGGAATATTCGGCGCTTGTTCTACATTTGTTGAGGGATTACAATTAGGTTCTATATTTATTGATGGAGGTGCAGCTAATAAATGTATTTGTGCAGCATCCAGCCACTTTTGTAGTGCTGAAAAACAATTTAGATTTCCTTTAGAATTAGGAAATCAAAGACCACCCTCTTCTCAATGGACTGTAACAGGTTCAGGCTCAGCTATTCTTTCAAGCTCTGGGAATGGTCCATATGTAACTTGCATTACTACTGGTAAAGTTGTTGATATGGGAATTAAAGATGCCAATAATATGGGCGCAGCTATGGCCCCTGCTGCATTAGATACTTTAATAACTCACTTTAAAGATACTGGAAGAAATCCAAGTTATTATGATGTAATTTTAACTGGTGACTTGGGACACATTGGAAAAGAAATTTTATCAGAAATGTCTCTTACAAAAGGTTATAATATTAAATCTAATTATAATGATTGTGGTGTATTAATATTTGATAAATCAAGTCAAGACACTCATTCTGGTGGTAGTGGTTGTGCTTGTTGTGCTACTGTATTTTCTGGCTATGTTTTTAATAAACTAAAGCAGAAAGAAATAAATAAAGTTCTATTAATAGCAACTGGAGCTTTAACTAACTCAACAACTTCACAGCAAGGTGAAAGCATTCCCGGAATTGCTCATGCCATTGCAATTGAAACTAATATATAGGAGGTTTTTATGGATTTTCAAGATTTTATTAGTAATCTTAATTGGATGATGTTGCTTCGTGCATTCTTAGTAGGTGGTGCAATTTGTGTTGTTGGTCAAATTTTAATCGATAAGACAAAGCTTACTCCTGCAAGAATATTAGTTATTTTTGTAACTTTAGGAGCTATCCTTGGAGGTTTTGGAGTATATCAATATTTAGTTGATTTTGCAGGTGCTGGTGCAACTGTTCCATTAACTGGATTTGGAAATCTTTTAGCAAAAGGTGCTATACAAAAAGTACAAGAACAAGGTATATTAGGAGCTTTAATAGGAGGAACTGCTGCAGCCGCTGGAGGTATAACTGCTGCAATTTTCTTTGGTTACATTGCTTCATTAATATCTAAACCAAAAATGAAAAAGCAATAATGCTTTTTCATTTTTGGTTTCTTTTTTAGAATTTCTTGAATATACTGTTATCAAAGGAGACTATTTATGAATAATAAAGGTTTAGATTTCAAACATAAAGAAGTCATTAATATTGTTGATGGTAAACGCCTTGGCTATGTCCAAGATGTTACTGCAAATTTAGAATCTGGTATCATTACTTCTATAATTGTACCTGGAAATAGTAAGCTTTTTAATATGTTTTCTAACAATGATATTATAATACCTTGGGAAAATATTAAATGTATTGGTGAAGATATAATATTAGTAGAAGTTCAAAGCTATCCTCAATAACTTAATTTTACATAGATTGATAGTATTTTCTTAAAAAAGCTTGAAAATTTTAGGAAAAGCATTTATAATAGATAAGTATATAATTTGCGCCTGTAGTTTAGTTGGATAGAATGCGAGGCTACGAACTTCGAGATCGGGGGTTCGAATCCCTCCAGGCGCACCAGATTTCTAAGAAACTCGAACTTTAATAGCTCGAGTTTTAATTTAATAGTACATCTGCATATAATTTCCAAAGTCAGGTTATTATAAAAAAGGAGATATTATGGCAAATAGATCGTATTTATACACAATAAGAAAAGAAAATAGTAGAGTAAATGGAATATGTGAATGCAATTATGATATACCTTTAATATTTAAAATTTTAGTAAGTGATAATACTCAAATGATTCCATCCAAAATATTTCAAAATAATGAATTTATAGCTTTGCAAGGTGATTTTCAAAATGGTAAAATCAAATTATATCATTTCTTAGATAAACTCTTATCAAATTATGAATCATCTATTGACGACTTAGTTTCCAAGGTAGAAAATACAAAAAATTTTTTTGAAACAATAATTGCAGAATACTTTTATCTTGATTGTGCAGAAATTTATGACATGCATACTGCTCCACTTGAAGAACAAAATAAAAAATTATTTAATGAAATAAATAATATTCATATAGAAATTGAAAAATTTTATAAAAATTTAGATGATGTTATTATGGAATATACTAACTTAAAGAATTCATTTCCAAATAAAGGATTATTTCTAAATACACGAAAAGAAAAAGCAAAACAGGAGTTAAAACAAGTTAAAAGAAAAATTGATAATATGTTATTTTTAGATTATTGGACAAATACGCTTTATTATGATATTTAAATATTCTCTTATCTAGCTAATACTATTAGGATTTCAAAATTCATTAAAAATTATTATTTTTTCAAAAAATACTTGCAAATTATCTATAAATGTGCTATTATATTTAAGTGTCTAAAAACGGGGTGTGGCTCAGTTGGTAGAGCGCGTGGTTTGGGACCATGAGGTCGCACGTTCGATTCGTGTCACCCCGACCATAAAAGTACTGAAAACAACAGTTTTCAGTACTTTTTATTTTGTTCAAAATTTATGATATAATATTATTAGATTGTAGAGGAGGTATATATATGAATAAAACTGCTTGGATATTTTCGTACAAACTAAAAAAAGGAGTAACTGAAAAACAATTTGTAGAATTAACACAAAAATTACATGATGAAATTATTTCTAAAGCAAATGGATTTATTTCTTGGGAACATTATCTGCAAGGAGATATATGGACTGATTTTGTTCTTTGGGAAACAGAAGAAGATGCAAATAATGCAACAACAATTGGTAAAGGTAAAGAAGTAACTAATAATTTTTATGCTTGCATTCAAATGAATACTTGTAGAGCATTAATTTCAAAATTAATAAAAAAGTATTAGATTTACAACTTACAAATTATATAAGGAGATAGAAAAATATGAATAAAAAAGAATTTAAGAAAAAATGTAAACAAGAGAAAACTATAAGTTATAAATTAATGTTATCAGGTGGAATAGTATCTACAATAGGTCTAATATTTATTATATTATCTTTTTTAATTATTAAAGAATTTTTGCCACAAATTGTTGGATTTGTAGTAGGTGGATTAATTGCATTTATAGGAATGATACTAGATTTAACAGGAGAAATAATTTTGTCTAAAAATTATAAAGAATATAAAAAATGATATAGATTATCCTTTTTAACTTATAAGAGAATTTCTAAAGAATATGTTTTTTGTATAAAGCGGCGACACAGCATACGAAATGCTGTGCCGCCTTTGGTCCAAATTATTGGTCTCCCCCATTCATTAGGTAGTTAGTCATTGACTATCAAAGAACCTTGTTCTACAGAAAACCCCCACAAACCGAAAAGTTCTGCAAGGTCATCATAGGAATAATTAATGTGTCCTTTAATAGCCATAAGAGTCATAGGTTCATCACTGTCGTTTACCAGCGTGTGTTCTTCCCCTATAAGACATATGTGTGCTGTCTTATGAGAAATCCTCACCCACACTTCCCATTGGTTGTCGTGTCCATGCGTCTTGATTGTTGTCCGTGGCGCCACATAAAGAAATTGGATTTCATCAACACCTCCAATTATGCGCTTTGCCGCCATTGGGGTTGTCAAATATTGCCACGAACTTGGATCGCCTGTTCCAGAAATATATTCTTCTGGAACTCTTGTTGCCTCAATCATATTGCTACCTCCTAATGCTAGCAAAATATTTTGTGTTACATATGCTAATTATATCATTTTAACATAATTTTATCAAATTTCTGTTCATCATTTTCATTCTATTTTCTTCAAATCTTTAACTGTTGGTTCTGTTATAACTTTCCCCTCATATGTGTATCTCGAACCATGGCATGGGCAATCCCATGTTTTTTCTAAATTATTCCATGATAATTCACATCCAAGATGTGCACAATATGGCTCAACTATAAATAACTTTCCACTTTCATCTTTATATACCCCTATCTTCTTTCCTTTATACTCTACCACTCCTCCTGAATTTTTTTCTATATCTTCAAATTCTGTTTCTGGAATTTTTATTTTATTTATTCCTAACGAATAAATTGTTTGTTTTAGCATATTACCAAATTCTTTATAATTTCCAATTGGTGCAAATCTTGTTGCTTTATATATGTTTTCATATTCATTTTTCTTTTTCAAAATTTTATCTGATATTATTTTAGCTGCTACATATGATGTTGTCATTCCCCACTTTTTATACCCTGTCGCAATATAAAAGTTTGGCATCAAATTTGAAAATTCTCCTATATATGGCACTTTATCAATTGAAACACAGTCTTGTGTTGCCCATTGATATTCGATTTCTGCTTCTGGATAAATTTCTTTTGCATAAGTTTCTAGTTGTTTATAACTTATATCTAAATCTATGTTATTTTCTCCTGTTTTGTGTTCTGCACCACCTATTATTAAAAGTTCATCATTTATCGCTCTAAATGATGCAACTGGACTTTCTGCTGAAATATACATTTCCTTTGGAAACTTTCCGTTCGGTTTTATTGCTATTGCATATGACCTATCTTGATACATTTTCAAAAAATGCATTCCTGGAAAATTTTTTATAGGATAGTGAGTTGCCATTACTACATATTTTGCAGTTATTGTTTTCCCTTCTTCTGTCTTTATATTATACATTCCATTATTTTTCTTCATTTCTATAACTCTTGAATTTGTAAATATACTTATATTATTTTTTTCTAAAACTTGAATCAATCCATATAAATATTTTAGTGGATGAAACTTAGCTTGATTTTCTAATTTTATTCCTACCTCTATTTTAAATGGTAAACTAGTGTTCTCAATAAATTCAGCATTTCCTCCTATGCTTTTTATAGTTTCTACTTCATCTTTTATTGTTTGTATATACTCTTCTTTACATGTATATACATAGTTTTCAGTCTTTTCAAAATCACATGCTATATTTTCTTTTTTTATAATTTCTTTTATTCCCTTTATTGCTTCTTCATTTGATTGAAAATATTTTCTTGCATACTCTTCTCCAAACGTTTCCATCAAATATTTATATATTAATCCATGTTGACTTGTAATTTTAGCTGTAGTGTTTTCTGTAACACCACTACATATTTCCCCTTTATCAATTATACATACATTTAAATTCTGTCCATTTAGCATATATGCTGTGCTTATTCCCGTTATTCCTGCACCTATTATACATACATCTATATCAATATCTTGTTCTAGCTTTTTAAACTGAGGTCTTTTAGTAGTTTCTGTCCAATATGATTTATTCATTTTCATCACCTCTTGTTATTTTTCGCAAAAATGGCATTTTTATGTATATTATCTACATAAAAAAGAAGGCTTTCGCCTTCTCTCATCTTTTTAATATACATTGTTGTATGTTGGTTTGTTAGAATTTACTGAATTATATGTGCTTACTCCCATATCAATTATTGATTTCAAAATTTCATTTTTTTGTGCATTTTCATAAATCTCCATTAAGTCTGCTTCTGTCATATCTTCTGCACTTATTGAATCTTTTATATTTTTCTTCTCAATATCTTTGTTGTATTCAACCTTATATTTTACATTTAGTGTAGCTTCCATTCCTTCTTCTTCAGACATGAATGTAAAAGATATTTTTCCTTCATTTTCATTTTCTTCTGTCAATACTATTTTTATCATATCAGTTGCATCTTTTACATCTATTGAATCTTCATTAATTGAAAATACAATTTCCCATGTCTTGTCATCTGTTTTTACTGCTCTGATTAATATTACTTCATCATCTTCTTTGTTAACTAAAGCTATATCAACTCTAACTATATTATTTCCTGTTTTCTCTGAATAAATATCAATATTCATGTAGTTTTCTGTTTCTTCTGAGTCCTTTAAAACTTCTTGCATATCTGCAATAGCTTCTTTTATTTCTATATCTTCTTGATATTCATTTACTTTGTCTAAAATATCATAACATACATCTTCTAATTCTTTTACTGATAATTTCATACTAGATTTATTTACTTTTTTGTCTTTACCTAATACTTCAATTTCAACTTCTTCAGTTTCTAATTCACTATTTTCTATTTTAGATTTAAGTATTTCTTCTACATCTTTTGCCAATTTCTCATCTACTTTTGATGTTTGGAATATACTTCCTAAATCAATATCTTCTAAATACTCTGTTGGTACTTCAATATATTTCTCATATAAATCTTTTAAATAAAAATACACTTTTTCATCTTGAATTATAGCTTCTAAATTTATTACATCTTTATTCTCATATTGAGCTGCAATTACCCAGTCAAATAACTTTTTCTCTAAATCAACTTGTATTTCTGTATGTAAGTTTGCATCTTTTAATATAGCACTTATCATTTTAATTTGTGTTGCTGTTTCTGGATTTAAGTTATTTCCAATTGTTTTTACTTCTGCAGAAATATCTAGTTCAACACTTGCTGTTTTGTATTCTTTTATTTTGTCTGATTCTTTAAACATTTGATTTACAGCTTTGTCAAAAATCTTTTCTGGTTTTGAATTAACTTTATTAAATGCGAAGAATGTTACTGCACCTGCTATTGCTAATATTAATAGTACTAATAAAACTATTTTTAGTGTTTTCTTTGAAGATTTCTTTTCAAAATTTTCTTCTTCCATTTTTATATCCCCCTTTACTCTTATGAATATTTCAATATTCATTTGCTTTATAGTATCATATTCAGCTTGTTTAAGTCAATATAAATAAAAAAACTTCTCTAGTTTTTAGCTAGAGAAGCATTAAAAGTACTCAGTTTTAAAGTTAAATATTACAATTTAACTTTAATTGCAGGTACTTTATTATTCTATACTATCCTTATTGCTAATAGTAAACCCAAAGAAACATATGCATATTTATATATTGTTCTTCTTTTTAATTTAGATACATAATGCATGTATATCTCTCTGATAGCACTATATTTATCCATAAGTGTAACTATATAAGATTCTTTATATTTTGGCAATGATACTGTCATTGGCCACATGTGCTTCACAATAATATCTTGTTCTTTTTCATTTAGTTCAAACAATTCTAACGCGTTCCTTAATGCAATTTTAGGATGAACAAATCCATGTAAACCATAATGTTTAGGATCTCTATATTTCATTCTCCAGTCATATAGAAATAAATCATGTAACATCGCAGCACGTGCAGTTGATTTATAATCTAATCCCAATTTTTTAGCAAGAATATAGCTATAATATGCAACATGCATACAATGTGTATAGCAAGAAGTATCACAGTGTTGTTTATAGTCTTTCATTTTTTTTACTGTTTCATTTCTAGCAACTTCTGATATAATATTAAAAAATTCTATTCTGTTATTTGTAACTATCAATCTTTTCGATTTTTCCTCGAGTTCTGTATCTTTTTTTATATTTAACATATTCTTCATTCGCATCTCCTACTTTCATTATATTCCCATAATTCTAAAATAGTAATATAAAATAAAGTATTTCCCTTTTTATATTCTCTCTCATACAATTCTGTTTTTTATAAATCATATTATTATTATATCACAGTTTTATGTAGAATTGCAATTTCATGTCTGCACACACAGTTTAAGTTCATTTTAATTAAACGCTTTTGATAATAAAATGCAAGTACTAATTTATTATTAGTACTTGCTTATATATCCTTTATTTAATTTAATACATCTACCTCTAAATATCTAACTCCCCATTGTAATGCCTCACTATGTGTATCCATGTAAATGTCAATTCTATTTCCTTGAATTGCTCCACCTCTGTCTTCAACTGTATAAGTAACTCCATTTATTACTACTTTTGTTCCAAAAGCAAATGTTTTTGGTGCTGCTATTGTACGATTTGCTGTTGCATGTGTTCCTGACGCTGTTATTCCATTTGTCTTTCCACAGCATTGCATACATGCACAATAGGCTGTTACTTTATATACTCCTGATTGCCCTGAAGTTCCTATTTCCCTAGAATATGATCCTCTTGATGTTATTAAAGATTTTGTTTGTACTTGAACTATTTTATCAACTGGTTCTTTTATAATTTCTGAAGATAATTCTTCTCTTGATATTTCAACTTCATCTTTATATGTTACTTTATAGGTAACTTTTCTTTCACCATTTTTTCCTTGTTGAATTATTGCATTTCTTGTACTTGCTGATCCATTAGATACGTCTTTTGTAACTGTAGCAAAAGGAATTTCAACAATCTCTACAACGATTTCCTCTTTTATATTTGAATATTCCTCTTTTACATCTTCTGCTTTCATATCAGTTTGTACATTTGTTGCAATTTCTGCTGGTTCTTCTCCTCGTTTACTAATTACTATTGTTTTTTTATCTGTTATATCTGAATCCATTCCTGGAGTTACTACTTCATTCTCTTCTAACACTATATGATTTTCATCTAATATTTCAAATACTTTTGTTTTTGCTGTTAATACTGTTATTTCATGATTGTTAGAAAATTTTATATTTACACTATTTAGTTTAACATTTCCACCTAATACTACTGCTCCTAATATCACTACAAATATTATACTAAAAAATATTATCTTTCTTATGTTTCTTTTTAAAATAATAATCCCTCCTTAAAGCGACCACCTTCATTATACTATTATTTTCCAAACTTGTCAAATTTTTGTAACAAAATTTGTAATATAATTGTAATATAATATAGTATATGCAGCTTGTACCAATATATTCCTGTTAATTACTATTTTAAAACATTTCTTTTAAAAATTTCTCCTCTTTCTTTAAAATTTTTAAAAAATCCATAGCTTGCAGCAGCTGGTGATAACAAGCAAATTTTTTCTTTTTCAGTAAATTCTTTTGCTTTATTTACAGCTTCTTCCATAGTGGAAACTTTAACCACATTTTTTCTTGAATTTTTTAACCCTTCTGCTATGTATTCTCCAGTTGTTGGCATACAAATTACATTGCTTATTTCACTATTTTTCAAAAATTCTATTAAGTTTTGTAAATTTACCCCTCTATCTTTTCCTCCCACTATAAGTGTATTAACATTCTTCAGAGCTTTTATTGAACATATTGTTGCTTCTGGAATTGTTGCAATAGAATCATTATAGTAAAGTACACCATTCACTGTCCCAACATATTCTAAACGATGCTCTAATGGTCTAAAATTTTTTATTGTTTCTAATGTTTTTATATCATCTAAATTCATTATTTTACTTACAGCTAATACAAACATAATATTATTTATATTGTGTTTACCTTTTAAATTCATTTCTTCTTCATTTATTATTGCAATTTTTACTCCATTATAATATATTTCATTTTGTCTTAATTCTATTGTATTTTCTGTTAGTTTGTTTCCCAAAATTGTTATTCCGTAATCACTTTGTTTATATTTATATCTTATATTATCGTTATCACTATTAAATATTACAATTCCATTTTCCTCTTGATACTTTAAAATATTTAATTTAGCTTTTATATACTCATTAAAATCTTTATAATGATCCAAATGTTCCTCATATATATTTAATAAAATTGCTATCTCTGTGGATTTCTTTATATATTGTAATGCATGTGATGATATTTCTAGTACTACTACAGAACTAGGCTTTATTTTCTCTATTTTATCAAATATTGGAGTTCCTATATTTCCTAATAAATAACAATCTTTTTCTTGTTCTTTTAATACATCATAAATTAATGTACTTGTTGTGCTTTTTCCCTTTGTTCCTGTTATTCCTATTGTTAAACACTTTTTATATTCTAAAAAAAGTTCTAGTTGCGATGTTATTTTATTTTCAAATTTACTAATATCTATATTTTTAAATGAAACCCCTGGAGCTTTTAAAATTATATCATAGTTGTCTAGATTATCTAAATATCCTTTTCCTATCACAAACTTGACAAACTCATCTTTTTTTAGTATATCGTTTTTTTCTGTTTCATCTTCTTCGCTGCAAAGCACTGTAATTTCAGTATTTTCTAAATATCTTCTTATAAAATTATATGTTGATTTTCCTTCCACTCCAAAGCCTAAAATAGCAATCTTTTTTCCTTTTAGTTTCTCTATAATTTCATCTACCATAATAAAATCCCTTCTAAACCATTACTCTTAATGTTTTTTTAATTTATAGCTCCATATATGAGTTCATTTTTAAGATTTTAGCAATTGTATTAAAATTTTATGAATTGAACTTCCTGCAATATGGAGCAGACTCTCTAACTTTCAAAATATGAAACTTATTCTATCACTAATATATGCTTTTTGCAATAAATTATTGCAATTATAATATATATTGTGATATAATCCTTTTGTTAAATATATTAATTTTAGGAGGTATAATTATGGGAGCTTTATGGATTATTCTAATTATTATTGTGCTACTAGTACTAGTAATAATTAAGTTATATAATGATTTAGTTAAACTAAGACAAAAAGTAAGAAATGGATGGAGTCAAATTGATGTTCAATTGCAAAGAAGATTTGATTTAATACCAAATTTGGTAGATACAGTAAAAGGTTATATGGCACATGAAAGTAGCGTTTTAGAAAAAGTAACTGCACTTAGAACATCTTGGGCAACTGCATCTTCAATAAAAGAAAAGTCTAATTTAGATAGTGAACTTTCTGGAGCGTTAAAAACAATTATGGCAGTTTCTGAAAACTATCCTGATTTAAAAGCTAATCAAAACTTTTCTCAATTACAAGAAGAACTACAAAATACTGAAAATAAAATAGCATTCTCTAGACAATTCTACAATGATGTTGCTACAAAATACAATACAAAAATTGAAGTAGTTCCTTCAAACATTATTGCAAATATGTTTGGTTTCAAACCAGAAGAACTATTCCAAGTTGATACAGCAGAAGCTAGAAAAAATGTTAAAGTTGATTTCAATAAATAGTTAAACCAAAAGAACTCTGGATGTCCAGAGTTCTTTTTCTATGTTGTTAACTATTTTCAGATATTTCTTTATACAGATAATTATTAATCTTCCCTTACAAATATTATACTATATTGAATATTTTTTTTGCATTTTCATATGTTATTCTTGCAACTTCTTCTGTTGATATTCCTTTCACTTCTGCAATCTTTTGTGCTATATATTTCACGTTTCTTGAATCATTTCTTGTTCCTCTTAATGGTTCTGGACTTAAATATGGAGAATCTGTTTCTATTAAAATCCTTTCAAGTGGCACATATTCAATTACTTGATTTGCATTTTTTGAATTTTTAAAAGTAATTGGTCCTGCAAATGATATATAAAATCCTAATTTTAGCCCTTCTTTTATTAGTTCAATATTAAGTGGGCAGCAATGAAATACCCCTTTTGTTCTATTTGTTTTTAAAATTTCTAATGTATCATTTACAGCTTCTCTAGTATGTATTACTATTGGCAAATCTAGTTCATTTGCTATTTTTATTTGCTCAATAAATGCATATTTTTGCTTTTCTTTGTTCTCTTTATTCCAATAATAGTCTAATCCAATCTCGCCTATTGCCACAACTTTTCTGTCTTTTGCTAAACATCTTATTTCATCAAAATTTCTTTCTTCCAAATCATCAATATCATTTGGAGAAATTCCTGCTGTAGCATATACAAAGTCATAATTATGTGCTATTTCTACTGCCTTCTTTGTACTCTCTAAACTATATCCAGCAGTTATTAATTTAGTTATACCTGAATTGTATATATCTTCTACAATTTCTATTTCATTTTCAAATTTTTCATCATTATAGTGTGCATGACTATCAAATAATTCCATCTTATCTCCTTTTATTTTTTTATTATCAAACTAGTTACGCATTTTCCAAACTTTTATAAAATCAATCCACTGTTATCACTACAGTTGCCACTGCATATTCATGGCAATGCGAAATACTTATATCAATGTTTTTTATGTTGTCAAAACTGATTCCAATAAATTCAACTGATGGATTTCCATTTTCATCATTTATCACTTGTGCATTATGCCAACTTATATCAAATTTATTTTTTAATAATGCAGACACTGCTTTAAATATTGCTTCTTTTGCAGCAAATCTTCCTGCATAATGATAATATTTAGCTGCTTTTCTACTTTCGCAATATTCCTTTTCTGCTGGAGTATATACCAAATTTGTAAACCTATCTCCAGAATGTTCTATCGATTTCTTTATTCTTTCTATTTCAATTATGTCTGTACCACATAAAACTCTCATTTTCTTGTCCTTCCATTTAAAATTTTAAAGTTATATATTCTAGATTTTACTAAAATATATAACTTTATTTATATTATTTTGTATAATAAATTCCTTCATTTGATAAATGCCATTGTCCAATAAAATCAGTATATAAATTATTATCTAGATTTACAGATGGTTCCAGAATTAATTTTCCTGCTCTGTCTATACAACCCCATTTTCCATCTTTCTTCACTGCTGCATATCCTGCCTCATTTTGTTCCTTTGCATCATCATATATATAATCTACAACAATTTCTCCAGATACATTTAGGTAGCCATATTTTCCATCTTTTTCACTTACAAATAATGTATTTTTTGTTAATAATTCTCTATTTTGTTTTTCTTCAAACCTATAATTATAATATTTGTTCTGCCCATCTATTCTTGCTTTTATATATTCATCTTCAAATACAAATAATCCTTTTAATTTTTGAGCCAAATTATTATCAAAAATGACTGTTTCTGTTGTTGTTATATCTCCTATCAAAATGCTCTTATCCTCTACATAATACATGTTCAAATATTCAAATGGAATAATTGGTTCATTGTCTATATTTATAATTCCATATTTTCCTTCTTGTTTTGCTATATAATATACTGAAAAGGCATATTCTAAGCTTTCATAAGTTGGAGTTATTTTTTCTTCACCTTTTGTTGTTATAATTCCGTATTTCCCATCTTTTTCAACTACTACATTCTCACCTTTTACTGATATATAATTATATGCATTATTTATTACTTCTCCATTTTTCTTTATTAATGTCCATACATTATCTATTAATACTGCATAAATTTCAGCATTTCCTAAATATTTTATTTGTTTGTATGCTGGTTCTAATATTATCGTTCCACTTGTGCTAATAACTCCACAATTATCATTTTCATCTACTATTATGTATTCATTTTTATATCCTTCTTTTAAAGTCTTTATCTCTTTATATTGTATTTTTATAATTTCTTGTCCTTTGCTATTTACTAAGCCTACTTTATCATTTTGTCTTACAATAAAATTTTCTTTTACACTTTTTAATGATGTTATCTCATCATAATCACAGTTTAATATAGTTTTTCCTTCTAAATCTATTAAACCATATTTTTCATTTTTATATACTCTTAAAATATTCTCCTCATACCAAATATTTTGTTTGGAATCAAAGTTTTCTATTACTTCTACTCTATCATACTCGTTAAATATTTGTTCTTTTTTTTCATTTATTGCTAAAGTTTTATATTCTCCTGTTTGCTCATTTACATCATATATACTCAAAAATATCGCTTTTTCTTTGTTTGGAACTACTATCATTTCATCTTTATCTAGTGGAATAACTTCTTGTCCTTGATTATTTATTACTCCCCATTTTCCATTTAAATAAACTGTATAATATTTGCTTTTTATCTCAGCCACTGGAGCAATTTCATGTTTCAAAATTTTTTTTATAGATACTATTATCATTATTATGACAGCTATTGTAATTATAACCCCAAAAACTTTTTTCATGTTTAATTTTGGTTCGTCATATCTTTTTCCTTTTCCCATATCTATCACCAACATTACTATATCATATATTACATTCTTTTTTCAAGATATTATGACATTATTTTTCTTACTACTCTATTTGATATTGTACTTAGTATTTCATAATTTATTGTTCCACAGTCCTTTGCTATATCTTCTACTGTTATATTTTTGTTGTCCCAAATATATACTTCATCATTTATTTTTATATCATCTATATCTGTAACATCTATCATAAAACTGTCCATACATACTTTTCCTACTATTGGAGCCAAATTACCTTTTATCACAACTTTTCCCTTATTGCTTAAAGTTCTTCTAATTCCATCTGCATAACCTATTGGAACATTTGCTATTTTTGATTTTCTTTCAGTTACAAATTCCCTTCCATAACTTATACTTGTTCCTTTTTCAACAGTTTTTATAAATGAAATTTTTGATTTCAAAATACAAGCTGGTTCTAATTTAATTTTAGCCTCTATTCGTTCATCTGGAAGATATCCATATAGCATAATTCCTGGTCTTAGCATATTTCCTGGTAATTCTTTTACCCTAAGTATTGCTGCACTATTTGCACAATGTACATATTCTATTGTAGAAATCTCGCTTTTTACATATTCTACTGCTTTATTAAATATTTCTATTTGTTTTCTAGTATATTCTAAATCTGTGTCACTTACTGCAAAATGCGTATATATTCCAGTTATTTTAATATTTTTTAGTTCCTTACTTTTCTCTATAAAATCCTTTAAATTTTCTATTTGTATTCCTGTCCTTCCCATTCCAGTTTCAATCTCTATATGCACATTTCTAATCTTATTTGCTTTTATTGCCTCTTTATTCAGTTCTTGTAAAAATTCTATGTAGCATACTCCTGATGTAATATCATATTTGATAATATTTTCTATCTCTTCTTTGGCTGGTTGATTTAAAACCACAATTTCTCCATTATACTCTAAATATTCTCTTTGTGTAATTCCTTCATCTACAAATGCAGTTCCTATAATATCTATATTTAATTTATCTATGAATGCCTTTACATTTCTAGCACCAATTCCATATCCACTTGCTTTTAATACTGGTAATATCTTTTTATCAGGATGTAATTTTTGAATTTGTTTGTAATTATACTCCATAGCTTCTAAATTTATCAGCAGTTCTGTCTGTCTATTCTTATTGTACATGGCAATTCCCCCTTTTATTCAAGCATAAATCGCTTTAAGTTAAAAAAAAGAGCAGTACTTGTCTGCTCTAATACTCATTAAGCTTTGCTTGCTGTTTTTACTAATTCTGCAAATGCTTTGCTATCTGTAACTGCAAGTTCTGCTAACATTTTTCTATTTATTGATATATTAGCTTTCTTTAAACCTGCCATTAATTTACTATATGTTGTTCCGTTTTGTCTTGCTGCTGCATTTATTCTTGTTATCCATAATTTTCTAAAATTACTTTTTTTATCTTTTCTTCCTACATATGCATAAGACATTGATTTTAATACTGCTTGATTTGCATTTCTAAATCTAATACTTTTTGCTCCAAAATATCCTTTTGCTTGTTTTAATACTTTTTTATGTTTCTTTTTTGTTATTCTTGCTGTTTTTACTCTTGCCATATCATTTTCCTCCTTCTTAATTAATCTCCGTATGGTAATAATTTTTTTATTCCTGCTTCGCATGTTTTGTCTGCATAAGCATTTTGTATTTTTCCAGATTTTTTTTGTCTTGTTGTTTTATTTGCTAATAAGTGTCTTCTGTTTGATTTTGTTCTTTTTACTTTTCCTGATGCTGTATAAGAATATCTCTTTTTTGCTGCTTTGTTTGTTTTTAGTTTTGGCATAATTTTTTCCTCCCCTTATAATTTTTACTTTATTTAATAGGTACTAGTATTATAAACATATTTTTACCTTCTAATAAAGGTTTCTTTTCAACTGTTGCCACATCCTTTAGTTCTTCTATAAATTTGTTTAATACATCTTCACCCATTTTTACATAGTTTAGTTCTCTACCTCTAAATCTAACTGTTATTCTTACCTTATTTCCGTCACTTAAAAATTTTTTAGCGTTTTTTGCTTTAAAGGTAAAGTCATGGATTTCAATATTTGGTGTTACTCTTAATTCTTTACATTCTATAGTTTTTTGTTTCTTTCTAGACTCTTTCTCTCTTTTTGCTTGTTCAAATTTATGTTTTCCATAATTCATTATCTTACAAACAGGATTATCTTGATTCTGTCCTGAAACTAAAACTAAATCTAAGTCTTTATTTGCTGCTAAATCTAAAGCTTCATTAATTGGTAGTTTTCCTAATTTCTGTCCTTGTTCATCAATTACCTGAACTTCCTTATAACGTATTTGCTCATTGATTAATAAATCTTGTTTTATATCTTTCACCCCCAAAAAAAACTTGTTCTTAAAGAACAAGTAATCCACATAATCTATATATTAAAATTATATTTAAAATAGATAACCTTTTCCCATAAGTAAAGGTGAGAAGTGGATGCTTCTTCTTTAACCTTATATATATTACTACTTTTTTACATAAATGTCAATACTTTGCTTGACATTTTTTAAATTTTGTATTAAAATAGTTTAGTATGAATTAAAAAAATATTATTTTTTGATATAAACCCTCGCCCGGTAGTTTATATTAGGAAATATATTTGTATAAATATTTTTAAGTTATGAATGGAGGAAAAATTTACCATGAACAATATTACTTATTCAGCTAAAAGTAGCGATATTCAAAGAAAATGGTATATAATTGATGCCAGCGGTAAACCACTAGGAAGAGTGGCTGCTGAAGTTGCAAAATTATTAAGAGGAAAACATAAACCAACATTTACACCAAATGTAGATACTGGTGACCATGTAATTGTTTTAAATTGTAAAGATGTTATATTAACAGGAAAAAAATTAGATCAAAAAATTTATAGACATCATACAGGATATATAGGAAATATGAAAGAAATTTCTGCAAAAGATATGTTACAAAATAATCCTGAAAAAGCTATGATGCTTGCTATAAAAGGAATGCTTCCAAAAAATAGATTAGGAAGACAAATGCTTGGAAAACTTAGAGTTTATGCAGGTAATGAACATGAAAATCAAGCACAAAAACCAGAAGTTTGGGAGGTAAAATAATATGGCAGAAAAAACATCACTATTAGGAACAGGTAGAAGAAAAAATTCTATTGCTAGAGTTAGATTAGTTAATGGTAATGGAAAAATTACTATTAACTCTAAAGATATAAATGAATATTTTGGTGTTGAAACACTTAAAGTTATAGTAAAACAACCTTTAACTGTAACAAATACATTAGATAAATTTGATGTTATTTGTACTGTAAAAGGTGGCGGAATTAGTGGTCAAGCAGGAGCTATTCGTCATGGTATAGCAAGATCTTTATTACAAGCAAATTCAGAATATAGACCTATTTTAAAATCTAGTGGATTCTTAACAAGAGATGCTAGAATGAAAGAAAGAAAGAAATATGGTATGAAAAAAGCCAGAAAAGCACCACAATTTTCAAAGAGATAAAAAAGAGCCCTCTGGTGGGCAAATGGTCAAAAACCTATATACAAAGCGGTAATCTATTTCGATTACTGCTTTTCTTTTATTTATAGACAAGTCATTAAAAGCTGATTAAAGTTATCAAAAGCGACTAGCTAATATACATACAATATACAAATTTAAAAAGAAGGTCATATTTTACTCTATTGACCTCCCCCTCTCTTCTCTTATATTAAAATCTATTAATCATCAGAGATGTGATTTTCTTTGTAATAATATAAGTTAAAATTATAAGTACTGCAAGTGAAAAACAGCATTTGCAAACAATGATAATATTAAATAATTGTAAACTAAATTTTAAAAACGGTAATCTATACAGAATACCGTTTTTTACTTCAAATTAATAATTGTTTTTTTGTTGTTTTCTTGCTTTTCTACATTCTGGACATCTTACTGGTTGGTTTGTAAAACCTTTTTCTGAATAAAATTGTTGTTCACCAGCAGTAAAAACAAATTCGTTTCCACAATCTTTACATTTAATAGTAATATCTTCATATTTTTCATCCATATTGTTTACCTCCTTTTTAGGTTGGATTTGAATTAATTTATTTACTTAACCCATCTTAAACTTGAAGGTAAAATAGTTAAAATAAATTCATACATTTCTTTTATAATAACGAAACTTTTTATATTATATCATAAAATCTGTTATACTGCAAGTAATATTATTTCATTTAGACTTTTAATTTTACTACTAGTCAATTTTATGATATAATTATATTATGTAAATTCCATTAGCACATTTCAAACTAAAAATTTAGGAGGAATCCCCATGAAAACAAATCCCGAAAGTTCTACCCAGAAAGCCCCCGCCACCAAGAAGCCCCAGATTTTCCGTTTCAGCATTATCCCTATCATCATCAAATCCGGTTTCTGGAGTCTCATCATTTTGCTACTCCGCTTCGTGGCGTTGCCGCAAATCCTTTTCTCCATCATCACCTACCAGGATCAGATTCCCCTCATCGGTTACAGCTACTCCATCTGCAGACTCCTTTTTTTGATGCTGATGCTTCTCACCCTCTTCTCCTGCATCCGCACCACCTGCAAGAAAATCCGCCTCAGAAAAGGGACACTTATGTATCGGTATGGACTTTTCTTCAAGAAAACAAAAGTCTTTCCTCTTCCGAGTGAGGTGGAATATCACTTCAAGGAGTCCTTGATCCAGAAGCTTGTTGGAGTTTCGACTCTGACTATTATCCTGCCGAAAGGAGATAAAAAGAAGGATAAAAATCTTGTTTTCAGGAATTTGAAAAACCAGGACCTGTTCATCAAAGCACTCACGCAAAGCCTCAATCCGAGCAAGTAATACCCCTATAAGTCCACAGTATCCTGACTTCAATAATTTGTAGAATTCCATTTTTTTATTTAAGAACTTTCCAAACACAAGACCGAGCCCCCCGCCTATAAAGCGGGGGGGCTCGGTCTTGTAATCTTGTAATTTACATTAAGCATAATATTGCTTCTAATCCTATATTAACATCTATTTTCCCTTGTTTTGAATTATAATCTAACTCCATTAATTTTTTTAATATTTCTTTTAATTCTTTCTTTTTAAAATATGTTGCCTGTTTCTTATATTTCGTAACTAAAAACATCTGGTTTGGTTTCAAATCTAAGCTTTCTGCAATTCCCATATTATATTCTTCAGCCAATATAACCATATAAATTTTTTTAAAATGATTATATAATGTTATTAATATTTTTTGTATAGGTTCTTTATTGTATAACAATTCTTTTAATATTTGCAATGATTTTGTTATATCTTTTTTTCCTATATTATCTGTCAAATCAAATATTACACTATCCAATTCTTTTATAGATAATTTATCTATATCTACTTTAGTTATTTCACCATTTTCTCCTATATATTCTATCAGTTTTCTTATTTCGTTTATTAAGGTAAGCATACTTGTTCCACATGTCTCTATAAAATACTGTATTGTACTATCATTTATATTTACTTTATAGGCATTACAAATTGCTTTTATTCTTTTTGAAATTTGTGCTGGTTTCAGTTTTGTAAATTCACATTCAATACCTAATTTATCAATAGCTTTTTGTAATTCATTTTTATCTATTTCTTGCTCAATAAATATTAATACAACAGTTTCTTTTATTATTTCAAAATTTTCTTTAATGTATATGGCAATTTTTTCTTGTAATGTTTCAGCTTTTTTTGCTGTTTTGGTAGTACTACCTTTTCTCGTTCTTGCTTCTTTCTTGAATAATCCAGATTTTTTTACTATTACTAATTTTTTGTTAAATCCAAATGCTGGAGTTTCTATGTCTGATATTAAATTCTGAACATTCTTATCATCTATTTGTATATAGTTTATACCTGGCAACAATTCACCAAATAATTTCTTTATTTTCTTTACACACGTTTCTAATAAAAATTCTTCTTCTCCATATAGTAAATAAATTGATGATAGATTTCCTTTTTTTAAGTTCTGTTCTAATTCTTCTTGTAACATAGTTCCTCCATTTTTATAATTTTTGTGAAAATTTTGCTGAATGTGCATGACAAATAGCTGCTGCCATACTATCTGTAGTATCATCCAGTTTTGGTAATTCGCTAACATTTAAAATTGTTTTTACCATTTTTTGTACTTGTATTTTATCTGCTCTACCATAACCTGCTACTGCTTGTTTTATTTGTAATGGCGTATATTCAAATGTAGGTATATTTTTCTTGCATCCCACTGTTAGAACAATTCCTCTCGCCTGTGCAACATTTATAGCAGTTTTTGCATTGTTATTAAAGAACAATTCTTCTATAGATATTGCATCAGGCTTATATTTATCAATTATTTCACCTACATCATCATATATTTTAGTAAGCCTTAGGGGGAATGATACTCCTGCCTTTGTTGTTACTGCTCCTGAATCTATTAACTTAAACTTATTTCCTGCATAGTCTATTATACTATATCCTGTAATTGCATATCCTGGATCAATTCCTAGTATTCTCATTTTTCTTCCTTCTATTTTTCATAAATTATTCTAAAAATTTCTGATACACTCCACGCTTGTGCTATGGCACCTTTAGGTGAATTTGGCATCTTTGAATCATATATTTCTGCAAATGTTCCTATAGTACCTCTTTCTACTAACTCTTTTTCAAATATCTTTTTTGTTTTTTCTTTAAAGTCTTTTACTTTTTCTAGTAATTCTTTTTGCACAGTTTTATTCTTTTCCGCCTTTGCCATATTTTTCAAAGCATCATAATATAATCCCAATAGCCATACCCAAGTTATACCTTGATGGTAACTTGAATCTCTTTTAAAACTGTTTCCTTCATATATATCTATGTAGCCTTTTTCACCTTTTGCTAATGTTTTTAATCCATACTTATTTAAAAGTTTTTTCTCTACAGTTTCTATTATATTCTTTGCAATTTCTGAATCCGGTTCTACTATTGGGTTTGTTAATGAAAGTGCAAATAATTGATTTGGTCTTACCTTGCTATCTCCTAAAACATCATATAAGCACTTCTTTTTTGAATTGTAGAACTTCTGGTTAAAACATTTTTTACATTTCTCTGCCATTTCTTCATATTTTTGAATTGCTTTTTTATCTCCAAATTTTTTACTTAAGTTCTCCATAATCTTTAATGCATTATACCATAAGCTATTTAATTCTACTGATTTTCCATTTCTTGGTGTAAAACATATATTTATATACTTTGAATCCATCCATGTATTTTGCTTATTTTCTGTTCCTGATGAAATCAAACCATCTTTATCAAGAAATATATTGTTATCATCAAAATCAATACCCTCTGCATAATTTTCTATTATTGATTTTAATTTTGGATATATTTTCTCCTCTACAAATTCGTAATCATCTGTATACTTTAAGTACTTACTAACTTGTTCAAAAAGTAATAATGATGTATCTGCACTATCATATAATGGTCTATTATCGTGCCCAGAATATCCATTTGGAACTAGTCCAAATTTTATATCTCTTATCATTGTCAATAAAACTTCTTTTGCATATTTATGTCTATTAGTTAATAGAAGAAGTCCTTCAAAAGAAATTAAAGCATCTCTTCCTCTATCTAGAAACCAAGGATATCCTGAAATAATTGTGTGATACCCAAACGATGGTCTATATACTATAAAATTGTCTATTGCTGCTATAAAGTATTTAAGAATTTTATCGTCATCTTTTTCAACTTTTTTTATCGTCTTTTTCGTATTATAAATTCTTGTTTCTTCCAACTTTTCATTTAGTCTCATAATCTCTTTGTTTATAATAGTCTTTACATTAATTTCCTCAATATTTTCTTCTAAAGAACAAATAAATCCTATCTCTTTTTTACTATTTTCTTTTATTTCTATCTCATATCTACCTGGTACAGAATGATTTTCTTCTGGATAGAATCCCCTTTTGTCCTCTTCAATATAATACATATTTCTAAATATATCATTTTCATGCTTAATGTATTTTCCATCTGACATATAAAAATATATTGGATTATTTACATTCTCATCTATTTCTACTTTTACTTTTTTATCTTTAATTTCTTGTTTTACATAAAACTCATGATTTGTACTCATTGTATGAAAGTCTCTAAAATTTAAAATAGGTGTTATTGTTAATTTTGCATCTACACCATTGTTTTCTATATGATATAATACACATACTGTATTTCTTCCATGTTTCATACATATTGATTTTGTTACAGTTATATTTTCTATCTTATATGTAAAAATTGGCACATACTCTTTCTCAAATTTTTCTAAAAATTTATATCCATCTGATATATAATTTTTGCACATATTAGAATATAAATTATAATTTTTACCTTTTATTTCTATACTCTCATCTAATTTAGATAATATTAAAGTTCTCATTGCAGGAGGAGTAAGTGGTGCAACTAGCAACCCATGATATTTTCTTGTATTTATCCCTAATACCGTTGAAGAACTATATCCTCCAAGTCCATTTGTTATAATCCATTCTCTTGTTATTCCATCTTTTAAATCTAATTGTTTTTTATCTAATATCATTTGTTTCCTCCGAATTTAATTTTATCTATTGTTTCTTTCTTGCACTCTTTGTAGTTCCCTTTGAAGTCTTTTTTGAAGTCTTTTTAGCATTTGTAGGTTTTTCCACTGTTTTCTTTGCTACAGGCTTACTTTCTGGCATTGCTCTTTTTGCAGCTGCTTTCTTATTATTTGTATTATGTTTATTTGTTGTTTTAGTGTTTTTTGTAGCTGCTGCCTTTCCTGTTCCTTGTTTATTTTTTTGTTCTGATGTCTTTGCAGTAACTTTATTTTGTAATTCATTATAAATTTCCATTTCTTTACCTATATCTTTTGATGCTCTCTTTGTAACTTCCTTTATCGGTTGTTTTGCTGCCTTTTTAGCTGCTTTCTTTGCCTTGTTTTCTTTTTTTATTTTTTCTTGTCTCTTTCTATTTCTTTCTGTATTTTCTTCACTCTCTTTTATTGATAATATTCTATCTTTATATTTATTACTAAATTTACTTTTTAGTTTATATCTTGGTTTTTTTACCTTTATATGTTGTTTTCTTCTTTCTTTTACTTTTTTCTTAGTTTCCTTTAGTTTTTGATTTAATAATGCAAATTGTTCATCTTTTCTTTTGTCTTTAAATTTCAATTCACTAACAATTAAATCTATTATAACTCTTGCAGTTAAGTCACTATCATGTCTTATGAATTCTCCTTCTACTGTTGATACATCTGCTCTAATTATTTTTACACCTTTAATATTTTGTTTGTCTAAATCAGCTAAATTTGATCCTAAGTTTATATATTTTCTCAATATTTCCGGAATTATATCTCCATTATCACATACACAGTAATTTATTATTCCCTTACCTGCATGTTCTGTAATAGCATTAATATGATCTGATACTGCATAATCATCTGTATGTCCTGGTTGAGTCATTATATTTGATATATATATTTTAAATGCTTTTGATTCTCTAATAGCTTTTGCAACATTTCTAATTAATAAGTTTGGAATTACACCTGTATACAATTCACCTGGTCCCATTACTATTGCATCTGCTGATTGAATTGCTTCTATTACCCCTGGTGCAACTCTACAATTTGTAGGATTTATATATACTCTATTTATCTTTGTCGCTTTATCTGATGTTATCTCTGCTATTTTTTCTCTATCTTCAATAACAGTGCCATCATCTAATTCTACACATATTTTCATTTCGTCTAATGTTACTGGTAATACTCTTCCCGTTATTGCTAACAAGCTATTACTTTTTTCTACTCCAACATTCAAGTTTTTGTTCGCCTTTTCTACAACTGATAAATATATATCTCCGAATTTTGTATTACCCATTTGACAGTCTAATAGTACTTGCATTTCTTCTTCATTTTTTGCTAATGCTACTAAACTGCTTCTCATATCATCTGTTGGTTTTCTTTTATTTTCATTTCCATATGATGAAACAGTCACAATTGCAGTTAAATTGTTTGTATAATTTTTTAGCCCTTTTAAAACTCTTATTAAGCCTATTCCTCCACCTATAACAACAATATTTGGACCTTTATCCTTTAGATCAAGTGATTTTTCTTCTGCAACATCTTCTGAAACAGCAGAATCTAGCAATCTTTTTTGCATAAATGCCACACCTAATATAAAACACACAAATCCTGCAACGAATGTTGCTACTATTTTTATAATATCAATAATTTCTAATCTTTCTAACACTATTACTTGAGCAAATCCATAACATGCAAGTAACATTCCTACAATTGCTAATCCCAGCCATACTGCTATTTTTAACCTTCTTTTTAGTTTTTTTAAAAATTTCTTCATTTCTTTAAGTCCTCTCCTATTCTCCTATTATTTTAATTTCCATTTCAATTTTTATTTTATATTTTTCATATACTACCTGCTTAATATATTCTATTAAGTCTATTACATCTTTTGCAGTTGCCTTGCCTTTATTGACAATAAATCCTGCATGTTTTTCTGAAACATAAGCATCCCTAATATTATACCCCTTTAATCCACATTTGTCTATAGCTTCTGCTGTTATAAATCCATTTCCTCTTTTAAATACACTTCCTGCACTCGGATATTCTATAGGTTGACTTTCTTTTCTTTTGTTTGAATTTTGTTTCATCTTTGCTTCGATATTTTCTTTTATATCTTCCTTTAATTTTAGTTTTGATTTTAATATAATAAAATTTTTATCTTTGAAAATGCTATTGCGATATTCAAAATTATGTTCTTTATTACTTATTGTATGGATATTTAAATCTTTATCAATGTACGTTGTAGATACTACAATATCTTTAAATTCTCCTCCATATGCTCCTGCATTCATAGTAATTGCTCCACCAATTGTACCAGGTATACCTGCTGCAAATTCTAATCCTGCTAATGAGTTTTCATATGCTGTTTTTGACAATTTTGATAATAGTGTTCCTGCTCCAACCTCTATTTCCGTAGCATTTACACTTATCTCATCTATTTTTATTTGTAAGACAATTCCTCTTATTCCTTTATCCTTTACCAGCAAATTACTTCCATTTCCAATGACTGTTATTGGAATATTTTTTTCTTTTGCTACCTCTAAAATATATTTTAACTCTTCTATAGTTTTTATCTTTATGAATATGTCTGCTGGTCCACCTATCTTTATAGATGTATGTTTAGACATATCTTCATTTAATCGTATATTATCTTTTGGTATTTTAGTTAATAATTTGTTATACAATTCTTCCATATATCATTCCTTTCGTAAAATAACACATTATTAATATATATTCAAAATATTCAAACATATTAAATTTTACCATTTTTTTTACAAAAAGTAAAGTAGGAACAGTTTTGGTCAAAGGGTGTCAAAGGGGACGGGGTCAAATGACATAATTTATGTCATTTGACCCCGTCCCCTTTGACACCTTGTTCTCTATATATTTATGAATTTGGGCATCATACCTATTTTGTTTGGAGTATGTTCTGGTAGTTGGTAAATATCATGTCCTGGAAATTCATTTGCTTCTACAAATAGTGGTCCTTCTGGTGTAAATCCTACATCCCATCCAACATATGCCATCTGTGGTACTACTTTTGCAGCTTCCTTACACATTTCTAATGCCTCATTCCAATATGGAAATTTAAAACCTTTTATTGGAGTTCCAGTAGCTGGATGGTTTTCATAAAGTATTTTGTTTTTGTCTATTGCTCTATCTTGCACTATTCCTGTTTCTACATCTATTGGTGCAACCATTCCACCACTATTAAAGTTATCTACAAACTTTCCATTTCCGATTCTAAAATATGCACAGATTACATGTGGTATATTGTCCTTTAGTATTGTAACTACTCTTACTGTATTTATTGCTCCTGGATAAATCTTACTTACTTCTTCATTCTGTTTTATAACTTCTTCTAATTCAAAATTTGCATTTGATGTATTTAAATAATTGTATAGTTCTTCATTTGAATTATAATCTGAAACATTTATTTTTTCTATTCCTTTTCCACATCCACCATCTATTGGTTTTGCCATAAAATTATTATGTTTGTCTATAAAATCTAATACCTTTTCTTTATCTGTTCCTTTTACTTTTATCCAATCTCTTTTTATATATTTATCAAATTTTTCATTGAATTCATCTTTATTTTCAAATATATGAAAATATGCTTTATCATTATATTTTGATATTAAACTATTATTTCTTCCTCTTGTAATATATGTATCTCTTTGTTCATCTGTAAGATTATACATCTCAAATAAATCATAATCCATATATCCTGCACCATATCTTTTTGCACATTTTGTCATGTCAAAAAATATTGATATTCTATTTTTATTTGTCTTTTTGTGGACCGTATTTACTTTATTAATCATTGCCTTGTAATCCATTTTTGATAATCTACTTAAGATATATTTTATATTTCCCATTTTTCTTTTTCCTTCCTATTTACTATTATCAATCTGCTCCATTTTGCTATATGTTTTATTATTTATTTTGTTAAAAGATGAACAAATAAATTAAAACATCTGCGTAAAGCTAATTTCTAGTTAATTTAATAAATGCTTACTCTTTTCTTTTCATATCTTCATATTCTGCTAGTCTTTTTTCATATGCTTCTATTGCATCTTTTTCATATGCTACTTCTGCATTTTCTATATTTAATATGTTTCCCAAATAGTACTTTGTAAACAATGGGTTTAAAGGTAATAATGGACCTAAAATACTTGTTCCTATAAAATTTTTAATCCTTATTCCTTCTAATTTGCTATTCCTATTTAGTCCTGCTCCTCTAATTGCCTTTGCAAAATATTTATCAGAATTATTACCATATTGATGTGCAAATTGATCTTTAAAACCTACTAATTTAATTCCTTCAAAATCTCCTAAAAAGATTGAATTATATCTATTAAACATTTCTCTTTTTGAATATATATCAATTATGCCTAGTCCTTCTATTTGTGTCTTGTCTTCATTTTCAATATATCTTCCAAATATCTCAAAGCTATTTCCTGTAAATAAAAATGCCTTTTCTCCATCTATTTGCTCTTTTATAGTTTCTTTATATGGTATTAATTTTTTTATTATCTTTTCTTGTACTTTTTCTGTCATTGACCCCATATAGACTAAATCTACATCTTCAGTTATGAATTTTGGTTCTTCATTTAAACTAGTCTCTATAAATTCTGCCTCTGGTAAACATTCCTTTAAATAAATTATGTTTCCATAATCTCCATATATGTTACAAAATTCTGGAAATAAGATTTCTATTTTCATATTCTTTCTCCTTAATTACTTTAGCCTATAAAATCCACTTCATCTTGCTGAATGCTATATTTTTCGTTTTGTCTTACAGTTCCTCAAATAAAATATATCATTCATGTGTAGTTACTATTTTACAAGTTTCAAGTCTTGTAATTTTCTAGTTGTTTCTCAATAATTCTTTTAAGTTTGATGCAACATCAAACTTATAAATATCATGTAAGATAAATATTGTGTCTACATTTTCTTGGTTTATCAAACTAACTGTTTTTAATTCATCTTCAATTTTTGATACCTTTTCTTCTGGTACACCTGCAAGTAAAAGTCTTAAATAATAGTCGTTTGCTCTTACTCCTCCTATTATCACTTGTTTTATATTGTCATCATTTAATAATTCAAAATCTGCATCATATAGCCATGTTAAATTTTCTGATGAATGTTTTGCATCGTCACAATCGTCTATTATTAATATAACCGCTTTATTCCCTTCTACTGATTTTACATAGTCAAATACTCTTGATGCTGCAACTGGATTTTGTCCTTTTGAAAGATGTGTTATAACCTTTTTTTCATTAATAATTTCTTCTGATAAACGTGTTTCTACTATCTTTATCTTTTTTATTGAATTATTTATTTCTGTTGCTGACAACCCCATTATTCTTAATATTGATATAGCTGCTAATTCATTATAAATATTAAAGATACTATCAGATAGCATATTATATTTATAACTTTTCATATCTTCTTTTATTATAATTTCTCTACGTTCTTTGTCTATATTTCTTACTAAAAAATTACTATCTGGAGACTTAAAATCACAATTTGGGCAATATGCTTTTCCTAAATGGTGATATCTTGCATATTCATATTTTAGTTTTGTATCACAATTTGGGCATGTTTTTATGTCTTTAATAATGTTCGTAGTTTCCTCTACATCTGTATCTAATTTATCTATACCGAAATATATATGATTATTTTCTTTTCCTATGCTACATGCAATTAAGTCATCTGCATTTGCTAAAACTACTGTTTCTTTTGGTAATTTTGAATTTATTATATCTACTATATAATCTGTATGAGCATTTCTTTTTATTGAATCTCTAAATAAATTGGTACATACTAAATAGTCTGGCTTGATATACTGGTATATTAAAATTGAACTTCTTTCATCAACTTCAAAGACTGCTAAATCTTTTTTTGTCTTATTAAAAATACTTGTATGTTCTATCAAACTACTAGCAATTCCTGAGTTTATATTTGAACCTAATCTATTGTTTAAAACATTATATCCATTATCTATTAATATATCATTTATCATATTGCATACTGTTGTTTTTCCATTTGTTCCAGTTACTGCAATTATTTTTGTTGGTCTATCTATATATTTTAAAAATTGTGGACATATTTTTATTGCAACTTTTCCTGGAAAATATGTTGCATTTCTTTTTAATAATCTTAAAAGTGCTTGTCCCATTTTTGCTACATAAAACGCTATCCAAAATTTAAATTTCATTCCTAGCCTCCCTTTTTTTACGTTTAGCTCTGTTATACCATAGTATCTCCAAATAGATTTTTTTTAATTTTAAACAATTGTATTAAAATTTAAAACTAAAAATCTACAAGATAGAATGGACTTTCTATATGATGCAAATTTTAAATATTTTATACATTAAATCTAAATAGGACTATGTCTCCATCTTGCATAATATATTCTTTTCCTTCTGAACGAACTAATCCTTTCTCCTTTGCTGTAACCATTGATCCCTCTTTCATTAAATCGTCATATGAAACTATTTCTGCTTTTATAAATCCTCTTTGAATATCTGAATGTATTTTTCCTGCTGCTTCTGGTGCTTTAGTTCCCTTTTTTATAGTCCATGCTCTTACTTCTGGTTCTCCTGCTGTTAAGAATGACATTAATCCCAATAAATCATAACTTTCTCTTATTACAGTATCTAATCCTGACTCTTTTAGTCCTAATGCTTCTAACATTTCTTGTTTATCTGAATCTTCTAATGTGCTTAATTCTTCTTCTATTTTTGCACAAAGTGGTATACATTTCGTATGTTCTTGTTTAGCTAATTCTCTAACTTTATTTATATTTTCATCATTATCTGTGTTTGTTAATTGATCTTCATTAACATTTGAAATATATATTATTGGTTTTGATGTAAGTAAAAATAAGTCTTTTAGCATATCTTTTTCTTCAGCTGTTAGTTCTACACTTCTGGCAGATTTTCCTTGTTCTAGTGCTTCTGATAGCTTATTTAAAGCATCTAATTCTGATTGATATTTTTTATCCGCTTTTAGCATTTTTATTGTTTTATCTTTTCTTTTTTGTACTGTTTCTATATCTGCAAATATTAATTCTAAGTTTATTGTTTCTATGTCTCTTAATGGATTAATATTTCCATCAACATGAACAATATTACTATCTTCAAAACATCTTACAACTTCACATATTGCATCTACTTCTCTTATATGTGAAAGAAATTTGTTTCCTAATCCCTCTCCTTTACTTGCTCCCTTCACTAATCCTGCAATATCAACAAACTCAATTACTGCATGTGTTACTTTATCTGGATTATATAATTTAGCCAAATTGTCTAATCTTTCATCTGGAACTGCTACCATTCCAACATTTGGTTCTATTGTACAGAAAGGATAGTTTGCACATTCTGCTCCTGCTTTTGTTATACTATTAAACATTGTACTTTTACCTACATTTGGTAATCCTACTATACCTATTTTCATTTATATCATTCCTTTTAATTATTTTATCTCAAATATTATATATCATTTTTATTAGTATTTCAATATTTTTATAGATATTTGACTTTTCATTCAAAATCTGATTACTGCTCACATTCACTCTATAAAAATCCATTCTTTTGTTAAAAATTAAATGTTTATAAGATATGGCGAGGGGTGCATCTGCTTTACAAAGCAAATGCACCCCTCTTAATCGGATGATTATCGAACTCTTTTTCCAAAGATAAATCCTCGTTCAGCGCTCAAGACTTCTTTTACTTTGAATCCCATCTTGCGCCAGAAAATCTGCGCTCCTTCAAACGGACACCACAAAAGAATTTTTGTTGCCCTCCGTTCTTTGATGACTTTCAAGACTTCCTGATAAAGGATAGTTCCTAAGCCCTCTCCATGCTGCAGCACTGCAAACTCGCAAATGTCGCATAGTTGCTCAGCATCGGTAAAGATAAGTTCTGCAATTCCCTTAATTTCATCGTCGTCCTTAAGGAAATAAAATGCATTTTTATCCTTCTCCACGAGGTCTAAGAACTCACCTTTACCAGGTATCTCGCTTTCTGTTATTTTTCTTATCATACTTGCGATAGCTGGTTTCTCTTGCCCCTTTGGGAAATAGCTGTACTCAACTTTTGCTCGTGTTCGCCGATAATCCCGATAATCGGCTGAGGTTATCCGTACTAAACGGTACAATCTCATCACTCCTTTTCAAATTTTTCGGAATCTTATTAATTATATCACATTATGTAAATTTAATCAATTTCCTACCCAAATAAACTTATTTGATTACTCTGTGGTATACCATCTAAGCATCCAAATTTGCTCAATAATTCTACCATTGATTTTCCTATCTTTGCCTTTAATTGCAAATCATCTATACACATGAATTTTCCTTCTAATTTTGCTGCATTATATATACTTTCTGCAGCTATTCCTCCAAGTCCTGCTATACTAGTTAGTGGTGGTCTTATTTTTCCATCTTCTATTAAAAATTTCGTATTATGTGATTTGTATAAATCAACTGGTAAAAATTCAAATCCTCTTTCATACATTTCTAAAACTATTTCTAATATTGTATACATTCCTTTATCTTTTGTGCTTATACTATTTCCTTGTAATTCTAATTCTTTCATTTTTGCTTTCACTTTTTCTTTTCCATATATCATAAATTCACTATCAAATTCATCTGCTCTTATTGAGAAAAAAGCTGCGTAATACGCTAAAGGATGATGTACTTTAAACCATGCAATTCTAAAAGCCATTGTTACATATGCTACCGCATGTGCTTTTGGGAACATGTATTTAATTTTTTTACATGAATCTATATACCATTCTGGCACATTATTCTCTCTCATTATTTCTTCTTGATCTGGTTTTAATCCTTTTCCTTTACGTACACTTTCCATTATCTTAAAAGCTTTATCTGGTGGTAATCCTTGTTTTATCAAGTATGTCATTATATCATCTCTTGTACATATTGCCTCACTTAATGTTGCTGTTCCTTCTTGTATAAGAGTCTGTGCATTATTTAACCATACATCTGTACCATGTGATAATCCAGATATTCTAATTAATTCTTCAAATGTCGTTGGCTTTGTATCTACTAACATCTCTCGTACAAATTTTGTTCCAAATTCAGGTACTCCAAATGATCCTACTTTTGAATTTATCTGTTCTGGAGTCACACCTAATGCTTTTGTTGATGTAAATAAAGACATTGTTTCTTTATCATCTAATGGTATTGTTTTTGGATCTATTCCTGTTAAATCCTGTAGCATTCTTATAACTGTAGGGTCGTCGTGTCCTAACATATCTAATTTAAGTAAGTTCTTATCTATTGAGTGATAATCAAAATGTGTTGTAATTATATCTGAATTTGGGTCATCTGCTGGATGTTGTACAGGGCAAAACTCATATATTTCTCTTCCATGTGGAACAACTATAATTCCACCTGGATGTTGTCCTGTTGTTCTTTTTACACCAACACATCCATCTACTAATCTTAATATTTCTGCGTTTGTTATTGGTATATTTCTTTCTTCAAAGTATTTCTTTACATATCCAAAAGCTGTCTTTTCAGCCATTGTTCCTACTGTTCCTGCTTTAAATGTAGTTCCTTTTCCAAAGATAACTTCTGCATATCTATGTATTTTTCCTTGATATTCTCCAGAAAAATTCAAATCAATATCTGGTTCTTTGTCTCCATTAAACCCTAAAAATGTCTCAAATGGTATGTCCATTCCATCTTTATATAATTTTGCTCCACATTTAGGGCATTCTTTATCTGGTAAGTCAACACCATTTTTTATTCCATAATCTGTAAAATCTGAATATTTACAATTTGGACACCTATAATGTGGTGGAAGTGAGTTAACTTCTGTTATACCTAGCATATTTGCTACAAATGATGACCCTACTGATCCTCTTGAACCTACTAAATATCCATCTTCATTAGATTTTAAAACTAATCTTTGTGCAATTATATATAATGTTGAAAATCCATTTTTTATAATAGAATCTAATTCTCTTTTTAATCTTGCTTGTACTATTTCTGGTAATGGATCTCCATATAATTCTTTAGCTTTATTCTCGCATGTTTCCTTTATTTCTTCTTCCGCACCTTCAATTACTGGTGGGCACTTTTCTTTTGAAATTGGACAAACTGCCTCACACATATCAGCAATCTTGTTTGGATTTGTTACAACCAATTCATATGCTTTATCTGAGTCAAAATAATCAAATTCTCTTAGCATTTCTTCTGTTGTTCTTAAGTATAATGGTGCTTGGTTATCACAATCTGAAAAACCTTGACCTGCCATCAATATTCTTCTATATACTTCATCTTGTGGATCCATGAAGTGAACATCACATGTTGCTACTACTAATTTATTATGTTTTTCCCCTAACTCTACTATTTTTCTATTAATATTTTTTAATGTTTCTTCATCTGGTACAATTCCTTCTCTTAGCATAAAGTTATTATTTCCTAATGGTTGAATTTCATAGTAGTCATAATAATTAGCAATTCTTTCTATCTTCTCTTCTGGTTTATTATTTAATATTGCTTTATATAATTCTCCTTGTTCACAGGCACTTCCAAGCAATAACCCTTCTCTATATTGATTAAATACACTTTCTAACACTCTTGGTCTTTTATGATAATAGCTTAAATGTGAAATTGATATTAATTTATATAAATTTTTAAGACCTTCTTGTGTTTGAGTTAATATTATAGCATGATATGGCTTTACTTTTTTCCATCCATCTGTTACATCTTGTGGTATTTCATCATCTGGTACAAAATATGCTTCTACTCCATATATTACTTTAATATCTAGTCCTAAATCATCTACTGCATGTTTAGCCTCTGGGAAGGCTTGTACTACACCATGGTCTGTTATTGCTATAGATTTCATTCCCCATTTGGCAGCTCTTTTTATTAATTCTTTCGCAGGAGTTATTGCATCCATTTGACTCATTTGTGTATGCATGTGTAATTCAACACGTTTTGTCATTGCGTTATCCATTCTCACTATTTCTTCTTGTGTAGGTAATTCTATTACAACATTTGCTATTACTCCAATTTCATTTGCATAATTATCATATTGTACGTTCCCTTGTAATTTCACTCTCATTTTTGGTTTTATTCTTGCTAATACACTTGCTACTTTTTCTGGTTCTACGAATGACTTACATGTTATAGTACTTGTCCCATCATAAACATCAAACATAACTAAAGTTTTCCCGTTTTTTAACTCTCTTGAATCTGTACGTATAACTTTGCCTTGAAGTGCTGTCCTTCCATAGTCAACTGTTAAATCTTTTATTTTAACAACTTGTTCTTTAATGTTAGCAGACCTTCCTATTATTAAAGGCGTTTCTTCTTTTGGTTCATCCTCTTTTGCTTCCACTTCTCCACTTTTAGTTTCTACTACCTTTTTCTCATTTGCCACAAATTCCATATTGTGAACTAGATTTTTACATACGCTATTCTGAATCTCTTCTAAAAAGCTTTGTTGTTTTTGTAATTCTTCTTCTGTTACATTCTCTTTATATTCTATTTTATAATTTTTTCCATAAAGGTTCATAAATATAATATTTATTACCTTATCAATCTCATAAGAATGAAGAAAATCAGAATTTTTAGTTTTCAAATTTATTATAGCTCTATTCTCATTTACTTCCACACTACTATCTTTTAAAATTGCTTTCGTAATTGGAAATCTTTTCGCAATATATTTTTCTATTTTTTCCCAATCTTCCTGAATTGTGTTTTTTAACTCTATATCATCATATTTTATTTTTAGTTCTATTGTTTTAATTTTAAATCTCTCAGATAAATAGCTTTCAAAATCAACTAACTCATCTAAAGTTAGTTGATTTTGAACTTTTATACCTACTTCTAGCTTATTGCTTTTCTTAAATAAATTTATAGCTTCTATTGTTCCTTCTAATATACTGTTTTTATTTGTATAGTCCTGAAATACATCTTTAACTGTCTTTTGCATTTTAATTCTAGCGCTCTCCTTTTTTTATATTTTATATTTACTTCTAGTCTAAGAGTAATAGTTATTTTGTTATTATTAATTAAAAAATTCTAACTATATCATTGTAGGTTACAAATATAGATAATCCAATTATCATACAAACTCCTAACAGTTGTATAGCTATTTCTGTATTTTCTTTTAAAGGTTTTCTTCTTATTGCTTCAATCAATAAAAGTAGAATTTTCCCACCATCTAGTGGTGGAAATGGTAACAAATTTGTTACTCCTAATGATATTGATATTACAGAAAGCATATATATAAAATCTGCTATCCCACTTGTTTCTATTACCATATCTGAAATTCCAACTATTCCTGTCAATTGTTCTACTTGCACTTTACCAGTAAATAATTCTATGATACTCTGAAAAGTTGTTTTTAATATTTCCCCTGTAAACGCAAATCCATTTTTTATTCCAAATATGCTCATTGCAAGAATTAAACAAGTTAATAATCCAAAAATTATATTTACTGCGCCCCCTGCTAATAATATAAGTGCTCTTTTCCATTTACTTTTCTTGTTATATGCTCTCTCATCTTCTACTGGTTCTTCCTCTCCAAGCATACTTACAAAACCACCAAGAGGTATTAGTCTTAACTCATATGAAGTCTCTTTACCCTGTTTTTTTAAAATAGTTGGACCAAATCCTATTGCAAAGTGTTTTATTTTTACTTTAAACAATTTTGCTACAAGAAAGTGGCCTAATTCATGTATAAAAATTAAAAATCCTAATAAAAAAGCTATTTTGAGAATATTTATAATTATCATATAACCTCCTGTTTTCTCTATTTTTTTGTAGTTTTATATAGATTTTAACTCTAAAAAACTAACTAATGATAATTTTACAAAATTCTAACATCATGTAGAATGGAATCGATTTACTAAACCAACATTATACTAGAGTTAATAAATAATATGCGAATGGTGCTATGAAAATTATACTATCTATTCTATCTAACATTCCCCCATGCCCTGGTATGATATCTCCAAAATCTTTTATCTTTGTAAAGCGTTTTATACTTGATGCTGCTAAATCTCCTATTTGACTTAAAGCACTTAGAAGAAAAACTATTGCTAATATTGCTAAGTATGATATTTCTAAATTCGCAAATTTGTTTATACATATCGTGTATATTATGCTTAGTAACACAGCTCCAATTATTCCTCCTATGCTTCCTTCAACAGATTTCTTTGGACTTATTGGTGTTAACTTATGTTTTCCTATTAGTGAACCTACAAAATATGCAAAAGTGTCTGTTCCCCATGATGCGATTGCTATATACCATATTAAAAATTTTCCATTTTCTGCCTTATAAAGTAATGGTACAAACATCAAAAATCCTAATACATATAATATTCCAAACCCACTTACTGCTATATCTACAAAATTTGTTTTCATGTTTGTTATAATAGCTTTTGTAAACAATATTGTTATAACTATAGGAGTCAATAACATTAATATCCCTATTGGAATAATATCTAAAAATGCTATCATAGCTGCTATAATTAACCCTATAATTCTATCTCCTTTATCTTTATTTTTGAATGCATTAAAATACTCACTAATCGCAAGAATTCCAACTATTGATACTGCTATATTTACAATTGTTGTATTTCCAAAAATTAAAATTATCAATAATGCACTAAATAAGATAATTCCTGATATAATCCTTTTTATCATTATACTTTTACCACCTCATCTGGTCTTCCACCAAATCTTCTATTTCTTTTCTGATATATTTTTATAGCTTCAATTAAATCATCTTCCAAAAATTCTGGCCAAAATTTTTCTACGAAATAAAATTCTGAATATGTAATTTGCCAAGGTAAAAATCCACTTGTTCTTAGTTCTTTACTTGTTCTTATTAATAAGTCTGGATCTGCCTGCCCCGCTGTATATAAGTTATCTGATATTAGTTCTGTTGTAATATCTTCTATTTCTATTTCTCCACTTTTTACCTTTTCAGCAATAACTTTACTTGCATGAACAATTTCATTTCTTCCACCATAGTTAAAAGCTATATTTAATACTAATCCTGTGTTATTTTTTGTTTTTTCTACTAGTTTATTTATTTTATTTTGTATATCTGCTGGAATATTTTCTCTCTCACCAATTACTCTTAGTTTTATATTCTCTAAATCCATTTTTCTAAGCATTGAATCTAAGTTTGCTCTTAAAATAAACATTAGTGTTGAAACCTCTTCCTTTGTTCTTTTCCAATTTTCTGTTGAAAATGCATAAACAGTAAGATATTTTATTCCTATATTATTACAAAATTTTGCTATTCTCTCTAAATTTTTTGACCCTGCTTTATGACCATCTTTTGTTGTTAATCCTCTTTCTTTTGCCCATCTTCTATTTCCGTCCATAATTATTGCTATGTGCTTCGGTAAATTAGTAGAATCTATTTCTTCCATCTTTATCCTCCTAGAACATTTTAGTCTATTCTATCATAAATACACAAAAAAATGAAATACTTTTTCTAATTATTTTTTATTTGTTATTTTATTCAGAATATAGTAATACTTTTGATCCTGCATTTATCTGAATCCCCTCACCTGGAACTTGTTTTGTAATAATACTATCATCTGCTAATCCTTCTTGTATATCCAAATTTAATTCCTTCAAAATTTTTCTTGCATCTTTTAAAGTAATCCCTGTCACATTAGGCATTTTTACTGTTTCTTGAATTATACTTTCACTACTTTTAACTTCTAAATATGGTAATACTTCTCCAAGAACTTGTGACGCTATTGGTGCTGCAATTCCACCTCCTTGGTGTCCTCCTTCTCCAGTTGGATTATATAAAATTATTAAAATTACTACTTCTGGATCAGCTATATCTGCAACTCCTACAAATGAAGCTATATATTTACCTGTATCTACACCATCTTCTGATGTTCCAGTTTTTCCTCCTATTCTATATCCTGCCACTTGTGCCTTCTTCCCTGTTCCTTCTGCTACAACACTTTCCATCATACTTAACACTTTATTTGAGTTTTCTGCAGAAATTACTTCTTCTCCCTTTTCTACAACAAAATCTGTTCTTTCTCCAGTTGTACTATCTATTGTGGCTTTTACTAATCTTGGCTTCACTGCCCTTCCACCATTTGCAATCGTTGCTACCATTTTAACCATTTGTATTGGTGTAACTTCAAATCTTTGCCCAAAAGATATTGTTGCTAATTCTACTGGTCCCACTTTTTCTTCTTTTAAAAAAATACTACTCGCTTCACCTGGTAAATCAATACCTGTCTTTGATAAAAGTCCAAATTTGTCTAAATAATTATAATATGTTTCTACCCCTAATTTTTGTCCTATAGAAATAAATACTGGATTGCAAGAATTCATCAATGCATTTCTTAAGCTTTGAGAACCATGAGGTCTATAATATCTCCAGCAACGTATTCTTGTTCCAGCAATATTTATTGAACCTGAACAATTAAATTCTCCTGCTCGATCTGTGTCAGTAATTCCTTCTTGAAGGGCAGCTGAAGATGTCATTAATTTAAAAGTTGAACCTGGTTCATATGTATCTGATACTGCTTTATTTCTCCACATTTGTTGCAAACTTTCTGTTCTCTTGCTACTTTCCATACTATCCCAAATTGCCTTTAATTCCTCATTATTTATCTCATATGGAGAATTTAAATTATAATTCGGATATGACGCTAATCCTAAAATATCTCCATTTTTAGGATTTATTACTATGATATTACCACCATCTGTACATTGATTGTCTATACATGCATTTTCCAAATATTTTTCGCAAATTGCCTGTATTGTCATATCTATAGTTAATACTATATCATTACCATTTATTGCAGCTATATAATCCTCACCTTCTTTTTCCATATCAGTTCCTGTTGCATCTGTAAGCTTTAATATCCTTCCTGGTGTTCCTTTTAACAAACTATCATATTGTCTTTCAAGTCCTTCTAGCCCTTGATTGTCACTTCCAGTAAATCCTATTATATTTGATGCTAATGTGCTATATGGATAATATCTTTTTGCGTCTTCATCTATATTTACCCCTGCTTTAATATTGTTCTCTTGTAGCCAAATTCTTAATTTGTCTGTTTTTTCTTTATCTACTTTTTTTACTATTATTTCTAATGCACTCCTTCTTTTTACTTTTTTTAACACTTTTTCATAGTCTAATTCAAATATATCTGTTAATGCTCTTGCAACTTTTTCTTTGTTCTCTGCACTTATGTTAGTTGGAGCAATTGATACTGTTTCAGTACTTGCACTTACTGCTAATGCAATTTCTCCACTTGCGTCCCATATAGTTCCTCTCTTTGGATTAACATTTCTATTTAATGTTTGTTGTTCATATGCCATAGCTTGGAGTTCTGTTCCCATTATAAATTGAAGATATCCTATTCTTGTTATAAGTAATATTTGAATAATAAAAACTATTATTAAGACTACTCTTAATCTTCTTTTTCTTTCTAAATTTGAAATTCTCATGTTGCTGTCCTCCTCTCCATATTCTATAACAATATTCTATTAATTTTACTTTTGTTTATTACTAATTTGTAATATCAAAAAAAGACTTACAGTTATAAACTGTAAGTCTTTGCTATATTTATTTAAATAATCCGAAAAATAAAATCTCCTACTTTTTCTAAAAAACCTTTTTCTTCCTCTAGTACAACATTTTCTGCTGCTGGTTCTATATAATCTGTTTTTGGTAATTCAATATATTCTGTTTGCCTGCTAGTTAATTTTTGCATTCCCAATAAACTTTTAGCTTGTTGTTCAATATTTGTTAAATTCAAGCTACTTTCTATTGATACTTCTAACTGTGCATTTTCCTTTTCCACTTTTTCCATTTCTTCTTTTAAACTTCTAACTTCTGCAAAGTTCTCATCTATTTTTGCATTTCTATAACTTACTAAAAAAACTATTGAAAAAGCAATAAGTACATATAACGTTGTCTTTATTTTTTTTCTTTTTAATTCTTTTTGCTTCTTTTTAGAAACATTTCTTTTAGCTTGTGTCTTTTTTTTGGTAGGACTTTTTTTAGGAACATTATAATTAGGCTCAAGTTTTCTTGGGCTTGTTTCATATTCATATCTACTATAACTTTTTGCCATCTTCTGTTCCTCCTTTTTTTATTTCTTTTCAAAAATCCTTAGTTTTGCACTTTTGCTTCTTGAATTTACATTCATTTCTTTTTCTGTTGGTACTATTGGTTTTCTTGTAATTATTTTTCCCTTTGTTTCTTTACCACAAACACAATATGGTAAATCTGGCGGACATATACATTTTCCGTACAGAATCACTAAAAGCTTGTTTTACCGCTCTATCTTCTAGAGAGTGAAATGTTATAATACACAATCTTCCTTTACTATTTAAGCATTCGGTTGCATTCATTACTGTATTATATAGTGGTCCGTATCTCATCATTAACTTCTATTCTTATTGCTTGAAAAGTCCTTTTTGCTGGATGTCCTCCTTGTTTAGTTCTTGGAACCACTTTTTCTATAATACTTACTAATTCTAAAGTTGTTTCTATTTCCTTTGTTTTTCTATATTCACATATCTTCTTGGCTATTTGTCTTGAAAATCTTTCATCTCCATATTCATATATCATTTTTGAAAGTTGCTCTTCAGTATAAGTATTTACAACTGTTTTAGCAGTTAATTCTTGTGTTTTATCCATTCTCATATCAAGGTCTGCATCCTGTATATAACTAAATCCTCTTGTTTTTTCATCTAATTGATATGACGAAACTCCTAGGTCCAAAAGTATTCCATCAACACCTTTTATTCCTAAAACTTTTATAATGTCTTTTATATTGTCATGATTATCTTGAATGTAAGTAATATTATCAAAGTCTTGCAACACTTCTTTTGCCTTTGTAATTGCTTCTATATCTCTGTCTATTCCTATTAGTCTTCCTTCCTTTGATAAATTTTTAGCAATTTTCAAACTGTGTCCTGCTCCTCCGAAGTGTTCCATCTATGTAAATTCCTTCTTTTTTTATGTTTAATCCTTCAATACATTCATTTAATAATACTGGAATATGTTCAAAATCCTTCATTATATTCTTTCCTTAATTTTGAAATAAACTTTTAACAGTTGGTAAACCACCGTTATACCAACTGTTGTAACTTTTGTATTTACTTAAGTCTTTAGTGTTTATTTATAACTTTTGTATCTACTATTATTCTTTGGTTTTTATATACAGTATCTTTTGCTATATTAAAATTTTATCTTTTGTAAGTCTTTCTTTTGTTTAAATTTGAAAGTGTGTTAGACTGCATTTTTCATCTGTTATGTTAAATCTCTTTTAATTTTTTCTTTTGTTCTTTTTTAATTCTTTTGTATTTTTAAGTTTCTCTCATAGGTTCTTTTGTTTTTCTCATTCTTTTGTTTAATCTGTTCTTTTGTACTTTTAAAATCTTTTGTATCTATATAAACTTTTGCAAGTTATATACCTAAATTAGACATTTTTTCAGCGATTTCATCTGCTTCCATATTTTCTGTTTCGCTATATTTTTGCCATTTATCTTTGCTCCAAATTTCTATTTTATTTAGAACTCCAATAATTACAACTTCTTTTTCTAAGGCTGCGAATTCTCTTAAATTACTTGATATAAGAAATCTGCCTTGTTTATCTATTTCACATTCAGTGGCTCCTGCTAGAAAAAATCTTATTAATGCTCTAGCATCTTTGTTGGTAAGTGGAAATGTTCTTAATTTTTCTTCAAAAACTTGCCATTCTTTTTGTGAATACACAAATAGACATCCGTCTAGTCCTTTTGTGATTACAAATTTTTCGCCGATGTCCTCTTTCAATTTTGCTGGCATTATTAGTCTGCCTTTTGCATCAATTGAGTGTTCATATTCGCCAATTAACAAGTTTTCTCACCTCTTTTTTGTGTCACCACTTTTTACCACTTTCCTCCACTTCGATGTCATTTTACACCATATCTTTTTAAAAATCAATACTTTTTTTAATTTTTTTGAAAATATTTTAATTTTATTTATATTGGTTTTTGCTAACAATTATGGTATAATGTTTTAAATTGAAAGGGGATATCATGAAACTTGCTTCAGATAATGAAACTTTGGCAGAAAATAAAGCATTAATTTTATATTTACTTTCTAAGGTCAACGAACCATTAGAAAATACTGATTTCTATAAATTAGTATTATCTTTTCAAAATATGAATTATTTTTATTTTCAACAATTTTTGTTAGATTTAATAGATAATAAATATATTTTAAAAGGATTATCAGACAACAACAAGGTTTTATATGAACTTACATCTGATGGAAAAGAGGCAGTTAACTTAGTACAAGATTTAATACCTGGTTTTATTAAATTTCAAATTGATAATAATTTAAAAGAAGATTTGCATGCTATGGAGAATGAACGTTCAGTTACAGCAGAATTCATTCCACAAAGTGAAAATTCATACACTGTAGTTTGTAAAATCATAGAAAATAACAATATTATTTTTGAAATAAAAACCTTCGCAGGTTCAAGAGATCAAGCCAAAATGATTGTAGATAATTGGAAAAGCAATGCAGAAACATTGTATCCTAATTTGTTAGAGTTATTGATTAAATAGATAATCATTTAATAAAAATGAGTTCAACAAAAAAAACGCTTAAAGCATTATTGCTAAAGCGTTTTTTACATTAGTTGCTATCATAAAAATACTTATTCATATTTTGTTTCACTTAAAAAGACTGGTGAACGAAATTTTATGTTATTATAACATTTTTACTCTTGAAAAAATATGTGTGCTACAAAAATACTTTTTTATTTTATCTTTTGTCTTACATATTCATATAATACAACAGCTGTTGCTACTGATACATTCAAACTCTCTGTCTTTCCTATCATTGGAATCTTTATTTTTTCGTCTGACATCTCTTGTATTTCTTTTGAAACTCCATTTGCTTCGTTTCCCATTACAATTGCTACTTTTTTATATTCCACATCATACATATTTTTATCAGTATCTAAACTTGTTGATATAACTTTAAATTTATGTTTTTTTATTATCTTCAATGTTTCTACTAAATTTTCACTTTCTATTATTTTAACTCTAAATATTGCTCCCATTGTAGAACGTACTACCTTTGAATTATATACATCTCCACTTTTTTTAGAGATTATTACTTGAGATAATCCTATGCTATCCAATGTTCTTAAAATTGTTCCAATATTTCCTGGATCTTGTATATCATCTAAAACTACTATTACATCTTCATTATAGTTTATTTCTTTTTCTTCTCCTTTTTTCTCAACTACTGCTAATATCCCTTGTGGATTTTGCACATCTGTAATTGTATTAAATACTTTTTCATCTACATACAAACAATTTTGTTTTGCAACTTCATACATTGAATTTTGATTTATTTTTTCTTGTTTTTTACAATTGTCACATACTAAAATTGTTTTAATCTTAGCATTTTCCTCAATTGCCTCATTTATAAGTTTTATTCCCTCAATAACATATTCTCCATACTCATCTCTATACTTTTTTTCTTTTAACTTACGAACATGTTTTATGGTTTCATTATCTTTACTGGTTATTGTCAATTTCTAAAACCTCCTTGATTTCTGGTATTATCCTTTGCATATTTTGAATTTTATATGTTATATATGGAGTTACTCCTGTTGAGAATCTTATATTATTTTTATACTTTTCTACCAATTTTGGTACATCCATTTCAAGTTTATCTTGTTCTATATAAAATACAACATTTTGCCCTTTTTGCATTATCTTAATTATTCCTAAACTTTTGCAAGCTTCTTTTATCTGTGCAACACTTATCAAGTTTTTTACTTCTTCTGGAATTTTACCATATCTATCTACTATTTCATTTGTAATGTTTTCAATATCTTCTTTTGTTCTACATAGTGCAATATTTCTGTATGTTTCTAGCTTTTGACTATTGTTTTCTATATATGAATCAGGTATATAGCTTGAAACATTGATATCTATAAGTACGTCTATTTCTTCTTCAACCTTTATTCCTTTATTTTCTTTAATTACTTCATCTAATATTTTACAATATGTATCATATCCAACTTCATCTATATGTCCATGTTGAATCTCTCCAAGCAAACTTCCGGCTCCTCTTATTTCTAAATCTCTCATTGCAATTTTAAATCCTGAACCGAATTCAGTAAATTCTTTTATTGCTTTTAATCTTTTAGAAGCTACTTCATTTATTAATTTATCTCTTTTATAAGTTATATATGCATATGCTTGTTTATCTGCTCTTCCTACTCTCCCTCTGATTTGATACAGTTGTGCTAGTCCCAATCTATCTGCATTTTCTACAATTATAGTATTTGCATTTGGTATATCTATACCAGATTCTAATATTGTTGTACATGCTAAAACATTTATTTCTTTGTCTATAAATCTCATCATAATGTCTTCGATTTCTTCTCCAGACATTCTGCCATGCGCATATGCAACTTTCGCTTCTGGCACAAGTTTTGATATTTTATCTGCTTTAGATGATATACCTTCAACGTTATTATATAAATAAAATATTTGACCATCTCTTTCTAATTCTTTTGTTATTGCTTCCTTTATGACTTCTTCATCATATTCTAATACATAAGTCTTTACTGGTCTTCTATCTTGTGGTGGCTCATAAAGACATGACATATCTCTTATTCCTACTATAGACATATGCAGTGTTCTTGGTATTGGAGTAGCTGTCATTGTAAGTACATCTACATTTTGTTTTAACTTTTTAATTTTTTCTTTGTGTTTTACTCCAAATCTATGTTCCTCATCTATTATAAGCATTCCTAAATTCTTATATTCTATATTATCATTTAATAATTTGTGTGTACCTACTACAATATCAACTTCTCCCAGTTTTAATCCATTAATTATTTCCTTTTGTTTTGATGGTTTTATGAATCGATTTAACAATTCTATATTTATAGGATAGTCTTTCATTCTTTCTTTAAATGTCTCATATTGCTGGGTTGCAAGTATCGTTGTTGGAACAAGATATACAACCTGTTTTTGATCCATGCAAGCTTTAAAAGCTCCTCTCATTGCAACTTCTGTCTTTCCATAACCAACATCTCCACAAAGTAATCTATCCATTGGTTTTTCACTTTCCATATCTTTCTTCATTTCTTCAATACTTCTTAGTTGATCATTTGTCTCAATGTATGGGAATTTATTTTCAAATTCTTTTTGCCATTCTGTGTCTGGAGAAAACATATACCCTTTTGCTTTTTCTCTTTGCGCATATAACTCTATTAAATCTTTAGCAACTTCTTGTAAATTAGATTTTACCTTTGCTTTTGCCTTAGACCATTCTTTACTTCCTAGTTTATTTAATGTTGGTGCTTTATCTGCTGAACCTATATATTTTTTTATATTGTCTAAGCTACTTGTAGGAATATATAATATTCCATCATCTTTGTATTTTATTTTAATATAATCTTTTGTAATACCATCTGTTTTAATTGTGTTAATTCCAACAAATTGTCCTATTCCATTGCTCCTATGAACAATATAATCTCCTTGTTTCAATTCTGAAAATATAATAGTTTCGCCTTGTTTGAATTGTTCTGGTGATTTTCTTCTTTTTTTCTGAACATTAAATAATTCACTTACTGAAATTACTAATAAATTAAAATCATAACATTCAAATCCCTCTGTAAGTGTCCCTTCTTTAATTAACACCTTTTCTAGATGCGCTTCATTTGTTATTTTTTCTTTTAATAGTTCTTTTACCCTCTTAACATTTTCTTGGGTTCCACAAAGTATAGCTATTGTTGTTCCTGCTCCAATCCCCTCTTGTACTTCCTTAAACAATAAATCCATTGAACTACGAAAAAAGTTGACCTCCCTATAGCTAAAGCTATATCCATTTCTTTTTGCATGCATACTTTGTTTATCTACAAATCCAATATCTTTACTTTCTAAATATATTGTTTGTAGTTTCTTTAGTCTCTCAATAAATTTTATATAATCTTCTGTTTTCTCTAATACTTGAGGAATTGTCCTTTTCTTTTCAATTAAATTCTTTATTAAGTTTTGTGTATCCTTAATAATATTTTCCGATCTTGACTTTATTTTTCCTACTTCATCAAGGAAAACTATACAGTTATCTTCTATATAGTCCATAAAAGTATTGTTTGAATTTTCATAAAAAATATTCCAATATTTATCTATTTTTGAAATATAATTTCCTTCTTCAATTTCTTCTCTATCTTGTTCATCTTCTATATTTTCTACTATTTCTTCTAAAGTTCTTTCTAATATATATTCATGTGCTGGATATATTTTTATATTATCTATTTTCTCTTTAGACCTTTGATTTGATATATTAAATGTTCTTATAGAATCAATTTCGTCTCCCCAAAGTTCTATTCTTATTCCATCTTTCTCAGTTAGTGCTATATCTATAATACCGCCTCTTACACTAAACTCTGCTTTATTCTCTACTATTTCTGCTCTTTCATATCCTAATGCTATCAATTTTTCTTTTATTTCTTCTAATTCTAAAGTATCTCCTGTCTTTAAGTTTATTATGTTTTTATATAAAACTTTTTTTGATATTATTTTTTGGCTTACTGCTTCTATTGTTGTAACTATTACATTTGCCTTTCCATCATAAATATTATTCAAACAAGAAATTCTGCTGTATGCTATATCTTTACTTTCAGCTAAAAAGTTATATGCCATAATTTCCTTTTTAGGAAAAAAGTCTACTTTATCTGTAAAATAAGCTAAATTTTTTACTATTTTCTTCGCTTGCATTTCATTATATGTTATTATACAAATTGGCTTTTCTGCATAAAAGTAAGTGGAATAGGCAAAATGCACTTTTCCACTATCTGTCAATCCTGAAAGCATAATCGGATTTGTTTTGTTTTTTACATTTTCAATATAGTCATTAAACTTCTTATAGTTTGGTAATACCTTTATAATATCGTTCATAATGTCCCCTTTTTCATTTAAGTTTTGATATTTATTATACCACAGTTTACTAGATTTTGGAAGATGTTATTATGATAATTTATTGACCTATATATTAATTTATACTATAATTATAGTTAATATTTTAAAATATGGAGAATTTTATGGAAAAACCAGAATTACTTGCTCCTTGTGGAGATTTTGAATGTTTAAAAGCTGCTGTTCAAAATGGTGCAGACAGTGTGTACCTCGGTACAGATAGTTTCAATGCACGTGCCAGAGCTAAAAACTTTGATGATGAAACTTTAAAAGAAGCAATTAAATATGCAAAACTTAGAAATGTTAAAGTACATGTCACTTTAAACATATTAATTAAAAACGAAGAATTTGAAGATGCTGTAAAGCTTGCCATAAAAGTATATAATTTTGGAGCAGATGCTATTATTATTCAAGATTTAGGATTATTAGAATATCTTATCAAAAATTATCCAGAAATACCTGTACATGCCAGCACCCAAATGACTACTCATAACTTAACTGGAGTTAAGCAATTAGAAAACATGGGAGTTCAAAGAGTAGTACTTTCTCGTGAGCTTTCTATAAATGAAATTAAAGATATCTGTAAAAATACAAAAGTTGAAATTGAGACTTTTATTCATGGTGCTCTTTGTATATGTTATTCTGGTCAATGTTTATTTTCCAGTATAATTGGAGGAAGATCTGGCAATCGTGGGCTTTGTGCTCAACCTTGTAGACTCCCATACACTTTAATTGATGAAAAAAACAATACTTTAGATAAAGGCCATTTATTAAGTCCTCGTGACTTAAACGCTATTAAATATCTCCCTGAATTAATTCGTGCTGGAGTTAAATGTTTTAAAATTGAAGGTCGCCTAAAATCTCCTGAATATGTTGGAATTATTACGAAATTTTACCGTAAATATATAGATATAACTTTAGAAAATCCTAATCTTTCTACTGAACAAATTTTAGATATTATTTCTAAAGAATTAGAAAAGAAAAATGAAAATACTAATATGTCTGATTTAGAAGAAGTAACTCAAGTTTTCAATCGTGGTGGATTTTCAAATGGTCATCTTGATAACACTGCAAATACAGAACTTATTTTCCAAGACAAACCAAATAATATAGGCTTTTATCTTGGAAAAATAGAAAAGTTTAATCCAGTAAAAGGTTACATTACTTTAAAGACATCTTCTCCCCTTGAAATTGGAGATAAAGTTGGTATAAATTCGGATACTTACACTGTCTCTGAACTTATGACTAATAATCAAAATATTAAAAAGGCTAATGTTGGAGACATTATTACAATTGGAAGAATGAAGGGAAATATTAAGCCTGGATTAAACCTTTATAAGCTTCAAAGCAAAACTTTAAATGATTCTATCTCTCCTACTTTTAAGGAAGATAAAGAATTTAGGAAACAAAAGCTTTGCTCAAAATTATATATTTTAAAAAATGTCCCTATGAAATTAGAAGTTTATTGTAATGATATTAATTCTGTATATTATAATGAAGTAGTAACCGTTACATCTGAAGTAATCCCAAGTGAAGCACTAAATGTAGCAACTACAAAAGAAAAAATTATTACTCAAATTTCTAAAACTGGCAATACACCATTTCAATTTGAAGATATAGAATTAGAATTAGATGACAATTTATTTGTTCCTGTTAGCAGTTTAAATGAACTTAGAAGAAATGCATTAGAAGAATTAATGTCAAGAATTATAGAAAAAGAAATTTTAAGTAGAAATTTAAAATTTAATCCTCTTCTAACTTCTCTTTATACATTAAACAGTAAATTAGCCTCTAAGCCGAAAATCAATTTATTACTAAATGTCTTAGATGAAAACTTTAGTTATTATAATTTAACTGGAATTGATAGATTATTCATTCCTTTAAAATATTTTATACTTTCAGAATACTCCGAAAAATTAAAAACAATATGTCAAACATTTAATACATATATTTATATGCCAAATATATTACGAGATACTATTAAAATTAACTTTGATACTATAGTTAAGTCTTTTAAAATAGCTGGCTTTGTTGTATCTTCTATTAACCAAGTAGAGTTGCTAAAAAAATATAAATTGGAGTTACTTGGAAACTATACATTAAATGTATATAACATTCATACGATACACACTTTAAAATCTAAAGGAATTATTGAAACTTGTATAACACCTGAATTAAATGATTTTGACACAAAAACTTTGATAGAAACATCTTCTTTACCACTAGAATTAATGGTCTATGGTAGGATTCCATTTATGACAATGAATTACTGTATTCTTGGTAAGTCAAATAAATGTTATAAAAACTGCTCTAAGTTTTGTAATTCAAATAAAAAATTCTATATAAAAGACCGATTAGGTTTAAATTTTAGAATTGTAGCAGATAATATATCTACAATAACTACTATTTATAATTCAAAAATCACATCATTCGATTATACCAATTATGATGTAGATTCTATTAGAATTTCCATTTTAGATGAAGATGAAAATCAAATTCAAGAAATTATAAATACAGTTAGAGATTCAAAAAGATTAGAAGGGCAAGAATATTGCGGTCATTTCAATAAATAATTTTTTATAAAAACCTTAAGCGACCTTTCGGTCGCCTTTATCTTATGTTCAAAATTTCTATCTCTTAAAAAAAATGGTCCACTTATTCTCTCCAGTTTTTCTGATAGTTAAGAGTTTTCTCGGTCCTACAATAACTAGTAGGATAATCAGAAATCCGAGAAGCTTAGACCACGAGGAGTAGTCCGTTCCAATCCATTCCGTACAAAATTGCACTAGGGTTGATAACATAGATAGAAGCCTCCTTCAACATAAAGATATTTTATATTCTAGCATGTTTCATGAAGATTTGCAAATCTTCATTAGTTTATAGTATAATTTCGTTATGAAAACTTTAATTGTAAATGAAAAATATGATAATAAAAAATTAATAAATTTTATAAAAGACTCTTTCCCTGAGCTTTCTTTAAATGTGCTAAACAAAGCACTTCGCAATAAAGATATTCGAATTAATAATGTCCGTACAAGGGAAAATATTGTTATTCATAAAGGTGATACTATTTCAGTTTATATCACTGATGAATTTTTATATAAAAATATTAATCTTGAAAAAGTTTATGAAGACGATAATATTCTAGTAATTAACAAACCTTCTAATATAGAAGTAGTAACTTTAACTTCTAATGAGAAAACATTAACTACTTTATTAAAGAAAAATTATGAATTTATAGAGCCTTGCCACCGATTGGATAGAAATACTACTGGCTTAGTTCTTTTTGCAAAAAATCAAATTACTTTAGATATACTTTTACAAAAATTTAAAAATAAAGAAATAAAAAAATTCTATAAGTGTATGGTTTATGGTATTCCTCATAAAAACTCTGATACCTTAGAAGCTTATTTATTTAAAGATACAAAAAAATCTATGGTTTATATTTCTGATATCCCAAAAACTGGCTATAAAAAAATTATTACATCTTATGAAGTTATTGAAAAAGATATAAAAAATAATACTAGCATACTTAGTGTAACTCTTGAATTTTCTGGTAGAACGCATCAAATTAGAGCACATTTAGCTCATGTTAATTTGCCTATTATTGGTGATGGAAAATATGGTATAAACTCTATCAATAAAAAATTTAATAAAAAAACTCAAGAACTTTGTTCTTATAAAATTGTTTTTAATTTCTCAACTGATAGCCGGTATCTTAAACTATTTAACTAAAAAAGAAATTTCATTGTTTTAAATTCTACAAATTGCAGTTTGTGTGAGGAAAATATTGATAATATCACAAATCATTATGAATTATTTTCAAACTCCGTTCTCCACCCGCTTTAATTGAAGAGAATACAACAAATGTATTGGCACGATAAGAACTAACATTAAAGCGAATCGCTTCGGCAAAAATGCTACGCATTTACGTTGCCTTGAAGCGTTAGCTGTTCGAGCTCGTTTTCAAATAATTATAATGATTTGCTTTTACTGAAATTTGGTACAGAGTAGCCAAACGCAGGAGATTTGGCGGACTTTAAAATACATCATTCTATCAAACTATAGTATTTCCTTAAATTACCTTTGATTTTGCTCTAAAATTATGTTAACATATTTTTAGGAGGCGCAATTATGAGTATTATTAAATATTTCAAAAATATAGATTCTTCAATTATAAAAATTATGAAAAATGGTTATAAATTTTCTTTCCTTCTTGCAATATTTTCAAGTTATATCTTATTTTTATATACATATAATCCAATATCTCATGTTTGGTTTGAAAGTGGTATATTATTATTAAAAACTAGTATTACTGCTTTTGTAGCTTTTTTGTCTTTGGGTTTTGTCTTTGATAAAATAAAGAAAGGTTGGTAAATTTGCTTTTTGCTTCTAATCATGTTATTATATATAGATACTACTTATAGGAGGTTTCTATATGCCAAATGGATGTAAATGTAGCGAATGTGAGCTCAGGGACAACTGCCCTCGGCTCAAGCAGCTGATTGACCATGGCGCACTCGTTGCCCCGCCGCATCAGCAAACCAGTTCTGCTGAAAACGGCATCAAGCGCGAAGGCCCCACGGCTGCGGACTGGGAGGACTTCTGGTACAACTTCAACGGCCCTGATTCTCCTGGTCACTCTCAGAGGTAACCATTTCAAATTCCAGCGGACATAGCATTTCAAGCAGCAAAAACCTACTCCCCACTTGCTTACTGCAGGTGGGGAGTTTCTTTTCTTATATTCAATTATTTATTTAATTCTTCTAAAAACATTTTATTTAGCATTTGTGGATTTGCTTTTCCTTTAGTCTCTTTCATGGCTTGTCCTACTAAAAATCCTAAAGCTCTATCTTTTCCAGCTTTATAGTCTATAATTGAATTTGGATTTGCTGCTAATATCTTTTGTACAACTTCTTTTATTGCTCCTTCATCAGAAATTTGAATCCATCCTTTTTCTTGGATTATTTGTTCTGGATTTCTTGGATTTTCAAACAATTCATCCAATACTTTTTTAGCTATACTAGAACTAATCGTTCCTTTATCTATAAGTATTACCAATTCTCCTAACTGTTCAGCAGTAAATGGTATTTCATTGGGGTCTTTTTCTTGTTCATTTAATATTTTTATTATATCCGTCATTATCCAGTTACTTACTGCTTTTGGATTATTACATACTTTTGTTGCACCTTCAAATAAGTCTGAAAAATACTTTGATGAAATTAAAATGTTGCTATCATATTCTGGCAATTTGAATTCATTTATATATCTTTCTCTTCTACTTTCAGGCATTTCTGGTAATGTAGTTTTTATTTCTTCTATCATTTTTTCTGATATGTTTATCACTGCTAAATCTGGTTCTGGAAAATATCTATAATCTTGAGCATCCTCTTTATCTCTCATTGAAAATGTTTTTCCTGATACCTCATCCCATCTTAAAGTTTCTTGTTCTATTTTTCCACCTTGTTCTAATATATCAATTTGTCTTTGTGCTTCATATTCTATAGCTCTTGTTATTGATCTAAATGAATTCATATTCTTCATTTCTGTTCTTGTTCCTAATTTTGTATCTCCTTTTTTGCGAACTGAAACATTAACATCTGCTCTTAGTGAACCTTGTTGCATTTTGCAGTCTGAAACTTCTATATATTCTAATATTGATTTTAGTTTTTTTAAATAACTATCTACTTCTTCTGTACTTCTTAAATCTGGCTCTGATACTATTTCTATTAAAGGAACTCCTGCTCTATTTAAATCTACTAAACTTCCGCTTCCATACTCATCATGATTTAACTTTCCTGCATCCTCTTCAATATGAATTCTAACTAATCTTATTTTTTTAGATTCATTCTCTGTTTCAATTTCTACATATCCATTCTCACAAAGTGGCATATCAAATTGTGATATTTGATATGACTTTGGTAAATCTGGATAAAAGTAATTTTTTCTATCATTTTTACTATTTCTTGCTATTGTACAATTTGTAGCTAATCCTGCTTTTATTGCATATTCAACAACTTTTTTATTAAGTACTGGCAAAGTTCCTGGCATTGCCATACAGATTGGGCAGCAATGTGTATTTGGATTTCCACCAAATTCTGTAGGACAAGAACAGAATATTTTTGTTTTTGTTGAAAGTTCACTATGTACCTCAAGTCCTATTACCATTTCATAATCTTCTCTTGACATATTTTACCTCCTATTTTTTAAATTCTGGTTTATATTTCTCTCTAAACTTTGTTTCTTGTTCATATGTATATGCTGCTCTAATTAAAGTTTCTTCATCAAAAGCTTTTCCTATTAATTGCATTCCTATTGGCATTCCATTTTTATCTACTCCACATGGAATTGATATTCCTGGAAGTCCTGCTATATTTACAGATACTGTACATAAATCTGCTAAATACATTTCTAATGGATTGTTTGATTTTGTACCTACTTCATATGCAACTGTTGGAGATGTTGGAGTTATCAATATATCATAATTTTCAAATAATTTTTCAAACTCTTGTTTTATTATTGTTCTTACTTTCTGTGCCTTCTTATAGTAAGCATCATAATAACCAGATGAAAGTACATATGTACCTAGAATTATTCTTCTTTTTACTTCTGCTCCAAATGCCTCACTTCTTGAATTTTTATAAATGTCTTTTAAATTTGTAAAATTTTTAGTTCTATATCCATATCTTATTCCATCAAATCTTCCTAGATTTGAACTTGCTTCAGCACACGCAGTTATATAATATACCGCTAAAGCTTCATTAGCAATATCTAATGTACATTCTTCTACAATTGCTCCTTGCTTTTTATATTCTTCGATAGCGTCTTCTACTTTTTGTTTTACTTCTTCATTTATGCCTTCCCCAAAAAACTCTTTAGGTACACCTATTTTTAATCCTTTAACATCTTTTACTAAACTCTTAGTATAATCTTTCTTCTCTACATTTGCAGAAGTTGAATCTTTCTCATCATGTCCTGCTAAAACATTTAATAGCATTGCTGCATCTTCTACATCTTTTGTTATTGGCCCTATTTGATCTAAAGATGATGCAAATGCAACTAAACCATATCTTGAAACTAGTCCATATGTTGGTTTAAGTCCTACAACACCACAAAGTGAAGCTGGTTGGCGTATTGATCCTCCTGTATCTGAACCTAATGCCCATGGAACCATCTGGCTTGCTACTGCTGCTGCACTACCTCCACTTGACCCTCCTGGTACTGTATTTAAGTTCCATGGATTTCTTGTTGTTTTAAATGCAGAATATTCAGTTGATGCTCCCATTGCAAACTCATCCATATTTAATTTTCCTAAACTAATAATTTCCTCATTATTTAGTTTTTCTATAACTGTTGCATCATAAGGTGAAACAAAATTCTCCAACATTTTTGAACTACAAGTTGTCTTTACACCCTTTGTACACATATTATCTTTTATTCCTATTGGAATACCTGCAAATTTTGATTTTTCTCTGTTAACAACTTTTGCCTTTTCTAAAGCTTCTTTGTCAGTTCTAGTAACAAAAGCACCAATCTCGCTTTCTTTTTCATCTATTCTTTTTGAATAGCTATTAACAATTTCTTCTGGAGTTATCTCTTTTTTATCTAATTTTTCTATCAATTCATGAACTGTAAGTTCATATAGTTCCATAGTATTTCTCCTCCTTTATTTTCGATTTAACTTTTATATCACTTTTGGAATTGAAAACATTCCATTTTCCTTCTCTGGTGCATTTTGCAATAATAAATCTTTATCAGCAAATTCTTTAATTTCATCTTCTCTAAACACATTAACATTAGTTGTACTTGATATTGTCTCACTTACATTCTCAGTATTTACTCCATCAATTATATTCGCAAAATTTAATATGTCTTGAAGATTTTTTCTATATTCTTCAATTTCTTCATCTTTAATATTCAAACATGCTAATTTCGCAATGTGTAAAATTACTTCTCTATCAACTTGCATATATACCTCCTCCAAACTTCAATTATTATATAACTATTTTGCTCAAAAAACAATAGAAAAGTATTGATTTTTAAGATTTGATAATATACAATGATATTATTATTTAATGAGAAAATATTATCCATCTTTTTGTATATTCTATTTTTAATTCAGATGGAGCTGTTCACTATAAATTAAAATTAATCATAAATATCGTAAACACATAGGAGGAATGTTATGAATAACAGAGAAACTAAAAAAATTTTAAAAGCCACTATAAATAATAATAATAAATTAAAAATTACTATGCGAATATTAATAATTGTTCTTATTCTATTAGTATTTAGATTAGCTTTCCTACAAATTGTTCAAGGAGAAGAATTAAGTAGAAAAGCTAGTGTTCAGCAAACAACTACAAAAACTATACAACCAACAAGAGGTATAATTTATGACACTAATGGTAAGCTTCTAGCAATTAGTGCTGATGTAGATACTGTTTCAGTGAATCCTAAAAACTTAAAATATTCTGACAATTCAGAAGTAGATTTAGAATTTGTTGCAAAGTCTTTTAGTGAAATATTTGGCCTTGACTATGCTGAAACACTAGAAAAACTTACTTCTGCAAAATCATATATAAAAATTGCTTCAAAAGTAGAAAATGATAAAATAGACGTATTACGAGCATGGATGAAAGAAAATCAAATCTATGCAGGTATTAATATAGAATCTGCTGTAAAAAGATACTATCCATATAATAACCTTGCATCTCATGTGATTGGTTTTACTGGTACAGATAACAATGGATTATTTGGATTAGAAAATTCCCTTGAAAATATTTTAGGTGGAACTGTAGGACAAGTTGTTTCACTAACAGACTCTGTTCAAGCTGAAATTCCAAATCAGCAAAAATCATATATACAGCCTAAAAATGGCAGTAATGTTTACCTTACCATAGATGTAAATATTCAGTCTATTGCTGAAAAGTATCTTTCACAGGCAGTTATAGATAACAAAGCTGATTATGGAACAGTTATAATTATGGCGCCTGATACTGGAAATATCTTAGCAATGTGTAACTATCCTGATTATAATTTAAATACTCCATATACTCCTACTAATCCTACTGTCCTTGAAACTTGGAGTTCTTTAAGTTCACAAGAGCAAACAAATTATCTATATGCAATGTGGAAAAATAATGCTGTTCAAAACACTTATGAACCTGGTTCTACTTTCAAAATTATAACATCTGCAACAGCTTTGGAAGAAAATATAGTTCAAGAAAATACTCCAAATGTATTTAATTGTGCTGGTTATGAAACAGTTAATGGTACAAATATTTTCTGTTGGAGAACTGGTAGACCTCATGGACCTCAGTCTTTAAAACAAGCTTTATCAAATTCTTGTAATCCATCATTCATTCAACTTGGATTAAAAGTGGGTGCTCCAACTCTTTTTAAATATTATGACGCATTTGGCTTTTTGAATTCTACAAATTCGGATTTTTATGGTGAAGCTAGTGGAATTTTCCATAATATTAATAATATAAATGATATTGACCTTGCTTCAATGGCATTTGGTCAAGGAATTACCGTTACACCACTTCAGCTTATAACTGCTGTATCTGCTATAGCAAATGAAGGTGTATTAATGCAACCTAGAATTGTTGACAAAATTGTAAATCCTGATACAGGAGCTGTAACTACTCCTGAACCTGTTGAAGTAAGAAAAGTAGTTTCTTCACAAACAGCTTCTCAAATGATGGATATGTTAGATTATACTGTAAGTGATGGTACTGGTAGACATGCTGATGTTGCTGGCTATTCTATAGGTGGAAAGTCTGGAACTTCTGAGAAACTTACAAGTAGTGATGACGAATATGTTGCCTCATTTATTGGACTTTCACCAACAATTAATACTCAAGCTGTAATCTTAGTAGCCCTATATAATCCACAGGGAAAATCTTTCCAAGGTGGAGAAATTGCTGGACCTGTTGTTGCTCAAATTTTTTCCGAAATATTACCACAATTAGGAGTTACATCCAGTGTAACAAACTCTTCTACTTCTAGTTATAAAACAACTCCTCTAACAGATGTATGTGGATTAACAGTAGCCGAAGCACACCAAACCTTAAGAAATGCTGGATTTTCTGTTCATATTCCAGCAGGGGTAGATGAAAATGAGCTAGTAATAAATCAAATGCCTAAAACAGGTGTCACTTTGTTCGAAGATTCTGATGTTTTCATTTATACAGAAAGTTCTAATATTGCAACTAATGTTATTACTCCTAACTTTAAAGGTAAAACATTAGAGCAATGTATAAATATGGCACAAGAAGTCAATGTTAATATTGTTGCAGACGGTTCTCGGATTAGTTGTTAGTCAAGATATCTTAGCAGAATCTGAAATTGAAGCTGGAAGCATAATTAACTTAACCTTAAAAAGCTCAAGTGGTTATTAACTTCTGTGTTGTTTACAGTGTCGATTTCCTATAAAAAAATGAAAGCAGACTTTTTGTGTCTACTTTCATTTTACCACTTCAAATTTTTAAATTCTTGGCTTTATTTTAACATACTCCTATTGTTTCTTCCTCTATTTGCTCTTCTTCAAATTTAAATTTTTTTACTCTTTTTATAATCCAATATGGCACATAAAAAGGTAGTGTTAGTTGTACTGATATCAATATCAGATTATATAATATTGTCCCATTTGTTAAGTTATATATTATCTGTAATGGAGAATTTGGGAAGTTCTTTGATATAAACATCAAATTACTATCAAATATATTATTAATAATTAATGCTAATATACACATAGTTCCTACAAGTGTTGCAAAATATTTTATATCGTTTTTTTCTAATTTGATATAATTTGTTATATTGACTAGTATTCCTAAATATATCATTGTTCCATGAAAGAAAAAACTATGAATACTTATAAAATGGAACATTGGATATGATGGTAATGATGTAGTTGGAAACAATACAAAAACAATTCCTCCAACAATAGATCCTGTTGCTAAAAATACATCTCCAATTCTTTTTAACATTCCTTTTCCAAAAGAACTAAATAGTCCTGCATATATCAGCATACTACAATAATATAAAGGCACATATGTATTTATATTTTTTACTGAATTTACTGTTATATTAAATATAATTTTTATTATTTCAAGTATGCATATTGGAACTGTTAAACATTTTATTATTTTGTGGACTTGTTCTTTGTCTTTTTTACTAGTTAATTTTAGTGCTATGATAATTGCAATTAGTGTAATTCCTATCAAAATAAAATGTCCAGTTGTAAATATTCCACATGCCTCATACATTCCAGCTTTTGAGAACATCTTTTTTAAACCTCTTTCTTTTATTACATTTCTTATTATTTTAAATACTATTTTATTATACACTATATTTTAACAAAAAACTAGTATTATAAAAAAAGTAAGGATGTTCAAAATGAACATCCTATATTTTTATCTTTCTTTAATTTCAAAATCTTTTATATTAGCAACATCTGCTGATGAAACATTTGTATTAATTCTTCCGGCTTTCCCTGCTTCAATTTTCGGAATAACCGCTGGAATTTCTGCAACTTGCATTCCTTCATCATCTATTAATATTAATGTTACTATTTCTCTCTCAAATGTTTCGTTTCCTGTATTTTTTGCATCTGCTAATATTGTAGTATTTCCATTTGTACTTGTAACTTGAATATTACTTATTTCTATTGTCCTATATTTCTTTACATCTTTTAGGTCTTTGCTATTATTTAACTTTGTTCCATCTTCTAACTGTATTGTATATTTTTCTTTATTTTCTATATCGCTATTACTCATTATTCTATCATTTTCGTTTTTATTTGTCTTACTTTTAGCACATGCTCTAACACAAAACATAATTACAAGTGCTACTATTACTAAGACAATAATTCCTCGTTTTTCTTTGTTTTTCATTTCATTCCTCCTTATGTTATAATATCTTTTTTCCATTTAGTTTAACTTCATAAATATTTACTGTTACATAATATCCTGCTGATGGATTATCTGAACGAAATACTGTAATATCAAACGAATTTGCATCACTTGTAGCTGTTGTATTAAATGTTAATGTTCTATTTGCATTGCCTGGATATAGTCCTGATGATGGCCCATAAGTTCCATTAGTTGCTACATTATTTACTCTAAGGTCTAGATAATAAGAATTATTACTTCTTGTATATAAATATGTAACAGAAATAACATCTCCCTTTTTAATAGGTTGATTATATCTTATTCCAGTGTTTACATTCTTCGTAGCAGAATCATTTATTTTTAATACTGTTGGTGAAGATGTGCTAGCTGGTTTTACAATTGTACTTTGAGCAACAGAATTATTTGATGTCGTACTCCAATTGGTTACATTAATTATACAACTTGCATTTTTTGCACTACCGTCTTGAGAAGTCGCCGTAATTGTACATGTACCCTCTGTTATTGCTGTTACTAATCCTGATGCATTTACTGTTGCTACAGCTGTATTACTGCTCTTCCATGTTACTGCTTTATTACTTGCTGTGCTTGGAGTAATATTTGTAGTTAATTGTAGAGTATTACGTGACACCATCTGTGCTGTCGTTCTATTTAATGTTATTCCTGTCACTAGTTGTCTTACTGTTACATTACATGTTGCTGTTTTATTACTTCCATCATTCGTCTTTACTGTTATTGTTGATGTTCCTACTGCTTTTGGTGTTACTAATCCTGAACCATTTACTGTTGCTACATTTGTATTACTACTTGTCCAGGTTACTCCTTTGTTGCTTGTTGTATTTGGTGCTACTGTTGCTGTTAATTGTAATGTACTTCCCATATTTATCGTTGCTGCTGTTTTATTTAATGTTACTCCTGTTGCTAATTGTCTTACTGTTACATTACATGTTGCTGTTTTATTTGTTCCATCAGCTGTTTTTACTGTTATTGTTGCTGTTCCTACTGCTTTTGGTGTTACTAATCCTGAGCCATTTACTGTCGCTACATTTGTATTACTACTTGTCCATGTTACCCCTTTATTGCTTGTTGTATTTGGAGTTACTGTCGCTGTTAATTGCAATGTACTTCCCATATTTACTGTTGCTGTTGTTTGATTTAATGTTATTCCTGTTGATAATTGCCTTACTGTTACATTACATGTTGCTGTTTTATTACTTCCATCATTTGTTTTTACTGTTATTGTTGCTGTTCCTACTGCTTTTGGTGTTACTAAACCTGATGCATTTACTGTTGCTATATTTGTATTATTACTTGTCCACATTACCCCTTTATTGTTTGTTGAATCTGGTGCTACTGTTGCTGTTAATTGTAATGTACTTCCCATATTTATTGTTGCTGTTGTTTGATTTAATGTTACTCCCTCTGCCAATTGTACTACTGTTATTGCTCCTGATACAGTTTCTTTTCTATTTCCCGCTTTATCTATTGATAATATATGTAGATAATATTGTCCTTTTTCCATTTTTGCTAGTTCTATCTCTTGTCCATTACTACTAATATTACCACCTGTATATTTGCTTATATCAGATTCTTCTTCTCCTATTTTACTTGGATTATCATTATATACCCATTTACATTTTTCAAAATCAATTCCACTTTTATTATCACTTAATGTTACTGTTGCTTTTATTGTTGATATTGTCGTTGTATTGTTTCCTCCTAAAGTAATTACAGCATCATTTGGTTTTTCATTGTCTAGTATTATAAAAGTACTTTCTTCTATACTTTCATTTACTCCATCATATAGTCTAACAAATACAATATCCCCATGTCGTAAATCAGATATTGATTGAGAATATTTCTTCCATTCTCCTTCATTAACTTGATATTGTATTTCTGTACCTTGTTGTAGTTCTGCCGTTGTCTCTAATTCTATTGTAGCAGCTTCATTTTCCCATCTTGTTTCTCCTTTTTGTCTAATTATTCCTGTTGGTAATGTTCCTGTTAATACATTAATACTTTTTTCATTACTTCCTTTTTTATTTTCTACAACTACTTTTATATTATATATTACATTTTGCTTCAATCCTGTAAACTCTGCCGTTAAATCCTCTGTATCTTCTTTTAATGTTTGCATATTTGTTGTTCCTTGTTCTTGATAATAATAACTTAAAGTTCCTTTGTCTAATCTATTTACCTTTACTTCTACTGATATGCTATTTGTGTTTTTATTTTTTACTTCTATTTCTCTTATTTTAGGTGGTAAATTTTTATCTTGACCTTGATATTCTGTAGTAATATTTCCGTCTGGAGTTATTACTACCTCTATTACACTTCCATCCTCTAAAGTTATTTCATAAGTAGGATTTCCGTTTTCGTCTGGTTCAATTTCTCTTATATTGTCTCCTCCTACCTCTACATCTGTTATCATTCCTTCATTTTTCAATTCTTCAAAATAGTCTTCTGGTGTTACTGTCCCCTGTGTTAATTTCTTAATTTGCAAACTTGTTTCTATTACACCTAATTCTTCCTCTAATTCCACTCTTTTCCAGCTTTCTATAGCATCTTTTGCATGACCAAATAATCCACTATTTATTGCTGTTCTTACTGTAACAGAAACCAGTATCAACATTACAATAATTGTAATTATTAGTGCAATTAATGTAATACCTCTTTGCTTTCCTTTGTTCATTTTTTATTCCTCCTTTTTACGCACAAAAAGACCAAGCATTAATTTACATTAATACTTGATCTTCTATTTTTGGACATGAAAAGATAATATATTTTTTTATAATACTACTTGTGTGTGTGTGTGTGTGTGTGTACTCTCTCAAGGCTTTCATCGTTTTGTACTATAAACATTTTCTTTTCCTCCTTTGTTTTTATCAAACATATTCTACCATATTGCACCCACTTTTGCAATAGTTTTCAATTGCTTAAATATGATAAATTTTACTCGATACTATTTTGCACTAATAAACCTTATTATAATGAATTTATGTTATATATTCTAATATATTTAAATATGTATTATTTAGCAACTACTATATTTATTGTAAATTTAATCTTATTATGTTATAATTTGTTTTAGGTGATAATTATGTTTGAAGATATAAAAAGAAATAAAATGAAATCTGGTTTCATTATAGGTAGTTTTATTTTAGTAATTACCTTAATCATTTACTTCCTAGCAATGGCTTTTGATATTGATGCCCCTATTGCAATAATAATTGCAATGACTTTCTCTATCTTATCTAGTTGGGCTTCATATTATAATAGTGATAAAATAATATTATCTGTAACTAAAGCTAGGCCTGCAACATTAGAAGAAGACCAAAAAATAGTACACATTTTAGATGCATTGATGATTTCTGCAGATCTTCCAGCTCGTCCTAGATTATATGTCGTAGATGATCCACAACCTAATGCTTTTGCAACAGGTAGAAATCCTGAACATGCTATAATTTGTGTAACCACTGGTTTGTTAGAAAAATTAGAATATTATGAATTAGAGGGAGTTATTGCTCATGAGATGAGCCACATTCGCAATTATGATATCATGCTTTCTGCTATTATTACAGTTATGGTTGGATTCCTAGTAATGATTTCAGATTTGTTTTCTCGCTCTTTCTTATGGGGAAGAAGTAGTAAAGATGACGATAATAAAGGAAATGCAATTTTAATGGTTATTGGCCTTGTTTTATTAATTGTTTCTCCAATACTTGGAAAAATAATGCAAATGTCTTTTTCTAGGCGTAGAGAATTTCTAGCTGATGCTACAGCCGTTGAAATAACACGTAATCCTCAAGGTTTAATCTCCGCACTTCAAAAATTAGATGCAGATTCAAATGAATTAAAATCAGCAAATAACGCTACAGCTAACTTATTTATAGTAAATCCTTTTAAATCAAAAAAAGGAAAGAAAAAAGCTGGATTGTTTGATACTCATCCTACTATTGAAGCTAGAATTGAAGCTTTACAAAATATAGAATAGCTTAAAATAGCTCCCATGAACGGGAGCTATTTTTGTATAATTTTTTAACTGTTATTTACAGTTAATTTTATTATTAAATCTATGTTATCATCTTCTGCTGCTTTATTTTTTCTTATTTCACCACATTTTCTGCATTTATGAATTATTACATACCCTTTCTTGTTACTTATTTCTACTCCTATTGGTTCTAATAATCCATGACAGTCTTCGTTTCTATCTCCTGGGTTTTTATCTACATGTTTTGAACACAAACAATTATTACAATGATTTCTACATGAGTATCCTAGTTTAGAAACTTTTTTACCACAATTTTCACAAATAAATTCTTCATCTATTTCAGTAAATAAACTATCCATTTTTTCTAAAACTCCTTATTTAGTTTGTTTCTTCAAATACACTGCCACCAATAAACTCTCTAATCAATGATTTTATTGGAATATACTTATCTGGTATGCTTTTAAAATATTTAAGCATTGTAAGTAATCTTTTGGCTTCAGAATATAATGGAGATTCTACTTCTATTTCTTTTAATAATGGTTCTGCATATTTCTTTAGAACTCCTAATTCGTATATCAATGATGAATTAAACATTGCATCTGCTTCTTCTTGGAACTTAAATATATTTTTAAGTTCTCCTGCTTTTACAGATTCCCACATTTCTAATGTATGTTTTGCACTATATCCTCTAAATTGATTATCTCTTACTATTCTTCTAATTAGTCTTGTATCTGTTGTTGAAATTCTATTGTAATAGTCCATATTTAAAACTGTTAATGCACTAATATAGATTTTATATTTTTGTTCTTTTGGAATTAAATATGTTAATTCATCATTTAAACAATGAATTCCTTCCATTACTAATACTTCATCTTTCCCTAGTTTCATTTTGTTTCCTCTATATTCTTTATGCCCTGTATGGAAGTTAAATGTTGGTGCATCAATTTCTTCTCCATTTAATAGTTTTATTAAATCTTGATTTAATAATTTTGTATCTATTGCTTCAATACATTCAAAGTCATATTTTCCATTTTCATCTAGTGGAGTAGCTTCTCTTTCTACAAAGTAATTATCAACTGATATTGTTACTGGTTTTAGTCCATTAATTCTCATTTGTATTTCTAATCTCTTCGAAAATGTTGTTTTACCTGACGATGATGGTCCTGCTATTGTAATTAATTTTATTCCTTTATTTTTTACAATTTCATCTGCTATCTGTGCTATTTTTTTCTCATGTAATGCTTCATCTAGAAGTATATAGTCTTTAATTTTATTTTCATCTACAACTTTATTTAACTTATATATTGTATCTATTTTTAATATTTTATGAAGATCATCATACTCTTTTAGTGTGTTATATAATTTTGGTGTTTCTTTAAATTCAACTAATTTTTCTGGATGTTTTTCATTTGGATATCTTATTAAAATCCCATCATCATATTTTATAATTTCAAAGTTTTTAATAATCCCTGTAGATATTGGCATTACACCAAAAAAATAGTTAAAATAATCTTCACAATAGTATAGTGTTACTTCTTCTTTTTCTTCCATATCTAGTTGTAATTTTCCCATTAGTGTATCATTTTTCTTGTAAAACTCTTCTGCTTCTTGTCTTGTCATAGAGCGTTTTTCTATACTTAAATCTTTTTCTATTATCTCTCTTGCTTTACTATCTACCTTTTTTATTACTTCATCTGTTATTTCAAGATTATATATATTACAGAACATTGAATTATATAATTGATAATTAACCGTAATTAAACATTTTGGGAAAAGCTCTTTAAAGGCTTTACTTACTATATATATAATACCTCTCATATATACTCTCATTCCATCTTTATCAGTCAAATATACTAATTCTACATCTCCGTCTTTGTTTAGTCTATAGTCTAGACTCTTTACTTCATTATTGAATTTACATGCTATTACATTGTCCTTTTGTTTTTTTATTTCTTCTTCTAAAGCATCTTTAACTCTTGTTCCCTCTTCTATTTGCATTTTATTACTTTTATACATTATTTGCATTATTATCACTTTCCCTTCTAATAGAGTGTGTATTATAATGATTGTTCTTTCTCACCTTTTATGGTTATTCTTTCGATTATAATTTCATTATCTTTGTTTTCTGTTACATAAAATACCCATTTATTTGATATATTAAATTTAACTTCACTGTCAAATTTTTTAATAGTTCCTTTATTTCCAGCTTTATAGTTTATTGTAGATATCTTATATCCACCATCTTTTACTACATAATATATTGCATCATCTTGCATATTTATATAATCTATCTCTTCTGAAAAAGAATATATTCTTTCTTCTTTTTCTCCGTTTTTATTCATTCTATATAACTTATATGTTTTTTCTTCTTCATGAACTATATAATATATTTTATTTCCTTTTACATGAAGCGCTACATACTCTGAATCATCTAATTTTCCTATTCTTACGTTATTGTTTTTTCCATTTAATTTCATTTTAGCTATATAACTTTTTCCGTCATTTTCATAAATATAATACATCATATTTCCACAAATCTCATAATAACTAATATTTTTATCTGATATCTTTTGTCTATCACTTCCATTATCTTTTATACTATATAAGTTTTTATCTTTAAAGTAATATATTCTTCCAGCTGTTGCTGTTACTGGTGCATAGTCTATGTTTTTTGCTAATGTTTCTTTCTTGCTTCCATTTGTTTTCATCTTTACTAAATTATATTGATTTTTGTCTTCATCTTTTTCTAGACAATATATATACTTGTCTATTATATTTAAATACTCAAAATATCCACTTTTTACTTTCTTTGTCTTGCTTCCACTATTTCTTACTTTATATATTCCAGATGGCTCACCATCATCAAATTCCACATAATAAATCCACTTTCCCTCTGTTGCTGATATTCCATTATTATTTATTAAATTTCCTGCTGAATTTCCAATTTTATCTTTCTTCAATGCTGATGTAATAACCAATATTGTTATAATAACAATTAGAGCTGCTAATGCTCTCATAGTTATTTTTCTATGTTCTTTTATAAAATTATTTACAATATCTTTTATTTGTAATAATTTTTCCATATGCCTTACTCTCCTTATCTTTTATGACAATTATACTATATGATTTTACTATAAAAGGCGTAATAAATCAAGTATAACCTTTTCATGCTTTTCTATGTTCTTAATAATTTATAGTATATTAAGTAAAATATCTTTTAAATAGTAAGAGGGCCAGCATTTCTGCTGGTCCTCAAGCTTTGCCTTGGTTAAAGCTCCCCCATTCTGGAGTTACTTTTTGTAGAGATAAATTCGCACTTCTCCTTCGCCCTCCTGGACGATAACACTGTAGCGTTCATCCTCATAGAAGTTTGTGGCATCCTGTCCATTGCTCGTTTTTTTGCCATTTTCGAGGCACGTCCACTTACCATCTCTCATCTCTCCTTTAGAGAGAAGTTGATTTGGATTTAAAATGTCCGTACACACAATTGGGCACCCCACCTCGGCATAGACGCAAGTCGGAATAATCCTCTTGAGAGCAGACGCAATTTGAATGCCTAATTTTCCTTTGGCACCCATTAAAGCATCTACAATATAGCATTCTCCTGCAATATTATTTCCCTCCTTGGTGTAGACCATATACCCTATTCTATCTCCTAAAAGGTTCATGGTCTCCTCCCAAAATTGAGAAATATTTTCCTGTCTTGCCATACGTTGCCAAAATGCATTGTTTGGACAGTAGCCCTTGCCTTCATACATCTCCATTTTACTAGCCCTCCTTAAGCTGTTAAAATTAATGGCCCAGGTATACAAGAGTTACCTTTCCTATTATATCACGTTTACATAATTTTGGCAAATTATCCATATTTTTCATGTTTAAAATGTAGGATGCAATAGTACACACAGCTTAATATTGTAAAAATCTCATTTTCCCAAATTTACTTTGCAATAAAAAAACACCATCTATATGCTATAAAGCTTAATGGTGTTTTTATCTCATATTAGTTTGTTCTCCAGATTTTTCTTATCAAGAATACTATTCCTATAATCGCAGTTATCGTTATGATACTTATTATATATATTACTCTTTTACTTTCCTTTGGTTTCATGTTATATTCATTGTTGTTTTTTATTACATTCTCATCATCTATAGAAGTCTCTTCTTCTATATTATTTGTGTCTACATTATTAATACTATCATTTGATATATCCTCATTGTTTAAATCTTCTCCTTGCACATTTGTAGATATATTAACTGGTGGCTTTGACATAGTTCCAGTATTTGGTTTACTTGGTTTGGTACTTGGTATGTTAGAACCTTGATTAGTACCTCCTTGATTAATATTCCCTGAGTTACCTCCTTGATTGATATTTCCTGAGTTATCTCCCTGATTATCGTTTCCTGAATTACTTCCTTCATTATCATTATCTGAACTCTCATTATCTGGTTCTACTATAGCAACATTTACAGAATTTCCACCACAATTATTTTCTTCTTCTCCATCTGATATCTCAAAATTATTTATTTTTATCCATGCACTACTTTCAGTTTTTGCATTTTCATTTACCTCAAATATTATCTTGAATACATTTTCATTATTTGTTGATAATTTATTTTTAACTGATGTAAGTTTTCCATTTGAATCCTCATAAAAAGGATCTGACCAATTATTTTCCCCTTTGATATCAACTAATGTTAAAGAGTCTCTATCATAGTTTAGCATAGCACCTATTGCAATAATTCCTTTTGTTGTCTGTAAATTAGATATTGTAACATAAACAGAAAACTGTTCTTTATATGTTACTTTATCTTTAGATGTATTTAAACTTACATTGCAATTAATCACTGCATATGTCTTGTCTGTAAACATGCATACAATTAATATTATCATAATTAAAACTATGTTTATCTTTTTTAAGTTGTTCATTCCTTTATATTTCTCCTTACTTCAATTTATTAGTCACTTTCTATTAATAAAAGTTGCATCTTTGCTAAATCTGTTATAGTTATTTTATTATTATTGTCTATATCTGCAGCTTCAAAATATTCATCAACTAAAGGTTTTTGGTCTATATAGTGTAAACATATTTTAGCTAAGTCTGTTAAATTAATTCTACCATTTCCGTCAATATCTGCTTTTACCACAAAAGTATATATGTTTTTTCCTACATAAGCTTTCATTCCTGTTCCTATTTTTGATGTTTCATTTAAAATATTTTGATTTTTGTCTTTAATTATTATATCTTTTTTAGATTGTATATTTTTAATAAATTCACTCATTTCAAGATTTAGTGGAACTTTTCTAATTATATTATCCTCTATTTCATATATACTAGAAGTAATTTCATCATCTTCATCAGGATTTTCTTCTGGTTCTTTTTCCTTAATCCATGTAACTTCTGCTGTTATAGAGTTTGTATTTCCTGCTTCATCAACAAACTCAAATTTAAATTCTCCATTTTTTGTAAATGTATATGTGTTGTTTCCATCATTATTTGTAATTGTAACATTTTCTTTGTCAAATTCTACTGTTACTATTACATTTGATTCTGTTTCTTCTGTAATATCATAAACTAATGTAGCTTGTGGTTTCACTTTATCAATCCAATCTACTATTGCGGTTGTACTTCCTCTATGTCCTATTTTATCTACATATTCAAATGTAAATTCTCCATTCTCTGTAAATTCATATTTTAATGGATCTTCACTTTCTGTATTATTTGTAACAGTTACTTCTTCACTTGGAATTAATGTTGCAATAACAGATTGATTTGTTTTAGAAGTTATATTAAATTCAATACTTCCTGTTGGAGCTTCTTTATCAATCCAATCAACTTTAACATTTATAACTCCTTTGTTACCATTTTCATCTACATACTCAAAATTATATTCACCATTCTCAGTAAATGTATAAGTATTTGAACCATTATTACTTACTATTCTATATCCTTCTTCTATATCCAATGTTACAATAACATCTTGAGCAGTCAATTCCCTTGTAGAATATGTTAATGTATATTCTGGCATCTTTGAAATCCAATTTACAATAGCTGTTGCAGTTCCTTGGTTACCTGCTTTATCTACAAATTCAAATGTAAATTCTCCATTCTCTGTAAATTCATATTTTAATGGATCTTCACTTTCTATATTATTTGTAACAGTTACTTCTTCACTTGGTTCTAATGTTACAGTAACTGGTTCATCTGTAAGATTAGTAGTACTATAAGTAAGTTTTGCTGTTGGTTCTTCCTTATCAATCCAATCTACTGCAATTGTTTTAGTCCCTATATTTCCTAATGAATCTGAAAATTCTAATTCATAAGATGCATTAGATTCAAAGGTAATTGTTTTACTTTTATCTACTGGATTTTCAGCAATCTGTATATCTTTTGAAAGTATTGTTATATTTTCTTTATCAAAGGTAATTGTTGCTACTACATCTTCATTGGTTAGTTCAGTTGTACTAAATTCAACATTTGCTTTAGGAGGAGTTTTATCTATCCAGTTAACTGTTGCTGTTGTACTTCCCTTATTTCCATTTTCATCAACAAATTCAAAGGTAAATTCTCCATTTTCTGTGAATGTATAAGTCTTATTTCCCTCATTATTTGTTACTGTAATAGGTCTTGTTTCATTAATCAATTCTGCTATTACATTTTTGTTAGTTGCATTAGTAATGTTATAATTTACCTCTGCTCTTGGTATTTCATTTACGATAACATTTTCATATAATTTGATAACAGATACAGTAAATACTTTATACTTAGCCGCCGAATCCATTGGTGGGTAAATACTTTCGCATTCAAATTTAACATATAAAGCTTTTTTTGGCTCTGGTAAATCAATATGTTTTAGAGAAACATTCTCTCCTAAATTATCTTTACTAGCTGCTAATTCCCAGTTAGTACCATCCATACTTACATAAATGTTAACCTTCTTTGCTATACCATAAGGAACTTTAACAATATTTACTGCACTCTTATCAGGTACATAATCTAATCCTGATATATATCTTGGTTCATCTAATTTAATTGTTACATAAGCTGGAAACATACCTGCTTTAGAACGCCAATAGGTATTAATATTTCCATCAAGAACATTCTTATAATCTCCTGCACCTGTTCCATTTACTTCAACTACCTTTAAATTTTTAGATTGAATATACCATTTTGTATCGTCTGAATTATTTTCTTTAAAAGTAAAGTATACTGGATCACTAGCTACTTGAGTTCCAGCAGCAATTACTCTGACATAAACTCTTTTATTTCCATTAAATATTGGATTCGTATTAGCAAATGAATTCCATTCCCCATTAGGATCTAGCGTCCATTCCATATCATTAGTTGCATTCAATATACGATTTTCTTCATCATTAATTGAAACTACTCCACTTGGAAATGTTCTTTTGGTAATATCAATTGTATAAATGTTTTTTTCTGTCATTGGTAGGCCTGATATATGAATTTTAATATCATCATTTACATTAATACTTGCAATCTCTTCAGTTGTAAGTTGTACAGAATGTTCATAACATTCGTTCCATGTATTACCACCATCTAAACTGTAACTCCAAGTTACTTGAGCACTCTGTAGTTGTTTTGATAAAATTATTTTACCAGCATTTGCCCCACTAAAAGAGAAGTTGCCTATACTAGAATCAACTACACCTAAAATTGCATTTGCAACTATTGGCACTTCTTTATGATATAAAGTATTTGCACTTGTTGCCTTTGTTGCTTTACGCAAAGTTTGTTCTTGTAACATCATCATTTTACTCATGTACTCTGGTGATGTGATTTTTGTACCAACAAGTTTTGTCAAATCATACATTGGTAATGGATGATAAGCCATTACTTCTGCAATTTCTTCAGCTAGAGCAATTCTTTCTTCTTCAGTTTTAGAATCATCTGCATTATATAAACTTATTACACCAATCCAAGCATCAAAATTAATTATTTCCTCTGCTAAAGCATCACGATAAATTTGTTCTAATTTTTCTTTATCATTTTTAAATGTATCTGCTTGTAATAATATTAATTCCGCTTTTTCATATTTATCATATTCATTTTGAGCTTCTTGAGATAAGAAATGATATGAACCTCTACTTGCTGCACCACTAGACCATCCATTCCCCCAACTATTTGGCATACGTCCACCACCATCAGTAGCTGCCCAAGCCGTAGAAGCAACATTGTATGATAATTGCCATGCATAATTTCCACCACCAGCATTATATAAATAGGTATAAGCAGCATGTCCTGGTTGACCTAAAACTTTGGCTGGATATCCCCATACTCCATAAAGGTTAGCTGCTGTTTTAGAAAGTCCACCACAAACAGCTCCTTCTTCAAACACTATCCATAATTTTGGTTTTCCTGCTTGATAGGGAACATTATATTCTGATAAATTATATTTTTTATCCCATTTTTCATAATTCTCTTGACTATAATATTGTGGTCTATAATAACCATAACCTAATGTATAATTAATATATTTAAATGGGTTAAAACGATCTACTATATTTGAAAATCTCTTTTCAGAATAATCACGTAACCATAATATTTCTTCATCATCAATGTTTGTAAACATAACAGCACGCATTTCTTCAATTGTATAGCTTTCAAACATTGAATTTGATGCTAATTTATTATCCAAATGCATTTGTTTATAGATTTCATATCTAGTAACAGCATTAGAAAACTGATTTCCACCAATCCATAAACCAACATTGGTTGAGTGAGATAAAGATAATGATAACATCATCTTTAAATATAAATCTTTATATTTTACTCCATTAGCTGTTACTTCCTCATTTGCTAAATCTTCTTTATGTGCATGGTATACCTCACTTAATACTTCTAATGCTCTTAAATATGTACCATTTGGGGTACCACCAATTGTCCATAGGCGTAATGCTTCTTCATTATTTAAAAACCAATCTAAAGTTTCTCTGTTTTTAGAATCTTCTTCTAGAAAAATTCTAAGTTGGTATTGACCAACTCTTTTTATAAAATCTCTTTGTAAAAGAGTTAATTTTAAATCATCTTTAACTGTTCCCGGCTCATAAACTGATTTGATAATTTCATCAAATTCTTCTACTGTTGTCATAACATTATCACTATAATCTTCTTTTATCAGCTTAGCATCTCCCCATACTGCATGATCATTTCCATTAGACCCATTATCATTAGCATATAATCTAATATAATTAGCATTTCTAATATCTATTTTAACTTGTATTGCATTATTTGAACTTTTAAGTGCAACTGGATTTTCTTCTGTACGTAAAGTCCAGTTTTTTCCATCTTCAGAAGTATAAATATAAAACTTTACACCATTTCCTTTATTTCCTGAAGTAGTGTTTAATCCATAAAAAGTTGTAAAATATGCATAATCTTTATAATTACTAATATCATACTCTACAGTAGATGTAGCATGTGCCCAAATACCTTTTTTTATTAAAGTAGATGAACCGTTTAACATCAAAATAAGTGATCCATTATCTTGTGTTTTGTCTAATGCTATATTTCCCCAAGCTGTTTGAGCCTTACTGTAAGGAATATCAGATAAATATACCACTTGGTTTTCTGTTCCATTATTATTATATAAAACCACATTATGTTCTTCTTCATTATTGCTATTATAAGCAAGCATATTATGTGGCATTACTGTTTCATAACTAACTTTTGTGTATTTAATTTTATTTTCTACTATTATGCAAAAGATTAATAAAAATATTACACAAAATGCTACAAAAAAATTTTTTTTGATTTTGATTTTCATTTTTATCTCCCCTTTAATTATAAATACAATTTCTCCCTTTTATTATTTTACCATATTTTTACTTTTGTATCAATGTTTTTTACTTTTTATGGTAATTTTTAAAGCATAGCTTTCGCTATGCTTTTTTGTGGTGCCGATAGTGGGACTCGAACCCACATGGTTTCCCGCATGATTTTGAGACTTTTAATGTGTTTTATACTTATCTATTTTTAGTATTAGATAACACTTTTTATATAACTGAAAACTATGGATTTTCTAGCACTTATCTTCGTTTTTCTTACTTGCTTAACTATAACATAATTTTACTCTATTTTGCAAGTATTTTGTAAAAATGTTAGATGTTTTGCTAGATGTGATAGATGATGTTAGATGTAATAGAATGTTTACTATTGATTTCATTCTTCTAGGCTATTTACAACTACTTGTAAGTAGTCTTTTTATTATACAGAGAAATGCAGTACCTCTATAAAAGTGCTAGGTTTGGCAAGCCGTTGCTATAA
>CANTAQ010000003.1 GCA_947651825.1 uncultured Clostridium sp. | reverse complement strand
TGTCCTACTGGTGCTCTACCTTCACCACCACCATGTGGGTGATCTACTGGGTTCATAACAGAACCTCTAACTGTTGGTCTTATACCCATATGTCTTTTTCTTCCAGCTTTTCCTAATTTAATATTGCTATGATCTGCATTTCCTATTGTTCCTATTGTTGCTCTACATTTAGCTCTTACTAATCTCATTTCTCCAGAAGGTAATCTTATATGTGCATAACTTCCTTCTTTTGCCATTAATTGAGCTTCTCCACCAGCAGCTTTTACCATTTTTCCACCTTGACCTGGATTTAATTCTATATTATGAATTACTGTACCTACTGGTATATTTTCTATTGGTAAGCAGTTTCCTGGTTTAATATCTGCATTATTTCCAGACACTACTTTATCTCCTTCTTTTAATCCTTGTGGAGCTAGTATATAATTTAAAACTCCATCTTCATATTTGATTAATGCTATATTACTTGTACGGTTTGGATCGTATTCGATTCCTATAACTGTAGCTGGCATATCATCTTTTAATCTTTTAAAATCTATTATTCTATATTTTTGTCTATTTCCTCCACCTTGATGTCTTACTGTTATTCTTCCATATGAATTTCTACCTGAATTTTTTTTCTTTTTTGATAATAAAGATTTTTCAGGAGTCTTTTTTGTTATTTCTTCGTTTGCTAATGTTGTCATGTTTCTTCTTGATGGTGTATAGGGTCTGAATGTTTTTATTCCCATTTTTCTTTCTCCTTTTATTTTATATTTAGTGGATGTTTTCCTGCTCCACCAGGCAGATATTTATTTATTCTCCCAGTTTAATCTGGATAATTTAAAATCTTGTTTTCTTGATTACTAGTCAAAGCAATTTTGGTATATTGTGCATTTTTATTAATGAGATAAATCTGAGGTGTACTAAGGCACATCAAAGATTTATAAGCTAATTAAAATGTGCAAGATGCCAAATTTGATTTGACTAAGCACCCATAAATTCTTCTATTGAAGACTTATACTTCTTATCAACTTTAACTTCTTTTCCACCTTTTGATAAGTATTTTGTTTCAGATGGATTTGTATCTATTGTTACAATAGCTTTTTTCCAATCTGGTCTTTTTCCTTCATGAGCACCCATTCTTTTTACTTTTCCAGTAACTGTCATTGTATTTACTTTTAATACTTTAACATTGAATAATGCTTCAACTGAATTTGCTATTTGAACTTTTGTAGCATTTTTTGCTACTTTAAAGGTGTATTTGCCTTGTTCTAATTCACTGTTACTTTTTTCTGTGATTATTGGTTTTATTATAATATCTTCTGGTCTCATATTAAGCATACACCTCCTCTAATTTTTTAACACTATCTACTGTTAATATTAATTTGTTATATTTTAATAAGTCATGAATATTGATTGTACTTGTTAAACTTGTTTTAACTCCTTCAATATTTCTTGCTGACATTTGAACGTTTTCATTCTTTTCTGGTAATACTATTAGAGTCTTTCCTTCGATTTTAAGATTTTCTAATGCTTTCACCATATTTTTTGTTTTGATTTCTTTTAAATCTAATTTATCTACAACTACTAAGTTGTTTTCTAATACTTTAGAACTTAAAACTGACTTTATAGCTAATTGTCTTTCTTTTTTATTTATTCTGTAGCTGAAATCACGTGGTTTTGGTCCTAAAGCAATACCACCTTTAAACCATTGTGGTGCTCTTATACTTCCTTGTCTTGCTCTACCTGTACCTTTTTGTCTCCATGGTTTTCTTCCACCACCAGCTACTTCAGCTCTTGTTTTTGTATTAGCTGTGCCTTGTCTTTGATTTGCCATGTAGTTTACTAAAGCAATATGAACTATTTTCTCATTTGGTTTAATACCAAAAATGCTTTCATTTAATTCTATGTCTTTTACTTTTTTACCTTCTATATTGTATACACTTATTTTAGGCATTTTCTTTTCTCTCCTCTCTTACCTTATTTTGCACTCTTAACTGTATTTCTTATTTTTAGGATGGCTCCTTTGTTCCCTGGAACACTACCTTTTATTAATAATACGTTTTTATCTAAGTCAACTTTTACTATTTCTAGGTTTTGAACTGTAACTGTTTCCATTCCCATATGTCCTGGTAAGTTTTTACCTTTAAAAACTCTACCTGGTGTTGATGTAGATCCCATTGAACCTGGTCTTCTATGATACATTGAACCATGTCCCATTGGCCCTCTTGATTGTCCGTGACGTTTAATAACACCTTGGAATCCTTTTCCTTTTGTTGTTCCTGTTACGTCAACTGTATCTCCATCTTGGAATATATCAACTTTTATTTCATCTCCAACTTTGTAAGAGATTTCTTCTAATCTAAATTCTCTTAAATGTTTTTTTGGAGTTACACTTGCCTTTGCAAAGTGTCCTTTTTTAGGTTTTATTAATTTCTTTTCTTTAACTTCTCCAAAACCTAATTGAATTGCTTCATATCCATCGCAATCTTTTGTCTTTATTTGAACTACTGTACATGGTCCAGCTTCTACTACTGTAACTGGTATTGCTTTTCCAGTAGAATCAAATATTTGTGTCATTCCTAATTTTCTTCCTAAAATTGCCTTTTTCATTTTTTCTTTTCCTCCTTATTACTATTGGCTGGCAACTACTGTCAGCTTGGCTTAAGGTATATATTTATTATAATTATCTCAAGCTCTATTTTTTAAATCTTACATTTTATAGTTTGATTTCTATTTCAACACCTGCTGGTAACTCTAGTTTCATTAGAGTATCAACTGTTGTTTGAGTTGGATATAATATATCGATAACTCTCTTATGTGTTCTCATTTCAAATTGTTCTCTTGAGTCTTTGTGTTTGTGTGGTGAACGAATAACTGTAACTACTTCTTTTTTAGTTGGTAGTGGAATAGGACCTGAAACTTTAGCTCCTGTTCTTTTAGCAGTATCTACTATTTTTTCAGCAGACTGATCTATAAGAACATGATCATAAGCCTTTAATCTTATTCTAATTTTTTCACTTGTTGCTACCACCTTTGTTGTTTTTGCAGCCTTCTCTGTTTTTGGTTTGCTTGTAGTTTTCTTTGTTGTTGCTGCTTTTTTTGTTGTAGTTTTCTTTGTTGTTCCTTTCTCAACTTTTTCTGTTTTTTCAACTTCTGTTGATTTTGCCATTGTTAAATTCCCTCCTTAAAATATAATTAGTTTTACCTTAGGTAGGAAAGTTAATTAACACACCCTGGTGTTTCATTTAAACCCGTTATAAAATCCTAGTTTAAAGCCTAGGACAAGTGTTTAAATCTAACTTATCCGCCTGGTCTATGCCAAGACATACTCCACGAAAGTTCCCTCCACTATGTAAGTGTAGCCACATTTCGCTTCATCGCAAATCTACACGCAATATTTATTTTACTACGTTTCTACACTCTATGTCAAGCATTTTTGGGATTTTTTTACTATTTTTTCAAATTATTCCTTCTTCATATATAATAACTAATTTGTTTGTTTAATAATCTTTCTTTCCTTTTGTTTCTTTCATCCATATTTTTTATTTTTTTATTTTTATTGTGTAACACATTTTTTTATTTTTTCATAATATATAACATAACTGATGAAGAAAACTTTTAAGGTTAGTTCTTTACATAGGGAGGTGAATTAGAATGCCAGAAAATAGAGGATGCGGTGGATTTGGATGTGGTAATGATTGTTGCTGGATCATAATCCTTTTAATAATAATCTGTTGTTGCTGTGGAGGTAACAATAATGGTGGATGCTGCTAATTGTTAGCATTTTAACCTTCATGTGTTAAAAAATTTAAAAATAACATCTCTTAATTTTTAAGGGATGTTATTTTTTTTCGTTTTTATATTCCATTTTTCTACTTTTTGTGATAAAATGTAAATCAATTTAATAGAGATATTATAATTTCAAAATTATATATTAGAGCTTAATCTGCTCGAATGGAGGTTGTTATGGAATTTAAAAAATGTCGTCGTTGTGGAGCTTTTTTTGCTTCTTCAAATGAAGTTTGCAGTTGTTGCCAGACTAGAGATGAACAAGATTTATATAGGTTGAATAATTTTATTGATAATTCTGGAGTTTCTCTTTCTGTTGCAAATCTTTCTGCAGGAACTGGTATTTCAGAAAAGAATATTAATAGATTTATAGCAAATAAAAGTTTCGATTTCGAAGTTTAATTTTAAAAATAATCCGTTTTACACGGATTATTTTTAAATATATGCACTTATAAATTCCTTTATTTTTTTCCAATAGTTTTCTGTATCTACTCTGCAACTTTCTATATGTCCTGCATTTTTTACTACTAATTTTTCTTTTTTGCATTTTGCCACTTTATATAACTTTTCCATCATATTGCATGGAACTAATTTATCGTTTTCTCCATGTATAAATATTGTTGGTATTTTAGACTTCTTTACTGCTTTTATTGCAGATGCTTGTTTAAAATAATATCCTGCTTTAATTTTAGATACTATACTGGCAATATTTAATACTGGAAATGTTGGAAGTTTAAAGCTTTTTTTATATATACATTTAAATTCATCCCATATTGATGTATATGCACAATCTTCTATACATGCTTTCACATTTTCTGGCAAAAGTTCTCCTGTCTCCATTAATACAGTTGTTGCCCCCATAGATACTCCATATAAAATTATCTTTGATTTTTTATATTTGTTTGTTATAAATTTTATCCACTCTTTTAAATCCTTACATTCTAAATAACCCATACCTCTATATTTACCTTGACTATTCCCATGTGCTCTCTGATCTATTATAAGTGCATTGTATCCCATTTCTATAAATTTTTGTATACATGGAACCATATCTAACCCTTTTCCCATATATCCATGAACTGCAATTATCCAAGTATCTGATTGTTTCTTATTCCTTATTTCATATCCACATAATTTTAACTTATCTAATGACTTTATATATATTTCTTTTGAATTATCTTTAAGCCATTTTACTTTTTGTTTTTTTTCTTCTTCTGTTTCATCTGTTTTAAATATTCTTAAATCTTCTGTAAAGTATTTTTTTGATGTTACCGTATTAATAGCTAAGTTGAACATATTTATACCTATAAATATGCAAAATGCTATTGCTGCAATCAATATAACAGATATTATTATTGCCATATTTTTCTCCTTTACTTAAAAATATTATTAACAGTTTTTAAATTTTTATATTATTTATTTATACTTTTTTAAAAATATTATAACAAACTTGTTATTTTCATAATAAAGCAAAACCGACCTTCCTGATAGGAAAGTCAGTTTTGTGCTGAAATAATTATTTCTTTCTTTTGTCCTTAAGCAAGACACTGATGAGTGCTCCTGCTGTGCCAAATCCTGCCGCCATTATTACTAGAGGCAAAGGGGCAGTTCTTCTCCGTCCAGAGTTCACTTGGATGTTGTTCAATGGTGTAAATTGCAATATGAAACCAATTATGCCTAAGAGTATAAATGCAATGATTATCTTCTTGCTTATTTTCATTGTAAAGCTCCCTTCTATTTTCATGGCACTAGACCTATTGCTATTATAATAAAATTATATCATACTTAACATAATCTCTCAAGTTGATATATATAAGCGGGCTCTGTTGCCCGCCTTGCATTTATTTCTATTTTAATTTTTTGGTTTCCCTAATAGTCTAAACATATTGCTTTTATATGCTTCTACACCTGGTTGGTTAAATGGATTTACACCTAATATACGTCCTGACATTGCACAAGATAATTCAAAGAAGTATATTAATTCACCTATTGATTCTTCGTTTAATCTATTTAAGTTTATCAATATGTTTGGAACTTCACCAGATACATGTGCTTCTATAGTTCCCTCCATAGCTTTTTTGCATACATATGACATTGTTTTATCTGCTAAGAAATTCAATCCATCTACATTGTCAGCATCTTTTTTTATTTTAATATCTGTTGCTGTATTTTCTACATTTATTACAGTTTCAAATAAATCTCTCTCTCCCTCTTGTATATATTGTCCTAATGAATGTAAATCTGTAGTAAACATCACACTTGCTGGGAAAATTCCTTTTCCATCTTTTCCTTCACTTTCTCCATATAATTGCTTCCACCATTCTGATATATATTGCATTTTTGGTTCATAGCTAACTAATAATTCAATTAGTTTTTTGTTTTTATAAAGAATATTTCTTGCTACTGCATATTGATAACATTCGTTATATTTTACATCTGATTCGCAATATCTATTTTGCGCATTTCTTGCACCTTCCATTAATTTATCAATATCAATTCCTGCAACTGCAATTGGTAATAGTCCAACAGCAGTTAATACTGAATATCTTCCTCCGATATTATCTGGAATTACAAATGTTTCATATTCTTCTTCTGTTGCTAAATTTTTAAGTGCTCCTCTTGCTTTATCTGTTGTTATATATATTCTCTTTCTTGCCTCATCTATTCCATATTTATTTTCCATAAATTCTCTAAAAATTCTAAATGCCATCGCTGGCTCTGTTGTTGTTCCTGATTTAGATATTACATTTATAGATAAATCTTTATTCCCTATAAGTTCTATTAAATCGTTTACATAGTTTGGACTCATATTATTTCCAACAAATAATATTTGAGGTGTCTTTTTATCTGGTAACATATTATAGAAAGTATTTGTTAGTGCTTCTATAACTGCTCTTGCTCCTAAATAAGAACCCCCAATTCCTATTACTAAAAATACTTGCGAATCTTTTTTTATTTTATCTGCACATTCTTTTATTCTTTTAAATTCGTCTTTGTCATAATTGGTAGGTAGTTTTAACCATCCGAACAAATTCCTTTTCATCATCACTTTTTTCATATAATTCTTTATGTATTTCAGCAACTTTTTCTCTATATTTCATAATTTCTTCTTTTTCTATTCCTACATTTTCTAAATTTAATTTAATATTTGACATTTGTAAAACCTCCTAATTTATTTTATTGCATTCATTTTATTATATTAATGATTTTTATGCAATAGGAAATAAAAAAAGATTTCAAAAATTGAAATCTTTTTTATCTCTTACATAACATTTAATTTTTTAGCTAAGTTTGATTTTTTTCTTGATGCTGTATTCTTTTTTATGATACCTTTAGAACAAGCACCATCTATTTTCTTTGTAGCATATTTTAAAGCTTCTTGTGCTTCTTCTTTTTTTCCAGCTGCTACTGCTGTTTCAAACTTTCTAACAGCTGTTCTATATTCAGATTTTATCATATTATTTCTTAATGTTTTTGTTTCTATTACATTTACTCTTTTTATTGCTGATTTAATATTTGGCATGTATGGCACCTCCTTAAAGTCTAAAAATAAATTCACTTTTTCTATTTTAACATGTAATTTTAAATTTTGCAATAGATTTAGTAAAAATATCTATTTTTTTCAAAATTTCACTTTTTCAAATTATAATATTATACAAATTAGTCCACCACTGCCTTCATTTATTATTCTTTCTAATGTTTCTTGTAGCTTCTCTTGAGCATCTTCTGGCATTCTATATAATTTATTCTGTAAACCTTCATTTACCAATTCATGTAAGTTCTTTCCGAAAATGTTAGATTCCCAAATTTTTATTGGATCACTTTCAAATTCAGATAACAAATAATTTACTAATTCTTCTGACTGTTTTTCACTGCCTACTATTGGAGATACTTCAGTTTCGATATCTGCTCTTATCATATGTATTGATGGAGCTTTTGCTTTTAATTTTACTCCAAATCTTGAACCTTGTTTTACCATTTCTGGTTCATCTAAAATTAATTCTTCCATACTTGGCATCACTATTCCATAACCTTTTTGTTTAACTTCTTGTAATGCCATTTCTATTTTATCATATTCTTTTTTAATTATTGATAAACTTTCTATTGTTCCAAACAAGTCTGCTTCATCTGATATACTTATTCCTGTTATTTCTGTAAGAACTTTATAAAATAAATCGTCTTTTAAGAGTATCTGTACAGTTACAGCTCCTGTTCCTAAATCTATCTTTTCTATATTAGTCCTTGTTATTATTTCTGTAGTACCTATTTTTTCTAACACAGAATTTACTGATTTAACTGTTTTTATACTCTTAAATGCTTCCTTTATTTCTTTATATAATTGTTGCTTTAAACTATGTTCATTGTTTAGTCCATCTACCCAACCAGGAAGACTTATGTTTATTCTTTCAATAGGAAATTCATATAAGATTCTACCAAATATATTATTCACATCTTCATTATTCAAATTTACACAATCTGTAGGAATTACTGCAACTTCATATTTATCTTCCATCTCTTTTGCCAATCTTTGTGTCTCTTCTCCATATGGATTGTTAGTATTTAAAACTATTACGAATGGTTTATTTAATTCTTTTAATTCTCTAACTACTCTTTCCTCTGCTTCGATGTATTCATTTCTTTGTATTTCAGTTATACTTCCATCTGTTGTAACTAAAATTCCTATTGTTGAATGTTCTGCAATTACCTTTCTTGTTCCTATTTCTGCTGCTTCTTCAAATGGTATTTCTTCTTCTGACCATGGTGTTTTTACCATTCTTGGAATATCTTCTTCCATATATCCCAATGCATTATTTACCAAATATCCAACACAGTCGACTAGTCTTGTTTTCAACTTTAAGTTTTCTCCTATAGTTATTTCCGCTGCTTCATTTGGAACAAATTTTGGTTCTGTTGTCATTATTGTTCTTCCTGCTGCACTTTGTGGTAGTTCATCTCTTGCTCTTTCTTTTTTATAATTATTTTGAATATTGGGAAGAACCAATAAATCCATAAAATTCTTTATAAAAGTTGATTTACCTGTTCTTACTGGTCCCACTACTCCAACATATATATCCCCTTCTGTTCTACTTCTTATGTCTTCATATATTTCTAAATTCTCCATAAAAATAATTACCTCCCATAATTAACGTTTGTACTATAAACTTTAATAAATGTATATTATGGTCTGGTAATTTTTATTACTATTTTTTATTTGTTTTTGTTATGTTCTCCATTTTGCTTACTTGTTCCTTTTGTTTTTCTATAGGTAACCAATGGTATGCCGAACATACAAATTCTCCATATTTAGTTGTATCTTCTTTTCTCTGAACTTCTTTATCTTTTTTCATATACTGCACCTCTTAAAACTTATTATGTTCAGAAATATAATTTTTATTATACTTAATAAATAAGAACAAACAAAATTGTTTGTTCTTATCTATCATTACATTTTTCTAAATACTCCTGCTACTTTTCCTAATATTTTACAATCTGGTACTATTATTGGATCCATTGTATGATTTTCTGGTTGTAGTCTTATATAATCTTGTTCTTTATAGAAAGTTTTAACTGTTGCCTCATCATCTATTAATGCAACAACCATCTCTCCATTGCTTGCTGTCTCTTGTTTCTTTACTAATATATAATCACCATCTAAAATCCCTGCTTCAATCATACTTTCTCCTCTAACAATTAACATGAAACTTTCACTATTTCCAACAAAATCTAGAGGAATTGGGAACGTGTCTACAACATTTTCTACTGCTAAAAGTGGTAATCCTGCTGCAACTTTTCCAACTATTGGTACTTCTACCATTTCTTTATTTGTATACACTTCTTTAGGTTCTATTTTTTGTTGACCTTCTAAACCACCTTTTAGTAGTTTTAGAGTTCTTCCTTTTTGTGTTTCTTTCTTAATATATCCTTTTTTTGCTAAATTTGTTAAATAAGTATGAACTGTTGCAGTTGAACTTAGTCCTACTGCCTTTCCTATTTCTCTTACTGATGGTGGATAACCATTCGCATTTACTTGTTTTTCAATAAACTTAAGTATTGCTTTTTCCCTTTTGTTCAATTCATTTGGGTCTTTTCTTCTCATTTTAAATCCTCCCCTTTTGATTAAAATTTCTTCTTTTATTCTTGTATTTTTTTCTCGATATTATACTATCACATAAAACTTTATTTGTCAAACAAAAGTTCATATGTTTTATAAAAAAATCTCAAATAGTTTTACACTATTTGAGATTTTAAAATTTGTTATTTTGCAAAATCTACTGCTCTTGTTTCTCTTATTACATTTACCTTTATTTGTCCAGGATATTCCATCTCTGATTCTACTTTTTCAGCAACTTCTCTTGCCATTGTTATCATTTCATTATCTGAAACTTTTTCTGGCTTAACAATAAGTCTTACTTCTCTACCTGCCTGTATAGCAAAAGACTTCTCTACACCTTCAAATGAATCTGCTATTTCTTCTAGTTTCTCTAATCTCTTAATGTATGTTTCTAAAGTTTCTCTTCTTGCTCCTGGTCTTGATGCTGATATTGCATCTGCTGCTTGCACTAATATTGCTTCTATTGTTTTTGGTTCTACATCACCATGATGTGCTTGTACTGCATTTAATACTATGTCATTCTCTTTATATTTTTTCAGTACATCTATACCAATTTCTACATGTGTTCCTTCCATATCATGGTCTAGTGCTTTTCCAATATCATGTAATAAACCTGCTCTTCTTGCAATTTTTGGATCTAGTCCTAATTCTTCTGCCATTATTCTAGCTAAATTAGAAACTTCGATTGAATGTGTTAAAACGTTTTGTCCATAACTCGTCCTATATTTTAACTTTCCTATTAGCTTAACTAAATCTGGATGTAATCCATGCACTCCTGTTTCTAGAATAGCTCTTTCTCCTTCTTCCTTTATCGTCTCTTCTATTTCTTCCTTAGCCTTCTCAACCATTTCTTCTATTTTAGCTGGATGTATTCTGCCATCTTCAATTAATTTTTCTAGTGCGATTCTTGCTACTTCTCTTCTTAATGGGTCAAAACCTGATAAAATTACTGCTTCTGGAGTATCATCTATTATCAAGTCTATTCCTGTTAAAGTTTCTAGTGCTTTAATATTTCTACCTTCTCTTCCTATTATTCTTCCTTTCATATCGTCATTTGGTAAAGCTACTACTGATACGGTTGTTTCAGAAGTATGGTCTGCAGCACATTTTTGTATTGCATAGCCTACAATTTCCTTTGCCTTTTTTGTAGCAGTTTCTTTTGCTTCTGCTTCTACTGATTTTATCAATGCTACTTTTTCATCATTTAGTTTCTTACTTAACTGTTCTAAAAGAATTGCTTTTGCATCTTCTCTTGAAAGCCCTGATATTCTTTGTAATTCTTCCATTTGTTTTGTATAAATATCATCTACTTCCTGTTTTCTTCTTTCAAGTTCTTGAGAACTTCTTTCCAATTCTTTTTCTTTTCGTTCAAAATTTTCAGAACGTCTTTCCAAGTTTTCTTCTTTTTGGAAAAGTCTTTTTTCTTGTAATTGTACCTCGCCTCTTCTTTCTTTTATCTCCTTATCTAATTCATTCTTTGACTGCAAAATTTCCTCTTTTGCTTTTAAAACTTCTTCTTTTCTTGCATTTTCTGCATCTCTTTTTGCATTTGCTATAATTCTTGCTACTTCACTTTCTGCACTTTTTATTTTAGATTCAGCTGTTTTCTTTCTAATAATTACACCTAATGGTATACAAACAACTGCTGAGATAAGAAAGGTGATGATGGCTATTATTGGTCCATTCATAAAAACACCTCTTTTTCTTAAATTAAATTTTCAATGTTCAGATTTTATAATATATATTTCGTTACAAAATTTCTTATATATTTTTCTGTACTATTATATTTTACCTTTAAAGTTCTATTCTGTCAATAGCAATGGAAAAATTTTACATAAAAACAAACTAAAGGAGTCATATATGAATATGTATCCTTTAATTTTATTATTTACTTAATGTTCTTGGAGTTTCTATAGTTCCTCCTGTGTTTGATATTTTAATGTTACTTCCAAGAGAAACTACTGGACGCACAAAATAGCTAGTATTATGTGTATCAGCATATGAATTTAACAAGTAATATCCAAAAAGGTAAATATTACTTATATAGCGCAAACCAAAACCCGCAATATCAGAATAGCAATCAACATAACGTGAAGCAAGCCAATATTTTGTACCTGAATTAAAAATCAGTTCATGAAATGTAGCATCATCAAAATAAGCATCTGATGTATTTGAAAAATAATAATATGTTTGTTGTACCTCTAAACTGCTTTCTTTTGTATGTGTTTCTGTTGTTGGAGATGTGTAATACTCTTTTGTTTCTTCTAGTGCCGTTTTCCCTACACGTTTATATACATCTGGTGTATTTGCATAATTACCTGTATAAGTCTGTAATTCTCCATATGTTTTGTTTCCATTATTATATGAGTTTCTTGCTTCTATCCCTGCAGTATTTAATTTACTCTCTATATCTAATAAATTTATGCTTCTTGCTGTTACTCCTAAGGTAGAGTTTGAATATAAACTCTTACACAAGTCATTTAATAAGTACACTCCATTGTTATATCCTACTGAACCATTAAGATATACTTTTGTTGATGTTGGTTTTGCTGATACAATATCAACTGAACCATCTTCATTTATGCTTAATATTCTCCACGTAAGTGTTGTATCTTGTGGTATTCCATCTATTGGATTACTTGTTGAACCAGATTTTTCACTTGTTGAATTACCCAATCCCATATAGTTTGGTGCTATATCTGGCGTATAAGATATATAATCACCAACTTTCAAATAACTTCTGTCAATTTTGCCAGTGTATTCATTAACAGTATCTTTAATATAATTATCATTGCCAATATTTTTTTCTTTGCTTTCTTCATCTGCCCAATCTGCAGTAGCATTTTTTGCATATCCAAAAAGTCCACTCTGTACTGCTGTGCTAATTGTAACAGCAACTAAAATTAGCATTACTATTATCGTAATCGTGTTATGTTATGACTAATATTTTTATATCTAACCAACACTTGCTAGATTTTCGTTGTCTTTTACTTCTGCAACGTTTAAAATATTAAATTTATAATAAATTGTTATTTCTTTTTCTTGTGATATTTCTATTCTATCTACTAATGACACTAACATTGTTCTTGTTATTTCTTTCATATTTACGAAGTCTGTTACTAATTGTTTTATATCCACTTGCTTATCTTCCTTCTGCTCCTTTTGTTTTAATTGTTCAATTCTTTCTTCTAGTGCTTTTCTGTCATCTAAATTTTTGGTATATAATCTAGTAAAGTCTTCATCTTCAAATAAACCTTTGTATTTGTCTTCGTATATACTGTCTATCCTGCTATTGATTTCTCTTATTTTCTTTTCTAGTACAAGTATTTCGCCCCTTATGTTAAACTTATTTTCTAGTATTTTGTCCTTTGTCGTTGTTGCAAGTTTTTGATATTGTTCTTCATCTAGGAACTGTTTACACCTGTTTCTTATCTGCTCAATAACTACATTCGTTACTTTTTCCAAATTGTTACTATGAGGGGTACATAGTCCTAAATGAGTATTTGTTGCATAAGTATTACACCTTAAATAAAATGTAGTTTTGTTAGGGTGCTTTTGCGGTACTAGACTTAATTTTTTTCCACATTCTTTACAACAAATCAATCCTTTTAGCAACCAATCGTAACTTTTTGTTCTTACACCTGTTCTACTTGCTATCATATCTTGCACTATGTCAAATGTTTCTTGGTCTATCAATGGTACGTGCATATCCTTTACGATAATGCGTTCATCTTTTGGCATTATTAGAACTTTTTTACTTTTATAACTTACTTTTTTAGTATTTCCATTAGATACCCAACCTAAATAAGTTACATTTTGTAATATTCTAACTACTGTATTTCTGTTCCAACCTCGTTTTATTTCGCCTTTTCTTGTATGCGTATTTCCTACAATCTCGGAAGGTACTATTGTTCTTTCATCTGTTAATATCCTTCCAATCTCTGTTGGATTCATACCATTTTTTGCTAGTAAAAAGATTCTTTTAACAATAGGTGCTATATCAGGGTCAGGTATATAATGATTATGGTCTAGTGGGTCTTTTTTATAACCGATATGTAGGATATGTTGCCATTACTTTACCTTCTCTTGCTCGTGTTCTCTTTCCATTCCTTACTTTTCTCGAAGTGTCCCTCAAATACCATTCATTGAAAAATGCCTTAAATTGTACCATTTCTTCGCTAGTTTCTACGTGTCCTGTATCTATTCCGTCTGTTACTGCTATGAATCGCACACCTTTTTCAATAAAAAATTCTTCTAGGTAATATGAGATTTTACTTGATAGCCTACCAAACCTTGATAAGTCTTTTACTATTACTAGGTTTATTTTTTTATTTTCAATGTCCTGTATCAATCTATTGAAGTCAGGTCTGTCGAATGTTGCCCCACTATATCCGTCATCTGTATAGTGGTCATATATACGAATACTGTTGTCATTGCAAAAATTCTCATTGAATATCTTTTGCGTACTTATACTACCGACTTTCTCTCTCGTCTTCGTTGTTTATTATTACTTCGCCATTTCCAACTTCTATTTTTTCATTGGATAATCTTTCATATAATCCTGCTACATATTTTTCAGGACTTGTTATTGTTATCATTGTTTCCTCCTTTGATAACAATAAGTTCCTCCTATCCAACTGCCACTATTATATATCCTTCTGCAAAATAATTCAAGTTTTTACTAGAATCTTGTCATTGTATATATAATATTTATATTTCAATCGTAAAAAATAGCGTCGTTTTATATCTGCGTAACTCGGTTTACTGGTTCAACTTTTTATTAACACTTCGTCCGTCACTCGTTAAAAAAATTGCTCCATAAACCGTCGTTACTTGTATAAAACCTATTTTTTACTTATTATTTTCAAATTTATATTATATTTTTATTTTCCGTATTTGCTATTTTTTCGGTCAAATACGTTATAAAAACTTCTTTCATTTTTTCTTCAATATTTTTGGCTTTTGGATTGAATACTTCTGTTATTTTGAACTCATTGTTTATCTTGCTCATAGTCGTATCCCTTCCCTTCCTCAAATTTTTTAGCCTTTTTATTAAAGTTAAATGTTCTGTAATTTATAGTGTTTAAAAATGTTCCGTCTTCGTTTGAAAGTTCTATTGTTTTTTCGTGTATAAGAACTGCATTTTTTAATCGTTCCATTGCTTTACGTTCTGTTGTTTTATATATCTTTGGTTTCTTAATTCCTTTTGAAAGTCTATAAATACGGAATCCGTTTTGGATATAGTCCGTAATCTACTTCCTTTGATGATTCTTTTGTTTTTAGAGTTGTTCTTTTCGCCACCTTCTAATTGCATATTCGACAAGTATGCTGACAAATACATTCCAAGATTGTCAATTTTTTTCAGGCTTTTTATATTTACAAATCCTAAACCCCAAAGTTTTTCAAAATCGCTTTTAGGAATATATGTTCTCTTTTTGAATATAAATATAATATGTAAATGCCAAACACATTTTCCTTCAATAATTCTTCCCTGTGGCTCTCCGTACTGCAATATATTCTGCCTTTCCTAACTCATTCTTTTCTAAATATCTTTGAAATCTCATATTGAATTTTCTGTAATCTTCATACAATCTTTTATGGTCTGTCATATTTTCTGCATATGTAAGTGTCGCCCATAAACATTTTTTAGTATCCGTTACATTCGTGTTAATTATTTCACGTAATCGTTTCAAAGATTGTGCAACATTCTTAACCGAATCCCCCCTGCTACTTCCATGTTTATACTCTAATACTTGTCCTGTTATAAGATTTCTATATCTATCCTTATCAATCTTTTGTATAACTGCTCCCATTTCATTAGTCATAAATCGTACTTCGGTAATATTTCCCATTTCTTTTACTGTTACATATTGAATTGGTGCAGGTCTTAAATGCTCGCTTATTCTTTCTACATTCATTTATACCCTCCTTTTATTTTTTCTATTCTTGCTAGTCTTTCTAATCTTGCCCTTTCTAGCGATTCTCTTTCTGCCCTTTCTAATGATTCTCTTTCTGCTCTTTCCAATGATTCTTGCTCTGCTTGTTTCATCGCTGGAATTCCTGTTAGTATAAATTCTTCCCTTTTTCGTCTTTCTCGTTCGATTCTTTCCAAATATTCTTGCTCTGTTTTTCTGTTATGTTCTTCTTCTAATTCTTTATAATATCTTTCCTCTATTTCTTTATCCAATTTTTTGTAATATTCATCTTCACTAATTAGCATTTTTATTCCTCCTCATTTTTTCTATTTTTCTATTTTCTTCTGCCAATATTTCCTCTCGTTCTGCTCCTCGTCCTTCTTGCACTTCTTTTGCTATTACACTTATCATTGCTCTCGCAGGTATAACTATAAACTCATTACAAACAGGACAACAACTTTTATATTTTAATGGGTCAGGGTTTGAGCCTTCTAGTCCTCCTTTATAGCCATAATATGTTCTTCCACAGACCTCACAAGTCAATTTTCTAGTCCTTCTTAAATCTTCATCTTTTGCACAAGGGTTATAATTTTTTTCTTTACATTTCATAACTTTGTCCTCCTTCTTATTTTTTCTAATTTCCATTTATTTTTTTCCTTTCATAAAATATTTAGGTTTTTCATATCAACGAGATTGCACCTATAAACTCGTGACTATTCCTATTTAACTATTATGACTTATTTTTCAAGATTATACATTTTTTGCTAAAAATTTTTATTTTTCTTCTTTTCTACTCAATTTATATAAAATGATATTATTAAGAAATAAACAAGACTATATGCCTCACTTCGTTCGGCTCGTGTCCTGCTACGTTCGATTGCTCACGCAATCGCCCTACGCATAACACTTGGCATTATCTATTTAATGCTTCTTTTACACATTTATTTACTTCATCAATATTTTCAATTCTGTCTACAAGTAATTCTTGGATTCCAACACCTGAAATATAAATATAGCCCTCTGATTTACCACATTCTTTTGTCATTTTCTCTTTGTACCTGTCAAATAGCATTTCGCCTGTTTGTTTTTCCATAGGGCCTAATATAATCCTTTGACCGAAAGTTGTTTCTAGCATTTGCATAGTATTCTGCCATAGGTTTTTGTTCGCAAGTCCAAACCCAACAGTTTAATGACCTTCCCATTTTTAGCATACGACTTACCATTTTTTTAATTTCTGGCTCCTGTTTTCCTAAATCTTGTAAAATACTGCTGTATTCTTCCAAAATCAAGATATGAGTTATCTTTTTAAATTCCTTATCTTTTTTATTCTTTCGTTTATATTGAAAGACATTTTCGTAAAAATTTTTTATCCCTTCTTCAGGGTGTTCTCCTGAATAAAAATTCTTTGCTTTTTCTTCTATGATTTTTCCTTCTTCTTCTATCTCGTCAAATTGCTCGTACCCCTCTGCCTTCCCGTCTATAAGTGTGATGCTCGTATTCGGACTTTTAGCATACTGATACATCATTGTCAATGCTCCAAAACTTTTTCCTGACCCAGATTCGCCACAAAGCAATGTGTGTTTCGGATTTTTAACCATTTTGTTATTTTTAGTAGTAAGTATAAAAGGTTTGTACTTTTCTGTTGGTGTTATTCGTATAATAGTATTCTTTTTAGTATTTTTAGCATAATCTAAATATGTAATATATCCGTCTAACCAATTTTCTAAATTCAAAAAATTCCATTTTTCAATACTTATTCCTCTATTATAAAATTCGTATTCTATACTATCTTCTTTTGTCTTATCTTTTCGTTTAACTAATAGCAAAGGTGGTTGTTTTGATTTCTCTGTTACAAATCCATTATCCTCAAATATTTCTTCTACTTCTTTTGCGTCAGCAGGTCTTCCTATAACCCCGAGTAATGTAATTATCGCTCTATTTATTATCCATATAATAAGTGAAGATAATGTACAAATCATAATTTTCCATACCAAATAGAATCGAAATGAATCATCTAAATCCATTAAGTTTAATACCTTCTCACTATTCTTCCAAACTAGGATATTTATAACTATGTATAGAATTATCGAAAGTATATAAAATTTTCTATTACTCTTTAATCTTTGCTTTCCCACCCTATAAAAAACTATTTCATTTTTATTTCTTTTTAAAATTTCATCTTTTTTATGATTAAGATTTTTCTCATTCATACTTATTCCTCCTATTCAAATTTTACATAACTTATTTCTAACCTTATTTAAAAAAATTGGTTGATTTTTTCCATACTTTGTCTTTTTTATCAAAAATCCAAATTATACAACGGTCAGAGTCATACATAACCCTTCCTTCTCTTTCTGCTTTATTAAATTCTTTTTCATCTTTTCTTATTTTTTTCATTGTTTCTTTACTTAATGGATTTCTCATACTTGAAATTTCCTTCCTTTTTTAGATTTTTAGAGGGTTAAGGTTAAATGCTTAACCCTCCAAAGTTTAAATTTTACTATTTGTTGTTTTTAGCCTGTTGTGCAAATGCCATTTCTAGCAATTCATAAGAAGATGGTGCTTTTAGTTTTACTCTTTCAGTTGTCTTATTGCTTATCTTAACTTCAAGTGCATTATATTTATTGCCTTCAAACTCATCTTCAATAATGTCAACTAATATGTAACCTGTACTTATTACTTTCTTCATAGCAACTTCCTCCCTTCTTCAAATTTCTAAATATATTATAATAACTTTTTCTGATTGGTAGGTAACACATTTTGTTACACTTATTCAACAATTATTTATACTTAAATCAGTATCCTAATTTTATTACTTTTTACATATTTTTAGGTAACAGTATCTATTACAGAACATAAAAAAAACACGTCTTAAAAACGTGTTTCTAATAATTTTTATTTTTATATACCAGCAACTTCTATATAAAAATTATTTATTTTCTTCCATATACTTATAAAATTCCCATACTCTATCTAGTCCGTCATTTTTTGTATTATTTATAAAAATCATACACTTACGGTCAAAATCTAATACAGGGTTTAAGGTAAGTCCTTTTGACATTAAACAAATCATAGTTGATACTAAATCTAGCCCTAATGCTAAACATATTATAACTATTTTTTCTTTTGGACAATTACCATTATATCTATAACGGTATAATGATTGTCTATCACAATCTATCTCTATACATAAATGCGATAGTGTCCATTGTTTATAGTCTAAAAACTCTTGTAATAAGTTATCAAAAGAATTAAGGTATAGTGGCTGGTCGGATATAACATTTAATACTTCTCTCACAAATTCGTTATATCCTTCGTCATACTTAAAAGCAGACGCCGTACTTGTTACATGAATTTTCGTAATAATTCACACTTAGCATATAAAATGCCTCCTTTGTAAATATTAGTTTGCCATATAACCCTAACGGCAAATACATTATACTTTATAAATAGGTAAAAGTCAATTCCCATTATTGTTGTAACGTTTAAAAAAAATCTTTTTACAACAACATTTCCTTTTTTGTTTCCATATATTTACTCATCAATGTTCTTATTTTAAGTTAACATACTTTTCTTTGTATAATGTCAAGGTCATAAACCTATAAAGCAATTTTTGACATTATCGAAAAGTATGTTTTCTACGTTGCAGAACATTGACAAGTAAATATATTACAGAAAAAAATTAGAAAGGAAGTGTTTGTTATGAACAAAAAAGAACTTTTAGAAAAGTACAACAAGAATTACACAGAGGAGGACTTTTACAAGCAAAATGTTACTTATGCTTTTTCACAAGAACAATTACAGAAGGCTATGAAAAAATTAGGAGCAACCAGCGAAGATGAATTAACTTCATTCGGCTTTGGAAGTATTTGTTTAAAGTCTAAACTTAAAGAAATTATACAATGGATGACAAATAAAGAAAAAGAAAGAGAAGATTGGCTTAAAAGTCTAACTGATAAAGAAAAAGACATTATAATAGAGTATGAACTTTATAACTATGAATGTACTTACACTTATGATATAGAAAATGTTGTAGACTTATTCAAAAATGTTTTTTCTTGGAACGACATTATGTCAGTATTTCATAGAATAACAAGACAGTAGCAATCAGGCTACTGTCTATTTTTATTATTATATTTTTTTAGCAACTACAACAAGTCTTCCATTTTCTTGGCTATATTCACAAGTAATCAATGTAATAAGTTGCTCCCCATAATTCGCTGTTTTTCCTGTATCATATAGTTGAATCTTTTTACAATTACTGATATATTCATTATACTTGTTTTCATCTTCAAAATTATAATATTGATAGAATCTAAATACATTTTTTTCATCTTGATAGAATATTCTTGACTTAAAAACAGATATTATTTCGTATTCGTTTTCGCCTTCTTCTGTTGCAATTTTTATGACACTATGTTGATCATAAAAATTTTTGTCTTGATATTTTAGTAAGTCTTTAAACATTTGCCCGTCTTTCATCTGATGACCATATATAATTGCATTTGAGTTATTATCTTTTATATTTGACTTTGTATTTAAAAATATAGACCCATAACTAGAATATTCCTTTTTGTAATTATGTGTTAAATAATAGTCATTATTGCTTGCTTGTAATATAGGATAGTTTATTTTTGTATCTTCAATTCGTATCCAACCTTTTACGTCTGCGTTTTCCTTCTGCAATTCCTTTACTTTTTCAGCAAATTCACTTGTAACTTGTGATAATTCTTCCGTTGTTTCATCAGGTATTATATTCTCTTGTAAATCGTCATATAATGCTTTATTTTTGTTTGCATTGATAAAGTATATTACTAAATAAGAAATAGCACATATAAGGCAAATAACAAAAATTATAACTAATATTATTTTGACTTTTTTATTTTTATTTGTTGCACTTTCTTTTTTCATTGTTGCATGACCCCTTTATATATTGATACCCTAGAATTATATTATATTTGCTATAATAATTCTAGGGCATATTTTTATTATTTTTTAAGTTTTAAAGTAACGATTCCACCTAGTGAAATAATAGCAAGAACACTTGCAAATATCGTATAATCAGCAACCCCTGTTTTTGGCTCGTCATCTAATTTTTTATCACTTGTAGGGTCGTTTGTATTATTAGTATTTGTTGTATTACTTAAAGCAATCATAAATGGCGAAAATTCACTAACTGTTATTGTTGCTTTTCCGTCTACTACTGTTGTTTTCAATATCTCATAAGTATTGTTTTTCTTTTTATGTAATATTTGTACTTCTTTACCATTATAGTCATTTCCTAGATTAAATGATACTTTCATATTATCATAAGTTGTTCCATAAGCAGTTAATTCATAACAACCTAGAATATTTTTAAGACCTTTGTTTTCTAGTTCTTTTGCCATTGCTTTGTAAATTTCGTCATCTTTTTCTAGTTTTACCATATTTACTGGTGTTCCATTTTCTAATGTTGTTCCGTATGCTCCCATATTCATAATAGTTTTAGTAGCATATAGTACACCATTTTTGAAAAAATATAAATTATGCACTTCGCCCCAAGGAGTTCCAGCACCTTGACCACCAAAACTATTTGATTTCTTTATAGTAATAGAACTATCATTCAATAATTTAGTAAAATCAAAAGTATCTCTTGACCATTTACTAGCATTTTTTTCATCGCCTAAATTATAAATTGTAAATACTGCGTCTTCTCCCTCATAATTTGCAAATTTAATGGTATCTACTTTATTCTTAACATATTTTGCGTCTTGTTCACTATAACCACTTTCTCTTGTATATTTGATAGTGAAATTTTTATGTAATTTTTGACCGATAATTTCAGCATAACTTTCTTCCCAATCATTTGTCATAATAGAAACTGAAATTTTTGACATATCAATTGTATAACCACTTGCACTAAAAATAGATACTATTTTTTCTTTTAATGCCTTTTCAGCAGGATTTTCTAAATCAGGGTTAATTTCCGTATTAGCAAAATAATTAGCAACCTCTGTTTTTGTTGTACTTATTTCTATTTCGCTTGGAATGATAGTGTTTAATTCCTCTTGTGTTAAATTGTCAATACTTTTTGTTGTAGTATCTGTTTGTGTTTTTTCTGCTGAACTTGACGTTGTATCAGTAGTAGTTTTTGTTTCATCTGCTGTCACTTCTGTTGCTTGTACCATATTTGTATTAAATAGGCACATTGCTATTAGTAAAATACTTACTAATAATAAAATTTTAAAATTAAATTTTGTTTTCATTTTTTGAAAACCCCTTTCTTAAATCATTTACAAAAATAATACCACATAAAATTGTTAAAAACAATACTTTTGGCAAATTTTGTTAAGAATTACCTAACATACATTTGTTAGTCAGTACACTACAATAATGTTAGGAGGTACTTAACTATGGAAAAATTAAAATTTGATAACGATATTTATAATACTATTAGAAGGAATATAAAAAAATATAGACGTCAAAGAAGAATTACGTCAGCAGAACTTGCCGAATTAGTTGACTTATCACACGATTTTATAAGACAAATTGAAAGCGAAAAAACTGCATATAATTTTTCTGTTGAAACTTTTTATAAAATATCTGTTGCACTTGACGTTACTCTTGATATGTTGATTCAAAAATAATTCATATTGTTATTATTAAAGATGTATCACTACATCTTTTTTTCTTCTCTACAAAATGTTTCTTTTAAATAATTCGCTTGTTGTTCTGTTATTCTATCATTTATAGTCGCTAATCTCAATAATGATTCTATATTCTTCCATTTCATAGTTTTACATTTTCCTAAACTTGTAAGTTCTACATATTCTACTATTTCCTCGAATAAATAAAAAGGTACGTTAAAATCTCTATTTGTATTTTCCATAATTTTTTCCTCTATTGTTAGTTTGGTAAGTTGAAGTTGTCATCATTTTATCACAAATATTTTTTCAATGCAACAAATTAGTTCGATAAATTGAAAAAATATTTATTTCTTCAATTCGCCAAAGTGGTATGTTCCTCTATTTTTATATAATTTTATTGAATTTTCACATACTAAAAAGGGAGGAATTTTATGAAATTATCTAATGCAATACGTAAAAGAATCAACTTTTATTTAAAAGAAAATAATATAAATGTATGGACTTTATGCAAATTATCAGGTATTCCCTGCTCAACAATATCTACTTTTATGAGTGGTAAAACAGAACTAATAAAACTAGACACTTTATTGCATATCTGCGAAGGATTCAATATTACACTTGGAATCTTTTTTAATGACCCAATGTTCGATACTGCTGAACAAGATTAAATATATCAAAAAAGATAGTAACAAAACTACTATCTTTTTATTTTTTATTTGAATTAACAATTTATAGGAAGGAGGAACTCATTGCTATTACTGTATTTTCTAATTTCGTCATAAGATAACAAAATGGTAATTATCAATGCAATTAAAGTTATCCCGTCTTTTGTTTCTCATTTTATTTCCTCCTTTTTATTTTATAGTTCTTATGGAGCATCTTCTAAAAAATATGCAAAAAGACTAAGAATTAGTTCATACTAATTCCTAGTCTTTGTCTCTGAAGGATGAAAACATACGACATAATACTACTTGTATATACTTCTACAACAGTTTCATTGTTTTGTACTATAAACATATTTTATCCTCCTTTGTTTTCCTCATATATTTTACATATAACTACTTTCTTTGTCAAGTAGTTTAATCACAGATTTTATCTCCTAACTTTTTTCCACCTAGCAAATGGAAATGTAAATGACCAACTTCCTGTCCTCCATCTTCTCCGCAGTTTACTATTACTCTAAATCCCTTTTCAAATATTCCTTCTTTTTTTGCTATTTCATTTATGATAGTATAGATTTTTCCAATAATTGCTTCATCTTCTTTGCTTATTTCTGCTAAGCTTGATATATGTTTTTTTGGAATTACTAATACATGTACTGGTGCTGCTGGATTTATGTCCCTAAATGCTAATATTTCTTCATCTTCATATACTTTATTTGATGGGATTTCTTCTTTTATTATTTTACAAAATATACAATCGTCCATTATAAATTTTCTCCTTATAATATATTTACTCTCTACAACAATATAATAAAATTTTATTATATTGTTGTATTTTGCAATAGTTTATTTTTCAAATTTATTCTAAGATAGCCTTGATACGTCTTACTCCTGCTGATGATGCTTCTTCTTTCTTTATTTTAAAATGCCCTAATTCACTAGTATTATGCACATGAGGTCCTCCACATAATTCTATTGATACATCTCCAATTTTATAAACTGTTACTATATCTCCATATTTGTTTATAAACATTGCTTCTGCACCTAAGTTTAGAGCTTCTTCTTTTTGCATTTCTAATTTTTCTACTGGTATTGCCATTTGAATATATTCATTTACTAAGTCTTCTGTTTTCTGTTTTTCTTCATCTGTCATTTTGCTATTGTGTGAAAAGTCAAATCTCATCCTTTCTACTGTTATATTACTTCCTTTTTGATGTACATGATCTCCTAATACTTTTTTTAATGCTGCATTTAAAAGGTGTGTTGCTGTATGATACTTTGTTTCCATTTCTCCTGTTGATGCTAGTCCTCCTTTAAACTTTTGCATAGATCCTTCTCTAGATTTTTCTTGATGTTCTGCAAATTTCTGCTTAAATCCTTCTGTGTCAACTGTTAATCCTTTTTCTGATGCCAATTCTTCTGTTAGTTCTATTGGAAATCCATATGTGTCATATAGTCTAAATGCTATATCTTTATTTATTTCTGTTCCTTGTAAGTTATTTATGGCTTTTTCAAATTCTCTTAAACCTTTTTCAAGTGTTCTATTAAATTTTATTTTTTCATCTTTTAATACTTGTAATATTACGTCTCTGTTCTTTTCCAATTCTGTATAGTATTTTGAATATTTATTTATTATTATTTCTGCTAGTTCTTGTTCCCAGTTGCTATTTATATCTATATTTATTTTTTTAGCATATCTTATTATTCTTCTTATTAATCTTCTTAATATATATCCTTGATCTGTATTTGATGGTCTTATTCCTGCTTCATCTCCAGATATCATTACTACTGCTCTAATATGATCTGCTATTATTCTCATACTCTTTGCAACTTCTTCACTATCATATGACATTCCAGATATTTGTTCTATTTTTTCGATTACATCTCTCCATACTGATGATTTATAATTATCTGTATATCCTTCCAAAATTGTTGTTACTCTTTCTACTCCTAATCCAGTATCAACATTTTTATTTTTTAATGCTATAAAATTCCCATCTGGTTCATGATTATATTGCATAAATACATTATTCCATATTTCAACCCAAGTTTCATCATCTGGATTAAATTTTTCTGGTACTGGTTCTTCACTTCTCCAATAAAAAATTTCTGTATCTGGTCCACATGGTCCAGTAGCTTCCATATTTGGCCACCAGTTATTTTCTTCTCCTAAAAAAGCTATTCTTTCTTCTTTTATTCCAACTTCCTTCCAAATTTCTGCTGATTCATGATCTGCTTCTACTATGTCATTTCCCTTAAATACTGTTACTGCTAAACGCTCTACTGGTATATTTAGATATTTTGTTAATAATTCAAAGCTCCAATGAATAGCCTCTTTTTTGAAATAATCTCCTAAAGACCAATTTCCTAACATTTCAAAAAAAGTATGATGTGTTGTATCTCCTATTGCATCTAGGTCATTTGTTCTAAAACATTTTTGAACATCCGCTAGACGTGTTCCTTCTGGATGTGGTTCTCCTTTTAGATATGGTACTAATGGTTGCATTCCAGCTGTATTAAACAAACAAGTCGGATCATTTTCTGGTATTATTGGTGCACTTGGAATTATCTTATGTCCTTTACTTTCAAAAAATTTTAAATATTTGTCTTTTAAATCTATATTTTCCATTTTATCAATCCTTCCTCGAAGTGTAAACTTATTTTTATTATAAATTTCCAATTTTTTCCTTTTTCATTATACACATTTTTTTCAGTCTTTTCAATATTTTTCAAAAATTTTGTCAGAATTATGCATAAAATATTTTTCTTTTCAAATACTATTTTTGAATTAAAAAATGTTAAAGGAGGTAGTAATACATTGAAAGCAACTGGAGTAGTTAGAAGAATAGATGATTTGGGTAGAATTGTTATTCCTAAAGAAATTAGACGTACTCTTCATATAAAAGAAGGTGACCCACTTGAAATTTTTACTGATAAAGAAGGAGAAGTTATATTAAAAAAATATTCTCCTATTGGAGAGCTTTCTGAATTTGCGACAGGTTATGCAGAAACTCTTTCTAAAACAACTGGACACATTGCATGCATAACTGATAAAGATACTGTTATCGCTGTTTCTGGTGGTTCTAAAAAAGAATTCTTAGAGAAATCTTTGAGTCCTGAACTTGAAAAAGTTATGGAAAATAAAGAAATATATACAAGTAAGGAAAATAACGAATTATCTTTACCTATAACCCAAAATGATAATAATGAAAGACGTTATAATTCACAAGTTATATACCCTATTATTTCAGATGGAGATGTAATCGGAAGCGTTATTTTGCTTTCAAAGGAGCAAAACACAAAAATGGGTGATACTGAACTTAAAGTAGTACAATCTGCAGCAGGTTTCTTAAGTAGTCAAATGAATGTATAATATATTATTTTAGGAACGACTTTTCTTTTTAATGTCGTTCCATTCTTTTGATACAAAAAGAAAAGAAGTCATATTAACCACAATTGTAGTTTATATTTCTTCTCTTCTTGTATTAAATTATAATAGGTCTTTAACAGATTCACTAATAATTTTGTTTATATCTGCTAGTACTATATTAAATCTCACTTCTATGTCAAAATACTCTTTTATTTTTGAATTTTCATTTAGTATTTTGTACATTTCTTGTAACTTTTGCATTTTTTCATTATCTTCTTTTCCTTGAAATGATAATGCTTGAACTTCATACCTTATTTTTTCAAATTCATCTATTTGTTTTTTTATCTCTACATTTGAGTTTACTTCTTCTTTTACTCTTTTATAATCTTTATATTCTTTGCTTTCTTGTATTGCTTTTGCTAAATTATTTGCTTGATCATAAACATACATATTTTGTCCTCCTTGTTATGCATATGCCTGACGTTTTTTGAATGCTACTAGATTTGTTATATCTGTTCCCTCTTTGTTTTTCTTTGCTTTGTTTAACTTTTCTTGTTTCTCTTGTATTAATTGTTTTGCTTGACGTTCTGCCATTGTCTGACATATTGCTTTTTCATATGTAAAATATGTATCTTGTGCTATCTTTCCCCAGTTATATTGGTTTTTAACTTTTACTTTTGCTTGTCTTGTTATTTTATCACACAATTCTGGATTTAATAGCAACTCTGAAATTACATCTGCTAATGAATTTGGATTTCCTGCATAGCTTTTCATTCCATCCACACCATGTTCTACTATTTCTGCTAATCCTCCTACATCTGATACTACTGTTGGTACACCAGCAAGCATAGCCTCTAGTGCAACAATTCCGAAAGGCTCATATGTACTTGGGAAAACTGAAACATCAGCACATTTGTATATCTTTGATACTTGTTTTGCATTCATGTATCCTGTAAAATATACTTTATTTCCTAGTCCCATAGCATTTACTTGGTTTCTTAATTCATCCATCATTCCACCTTTTCCTGCTATGATTAATTTTGCATCATTATATCTTGATAGTATTTTTGGCATTGCTGAAATTAAATGTTGTACACCTTTTTCATAAACTAGTCTTCCCATAAATAATATTATTTTTTCATTATCTGCTGCATATTGTCTTCTAAATTCATAATCTCTTACTATTCCATTATATGAAGTTATATTTATACCATTTGGTATAACATTTATTTTTTCATATGGTAAACCAAATAATCTTTGTAAGTCATTTTTCATAAAATTACTGTTTACAATTACTTCTGATGATTCATATGTTAATAACCATTCTGTATCATTTACATATCTTTGATTCTCATTATGTATACCACTATTTCTTCCTGCCTCTGTAGCATGAATTGTACTTACTAGTGGTATCCCAAAAGAATTTTTTATTGTCTTTGCACTGCTTGCTACTAACCAGTCATGCGCATGGATTACATCAAATTTACCATTTTTGTCTATTAATTCATTTACTTTTGCTACCATATTAAAGTTTAATTGTAATACCCAATCTATAAAATTATTAGGATTAATCATAAAGTTATCTACTCTATGTACTTGTACCCCTTTGTCGTCTTCATAATATGATAAATCTCCATCTCTATATGTAACAACCGTAACTTCATGACCATCTTTAATTAGGCGATGTGATAAATCATGTACAACTCTGGCGATTCCTCCAACTATTCTTGGTGGATACTCCCATGTTAACATTAAAATTTTCATCTAATTACCTCCATATTTTTCCTTTGTGTTTAACAGTGCCGTTCTATTTTAACTATTGTATATTAAAACTTTACAAAAGTAAACAATTTTTTACATTTTTTTAAAAAAAGTTTATTGCTATTAATAATATTGCTCCAGGGATTCCAAATATTCCTATAAAAACTGAGGTAATTATATTTAAGCCTATATGTATTCCTAGTATTGTAGAAGTTTTATTTATTGCTAAAATTATTATTGCTCCCATTATTGAGTTTATTATTAGTTTTATTATTTTTCTAAATGGAATATTTAATATTCTTGTTATTATAATCAATGCAACTATTGATATTCCAATTATCACACTATTATATAAGTCCAAAATAATCATCCCCTTTAATTAAAAGTATGTTTTATTTTGGACATATATTACTTTTATATTAAACTATTCTCAATTTTAATTCTTCTACTATATTTAAAGAAATTTCTTTTTCCTTTATTTCTCTTATTAAATAGTCTAGTTTTGCTTTATTGGCTTTCATCTGGTAAGCATAATAATCAATTAATTCTCCGAGATGCATGTTCAAAATTTTTATTTGCTACATCCAATTCTTTTTTTGTAATTAGCATACTCTTTATTAACTCTACATCACTTTTTTTCACTCTTTCATCCCTCTTTATTTAGTAGTATATACCTTTTTTTATAATTTATGTAATAAAGTCTTGATATTTCTTTATGATTTGTTTATAATTGTTTTGTGCTATTATAGCTCAGTTGGTAGAGCAACTGATTCGTAATCAGTAGGTCGGCGGTTCAATTCCGCCTAATAGCTCCAAACTAAAAAAAAGCTCCTTTAGGGGCTTTTTTTAGTTTGAGTTTTAAATTAGAAAGAATTGTCTTCCGCCTTTCAGGATGAGTCGAGATGCATTCAAATCTGTGTGCCACTGTTCATTCCCCTTTCTTAGTAATAAGTAATTTCCCTTTTAAAATTTAATTGGAAATGGACTTATAAAAAAATTCTATTACATATTATAATATATAACAAAAATCAATCTTACTATCTATCATTTGATGTCATTATAAACATTCTCCCTAATGCTATCTATATCCATCAGAAATTAATTATTTCTAGATGTTCTAGGAGAATTTTCAATCCTAACAACATTAATACAATTCCACCTATAAATTCAGCTTTATTTTCATATTTACTTCCAAATTTATTTCCCACTTTTGTTCCTATTACAGATAAAACAAAAGTAATTATACCTATTAATGTAATTGCCAAAATTAGATTTACATTTAAAAATGCAAATGTAATTCCTACTGTTAGTGCATCTATACTTGTTGCTATTGCCAATACTATCATTGTTTTAAATCCTACATCATCGTCATTATTATCACTTTCATTACTGAATGCTTCTTTTATCATATTGGCACCTATTAGTCCCAACAAAACGAAGGCTATCCAATGGTCAATACTTGCTATCGCACTAGCAAAAGTTGAGCCTAAGAAATATCCTAAAACTGGCATTAATGCTTGAAATCCGCCAAAATATAATCCTATAATACCTGCTTTTTTCCAGTTCATTTTTTTCATTGAAATACCTTTACAAACTGATACCGCAAAAGCATCCATCCCAAGTCCTACACTAAGTAATATTAACTCAAATATCCCCATCTTTTTCCTCCATATTTATTCTGTTATTATACTACAATATTGTAGTTAATAAAGTAATTTCCAATTTTTATTTATTCAATGTCATACATTATACTATATATTTTTGCAATGTCAAATCCTTCCAAATTAACTAATATTTAAAAAATGAAGAAGTGGAAATTTATTTCCATCTCTTCATTTTTCCTTATTTTTTAAATCTACGTCCTCTCTCTGGCTTTGATTTGCCTTCTTCATCTTGTTTCATAAATTTATCTAATAAAGTGTTCTTGTTTTCATTTAAAGTCTCTGACTTTTCATCTTTTTCTTCTATATGTTTTATTTCTATTTTCTCTTCCTCATTTTCACTATTTGTTTCTGTTATTTTTTCTTCTCCATTTAATGCAAAATTTGCCTTTTCCATTAAATTCGTTTTATTTATTTCTGCTAATTGTGCTACTAATTTTTTATAGTTTTTATAATCTTGCATAAAGTACACTGTTAAACCTATAAATAAAGTTGTTGCTATTATTAATGCTACAGCTTGTATCTTTGTTAAATTATCAGAAATCCATATACCAGCTCCGCTAAACCAATTTTTAATTTTCTGCATTGTTGTTAATGGTGCCACTACTGGTTCTGATTCTTTGTTTACTTTAATAATATATACTTTTTCTTCTTTTGGAGTTACTTCATTTTCTGTTTCTTCTGTTTCTTCTAGTTCTGTATTATCAATTACTTTTATTGTTATAATGTTTTCTCCTGTTTTTAAGTTTTCATGTCCCATTATTTCTATTTTTGCATTTTCTCTTGTTGCAATTGCTTCTATTATTAAGCTATCAATTTTATATGAAAGTTCCTTTAATGTGTATTCCAACATTCCTATTGTATATATAGGATTTAATTCAAGCTGTACTTTTTCTCCCTTTTCATCTATATAAAATATATTTAATGATTGTAATCCTAATTCTGCATTTGCTCTTATTGTTCTTATCGAATACGTATTTGTTGACCCATCCTCTGCTGTTACAATTACTTCAATCAAATTTTCTCCTATTTTTAATTCTTCATTTCCTGTAATTTTTATAGATGCCTTTGAATCTTCTGATATTGCTTCTATACTTAACTTTGTTACTTCAGTTGGCACATTAATTGTATATTCATTTATTTTACTATCAAATTCTGGTGTTAGTATTCCTTCTGCTATTTTTAATGTTCCTAATCTTGAATTGCTTGATTTCTTTGTCTCTGTTGGTTTTACTGTTGTATTGTTATTTGTGTTATTATTTGGTTTAGTTGTAGTTCCTCCATTATTATTAGATGGTGGTGGTTCTGGTATTGGATTTGGTTGTTTTATTGTTATACTTTTAGATGCACTTACTTTTTCATCGTTACCAGTTGAAAAATCACCTACAGTTCCTGAAGCTGATATTGTAACGCTTCCTGAACTCCCTGCTGTACAACTGAAACTAGATGAACCATTTTCCAGCCAATCACTAAATCCTCCTGCTCCATTAGAAACTGAAGCACTTACTGGTCCAGCTCCATTATTTAAAGTAATTGTTACCGTAAAAGTTTCTCCTGGTGATACTGTTGATGGTGCACTTATTCCTAAATTTGCTGCATTTGAAATAGTAGTCATTATTAAACTTATAATAACAAACATTCCTATCCCTATTATTATTTTTAAAGTTTTCTTATTCATACCTATCTATTTTCCTCCTTAAATTACAAACAAATTTTTATAACATCCATTATATGATTTTTTACTCTAACATAATCTGCTGGTGTTATGTTTCCATCTCCATTTACATCTGCTCCAACTGTATATATTCCATCTATTGGAGTAACGCCCATTATGTGATTTTTTATTCTAACATAATCTGCTGGTGTTATATTTCCATCTCCATTTACATCTCCTAATACAATTAAGTTATACCCTACTCCATCAATTGTTATACTTGCTCCTGTACCAAGTACATTTCCATTTAATACTGCTCCTGGTATATCTGCAATACTTGTTCCTGGTATTATTTTTACATATGTACCATCTATCTTATATTTTTCAATTGTTCCATTTTGTAAGAATGCTGATGATACATACCCTTGTGTCCCATCTGTTAACATTACTCTATACCATATGTGACCATCTATTGCAATATTCATTTTATCTATTACTGTTAATGCTGTTCCTGATGGTAAAACTTGTTTTACCCTACTTTCTGTTGTCCCTGGTCCATTTCTTAAGTTACACATTTCTGTTGTTATTTTTGGTTCATTAACTGTTTGTGTTGTCTGTATTTCTCCCAAATATTCTCTGGTTGCATATCCTATTGTTATTTGGCTTCCTACAATATATATTACTTTATCCCAATATATCCCATCATATGCATCTTCTGCTTTTTCAATTCGTATTAATGTTGCTCCTATATTCGCCTTCGCTATGATATTATATCCTGTTGATGGTCCGCTTCTAATAGATAATGGACTATTCTGAGTTGTTACTTTTACATTATCTGTAACTAATGTTGTAATCCTTCCTGGTCTTGGAGATGCCATAACTGGCATATTTTCAAAAACTGGTACTATAAAATTAAAACCGCTTTCCATTAATCCCATATTTATATATGCTTTTTTAGTAGTTCTAGCTTCTGAATATGGAGCTGATACATTTTGCATATATTGATATTTATACAAATTTTTTCCTGCTGGATCTACTGAATACTTCTGTAAATACCCTGTGTCTTGATAATATGTAAGGTACTCATTCTTTAAAAATTGTGCTCCTCCATGTATAGCAAGTTCTGGGCTTAACCATCCGTTTTTCTTTTGCATGATTTAATCCATTTTTTATTATATTTGCATTTCCGTTTCCTGATGCTTTTATATTAAAATAGTTGTAGTAACCAGTAAAAACAATTTGTTCTCCAGTATCTGGATTTATATATGTATATTGCCCTGTTATTAATGGACTCGTTCCATCTCCTTGTTCTTGTCTCACTCTACTTGCTAATGCATATGGACTTACATTATATGCTTGTCCTGCTTCCATAAATATTTGTGCATATGATTTAGCTATAACTTGAGTATTTCCTGCTGTGTCAATATATGATATTTGATTAACATCCATAAATGTCCCTGAAAGAATCTTTTTTACACCCTCTAAATTTTGTATATTAGGATCATAGCTTAATGATTCCATACTAAAAACGGTTTCTTCATCTAACCAGTTTCTTGGATCCATATAATATGAAACTGTTTTTGCTGAAGCACAATACCATGAGCCATTATCATATCCTTTTGTACTACATGTTGGACATATCCAGTCATTTATGTTTCCTTCCATCACATATTTTTGTACAAGTGATTTTGGTGATGATGGGTGACCTAATGTCTCATTATAAATTACATCATTCCAATCAAGTCCTGTATATAACATTGTAAAATTCCATGTTGGATGTGCTACCTGGAGTTCCCTTACTAGTGTGTACATACTTGGATAATTCACTAAGTTTGATAAATCATTTGCAGCACCTCTTACTGCATAAACCATATTCAATGGGAAAACATTCAGAATTAAAGTAAATAAAATTATCATTATGAAAAAAATATATGTTCTTTTTTTTGTTTTTATCATCTCTTCATCTCCCGTATTTATCGATTCTAAATTACTATTCATATGTTATATTTTCAACAATTATAGTATATAATATCGAATTTTACAAGTCAATAAAAACGAGCAAAAAACTTGTGGAAATTTCTGCTCGTTTTACCTTAATCCGCCTAGAATTTAGCTTATAGAATGTATTTCTCTCTGGCTTCCAATTCTAATTTGTTATAAATCAATATGGCTTAATTCCTTCATTGAATTCATATCTGTTGCCTTTATTTTATTTTCTGATAATGTAAATAAATTATCTCCAATATATATTATTCTTTCTATTTTATTGTTTGAATGGTATAATTCATAATCATTTTTATTATGTGATATTTCTCCTTTTAAAGTAAATCCTTTTTCTAAATTTAGTCCATATACTATTGCTCCTCTAAAATCCACTTTATAGTTATCTATTGTTCTACTAATTGGAAATGCAATTATATCCTTTTCTTTTGAAAATAGCAAAGCTTTATGATTATATAAAAGCTCTGAACTTGTCCCTTTCTCTCCTATATCTACACTATACATTTCTTGCGGATTATTTGGATCTGTTACATCAAATAATGCCATTTTCATTCCATTTGTTACAACTCTATCCCCATAGCCATAATTTACTACTTCTGTATTTTCTCCAAATCCAATTAAATGAGTCTCATCATATGGATGCAAGTATTTACTATATCCTGGTATTTTCAATTCTCCTAAAACCTTTGGATCTGTCGGAATTGATAAGTCTATTACAAATAATGGGTCTGTCTCAACAAAAGTTACCATATAAGCTCTATTCCCCATAAATCTAACTGAATAAATTTTTTCTCCTTTTGCTAATCCCTCTACTTTTCCTACTATTTCTAATTCATTATTTAATACATATAAATTATTTGTATTATTTTCTTGCTCCCAAGATGAATTATCTGTTGTTGCTATTCTAAAATATTCTTCACTTTCATCCATTGAAAATTGATTTATTATTGTCCCTGGAACTTCTCCAAATTTTTGAAATTTACATTTTCCATCAATTAAATTAAATTTATATATTTCAGTTGCTCTCTTACTAGTATCTGTTTTATCTTCATAATTAAATTTTGATTTAGTTACATATAAGTTTTTTTCTGATGAATATATTTTTTCTCCTGCTCCTAAGTAACTATCTATATTTGCTTCTTTATTCTCATTTACATTGAATGATACTACATTTAAGTAATTAGGACTTTCTGATTCTGGAATATAACATATATCAGCAAAAGCTATACATCTCTTTTCTTGATTTACAGCAGTATCTAAATATTGTACTTTAAAAGCATCCTCATTTAGTTTATCTATTTCATAATTTTTGCATAAGTATGAATTTATACTTTTATTAGCAATTAAGTATATATTATTTCCAACCATTCTTGATGATATATAGTACCCCTCAACTTCTACTGTTCTAGAAAGTTCTGGATTTTCCCTGTTTTTGATATCATATACTTTAATAACAGTATATGTATTATATGTTGGATAATAGTTATCTCTTTCTATAAGGATTTTACTCTTTCGTAATGGTTTGATTTCTCCTTCTTCATGTTTTGTTCCTATTAAAATTAATTTATTTTCTCTTACAAATAGTTCCATAGGTCTATAATGTTCATCATTAAATTCTATACTTGATGTTCTTTCTAAATTGCTTCCATCTACTGATGTTATTGTAAGTTTCTTATTTGATAAGTAATATATATATCTTCCATCCGTTTTTACAATATCTGCTTCATCTACTCCTTTTACTTGAGTATTTGTTTCTGAATATTCTTTCCTTTCAGCATTACTTTCTTGTGTACTATTTGCTTCATTTTTTATAGATGGGCTGACTGTAGTTGCATCTGTTATACTATCTTCAATGTAATAATTATTTACTTCCATTTTACTAATCATTGCATATAAATTTTCAAAGTTTTCTACTCTTGGTAATCCTATTTCTTCTGTTTCATTCGTATCTGTGCTTTCTTTCTCTCCTAATTCTATACTTCTAAGATTATTTATATCCTTATTATATAAAGGCACTCCTATTCCAATAGCTATAATTACCATAGCTGCAACACTTAATATGGGATATATTCTTTTATGTTTTCTTATCGGTTTTGTAATTTTACTAAAAGTTTCTTTTTTTAAGCTTTCTCTTGGTTCAATTTCATTCATTGCATCAATATAATCCTTTTTACTCATTACTAATCCCTCCTTGTATAATTTTTTCTAATTCTTTTCTTGCTCTAGATAATCTTGTTTTTATTGTATTTTCATTTGTATGTAATATTTTACTAATTTCTTTTATGCTATAGCTTTCATAATAATACAAATGTATAACTGTTTTATAATGTGATGACAATTTTTGAACAGCATAATAAATATCATGTCTTTCCTGGGTTTCAAAACTTATATTTTCGTCTATATCTGCTCTACGTCTTAGAAAAGATGAATTCAATAAGTTTTTACTACAGTTAATTGTCACTTTTATTAACCATGCTTTTTCATGTTCTTCACTCTTAAATTCTGGCAATTTCTTTGCTAGCCTCAGGAATACTTCTTGATACACATCTTCACTATTTTCAATATTTCCTGTTCTTGCCATTGCTAGTCTATAGACCATATTCGAATATTTTTCTATCATTTTTTCCAGATAATCATTTTTATTTGTATATACCATTTTTTAATCACCTTTATCTATAATACCATATAAGTCATTAAAAAGTTTCATTTTTTTAACTATTTAAATATTAATTCATTTTTATAGCTGTTTTATGCCTCACAAACTATTGTAATTTAAAGAAATTTATGATATATTTATTGCTGTATTTTAGAGCTTTTTCGGCTCAGATGGAGGTTTTTATGGAAATTAGAGAATTATATAAAAATGTTAAAAATTTTGCAGGAAAGGAAATTGTTTTAGAAGGTTGGGTTAAAACTGTAAGGGATTCTAAGACATTTGGTTTTTTAGAAATCAATGATGGTAGCTTTTTCAAAAATGTTCAGGTTGTTTTTGAAAACTCTTTAAGTAATTTTGCTGATGTTTGCAAATTGCCTCTTAGCTCTTCAATTAAAGTTTCTGGAATTCTTGTTGAAACACCTAATGCTAAACAACCTTTTGAAATCAAAGCAAAGGAAATTGAAACAGAGTTTTTGTCTGATTTAGATTATCCTCTTCAAAAGAAAAGACATACTTTTGAATATTTAAGAACTATCGCTCATTTAAGACCTAGAACAAATACTTTTAACGCTGTTTTTAGAGTTCGTTCTGTTCTTTCTTATGCTATTCACAAATTTTTCCAAGAAAGAAACTTCGTATATGTTCATACTCCAATAATTACTTCTAGTGATTGTGAAGGTGCTGGAGAAATGTTTAATGTTTCTACTTTAGATATAACTGATTTACCAAAAACTGAAGATGGTAAAATTGATTATTCTAAAGATTTCTTTGGAAAACCTGCTCACCTTACTGTAAGTGGACAATTAAATGTTGAAACATATGCATTTGCTTTTAAAAATGTTTACACATTTGGACCTACTTTTAGATCAGAAAACTCTAACACTGTAAAACATGCTTCTGAATTTTGGATGATTGAGCCAGAAATCTGTTTTGCTGATTTAAGTGATGATATGGACTTGGCTGAAGATATGGTTAAATATATTATTAATTATGTTCTAGAAAATTGCCCTGAAGAAATGGAATTTTTCAATAATTTCATAGATAAGGGATTATTAGAAAAACTAAACAATGTTGTAAACTCTGATTTTGTAAGAATTACTTATACAGATGCCATTAAGGAATTAGAAAAAAATAACGATAATTTTGAATTTAAAGTTCATTGGGGATCTGATTTACAAACTGAACATGAAAGATACTTGTGTGAAGTTTTATTTAAAAAACCTGTATTTGTTACAGATTACCCTGCTGAAATTAAGGCTTTCTATATGAAACTTAATCCAGATGGAAAAACAGTTGCAGCCGCTGACCTTCTTGCCCCTGGTATCGGAGAAATAATTGGTGGTAGCCAAAGAGAAGATAATTTAGAAGTTTTACAAAATAAGATAAAAGAAAATGGAATGAATGAAAAAGATTATTGGTGGTACTTAGATTTAAGAAAATATGGAAGTGTTAGACATGCTGGCTTTGGTCTTGGTTTTGAGAGAATGATGATGTACTTAACTGGTATGCAAAATATTCGTGATGTTATTCCATTCTCAAGAACTCCAAAAAATTGTGAATTTTAAAGTTTTTTACCATTGGGTCGCTGAAAACAGCGACCCCTACATTTTATAAATGAGGTGAATTATGAAATTAGAATATATTATAAAAAAAACTGATAATTATATTAATTTAAAAGATTTACTTAAAAATCACTTTGAGATTTCTGATAGATTGTTAGTCAAGTTAAAACACAACAAAAAACTATATATAAATAATTTACCTGTCGCTGTAAATGCTACTTTACATCATAATGATATTGTATCTGTTCTTATTGATTTTATTGAAGATAATTCAAATATCGTTCCTACTAAAATGAATTTAGATATTATTTATGAAGATGATGCTTTAATTATATTAAATAAAGCATCTGGTATTCCTGTTCACCCTTCAATGGAGCATTTTGAAGATAGTTTATCTAATGGTGTTAAATTTTATTTTGACAAAATCGGTCTACAAAAAATAATCAGACCTGTAAATAGAATTGATAAAGATACTTCTGGCTTAGTCGTTTTTGCTAAAAATGAATATGTTCAAGAGTGTTTGGTAAGACAAATGAAATCTAAGCAATTCATAAAAGAATATATTGCTATTTGTGATGGGATTTTTGAAAATTTGTCTGGAACTATTAAGGCTCCAATTAGTAGAAAATCAAATAGTATTATCGAAAGATGTGTTAATGAAAATGGTGATAATGCAATCACTCATTATGAAGTGTTGAATACTTCTGACAACTATTCTATTATAAAATGCTTATTAGAAACTGGTAAAACTCATCAAATACGTGTTCATATGGCATATGTTGGTCACCCTCTTCTGAGTGATACATTGTATGGAAGTATTTCTCCTTTAATTAATAGACAAGCTTTACATGCATGTAAGATTAAATTCATTCATCCTATTAGCAAAAATAATTTAGAGTTTTTAGCTCCACTTCCTTCAGATTTTGAAAATTTAATAACTCCTAATTAAAAAAGGACAAGTATTTTGTCCTTTTTATTCTTTAATTTACTATTTCTATATTATATCCTATGAATAAGCCCGTCTCGATTACACCTACTATGCTTTTTAGTTTTATCTCAAAGTTTTCATCCACATTTTCAAATTTTGCATCTACTATCAGATTTCCATTTTCTGTTATTACAGGTCCATCTTTTTTCTTTGCTAAACGTAATTCTGCTGAAATTGCGCCTAACCCTAATAATCTTTCTTTCACTGAATATAAACTGTCTGGAAATACTTCTATTGGAATTGGAAATTTTTCACATGGTTTTTGTACAAATTTACTGTTATCTACTAATATGTATGCTTTTTTAGAATTTGATATTACTAGTTTTTCTTTGAACATTGCTGCTCCTCTTCCTTTTACTAGCCATTTTTCTGGAGTAACCTCATCTGCACCATCAAAACACCAATCTGGTTTTGCTTCCATTAAACTTACAACTGGTATTTTCAAATAATTGCATACCATTGCTATTTCTTTTGATGTAGGAATTGCCCTTATTTTTAGGTTCTCCTCTTTCATTCTTTTAGCTATCACTTGTATTGCTAAAAATGATGTTGAACCAGAACCTACACCTATTGTATCCCCATCATTTGCTATACTAGCAACTTTTTCTGCAACTTTTTGTTTTTCTTCTAGATTACTTATTTCAGCATTCCATTCTAATTTTTGTACAATATTTTCATTCCAATTCATAAAAATACCTCCGTTTAAATTTTAATCATTCGAAAAATGTACGAGCCAAGTCCTCCTCTACATTTCTGTTAAATAAAAAACGAAAAAGAAACGAGTATTGCTAGGCAAATCGAAGTAAAACCCGAGTTGTACTTTTGTACAGCAAGGATTTTTATCTTCGATTTAATAACGCAAGACAAAGTTTATTCTTCGTTTTTTATACGTCTGGTTCAACTATACCAAAATTCTTATTATCCTTTAATTTGAATAACACATTTACTTTATTTGTATCTGAATTAATAAATGTAATAAATCTATCTGATGGTTTTTCTTGTAACTTTAAGATTGCATCTTCTGGTGTTATTGGTTTTAAATCATAATATAATGTTTTTATTATTTCATTTTCTACTTCTACTTCCTGGACATCTACAGGTAAGTTCTTTACAGTATCATCTCTATTGCTTCTTTCTTTTTTTGTTTTCATTTTTCTAACTTGACCTTCTACTATATCCACATTTTTATCTATTGATGCATATAAATCATTATGTGCTGTTACTGCTCTAAAAACTTCTGATTTTGCTTTAATTGTCATTTCTGCTATTTGCTCATTTCTTTCTGTTCTAATTGTAACAGATACATCAAAATCTTCTCCAAAATATTTTACTAATCTTTCTACCTTTTTATCTACATAATCTTTTATTGCCTCTGTAGCTTTTAAATCTTTACCTAAAATTGTTACATTCATTACAATTCCTCCTATTTTTATTTTTTAACTATTTGTCTCTTGTTCTCCAATCTTCTTAAGACTAATTTTACCTTGATGATCTATATCTAATACTTTTACAATTATTCTATCTCCAACTGATAACACATCTTCTACTTTTTCAACTCTCTCTTTTGATATTTTAGAAATATGAAGTAATCCTTCTTTTCCTCCACCAATATCAATAAAAGCTCCAAATGGCATTATCTTTGTAACTATACCATCATAATACTCTCCAACTTCAATTTCTCTTACTATCATTTCAATTTTATCTAATGCTTTTTGTGCTTGGTCTTTGTCTATAGAATAAACTACTACTTTTCCATCTTCTGAAATATCTATTTTTACACCAGTTTCTTCTATTATTTTGTTAATTACTTTTCCACCTGTTCCTATTACATCTTTTATTTTATCTGTTTTAATATTCATTGTCAAGATTTTTGGTGCATATTTTGATACTTCTTCTCTTGGTTTTTCAATTTGTTTTAGCATTATTTCATCTAATATATATTGTCTTGCCTTTTTTGTTCTTGCAAATGCTTCTTCTATTATTTTATATGATAATCCATCTACTTTTATATCTACTTGTATTGCTGTTATTCCGTTTTTTGTCCCACCAACTTTGAAGTCCATATCTCCAAAGAAATCTTCTAATCCTTGAATATCTGTAAGCATTATATAGTTATCTGAATTTTCAGCATCTGTTACTAGTCCTGTTGAAATTCCTGCTACTGGGTTTTTGATTGGAACACCAGCATCCATTAATGCTAATGTGCTTCCACATATACTTGCTTGTGAGGTTGAACCATTTGAGCTTAATACTTCTGATACAACTCTTATTGTATATGGGAATTCTTCTTCACTTGGTATTACTGGAACTAATGCTCTTTCTGCTAATGCACCATGTCCTATTTCTCTTCTTCCTGGTCCTCTTACTGGTTTTGCTTCTCCAACACTATATCCTGGAAAATTATATTGATGAATATATCTTTTTGCTTTTTCTTCATCTAATCCATCTAGCATTTGTTCATCTGATGACATTCCTAAAGTTGCAATTGACATTACTTGTGTTTGTCCTCTTGTGAAAACTGCGCTTCCATGTGTTCTTGGTAATATTCCTACTTCACATGAAAGTGGTCTTATTTCATCTATTTGTCTTCCATCTGGTCTTTTATGTTCATTTAATATCATGGCTCTTACAGATTTTTTCTCTAATTTATATAAACTATCTGCTATATCTGTTTTTACTTCTTCTGCTCTTTCTTCTCCATATTTTTCTACAAAATATGCTTTAACATCTTCTGCTAATTTATCCATATTGCTGTCTCTTGTTTCTTTGTCTTGTGCTTGTACATCTTTGTACATTCTATCATAGAAATTTGTTTCTATTTCTTCATATATATCATGATCTACTTCAAATGATTTATATTCAAATTTTGGTTTTCCTATTTCTTCTTTTATTTTTGATATAAATTCACATATTTTTTTAATTTCAATATGCCCTGTTTTTATTGCTTCTAACATTTTGTCATCTGGTAATTCCTTTGCTCCTGCTTCTATCATTGCTATCTTGTCCATAGTTCCTGCAACTAATAAGTCTAATTCTGTTTTACTTCTTTGTTCTAGTGTTGGATTAATTACAAATTCACCATCTACATATCCTACTTTTACTGCTGCTGTTGGTCCTCCAAATGGTATATCTGATATTGAAAGTGCTAAAGATGTTCCTATCATTGCACATACTTCTGGTGAATTGTCTATTTCTACTGATAATACTGTTGCTGTAACTACAACATCATTTCTAAAATCTTTTGGAAATAATGGTCTTATTGGTCTATCTATGGCTCTTGATACTAATATTGCTTTATCTGCAGCTTTTCCTTCCCTTCTTGTAAATCCTCCTGGTATTTTTCCTGCTGCGTACATTTTTTCTTCATAATCTACTGATAATGGAAAAAAGTCTATTCCTTCTCTTGGTTCCTTTGATGCCACTACATTTACCATTACTACTGTATCTCCATATCTTACTAATACGCTTCCATTTGCTAGTTCTGCTAGCTTTCCTGTTTCTACTGTTAAAGTTCTTCCTGCTAATTCCATTGAATATGTTTTAAACATATAATTTTCCTCCTTAATTTTTCTTTTTCTATTAGCTAATAATATTCTTTTTATGAATGTAACCTCTAAGATGTATTTTATCCTTAAAAATACATTTTACAAGCTACCTTTCATAATAAATTATATTTATTAACTAATGTTTTTACTTAAATTTAATCTTAATGCACAATAAGGCGGAAAAAACTCCGCCTTTACTGTTACTATTTTCTTAAATTTAATTTTTCAACAACTTCTCTATATTTAGGTAAGTCATTTGTTGATAAGTAGTTTAATAAGTTTCTTCTCTTACCAACCATTTGTAAAAGTCCACGTCTTGAATGGTTATCTTTTTTATGAACTTTTAAGTGTTCTGTTAATTCATTAATTCTTTCTGTTAAAAGAGCGATTTGTACTTCTGATGATCCTGTGTCTTTTTCATCTCTTCCAAAAGTTTTAATTATTTCTTGTTTTCTTTCCTTTGTCATCTTACTTTCCTCCTTTTTCCTTAATTTGCCTTGAACTGAACTTAAAGCCGGATATCTCTGTTAAGCTAAGTAAAAGGTATTTTTAACCTATATTATTTTACTATACTTTTTTATTTATTTCAAGCTTTTTTCTATTTTTAATAATATTTTTGTTAAAATAATATGGTTATAGACACTTTTTAAAATATTTAATTTTGATTTTATTATTATCTGCTTGTTCTAAACTAGTTATTCTACTTACTTTTTCTCCATTTTTTGGTACAAATTTCGCAAAAACTCTTGTATTTTTTGCGATTTTATAAGATAATATATATGTATGAATATATTTATTTGTCAAACAAAATAAATGTTTAATTATTGGAGGAAACTAAAGTGTTAAAACCATTTGATAAATTTTTAAAATATTTGAAAACTGATAGAAATACATTTGTTACATACATATTAACATTATTTACAGCGTACTTTATTATTGATAGAGTTGTTGAAATTTTATTCATTTGTTTTACTGGTATGTGTGTTAATTATTGGGGGCCTGTTATGTACACATTTGCTCTTGCTTGCCCAGTGTTTGCTTATGTATGTGCTATCCCCTCAAAATTTTCAAAATCTGATAACTTGAAGAAGTCATTTTTTGATGTATTTTGGGTTGCATTTTATATAATCGGAATATCTATGGTAATCCAGTGGGTTAATAGATTAGGTTGGATTCTTGTTTTAAATCTTCCTAATTCAGAAGGAGTATTTAATAATTTTTCTCATTTAGCAAAACCAGCATTCACATCCATAGCTCTTTACATTGTTTTAATGACATTTTACAAACTATTTTTCTGGTTGGCTAAAATAATCCATGATCCAGTATTTCCAAACCCAATTCAAGATTCTATTTTGGACTTTACAGGACTTGATCTTACAGTAACTCCAGAAAATTCTGGACCTTATAGTTTTGAAGTTTCATTATGTAATGATAGATCAACTGGTAAACCAGTTAAAATATTAGAAAAAAGAAGATTTGAATCAACTTTAATTGTTGGTCCTTCTGGCACAGGTAAAACAGCAATGGTTATAGAGCCAATGATTGCTAGAGACTTAGAGAGAATTCATTTCTTTAAAGAAGCTTCTAAGGAGATGGGATATAACGCTTTAAAAAATGGACTTGCTATTCTTGATTGCCCATATAATCAAAAATATATAAATGAGAATTTCTCTTTAGATATGCTTGCTCCTGTAGAAGGCAGAATTAAAGCTTTTAAAGCATATATGAAAAATTTAATTTATGAAACAACTCCTGATGGAAAGATTGTATATAAGAAGTTTGGTATAACAACTATTTCTCCAGATCCTGCTCAATTATCAGTTCTTACACAAATTGCTAAAAATTACAATATACCATATCATTTAATAGATCCTTTGGATCCAAATTCACCTGGTTTAAATCCATTCATATTGCCATCCCCTACTCTTGCAGGTTTAATTATTTCTCTTGTAGTTGAAGGATTATATGATGCAGGTAGTGCAACAGCTGAACTTGCATATATGAAAGATTTAGCATATCAAGCTCTACAAAATATATGTATCTTCTTAGGTGAAATGTATCCAAGACGTCACAATGGAGATTTACCAACACTAGAAGATTTATTACATTGCTTAACAAATTTTGATTTAGTTGAAGAATTATGTGAAGATTTAAAAACTGAACCAGATTTAGCAAAACAATATGAATTTCAAATTGCTTATTTTGAACAACATTTTTATAAAAGTTCTACAGGCAGACAAGATATGCAAAGATATACACACTTTGCAACAGCTCAGCTTGAAGAATTATTAAGAGCAGCATCAGTTAGAGACATTATTTGTAAAAGACAAAATAATTTAGACTTTAATAAAGTCTTAGCTGATGGTGAAGTAGTTTTTGCTTGTACTAGACTTGCTGATATAGGTGGAACTCCTCACTCAGGATTTGGTCGTTTCTTCTTAAGTTTATTTATGTGTTTTGTTGAAGGACGTCCTGGAAATGAAAAAACTAGAACACCATATTTCTTATATGTAGATGAATTTGATAAATATGCTACTCCTCTACTTACAGATATCTTCACAATGTTTAGAAAATTTAAGGTTGGTACAATATTTGCAGTTCCTAGCTTAGCGAGTCTTGGTGGAGAACATGGTGCATTATTTCAAGCATTATCAAATAACTGTCCAAGTAAACTTTCTTTTGGTAACTGTTTACCTGATGAATACTCTTGGTGGGAAAGAGAATTCTGTCAAAGAAGAGAATGGACTATTTCGCCTTCATACAATATGAAAGATGGAGTTTACACAGATTCTTTAGGTGGAGTAAAATGGGATTGGAAAGACACAATGAAAGTAGCAAAAATCCAAGGTTTAAAATTCAAAAACTGTATTTACAAAGTTAAAGATAAAAAAGGTAAAAATCTTGTTAACTATGGAGCTGTAGATTTCTTAGAAAGTAAATATAAAGAACCTCATAAGAGTAAAACTTATAAATTTGATAAATTCAATTATGGTATTATAGAAGAAGATACAAAAAAAGTTAAATCAAATAGATTTAATCCAAAAAATGTAAATTTCGATACCTCTGGTGATGAAGAAGTTGATCCAATTCAAACAGATTCTACTGATTCTTCTTACTTCTTTGATAACGAAGATGCAATCAGTGTAAACTTAAATAACAATAACAAATAAAATAAGATATTATATCTCTCCTCTATTTTAGAGGAGATTTTTTAATTAATAATGTTTTCTTTTTTAGTTCAATAACAAAAGAACGACATCTCTGTCGTTCTTTTGTTATTCTAATATTTTCAAATTAACTTCTTGCATTTTATATTTCCCTGTTGCTTCATCTATTACAAATTCACTTAGCGAATTACTTAAGTTTGATGCATTTTGCTTTAAATCTGTTGTAATACATATCTTTGTATTTGCTATTTCCAATTGGTTTAATACTATTGTTTTAAATGCTTCCACAGCATGTTTACCATCTTCGCATAATAAAACTAATTGTGGTTTATTTGCAAATCCAGAATCAAATTGTACAAAATTCTCATAGAAATCTTTTAATAATTTCATTCTGTCTACTAGTTTTCTTTCCCAATCTTCTTCTCTTCTCACAGCTTCAAATATTAGCTCTGCAGACTTTCCATTTTTAGATACCTTTACACATGCATGCAATTTAAATGTCTTTCCATTTTGTTTTGCATTAATAACTGGTTTTATCTTGTATCCATCAAATGCTTTTACTTTTCTTAAGTATGATATGATTACTTGGTTTCCTGCTAATCTTTTCTTTATCATTGCTACAGGCTTTGTATTATCTGTAGGTTGCCATTTGCATTCTATTCCTCTTGAATTTAATAGGTATTTTCCCATTTTTTCTAAACAATATACTCGATATATTCCTTTTCCAGCTTCTGCTGTAAAATAATATCTTGTAAGAATTTTGGTTTTTATTAATTGTTCTAATTTATTATTTAATTTATCTTGAGATTTCACTTCTATTCCTTTTGTCTCTAATATTTGATATAACTGTCTTGAAGTTATAAACTCAAATTCATTTACTAACTCTAAAATACTAAAATGTATATCTGTTATATGACCTATATTTATCTTATTTATAATCTGATTTATTGAAACATATCCATCTCTTCCATCAAATGTTTTTATTTCTCCTTCTCGCATTGCAAATGGAGACACTGTAGTTTTGATTTCTTCATCTTCTACCATATATATTCCTCCTTACTGGATTGAAGCCTAAAAATATTTTCAGCTTATCTTATATATTTTATCAACAATTTATTAATTCGTCAACCTCTTTTTTAGTTAAATATCGCCAGGTACCTATTTTTATATCTTTTACCCCTATATTTCCTATCTTACTTCTATGTAATGCTAAAACCCTTTTTCCTATACTTTCGCACATTCTACGCACCTGTCTATTTTTTCCTTCATGTATTGTTATTTCTAATCTTGACTTGTTTTGCTCTTTATCTACTTTTAGTATTTTAACTTTTGCTTTGCTTGTGACAAAACCTCCTATATCTACTCCTTTTGATAGCTTTTCTACATCTTCATTAGTTGCTTCACCTTTTAGTGTAACAGTATATGTCTTTGTTATCTCATGTTTTGGATGTGTCACTTTATATACAAAATCCCCATCATCAGTCAATATTAATGCTCCTGACGTGTACATATCCAGTCTTCCTACTGGTACCAATCTTTTATTTATTTTTAGTAAATCCAAAACGGTTTGTCTGCCAAATTGGTCTTTTGAAGTTGTTACATAATCAATTGGTTTATTTAAAAGTATATATGTATATTCTTTCTTACTCTTTTTTACGATTTTCCCATTATATTCTATTTTATCTTTTTCTGGATTTACTTTTGTTCCCAAAGTCGTTATTACTTCTCCATTTACTTTTACTTTTCCTTGTAATATATATTCCTCGCACTTTCTCCTTGATGCAATACCAGACTCTGCTAAGAATTTCTGTAATCTTTCTTCCATTAAATTTTCCTTTCTAATTGTTCCAAAATATCCATAAAGTATCTTGGTAGTGGTGCTTCAAAATTTACATTTTGACCTGTTTTTGGATGTTTGAATTCAAGTTTCTTTGCATGAAGCATTTGCCCTTCTACTCCAAAAGGATTTTTTCCATTAGAATATACAAAATCACCCACTATTGGGTATCCTATTTCTGCCAAATGAACCCTTATTTGATGAGTTCTTCCTGTTTCAATAATCACTTGAACTAATGTGTATCCTTCAAATCTCTTTAAAACTTTTACATGTGTTATCGCTTCTTTTCCAGTTTTTGTAACTGCCATTTTTATCCTATCTTTTGAGCTTCTTCCTATAGGCATATTTATTGTTGCTTCATTTTCTTTTATTACACCTCTTACTAATGCCATATATGTTTTCTTTACACTTCTGTTTTGTATTTGATTGCTTATATTTATATGTGATACATCATTTTTAGCAATTATTACTAGGCCAGAAGTATCTTTATCTATCCTATGTACTATTCCGCAATCTAGTTTTTCCCCCTACTGTTGAAAGATTTCCCATACAATGTGCTATAACTGCGTTAACAAGTGTTCCATCTGGATTTCCATGTCCTGGATGTACTACCATTCCTTTTCTCTTGTTTACTATTAAAATATCTCCATCTTCATATACTATATCTATTGGTATATCCTGTGCTTTTAATCCAGTCTCTTTTGGTTTTATATCCTCTATTGTTATAATATCTCCAATATTAGTCTTATATGAAGATTTAACTTCTTTTCCATTTACTAATATAAGTCCTTCTTTAATCATTCTTTGTATAGCTTCTCTTGACAAATCATTATCTAAAGAAGCTATTTCTTTATCAATTCTATTTACCTTTTCTATTTTGTATTGCTTCATAATTTTGCTCCTGTTTTTGAAGTGTTTTTATTACAATTGTTACTATTACTACTAAAATTCCTACTATTATGCATATATCTGCTAAATTAAATACTGGATAATAAAATAATTCATTTATGTCAATATAATCAACAACAAAACCTCTAAATAATCTATCTATTAAGTTAGTTATTCCTCCTGCTAAAATTAAGGAATATGCTGTTTTCATTGTCTTAGTAAATTCATATGTTTTATTTCGTAATAGTTTTATAACTACAAATATTATTACTATATTTACCCCAACTAATAGCCATCTGCTATTCCATAATCCAAAAGCTGCACCTTTGTTTTCTAAATATGTTAAACTTAAAACTCCATTAATTAATGTTACACTATTTAATTGTGCTAAATATTTAATTGCTAATAATTTAATTATTTGATCTACTAGAACTATACTTATTATTAATATTATATTCTTTTTCACGGTAAAATCCTTTCATAAATGCAAAATGCATTATCTTCTACTTCTCCTAGTGGATATATCATTCTGTAATAATTTGCTCCTTTTGCTCTAAAATAAACTTCTAATTTACTATTTCTTTTTATTAAATAATGTGTAAAATTGTAATCGTCCATCTTTGCTTCCATATTTGAAAATCCTATAGAATCTATCCTTAAGAAATCATAAAATACATTTATACCTTCATTAAATTCTGGCATATATAAGTCACATCTAGAATCTATAAATACTGGAATATCTTCATATATTAGGTAACTTCCATAATTATATGCATTATATAATCGTATTTCATTTAAATTTAGATTTTCTTTTATCCATGTCGATGCTTTTACTGGGTATGTCTTTTCATTAATATATTGATTATCTACGGTCTTTTTATAGAAATGTAACCCTATTATAGAAACTATACAAGTTACAATTATAATTCCTAGTATATTTGTTATATATTTCTCTAGTTTTGGTAACATGTCAGGAGAATATTTTTGTATCATTGAAGTAAGCATTCTATTAAATATTATCACTCCTGCTAAAACAAACATTGAAGATTGCCTCTGTGATGAAAATGTTAAATACAACAATCCTCCTAGCATAAATAAATCACACATTCTAATTTTCGTATCTGTAAACATTAATAACCCTATTACAAATATTAATACACATATCATATCTATATTATTTATTAATACTAATGGTAAATGTTCAGATATATTTTTCATACTTATTCCTTGCATTGTTTTTGGAAGGTAAGTATATGGTGTTGTTCCTAGTGGTGTTAAAAATCCTGTGAATAAACAAATTATCATTATAATTATTAAGAATTTGACATTCTTCTTATTATCAATTTTTATTTTATATGGGTTGTCCTTTTTAGCTTGTTTTATTTTTGCTCTTTTCTCTTTTTTAGCTTCTAATTTTTCTATTTTCTTATTTATTTCTTCTTTATTGTCCTTATTCTTTTTCTTTAATCTCTTTATATTATGAGAAATCATTATTATATCCCATTGAGTTAAAATATACATCATATATTCTCCAATATATGGTAGATATAGTACAAAATAGAAATAAAACGTTGCTGTATGAAAATTAGCAATTAGTACAGGTATTATTATAAGTCCTATTGCATATCTTAATTTTCCATTTTCTAGGAATTTCTCTATAAAATATATTGTTAATAAAAATAATATGAATGTAACTAACTGAGCTCTTGCTGCAATATAATTTCTCATTAAATACAATAATGTTATTGTTAATATTAGTGATAATGGTCTATTTTTATTTAGTTTTACATTAACATAGTACATTGTTATTCCAAATATTGCAGCTAAAATTATTGTTGATATATAAATTCCTGTCATACCTCCTACTGTAAATATTTTATATATCATTACATCATACGCCCAGTGTGGAAATGTATATTCTAAATTTTCATGCCAAGAAAATGGTTCTTGCATCGTAACACCATTTTCTGTAATATATTCTCCAATTTTAATTGTATAAAAAGTGTCATTCTGAAGTGTTTTTGGAGATATTAGAAAACAAAATAAAATGATTAAAACTATTGCTAATATATTAATTCTAATTTTACTATTTATTTTTCTTTCTTTATTTTTCATAATTTTACCCTTTCTTATAAGGTGTTTCCTTGATTTATGAATTTAATTCCTGTATTGCTCTCTCTAATTGTTCATCTTCTTCTGTTTCTGGATTATCTTTTACTTCTATATCTGGTTCTATACCTATTTTGTGTATTTTGTTACCATTTGGAGTAAGAAATTCTTCAGTAGTTAATTTTAGTCCTGCTGTCTTATTAAAGATTGGCATTATTTCTTGCATTACTCCCTTTCCATAAGTAGTTGTTCCAATTACAGTTGCTACTTTGTTATCTTTTAATGCCCCTGTAGTAATCTCTGAAGCACTTGCAGACATCTCATTTACTAATAATATAAGTTTTACATCTCTTGGATTCTGATTTTTTGATTTTACTACTGTTTCTATTTTTGCCTTATCATATGATTTCATTATTATATCATCTTTTTTTACAAATAATTCACATAATGATATTGCTTCTGTCACTATTCCTCCTGTATTATCTCTTAAATCTAGAATAACTTTATTTATACCTTTCGCTTCAAATTCATCTAAATATTTTTCTACATTTGCTGCACTGTTTTCATCAAATGTAATTAATTGTATATATCCAATATTTCCCTCTAACACTTCTGCTTTACTATCTTTTATTACTACATGTCTTCTTTCTACTTCCTTTTCTAATATTTCACCATCTCTTACAAGCTCTAGTTTTACTTTCGTACCTTCTTCTCCCTTGATTTTATTAGATACGACATCCAAATCTATGTCATAGCATTCTTCCCCGTTTACTTTTGTTATTATATCGCCTGTTTGTAAGCCTGCTTCTTCTGCTGGTGAATCTTCTATAGGTGCTATTACAATTACATTTCCATTATTATCTTTTGTCATGTAAATTCCAATTCCTACAAAATCTCCTGTTACATTTACTAATAACTCTTCATATTCACTTTTTGTTAGATATTCAGTATAGTCGTCTCCAAGGCCTTTTACGTAACCTTTTATTGCTGATTGTATCATATCTTCTTCATTTAATTCTCCAATGTACTTATTGTTTAGATATGCTTTTATTATGCTTAACTTTGTTTGCAAATCTACAGTATCTATAGTATTACCAGCTTCTTCTTTTGCCACTATTTCATTCTCATCTTGTATAATAACATCTAATATATGTTTTACACCTTTATCTGTTTTTGTAAAATAATTGTAAATTCCTATTGTAGTTAGCATAAAAGTAAGCATTGCTGTAATCAACACTAACATTATTGATTTATACACTATATTTTTTCTTTCTGAATCCATTATTGCCTCCTTATATGACTATTATATTAAAAAAATATATAAATATGAAATTCTGACGACTGTTAAAAATATGTCGTCAGATTCAAATAATAATCTAAAGCTATGTATTTTATTACTCCTATAATTAATTAAATTATAGATAATTTCTTGGGTCTCTTCTGCAATCCCCTGCTCCTCCACCATATACCCATCTATATGGAGAAACTCTTACTTCAAAATGTAAGTGTGGCCCTGAAGAATTTCCTGTATTACCACTAAGCATTATTAATTGTCCTCTTTCAACTTTTTGCCCTTCTTCAACATACATTGTACCATTTCCATGACCATAATATGTTCTAAGTCCGTTTGCATGTTGTATAACTGTTAAATATCCATATCCTGTAGTATTCCAACCTGCATGTAAAACAATTCCTTCCTCTGCTGCATATACCTTTGTTCCTTCTGCAACACCTATGTCCATCGCACCATGGTATTTTCCACTACTATAATACATATTACATGTTACTACTCCTACTCCTGGTTTTAATGGTCTTTGTAATGTTCCTGAACCTCCTAAATTTGCTATCTCATCTTCATATTTTTTTGATGCAGCATCAAGCTCTGCTTGCATTTGTTGTTGTTCAGCTTCCAATTTTTTTATTTCTTCTTGCAATTCTTTTTCTTCTTCTGTTAATTGGTTAGCATAGTTTTGTTGTGTAACTTTTGAATTTTCTAATGCTGCAACTGTTTTCTCCTTACTTGCTTTTAAACTTTCTATATTTTGTTTATTTTCTTCTAGCACTTGTTTTGCTGTTTCTATTTCAATTCTATTTTTTTCCATCAACTCTAACATATTGTTATCACACTCTGCCATATCTTCTACTAAATAATAATTAGTAATAAAATCTACTATATTTTGTGATGATAACAATACATCTAAATATGTAGTTTCTCCTGCTTCATATATTGCAACTAATCTTTCTGCAAAGTTAGCTTTTTGTGCCTCATATTTTTCTTCTGCTTCTTTTAAGTTAACTTCTGCTTCTCCAATTTTTGTTTCTAGCCCTGCTATTTGATTGTCTAAACCTTCTATATCATTTTCATAAGATAGTATATCTGATTTTAGTTTGTCAATTTGCTTTAATGTTCCCTTTAATTCTTCTTCTACACCATCTAGTTTTTCTTTTGTTTTGTTAATTTCATCACCTTTATTTTTAATATCGTTTTCTGTAACTGCTGATACTACTACTACATTTAATGAAAATATCATTATTGTTGCCAAAAAAATCATTAATACAATTTTTCCAAGTTCTTTTACCATATTTTTTCTCCTTTTTGTTTCTTACAAATTTCTTATGATTATTGTTATATTTTATTCAGTTGTATTTACTTTATTTTGTACTTTCATTTGTTCATCTTCAGAAAGCTGACTTGCTGTTTTGGTTACATATGGGTATGGATCAATCTTAGTTCCATTTACTATAATTTCAAAATGCAAGTGTGGACCAGTTGACCATCCTGTTGAGCCAACTTTCATTATGATATCTCCACGTTTTACTTCTTGTCCTTCTTCAACTAGTATTTCGGAACCATGTGCATATGCCGTTGATATTCCATTTCCATGATTTATCATAACTAAATTTCCATATGACACAGAATATGTCGCCTTACTTACCACTCCACTATTTGCAGCTAAAATATATGTTCCCATAGGAGCCCCAATATCCATTCCTGTATGAACCCTATATGTTTTTAATATAGGATGTAATCTCATTCCAAATGGAGAAGTTATTGTATAATATCCAGGTGTCGGCCACAGAAAAATTCCTCCTACATAAATAGAGTCATTATTTTCCATTGAAGATAACAGCATTTCAAGATTAATTAAATCTAATTCTTCTTGATACGTTTCTATTTTTTCTTTTGTTGCTTTTTCTTGCTCTGTTAAACTATTGACATAGCTGTTTTTTACAATTTTAGAATTTTCCAGAGTAATTGCTATCCTTTGCTTTTCTGTTTTTCTTTCTTCTAGTTCTTTCTTTGTTTTTTCTAAATCTTGTTTTGCAACTTCAAGTGCTTCTTTATTATTATCTAATTTCTCAATCAGATTAGAATCATACTCTAACATCTCTCCTATTAAATAATAATTTGAAATGAACTCTACGATTGATTTTGAACTAAGCAAAACATCTAAATATCTAGTATCATTTGTTTCATACAAATAGACTATTCTATCTGCAAAAGCCTCTTTAACCCTTTCATAGTCCATTTGCAATATTGTTATTTCTTTCTCTTTAGTTTTAATATTTTTTTCTATTTCCTGTAATTCTTTATCTATTTTATCTATACTTTCTTCGTAATCATAAATTTGCTTGTCAAGATTATTCATTTTTTCTAGTGCTTCTGTTAATTCTATTTGTATATTTTCAATTTCTAATCCAGACTGTGCTATCTGTTCTTGTAATTCTCTTCTTCTATCTTCTAAATCTGATGATGTAACTGCTTGAACTGTACCATAAGCACTAATACAAAGCAAAGCTATAATTACAGTCAAACAAACTTTTTTCAATATTCTTTCCTTTCTATTTTAAACGTCTAAGTATTTTCTCATTGAAATTGTACTTCCTATAATTCCTATTCCAACGCCTAAAATTACATATACTATTATAATTTGTGTAAATAATTCATTGAAGCTTAATATGTCTACATTTATATTTTGTATAGTTTCTGAAAGTCTCATTTTATTTGCACACCAATTGTATATTCCTCCAACTAATACTACAGACAAAAAGCTTGACATTATTCCAATTAATATACCCTCTATTACAAATGGAGTTCTTACAAAACTATTTGTTGCTCCAACATATTTCATAATTGAAATTTCTTTTCTTCTTGCATGTACTGTTAATTTTATTGTGTTTGAGATAATAAATATTGATATTACTATTAGTATTGCTAATAATATTCCTGTTATAATTCTTATCCACTTTCCTATTACTGAAAGGGCTCTAATTGTATCATTACTACTTGATATTCTTTTTATGTTATCTAATTCATATATTTGTTCTTGAATACTATCATTTAAATTTAAGTCCGAAAGAGTAACTATATATGAATAAGAAAATATTGTTGGTTCATATATATCCATAGTATATGCTTTATCTGCTAATCTTTCTTTCATTTCATTATAGGCTTCTTCTGGAGTAACTAGTTTTATTCCTGGAACAACACCTTCTATACTTTCTATTTCATTTTTCATTCTTTCAAGATCTTCTTGTGATGTATCGATATTAGCAAAAACTCTTATTGCTTGTGAATCTTCAATTCCTTCTACCATATGCGTAATGTTTCTTCCTATTGCAAAAAACAATCCAAATAACAGCATTGTTGCACACATTACCCCTAAGCATGAAAAAGTAGATTTTTTATTTTTGAATACATTTCTAAAACCTTCACTAATAAAATATCCTATTACATTATATCTCACTTGTTATAACCACCTTTTTTATCATCTCTAACTATAATACCTTTATCTATTTCAATAACTCTTTTCTTCATTGCATCTACTATATCTTTTGCATGTGTTGCAATTACTACTGTCGTTCCTCTCATATTAATTTCATTTAATAAGGTCATTATCTCCCATGCTGTTTCTGGATCTAAGTTTCCTGTAGGCTCGTCTGCAATTATCATTGATGGATTATTAACTAAAGCTCTAGCTAAAGCTACTCTTTGTTGCTCTCCTCCTGATAGTTCTTCCGGATATACTTTTGCTTTATTACTTAATCCTACTAAAGATAATACCATAGGAACTTGTCTTCTAATATGTTTTGGTGATGCTTTTACAATATTCATAGCAAATGCAACATTATCATAAACAGTTTTATCTGGTAAAAGTCTAAAGTCTTGAAAAACAACCCCCATACTTCTTCTTAAATAAGGAACTCTAGAAGCTTTTAGGAAAGTAGTATCTTTACCATTTATAATTATGGTTCCTTCTGATGGTTCTTCTTCTTTCAATATTAATTTAATTAAAGTAGATTTTCCAGAACCTGATTGCCCTACTAAGAAAGCAAAATCACCTTTTTCAATTATGAAATTTGCACCATGTACAGCTTCTGTTCCTGTACTATATGTTTTTGATACGTTCTTAAACTCTATCATTATTTTCCCTCATTTTTTCAGATTTACTTCTTAATTATAATAATAAAAACGAAAAAATGCAACAAAATTTTGCATTTTTTCGTTTTTGTAATGTTAATGTAATATTCTTGTAATATTTAGTTTTTCATATCTTCTATTACCTGTATAAATTTCTTACCATATTAGATAAACTTTCCTGTTCCTCAACTTGATTATTTATAGCTTGTGTATAATTTTCTGCTTTTTCTACTACTTTGTCATCTACTACAAAAGTAACTGTTAGCCCTGCAAGTATAAGTAGTATAGTAATTGTTATAACAAGTGCTATTAATGTAATTCCCTGTCTCTTTGTTTTCAGTTTTTCAGTTATCATATTTTTCTCCTTTATAGAACAATTATTTTTTTATTTGTTCTATTATTTTTTCTGCTGTTAATCCATAATATTCCAACAATTCTGTAGCTTTTCCTGATCTTCCAAATTCATCTTTAATTCCCATTTTTATTATTTGTTTAGGATATTCTTCTATTAAAACTTCAGATATTGCTGTTCCTAATCCTCCTATTATACTATGGTCTTCTATTGATATCAATTTTTCTGTTTCTTTTGCACACTTAATTATTATATCTCTATCTATTGGTTTAATTGTATGAACATCTACTACTCTTATATCTATTCCTTGTTTTGCTAATTCTTGTTTTGCTTTTACTGCTTCTGCAACCATTACTCCTGTTGCAAATACTGTAGCAGCTGTTCCTTCTCCAATTTGCTCTGCCTTTCCAATTTCAAACTTTTTCGTCTGTTCATATATCAAAGGACTATCTAATCTACATAATCTTAAATATACTGGACCATTTATTTTTGAAATTTCTTCTACTGCCCATTTTGTCTGTGTATCATCTGAAGTTGATATGACTGTCATATTTGGCAATCCTCTCATTAAGCTTATATCTTCTAGCATTTGATGTGTTGCTCCATCCTCTCCAACAGTTATTCCACTATGAGTTGCACATATTTTTACATTTAAATTTGGGTAACATATACTATTTCTTATTTGGTCATAGGCTCTTCCGGCAAGCAAACATTGCAAAAGTACTTACATAAGGAATTTTATTAAAAGTAGACATTCCTGCAGCTGTTCCCACCATGTCCTGCTCTGCAATTCCTATATTAAAAAATCTATCTGGGAATTCCTTTGCAAATATTGATGTTTTTGTCGCACTTGATAAATCTGCATCTAGTACAACTACTTCTTTATTTTTTCTTCCTAATTCTGCTAATTTTTCTCCATAGCTTTGTCTTGTGGCCTTTTTTATATCTAAATTCATTATTTAGCACCTCCTAATTCTTTCATAGCTAATTCATATTCTTCGTGATTTGGCGCTTTCCCATGCCATCCTGCCATATTTTCCATGAATGACACACCTTTTCCTTTTATAGTATTAGCAATAATTGCTGTTGGTTTTCCTTTAACCTTCTTTGCCTCTTCAAATGCTGCTATTAATCCTTCAATATTATGTCCATCTACATTTATTGTTTCAAATCCAAAGCTTTTGAATTTTTCATCTATTGGATATACATTCATAACTTCATTTATTTTTCCATCTATCTGTAAATTATTGTTATCTACAACTACACATAAATTATCTAATTTATAATGTGCTGCTGTCATTGCAGCTTCCCAAATTTGACCTTCTTCAATTTCTCCATCTCCGCAAATGCAATATACTCTTACACCTTCACTGTTTAATTTAGATGCAATTGCCATTCCATTTGCAATTGACAATCCCTGTCCTAGTGAACCTGTTGATGCATCTACTCCGGGTACTTTCTTCATATCTGGATGCCCTTGCAATCTACTTTCTATATGTCTAAGAGATTTAATTTCATCTATGTCAAAAAAACCTTTTAACGCTAATACACTATATAAAGCTGGGGCAGTATGACCTTTAGATAAAACTAATCTGTCTCTTCCTTTTGCTTTTGGATTATTTTCATCAATATTCATTTGGTTAAAGTACAATACTGTTAAAATGTCTGCTATTGATAATGAGCCTCCTGGATGACCTGATTTTGCATTATACACAGACTCTATAATGCCTTGTCTTACCTTGTTAGCATATTTTTCTAATTCTTTTACATCTTTAATTTTCAAAATTTCAAACCTCTTTTCTTCTTAATTATTATAAGAACCTGACCCACCTCACAAGCAAAGCTTGTGGGTGTGGTTCCCCAGAACCTTGTTGTTTCACAATAATATTTTTACCACACTTTCTTCATTTTGTAAATATATTTTTAGCAAAATAGAACTTCAAAATGAAGTCCTATTTAATATATTTTATTCAATTGTTATAACTACAGCAAATGTCCCTCTATCTGCTGGAATTTCTAAATCTACTACTACATTTAACTTCTCATCTTCATTTATAAAATATTTTATATTATCGTCACTAACTGAATCTCTGTAATTTTGTATACTTGCTTTATTATATGTATCAAAATCTACATTATTACTATTGTTTGTCAATTGCTCAAATTCTTCCATTTTTTCTTCTAAAGTCTTCTTTATTGCACTTTCAACTTTTGAATCGATATTACTAGAAGTAAATCCAGCAAATTCATATGCTTCTTCATAAGATAATTCGCTTCCATCTTCTAAATTAAAGTTATATGTATAATATTCATATACAGGTGTTGATGTACTACCTTTTTCTATTTCTATTTTTACAGATAAAATATTAGTATCTATATAATACTCATATGATGCAATTCCATAAGAAGTTTGTGAACCTTCTAACTCATCTTTAAATTGTTTAGCTAATTTATTGAATACTTCTTTTATTTCATTATTAGCTTTAGTTGCATATGATGAATTTATATTAATTACTGGAACTTTTATATCCTCTAATGAATATGTTTTTTGTGTTGAAGAAGTTGTGTATTCTTTTCCTTCTAAATTTTCATATGTATATTCAGCATCATATATTAATTCTTTGTCTGCATCAGTTTTCAATTCATCATTATCATCATCTTGTGATGTTCCTGCTTTGCTTAATGTTTTAGGATTTTCTTTAGTTCCGCCTTCTACTGAAATTTCAACATCTTTTCCTAATGTAACTACTGGTCTTATATGATTTCTGCTTGAACCACTTTGGTTGTTTGAATTACAAAGTGCACTTCCAGAAATTGTATCTTCAGATATAGAACGTAATCCAAATAATATATGTTCTGAAGAACAATCTATACAGCGTGTTCCTAACCAATATCCTGTCTTTGTTTTAAATATTAACTCATAAAAATCCTCATTTTCAAAATAAGAATCGTCTACTTCTTCTAGGTTATAAAATGTATTTTTTGCTGATATCTCACTTTGTGGAACATATGTAGTTGTTGTAGGTTCTGAATAATAATCTGTTGATTCTTCATCTTGATTTGTATTCTTTGTATATATTTCAGGAATATATACATTCTTAAATGTTTTTGAATCTCCATAAGCAATATCATCATATTCATATTCATCTCTTGCAGTTAAACCATCTTCTGTCATTTGTTTTTCTATATCTTCTAATGTTATACTTCTTGCTACTGCTCCTAAAGATTTATTTGAATATAGTGTTTTACATATATCATTTAGTAAGTATACTCCATTATTATAGCCTAACGCCCCACCTAAATAAATTTCTTCATTTATTGGTTCTTCACTTATAATGTCTATTGTTCCATCTTCATTTACATTTAGAACTCTCCATTCCAAATTTTCTTGTTTTATTCCATCTGTAGAGTTATTAGCAACACCTGAATTTGTACCTGATACAACATAATTTGATGCTTTGTCAGGAGTATATTCTATATAATCTCCCACATTTACAGTAGGTTCTTCCTCTACTGGTGGTTGTTCAACTATTGTTGGATTATTAGGTTTTTTGTTATCTTTATTAAATACAAATTTATAAAGTAGCAATCCTCCAACTACTAATACCAAAATTACAATTATTACTATTACAGCAATTAGTGGTCCTTTACTTCTTCTCATCTCACATCATTCCTCTCAATTTTTTTCCAAGTATATTGTATATTGTTTGCAACAATTTGTCAATATTTTTAATGTAATTGTATCCATGTATATTTAATTATAAAAAAACATAGCAAATATTAATATTTGCTATGACTTTTCTATATGTCAAATTTTTAGTTTACTTTTTGAGTATCAGTTATTTGATTAATCCTATTTAAAGTTTTGCAAACTTTATGAATAGAATCATCACATACTATTGTTCCTTCACTTTCCTCTAAAAAAGTAGATTTTACTGTTATTGGAACATTATATTCTTTAGCTAACTTCACACATTTATTATGTAATACTTTAGCTCCATTATTTGCCATTTCTATCATTTTGTCATAAGATATTTTTTTATACTTCTTTGCATTCTTATCTAAATTTGGATCAGTTTCATATACTCCATCTACATCTGTAAATATCTCACATTTACTTGCATTTAATTTTGATGCTATTGCAATTGCTGTTGTATCTGAACCGCCTCTCCCTAAAGTTGTAATATTGTAATTTTCATCTAATCCTTGAAAACCCGCAACTACAACAATTTTATTTTCAGCTAATGATTTTAAAATTTTCTCTTTTCCGTACCTTTTTTATGTTAGCATCTCCAAAATTAGAATCTGTAATTATTGGAACTTGCCATCCTAAATATGATATGCTATCATAACCCAATTCTTTAAGTAACATACTTAATTTAGCAATTGTAATTTGTTCTCCTACTGACACTAAAACATCATGTTCTCTTTTGGATGGTTTTTTTGTAATTTCCATCTCTTCTTCAATAAGTTTATCTGTTGTTTTTCCCTGAGCTGATACAACTGCAACTACTTTCTTTCCTTCTTTTACCTCTTTTGTAATATGTGTGCAAACTCTTTTTAACTTTTCTGTGTTTGCTACAGAACTCCCTCCAAATTTTTGTACAATTATTTCCATTACGGAACCTCTTTTTATAATAAAATACCAATAACATTTAAGTCTAAACGTTATATCCGTCCATATATTATACACAATTTTTTCGAATTTGTTAATAGTTTTTCTAAATTTTATGAAAACAGCCACATTAGTTATTAATATTATGCTTTAGATATGCATTTATAAATTCATTTATTTCTCCATTCATTACAGCTTCTACATTTCCTGTTTCACAGTTTGTTCTATGGTCTTTAACTAAAGTATATGGACAAAATACATATGAACGTATCTGACTTCCCCAAGCAATTTCTCTATGAACACCTTTTAAATCCTCAATCTTATCTTTATGTTCTTTTTCTTTCATCTCTAATAATTTAGACTTAAGCATCGTCATTGCAGTTTCTCTATTTTGGACTTGAGACCTTTCTGTTTGACATGCTACAACTATATTTGTAGGTATATGCGTTAATCTAACAGCTGATGATGTCTTATTTACCTTCTGTCCTCCTGCTCCTGAAGCTCTATAAACATCCATTTTTATATCATCTGGATTTATATCTAATTTTATATCTTCTGTAATTTCTGGTAATACTTCTACTGATGCAAATGAAGTATGACGTCTACCACCTGCGTCAAAAGGAGATATCCTAACTAATCTATGTACTCCCATTTCGCCTTTTAAATATCCATATGCATTCTCTCCTTTAACTAGAAATGTTACACTTTTTATTCCTGCTTCTTCTCCTTCTAAGTAATCAACTTCTTGTATTTCAAAACTATTTGATGTTCCCCATCTGGCATACATTCGATAAAGCATCTCTGCCCAATCTTGTGATTCTGTTCCTCCTGCTCCAGGATGAAGAGTTACAATTGCATTATTTCTATCATATTTTCCAGATAGTAAAGTTTCTAATTCTATCTTTCCTATTTTCTCTTTTAATGTTTCTGTAGCCTTTAACAATGCCTTTCCCATTTCAACATCTTCTTCAAGTAATAGCAATTCATTTAATTCCTCTAAGTTTTTCAGTTCAATTTTTATATTATTAAACTTTTCTACTTTATTTTGCATTCTCTTTAGTTCTGTAAGCACTTTACTTGAAGTTTCTTGGTTATCCCAAAATCCTTCTGCTGAGACTTGTTTCTCTAATTCTTTTATTTTTTCTGACAAACCAGAAATGTCAAAGTGAATCACCTAAGTTATCAATTTTTTGTTTTAACTCCGCTAACTCATGTTTATTATCTTCAAGTTCTAACATATTTCATCTCCTTTATTTTCCATTTATATTAAACAATTAGACATAAAATCTATTAAAACCTTCTATCTCCATTCCAGTAACCCCATCGCCTTCAAAATTTTATGGCTAATTGTTTAACTTATAAAATATGTAGCTCCACGTGGAGATTAACTTTTTAAAAACCGAATTATGAGGATTTTTAAAAAGTTTAATCTCCAGCAAGATGGAGCGGATTTTAAAGTTCAAATTATTTAGTTCCAAAGATACGGTCTCCTGCATCTCCTAATCCTGGCATAATGTATGCCTTTTCGTTTAACTGTCTATCTATTTTTGCACAATAAATTTGTACATCTGGGTGTTTTTCTTCTATCATTTTGATTCCTTCTGGTGCTGCTATTATACATAAAAATTTTAAGTTTGTTACTCCTTTTTCTTTTAAAAGTTCAATTGCATCTAATCCTGATCCACCTGTTGCAAGCATTGGATCTAATATCAAAACTTCTCTTTTTTCAATATCTTTTGGAACTTTGAAAAAATATACATTTGGTTTGAAAGTTTCTTCATCTCTATACATTCCAATATGTCCAATCTTTGCATTTGGTACTACATTTATAATACCATCAAGCATTCCTGTTCCTGCTCTTAAAATTGGTACAAATGCATAATTATCTTCATTAATTTTTTTTGCCTTCATCTTCTCCATTGGAGTTTCAATTTCTACTTCGTATGTTTTTGCATCTTTCATTGCTTCATAGCAAAGCATCTCTCCTAATTCTGAGATTATCTCTCTAAATTCCTTTGTTCCTGTTTTTTTGTCTCTTAATATTGCTAATTTGTGTTCTACTAGTGGATGGTTAAGTTCAATTGCTTTCATAAAAATACCTCCTTATTTTTTTACTTAAAATAGCTTACATCTTATTAGGCATTTCCATACCTAATAGTGTTACACCTGTTTTTAGTACATTCCCTACTGCATATGTAAGAGCTAATCTTGCATCTTGCACTGCTTTATCTTCTGTAATTATTTTATGTTCATTATAAAAGCCACTAAAACTTTGTGCTACATCAATTAAATATCTTGATACTATTGAAGGTTCATTTTTTTGTGCAGCACTTTCTACAAATTCATTAAATCTATATAACAATTTTATTGTTTCTACTGCTTGTTTTTCTTGCAATTTGCTAAAATCCACTTTATTTATTTCTGGCATATATCCAGCTTTTTCTAATACACTATTGGTTCTTACATATATGTATTGTATGTATGGTCCAGTTTCTCCTTGGAAGTTTAAAAGCATATCCCAATCAAAAATTTCATCTTTTATTCTACTATTTGCCAAGTCATTGAATATAATTGCTCCAACGCCTACTTTTCTTGCTACTTCTGCCTTATCTTCTAGTTCTGGATTTTTTTCTTCTATTATTTTTTCTACTTTTTGTATTGCTTCTTTCAGTATATCTTCAAGTGCTACTGAATTTCCTTTTCTTGAACCAATCTTTTCTCCATCTTTGTCAACAACTAATCCAAATGGTACATGAATACAATTTTTTGCATAATCTTCATATCCCATTAATTCTAAAACTTTGAATACTTGTTTAAAATGTAATCTTTGTTCATTTCCAACAACATATACTGCTTTAGCAAAATCATATTTTTTCATTCTTTCTTTTAATGATGCTAAATCTCTTGTTGCATATATTGTTGTTCCTGCTGATGTTATAATTATACATGGTGGCATATCATATTCTTCTAAATCTACAATTTTTGCACCTTCTGATTCTTTTAATAAACCTTTTTCTTCTAATTCTTTTACAACTGGTTCCATTTTATCATTGTAATATGCTTCACCATTATATGAATCAAATTTTGAGTTTAATAAATCATATGTTTTTTGATAGTTCTCTAAACTTGTAGTTCTTATCCATTTCCACATCTCTACTTCTTTTTCATTTCCATCTTCTAATCTCTTAAAATATTCTCTTGCTTTTTCTGTTAGTTCCGGATTATCTTTTTCTTCTTGATTAAATCTTACATATATTTTTAAAAGTGCTTGAATTTCGCTTTTTTCAAAGTCATATTCATCCTTCCACATATCATATCCAGCCATTACTTTACCAAATTGTAGTCCCCAGTCTCCTAAGTAGTTTATTCCTACACTGTTGTATCCTACAAAATTATATATTTTATATAATGCTCCACCTATTACTGTTGAACGCAAATGCCCTATATGGAATGGTTTTGCAATGTTTGGTGCCGAATAGTCTATTACTACATTTCTACCTTCTCCAATATTGCTTGAACCATATTTTTCTTTTTTATCATATACTTCTTTTAAAACATTTTCAGCTAAAGTTGCTTTATTAATATATATATTTAAATATCCACCTACTATTTCCATTCTCTCAATTATTCTATTATCGATTTCCATATTTGCTTTTATATCTTCAGCAATTGCTGGTGGTGCTTTTCTTAAGTCTTTTGCTAATCTAAAACATGGGAAAGAATAGTCACCCAAATCGCTATTTGGAGGTATTTCAATATATTCTTTCAATTGTTTTTCCTCTATATTTGTTACTTTTGAAATTGCTTTTGCGATTTCTTCTTTAAAATCTAACATATATTCTCACTTCCTTTAATCTCCTAAGCATATGCCTAAGTTTCTTGCTACTTTTATTAAATCATCATCCATTTTAATTCTCTTTATATTTGTTGTTTCTGTTCCTCCTGAACGTGCTCCTATTTCTTTGTTGTTCCCAACTACATCTTCTAATGAGACTGAACCTAACTTTCCATCTTTTAATGTTACTAGAACATTAAAATTTCCTTCAAGTGCTAATTCCATTGCTTTATACCCATACTTACTTGATAAAACTCTATCATATGCTGTTGGAGTTCCTCCTCTTTGTACATATCCTAAAACTGTATTTCTTGAAACCATTCCTGTTCTTGATTCTATTTCTTCTGCAAGTTGTTCACCTATTCCACCAAGTCTGATATTGTCTAAACCTTTTCCATCATCTAAAGTTTTCTTTACAACCATATCTCCATCTTTTGATTTTGCACCTTCTGATACAACAACTATACTAAAATCTTTTCCAGCTTGCCTTCGTCTATTTATCTTATCCACTACACTATTTATATCATATGGAATCTCTGGAATCAGTGCTACATCTGCTCCTCCTGCAATTGCTGATTCTAATGCTATCCATCCAGCATATCTACCCATTACTTCTAACACCATTACTCTATGATGTGATTCAGCTGTTGAATGAAGTCTGTCTACCGCTTCTGCTGCAACTGATACAGCAGTATTATATCCGAAAGTCATTTCACAATGTGCAACATCATTATCTATTGTTTTTGGTACTCCTATTATTTTTAAACCTTTAGTTGAAAAATCTCTTGCTGACTTTTGTGTTCCATCTCCTCCTAATGTAAATATACAATCAAATCCTGCTTTTTTTACATTTTCAACACATATATCAGATACATCTTTATATACAGTTTGTCCATTTTCTTCAACCTTTAAATTAAACAAATTGGTACTATTTGATGCTCCTATTATTGTTCCACCCCTATGTAGTAATCCTGATGCTCTTCCACTTGATTCTAATCTTATATAATTATTCTCATATAATCCTTTATATCCTTCTATATAACCATAGCATTCTACACCATTTGTTTCTGCAGTTTTAACAATTGCTCTTATAACAGCATTTAATCCTGGGCAATCTCCACCATTTGTGATAATAGCAACTTTCTTTAACATTATATAACCTCCATCTTCAGCAATATTATATATTGCTCTTATTTATCTTTTTGTATAATTCATAATATGGGTCGCAAGTTGACTGCGACCCCTACGTTTTTATTATTTATATTACAAAAATATATTTTTTGCAATAGTTATTCCTCTTTTTGTTTTTCTTTTACATCTATTTTTATGTGTATTTCTTTTAATTGTTTTTCTGTAACAGTTCCTGGTGCTCCCATAAGTAAATCTTGTGCCTTACTATTCATTGGGAATGCAATTACTTCTCTTATATTTGGTTCATCTGCAATTAACATTATCATTCTATCCACACCTGGTGCAATACCTGCATGTGGAGGTGCTCCATAGTGGAATGCATTAAATAATGCTGGAAATTTATTAAATATTACGTTTTTTTCATATCCAGCTATTTCAAAAGCCTTTACCATTATTTCTGGATCATGGTTTCTTACTGCTCCTGATGATAGCTCTACTCCATTACATACTAAGTCATATTGATATGCATTTATTTCTAATGGATTTTTTGTATTTAATGCTTCTAACCCACCTTGTGGCATTGAGAATGGATTATGACTAAATGCTACATTTCCCTCGTCATCTAATTCATACATTGGGAAATCCACTATCCAGCAGAATTTGAATTTATTTTTGTCTATTAAATTTAATCTCACTCCTGCTTCTGTTCTTATCTTTCCTGCTATCCCTGAGACTATTGTTTCTTCATCAGCTACAAACAATAAAGCATTTCCTACTGTTGCACCTGTTTTTTCTAATAATTCTCTTTTTGCTTCATCTGTTATAAATTTTGCTATACTTCCTTGTAATTCTTCGCTCTCATTTACTTTTATCCATGCTAACCCTTTTGCACCACAATCTGGTGATGTTGCAAATTCTGACATTGCATCAAAGAATTTTCTTGATATTTCATTAGCATTTGGTAACACTATTGTTCTTACTGTTTTTCCTTTAAATGCATTAAATTCAATCTTAGAAAACACTTCAGTTACATCTTTTATAACTAATGGATTTCTTAAATCTGGTTTATCTGAACCATACTTAAGCATTGATTCTTTATATGATATTCTTTCAAAAGGATAACTATCTACTTCCTTACTAGAAAATTCTTTAAACACATTATATATAACTTCTTCAACTACTTCAAAAACATCCTCTTGTGTTGCAAAACTCATTTCTAAATCTAGCTGATAAAATTCTCCTGGTGCTCTATCTGCCCTTGCATCTTCATCTCTAAAACATGGTGCTATTTGGAAATATCTATCTATTCCTGATACCATAAGTAATTGCTTAAATTGTTGTGGAGCTTGTGGAAGTGCATAGAATTTTCCTGGATGAACTCTACTTGGTACTAAATAGTCTCTTGCCCCTTCTGGTGATGAACTTGTTAGTATTGGCGTTTGAACTTCTGTAAAACCTTTTCCTATCATTTGAGTTCTTATAAATTGTATTATTTTTGCTCTTAACAATATATTATTTTTTAATTTATCATTTCTTAAATCTAAAAATCTATATTGAAGTCTTAAGTCTTCTTTTACTTCTTTATCATCATTTATTTCAAATGGTAATAAGTTTAATCTTTTTCCTAAAATTTCATATTTTTCTATAACAATTTCAATTTCACCAGTTGCTATATTCTTATTTTCTACATCTTTTTTTCTTACTGTTCCTGTTATAGAAACTGTTGATTCTACTGGTATTTTTGATATTTCTTCAATTAACTTTTCATCTCCAGATGTTACTACTTGTGTAATTCCATATTGGTCTCTTATATCAGCAAAGACTAATCCTCCAAGATTTCTAACAGTTTGAACCCAACCTGCTATTGTTACTTTTTCTCCTACATTTTCTTTCCTTAGTTCTCCGCAGTTATGTGTTCTATATTTATTCATATTATTATTTATCCCCCTTTATAAAATTTATTTATGTTATTTTTTAACCATTTTACTCTTTCTGCATGTAGCCTTTGTCCAAATTCTTTTCCTGGAGTTAATCCATATTTCTTTTGTATAACTTCTCCATCCACTGATTTTAGAACCTTATGTCCCATTTTTATAAAATTATACTGTTCATCTATAATCTCATCTTTTGTTGCATCCATATTTCTACTTCTATCGCAATATACAACTGTTTGAAGTCCATTTAGTCCTAATTGAGATTTATCTATTTTTTCAATAAAACTTACTTTTTTTGCTATTGTCATTCTGTGGAATATTCCGACCTTTCATGTGTTCTCTAACAGATGTTAGTGCACTCTTTTTCCAAATGTTTGGCACTCCTAATCTATTAGACAATTCCCTTAAAGGCTCCACTCCGTTTTTTTCATGATTGTAATGATGTGGGTAAATTTCTTTTGGTGTTCTTCCTTTTCCTAAATCATGTACAAGTACACAAAATCTTAATCTTACATTATTTGTAATCTTAGCACTATTATCTAAAGCAAGCATTGTATGGTTATAGCTATCTCCTTCTGGATGATATTTTTTTGGTTGCAATGCGCCTATTAAATCATAAATTTCTTTAAAGTGTACATCTAAAACTTTTGCCTGCCTTAAAACATTAAAAAATATTGATGGCTTATCAGTTTCTAATGCTCTTCTAAATTCTACAAATACTCGTTCTTTTGATAAACTTAAAAGTTCCTCTCTCAAACTATGCATTAATTTTATTGTATCTTTGTCCACTTCAAATCCTAAAGTAGCTGCTATTCTAGCTACTCTATATACTCTAAGTGGATCTTCTTTAAATCTGTTGCTTGTTGCTCTTATTAACCTATTTTCTAAATCTATTTTTCCACCAAAAGGATCTATTATTTCTTTAGTATTTACATCTTGTGCCATAGAATTTATTGTTATATCTCTTCTTTGCAAATCTTCTTCTATTGTTATATTTTCATTTGTTTCTACATTAAATTCTTTATGTCCTCTTCCAATTTTAGTTTCTTTCCTTGCTAATGCAATTTCCTTATCTCCTATTCTAAAAACAGCAAAAGACTTTCCTTGAATTTTTGCATCTGGAAATATTCTTGCAAAATCATCATGCGATATACCTGTTACACAATAATCCTCATCCTTTATCTCTCTATTTAATATAGTATCTCTAACAGCTCCTCCTACTAAATAGATATTTCCTCCATTTTTTTTAATTATTTTTGCAATTTCTTTAATTTCCATTATTCCTCCAAAAAACCAATAATATTTTATATCTAATAGTTCCTAAAGTCAACAGTTATAAGTAAGTTTTTAAATATTTACTAATAAAAGTGAACCCAAATTATTAAACTTTTTGTCTAATAATTTGAGTTCACTTCATAGTATAAGTTTGTTCTTTTCTTAAATAAAATCAGACTTAAATTGTTTCATTATTATAACTTTTGAAGTTTAAGTATATTCTGAAATACTTGATTTGATTTTTTAAGTATGTTTTCTTATTGTTGCAGCATGCCATTTTACTATATTTAAATCATTTCTTCTGCCATATCCTCATTTCTAATTTCACTTCCATATTCTGTTATTACTTCTCCTGCTGTAAATAATTCATTTGTTATTCTTATAACAGGACGTAAACTATCTCTAACATTATGTTGAACTAGCATAGAACATTTTTCTATTTTTGCTGTTTGCACATTATTTTCTTTCAAACCTACTAAATTAATTTGTGTTTCTTCTCTTGCTTCTCCTAAAAGGCTTAATACCATTTGTCCCGTCCAAATATTCCCGCCCGAAATATTTGTCAATCCAAAGTTTGCTCCAGCTGTTGTTGCATCAACCACTTTTGTTGCTAAGTTGTATGAATGACTGTTATATGTCCCGAAAATTATATCTCTTGTTATTTTATCTATATTCTGAGTTTCATTAGTTGCCGGGTTTGTTAATTGACCATTTGTTTCTACAAAATAAACATAAGCGTTTAATGTGTAATTACCTAATGCCATCTCTGTATTTGCTCCATCTGGTGTGTTTGTTCCATTTGCTTTTATTTCATCCCATATTTCTAATTGGTTCAATTTTGTTGTAAAATTTCCTGTTGTTTTATATTTTGTCATTGCCTGTTGTATTACCATTCCTATATTTAAGCTAGTACGTTGTATAGTAGTTGTTTCGTTTGTATTAGAAGTTTCTGCAGTTGTTTGTGTTATTACTCCATACATTGCTCCACTTGGTCTATATTGTAATGTATTTTCTATATCTACTAATGTCATACTTCTTGCATTACTTCCATATAGCTCTCTGCATACCCTATTTAATTCTTCTTCTCCATTGTTGTATCCATTTGGATATGCAAAATATGGTCCGTATACTGGTTCTACAGTTGTTATTAATAAACTTTCATTTGTTCCATTACAATCATTATCTTCTATTCCAAATACTACCCATCTAATATTACTTGGTTTTGTTATAGTCTGTTCTGATTTACTTCCACTTTTGACAGTTGTTACTATTGAGCTTGAATTTCCTGTGTCTGTATACATTATCTGTTGACCCATTTCTAGCTCTTTTCTACAATTTAAGCACTTAAACGTCTCTCCATTTCTTGTCCAATTATGTTCTACTTCATTTGCTTTATCTGATACTTCATTCAATTTATCTGTATAATAGTCTACATCCTGTTGCAATTTTCCCACTTTTGCATTTGTCTTGTCTACAGCTTCTCCTGCTTTGTTAAATAAATTCCCGTCGATTGCTATATTTACAGTTACTCCTACCAATATTAACATTATTACTATTGTTATCACTAGTACTATTAATGTTATTCCTTCATTTTCATACTTTTTTTTCATTTAAAATTTCCTCCTTTAAATTTACTTTTTAAACACGCAAAAAGGACTAGGCATTATTGAACTTATTTGATTATGCTAGCATTGGGCAGGCAGAATTGTTTTTCCTCCTACATAATCACTTTCAATCATGTCTAGTCTTCCTATTTTAAGATTCAAAAAAATATGTTTTACCTTGTTTTTAATGTTACTTGTGTGTGTGTGTGTGTGTGTGTACAGTACCAACGGTTTCAAGGTTTAATGTTATATACATATTTTTTCCTCCTTTGTATTATTTCTATAATTACATTTTATCTATGCATTTTACCTTTGTCAACACTTCTTGAAAAATGTAATATTCTTGTAACATTATTTATTTTTCTCCAAGCAATTTCATTTGTATTTTTTTCCTTGTTAATCCTTGTTCTTTAAAGATTTCTATTTTTTCTTTTAAAGCCACTTTTGTTTCTAAAAATATTTGTATGTTATTTATCATTAGATAATATATTATTTTAATGTTCTCTGAATAAAGATATTCTATTGTTTCTGTTACAAATTCTTCATTTTCTGTTATGAATTTTATAATCCAATCGTTGTATTTTTCTTTTATTTTTTCTATCTCTTCTTCTTTTAGTCCATACTTTTTTAAATATTCCATTTTTTACTCCTTCTTAATCTGCAAATTCAAACCCCGCACTTCCTCTTTGTTTCACTATTCCTTTATCCAACACTTTTTGTCCAATAGTTTCTACTATCTCCATTACTTCGTCTATTTCTATTCCTGTAATATATGCAACTTTTCCCATCAATCCATTTGCTTCTCCTCTTTCAACCAATTCTATCAATGTACTCATTACTTCTTGCTCTGCTGAACTAAATCCCGCTTCTTTCATATCAATTCTTTCAGATAACTTTCTTTCCTCTTCCTCAACATAGCTTGGTGCTATGCCATATTCGCTAGTTGTTAAATTATCATATAGTCTTGAAAATCTAATTGGACTTTCCCCTATTTCATTATATAAACTTTTTTTAGCTTTACTTACTAATGCTGCATTTAACATTTCTGTGTTATCCTCTAGTTGTCTAACTATATTTCCACCTTTGGTTACAATAACTTCTAATGCTCTACTTTCTAATTCTGCTAAATCAGTTTCTCCTGTAATCCTTCCAAATGCGTTTGCTGCTTTGCGTGCAAGCTTTATTAGCTCTTCTCCATGTTCTTCTAAATATGCATTGTCTATTGGTATTGACCCTCCTACATATAGTTTTCCTCTTCTTTCTAATAAATTTTGATATTTTTCAATGTTAATATTTTTATTTGGAAATAATGTTATTTCTGTAATAAATTCTTCTACAGTTATCCTTCTTATTGAACAAAATTCTTCTATTTCTTCTCTTGTATAGAATCTTCCATACATGCCTTTTAATCTCATATATCTTCTAACATTTCGTAAATGTAATCTTCTATTTTTAGGAATTACTTTAACATCAAAAACTTCCTGAAAATCCTCTGCTGTTTTATATGCTAACATAATACCTGTAAGTTCTCCTTCTATTGTATTTGGTTTTATGTTTTCTCCCTCTAATATATTTAATATTTTATCTAATTCTTCAGCCTTAGCAGTTCCTAATAATGTTAGACATGTTTCTACTATATCTTTACTTACATCATGTTTATCTAAAACTTTAAATATTTCCCTTAGTTCATCTGGTTTACCAGTTAAAAGCATTGATAAACATCCTTCTATCACAGAGTGACTTATTTTACGCTCCTCTAATATATTTAACATTTCATCTATATCATCTGCCTTTCCTCCTGCAAATAGCGATAAACACTTATTTATAGCTTCTGAACTTATTTTATGTTTATCTAATATATTAAATACATCTTCTATTTCTTTTGCGTTTCCAAGAAATAACACTGATAAACATCCTTCTATTCTTTTCTTACTTATATTATGGTCTTTTAATATTATTAAAATATTGTCTAAATCTGTAGCATCACTTTTTGTTAATACTGATAAACAATTTTCTATGGCTTCTTTATCTATTTTATGTTTATCTAATACTCTGAAAATTTCTTTTATTTGATTTGGTTTTCCCTTTGCTAAAACATATATATGTTTTTCTATGGCTTCTTGACTTATCTTATGGTCGTCTAATACCTTAAATATATCTCTTATTTCATCTGCCTTGCCATTGGCTAAAATGCTTAAGCATCCTTCTATTGCCGTTTTTTCAATATTATGTTCATCTAAAACTTTAAATATATTTTCTATCTCATCTGCATTACCATTGGCCAGAACTGTTAAACAGTTTTCTATTGATGTTTTAGTGATTTTATGCTCATCTAAAACTTTAAATATCCTTTCTATTTCATCTGACTTTCCTCTTGCAAGTACAGTTAAACATCCTTCTATTATTTCTTTACTTATTCCATATCGTGCTAATGTCTTAAAAGTTTTTTCCATATCTGTTGCTTTAGTTTCTACTAAAGCTGATAAACAATTCTCTATTGCTTCTTTACTAATTTTATATTTGTTTAATACTCTAAATATTTCTTTTATTTCTTTTGCTTTACCTTTAGCTAAGACACTTAAACATTCTTCTATCGCTTTATTACTTATTTTTTGCTCATCTAATATTTTAAAAACATCTTCTATTTCATTCGCCTTGCCTTTAGCAAGTACAGTTAAACAGTTTTCAATTGCTTCTTTTCCTATTCTATGTGCATCTAAAACTTTAAATATAGCTTCTATCTCATCTGCCTTACCTTCATTTTTAGTAAATATACTTAGGCAGCCTTCTATGGCGTCTTTACTGATTTGATGTGTATCTAAAACTTTAAATATTCTTTCTACCTCATCTGCTTTTCCCCTTGAAATAGCCGTTAAACATTCTTCTATTGCAGACATGCTTATTTGATGGTCTTCTAGTATTTTTAATATTTTATCCATTTCTTCAGCATTACTTCTTACTAGACTAGATAAACATCCTTCTATTGCTTCTTTTCTTATTTTGTGCTTTTCAAGAACAATTAACCTATCTTCTATATCTTTACTATTGCTTTTTATTATTACAGTAAAACAGTTTTCAACTGCTTCTTTACTTATTTTATGTTCTGTTAAAACTCTAAATTTTTCTTTTATTTCATCTGCTTTGTCCTTTGTAAGTATTTGTAGATTATTCTCTATTGTTTCTTTGCTTATACCATATTCAGTTAATACTTTTAATGTATCTTCTACACTTTGTGGATTAGCTTTTAAAAAAGCTTCCAAATTTTCTTCTATTTTTTGCTCATTAATTTTCTGTTCTGTTAATAGTTTTAATATTGAACCTATTCTTTCAGCATTTCCTTTGCTTAAAATAGTTTTCAAGCATTTTTCTATTGCTTTACCACTTATTGTATATTTGTCTAATTCTTCAAATAAATCTTGTATATCTTTTGATTTCGCTCTTGCCATTTCTGATAAATATTTTCCAATTATTAATGGAGCTATTTTATGATCTTCTAATACTTGCAAAATGTTTTTTATTTCTTCCGCATTAGCTTTTGTTAAAATATGTAAATTATCTTCAAGTGCTTTTCTCTCAATCTTATATGAGTCTAATGTATTAATTATATTTCCTATTTCTTCTGAATCTCCATCTATTAATACTATCATATTTGCTTCAATAGCTTCTTTACTTATTTTATGTTCTTCCAAAACTTTAAATATATTTTCTAAATCTTTCTCTTTTACACGCACAACAATAGAAAGGCACCCTTCTATTGTCTCTTTACTTATAAGGTGTCTTTCTAATACATCTAATATTTTATCTATTTCATCAGCTTTTCCTCTCGCAAGTACTAATAAACATTTTCCTATTTTTTCTTTGCTTATACTGTGTTTTTCTAGCACTTGCATTATATCTGTTATTTCTTCCGATTTACCAGTTACTAAAACAAGCAAATTGCTTTCTACATCATCTTTACTAATGCCATGATTTTCTAAAGTTTTAAGAACATCCTCAATATTTTTAGGATTTCCTTTTGCTAATATGTTTAAACATCCTTCTATTGAATCTTTACTTATATCATGCTCTGCTAATACTTCTAGTATGTCTCTTATTTTTTCTTCTCTGCCTATATCTAACAATAGTTTTATTGACTTTTTTAATATTCTCTCTATTCTTGCTTCTTCAAACTTTGCTTCTCTTAAAACTTTAACTAAATTTTCTCTACTTATCATACATATATTTTTCCTTTTATTATATCTTTGTTTTATTCTATCATAAGCATTGAAAAATAGCAAAATTTTTTATTCTCAGTTATCTCTGAATTGATTTATTATCCATTTTTCTACTTCGGCTTTTATTTCCATATACTCTTCTTTTTCAAATTGCATATTTGCAATACAGTATCTTCTATTGGCTATATGGGAGCAAAACATACATTCATGTAGTGAGTTTGCATCTTGTATAAAAAATGAATTACTAATTTTAGATGAGCATATAACATTATAACTATTTGAACAACTATTAGAATCATCTACTCTCATTGAATAATTACAATTTGAACTTCTTTGGCACGCAATTATATATTCTGAATCTCCACATCCATCTGAAAATATTGTATTTTTACAACTCCTACAATCTTGACTTCTATATATATTCTCACAGTTATAAATTGTATCACTTTTAGATACATTTATGCTATCATATACTCTTTCTGTTGTTGTATAATTTACTTTATCCCACAATTTTATTATATCATCTAACGAACTTATTTCTTTTTTGGGCCTCATCCAGCCTTTATACTCATCGTATTTCTCCATGTTAGTTTGACTTATATATTTATTTGAATTAATTGATGATGCCCATGTTTCATCTCCTGTCACTGCATCTATTACTTTGTTTGGTAATCTAATATCAAAAGCACATTCCGCCAACAAGTCATCTATATCTATTGGACATTTTTGTTTAAATATTTCCATAAAAATTTCATCAATAACATTTTTACATTCTTTATTATTCATTTATATTTTCTCCTTTTATCCATTATTTTCCATACTTACCTTTCGTCTTGACGCTGATTGTCTTGCCATTATATCTTTTAAACTACTTTGTGTTTCAATACTAAATGTTTTCTTTTTGTTATTTCTTTGTTCTGTTTTTATATTACTATTTGATTTAACAGTTTTCCTTTTTCTAGGAATTGATACAAAGTCTGCTGTTCTTCCTTTAAAAGCAGAATATAACTTTCCGTCTTTTCCAACTCTTACAACACATTCTCTATCTTCAAGTTCTGTAAGAATTTTTATTCTGTTTAGATGAAAATTATTTACTGCTACCTCCATTTTTATATTGTTTTCTAAGATATTAGCATCCATTCTTGAAACTCTAAAAATGAAATAATTTACAACATTTGTAAAAATAGCTTTTTGTAAGTTATCACTTATTTGTTCAAAATATTGTCCTGCTAGAATTAGTGATAAATTGTATTTTCTTGCTTCTGATAAAAATCTATTTATTATTGGAGTTTCAATTACAGAAACTTCATCTACAACTAAAATAATATGCTCTGCAAATGTATGTGCCTGAACTAATTGTAAAATTGATTGCATTGCAAATCCTGCTATTGTTTTAGTTATATTTAGTCCTAATGTCATTTGGTCTAATGATAATATAGTAATAAAATTTTTTTCAATTTCATCTTTTATGCTTTCCATCTGCTCACATTTATCAAATGCTGGTAGTAGTTGCATCTCGTCTATAAATGCTACTATTGGTGCTATTGCTTCTTGATATGATTTTGTCTTTAGTTCATTAAAATCTACTCTAAAAAATTCTATTATATTTATTGGAATCTGTTCATCTGCTTCTCTTATAAGTTTATTTCTATATTCTATTTCTGTAAGAAGCTTTCTCAAATTTACTAAATTAAATTTTCTACTTGCAAGTAACAAATGCACACTATATCGTAAAACTCTTTCCAGTCTTGAATTATATCTATCTGATATTATATTTTTAAATATCGACATTATAGATTCTGTAGAAGATAGAATATCATCAGTACCGTTCATGAATAAATTTATACTCGCTTCTTCTGTTTTGAAATCTATAACATTTGAACCGTCTATTCCACCTATATCATCCTCAATAGCAGCATGTGGATCTATTACTACTATCTTATATTTAAAACTATTTTGACTATCATTTGATAGATTTTTTATTAAAGAACTTACCATCTTTGACTTTCCTGTACCACTTGCTCCTATTACAATTGAATGTTTTGAAAAGTCATAATTATTATGTTTTAAATATAGGTTATCTTGTAAATAGGGAAATGCATCTACTTCCAGAAGTGCCTTTTCTTTATCACTATTAAATAAATTTATTGCCTTTTTAATTTCCAAATATCTTGCAACTTCTTTCTGATAAAAGAACCTTGTATGTGTTCCAAAATCTATACTTATGAATTCATGAATTTTAGAGTTTCCAAAAACCTTTTTTCTTATAGTTTTATTTTCTTTTGTTTTAAAATAAAGTTTTGTTGTAGAAAAAAAGCCATTATACTTGTAAGGATAAAAAGTTATTTTAATATTTTTAAGTTTTCTAGATTTTCTTGTTTCATTGTTATCATATATATCTAATATATTTTTTAAACTTGGCATTAATATATATGGCATTTTTAACTTTGATTTTTCTTTTAAATTTACATCAGATTTCTTTATTAAGAATCCTCCTGCATCCCCAAGTGTTGGTGGAAGCATTCTATTTGTTTCTATAAAATATCTTACATAGTTGTTTTCTATGTTTATCCATAGTTTCCATGTTATAAAAATTCCATTTACTTTAGATATTTTATAAAATAGTTTCAACCAATCTTCTTTAATTACATAGTCTGATGTTAAGTATATTTCAAAAAAATTTCTTTTCATTATAAATCCCTCAATTCTATTTTATCAAAACAAAATATAAAAAGACTGACTTTTTCCTATCAAAAAAAGTCAGTCTTCTATGGCGATTAAAAAATCAGTAACTCCATCATGATAATATTCTAGTTCTGGTAAATCTTTATAATTATATTTTGAGTTTGCTAAAAATTCTTCATAAAACGAATCTGAGGTCATTTGTATTTCCTCTGCCTCCTGAGAATTTGTCCTCATCTGTATCCATTTACTTTGTGGTATTACTTTTTTTATTCTTCCCTCTAAGTTTTCTTCGTACATTACCCAATATGCTTTTACCTTCGTTCGTTCTCTATCATGATATTCTGTCATTCCATATGGTGCATCTCCATATTGTTTTGAATTTCGTTCATAAAATTCTGGAGCATCTTTTCTTATCTTTTCATTATCCGTAATTACATATGTACCATATAAAATTATTTCTTCTCTCGTTATTATTTTATAATCGAATTTTTTATTATGTTCATATTGTTCATTAAAGTGTAATCTTGTATGCATTTTTAGTCTTTCTGGATTTTTCCTTACTTCGCTTGGTTTAATTCCATGAAATCTTTCAAATGCTCTAGAAAATGCTGTTGCGTTATTATATCCATATTTTACTGCAATATCAACTATCTTATCTGTATTTAAAAACATTTCCTGTCCAGCATTTGATAGTCTTCTGTTTCTTATATATTCTGAAAAAGATATGTTTGCTATTACTGCAAATACTCTTTGGAAAGTATACTCATTCATTCCCAACATTTTAGCAATACTACTAATCTCTATCTTTTCTTCTAAATTTTCCTCTACATATTCCATTATTTTGTTTAATTCAATATATATATTCAAATCTTTTTCTCCTGTTTTTTATTTTAGTATTATTCTATCATAGGTTTAAATTGGTTTCAACATTAATAAATTATTTACCTTCTTTTTATATCTTATTGTTCAACTTATATTTTAGTTTTATTTCACTCTATTACACATATTTTTTCATTTATTTTATTCTAATTATACATAAATAATTATGTATAATTAATATATGATATTTTGTGTATGTTAAAATTTTACTAATAGTAAAATTACATATAAATTTATATTAAGTTTTTGTTTTATAACTTAAGAAAGGTTTTTCATGAAATATAAGAGGTTAAAAGATTTAAGAGAAGATAAAGATATCTATCAAAAAGAAATCGCAAAGTTATTAAATATTTCTCAGCAATATTATTCTGAATATGAAAATGGGAAAAGACCAATTCCTGTTGAATATTTAATAATTCTTGCAAAATTTTATAATACTTCTATTGATTATATCACTGGTATTACTAATGATGAGAAACCTTATAGCAGAATAAGTTAATAAGAATATAGCTATGTGTCTAGTTATATTCTTATTATTTTTTGGATTGACTTTTTCCTTTCATTTTGTTAAAATTTTGTCTGAGAAAAGGAGGTTTATATGTTTGAAGATTGGTTTGTTACTGAAGAAGAACGTATAACTATTGATTTACATGATATGGAACTTCTCGAAGCTACTTATCATTTAGAAAAGTTATTTGAAACTTTACCTAAAAATATTAAAGAAGTTGTTGTTATTCATGGATATCATAAAGGTCAAGTTCTTTTAAATATGGTAAGAAAAGACTTTAAACATCCACGAATTAAGAAAAAAGTAATCCCCATAAATAAAGGAATTACTTTGTTATATGTTTAATTAGCTATTTCTCTCATATCAGGATTTACTAAAATTTCATCATATATATTTATTTGACTCATCTTTGGTATTTCTGTTGCTGAAAATCCTAGTTCTTTTAATTCTTCTACTTTGTAGTTACCTATAATACTGTAATTGTCATTTTCCTTTAATATCTTTACTAATATTTTAGTTTTCACTCCCGCTCTATTTCTCACTACATAACTAAGTCCATTTTCATATATAATTGAAGATTTTGGAACTCTTAGTCCCTCTTTCTCCCACCATACAATATCTAATGATATTTTTCTATACTTTATCAGTTCTTCAACACCTTTGGTTATTTCCAATATTATTAATTGCTTTCCATTCTCCTCTTTTATATCTTGCACTGTTGACTTTATTGTGCTATCCATTGCTGTTCGCAATGTTATTTTATCTCCTACTTTTACATCATGCTTATCATCTATCTTTCTAACAACTGCAATATAACATGAAAAACTATTTAAAACTTTTCCTTTTGATGTATTTTTGGATATTATTTGACCTGTTTTTAAATTCAATCCTTCTAAATATCCTATTGTTATTTCTGATAATTTATTAGCATTTAATTCTGTTTCTAATCCATCAACTCGATATGATACAACTCCACTCATTGGTGATATTTCATTATTAGATTCATTTGATAATCTATTTTCTAATTCTGTTTTCTGAGCTATTAAACCATTAATATACGAATCCGCTGGACTCAATTCTCCTGCAATTTTCGCTTTTTTGGTAAGATAATTTGTAATCTCCTTTTTATTTTCTGTTATTGTTTGAATATTATTATTCATCATTGTCTTTCCTAATATTTTGTCTATTTGCGCATCTAATGCTTTTATATCTCCTTGAAATAGATTAGTTTGTCCTTCTAATGCTTCTTGAATTTTATTATTCAACTCCTCTATTTGAGTTGATATTTCTGATTCATTTGTAATTTTATATCTAAAAATCTCTTCTCCCTTTGCTACCTTTGCTCCTTCACTTTTTATTTCTATAATCTCTGTATCTGCATTTTGACTATTTACTATTACTTCATTTCTAATTATATATCCATCTACAGTTTCTGTTTCTGAAATCGTTCCTTTATCTACGACTAATGCATCTGATGGCTTAACAATAAATTTTGCTACTGAATACACTGTATACGCTATTAAACATATTATTGCAGATAATAAAACAATTTGCATTATATTATTTATAAATTTTTTTCTGCTTTTTGTTTTACGTTTTCTTGTAACTTTTTTCTTTTTGTTTTTTTTCTCTTCTGCCATCTTTTGCCTCCTCTTATTCTAATTCATTTGTTCTATTATAATTTTTATGTTTTTATCTTCCTCTTCTTCTCCATCTAACCATATTATTTCTTTATATTTTCTAAACCATGTTAACTGCCTTTTTGCATAATGTCTTGTTTCCTTTTTCAACTTCTCTACCATTTCTTCTTTTGTTGTTTTATTTTCCAAATATTCTATTACTTCTTTATATCCTAGACCTTGCATAGCTGTCGGAAATTTATTGTATTTTTTCCTTATGTTCTCAACCTCTTGTATTAACCCATTCTCAATCATTTGATCCACTCTTTTTTCTATTCTCTGATATAATTTATTTCTATCCATTGTAATTGCAAAACTTTTATAATTGTATTTTATTTCAGTTTTTCTTGATTCTATCTCTTGCTCAGTCTTTGTCTTTCCTGTTTTATGGTATATCTCTAATACTCGTATTATTCTTTTTTTATCATTTTTACTTATTTTTTCCATAGCTTGTGAATCTATCTTTGTTGCTTCACAATATAGTTTTTCTAATCCTTCTATCTCCGCAATAGTGTCTAGTTGTTTTCTATATTGTTCATCTATTTTTTCATCTTGAAATTCAATTCCATATATCAAGCTTTCTATATATAGTCCTGTTCCACCTACTATAATAGGAATTTTACCTTTTTCTAATATTTCTTCAATTGCCTTTTCTGCTTCTTTTTTGTATGTTGATACACTGTACCTTTCTTCTGGAGATACAATATCTAACATATAGTGAGTTATTCCCTTCATTTCTTCTTCAGTTACCTTCGCAGTACCTATGTTCATGTCTTTATATATTTGCATAGAATCTGCTGATATTATTTCTCCATTTATTTTTTTAGCAAGTTTTATTGCTAAACCACTTTTCCCTGAAGCTGTTGGTCCTCCAATTACTATTACTGTAGGTTTCATTATTATTCCTTTCTTATTTTCTGCGACTGAATTTTCTCTCTAAATCCATCTTATCCATTTTTATTGCTGTCGGTCTACCATGTGGGCATGTAAATGGGTTTGGTAATACTAATAATTTTTTCATTAAACTATCTACTTCTTCTTTTGTTAAATTCATATTTGCTTTTACTGCTGCTTTACATGCTATTGTTGCTATAAATTTGTCCTCTTTTTCCTGTTTTGCTGTTATTGCAACTGTATCAATTGTATCTAGTATTTCTAAAAATAACTCTTTAGTATCTAGCTGCATACAAATTGCTGGCACTCCAATTAGTCTTATTGTATTTTCTCCGAACTCTTCTATAATAAATCCTGCTTTTTTAAATAAATCTTTATTTTCTTTTACTATTTGTTTTTCTTTATGTGATAATGTTATTATATCTGGCAACAGCATTATTTGAGATTCTTTTTCTAAATCACTATAAAAATTTTTCTTTATATTCTCATACATTATTCTTTCATGTGCTGCATGTTGATCTATTATATACATTTCATTTTTCATTTCTATTATTATATATGTTGAAAAAACTGCTCCACAATATTTATAATTTGGGATTTTTTCTTCTTCTTCAAACATTGAAATATTAGGTCTATTCGCAAAATTCTTGCTATCTGCAAAACTATAATTTTCTACAACAAGTGCATCTTCTTTTTTATTTTGGATTTGTACCCCAAATGTCTCATTGTACATTTTGTTAAAATCTTCTTTTTCTTCATCTAAAACGATTGTGTCTGTTTTAAAATCTACTGCTTGCTCTCTTAAAACAGAAATTGGTATATCTGTTTTTATTTCTTCTTCATAACTATGACTTGCAACAGTTTTATTGTCTATAGTTTTCACTGGTTCAAACTCTAAATGTCTATTACTATATATTTCTTGTATAGCATTGTTTTCAACCTCTTCTTCTACATTTTTCTTCTTTAGCATACTAAATAGTCCCAAGGATTTTGTTTTTTTCTTTTCTTCTAAGTTACTTGGAGTAGTTACTTCTTTATTGTTTACTAAATTACTTATGTTTTCTGTATTTTCAAAAGTTGATATTTTTATATCTTCTTGTTTATCTTCCATTTCTGTTTCAGGTGTTGCAGAAACAACTGGAATTTCTTCTTTCTCTGGATTTCTTACTAAATCTCCTTTTAACAATGCTTCTCTTATTGAATGATATACTGCCTTAAATACTTTTTGCTCTTCTTGAAATCTAATTTCTAGTTTTGTTGGATGTACATTAACATCTATTTTTTTAGGGTCAATCTCAAGGTTTAATACTAAAACTCCATACTTTCCTATTGGTAATAATCCCTTGAATGCTTGTTCTGTCCCTGCTGATAATGTTTTATCTTTTATGTATCTTTTATTTATAAAAAATATTTGATTTGTTCTATTTCCTCTTGCAATTTCTGGTTTTCCTACAAATCCTTTTACTATTATGTCTTCATATTGATAATCTACTTCAATTAGTCCATCTGTCATTTCTTTTCCATAAATATTATATATAATAGTCTTTAAATCTCCATTTCCAGTTGTTTGTATTATCATTTTATTTTCATTACTTAATTTTATTGCCACATTAGGATTTGCAAGAGCTATTCTTGTTACTGCATCTTCTATATATCCTAATTCTGTATAGTCTTTCTTTAAAAATTTATATCTAACTGGAGTATTGTAAAATAAATTATTCACTGTTATTGTTGTTCCTGTTTGAGCTCCTATCTCTTCAATTTCTTTTACTTCTCCACCTTCCACAACTATCTGTCTTCCCATTAATTCATCGGCTGTTTTTGTTACCATTTTTATACTCGAAATTGCTGCAATACTAGCTAATGCCTCTCCTCTAAAGCCCATTGATTTAACTGTTTGTAAATCATCTGCTTTTCTTATTTTACTTGTTGCATGCCTTTCAAATGCAAATTCTATATCATCTTCATTTATTCCTGACCCATTATCTATTATTTTTATTTCTTTTATTCCACCATTTTTTACTTCTATAGTTATATTAGTTGCTCCTGCATCTATTGAGTTTTCTACTAGTTCCTTTACTACTGAGGCTGGTCTTTCTATAACTTCTCCTGCTGCTATTTGATTTATTGTTAAATCATCTAATACTACTATTTTTCCCATTCATATTTCCCTTTCTTTTTTGAAATTATAAGCCATTCTCTACATAATATTTTTCTCCATCTTTTTCAACTCCAGTAAGACTTATTATTTCTCTATTTTCAAAGTTTACTATTATTTCATCATTTATGTCTGCAATATCAAAATATTTATAAATATCTGTACTATTAAAATATCTTAGTTTAGTACTGTTTACATCTGATGTAGATATTAAATTTTGATAGTCTAAATCTATTATATTTTGTAAATTTGATTTATTTTCTAAAGTTAAACTTCTTCCAAGGTTTTCACAATTTACTCCTTCTTCTACATAAAAGTCAACTTTTTTTTGAATCATCTTCATATATGCAATAAACTGTACCACACTTGATTTTTCATAAGTGTCTCCTATTTCAATTGCGATTACTCCTGCAAGCATTACTAGTATTATAACTGTTAGTATCACTGCAACTAATGTAATTCCCTTATTATTTTTCATTCTACACCTTCTCCTTTGTTTTAGTTATAGCTTTATATTAAATTTTCAAACATGAATTGTTCCTGCATTCTTTTTAATGATTGTTTTATAGTCATTGCTCTTACTTCTCCTATTCCCTCTACTTCATCTAAAGCTTCTATATCTGCTGCTAAAATGTGTTGGAATGATTTGAAGTTTTTAACAAGATTTTCTACTATATTATTTGGCATTCTTGGTATTTTATTTAATATTCTATAGCCTTTTGGATATACTGCTACTTCCTCATAATTTTCAAATGCACCATATCCTAATAATTTTGCAATTTGATTTAGTTCTATAACTGAATTTTCTTTTGCTCTATTTCTTATTGATTGTATAACTTTTTCAGCAGGTAATCTTTTATTTGGAGATTTATAATCTTTTATAATTAATAACTCTTGTTTTGGTAAACCTTCTAGCATTTCTTCTAATTGCATTTTTATTAATAGTCCATCTTTTCCAAGTTCTGATATAGATGCTTTTACTTGTTCTTGTATCTGCATTACCATATCTGCTCTTTGCAAGCAAGTTAAAACGTTGTCTAGTGTTACTATGTCATTAAACTCATATTCATTCAATATTCTTAGTTTTGTATCAAATACTTTTTTATAATTTTCCAATGTTTGTAGTGCCTGATTTGCTCTTGTTATTATTTTATCTGTACCTTCAATTGTGTGTCTGAAGTTTCCTTTAAATACCGTTATTATGCTTCTTCTTTGTGATATACTTATTACAAGTTCTCCTGTTTGTTTTGCAGTACGCTCTGCTGTTTTATGTCTTGTTCCAGTCTCATCTGTATGTATAGTAGAAGATGGTATTATTTGTGTGTTTGCAAGAAGTATTCTTTTTAAATCTTTGCTAAGTACTATTGCACCATCCATTTTGGCAAGCTCATATAATTTTGCAGGTGTATATGGTTCATTTATTTTAAATCCTCCATCAGTAAGATTTAATACCTCTTTTGAGTCTCCAACAACAATAAGAGCTCCTGTTTTTGCTTTCAATATATTATCTAATCCTTCTCTTAATGGTGTTCCTGGAGCCATTATTTTTATGATATCTAATAACATAATTCACCTCCCTTATATTAGTTTTAAAACTTTCATTGCCTCTCTAATATTTTTCACACCAATTATATATGATTTATATTTTTCTTTCAATAGTTTTTTGTTACTTTCTGAAATTATACAAGTCTTGAAACCTAACTTCTCCGCTTCTTTTATTCTTTTTTCTATCATGTTTACACTTCTTATTTCTCCAGTAAGTCCAACTTCCCCAATTGCTATGGTATCTCTTGAAATACTTATATTTTTATAGCTTGATGCAGCTGCAAGTATTATCCCTAAATCTGCAGCTGGTTCATTTAATTTCATTCCACCTATAACATTTAAATAAACGTCTTGATTTCCCAATGGTAGTCCTACTATTTTCTCTAATACCGCTATTAACAATGTTACTCTATTATAATCTATTCCTGTTGCATTTCTCCTAGGTAATCCAAATACACTCTGTGTTGTTAGTGCTTGTAGCTCTACTAAAATTGGTCTTGTTCCTTCCATTGTTGCTACAACTATAGAACCTGTTGCATTCTCATCACGCTCACCTAAAAGAACTGAAGATGGATCACCTATTTCGCACATACCTTTGTCTTGCATTTCAAACATGCCTATTTCATTGGTTGAACCAAATCTATTTTTAACACCTCTTAAGATTCTATATGAAAAATATCTCTCCCCTTCTAAGTATAAAACTGTATCTACCATATGCTCTAAAACCCTTGGTCCTGCTATGTTACCATCTTTTGTCACATGTCCTATTATAATTGTAGTTATTGCTGCTTGTTTACAGATTTTCATTATTTTAGAAGTTATCTCTCTTACTTGACTTACACTTCCTGGACTAGAACTTATTTCATCTGAATACATTGTTTGAATGGAATCAATTATTACAAGTTTTGGATTTATATTTAATATTGCATTTTCTATTACATCTATATCTGTCTCTCCTAGAAACAATATATCTTCATTATTTATATTTAATCTATCTGATCGTATCTTTATTTGTTCAGCAGACTCTTCTCCTGATATGTATAAAACCTTTCCTTCTCCTTTTACTTTATCACATATTTGTAAAATTAGAGTTGATTTTCCAATTCCAGGTTCTCCGTCCTAATAATACCAAAGAACCTTTAACAAGTCCTCCTCCAAGAACTCTGTCTAATTCCACAAATCCTGTAGAAGTTCTTAAAATATCCTGGTTCTTTACTTCTTTTAGCAGAGTAGGCTCTTTTATATCTTTTTTTGACTTTTGGTTGGAAATCTTTCCACTTATTTTTTCTTCATAACATGTATTCCATTCATTACATGCAGGACATTTGCCAAACCACTTCGGAGATTCATTCCCACAATTACTACATACGAATACTGTTGTTGTCTTCGCCATATTTCCTCCTTTTAAAGTTTATATTCTTTTTCTAATTTTTCTGTAAGATATAGTTTAGAAACTATTGATAGTTCCCTTATTGCTTCTTCTGGAACATTAAAAGAAAATATCTTCTTTGCATCTGCTAAAATTATATATCTAATTGCATCTCTTGTGGTCTCAGTTATTTCTATTGCTCCAGACTCCTGTTTACTACACGCTTTACACTTGAATCCATTATCTTTAATACTAAAATAATTCAAGTTTTCTTTATGTTTACAACTTTGGCATTCATCAATAATTGGCTTGTATCCAATTATTGAAAGCAATCTTAATCTAAAAATAGATTGTATAAATTCTAAATCTTTCTCTGTATTAGCAAGTATATATAGTGTATTTAAAAATAGTTGAAGTATTCTATAATTATTTTGATTTTCAGTTGTTACATCATTTATAATTTTTGTGAGATATGTAGCACACTTCAATTTTTCCAAGTCTATTCTAATATCATAAAAGATTTCTATAGTCTCACAAGAATTCATGCTATATGCATCTGAACCTTTGTATAGTAAGTATTCTCCAAAGCATAAAAATTGAGTGCCTGCCAAAAGAAGGCTTTTTGGTCTTCTCGCGCCTTTTGCCACACACTCAATCTTTCCCATATTTGGGGTTAATATTGTTAATACTTTGTCAAAATCAGACATTATTTTTTCTGCAATAATTATTCCTTTCGTTCTTACTGTTTTCATTATATGCCACCTTCATATTCTCTTCTATATCTGTCACTTGTTTTAATTCTAAAAACGTATTTATATCGCCAGTATTTTTAAAAGTATTCCATGCGATTTGCTTAATCATAACATTCATCTCCTGTGCATTATTTTATTTTCTTAGTTAGTTTTTGTAAAACAACATAAATTATACGTTTTCATTTTAATTTAAATTCATTAACTATTGATGTCATATCTTGCCAATTTTCTTTTACTTTCACCCATAATTTTAAATTTACCTTTGTTCCTAACAGTCTTTCTATATCCTGTCTTGCATACATACCAATTTTTTTAAGCATAGTTCCATTTTTCCCAATTATTATACCTTTATGAGATTCTCTTAAGCAATACAATGTAACTGTTACATCATATATTTTCTCATCCTTTGCTGTCTTTCTCTTTCTCATTTGTTGTAGTTCTACATATATTCCATGTGGAATTTCTTGATCCAATAGTTTTAATGCTTTTTCCCTTATAATTTCTTCTATCAGCTGTCTTTCTGTCTGATCTGTTAGTTCTTCTTTATCATAATATGCTGGTCCTTCTGGTAAATTTTTTTCTATTTCATCTAATATGATTTGTAAATTTTCATGTTTTAGTGCAGATACTGGTATTATTGCACTAAAACTATATTCTTCCTTATATGTGTCAATTATTCTCAGTAAACTTTCTTTTTTTATTAAATCAATTTTATTTATTATCAAAATGGTTTTCTTATTTTTTTCTTTCAGTTTATTTAAAATTAATTTATCTTCTTTTCTTATTTCCCTTGCAGTAGTATCTATTATATATAGTAATATATCTACATCTGGTATAGTTTTCCAAGTAGTTTCAATCATAGTTTGTCCCAATTTATTTTTAGGAGTATGGATTCCTGGTGTATCTATAAAAATTATTTGAGAATTATCCCTATTTACTATTGCTTTAATTGCAGTTCTTGTTGTTTGTGTTTTAGGCGTAGTTATAGCTATCTTTTCTCCTACTAAGTTATTTAATAATGTTGATTTTCCAACATTAGTTTTTCCTATAATTGAAACAAAACCTGACTTAAATTTACTCATTTACATCCCCTTCAATATCTATTTGTGCATTAGTTGGACATATCTGTATGAATGTATTTCCGTCATTTACTTTTAATTCTTCTCCATTTTCATATTTATATACAGTTTGTTCACTATGTGAACTTTTCTCCCATGTAATTGGAATTACATATCCGCCAGTTACAAAATATCCTTCTCCACTTCCAATATTGTCTAGTTCTTGTCTTCCTTTTCCTTCTCCATCATTTAATGTGTAATTTCTTATTTTATATATTATTATATTCTTTGCTGTGTATTGTTCGCCTGTTGCTAAGTCAACATTTGCTTTTCCTGACATGCTTCTTTTATATACTTTGTTTTCTTCATCATATTCATAACTTGTTGTATGATAATCTGAATATCTTATTTTTACTTCATTTGCTGCTTCTGCATTTTCTATGTTTGTCATTTCTATTTCATCTACACTATAATTTAACAATAAATCTTTATTTGTAGATCTTGTGTATCCATGTTTTTCTGCATATTCTTTTACATTTTCTATGCTTGTAAATCCTGTATGCTCATAAGCTCTTTTTAATGTTTTGTCTCTAAAAAATACTGAGCCTTCTAGTGCAATTCCATCTAGACTATCTATACTTCCTAATTTATTATATGCTTGTGGACTTCCACCCCAGTGTACAAATATTGCATCATTTTCATTTGCATAATCTAAGAAATAATGTCTTGCACTTCTTATTGAACCTATTTTTGCTGTATCTTGATCTTTATACAATGCCATCATTCTTGTTATTCCACCTTCTGCAATTATTTCATATACTATGTAAGCATCTTGAACACCACATTGTGGCCATGCATCATGATTATTATTTATCATAACTGCATATGGTCTTGATGTTGAATCTATATCAACTATATTTAATGTCTTTTCTGGTTTATTTTGTGCTACTGCTTCTTTAGCATCTAATGTATTGTCAGCATTTTTGTCTTTATCATTAGTAAATTTTACTGCAAGTATTGCTCCTAGAATAATAATTATTATTAAAATTGAACCTATTCCTATTATTGTCATTTTTTTCTTTTTTGTCTTTTCTGTTTTACTCATTTTATCTATCTCCTTATCTTTTTATATTTAATTTTTCTAGTATTATATCTTCTTTTGCTCTCATTATTTTTTTATCTTCTTCTTTCATATGGTCATATCCCATCAAATGATAAAATGAATGTACTAGCATATATGCTAATTCTCTTTCTAGAGTATGTCCATATTCTTTTGCTTGTTTTTTTATTTGTTCTAGTGATATTACTACATCTCCTAAAACATCTTCTGTTTCTGGATTTATATTTTCTATTTCATTTACTTCGAACATCGGAAATGATAATACATCTGTTTCTTTGTCTATTCCTCTATGTTCTTTATTTATATTCTTAATTTGTTCAGCTGTTGTTAAAACTATATTAACATATAAATTTTTGTTTAATAAATTCTCTTCTTCAAAGCATTTTTTTATGACTTGTCCAACTATTTTATCGTATTCTTTTGTTTCATCTACATCCAAAAAGTTTATTTCTGTAAGTTCCATTTTTACCCCTTCTTATTATATGTTAATTTTTCATATGTTTTTATTGTAGAGCCTATTGTTTTTAAAGCTCCTCTTTTTATCAGTTCTAATTTATATGCCTCAATTATTTTCTGATATTTTTTTCTGTTTATATTCAGTTTCTTTATTTCTTCTTTCAAAAATAGTATTTCTTTTTCTTTCTTTTTGTCTTTCACTTTCTCATACTTTTTATAGAATTCCTTATATTGTTCTCTTTCTTTTGGATTCTCCCAATAAATCTTTGTTGCAAGTACCTTTATATTGTAGTCTTCTATTACTTCAAATAGTGTTCTATACAAAGTATTTCTTTTGTTTTCTAACTTACTATTCACTATCAATTCTCTAAGGTCTTTCAATAAGTGGATATAGCATTTTTCTACTATTGCTAGTGGAAAACTATGAACAAATATTTTTCTACTTATGTCTATCAAAATTAATTTTTGAATTATTTTATCTCTATCATCTAATTTTCCAATAGTTGTATGTTCATATTTTTCATAATTTTCCCTTAATTCTGTATTTCCTTGTTCTATTTTTATAGGAAGTATTTCTAGTATATAATTCTCCAGAGTTGCAAATATTTTATTATATACTTCCTCATTATTGTGTATACTATCTGCAAGTTCTACAGAGTAATTCTTCAAAAGTCCTTTATATAAAGTTTCAATTTTTTCAACATAGAATGTTTTATAAGCTTCTACTGCTTTTGATTTTTTCATAGTACTTACATTTTCATAGTCTATCCTCAATAGATATTCTTGTTTTTTATATTTGTATTCCAAATAATGTTTATCTTTCAAATTTACAATATAATAATATTTTTCTAATGCTCCTTTTTCAAAATTTGTAGCTGTTCCTGATTTTACTTTATTATACACTGAATCCATTATGAATTTATCTATTGCTTCTAGATATAATGCATAATTATCTTCATATTTTTGCCTAAATATGTCTTCCTTTTCTTTATCTGCTGTTTTATAATTATTATATGATTTTGTTAAGCTATTCCTTTTTATTGTAATCATTACGCCATTAAGACCTATTCTTGTAGGAATGAGTATTTTAGATATTGTACTAGTAATTTTTGTAAAGAACGTTTTGTTTGTTTCTACTACTTTTAAACTTCTTTGTTCCACTATTTCATCACCCTTTTAAAAAATTATTTTGTCTTTTGTCCCTATTTTTTCCAGTACTTCATATATCACTTCTACTTCTATATATCCATCATAAGAATATGTATTTACTTGTGAATTTATTATTTTGCTTTCATCTTGTATTTCTTTTTTTAGTTCTTCCCTAAGTTCATTTTCCGTAAGCTCTGTTAGTTCTTCTGGTGTATATGTTATATCTTGCATTACATATTCTTTATTAGTGGTTTTTATAATTTCAATTGGTAAATAGAAATTAGAAAATAGTTCAATTTTTTTTGTTGTATCTATTTTATCATATTTTTGAAATTTTGAAAGGGTTTTATAAAAATTTATTCGAAAATTTTTTATATTTAAACTATACTTTTTCTCTTCATTTCCTGTTTCTACTGGTATTTGTGTTTTTAAAGGTTTTTTTATCTTTTTTGTATACCATACTTTTGCTTCTACATCAGCTATGCTGTGTACATATCTTCTTCCTGTATATGTTCCTTCTATATATCCTTCTACTAATACATCACCTGGCTTTACTATATCTCCTATATTTACTGCTGCCGTACCATTTTGAACATTTATTTTTGTTATTGATCCTGTTTTATCTGAAATAATATTGCAATATTCATCCTTATCTATTACTTCTGGTGCTTTTTCACTTTCTTTTATTTTTATCATAACATTCGTTCCCTTTACGGAAATACCAATCCAAGCAATATCATCTCTTTCTAATCTAATTTTATCAATAACTGATTTTGTGTCTAATTTTTCTTTTGATATGCCTATATATAATCCACATTTATTTAACATTTCTAATAATTCTTCTTTGTTAATATTCACATTTCCTTCAATATCTATATTCCATACATAATTAGAAAGAGTAACTATTGTAATAATTATTAATATAAAAAATATAGCAAAAATCTTTCTTTTTCTATATCTATGCATAGCAAATGGCAATCCTACTTTTCCTACTATTTTCATCTTTGATTTGGTTTTCTTTGCTACTTCTCTCAATCTTTTATAATCATTTATACTTACTTTTGCATATAATAGTGTAGATTTTTCTCTGACTATATCATGTAATAATATTTTCTTACTTATGCATATATTTATAAATCTTTCTATGTAAAACCCTTCAATTCTTAGTTTTACATACCCTGTAGCAAAATTTGTCATTTTACTTATAATCATCCATTCTTCACTCCTCTATAGTTCTTTCAAAATCCACATTGTTTATTATTCCTTTTATCGCTATATCGTCTTCTGTTATTTGCTCTAGTTTTAATTTATAACCATTTATATTTATTGTACCTATTTCAGTATGAACTTTTACATAAAACTCTTCGTATTCAAGTATTCCTTTATAATTTTCTATTAACATTTCGTCAAAGGATACTATTGTAATTTTAGATTCTTTATTATCTATTTCTCTTGGCATTTCCAATATTTGACTAAGTCTGTTCTTCTTTTTCATACTTACTCCTTTACTCTTCTTTATTGTTCTTCTTTAATATTATTCTAGTTCTTTTTATTTTATTATGATTTTTTTAGATTTTTCCTTGACAAATTCATTTAAAATGTTTATAATATAATAGTTCATGGCGAGATAGCTCAGTTGGCTAGAGCATTCGGTTCATACCCGACAGGTCGGTGGTTCGAATCCACTTCTCGCTACCAAAAAGAACCAAAATAATAATGAAGTGGTAAAATGAAAGTAGACACAAAAAGTCTGCTTTCATTTTTTGTGT
>CANTAQ010000002.1 GCA_947651825.1 uncultured Clostridium sp. | reverse complement strand
TTAACACAAAAAATGAAAGCAGACTTTTTGTGTCTACTTTCATTTTACCACTTCACATTATAGTGATTGGTTTTTTTATATTGCAAATCTTACTGTTTATTTTTATTCTTTTTAAATACAAAGAATTTACTTATTATATAGTTTCCTACAATAACTAATATTTGCGATATTATCTTCATAATTTTATCACTAAACATTAATATTGTTACTCCTAACCACATTACAAGCATATCTAATAATAGCGTACTTATCCTTGAACCTACAAATTTTGTAGCTTCTTCGATTTTATGAGGATTATCACTTTCAAATACAAATTTTCTATTCGTAAAGTATGCAAATGTTACCCCTGCAATCCATGATATAATATTTGCTATTTGCAATTGAAGCGCATTATCTGGATTTAAAAATGTATATACTGAAACATAATATACTATTAATGATATTACTGTTGTTAAACCACCTACTATTAGATAATTAATTATTTCTTTATATTTAAAATATATCTTTTTTATTTTCTCCATTTTTACACCTTTGTTATTCTATATTAATTTTTTTATCTATTACATATTCTGGTCTTCTCTTTGTTTCATCATATATTCTTCCTATGTATTCTGAAAGTATCCATACTGAAAGTAATTGTACTCCTGCAAAAAATGTTATTGCTACCATTAGGGATGTCCATCCTTCTGCTAAGTTATTCCATGAAAATATGAATGACAATAGTGCATAGATTAATATTAAGAAAGATATACAGATTGATATAATTCCCAATCCTCCTAATAGTTTTAATGGTTTTGTTGAAAATCCAATAATACCATCTGCAGCTAATTTTAGCATTTTCTTTAAAGGATACTTTGTTTCCCCTGCAAAACGTTCTTTCCTTTCATACTTAAATGCATATTGTTTATAGCCAACCCAACTGAATAGACCTCTTAAAAATTTATTATGTTCTGGCATTGCATTTATTGTATCTACTACTTTTCTATCTACTAAACGAAAATCTCCTGTGTTTTTTGGTATTTCTACATCTGACAATGCATTTAATGTTTTATAGAACATACTTGCCGTAAATAGTTTGAATTTAGATTCTCCTTCTCTCGACTTTCTTTCTCCATATATTACTTCATTTCCTTCTTCCCATAATTTTAACATATCTGGAATTAATTCTGGTGGATCTTGAAGATCTGCATCTATAATAAGTATGACATCTCCTGTTACTTCTTTTAATCCTGCTGTCACAGCTGCTTGATGTCCAAAATTTCTTGCAAATGACACAATCTTTACGTTTTTATTTTCTTTTGCTATTTCTGTAAGTAGTTCTAATGTTTTATCTTTACTTCCATCATTAACAAATATTATTTCATACTCATATCCTTCTAAATTTGTGACTACTTTTTCTAGTCTAGTATAACATTCATTTACTACTTCCTCTTCATAATACATTGGTATTACTATTGATAATTTTTTCATTTTTTACCCCCTATTTTTATTATATGGTACTACATATTCTATTCTTTTGTTGATATTTTGTATTTCTACAACCTTTGTTTTGCCAATTCCTTCACCGTCTATTGTCCAATTTACATCCTCTAGCATTGTAAATTTTATATTACTTACTTTTTCAAATATAAAATATGGCTCTTTATAATTTTTCACTAGTAATAATATTAATGTTTTCACTAATTGTATCATATTCTTTGGATTCTTTATTAAAAGTAGTTCAAATTTCCCATCATCAAGTTTTACATCTTTTTTATTATACCACTTAATTCCTCCTATAAATCTTGAATTACTAACACCTCCATATATGAATTCTTCTTCTATTTCTTTTTTATTGAATTCCACTCTTGCCTTATATGGTTTTATCTTAAATAACTCTATTGTTGCTCGCATAAAATATGCTATTTTTCCAAATATGTTTTTTAGTTTCTGTGGAGTATCATATGCTACTTCTGTAAAAGCTCCAAAAGCAGCAACGTAATTGAAATACTTACTATTAAATTTCCCAGTATCTAATGCCTTTATTTTCAAATTTTCATCTTTCTTTGAAGAATATATTTGTTTTTTAGAAATATGCATAGTTCTTGAAAAATCATTCATTGTCCCTAATGGAACAAAACTCAATTTTGTTTTTATATCTGATTTAATTATCATATTAATTGTTTCATTTAATGTTCCATCTCCTCCACAGCATACAATTAAATCTATTTCAGTTAAATCTTTTTGAACACTTTCTAATATAGATTTTTCTTTTTCTGTATATACAGTATCTATTGTATATTCCATTTTTTCAAAATTTTGAATAAGTTTATTTACCTTTTTGCTTATATTACCTTTTCCAGAATTTGGATTTATTATAAGTAATAGTTTTCTTTTCATTTATTCCTCTTTTTCTAGATTTTCGCTAATACTTGTTGTTTCTAGTCTATCAGTTATGTATTCATCTAGTTTCAATTTATCTATCATTATTACTATAGAAACTAAAATTATTATTATGCTATAAAATATTCTATACTTTACAACTGCTTTTATTGGATATATTTGTATCATTTTTCCCATTTTTTTCAATTTTATTTTTATCTGAATTCCAGTATTTGTAATTGGTATACAGATTACAAAAAACAATAATAATCCATATTCTATATTTCTTATAGCAATATCTCCCATTTCTTTTACTTGCTCAATTGGTTGCTTAAATCTTTGTGAATAATATATAGAACTTACTATCATTATTGATGAAATTGCAATAATTAAAATTGATATAAAAATGCTAATCTTTTTCTTCATTTTGTTTCCCTTCCGATTTTTACTATACTAAATGAAAATTATTCCTCTTATTTCACTAATTCATTTTTGATTTCATTATCCATTCTTTTTTTGTCTGCTTCTTTTATTAAATAATAGTCTTCACCTAATAATGCTTTATTATAAAATGTTGATTTCTTTCTAAGTTCTTTGTCTAAATAATCATAACCAAATTCTTCTAACAATGTTTGTTTAGCAGAAAATAAGTTTGTCCCAAGTCCAATCCTTTCATCTTCAATTTCAACGCCGATACTCGCAAGTATTGTTGGATACATATCTATGGTTGTAAAATCTCTATTTATAGTATTTGTACCTTCTATTGCTGAGTTAATTATAACATTATACACTGTTCTTTCATAATCTTTATCTATATGGCTTGCGTAAAATTCACTTTGCATTCCCAAATGGTCTCCAATAATTACTATTGTTGTATTTTTATAAAAGCTTTGTTTTGCTGTCCATTCGACAAATTCGTTAACTAGTTTTGAAGTATAAGCATATACATTTTCATATTGCGTCTCATATTTTGATTCTGCAAATTCACTTAAATATCCATCTACAAAATGAGTATCTGCTGTGTGAATAATTAAATTAAATGGTTCATTCTTGCTTGCAAGGCTCAAAGCTTCTTCCTTAGCCCATTCAAACAATTTATCATCTTCAAATCCCCACCAAACTTTATCTTTTTCTGTCATTTTTCCCTGTTCTATAGCATAATTCAAATCATATATTTTGTAATTTCCATTTGTTGAAAAATATTGTGTTCTACCACCGAACTCTCCATCTGACCCCATCATAATCTCTAAATTGTATCCCTGCTCTTCTAATATATCTCCTAGAGTATATGCATTATCAAGATATTTTCCTGAACCCAAGTATACATTGTAATCACTTGCTGGTGTTATTAAAGGTATGCCTGCAGTTTGTGCAACAAGACCTCCTGATGTAAATGCAGTCCCAAATACAGTTTTCCCTCCACCTAATTTAGATGTATTTGAAAAGTTTATGTTTTCTATTGCTAACTGTTCTAGTTCTGGAACAATTGAGTAATCCCATGCTCCTCCATTTTCCTTAGAGCATACAGATGTCTCCATACTTTCTACTGATATTATGATTAGATTTCGTTTTTCTTCTGGGAAAGTAATATTTATATTTCTTCCATCCACATAATATTTTTCATACAAGTCTGTTGTCTGTAAATTATATTTTACAAATGTATCTATTTTAAATCCATGTACTGTTGTTATTAATGCAATCATAAAAATTATTGTAGCATATACTATTCTATGATTTGCAGTTATTTTTATTGGAAACATTTGTATTGTCTTTTTCTTGCCATTAAAGCCAATTCTTATATAAATGCTATTTTTTATGTTTTTCATGGCAAATATACACATTATTAAAAATAAAATTACAACAGCAATAATATTATGATTTATCACTTCTTTTACTACATTCGAAGATGTCCCTTCTATGCCATTTAAAATATAATATAGTATTTGGTCAAAGTCTTGGTCTGCATACGTTCTTGAATAATAGATAGATCCAACTATCATTACTGATGACAAAAGTAATATAATTAATAATATTATTGTTCTAATCTTTTTTTTCATGTTGTTTTTCCACTCCTACTTCAATACCTATATTTGACCTTATTAGTTTTTCTATTAATGGATATGTTGTCCCAACTACTATAGCTAATAATATATATTTTACTGTAAATTGATTTGTAAATATAAATTGTGGAATTTTCATGATGTAGATTACTATCAAATACATAAATATATTTATAACAAGAATTGCTTTCAAATATTTTTTTATGAGCTTTTGAACTCTGTTTTCTTCACCTTCTAACTTTTCATACATCTTTAGTGTTACTACTCCTGGTAGTAATAGTGCCATTAATTGATTAATAACCATTTTTCTGCCCTTTCTGTAATTATTTCGATTTTATTTTAAATATTTTTTTATAATTTCATCTGCTATTCTTTGACTTGCTTTACCATCTCCATATGGATTTGACGCTTTACTCATCCTTTCATATGTTTCTTTATTATCTAATAATTCTGTCGTTAGTTTATATATAGTTTCTTCATCTGTTCCTGCTAATTTTAATGTCCCTGCATCAATTCCTTCTGGTCTTTCTGTAGTATTTCTCAAAACCAAAACTGGTTTTCCCAATGATGGAGCTTCTTCTTGAATCCCCCCACTATCAGTTAAAATTATATGTGCTTTATTTATAAAGTTATGAAAATCAATTACTTCTAATGGATTTATTAATTTTATTCTTTCATCGCTTCCTAATATTTCATCTGCTACTTCTTTAACTTTAGGATTTAAATGAACTGGATATACCACTTTTACATCTTTATGCTCATCTACAACCTTTTTTATTGCTTTAAACATATGTCTCATAGGTTCTCCTAAATTTTCTCTTCTATGTGCTGTTAATAATATTAGTCTATCGTTTCCTATCCAATCAAAAATCGGATGTTTATAATCTTTTTTAACAGTTGTTGCTAATGCATCTATTGCAGTATTTCCCGTAACATATATATTTTCTGGATTTTTAGCTTCATTTAATAAACTTTTTTTGCTATTTTCAGTCGGTGCAAAATGCATATCTGCCATGACCCCAACCATCTGTCTGTTCATTTCCTCTGGATATGGAGAATATTTATTCCATGTTCTTAATCCCGCTTCTACATGTCCAATATCAACTTGATTATAAAATGCTGCAAGGGCTCCTGCAAAAGTTGTTGTTGTATCTCCATGTACTAAAATTATGTTGGGTTTAATTTCTTTTATTATACCTTCTAATCCTTTTAACACTCTACTTGTAATATCACTTAATGTTTGTCCTTCACTCATAATATTTAAGTCATATTCTGGAGTTATATTAAAAGCCTCTAGCACCTGATCTAACATTTGTCTATGTTGTGCTGTTACACAAACAATACATTCAATTTCTTTTCTTAATTTCAATTCTTTAACAAGTGGTGCCATCTTTATTGCTTCTGGTCTCGTCCCAAAAATTGTCATTACTTTTATTTTGTTCATGTTTTCTCCCTTTTATTTCTAAATATCCATTTTACTTTTATGCTATATTATGATATCACATTTTATGCTATATAAGCAACTTTTTGGGCAATTTTTAACTATTTTTTGCTGTTTTTTAAATTATTGACAAAATCCTTTTTTGAATATAAAATATTATAAATTACTTATTATATTGGAGATGTTATAATGAAAAAATTAGCTTTACACAATTTAATGAATAGAATTTTAATAATATTTTTAATAATTCAGCCAGTTTTCGATATCGAAATTTTTTACAACTCTATATCAACATTAATTAGAGTTATTATAGTTTTTATATTATTTTCATATTATTTTATAACAAGTAAAAATAAAAAAAAGTTTTGGTTATTATTTTATCCTTTTATACTTCGGTATATATTTTATTTTTCATCACATTAATGCTACATCCTTTACTTCATTAGTACCTGGTAATTTTAATTATTCTATAATTAAAGAAGCCTTATATTTTGTTAAAATGATATCTCCATTTTTATTAATTTATTCATTATATAAATCTGAATTTTCTAAGGATAAAATAATACAAATTGTTAAATGTTTAGTATTAACAATTTGTTTAGTAATAATTATAAGTAATCTTTTTGAATTTTCTCTTGGTACTTATAGTAATGTTACTATCAAAGCAAACTTTTTTGATTGGTTTAATCCTAATTCTACAAATGTCTATACCGATTTAGCATCAAAAGGATTTTTCCAATATGGTAATCAAACTAGTGCAATTTTAATTATGTTTCTACCATTTATGATTTATAATGTTTTAAAAAAATTTAACTTTATGAATTATTTTTCTTTAATTTGTAATGTATTCGCACTAATTTTGTTATGTACTAAAGTGGCTGTTATTGGAGTGGCAATTGCCTTTATTTATAGCTTATTTGTATTTGCTTTTATTCATATAATTCAAAAGAAAAAGCTCAATTTCAAAACTTGTATTCCAATATTAATTGTACTAATATTATATGGTGCACTATTACCAAAAAATCCTATGTTTAATAGAATAAATGAAAGCTCCAATGTAATTGCAGAATTTGATAAAGAACATCAGCCTTCTCTACCAAAAGTTCCTGACTCTGAAGTTAAAATTAGTGTAGAAGATATGATTCAATATATTGAAAGTACATATAATTCAAAAAAAGTACCAAAGCAATTTTTACTTGAAAATTACCCATATAAATATGATCCTGAATTTTGGTATAATTTCTTACAGCAAGATATATCTTTTACTATGGACTACAGATATACTGAATACTCTATGATAAAGAGAATTGTTGAAGTTAATAACAATCCTATGGACAAATTATTTGGAATTACAAATACTAGATTACAAAATGTGTTTAATATTGAAAGGGATTTCGTGGTTCAATATTATGCTTTGGGTATTGTTGGTTTATTATTAGTTTTTGCCCCATATTTTGCAATTCTTATAGTGTTTGCATACAAAACTTTAAAAGAGAAATTTAAGAATTTGACTATTGTGAATTCTTTAGCCTGTATAACAATTGTATTTCTTTTTGGTACATCATATATGTCTGGTAATTTACTTAACTCTTTAAGTTTTACAATTTATTTTACAATATGTTTTTACTTAATTCGGAGATAAATTTGAAAAAATTTAAAAAATAAAAATACTTCATTTTATTGAAGTATTTTTTATTTTTTTATCATAACTAAATACACAAATTTAAGTAATTTAAATTGTCTAAATATTCTTTTTGGTTCTTGAAACAATCTATATAACCATTCTAAATTACATTTTTGCATCCATGCTGGAGCTCTCTTTTTTGTTTTACTTATTACATCAAACGAACCTCCAACAGGTATTAAAATTTTTATATTTTTTAGTTCTTCTTTATGCTCTAATATGAATTTTTCTTGTTTTGGAGAGCCAAGTCCTACAAATAATATGTCTATTGTTTCATTTTTCAATTTTTCTAATACCTTTTTTTCATCTTGATATCCATTGCTTTCTCCAACTATTTTTATGTTTGGAAACTCTCTTTCCAGTTCTACTTTAGCTTTATTAGCTATACCTTCTGCTCCACCATATAGATAGATTTTACTTGAAAAATCTTGAGATTTTTCACAAATCTTCATCATTAAATCTATTCCTGTAATTCTTTCCTTTATTTTTCCCTTATTCTTTTTTGATGCCCAAACTATTCCACTTCCATCTGGAATTTGATACTTTTGTTCATTTAACTTCTTTTTAAATTCTTGATTTTTATAATTAGTTACTGCAATCTCTGGATTTATATTTACTATAAATATCTGTTCATTCTTTGAATAGTCTTTAAATATGTTATCTAATAACTCTTGTGAGTTATATGTAGTAATGTCAAAACCTAAAATTTGCTCTTTATCCATTTTTTCTTCCTCTAATTCTTATTTTCACTTTCATTTAACAATTCTATTATCAATTTAGTTTTACTTTCCCAAGTATTTTCTAAAGCCTCTTTCTTCAAAATTTCAAAATATTTGTAGCTTTCTTTTGTGTTCAATTTTATTGCTTTATCTATCAATTCTGTAAATTCTTTATTTGTATTTGCTATAAATATTGATTCATATTTCTTACATTCATCCATTGCAGTTGTAACTATTGGTTTATTTAAAGCCATATATTCAAATATTTTCAGTGGGGAAGTCGCTTTTGTAATGTCATTAATAATAAATGGCACTGTACATACATCAAATTTAGCTGCATAATTCTTTAATATTTTATAATCCTTTGTACCTAAAAAATATACATTTTTCAACTCTTCTATTTTAGATTTTTCCATAGACTCATCATATTTCGTTCCTATTAAAACTATGTTGTATTCGGGTCTGTTTTTAGATAAGTATCTTATCATCTCATAATCAAACCAACTTGCAAATGCTCCATAATAACCTACAATTGGCTTTTTTTCATCTAATATCTGACAAAAATCCTTATCAAATTCAAAGAGCTTATCTATATTTTGATAATGATTATATTCTACTCCATTACATGCAAATACTAATTTTTCTGTACCTCTCTTTTGTTCTATATCTTCTTTTAATTTATCTGCTGTAACTACAACAAATACATTTTCTTTATCTTTTAACATATATTCATACTTTTCTTTTATATTCACTGGAATCTCTTTAGTCCCAGAAAGTATAGGATTTATTTCATCTATATATTCATAAATTATTTTATAGCCATTCTCTATATACTTCTTTAATTCTTCTAATTTCATATTCCAATCTGTTGAATATATTTGAATATATTTAGGTTTATTTATATTTTTTAATTTATAAAATAATATTTTTTGAATACTCTTATTTTCTAAATTAACTAATATTAAGTTCTTATTTACTTCTTTTAAATCTTTTATTTTATCTGTAAAATGTGTTACCTCATAAAATACTAGGCATTTCTGTTTAGACAAATTAATTGAAATATGTTGTGGACGTTGAAATAACGGTACATTCCAGCCAAAGTTACTACGCCATACAACGATTCTATCATATTGATTATTTTTTAGTATATTCTCCAACATTTTTGAAACCTTCTTATTTCTAAAAACATTTATACTATTTAATATATTAGCTAGTTTTGATAAAATATAGTCTATAACTTTTTTTACTGTTGCTATAAATCCATATTTTTTTATTAAAGAATTTAATTTACTTAACTTATCCTTCATATTTAATCCTTTTTCTTAAATATTCTATCAATTTTATATTGTATACTATTTTTTAATCTATCTCTATCTTTTATTAATAAATTTATTGCATTTTTTAGTTGCACAAATATATTGTTGGTTGGCTCTTTTTCTATGATATTATATAGGTCGTTATTATACTTGTTAATTATTTTTTGTACTTCTATGTTAGAGTAATCAATTTTGCCTTCAATTTCTTTTACATTCTTAAACATTAAGCTTTCATATATTTTACTATTTTCTTTAAAGTTCTGTTCCGTAAATTCGTTTAATTTTTTTTGGATTTTTAAAGCATCCTCATTATTATAATTTATTCTATCTAAAAACTTAGTATCTTGTACTTTTTTATAGTCATTTGCAATCTTTTTATACAAATTAACTAAACTATTATTATATTTATCTATGCTATAATTTTCCTGGCAAATCTTTCTACCTAATTTTCCCCTTTTAATTCGTTCTGCTTCATTATCTATTAAATATTCAATTGCTTCTCTTAATTTATTAGAATTTCTATCTTCGACTAAAACTCCACATTCAGGTGCAAATGTTACTGATGGAAGTGCTGTATTATCAAATACAACTACTGGCTTTTCACAGGCCATTGCTTCAATTGCCATCATTCCAAAGCTTTCTCCAAGTGATGGCATTAAAAATATATCACATGCATTGTAAGCATATAATAATTGTTCATTATTCATTGACCCCATATCAACAATATTATATTTATTTTTTACTTCTTCAAATCTACCTTTTTCATCACATGTCAGTATTGTAATTTTTTTATTTGTATCTAAATTTTTTAATGCTTCCACCACATAACTAGTTCCTTTAAGAGCTTTTTGTGCCCTTAAAAAAATTACTATATCTGAATTTGAAATTTGAAGCTTCTTTCTGGCTTCTTCCTTATCAATTTTATTTGTAAAAAAATTCAAGTCTACTCCGAGTGGTATTATATGTACGTTATTTATATTCTTTGTTATTGGACTCTCTTTTACTAAATCATATATGTATCGACTTGGAACTACAATTTCTGGCGAAATATTCTTGTATATCATCTCTTTTAGCTTCCACATTACATCGCAATTATCTTCCTCAAATGAAAATAGTGTATTTAAATTTTCACATTCATTGCAACCATTTTTCCATTTTACGCAATTTCCAAAATGTACACATCTTCCTGTTATCATCCATGGATCGTGAAATGACATTATTACCTTTTTTTCATTACAAATTTGAATTAAAGATATTAATGAAAGTTTTGTATTATGAAACATATGAAAATGAATTATATCTGCTTCTTTATACTCTTTGCTATTTATTAATGCTGGCGATGTTATTGATAAATTAGATTGAATAGATAAGTTCTTCTCAAATTTTTCTAAGTTATCTAATAGTTGGATTTGTTCATTCTTTGTAAGTAGCCTTTTAACTTTGTTGTTATTTGACTGTTTTTGTATTACAATTTGCTTTATATTTATTGAATCATTATCCTTAAGCTCATTTAATAAATCATATCCATTAAAGCGTCTTCCTGGTAAATCTATATTATTTACTTCTAATACATTTATTTTTTCCATATTTTACCTTTCACCTTTTGCATTATTTTTCTTACTGTCTTTTTTATTCCATTATCCTTTAAATATTGTCTACCTCTACGCACTAATCTCATAATACTAGATTCTTCATCTGCCTTCTCCTCAAAATCAGCTCTTATTCTACCATACCTTTGTACTAAATATTTATACACTGCATATTTTTCTATTAACTTTAATATGTCAAGTTGTACATTTTCGTATTGTTCATCTGTCCATTTATAAAATCCTTTTAAACTTTGTGCAGTTTCTTCTAAGAACTTATAAATTTCTTCTACATCTTTTGTAATTGGTTCGTTATCTTCTGTATAGAAACATGTTAAGAATTTATAGTATTCTGGAACCTCTCTTTTGGTCACAATTCTGTAATATTCTTCGCTTATTTTTAGTGATGTTTTAAATGTATCTTTTTTATTGGTATTATATATACTTTTTTCATTATGTCTATAATAATATAATGGTTCATTTATCATATAAATTTTTGTTTTTGTCACTAGTTGTTTTAAGAAATCATAGTCCTCAGCAGTTTTTAACTCATTAAATTTTATATTGTTTTCTTTTATTATACTTGTTCTATACATACATGGTGCATTTGGAATTGGATTTGTCCACAAAAAAGTCCATTCTGACGGAACTTTTTGTTCTGGATAAACATTTATATTATATATATTATCTAAATTGTCCATCATCGCAATATTTACTGAACATATTCCATATTCTTTGTTATTATTTAGAAATTTTACTTGTTGTTCTATTTTTTCTGGAATGATGATATCATCACTATCCATCCTAGTTATGTACTGTCCTTTTGCAAGTTCAATTCCTTTATTCATGGATTTTGAAATACCTTTATCATTTTCAAATTTTTTATAAAATTTTATTCTAAAATCTTTTTGTTCAAAGTCTTTTATTATTTTTTGTGTATTATCTGTTGAATTATCATCTATTATAATTAATTCAAAATTTCTATAAGTTTGATCTAGAACACTTTTGATTGCCTTCTTCAAGTACTTATCTGAATTATAACATGGCATTATAATACTAACTTTGGGTCCAGTTCTTTCATAGATTTTTTTCGCCTTTTCATATGCAATAGGACATGCTTCTGTATATTTACTATTAAACATTTGAAAATATAAATCCATATATATGTTAAATGGCTCAAAACCCCATTCCTCAATTTGTCTTTCTTCTAAATGTTCTATTATATCTACCCACAATTCATTAGACTCTTTAATTATATATGGAGATTTATTAGTATCTTGATTTTTGTGTATTCTATATTGTATAAGTGGCTTTTCTATTAAATATGATTTAAATTCTTTAAATAATCTCATCCACATTTCATAATCATTTGTAGTTTTTAAATTTTCATTAAACATTCCTACTTTATTAAAGCATTCTTTAGCTATTAATATAGAACACCCATTTACAGTTCCTTTTATAACAGGATATACTCCTTGGCATAATTTTTCTTTTCCTATCAAATTAGCATAGTTAGTTATACAAAAAACATCACCATTTTCATCTATTAATTCAACATTTGTAAACAATAAAGTTGTTTTATCTTCTAAGTCATTTAATACATTTATTTGTTCTTCTATTCTATTTGGCTTATATACATCGTCATGGCTAAGCCATGCTATATAATCTCCAGTAGCTTCTCTTATTCCTACATTTAATGCTGATGCCACTCCACCATTTTCTTTGGCAATATATTTAACTTTATTACCAAATGATTTAACTATTTTTTCTGTTTCTCCATTATCTGTTGATCCATCATTTATAACCAATATTTCAATATTAGAATATGTTTGCCCAATTGCACTTTCAATAGCTTTTCTTATAAAATTTGCTCCATTATATACTGGAATTAAAATTGTAACTTTAGGTTTGAAACACATTTTTTTTTCTCCTTCTATCTTACTCTGCTTTTTATTTTTCTTAATATCTTTCTTGCAAATGCTGCTATCTTTCTTAAAGGTGCTGTGATTCTCATTGATCTTGATTGATTTATTTTCATTATTTGGTTATTCAATATTAAAATTGTTTGTTGTTTCATTTCACATTCTTCTCTTTGATTTTTAAGTTGTTCACATAAATTCTTGTTTTCTCTTATATATTGTACTTCTATTTCTTCTATACCATTTTGAACATTATATACCCTAATAAACTCTTTAAATAGTCTATATAATTCTAAATTATATATATTAGTTTTTTCACTTCCTAGTGCAAAATTCATTATATTCTTCAGTCCTTTTAACTGCTTTTCATAATTATATGCAGCACTAGTTGTATCAACATTTACTATACTTAACGGTTCGTCTATTCCTATAGCAGTTATATTCTCCAAAACCCTTATATAAAAACATATATCCTCACCTAGTGATAAATCATTTATATAAAATAGTTCATTATCTATTAGATATTGCCTTTTAATCATTACTGTAGGTGTTGCAATTGCACAACTTCCTATTACATTTGGAAATAATTTTCCTGCATTACATCCTGTATGTATTATCTCTTCATCACCATTGTTTCTATTTTTTCTCAAATATGAAGTATGCGAAAAAATAGCATTATTTAAATACATTTGTTCAAGTTGTTTTTCAATTTTTGCTTCCACAAATAAGTCGTCACTATCTAAAAATGCAATGTATTCTCCTATAGCATTTTTTATACCTATATTTCTACTATAACCTGTTCCATGATTTTCCTCTAATTTAATATACTTTATTTTTTCTATATTCTTTATTTTTTCTTCTAGATTTTTCACATTACTATTTGAACCATCATTTACCAATATTATTTCTATATTTTTATGTGTTTGTTTTAATGCAGATTCTATAGCTTTCATTGTAATTTCTGCTCTATTATAAAATGGTATTATTATACTTACCTTTATCTTATCTATGACTTCTTTTAATTGTTTTCTTTCCTTTTCTATTTGTCTGTCACAATGATTTTTTGCTTCAAGATATGGTGTACTTTCAAGAAAATCACTCAATTCCTGATAATACTTTATAATATTTCCTTCCAATTCAATCTTTCTTTCATCCGTAACATGTTCTATTAGATTAATCCATAATTTATTACCTTCTAAAACTACTTTCGGACTAGTAACCGTATCCTGTTTTCCATGTACTCTTGTTTTTGATAGTATCTCTGGCTGATGTATAAACTTATATTCTTTCATCATTTTTTGCCATAAATCATAATCTTGTGTACATTTTAATGATTCATCAAATTTTCCACATTCTTCAAATGCCTTTTTAGGAATAAGTACTGTAATACCATTTACATGTCCACGCAATAAAGAATACTCTTCTTTTTTTTCAATTTCTTTATGATTCTTTTTACATTCTGCAATTAAGTTTCCTTTTTCATCAATAATTGAATAGTCTCCAAATAAAAATACTTTTTCATTTTCTAAATTGTTCGCTTCTATAAAATTTATTTGCTTCTCTATTTTATCTTTATAATATAAATCGTCATGACTTAGCCATGAAAAGTATTCTCCTGTCATTTTTTCTAATGCCAAATTTAGGGCAGTTGCTACTCCACCATTTTCTTTATAGTAATATTTTATTTTATCTATATATTTCATTGCTATTCTTTCCGTCTCACCCTGATCATTTGATCCATCATTTACTACCAATATTTCTAAATTTTTATATGTTTGCTCTATTGCACTCTGTATTGCTTCTTCTAAAAAATTAGCCCCATTATATACTGGTATAATTATTGACACTTTCGGATTAAATTTATTACTCATCGTTTACCTCATTTTATAATTTTTTATATCTTATTTTTCATTATACTGAAAATTTTTCCATTATATTTTAGCATATTCCCTTTTTTTCAAGGATTCATCACTCTTTATTAAGATTTTCCATTTATTATTCTACTTATCTTTCTTAATGGTGCAGTTATTTTCCAGCTTTTGCTATTTTCGTAATTTTTTATTATTCTGTTTAAATCTTCTATTTTCTGTCTCATTTGTATATTTTCTAAATTAAATTCTTCTATTTCCTGTGTAATCTCTGTATTTTTTAAATTCAATTCTTCCATTTCCTGTGTAATCTCTGTATTTTTTAAATTCAATTCTTCCATTTCCTGTGTAATCTCTGTATTTTCTAAATTCAATTTCTTTATTCTCTGTGCCATTTGTTCATTTGCTAAACTTAAGCTTTCATTCTTTTGACTTGTCTCTTGTAGTTCATTTTTTATATTCTGTATACATCCTTTGAAATTTTCAATTTCCGCCTCTTTTTCTTTTATTTCAGTTTTATATTCATTTTCTTTCGTTTGCATATCATATTTATTTATTAATTTCAAAATATCTGAGTATTGTTTATTTGTAGTTTTTTTTAGTATAATCATAAATTCTTGCGTATTAACCTGGGTAGGATAAAATTCCTCTACTTCATAATCAAATAAATTTGCTCTTTTCATTTCATAAATAAATTTTAGAAAATCAATGTCTGAAAATGGCCAAAAATGAACATCATCATCATCAATGCTTCCATTTAATGTTTCTTGATAATATTTTTCTGCATCTCCAAGATTATTTTGACTAATCACATTTGTTATATCTTTACCTGTCCAAAAAAATATCTCGCTATTTTCATGAACAACATTATAAGCAAAATCAAATGCCATTCTTGCATTTTCTTTTGTACCATATTTATAAGTAGCATATGCATCTCTAAAAGAAACACTATTTCTATAGTGATCAAAGCAATATCGTTTGTCTGGATAAATTATAACTAGCTTTCCGTCATCTTTTAATATTTTATTTATGTCAGTAAAAAAGTTGATAATGTCTGGCATATGTTCTATTACATGAGAAAGATATGCTACATCAAATTTTTTTTCTTTAAAAGTATTCACATAGCTTCCTTTTACTATTTTATAATCAATATCTATAATGCTATTTGTATCAACACTAATTCCAGTTTTTTGTAAGTAATCATTTCCTGAATATAACTGTTTGATTTCTTCTGTGGAACGAATATCTGCATAACTAATATTTTTATATTCTTCTCTAGTAAATAATGGACGATTCAATGGACCAAATTCAATGATATCTTCATCATTAAATTTTTTTTTAAGATATTCTCTAAAAATCATTTTTATCTCCCTTCCTAATATCTTCTCCACACTGTTCTATTTATATAGTCAGTATAACTTAATATAATTCTTACAACTTTAGCAGCTACATAGTCTGCATCATAATCATTTACTATATGCATTCTTTCCTTTTGACTTGTTACTACATTTATTGCACTTATTATATTATCACTTTCTAATCCACTCATTATTAGTGTTCCTTCATCCATTCCTTCTGGCCTTTCGTGTGCTTGTCTTACTGTGATTGCTGGAAATCCCAATATTGATGATTCTTCTGTTATTGTTCCACTATCTGATATTACACAAAATGCATTTTGTTGCAATTTATTATAATCTGCAAATCCTAGTGGTTTCATGTATTTTACATTATCATTAAATTTGAAATTTAGTCCTTCTATTTTCTTTCTTGTTCTTGGATGTGCTGAGAAAATTATTGGCATTTTATATTCTTCTGCAATTTTATTTATAGAATTTAATAAATTTTCGAAATTTTTAGGATTATCTACATTTTCTTCTCTATGTGTACTTAAAACAAAATATTTGTTTTTTTCTACTCCTAAGGTTTCTAAAACTTTACTTTCATCTATTGATTTTGCATTTTTTCTTAATACTTCCTTCATGCTAGATCCTATTTTTATTACTGTTTCTGGTCTAATTCCTTCTGAAATCAGATATCTTCTCGCATGTTCTGTTATTGTCATATTTATATCACTTGAATGGTCTATTATTTTTCTATTTATTTCTTCTGGAACTCTTTGATCAAAACAACGGTTTCCTGCTTCCATATGAAATACTGGTATTTTATTTCTTTTAGCCGAAATTACAGCTAAGCAAGAATTTGTATCACCATATAAAAGTATTGCATCTGGCTTATGCTCCTTTATTAATTTATCTGATATAGCTATTGTGTTTCCAATTGTTTCTGCTGGTGTCTCTCCTGCAGCATTCATATATACATCAGGTTTTCTAATTTTCATCCCATCAAAAAAAATTTCATTTAGTTCATAATCATAATTTTGTCCTGTATGTACTAATATATGATTTGTATATTTATCTAGTTCTTCTATAACACAAGCAAGTTTTATTATTTCTGGCCTTGTGCCAACTATTGTCATTACTTTCATATTTTATTCCTCCATTTTATTAATTAAATTTGGATATAAATCCTTGTTTTCCAATACCCACTCTCTCATTTCTTTTACCATTTCTTCATAACTTGGAATATCAAATTTATAGTCATTTTCATTTAACACCAAGCTCTTATTAGATATATAACTCTCATCATCTATAACATGTGTAGATGGTTTAAAATATTTCGCAAATAGTCTTAATAAATCTGCTTTAGCAATTTCTTTTCCATTAACAGCATGATATAATCCTGTTAAGTCTTTTTCTATTGCTTCTTCCATACATTTTGCAAATTGAATTGTTGTTATCCCTGTCCATATTACTTTTGAATATCCATTTGCCTTTCCTTCTTGTTTCATAAACCACTGGAATAAGCCTATTCCTTTAGGGTTTTCATCTGGTCCTACAATAGACGTTCTTAATGTTACACTTCTATTGTTTTTTAATTCTCCTAATGATTTTGATTGTCCATAAAAACTGTAAGCATCTTTAAAGCTATCTACTGTATATTTTCCTTTTTTTCCATCAAATACACAATCTGTACTAACATGAATAAATTTAAAATTTTTCTTTTCTGATAATTCATCCATATAGTGTGGTAAATAACTATTTACTAGAACTGCTAAAGATTGATTTTCTTCTGCTACTTTATTTAATAGTCCAATACAGTTTATTACTACTTGTGGCTTCAATCTATCTACTATTTCATCTATATTTCTCATATTATCTGAAACATCGAAATAATTTTCATTTTCTTTTCTTCTAGTTGTAACAAAGACTTCATTTCCTTTTTTTTCAAAATATCTTCTTACAACATGCCCTAGCATTCCATCTGCCCCAAGTATTAACACTCTCATTCTTCTATTTCCCCCATTTTAATTAATAGTTTTTGCATTCCATCTACATCTAATCTATCTGTATTATGTGATGTGTATTCTTCAATTTTATCAAATGACTCATTTCCATGTATTTCATATTTATTATAGTTTAAGTCTCTATTATCAGCTGGCACTCTGAAATATTCTCCTAGATCTTCTGCATTTAACATTTCTTCTTTTGTAACTAATACTTCATATAATTTTTCTCCGTGTCTTGTTCCAATATGTTTTATATTAGGTTTTACATTTTCCATCTTGCTAACAGCTTCTGCTAATATTTGAATTGTAGCTGCTGGAGCTTTTTGAACAAATAAGTCACCTTGTTTTCCATGTTCAAATGCATATATAACTAAGTCAACAGCATCATTTAAAGTCATCATAAATCTTGTCATTTCTGGATTTGTTATTGTTAATTGTTCTCCTTCTGCAATTTGTTTCTTAAATAATGGAATTACAGAACCTCTTGAACCCATAACATTTCCATACCTTGTTCTACATATTATAGTTCCATTTTCTCCTACATCTCTGCCTTTTGCTACTGCTACTTTTTCCATTAGTGCTTTACTCATTCCCATTGCATTTATTGGATATGCAGCTTTGTCTGTACTTAAAACAATAACTTTTTTTACCTTTTTTGCTATTGCTGCATCTAATACATTGCCTGTTCCTATTACATTTGTTTGAACTGCTTGTAATGGAAAGAACTCACATGATGGAACTTGTTTTAGTGCCGCTGCATGAAATACATAATCTACTCCATCCATTGCATCTGCTATACTAGAGTAATCTCTCACATCTCCTATATAAAATTTTATTTTTGAGCTATTATATTTTTTTCTCATATCATCTTGTTTTTTCTCATCTCTTGAAAATATTCTTATTTCCTTTAAATCTGAATTTAAAAATCTTTTTAGAACAGCATTACCAAATGAGCCTGTTCCCCCTGTAATTAATAATACTTTATCTTTAAACATTTTACACTACTCCTTTTTATTTTATATATTTTAAAAGTTCTGGATTTGTTTTCTTCCACTTAGAAACAAAATAATCTCCCTTGCTTTTTATTAAACTATCATGTTCTTTTGTACCACTTTTTGTTGTTTGATGTGGAATATGTCCTACTCCTAAATATGTTGTATACGCCAATTCTTTTCCAGTATTTCTTATTTTTAATGATAAATCAGTGTCTTCATAGCATGTTGGATCATAATATAAATCAAATCCCTCAAGTTGATTAAATAATTCCCTTTTTAATATCATTCCCCCTGTACCTAAGTAGCCTATGTCACTTCTATATAACCCCATAGGTGGCATATATTTGTATGGAAAGCTATCTACTACATGGTATGAATATCCATCTTTATTAAACCAACCTGCTGCCCAACCTAATCCGCCAATTTCTTTATCTTTAGTAAATATTTCTATATATGGTTCTAACCAGTATTTATGTAGTATCCATTGATCACTATCTAAAAACATTATATACTCTTTAGTCGCTTTAGACACTCCTAAATTTCTACCTGATGAGCAACCATTTTTTGAGTTTTGGTATATTTTCACTTTATCTGCATATTTTTCCTGCAATAGTTCATATGAACCATCTGTACTTTTATTATCTACTACTATTATTTCAACATTATATCTATCATTAAATCTTAAAATAGAATTAATACAATTTTCAATAACATTTTTATTGTTATAATTTAATATAATAATAGAAATATTATTATAAAATTCACTTAAACATTTTGTATCTTCTTGTAAATTGTCTAGTATTTTTGAACATCTTGCATACCAATCATTCTCTGATACAAATTCATCTCTATTTTTTTTGTCAAACAATATCTTTGATTTTATTAGTTTTATCCAATCTTCACTTGAATTTGAACAATATACATTCTTATATTCTGTAATATCATCTAATCTTGTCGAAATTACAGGTTTATTCATTGATATGTATTCAAAAAGTTTTAGTGGTGATACATATTTTCCTATTTCATCTGGTTTAAATGGTAAGATTGCATAATCTGAATATTGTAGATAACTTGGTAAGTCTGTTTGTTTCTTCAATCCAAGGAAATGAATATTTTTAGGCATCTTTTTAACTATTTCTGTTATTCCTGCATAGTCTCCTATCAAATTTATTTCTACTTCGGTGCATTGGTTAGCAACTTTCTCTAATAACTCCCAATCAAACCAACTTCCCCAAAGAGAACCATAATATATAAGGGTTTTCTTTCCTATAACTAAATCTTCTGGTTTTTCATATCTTTTACGTGGTTCAAATAAATCAGAATCTACTGCATTTGGCAAATACAAAGTATGTTTGCCCTCTATATTATATTTTTTCAAATATTCTTTTAATTGATTCTCTAATAATTTTGCTGTTCCAACTAACAATGTAGACTTTTCTAATAATTTTTTCAATGCCTCTTCTGAAAAAAACATATTTCCCAATGATGTTTCCCAATTATCTATGTTTTCATATACTATTCTACATTCATTTTTTTCTGCAATTTCTAAATATGGAATAAATATATCCATTGGAGCTTCAAATATAAATATATCTTTTTTATTTACATATTTTTCAAATTCTTCTTTTTTTATGTCACTAATCTTTTTATGCTCTGTTGTTGGTAAAAGTATTGTATGCTTTACCGTTTCACTTGATTTAAAAGCATAAAAATATTGTACTTCATATCCCATATTATTAAATGTTTTGGCAAGTTGTGCCGCACGTTGTCCTCCTCCAACATCAAAATATGGAATATTAGTAAAAATATATATTCTATTATTTGTTTTTAATTTTATAATTTGTTTTTCTTTTTTTGACATCTTATAAACGGTATTTGATTTACTTGGGTTTTTAACTTTAATTTTAAAAGAAGCATATCTATATACTTTTTTTATAGTTTCCTTTAGTCCATTCCCTTTATAATAGTCTTTTAATTTTTCTATTTTAGAGCTCATTTAATTCTCCTATTTCATTTGAGTATTATAATATTCTTTACATATCTCTTTAGCAGGACCTATTTTTTGTACTTTTCCATGCTCTAGCCAAACTACTTTATCACATACCTCTTCTATCTGTGTTAATGAATGAGATACGAATAATACTGTAGTTCCTCCACCTATCATGCTCTTCATTTTATTTGAACTTTTTTTCTGGAAAGCAATATCTCCAACTGATAAAATCTCATCTACTATTAATATTTCTGGATCCACTACTGTTGCTATTGAAAATGCAAGTCTTGCAACCATACCAGAAGAAAAATTTCTTACAGGCACATCTAAAAAATTTTTTAATTCTGAAAACTCTACTATTTCATCGAACTTTTCTTCTATAAATTTTTTACTATATCCTAAAACTGCTCCATTTAAAAATATATTTTCTCTTGCAGTAAGTTCCATATCAAAACCTGCTCCAAGTTCAATCATAGGACATATATTTCCATAAACTTCTACATTTCCTTTTGTTGGTTTCATAACTCCAGCAATAACTTTAAGCATTGTTGATTTTCCTGCTCCATTACTACCTATAAATCCTACAACTTCTCCCTTTTCCACTTCAAATTGAACATCTTTTAATGCCCAAAACATTTCTTTTTTAGGTTTATTTTTTTTAGATTTAAATAGATTGATAAAAAATACCTTTAATGAAAAGTTTTTCTCTATTCCAAGATTAAATCTCATTGATACATTGTTTACTTTTATCATATTTCCTCCTATTATACGTAATAAATAAATTTATCCTGAGTTTTCTTAAATACTAAAACACCTATAATTAGTACAACAATTGATGAAATTGCACATGTAGCCCAAGTAAATGGTTGAGGTATTCTTCCATATAATACTATTTCTCTTACAAAATTCACATAATGATATAATGGATTTAACTTAAGCCAAGGTTGTAATTGTTCTGAAATTAATTTTATATCATACATTATTGGTGTTAAATATGTCCATAACATTACTATAATTCCATATATATAAAACATATCTCTTAAAAAAACTGATACTGCTGATAGTATAAACCCCATTCCAAGCGTAAACATAAATAAACATACAAATGCATATGGTAACATCACATGAAAAATATTAACACCTGTGCCTGTTGCAATCAATACAACATAAAATGGTATTAATGTTAATAAAAAGTTAATTCCTACAAATAAACATTTAGAAAGTGGAAAAATATATTTTGGAATATATATTTTATTTAATAGTGAGAAGCTTCCTACTACTGAGCTCATTGCCAAATTAGATGCTTCACTAAAATAATTAAACATTATTAATCCTGAAAGCAAATATGCTAAATAACTTACTCCTGGTGTACTCATTTTAAATACATTTGAAAATACTATTGCCATAACAACCATTGTTAAAACTGGATATAGCAAACTCCAAATTATCCCTAAAACTGATCTTTTATATTTTACTTTGAAGTCTCTGCTTACTAATTGTTGTAATAAGAATGAATATTTTTTTAAATTTATTGCAATATTTTTTATAAACATCTTTTACCTCCAATTTTTCTGCTTAATTATATAACAAAAACTTTAAATAATCAACCCTATATAACTGCAATATTAACATTCCGTAGTTTTTTTAATCTTTCGTTTGTTTTTTTTCATTTTTTTGACTATTTTTTATTACACAATTATTACAAATTTCAACAAATTTTCCACGTAAAATAATTATATAATTGCACATAATAATATTAGAAAAATGAATTACTAAAAGTCCATTTTTCTAAGGAGGATTTAAAGATGTCAAGAAATGAAAACTTAATGTCTGAAAATCTAAAAACAGAAATTGCAAAAGAACTAGGAGTATATGATATAGTTAAACGTGATGGTGGTTGGGGAAATGTTTCAGCAAAGCAATGCGGTTCAATGGTAGCAAAAGCTATAGAAATTGCAAATAGAAATGTACAAAGTTAAAGTTTTAGACAAAAATAGAACCCTATTAATATAGGGTTCTATTTTTGTCTTATTGTTAAATTATTTTCTTCTTTTTAAAGATTTATATTCATATATTGCAAATACTGTACATGCTATCATTCCTACTGATGTTATTATCATCAATGGATAATTTCCTGTGTATGGTAAGTCTCCATCCGTTTTACCTGAGTCTTTTGGCTTTGCACTTATTCCTACTGTGTTTGATTCTACTCCTCCTCCATCATTATTTGCATTCACTTTCGCTGTGTTTCTTATTTGTACATTGCCACTTAATTCTCCTACCATTACATTGAATGTTAATGTTGCTGTTTCTCCTGGCTCTAAACTTTCTATTTCTTTTGTTATTTCTTTTTTGCTCTCATCCTTTATGTACTTATCTCCCATTTTCTCTACATATATTGTATTCTCTGGTATCTTATCACTTATTACTACATTATGTGCTATACATTTTCCTGTATTTGTTGCTACTATTGTATATGTTATTATATCTCCGCTTTCTATTGTCTTTCCTTTTTCTATTGAACTCTTTTTCTCTAGTTTCATTTCTGGAACACTTATTTCTGCACTTACTCCTACTGTATCACTTTGTACCTCTTCTCCATTTTCTCCTTTTACTGTTGCTGTATTCTTTATTTCTGTATTCTCTGGTATCTCTCCTACTATTACTGTAAAGGTATAACTTTCACTTGCTCCTGCTTTTAACTCTGATATTACTTTTCCTACTTCTACTTTCTCTTTATCCTTCTTGTTGTTTTCGTAATATGTTGTATATTCTGGTACCTTATCTTTTATTTCTACATCATATGCTGGCATTGTTCCTTCATTATACACTGTTATTGTATATGTTATTGTATCTCCCTCTTTTACTACTTGTCCTTCTTCTATAGAGCTTTTCTTTTCTAGCCTTAATTTTGGTACTGTTACTTCTGCTGTGATTCCTTCTGTATTTGATGGTGTATCTTCTACATTATCTCCTACCACTGTTGCTGTATTTGTTATTGTTTTTCCTACACTTACTCTTCCTACTTGTACCTTAAATGTAAATTCAAAGCTTTCATCTGGTTCAAGTGTTTCTTTTACTTCTGAATTTATTGTTTTTACACTTGGTTTCAATGTATTTGTTTCTGTATCATAGTAAATTGTTCCTTCTGGGATGTTATCTTTTACCATTACATTTTTTGCTGCTCCATTTCCTGTATTTCTTACTGTTATCTTATATGTTATGATGTCTCCTTCTTTTACTGTCTTCCCTGATTCTATATCACTTGTTTTATTTACTTCTAGCCTTGCTTCTTTTACTGTAGTAACTGCTGGTATGGTTGAAGTATTTGAAAGTTCTGGTTCCATTCCTTCTGCTGTAATAGTAGCAGTGTTTTCAATGTTCATATTTTCTGTTATTTCTTCAACTACAACATAAAATATATATTCTTTATTTTCATGTCCATTTATTGTTCCTATTTCTTCACTAAAAGCCTCTATATTTTCCTTTGTATATGTTCCATCTTCATTTAGTCTAATTAATGATGTATGTTCTGGAATCCTATCATTTACCATAACATTATCTACAGGGTGTTCCGAATTATTTTGAATTTGTATTGTATATTTTATGATATCTCCTTCTTTTGCTGTTGTTCCACCATTTAATAGTGTTCCTGTTTTTGTAACATTTAGCTTTCCTCTTGCTCCTGTTGTTAGTCCTATTTTATCAGTTTCACAAGTAAGTACCGTTCCTCCTGCATTATAATACGCTCCAAAACTTGTATAAAGATTTTTATTATAATTTGTTTCTGCTGGAACACTAAATTGATATGAAAGGTTTATTTGTTCTCCTACATTTAACGTATCATTAACCACTATTAAATATGATTTTACTATTGACAAATCATCTGCATTTATTTTCCAATTATTAGCTGGTAAGTCCACATCTTTTGTTGCATTTAAATTGTCTGAATAATATATTGTCATATTTTTCGTGCTGGTTGTTGTTAATTCTTTAGACATTTGTGTATTTATATTTGTACCTAAATCAGCATTTGCTATTACATATTTATTATTTGTATATGGTATTCTACCTAATATAGATAAATTTGAAACTGGAACTGTATGATTATTTTGAATTTTTAAATTCATTGTTGGAGTTATCAATTTGTTTCTTGCTATTTCTGCTGTAGAATTTCTATTGTCTATTGAGTTTAAAGTATTTTCTCCATCATAATCAGTAAGTTCTGCTATGCATAATAATGTCGGTGTATTAATAAAATCAATTGTTCCGCTTGCTAATCCTGCTTTGGTTCCTGCTGGTAACCCAGGAAATATTCCACCTGTAAATAACCAATTGTTCTCATTTCTATATTGCCTTACCGCTTCATTAACATAGCGTACAGTTATATTTTCTGTAGTATTTGGCGTAAATTTATTTACTTTTACATTACAAGTTATTTCTAATGATGTTGGTGTATCATTTTGTTGTTGATTTCCATCAAGTGAAAGAAAGAAATGCCAATTATCCCCTACCTTTTGTATCACTGCTTTGTTTGAGTCTTTATCATAAGCAATATTATTAGAGTTTTTTAATGAAAATGATAAATTTTCTATATTATCTATATAACTAGGAAATTCAAAGTCAAAATGTGGATTATTCCATGCATCGCAATCTACCTTCTTTACATTGTCTAATACTAATTTTAATTTTAATTCTTGAAGATTTGGATTAGTTGCATCTAATTGCTGTGTTTCTACATTTAGTGTTGCATCTGTATATGTATCTGTAAAAATTAAATTATCTCCAATCAATGCAGGTTTATCATCTGGTTTAAAATTTGTAGGATCATCTGTTCTGGCTACATATGTTTTAAACTCTGCATCTCCACGTGTTATTTCTTGTGCTTGTTTTAAAGTAAAATTACCTCCATATATCTCTCTTGTATGATAAATTTCTATAGTCTTTAAATTTGCTTGTGGCCTGCTAAGTTCCACTATTATACTATGTGAACTGTCTTGATATTCATCTGGTATAGTTAGTTCATAATGACCTCTTGCATTTTTGGGTGTACTTGTAGTAATTTGTCCAAGTAAATGCTGACAATTATCATCATAAATTTTTGCTACTCCACTTTCTCCTAAATATTCTTTAAACGAACTTTCTGATATTGCAATAGCTATTATTGGATTATAATTTTTTTTGTTAGCATTATCATATCCACTATATGTTGCTGTATCTGAATAATATCTCATCTCACCAAACTCTATTCTAGTTCCAACTACAGTTGTAACATCTTCATGATAAAGAGAATATATTCCAGCTATAGTTGTTCTCCATTTTTTTTCTCCTACAAATGTATTCATATAAAATCCTAGTTTTGTTGATGTATCAGTATCCATTCCAAATTCGCTGTCTAACCTTATATTATCATTTATTGTTTTAGTAACAGGAATAGTTGAAGAATTTGAATAAAGTGTCATAGTCCCTACTACTTTATTAATTATTGTTGTTCCACCTGTAGCAAAAGCATCATATGCTGCTTGAGGGTATGTGTATGTTATAACATATTCATCAACTCCACGTCCATATGCTATATTTCCTGAAGAATCTGGATTATTATTTACAGTTATTGTTAATTTTCTATTTGTTGAATTATAACTCCAATTGCTACTATTAAATACTACATTAGTTTCATCTTTTCCATTAGTTGCACTTGTCTTAGTAGCAGTTACATTAACTCCTGTTGGTGCCACTCCCTCATATGTTGGTACATCTACTACAATTTGTGTTTGTTTGACTGGTAAAGTATATTTACTATCTCCATATTTTATTTGATTTTGTATAGTTGTCTCTATTGTAAGAGTTTTTGAAGCATCATTTCTTTTATATGTGCTAGCACGTTGTTGCAATTCCATTCCATGGTTTGCTGTCCATCCTACATTTACATATATATCTTTTGAAACTCTTGTTGAATTTCCTGAAGGATCTTGAACAGTTCCTGTAAATCTTATTATACATGTTTGATTTGTTTTTGCACAATTTTTAAAATCTGGTCTTAAACGTAATGGTGCATTAAGTCCTCCATCTAAATCTATTATATTAAGAGTGTTATTTGTTTTACTTGATGATTTTACGAATTCCTTATTACTGTTGTCTTTAAGTGAAACCGTTCCAAATCCTATGTCAAAGTTAATACCATAACTACCTGTTTCTGTTAAAAATTGAAATGTAGGATTATAAAGTTTACATCCTCCTGCTGTTGTAGAAAGTTTTAACCACAATTTAGGTTCTTGAGCATCTACATCAAGTACTGCACTATGAGAGATTGAATCTACACTACTTCCAAAACCAGCATCAAATGTTACATAGCTGCTGTTTGTTTGATTATTCTGATTATTTACATCAACCGCTTTAACATAATTCGACTCCTTAGTCAATATAAACAAACATGTTAGTGCCATTGATAACATTCCTAAAATAATTAATATTACTTTTACATTTTCCTTAGTTTTTGAGTTCAACATTTAGAGCCTCCTACTTTAATTTACTATTATAATCAATATCAATATTACTTTAAAACAAAAAAAGAGTCAATATATGCTAAATTCCAATAAAAACCAAGATTATTTTCCTATCTACGGAAATAGGGTTTGAAAGATTCCCTTTTAAAATATTAAATTTATATTACATTTCATCTATTTATTTTGCTTTATATTTTAATATCCAAAAAGCTTATATTCCGTAGTATTTTAAACTTTGTCTCAAAAAAAGAACCAGTTTACAAACTGGTTCTTTTTTACTATCTTCTTCTTTTTAAAGATTTATATTCATATATTGCAAATACTGTACATGCTATCATTCCTACTGATGTTATTATCATCAATGGATAATTTCCTGTGTATGGTAAGTCTCCATCCGTTTTACCTGAGTCTTTTGGCTTTGCACTTATTCCTACTGTGTTTGATTCTACTCCTCCTCCATCATTATTTGCATTCACTTTCGCTGTGTTTCTTATTTGTACATTGCCACTTAATTCTCCTACCATTACATTGAATGTTAATGTTGCTGTTTCTCCTGGCTCTAAACTTTCTATTTCTTTTGTTATTTCTTTTTTGCTCTCATCCTTTATGTACTTATCTCCCATTTTCTCTACATATATTGTATTCTCTGGTATCTTATCACTTATTACTACATTATGTGCTATACATTTTCCTGTATTTGTTGCTACTATTGTATATGTTATTATATCTCCGCTTTCTATTGTCTTTCCTTTTTCTATTGAACTCTTTTTCTCTAGTTTCATTTCTGGAACACTTATTTCTGCACTTACTCCTACTGTATCACTTTGTACCTCTTCTCCATTTTCTCCTTTTACTGTTGCTGTATTCTTTATTTCTGTATTCTCTGGTATCTCTCCTACTATTACTGTAAAGGTATAACTTTCACTTGCTCCTGCTTTTAACTCTGATATTACTTTTCCTACTTCTACTTTCTCTTTATCCTTCTTGTTGTTTTCGTAATATGTTGTATATTCTGGTACCTTATCTTTTATTTCTACATCATATGCTGGCATTGTTCCTTCATTATACACTGTTATTGTATATGTTATTGTATCTCCCTCTTTTACTACTTGTCCTTCTTCTATAGAGCTTTTCTTTTCTAGCCTTAATTTTGGTACTGTTACTTCTGCTGTGATTCCTTCTGTATTTGATGGTGTATCTTCTACATTATCTCCTACCACTGTTGCTGTATTTGTTATTGTTTTTCCTACACTTACTCTTCCTACTTGTACCTTAAATGTAAATTCAAAGCTTTCATCTGGTTCAAGTGTTTCTTTTACTTCTGAATTTATTGTTTTTACACTTGGTTTCAATGTATTTGTTTCTGTATCATAGTAAATTGTTCCTTCTGGGATGTTATCTTTTACCATTACATTTTTTGCTGCTCCATTTCCTGTATTTCTTACTGTTATCTTATATGTTATGATGTCTCCTTCTTTTACTGTCTTCCCTTCTTCTATGTCACTTGTTTTGTTTACTTCTAAGTTAGGTATTTTTCCTATTACATCAATGTCAATTTTATTTGATGGTTTTTCCTCTCCATTTTCTGATGTAACACTTGCTGTATTTTCTATTTTTACTTTTCCTTTTACTTCATTAACCATTACTGTAAATGAATAGCTTTCACTCTCTCCTGGGTTTAGAACTTCAATATCTTTTCCTACATCTTTCTTACTTGGGTCTTTCATATTATTTTCATAATATGTTGTATGCTCTGGAACCTTATCTTTTATTGATACACCATATGCCGCTACTGTTCCTATGTTTTCTACTGTTATTGTGTATGTTATAATGTCTCCTTCTTTTAATACTGCACCTGTTGGAATATTACTTGATTTTGTAACTTTTATTTTTGGTTCTGATGGAGTTGTATTTATTTCCACTTTATTGCTTGGCTTTTCTTCTCCATTTTCTGATGTAACTGTTGCTGCATTTTCAATCTTTACTCCTTTTTCTGTTATTTCATCCACTACAACTGTAAATGAATAACTTTCACTTGCTCCTGGAGCGATTGATGCAATTGTTTTTTCTACATTTCTTTTATCAGGATTTTTCTCGCCATTTTCATATAGAGTAGTATGTTCTGGTACTATATCTTTAATTGTTACATCATATGCAGGTGTTTCCCCTTCATTTTCTACAGTTATTGTATATGTTATAAGGTCTCCCTCTTTTACTATTGTTCCATCTGTTATATTACTTGTTTTTGTAATTTTTAAATTTGGAATTGTAATAACTGCATTTATATCTATAGAATTGGTTGATATATCTGGAAGATTATCACTTGTAACTTTTGCTATATTATTTATAATTTTATTCTTGCTTACTCTTCCTACCTGTACCTTAAATGTGTATGTAAATGTTTCTTCTGGAAGTAAATTTTCTTTTATATCTGAATTTACTACTGTCTTTTCTTTTTCTACTGACTTTGTATCTTCGTTATAATAAAATGTTCCTTCTGGTATTGTATCTGTTATTTTTACATTTTTTGCAATTCCATCACCAATATTTCTTACGGTTATTGTATATGTTATAATATCTCCTTCTTTTACTGAATTGCCTTCTATTATAGAACTTGTTTTTATAGCTTGTAAATCTGGAACTTTTGGTTCTGCTATAATATCTACTGTATTAGTTGATTTTTCTTCACTGTTTTCTGCACTTACCTTTGCTGTATTTCTTATTCTTACATTCTCTGTTAATTCATCAACCATTACTGTAAATGAATAACTTTCACTTTGTCCAGAGTTTAATACAGCAATGTCTTTTCCTACATTTTTCTTTGATGGATCTTTTGTATTATTCTCATAATATATTGTATGTTCTGGGATTATATCTCTAATTGCTACATCATATGCAGGTGATGTTCCTATATTCTGAACCATTATTGTGTATGTTATTGTACTACCTGCTTTTATTGTTGTTTCTGGTGTTACTGAACTTGTCTTTTCAATCCTCAAGTTTGGTTTTGTAATTACTGCATTTATATTTACAGTATTTGAACCAACTTCACCTTTATCATTTTGCACTTTTGCTATATTTTGTATAACTTTATTTGTACTTATTCTTCCTACTTGTACTTTAAATGTAAAACTAAATATTTCATTTGGATTTAAAATATCTTTTGTTTCTGAATTTATTGACTTTATTGCTGGATTTACAGAATTTGTAGTTTCATCATAATATACTGTACTCTCTGGAATGGTGTCTTTTATTATTATATTTCTTGCGACTCCATCACCTATATTTCTAACTCTTACTGTATATGTTATAAAGTCCCCTTCTTTTACTGTAGTTTCTGCCATTATATCACTTGTTTTTATTACTTCTAAATTTGCTTCTTTTGGTACTGCATTAATATTTACTGCATTTGATGGTGTCTCTTCACCATTTTCTGCATTAACTTTTGCTATATTTTCTATTATTAGATTTTCTGTTATATCATCTACTATTACACTAAAGGTATAACTTTCACTCTGTCCTGGTTCTAGTTTTTCAATGTTCTTTCCTACATTTTTTATTTCACTTTTTCTCGTGTCATCTTCATAATATGTTGTATATTCTGGAACGGTATCTTTAATTGTAACATCATATGCTGGTTTACTTCCTACATTTTGAACTGTTATTGTATATGTTATTACTGTTCCTTCTTTCACTACTGTTCCTTCTGATATAGAAGCTGTTTTTGTAGCTCTTAAACTTGGTTTAGTTATAGAAGCCTCTATACCGACTGTATTTGATGATACTTCATCAAAATTATCTCCTTTTACACTTGCCATATTTTGTATTGTTTTATTTAAGTCAATTCTTCCTACTTGTACTTTAAATGTAAAACTGAATCCCTCTCCTGGTTCTAGTCTTTCTCTTACTGATGAATTAATTACTTTAATATCTTCTTTTGCTGTATTTGTTACTGTGTCATAATAAATTGTATTTTCTGGAATTGTATCTGTTATTATTACATTCTTTGCTACCCCATTACCTTTATTTCTTACGGTTATTGTATATGTAATAATATCCCCTTCTTTTACCGATATGCCTTCTGCAATATCACTTGTCTTTGTAATTTCTATATTTGGTACTTTTGGTATTGCATTAATATTTACTGTATTAGATGTTATTTCTTCATTGTTATCAGCTTTTACCTTTGCAGTATTTTGAATCATCGTATTCTCTGTTACAGCATTTACTGCTACTGTAAATGTAAATGTAAATGTTTCTCCTGGTTTAAGTATAGCTTTTGTCTCTGATTCTACTTCTGTTTTTTCTGTATCTATGGTGTTTGTTTCTGTATTAAAATAATTTGTATGCTCTGGTATATTATCTTTAATCACTACATTTTTTGCATTTCCATCACCATTATTTACAACTGTAATTGTATAGTTTATTTTATCTCCTTCTCCTACAGTTGCCCCATCTACAATATCACTTGTTTTTGTAATTGCTAAATTTGGTTTAGTTGGAATAGCTGGAGTTTCGGTTGTATTAGAACTTACCTTTTCTACCCCAATAGCTTCTACATCTGCAGTATTCTGGATTGTTGTATTTTCAGTTATTTCATTTACTTTTACTGAGAAGGTATATATTATGCTTCCTCTGGCTGGCAATGTATCTATATTATATGTAACACCTATTTTGGTTGGATCTTCTACATATTCTCCTTCTTCATTTAACTCTACATAAGTTGTATTTGCTGGTATTGAGTCTCTTATTATTACATTATTTGCTGCAATTTCTCCATTATTTTCTATAGTAAGTTTATATGTTATAATATCTCCTTCTTTTACTGTTGCACTTCCATTTGCTATTGTTGCAACCTTAGATAATCTAAATATTGGTCCTCTATTTGTTGCTAGTCCTATTTTAGCTGCTTCAGAAGTTCTATCTGTGTCACCTGCTGTGTAATATGCTCCAAAGTTAGTATATAAAGCTTTATTATAATATAAATTATTTGGTACTGCGAAATTATAAGTAAATCTTAGCTGTTCTCCAGGTGCTAGTTCATCTTGTATTACAATTAAATATGATTTTACTGTAGCTAAGTTTGCTGGATTTGTGACCCAATTATTTGATGCTAAAGAAATATCTTTTGTAGCATCTAAATTATCAGAATAATAAATTGTAATATTTTTTCCACTAGTTGTTGTTAAAAGGCTTAAAAGAGTAGTATCTATTGTTGTTCCTAAATCTGTATTAGTTATTGCATATTTGTTATTTGTAGTTGGAATTCTTCCTAGTAATGTTGCATTAGATACTGGAACAGTATGGTTATTTTGAACGATTAATGTCATCTTTGGGTTAATTCCACCTATTCTGTCTATTTCTGCTGCAGTATCTTTATTATCTATTGAATTTATTGAATTGCTTCCTGAATATTCACTTATTTCAGATACACAAAGAAGATTTGGATCTGCCACAAAATTTAGTTCTGTTGTTGCTATTCCACATGCTGTTCCATTATCTAAAACTGGAAACTTAACATTTTCTCCTGTGCTTTCTGGTGTGACTTGCCATGTACTTGGATTTTTATATGAACTTGCTAATTTATTTATATAGTACATTTGAACTTCTTTAGAACAATTTGTTGCAAATTTATCTACATAAACACCTATTTCTACTGTTAGTTTTGTTTGCTTGTCAAAAACCGCCTTATGTGTTCCTTGTAATGGTAACAAAAGATGCCAATTGTTTCCTATTTTCTTTGTATAGAAATATGCTCCAAAATATACACTATCGCTTATATTCATATTTGAATTTGTATTTAGTGTACCTCCAAGTCCTGTTACATACTCTGGAAGTACAATATCAAAATATGGTTCACTCCACACGTCTGTATCAAAGTGTGAATTATCTAATATGATATCAAATTTTAAAGTTTGTTCTCCTGGTTCTGCTTTCAAATTTGTTGTTGTCATCATTATTTCTGCATTAGAATAAGTATCTGTTAAGTCATTTGTTAATGTTAAATCATTATTTTCTTCATATATAAAGTTAGTATTATCTACTCCATTTGTATGATAATTTTTCATTGCTTCATAAGTTTGTTTAAATGATTGCAATTGCTTTATTGTATATGGTAAATCTTTTGATATCTCTCTATAGATTTCTATCCTTATTTCTGCAAGTTCATTTATTGGAGTACTTGCTACTAACGATATTTTTTCTGCTCTTTTTCTAACATCTGTTGGTATTGTAAAAACATAATAATTTTCTCCATTTATTGTTTGTACTGCTGTAGATGAAGTAATAGTTCCTATTAAATTTCTATCATCTTCATATATTTCTATAGTTCCAGTTCCTGTATTTCCAAAATATTCATTAAAATAATTTACAGGTATTTGAAATTTTGTAATAGGAGCATAATTTATTCCATCTATAAAGCTATTATATTCTGCTGCCTCTCCTGTTTTAAATTTTAATTGTTCAAATACTACTTTTGTTTTTGAGCCTTCCACTCTTTGTCTACTCTTATAAGTTAATATAAACATAGTTGGAATTTCTCTTGTATATGTTTTCAAAGTATTAAAGTACATTGGAGATTTACTTATTGTTCCATTTGTGTTTGGAGTTACATAATCTGTTAATCTAAGTGTGCTATTAATATTTCCCGTAATTCTAGTAGTTGATGTATTTGAATAAAGCTCCATTGTTCCACTTACTTTATTTGTTATATTAACTCCACTTGTATCTACAACATCATATGCAGCTTGAGGATATGTATATGTAATATGATATTCATCAAAATCTCTACTAGATACTACCTTTCCTCCCACAACTTCATTATTTACTATTATTGTAAGTTTTTGTGTTGATGCATTATAATTCCAATTAGAATTATTGAAAATCACATCTGAACCAGTTTTTCCATTTGTTGCTCCTGTTCTCTTGGCAGCAACTGTTACACTTTTAGGTACAATTCCTTTATATGTTGGTACATCTATAACAATTTGTGTCTGTTTTACCGGTAGTATATTATATTTTCCACTACTATTTATTTTTGCAATTAATTCTGTCTCTACTACTAAGTTATCTTCTGTTCCTACTTTTGTATGAGCAAACTTCTCAACTGTTTGTGACATACTCATTGAAAGATTTGCTGTCCATCCAACATTAAAATATATCTCCTTTGAAACAGCAGTAGTATTTCCATTTGGATCTCTTAATGTTGCTGTAAATACTGCCTTGCTTGTTTCATTTAATTTTGAAAGATTTACTTCTTTTCCTATTATAGTACTCATATCAAATCTATAGTTTAATCCTTTAGTTAAATCTTCAAACTGGATATATTTATATGTTTCATTTGTTGATTTTATATATTGACCTGTCATTTTTCCAAAGCCTGCACCTAAATTAAAGTTTATGTTTGATCCATTCGCTGAGTCATAAAATTGTACTTTAGGATTAATAAGTGTACAATTTTGAGCAAGTCCCATTACTATATGCAAATATTTATATTCTGGGTTAACATCTGCTACTATACTATGCTCTATCTGCTTTGAAGCATTTTCAAATCCCACATCAAAAGTCACATATGCACTATTAGTCTGATTATTTTGGTTATTTATATCTACTGCATATGTTGAGTCTTTGGTAAACAAAAACAACGATATTACTGACAAAAATAACATACTCAATACAACTAAAGTTATTATAATATTATCTGTAAGTTTTGATTTCACGTAAGACTCCTCCCATTTTCTTTTATCATTATTATATCAATGTTACTAAAAAAGCTAAACAGTGTCAATATAGCCTTAAATATCAATGAAAATTTGACTTCTATCTAGCTACGGAAGTTAAGGAATTCAAATTTTCTATCTAATATTAAATTTATATTACATTTTTTTAACTTCTTATTGGCGACAAAAAAATAAGCCAAAATTCATTTGGCTTATTTTTCTTTATATTTCAACATTTATCTCGTTTTTTATAATTCTTCATTTATTAAAACATATATTATAAAATATGATAAAATGCCTTTATTCCGTAGTATTTTCCGTCTTTATTGTGTTAATATTCCATTTGGCGTTTCTATTATAACTAATATATTCTCTTCTTTTCCAGTTTCTGCATTTATATACACTAAGAAATCAGTATTATGAATTTTTCCTTTAAATTCATAACAAAATACTTCGGTTTTCCATTCTGTTGGAATTATAGCTAAATCTGAGCTGGTTATTTCTAGATTTTTATTAAGTGTTTGTTTTGCTTCTTCTAATGTTATTCCTGGATTTTCAATATTTCTTTCTGTATGATTATTTAAATATCCACTAGTCTCAATTCCTAGTATTTCTCCATTATCTAAGGCTATTTTTAATTTTATTAAATCTGCATATATTGTTACATTGTCTTGAAAATATGCATAGTTTATTGTTACAGCTCCACCTTCTTTTAGATAGTACGTTTCTTTCATGTTTGGTATTCCTAAACTTTCTAAAAACTTCTTTCCTATTTCATTAGCTTCTTCTTGAGATATCTTCTCCTCTTTTATTTCTCTATTGTTATTTGCAACTACTATATGTCCACCCTTTTTTGATATTGCAATTGTAAGCAATCCTCCATTTTTTAATGTTGCTGTAAAATCATATACTACTATATTACCATTTTCTACTAAACTGTTTAAATCTAATTTTTCTAGTCTTTCTTCACCTATAAAACTTATTGCTTTTTCCCTTGCCTGTTCTTCTGATATATCTTCTCCTGTTAGTCCCTTTTTCTCTGCACTTTCCATATGTTCTGAATATGCTCCATCATATATTAAGCCTTCATATTCTCCGAAGTTTTCATCTAGGTTGCTAAAACTTGTTGCAGACAAATTGTCAACTTGTTGTGCAAAAGTTGTATCTACATCTTTAGTTAATTCTTTCCAACTTATTTTTCCACTTCCCATATCTGATACTAATTGTTCTAATATGTCTGCCAAGTTAACTGAATAATCGTATAATTCTTTTAGATTATCTAGTTCCTCTTGTGATAAATCTTGACCATCTATAGATTTAGTTGCAAGTGAGAAACTATAATCACTTACCTGATTTAAAAATTTACCAGTATGTGCTAATTCATTACTTGATATTGGTAACTGTGTTAAATAACTTAATGCTAAATTTGCCTCTCTCCATACATGCATAAGTGTTTCTGCTGCATGTTCTGAGGAGCTTGATATCATTGACTTTGCTAAATAATTTTCCACATCTTTTACATAATCTACGACTTGATAAAATGCAAAATTATAATTATTTTCAGTTGCTATAGTATATTCATTCTTTTCTCTATATAAAAATATTCCTAATACAACAATAGCTACAATCAATAGTATTGCAATTCCATGCATATAATTCTTCTTCATTGTTTTTAAAATATCTACTTTCATATTTCCCCCTTATTTACAAAAATGATGTTTTCCTATTGTTTTTACGATAGTCTTTGACCAAATCCATTTATTTGTTGCAGTATTAGGATTAAAATAATACACACATCCATTTGTTGGATCCCATCCATTCATAGCATCTCTAGCAGCCTTAAATACAGTTGAGTCTTCTGCTATTGGATGATTTATTTGCCCATCTGCAACCGCAGTAAATGCCCCTGGTTCATATATTACTCCTGCTATTGTGTTTGGAAAAGAAGAATGTTTTACTCTATTTAATATAACGGCTCCTACCGCAACTTGTCCTTCATAGCTTTCCCCTCTTGCTTCTCCATTAATTGCCCTTGCAAGTAACTGTATATCCGAAGTTTGGCTGGTCTGTTCTGCATATTCTTTTTTAGGCAACAACATACTTATCATCAATATCACAATTAATGATATTATTATTAAAGCACTTATCCTTTTCATAAAACCTCCTATTCTTTATGACCTATTCAAAATTACAAAATATATTATTTAGTACACAATATCTTCACTTGAGAGTTCCCTCTTAAAATTGAACTTCTAGTAAGATGGAACGGACTACTCTAATTATAAGCATTGTTATTTTTGCCAATATTTAAGCAAACTATACTATTTTTGCTAAATTTATGTTATAATTTTAGATAGAGCGTGATATTTATGAAAAAAATTTTAATTTTCTATGGTTCTTATGGCGGAGGTCATATTTCCGCTGCTAGAAATATTAAAGAATATTTTGAAACAAATAATTCTGATTGTGTAGTTTCAATGATAGATTGCGTTGAATACACAAATAAAATAATAAACAAAATAACAACAAAAGCATATTCTGATTTATCTAAATATGCTCATTGGCTTTGGAGAAGAGTATATAACTCATCTGAAGATGGATGGATGTCATCATTTAGTAATTTCTTTAATAGATTAATGGCAAATAAACTATATACTTCAATTGAAGAATTTAATCCCGACATTATTATTTCTACACATCCTTTTAGTAGTCAAATGTGTGCAATTTTAAAACAAAAGAAAAAAATAAATTGTATGCTTTCTACAATTATGACAGATTATGTAGAACATAACCAATGGATTATTTTGCATGAGTTTGTGGATTATTATTTTGTTGCTCATGAAGAAATGAAAACATCTTTAATAAAAAAAGGCATATCTTCAAATAAAATTTATGTAACTGGTATACCTTTTTCAAATAGATTTTTACAAACTCACGATAGACTGAATATTTTAAAGGAATATGGACTTAGAGATGACAAAACTACAGCTTTATTTTTTGCTGGTGGTGCTTTTGGTTTTGGTAAAAAGAAACTTGCTATACTGTTAAAAACAATTATTGATAATTTCCCTGACTTACAAGTGATTGCAATTTCTGGAAAAAATCCAAAATTAAAAAAATTCTTTGATAGAATTGTACATGACACAAAATCCGACGATTACATTAAGATTTTATCTTTTACAGATCAAGTTCCAAAGCTTATGTTCCTATCAGATTTAGTAATTACAAAGCCTGGTGGCCTTACAACAACTGAAAGTCTAATATCTGGCTTACCTATGATTATCATAAATCCTATCCCTGGTCAAGAAGAAGAAAATGCTACCTTTGTTGAAAAAAATGGCGCTGGTATTTGGTTAAAAAAAGGTGAGCATATAGAAACTGTTTTAGATGATATTTTAAGTTCTGATTCAAAATTAGAGGAAATGACTAAAAAAGCAAAATCTATTGCCAAGAAAAGTGCTACAAAAGATATTTGTGAAATACTTCTTAATGAAATTAATGAAAAACAAAAAATCACCCAATAATAGGTGATTTTTTATTTAAAGTTCTCTTCTTCCTTCTAAAGCTTTACTAAGAGTTACTTCATCTGTATATTCTAAGTCTCCTCCTACAGGTATTCCATGTGCTATTCTGGTTACTTTTATTCCTAATGGCTTTATTAATTTAGAAATATATATAGCTGTGGCTTCTCCTTCTACTCTTGGGTTTGTTGCTATAATTATTTCCTTTATATCTATGTCTTCTAATCTTTCTAAAAGTTCTTTTATTTTTATATCTTCTGGTCCAATTCCATTCATAGGAGATATTGAACCATGTAAAACATGATAAACGCCTTTAAATTCATGTGTCTTCTCCATCGCTGCAATATCTTTCACGTCTTCCACAACACATATTGTTTGCTTATCACGTTTTTGGCTACTACATATTGGACAAGGATCTGTATCAGTTATATTAAAACATTGTGAACAGTATCTTAAATTTTTCTTTGCTTCTACTATTGAATTTATAAATTCATTTATTCCTTCTTCATTCTGATTCAACATATAAAATGCTAATCGTGTTGCTGTTTTATGTCCTATACTTGGTAATCTTTCAAAGTTTTCTATTAATCTTTCTATTGATGGTGAATAGTATGACACGTTTTCCTCCTACATTAAGCCTGGTATATTATATTTTCCAAATTGTGCTGATTGTGCTGAGTCTACTTTTCTCATTGCATCATTTACACAAGTTAATATTAAATCTTGTAACATATCTACATCATCTGGATCAACTACATCTTTGCTTATTTTTATTTCCTTTATAACTTTTCCTCCTGTAACTTTTACAGTTATTGCTCCTCCTCCTGCAGTTGATTCAAATTCTTGAACTTGTAGTTCTTCTTGTGTTTTTTCCATATCTGCCTGCATTTTTTTAGCTTCTTTCATTAATTGATTGATGTTCATTCCACCAAATCCTCCACCCATTCCTGGGAATCCACCTCTTTTTGACATTGTACATCCTCCTTTATTCATCTATTATATTTATTGGAATATCTAACTCACTTGCTATATTTTCTATACTTGATTTCTTACTCTCTTGCTTTTTATCATCTTTATCTAAAATTCTAATTTGCATTTGTGCACCTTGTTCCATAGAAACTATATTTTCAATTAAATGTTTATTTTCATTTTCTTCTATAACTTTTTTTGCAAAATCAGTAACCTTTTTAGGAAATTCTATTCCGACAACCATGTCATTTACTAAAACACCTTTTGTGCCTAGTAAATTTGCATATATTGTCATCTTTCCTGCTTGTTTTATTTTTTCTAAAACATTTTTCCAATATGGTACATATTTATAATTCATGGTATCTGTTTCTAATTTAGTATCCTGGTTAAGCTCTGTATTCTCCATAGTAACTATAGGTTTTGCAGTACTCTTAATTTCTTTAACTTCTGGTAGTTCAACTTTCCTTGCTACTTTTGCATTTTTTACTGGCTCTTTTATTTCTTGAATTTCCATACATAGCTTTAATATTCCTGTTTGAAAAATTATATTTTTCTGTGTTGACATTTTCATAGTATTACTAAGTTCAGATAATTCATATATAATTCCTAATAGTTCTTCTTTAGATATTTTATCTAAAAGTTCTCTCATAAATTCAAGCTCGTCATTAGAATATAATTCTAAATGAGATGTTACTTTATAAACTAATATATCTTTTATGTATTTTATTATTTCCCAAAGAAAATTATCTAAGTCCTTACCTTGATTTATTATTGTATCCATAGTTGCTATTGCATTTTCTGGACTTTTATCTATAATGCAACTTACCAATTGCCTTATATATGTTAATTGTGGTAATCCCACCAATTCTCTAATTATATCTTCTGTTATTTCCTCTTCTGTGTCTTGGCTACATCTTTCTAGAATGCTTATTCCATCTCTTAAAGCTCCCTCTGCTAAAATAGCTATCATCTTTAAGGCTTCCTCTGTAATTTTTATTTTATTCTCATCACATATTATTTTTAATCGCTTCATTATATCATCTACTGAAATTCTTTTAAAATCAAATCTTTGACAACGTGAAAGTATTGTTGCAGGTAGCTTTTGCGGTTCTGTAGTTGCTAAAATAAATTTAACATGTTCTGGTGGCTCTTCTAATGTTTTTAATAGCGCATTAAATGCTCCTGTTGATAACATATGAACCTCGTCAATTATATATACTCTATATTTTGCAACTGTTGGTAAAAAATTAACTTCATCTCGTATTGCTCTTACATCTTCAACACTATTATTAGATGCAGCATCCATTTCAACTACATCTGTTAAAGATCCATCTAATATTGCTCTACATATTTCGCATTCATTGCATGGTTCTCCATCCTCATGTGGATTCAAACAATTTATAGCTCTTGCCATTATTTTTGCAGATGTTGTTTTACCAGTTCCTCTTCCTCCACTAAATAAATATGCATGACCAATTCTGTCTACTAGTATTTGATTTTTTAGTGTTTTTGTAATATGTTCTTGTCCAACCATTTCATTAAACGAAATCGGTCTAAATTTTCTATATAATGCTGTGTAGCCCATTTAGCATTCATCCTTTCAAGACATAACATTAACCTCTTTATGGAAAGTAATTCACATAAATATTACTATTTATCGCTGCTTCCTTCCAGACCTGACGAGATTCATAGCTCTTTATTGAATTACTCTCCATAAAGAGGTTAACTCTTGCGTATTATTATATACTGATATTCTAATTTTATCAAGTATTTTAATTAAATTCTCTTAAATACAGACTTAAAATCTGTATGTTCATATATTTCAATTCCATTTTCTATGATATCACCTTTAGGTAAATCCATTGTTATTGTTGTTTTAAATTTTAAATTTCCTTCTAATTCTACTATCATATCAAATGTTAATTTGAAAAAAACATTTTTATTATCTATATTTAAACTTTTTAATAAAGTCCCATCAACTGGAATTTGTTCATTCTCTTTATATGTAATCTCTCCCAAATTATATTGTGCTACTGACAGTTCTATTATTCCTCCTTGATTAGATACTTTCAAATTATCCCCTTTTAAATCTGTCATGTTACTTCCAAGATATTCCATATCGCCAGTTAATGCATATTGTTCTTGATAGTCATATAAATTTGTACCTTTAGATGGTCTATATGCTGCTATTTGATTATTTGTAGTCTCTGATATTTGTATATTATTTATTATTAACTTTTTTATCTTTGCTTCGTTTTTATATTCTGGATTCTTTTCAACTGCTATTTTTATATCATTATTTTGTAGAATTGTTGCTGCATATTCACCTTCCTTTTTAGTTATATCAACTGTTTTTGCACCACTTGTAACAATTATTTTTGATATTATAAATGGAGGTCTGCTTTCACCTTCTACACTATACTTATACATAGAAAAAATTACTACTATTAGTATTAAAACTACAACTAAAAACGCTGCATACGCACTTGCTGAAAATTTCTTCTCTTCCATCTTTATCATCTATTTTTCTCCTCCATTTTTTCTTAAGTTTTTAAAAAAGTCCTTCAATATATATTCACATTTTTCTTGTAATATTCCTATTTTCACATTTATTCCATACTTTTTCTCATAATCTGCTAAGACCTTTTTAGCCTCTTCTTTTTCCTTTTTAGGATCTAAAGTCCCTATATATATATTCTTAATCCTTGATGATATTATTGCTCCCATACACATCATACATGGTTCTAATGTAACATATATATCACAATCTAGTAATCTCCAGTTTTGAATTTTTTTATTTGCTTTTTGTATTGCAAGAATCTCTGCATGTGCTGTAGCTGTTTGTTTTAGTTCTTTTAAATTATGTCCTCTTGCTATTATTTTCCCTTCTTTTACAATTATTGCTCCTACTGGAATTTCTTCTTTTTTATATGCTTTTTCCGCTTCTTTCAAAGCTTCTTTCATCCATTTTTCTTCCATAAAATGCCTTTCTTTTATAAATTGCATGTATATTATTTTAACATATATTTTAGAGTTTGACAAATTAGTTTTTCTGTATTCATTCTTTTTTAATCTACTATTTTAAATTTCCTTTATGTTCTTATTATGGAAAATACTAAATAGTTGTATTAATTAACAAATATTGAAAAATGAATAGTTAATAGTGAGTAGTACAAATGTGCTTTTCAGATTACATTAAATTACTATTCATTATTAACCATTCACTATTCGTCATTCACTACAACTTGTTAAAGTTGCACATCTGGTGCACTTAGCTGGATTCGAACCAGCGGCCTCTCCCTTAGGAGGGGAGCGCTCTATCCACCTGAGCTATAAATGCATAATTTTAACATATTTTTATTATTTTTTGCATATAATATATTAAAAGTATTGACATTTCACATAAAAAGTATTATAATAGCTTTTGTATTACATCGCGGGGTAGAGCAGTTGGCAGCTCGTCGGGCTCATAACCCGGAGGTCGTAAGTTCGAGTCTTACCCCCGCAACCAAATAAAAAGTCTAGAGTTTCTAGGCTTTATTTTTATCCTTCAAAACTTTATATATTTTAGCATATTGTGTTCATTTTTTCAAGTCATTTGCTCTTTTCAAAATAAAAATAGGATTTTTGCGAAAATCTCTTGTTTATCTCAAAAAAATATGTTAAAATGCAATAAAATAAAGGATTACGATATCTATATTGTTAATTCTACTTAAGGCAAAATTTTAATAGGAGGATCATTTTAAAATGACTGACACAATAATTAATCCTATTCTCAATTATAAGGATTTATCTGATGAAGATGTTATTTCTAAAATACAAAGTGGAGATAACAATGCATTAGATTACATTATAAATAAATATTATGATTTAGTTAACATTAAAGCTAATAAGTTTTTCATTATTGGTGCTGAAAAAAGCGACATTATTCAAGAAGGTTTAATAGGACTTTATAAGGCAACTAAATCATTTGATTGTCAAAAACAAAACTCTTTCAAAACATTTGCTAATATGTGTATTGAAAGGCAAATTATTACAGCAGTTAAAACTGCCAATAGGCAAAAAAACATTCCACTTAATTCTGCATTCTCTATAAATGCTCAACTATATGACGATAATGAAAATAATAATACTGAAATAATTGATATATTAAATACTAATTATGTTGAAGATCCTTCTGATTCTATAACAAGAAAAGAATATTTTGAATACATAAACAAATCTATTTCTGATAACTTAAGTCAACATGAAAAAGATGTTTTAAAATATTTTAGGCAAAATAAAAGTTACCAAGAAATTGCAGAGAAACTAAATTGTAAAACAAAATCTGTTGATACTGCAATGACTAGAATAAGAAGAAAAGCAAACAAAATAAAACAAGAAGCTCAAAAAAGAGATTCAAACTAATCAAAAAAACAAAGATTAAATAATAATCTTTGTTTTTTTATATTTCAACAAAATTTAATAAATTCTAGTTTATCACATTTATTCTCAAAACTTCTCCAACATATATTAAATTTGGATTTTGTATGTCATTTAATCTAACTATATCTTCTATACTTACTCCATACTCATTTGATATCTGTGTTAAAGTATTTCCTGGTTCTACTATATATAAAATATGGCTACTATCATGTATATTATTATTTTCTAATTTTGGGACCTTTAAAGTTTGCCCAACATATATTAGATTTGGATTTGGTATATTATTTATTTGTGCTAAATATTGATAAGATGTATTATATTCTCTTGCAATTTGACTTAATGTATCTCCCCATTGCACTGTTATTTCAGTAAAACTGGTTCCTCTATCTGGAGTTGTATTAGTTGGTATCTCTTGACTATTACTTAGTAAGATTCCATCTGTAAAATAATCTCTATCTACGTTTCCATATATTCCTGATACTCTTCCTTCATCTGTATATTGAAATCCTTCCCAAACATCCCAATTTCCATCTCCTGGTTCTCTTGCTCCATAGTCTGCAACCCATACAGGATATTGGCTTGCTAGTTCTTCTGAAAATGTATATGCGGCATTATATGCATCACTATAAATTACTACTTCTTTACCACTTAATCGTTCCACTTCTTCTAAGAAAGTTTTTGATATTTCATTAATTTCTTCTCTTGATAGATTACCGAAATATTCAAAATCCATTGCCAATCTGCAATCTACTTGTAATCCTTTAATAATTGAAACAAAAAACTCCGCTTCATCTAACGCTTCTACTTCATTAGTTGCTGTTAAATAATGATAAAATCCTACTTTTATTCCATTTTCTTTTGCACCATTATAATTTTCTATTGCATATGGATCTTCATAATCATTTCCCTCACTTGCTCTTATGTATGTTATTTCTATTCCTGATTGACTAACTAACGCCCAATCAATTTCCCCTTGCCATTCACTTACATCTATTCCTTCATATGTTGTTGCAGATGATGGTGGAAAGGCAAAAACTTTTGTACAATTTATAGCTAGAAATGCAACAATAATTGTACATATAGTTATTAAATTTTTCCTCATACTAACCTCCTTATTTATATTATGTTTCTACTTAGTTTTTTGTTCTATTTTGTTTGTATTTTAATAATTTATATGATAAACTATTTTTGAAAAATATTTTTTGGAGGTTAATATGGATTTTCTTAATGATTTAGTAAATATAATTACTACTAATACTGCAAGTGATTATATTGCTTCACTCATAATAATATTAATTTTTACTGTTATTGGTCCAATGATTGCTACCTTTATTATAAAAATACTTCGTATTAAAGAAAAAAGACTTACAAGAATTAAACGTCATGCTTTTTACAAACCGTTAAAAGGTTTTATATCTATTTTAGGTGTTTATATTGCACTAAATACTTTAGTATTACCTGTGCATTGGGTTTTATTTATAAACAAGTCTTATAGGATTTTAGTTATTTTGTTAATATCTTATGCATTTTCTAACTTCTTCAGTTCTCATAATTATGAACCATTAAAAAAATTAATTAATTTCACTGGTAATGATGCTTTACTTGTATTTGTTAGTAAATTCATTAAAGCTTTAATTTATGTGATTACTGGTTTCATTATAATTAATGAACTTGGATATAATTTGAGTGGATTAGTTGCAGGTCTTGGAATTTTCAGTGCTGCTATAGCTTTAGCTGCACAAGATTTAGCTAAAAATATTATTGCTGGTTGTTCAATTATTATAGATAAACCATTTGTTATTGGTGATTATGTAGGGATTGCTTCCATGTCTGGAACAATTGAAGACATAACTTTTAGGAGTACCAGAATAAGAAATACAGAAAATCAAGTAATTTCTATTCCTAATAGTAAAATTGCAGAAGAAACTTTGATTAATCATACTCAAATGCAAAAAAGACGTTTTTTACTTGAACTAACTCTTGAACTTGATACAGATTTGCCTAAAGTTTTGGCTCTGTTAGAAAAAATTAAATTATTATTAACAAATAATAATCATATTTTACAAAATAATATAAAGACTTATTTTAAAACTGTTTCTAATAATGGAATTGATATTGTTATCGATTTCTATACCGATATTGTTGATTACTTGAATTATTTACAATTTAAACAAGAAATGAACTATGAAATTTTAGATTTAATTCAAAAAGAAAATATAAATCTTGCTTATAATTCTCAAACATTGTATATAAAAAAATAAAAATTCTTACAATAAATGCCATATATGCGTGTTTATTAACTAGCATATATGGCTATTTCTTAATTTTATCTATTTTCTACCACATAAGTATTGTTAGTATTATTTTCCTTTACTGGCTCATTTGTAAAAGATTTTGTTATGTAGCCCGCAAAAAATCCTAATAAAAAAACTACTATAAATACTACTGCAGTCTTTAAAGACTCTTGTTTATTATACATTTCTTTATCATATACTTTCATACTCATCAACTTCTTTCTTTTGAAAAGGTATATATATATTTTACTTCATTATATGTTTTTTTGCAAGTCCAAGGTTCATTTTTATTATCAAAAACTTTATTTTAAGTATTCTTTAAATCCTTTATATCTGAAGATTTTATTTTAATTTATATGTTTAAAATAAAAATATATACAAATCTTTATAATAAAGTTATTTGATATGCATGTACATTTATGATATACTAAAAAAAATCAAACTTTGGAGGGTATTTATGATAGATTTTTTAATGTCATTTGAAGTACAATCTTTAATTAAATTAGTATTAGGATTCATTCTAGCTGGTATTATTGGAGCTGAACGTGAAGCCCTTAACAAACCTGCTGGTTTTAAAACTCACTCTTTAATTGGTATTTGTAGTGTTCTAGTTATGCTTTGTGGTGAATATATGGCAATGACAACTAATACTGATGTGTCTCGTATTCCTGCTCAACTTCTTTCAGGTATTGGATTTATTGGTGCAGGTACTATCTTAAGAGATGGATTAAATGTAAAAGGACTAACAACTGCTGCTAGTTTATTAGCTGTTACTTGTATTGGTTTATGTATAGGTGCAGGTTTTTATCTTGGCGGTATTGTGGCTACTTTTATAGTTTATATAATATTATCTCATTCACACAAATGGTTCTCACCACAACCTACTATATTAGATAATCAAGAAGAAATCAAAATAGAAGAACAATAATAGTTCCATATTCTGTAATTCTATACAGTTCCATATGAAGGTTCAATTTTCAAATCTTCATCAGCAACTTTATCGAACCTTCTACAAAATGGAACATATTTAATATTAATAATATTATCCTGTCTTACTCAAAATATCTTTCTTCATTTTATTCATTATCTTCTTTTCTAGTCTTGATATGTAACTTTGAGAAATTCCGTAGCATATCTGCAACTTCTTTTTGTGTTTTCTCTATTCCTGTTTTAAATCCAAATCTAAGTTCCATTATATTTTTCTCTCGACTTGTAAGTTTAGTTATTGCATCTTTCAATAAAACCCTATCTACTTCTTCTTCTATTTTTCTATATGTTACATCTTCTTCTGTTCCTAATATATCTGATAATAACAATTCATTTCCATCTCCATCTTGATTTAGCGGCTCATCTATTGATATTTCTCCTTTTATCCTATTACTTCTCCTTAAATACATTAAAATCTCATTTTCTATACATCTTGATGCATATGTCGCCAGTTTAATATTTTTTCCTGCATTAAAAGTATTTATAGCCTTCATAAGGCCTATTGTTCCTATCGACACTAAATCTTCTATACCTATTCCTGTATTTTCAAATTTTTTTGCAATATATACTACTAATCTCAAATTGTGTTCTACTAAAACTTGTCTTGCTTGAAAATCATTATTATTTAATTTTCTAATCATTTTCTCTTCTTCGTCAGCTGGTAATGGTGGAGGAAGACTTTGGCTTCCTCCTATGTAGAATATAACATTTTCTTCCATAATTCCAGTGTTTAAATAATTCTTTATTCTAGTTTTTAACATGTCTAAAATGCTCATCATAATCCTCCCCTTTTTCTAAAATATTTAATCCTATCAAGGCTGAATATGAATTATTACTACTTAACTTTTTTTCATATATTCCTACAATTACCTCTTTTATAAAATTATCATTTCCTTGATAATTTATAATTACTCCATCAACTTTTATTCCTAACAAAAGCCCATTTTCTTTTCCTAATGATTTGAATGGTATTATTCTTATTTTTGATAAGTATTCTTCCATTTCTGTATTATCTCCATTTACAAAATCCATTGTATTTTCTAGAACACTTTTTGGGAAAATGTCTATGAGTTTTTCTTTCTCTACTACAACAACAGGCATTTTTGTTATTGGATCTGTTAAAAAATTTCCAGTATCTATTATAGCTTTAACTTTTACTTTTTTGTCTTTTTGTATGATTTCTAAGTTGCAAATCATATCTTTTTTAGTTAACCTTCCTTTGATATTTTTAAATGAAATTGTTATTATTACAAATCCTATTATTCCTCCTGTAATTATTATTTTTATTGGAGAAACTCCTATTAATACTCCGTTTTGAAATGATATATTTTGTGGTTTTACAAAATACAATAATGCAAATGTAACTCCGCCAAAAGTAAATGAAACTAAGTAAAAAATCATTAAATTCTTTAGAAAACCTCTTATTTTTGACGGATTAAATGCTACATATACCATTACTGCCGACAATGCTATTTTCAGAAATAGATTTGAATATATCTGAAGTTTTGAAGTATAAATTATAACTGCATATATACTTCCTATAATGCCCGAAATTAATATTCTTACTATTTTTATTGGCAATTTTAATATAACTGCTGTTGCAAATAATATTATGCAATTCATAAATAAGTTTTCTAAAAAAATTATATCTATATATACTGTCATGATGTTATTTTAGCATGTTTTATTTAAAAAGCTTGTCATTTCTTGAAGGCGAAAAAAAGAAATAATCTACATCTTAGATTATTTCTCTTTTTATTTATTCATTTATCTATTTTTTTATACTTTATTTCCTTTTTTTCTTAGGAATGATGGTATGTCTAAATCCCCTGGTTGATCTTTTCCATCATTTGCTTGTGGAATTGAATTAATTTTTTTATTCCATGTACTATTTACTAAATTTTCTACATTTGTCGCTGATGATAAGTCTTGATTTTGTTCAAATCCTGTTGCTATAACTGTAATAACAATTTCATCTTCTAAAGATTCGTCTGTTACTACACCAAATATAATATTTGCTTCTGGGTCCGCACTGCGTTGTACTAATTCTGCTGCTGTATTTGCTTCTTGTAATCCTAGTTCATTTCCACCTGTTATATTAATTATAACTCCTCTTGCTCCTTCTATTGATGATTCTAATAATGGATTTTGTATTGCTTGTTTTGCTGCATCTTCTGCTCTATTTTCTCCACTTGCTCTACCAATTCCCATATGTGCAATACCTGTATTTAACATTACTGTTCTTACATCTGCAAAGTCTAAATTAATTAGTCCTGGAGTTGATATTAAGTCTGATATACCTTGTACACCTTGTCTTAAAACATCATCTGCCATTTTAAATGCTTCTATTATAGATGTCCTTCTATCAATTATTTGTAGCAATTTGTCATTTGGAATAACAACTAATGTATCTACTTTTTCTTTTAACGCTGTAACTCCTCTTTCTGCTTGTGTTAATCTTTTTTTACCCTCAAAAGTAAATGGCTTTGTTACAACACCTATTGTTAAAATACCTAGTTCTCTTGCTGTTGCAGCAACTATTGGCGCAGCACCTGTTCCTGTTCCTCCACCCATTCCAGCTGTTACGAATACCATGTCTGCTCCACGTAAAGCTTCTGCCACTTCTGATTTACTTTCTTCTGCAGCTTGAGCTCCAATATCAGGATTTGCTCCTGCTCCCAATCCTCTTGTCAATTTCTCCCCAATTTGTATTCTTGTACTTGCTTTTGAACGTTGAAGAGCTTGATTATCTGTATTTACTGCTATAAATTCAACACCTTTTATTCCTGATTCAATCATTCTGTTTATAGCATTGTTACCTGCTCCTCCTACTCCGATTACCTTAATTGTTGCTGTGCCATCCATCATATAATTATTAATATTATTATTGTTTTCATCATAATTTGACTCTATCATAATGTAATTTCCTCCCTTTTTATATATATAATTTAAAATTAAAAACTAGGTATAAAAGAATTCTTTGATTCTTTCTAAAATTGTTTTTACAGCATTTCCACTTGTTTTAACATCTATGTTACTTGCTACATTTTTTGAGGCATTTCGAAGTGATATATACCTAATTAATGCATAGCTTGATCTATATTCAGGTTTTATTGTGCTTACTAATCTTCCAGTTGATATTTTTACTGGTATATTTAAAACAATCTTCCCTGCAACATCACTCTTGCTTATACAAGTTATACCTTGCCCCGTTAATACTACATTATTTATATTGGCTTTAATACCTGCATTGGTTATTTGTCTATTTACCAATCCAAATATTTCTTCTATTCGTGCTTCCATTACTTCTATTAATTGTGAACTTTTTATTGTCTTATTTTTTTCACTACCTTTATATGTATTTAAAGTTATCTCATTATCATTATCTATAAAAGATTTTAAAGCTAGTGAATATTGTCTTTTCAACCTTTCTGCTTCCTCTTCTGTAATATTAAAAACTAAAGCAATATCACTTGTTATATTTTCTCCTCCTAAAGGAATTGTATCTGTATAAATATAATTTTGCCCATTAAATACACCTATGTCTGTATTTCCTGCACCTATGTCTAATATCATTATATTGTCATTAATTTCATTTTTATCTAATACTAAGGTTCTCTGAGCTAATATATTAGGGATTATTCCATCTATTTCTAAATTAGCTCTTTTTAATATTCCTGTTAACTGTTTTACATAGTTTCTATTTGCTAAAATAACTTGTCCATTTATTGTAAATGTTGAACTTAAAGCTCCAACTGGATTATCTACGATTTTCCCGTTGTCAAGCTTTATTTCATTAGTTACAATATCAATTATAACTTTATCTGATGGAACATCTATGTCTTTTATTTGTAAGAGCGCTGAATTTAAATCTTTTGCTGTGATACCGGCAATTTTATCTTTTGCTTCTTTTACAATGCTATTTTGAACAATTGTTACTTGTTTTCCTGTTATTGTTATATATGCTGAATTTATTTTTATATTTGCTTGTTGTTCTAAGTCTAAAACTGTTTTTGATATAGCAGAGGTAATTTCATTTTCATCTGTTATTTTTGATTTCTTTATTCCAAAGCATTTACACTCTGCTGTTGCTATAATCTCAACTTGATTAAAACTATTTATTTCTGCAACAACAGCACTTACTTTGGAGGTTCCGATATCAATTCCCACAATTATATCTCCGATAGCCAAAATATTCCCTCCATTTTTTTGATTACCATTATAATATATTTTTTTTCAAAAAATGTCAATACTATTTGTTATAATTTTGTAATAAATTGGTAATATTGTTGTAATATATTTTATTCAAACGCAAATGCTATAATCCCTAAAATAAACCCCACTATATTTCCTAAAAATCCTATTCTTCCTTTATACAATTTATTAGATTCAGGAATCAATTCTCCTGATACTATATAAAGCATCGCACCTGCTGCAAATGCTAAACATATGCTTATTGTATTTGGAGATATTTTCCCGAACTAGTGCTCCAAAAAAAGCACCTATTCCTGTTGTTACTCCCGATAAAATTGTATATATTATAACTTTTATTTTACTCATTCCGCCATTTCTCATTGGCACTGCCATTGATATTCCTTCTGGTATGTCATGTAACAATATTGCTATAGCTAAAGAATATCCTAATTTCATAGATGCTCCAAATCCAGAACCTATTGCTAAACCTTCTGGAAAATTATGAAGAGATAATCCTATTCCAACAATTATACCTGTCTGTAGCAAACTATTTCTGCTTCTCATCCTTCCTCTGCTTTTACTTTTAACAATATTATCACAAAAAATCATTATTATAACACCTATTAAAATTCCAATTAAAGTATTTGCAAGACCTGATAATTCAATTGCTTCTGGAATTAAGTCAAAACAAATTATAGCAGTCATTAATCCTGCTGCAAATTGTAAAACAAAGCTTAGAAACTTATTTGTAGTATTTTTAAAAGTTACCCCAATAATTCCACCAATTGTTGTACCAAATGTTCCAAAAAATAAACCTGCTAATGTAGTTCTTATTAAATAATCCATTATCATCCTCCTAAAACTTACATTAACAGGTTACGCATATTAACTTGTACTTATTCTACTTATTTTAATTTTCTTTTTGTTGTTTTTTCTTGTATTTTGTGATATATTGTTAAAATTATAGGAGAAAGTTATGATAGAAAACAAAAGATTAGTAAATGCACGTAAAAAAAATATGAAACTATATCCCCTATATCGTATGTGGGGAGTAGATATCGTATTTTTATATGCTATTAGAATGTTATTTCTTACACAAGTAAAAGGGTTTAGCTCACAAGATGTAGTATTTGCAATATCCCTTTATGCTTTGTTTATGGTGATTCTACAAGTTCCAGTTACTATATTGATAAAGAAAATTGGATATGTCAAAAGTGCGTTTTTAAGTAATGTTTGCAATATAATATATATAACACTTTTAATTTTTAGTAGTAATATTTCAATGTTATTTTTCGCAGAATTTATAAGTGCTCTTACCTTTGCTATAAAAGATGTTGCTGAGCCAAGCTTAATTAATAATTCAATACCTAAAACTAAAAAGAAAGGCAATATTTTTTCTAAATTAGAAGGAAAAGGTACTTCTAGATATAATTTTTTAAATGCAATTGCAGATGTTGTTTCTGGTAGTGTATATTTAATAAATCCTTATTTACCACTTATACTCGCTATAATTTGCTCTGTCATTGCTTGTATAATTATATTACAATTTGAGGAATTATCTCCAAAGCAGAAAAAATCTGAAAAGGAAGAAAATATTATTAAAGACTATATATCTGACTTAAAAATTTCTTTTAAGTTTATTCTTCAGTCTAGAAGACTTAGATATTTACTTTTATATTCTGGACTATTTTGGGGATTACGTTGTTTAGTTGTTAGTTATAAAGATTCTATACTTGTAGAAATAGGTACTTCCGCTGTAATAATTGGTATAGTAAGTGCTCTTTTAGAAATTTCTGCAGCAATAGCAGCAAAAAAACAAGGTAAATTTCATAAAAAATTTAGAAACAAATCACTTACATACATTGCAATGAGCTTTGCACTATGTACAATTTTTTCTGGCTTAATTGTTGTTTTTAAAGCTCCATTCATTTTAGAATTATCAATAATCGTGTTATCATTTATTATTATAAGCGCAGATAATGTAATGTCTGGAATTTTGGTAAATAGATATTTAGCAAACTTTTCAAATTCTGATATTTTGCTAAAAATTTACTCTGCAAATGCAATGTCAAGAAATATTCTTAGATTTACTTTTGGATTTATTCGGTTCTCTTCTTATGGGAATAACTGGCACAGCAAGTGCTATGACTATAATTGGTATTTTTACATTAATAGTTATGGCAATATTATTTAAAGGAATGAAAACTAGAGTAGGCTTACGACCTGAACAATATGATAAAAAAGATATAGAATTTAAGATATAAAAAAACACAGTAAACACTGTGTTTTTTTATCTTATTCTTTTACTTCTGTTGTAGTTTCCTCTGTTACTGTATCTACTTTTTCTTCTACAACTGGATTTTCTGTTTCTATTGCTGGAGCTTCTTCTGGAGCTACTGCACTATCATCTTTTGCTGGTTCTACTGGAGCTACTTCCTCTTCTTTGACTGTAATTTCTGTTGTTTCAATTCTTGCTCCTATCTTTTCTTTTGTCTTAGCAGATTTTCCTAATCTATCTCTTAAATAGAATAATTTTGCTCTTCTTGCTTTACCTACTCTTGTTACTTCTACTTTCTCTACTGCTGGTGAATGGATTAAGAATGTTTTTTCAACACCTACACCTGAAGCTATTCTTCTTACTGTAAATGTTTTGTTAACTCCTCCACCTTGAACTTTAATTATGATTCCTTCAAATATTTGAATTCTTTCTCTGTTTCCTTCTTTTACTCTTACATGAACTTTAACTGTATTTCCCACTTTTAAATCTGGAATTTTATTTTTCATTTGTTCACGTTCTATTGATTTTATGATATCCATTCGATATCCTCCCTTCTTTCTATTTTAAATCTGGTCTTTTATTTCTTGTGATTTTTATTGACTGGTTAAGTCTCCATTCATTAATCTTTTTGTGATTTCCGAGAAGTTAATACTTCTGGAACTTTTTTATTCAAGAATATTTCTGGTCTAGTGTATTGTGGATATTCTAATAAATTATTTGTAAAAGATTCTTCTTTAATTGAATCTGAATTTAATACTCCTTCAACATGTCTAGAGACTGAATCTATTAATACCATTGCTGGTAATTCTCCTCCTGTTAATATATAATCTCCTATAGAGATTTCTTCTGGATTAATTTCATCTATAGCTCTTTGATCAATTCCTTCATAATGTCCACATATTAATATTAAATGTTCTTCTTTGCTTAGTTCTTTTACCTTTTCTTGGTTTAATGTTTTTCCTTGAGGAGTTAAGTATATAGCTTTAGAATTTGTTGTCTCTATACTTTTATATGCATTATACACAACATCAGGTCTAATTACCATTCCTGCTCCCCCACCATATGGCGTATCATCTACTTTTTTGTGTTTATCCTTTGAAAAATCTCTTATATTTATTAAGTTAATATCTATAATATTCTTTTCAATGGCTCTTCCTATAATACTTTCTTTTATGGGTTCAAACATTTCTGGAAAGAGTGTTAATACATCTATTCTCATATCAAACCATCCATTAATTTTACAATAATTTTCTTGTTTTGAATATTGATGTCTTTTACAACTTCTTTTATTGCTGGAAGTAAGATTTCTTTTCCACTTTCTGTTTTAACAACATATACATCATTACTTCCTGTAGTTAAAACATCTACCATTTTTCCTAATAATTTATCTTCATCTGTATATACATTACATTTTAGCATATCTACAATTAAATATGAATCTTCTGGAATATCTCCAATATCTTTTTTGTTAATTTTTATATACAAGTTTCTGTATTTTTCTGCTTCGTCTATATTGTCAATTCCTTCTAGCTTTAGTAAAACCATGTTTTTTACATATTTTACTTCTTCAATATTTTTTTCTATAAGTTCCTGACCTTTTTGAATATAAACAAATTCTAAATCTTCAAATCTTGTTATATCGTCTGTAAATGGTTTTATCTTTAACATTCCTTTTAATCCATTTGTATTTACAATTTGACCTATTTCTAAATATTCTTCCATATTTTTACCTATCCAATAAACTCTATTGTTATTCTTTTTGATTCTTTAGCAGCTAATGCTTTCATAACTGTTCTTATTGCTCCTGCCATTTTGCCTTCTCTCCCAATTACTTTTCCCATATCGCTTTCAGCTACTTTTACTTCAAAAATTAGATTTCTTTCATCTTCTTTTTCGCTTATTGAAACTTGTTCAGGAAATTCTACTAAATTTGTTATTATTGTTCTTAATGTTTCTTTCATTTTTTCCTCCTAATTATGATATTATTTTGAAGTATCTGCTGCTCTATTACAGCTTTTCTTCTTTTATTTTTCATAACTATTTTGCAGCATTAATTTCTATTAAACGTTTTACTGTATCTGTTGGTTTTGCTCCATTTTTTATCCATCTTTCAACTTTTTCTTTGTCTAATACTAATTCAGATGGTTCTACCATTGGATTGTATGTTCCAATTTGTTCAATTATCTTTCCATCTCTTGGTGACTTAGAATCAGCAACTACTATGTGATAGAATGGTGCTTTTTTCTTTCCTACTCTTTGTAATCTTATTTTTACCATATTTTTATCCTCCCTTTTTTATATTTATATATAAATTTAAAAAATTAAAAACTAAATTTAATTGATTATTTCAAATTTTTAAACATATTATTTACATCTAATCCATTAAGTGCTTTTTTCATTCCGCCCTTACTGTTTTTCATCTGTTTCATCAATTTTTGAGTCATTTCAAAGGAACTAATAAATTTGTTTATATCTTGTACTGTTGTTCCACTTCCTTTTGCAATTCGTTGTCTTCTACTAGCATTCAAAATTTTTGTATTTTTCTTTTCTTTTACTGTCATTGAACATATTATAGCTTCTATTTTTACAAATTCTTTATCATCAACTTTAATATCTCCAAATTTATTCATTCCAGGTATCATTTTTAATATTGATGAAAAAGATCCCATCTTCTTCATTTGTCTTAATTGTGCTAAATAATCGTCTAAATCAAATTCTTGTTTTCTTAACTTCTTTTCAAGTTTTAATGCTTCTTCTTCATCAAAAGCTTCCTCTGCTTTTTCTATTATTGAAAGCATGTCACCCATTCCTAAAATTCTTGATGTCATTCTATCTGGATGAAACTCTTCTATATCACTTAGCTTTTCACCTGTCGCTGCAAATTTTATTGGCCTTCCTGTAACTTTTTTTACTGAAAGTGCTGCACCACCACGAGTATCACCATCCAATTTTGTAAGTACAACTCCATCTATTCCAAGATTTTCATTAAATGTTTGCGCAACATTTACAGCATCTTGACCTGTCATTGAGTCTACTACTAATAAAATTTCATGTGGTTTTACATTTGATTTTACATTTTTAAGTTCTTGCATTAATTCTTCATCTATGTGAAGTCTACCTGCAGTATCTAATATTATTACATCATTTAGTTTTGAATAAGCTTGTGATATTGCTTGTTTTGCTATTTGCACTACATCTTTTGAATTTTCATTTGCATATACTGGAATATTTAATTGTCCGGCCTACTACCTGTAATTGTTTTATAGCAGCTGGTCTATACACATCACATGCAACAAGTAAAGGTTTTTTTCCTTGTTTTCTTAAAAGATTTGCAAGCTTTCCGCAAGTGGTTGTTTTTCCAGAACCTTGAAGTCCTACTAGCATTATTATTGTAGGTGGATTTGGAGTAAAGTTAATTCTACTTGCTACTCCTCCTAAAAGTTCTGTCATCTCGTCCCTTACTATTTTTACAACTTGCTGCCCTGGAGTTAATGATTTTAAAACATCTTGACCTAATGCCTTTGTTTCTACCTCTGATATGAATTCCTTTACAATTTTAAAGTTAACATCTGCTTCTAATAAAGCTAATTTTACTTCTCTCAAAACCTCTTTTAAGTCTCCTTCTGTAATTCTTGCTTTACCACTAAGTTTTCTTGTTATACTTTGTAATCTTGATGATAATCCTTCAAAGGCCATTTCATTTCCTCCTTTTTATTGTTGTTATTTAATTTAAAAAAGAAATAAACTCTTGTTATTTTCTAAAATTTAAACTACACAATTTAACTCTTCTTTAATGTGTTCCAATATTTCAGATATTTGTTCATCTGTAAACTTTGTTTGAATTTTTGTAAGTTCTGATAATATGTCAGCTATTTTTTCTTCTTGTCTTTGTGTCTTTTTCATAATTCCCAACTTCTCTTCAAATTCGAAAAGTTTATTCTCCCCCTTTTTCATAATATCTCTAACTGCTTGCCTAGTAATGTTTTCATTCTCTGCAATTTCTGAAAGAGACAAGTCTAAGTTGTAATAGTTATCTAATATATTTAATTGTTTTTCAGTTAAAAGTCTGCCATAAATTTGACAAAGCATACTAATTTCTACTTTTCTCTCCATAACTATTACACCCTTTTAAATTTGTAATGCTAATATACTTTACACTATTTTTCCTGATTTGTCAAGTGTTTTTAGTAAAATTACATTCAAAATTGCATTTTTATGTTAATTGTGATAAAATATATTTAAGCAAGGCATTTAGCCAAGCCAAATTTATACACCCTTAAATGGGCGGAGGTTTTTATGAAGATCACTCGTGTCACTGGTTATGTTTGGCCCCTTCCGATTACCTGCACCACCTGCGGCATCACCTTTGAGGTCGACAAGCCGACCGACCTGCGGCGGCACATCACATACTCCTACGAGCAGCAGGACGGCATCACCATCCCCAGCGAGAAGCGCAAGTATGTGACGACGTCGTGCCCCTGCTGCAATAAGGAGCACGAGCTCCCGGACAGCCAGGTTCCCGCCATCTTTGGCACCGCCATTCCGTTTGCTCCCGGCGAAGTTCCTTTCTACGGGTAAAACCACTGGCAGTAAAACCCTCTGAAACAGGCAACGGCACATTCCATACTGGAATGTGCCGACCTCTTTTTTTGTATTTGTATTAGTTTTAAGATTTTTTTATGTTTTATATAGCTATTTCTATTCGATTTGCATTTTTATGTTAAGTATGGTAAAATATAGTTAGTGCAAGGCGTTTAGCCGAGCTCAAATTTATTAGCCCTTAAATGGGCGGAGGTTATCATGGTGAGAATCGTAAGTATGGAAAACTGCTCCAACTGGCCCCGCATCATCCGCTGCAACAACACGGTGAAGGTCCGGCAGGGCGACGGTTTCGTCGAGAAGACGTGTCCTGCTACCCTGGAGGTAAGCCATCCGGCTGACATGACCCTCGTCAAGTACGAAGGCACGCCCCCGCAGTACGATGCGGTTGTCAAGTGCCCGCTCTGCGACAAGGAGCATCACATTGATACCGACAGCCTCCCGGCCGAAATCTTCGCGAAGATTCCGCTGGACCCCCGCTCCGGCATCATGTCCTACCACGACTAACCGGCACCTCATACCACTGGAGGGCGGAACAACAGACTGTTGCTCCGCCCCCCCAGCTTTTTTCATCTAAATTTATACTTTGTTTTCTAAATACTCATCATATGTAGTTTCTCTATCATATTTTTTTTCTGAGCCTAATTCTATTATCCTATCCGCTACTGTTTGCATTAATTGATGGTCATGTGATGTAAATATTAAATTCCCCTTGAATTTTTTTAGTCCTTCATTCAGTGCTGTTATTGATTCCATATCCAAGTGATTTGTTGGTTCATCAAATATTAAAAAGTTTGCCCCTGATAGCATCAATTTTGATAATACACACCTTACTTTTTCTCCTCCTGATAATACATCTACTTTTTTCAGTGCTTCATCTCCTGAAAATAGCATTCTTCCCAAAAATCCTCTTACATATGTTTCGTCTGGATCTTTTGAGTATTGTCTTAACCAATCTACTAGTGGTTCACTTGTTTTAAATAAATATCCATTATCTTTTGGAAAATAATCATGTGTTATTGTTTGTCCCCATTCTATTTCTCCTTCATCTGCATCTACTTCTCCTGCTATTATTTGAAATAGTAATGTAGTCCTCAATTCATTATCTGATACTATTGCTATCTTGTTTCCAGCTTTTACATCAAACGAAATATTATCTAATATTTTTTCTCCATTTATTGTTTTTGAAATATTTTTTATTCTTAAAATTTCTTTTCCTGGTTCTCTATCTGGTTTAAAATCTATATATGGATATTTTCTATTTGATGCTTTTATTTCTTCTAATTCTATTCTTTCTAATGATTTCTTTCTTGATGTTGCTTGCTTTGATTTTGATGCATTTGCACTAAATCTAGCAATAAATTCTTGTAGCTCTTTTATTTTTTCTTCTTTCTTTTTGTTTTGTTCTTTAGCTTGTTTTAATGCTAATTGGCTAGATTCATACCAAAAATCATAGTTTCCTGGATATATCTTTATTTTTCCAAAATCTACATCTGCAATATGTGTACATACTTTATTTAAGAAATATCTATCATGTGAAACTACTATAACTGTATTTTCAAATTCAATTAAAAACTCTTGTAGCCACTCTATACTTTTTATATCTAAGTCATTTGTTGGTTCATCTAATAGTAACACATCTGGATTTCCAAATAAACTTTGTGCTAATAATACTTTAACTTTATCTTTTGCCTCTAATTCTTTCATTAATTTATAATGATTAATTGCTGGTATTCCTAAATTGTTTAATAATATTGCTGCATCTGCTTCCGCATTCCAACCATCCATATTTCCAAATTCTTCTTCTAGTTTGGCTGCTTTAAGCCCATCTTCTTCATTAAAATCTGGTTTCATATATAAAGCTTCTTTTTCTTTCATTATGTCATATAATCTTTTATTTCCCATTATAACTGTATCTATTACTGAAAATTCCTCATATTCAAAGTGATTTTGTTTTAAGACTGATAGTCTCGCACCTTTATCTATTGCAATTTCACCTTTACTTGGTTCTAATTCTCCTGATAGTACTTTTAAAAATGTTGATTTTCCTGCTCCATTTGCGCCTATCAATCCATAGCAATTTCCTTTTGTAAATTTTATATTTACATCTTCAAATAATACTCTCTTTCCAAATCTTACTGTTACTCCTATTGAATTTATCATTTTTCTCTCCTTTTTAAATCATATCTTTTCTTCTTAGCCATATAAAAGTAGCAATTGCAATCATTACTGAAACACCTAATAATATTACAAATCCATAACTGTTAGCTTCAAATGGCAATTCTACATTCATTCCCCATATACTCGCAATTAATGTTGGAACAGATATTAATATTGTAAGTGATGTTAAAACTTTCATTACACCATTTAAGTTATTAGAAATAATTGATGAATATGCATCCATCGTACTTGTTAGTATGTCACTATATGTCTTACTCATTTCTATAGCCTGTCTGTTCTCTATAATAGCATCTTCTAGGATGTCTTCATCTTCTTCATACATTTTTAAAATCTTGCCTCTTAGTGTTTTCTCCATGACCAACTCATTTGATCTTAATGATGTTGTTATATATATCAAACTGTTTTGTAAATTTAATAATTGCATTAAATCTTTATTTTCCATACTTTCTTGCAATAAAGCTACTGTTGCTTCTTGCTCTTTATTTATCTTTTTTAAGTTTTCCAAATAACATGCTGAATTTAAATATAATATTTGTAGTAAAAATCTTGTCTTTTTGTATGTATAAAAACTTTTAATTTTATTCTTTTCGAAAGCGTCTATAACCTTATTTCTTCTTAGGGAAACTGTTACTACATAGTCGTCACCTACTATTAAAACTCCTAAAGGCATAGTTGTGTATGTTTTATCATCTTTAATATCTTCTATTATTGGCACATCTATTATAAATAATGTTTGATTATCTTCTATATCTATTCTGGCTTGTTCTTCAATATCTAAGGGATATTTAATAAAATCCTCTTCTATATTAATTTGCGAGCAAACCTTCTTTATCTCTGCTTCGGACGGGTTTGTTAAATTTATCCATACTCCTTTTTTTATTTCTTTTACTTCTTCTAACTTCTCTGTTTTCATATCTGTGTTATAAATTTTAACCATTTTTTTCCCCTCCTTGACATTTATATAGTATTTTTTATTATACGTTAAAAATAACCATACTTATTTATTATATCACAACTTGACAATATTTAACAATAATTTATCTGTAATAATATAGTGTTTTTGCTAAATTAGTTATAAAATTCTCTTATAAAACATATTTTCATATATATTATATAAAAAGCTACATGGAAATATTTCCACATAGCTTTTTTATTATATATGCTTATAATACTCTTTTATTTTTTGCACTGCTTTTTCAGTATTCTCTTTTGTTCCAAATCCTGTCAATCTAAAATAGCCTTCTCCACTTGGTCCAAATCCAACTCCAGGAGTTCCTACTACTCCTACTTTTTCTAATAATTCATCAAAGAATTCCCATGACTTCATTCCATTTGGTGCCTTCATCCATACATATGGTGCATTTTCTCCCCCATATGTCTCAAATCCGATTTCGTTCAAACCATCTTTTATTGTTTTTACATTATTCATATAGTATTTTATATTTTCTGCAATTTCTTTTTGTGCTTCTTCTGTATAAACTGCCTCTGCTCCTCTTTGTGTTATATATGATACACCATTTGATTTTGTACTTTGTCTTCTATTCCATAATTTATTTACTTCTACTTCTTCTCCTTTTTTTGTATATCCTAGAAGTTCTTTTGGTACAACAGTATAGCCACATCTTATTCCTGTAAATCCAGCTGATTTCGAATAACTTTTAAACTCTATAGCTACTTCTTTTGCTCCTTCTATTTCATATATACTATGCGGAACATTTTCATCTTGTATATAGCTTTCATATGCTGCATCATAAAGTATTACTGCTTTATTTTCTCTTGCATATTTTACCCACTTTGCTAGTTCTTCTTTTGATATAACTGTTCCTGTTGGGTTATTTGGAAAACAAAAATATATCATATCTATCTTTTCTTTTGGTAATTCTGGAATAAAATTGTTCTCTGCATTTACTACCAAATATTTGATTTTTGTATATTTTCCATTTTCAAAAATTCCGCTTCTCCCTGACATTACGTTTGTATCTAAATATGCTGGATATACTGGATCTGTTATTGCAACAGTATTTTCTTCATCAAATATATCCACTATATTTCCTATATCTGTTCCTATTCCATCTGATATAAAGACTTCATAATTTTCAAAATTTATTCCTCTTTTTTTATAATCTTTTTCTATGATTTTTTCTTTTAAAAAATCATACCCAACCTCTGGTCCATATCCTCTAAAAGTTTTGCTATCTAACATTTCATCTACTGCTTTTTTCATTGCATCTGCAATAGCTTTTGGTATTGGTCTTGTTATATCTCCTATTCCTAATTTTATTATCTCCTTTTCTGGATTTTTTTCTTGATACTCCTTCACCTTGTTTGTTATTGTGACAAACAAGTAACTATCTTGTAGTTTTAAAAAATTTTCGTTTATTTTTAGCATAATAATCCTCCATGCTATTATTTTTATTCGATAAATGAACAAATTATTATTCTTTTAATCTTATTATTTATATCATTTTTTCCCTTTTTTTTCAAGTTTAATGACTTCTTTTAGTTTTTTTCCTTTATTTATTTACAAATCTGACAAACCGTTATATAATTTTTTCAAATGTAATATTTTGATTGGAGTGATGTAAAATGTTACTTAGTAAACTTTTATCAAGAGTTGAAGTAAAAAAATCAGTTGGAAATCTAGATTTAGATATAACCAATATACATTCAGACTCTAGAAAAATCAAACAAGGAGGCCTTTTTATAGCCATTGATGGTTTTTCAAAAAATGGAATAGATTTTATACCTAGTGCTATAGAAAAGGGTGCAATTGCTATTATTGTTGAACCTAATGTAAATGTAGCAGAAATGTATTCTAAGTTTAATATCCCTGTTATTTCTGTATCAAATACTCGAAAAGCTTTGGCAATAACAGCATGTACCTTTTATGATAATCCTTCTCAAAAAATAAAGCTTATTGGCGTTACAGGAACAAAGGGAAAAACTACTACTACTTTTATGATTAAATCCATTTTAGAACAACACGGTTTAAATGTAGGTTTAATAGGAAGCATCGCAATCTATATAAATGGTGAAAAAATAGAAGATACAGATAGAACAACTCCTGAAAGTATAGAAATTCAAAAAAATTTAGCTCTAATGGTTCAAAAAAATGTTGATGTTGTAATTATTGAAGTTTCTTCTCAGGCAATGAAATTAGATAGAGTTACTGGTTGTGATTTTGATTTAGGAGTGTTTACAAATCTTTCAGAAGATCACATTAGTCCTAAAGAACATCCTAGTATGGAAGATTATTTTAATTGCAAATTAGAACTTATTAAACTTTCTAAGTATGGTGTAATTAATAATGATGATGAAGTTGTTAAAAAAATATCTAAAATATTACCTAATAAAGATTTAAAAACTTTTGGAGTGAGTGAAAATTCAGATTTTAAAATAAATCCTGATAATATGGTAATAACAGATTCATATATAGACTTCTCTATTTTATATAATGGAAATGAAGAACGAATTGAGGCTCGTATCCCTGGAAAATTTAGTGTTTACAATGCTGCTGGTGCTATTTCTGCTGCCTCATATTTTGGAGTTACAGCTGATGAAATACGTAGTGCTTTAAAAGATTTGCGTGTTCTTGGAAGAAGTGAGCTTGTTCCCAATAAGCTTGGACTTACTATTATGATAGATTATGCTCATACTCCATCTAGTTTAGAAAGTATTTTAACTGCTGTTAATTCTTATGCTAATGGCAGAGTTATTTGTGCATGGGGCGTTGGTGGAGATAGAGACGCTGCCAAGAGACCTGTTATGGGAGAAATTTCTGGTAGACTTGCAGACTATACTGTACTAATGTCTGACCAGGTTCGTACTGAAGATCCATTAAAGATTTTAAAAGAAATTGAAGTCGGAATAATTCCAACAGGAAAACCTTATAAAATTATTGTTGATAGAACAGAAGGAATTAGGTATGCAATTTCTATAGCAAAACCTGGTGATATAATTGTTATTCCTGGTTTGGGACACGATTTATATTTAGAGAAAAATGGTGTAAAATACCCTTATGATGAAAGACAAGTTATTGCTAAAATAATAGATGAAATGATTGCATCTGGAGAAAGAACACCAATAAGTAATATTGATTAATTGTATCATCTTTAAATTGCAATTTTATAAAGTAATTTACTTTTGAAACCGCCAAACCTGCAATGAGATTTGGCGGACTTTAAAAAATGTATTATCCTATCAAACTGCAAGATTTATATATCTAAATTTCCTTCAAAAACCTTTCTTGCCGATCCAATTAAATATGCTTTTTCATTAAATATTACTTTTAATTTTCCACCTTTTACTTCTATATCTACTTCATTACCTGTAAATTTTTTCTTATTTGCCATAATTGCAGTTGCCGTTGTCCCTGTTCCACAACTTAATGTTTCGCCTACCCCTCTTTCCCATACTCTTAATTTTATGTTATTTCTATCGATTATTTGTGCAAATTCTACATTTGTTTTATTTGGAAAATATTTATAATTTTCTATTAAATTTCCTATTCTATCTATCTTAATTTGTTCGATATCATCTTTAAAACATATTACATGTGGATTTCCCATTGAAATTGGAAAAAATTCATAAGTATCATTTTCGAATTCTATATTTATACTTTTATTTTGTTCATAAAAAACAGGTATTTCTTTATAAGAAAAAATCGGTTTACCCATATCAACTTTTACTTCTTTTCCACTATTTAGAATTTCTACTGTTTTCACTCCTGCCAAAGTTTCTATATTAAATATTTTCATGCCATTTAAATATTTTTCATATATATACTTTGATAAACATCTAATTCCATTTCCACACATTTCAGCTTCTGTTCCATCTTTATTTATTATTTTCATTTTAAAATCTGCTTTTTTGCTTTTGTATAAAAAAATTACTCCATCTGCTCCTACTCCCATGTTTCTATCACATAAATACTTAGATAATAATTTTATGTCATACAAAAAATTATTATCTATTGTATCTATAATTATAAAGTCATTTCCTGTAGCTTCCATTTTAGAAAAAAATAACATACAATTCACTTCCTTTTGGTAAATTGTATGTTTTTATTTATTTTTATGTTCTTATTTTAGAAACTATTATGCTAATTCTACTGTTGCTCCAGCTTCTTCAAATTTTGCTTTCATAGCTTCAGCATCGTCTTTAGATACTCCTTCTTTAACTGTTTTTGGAGCTCCATCAACTAAATCTTTAGCTTCTTTTAATCCTAATCCTGTAGCGTCTCTAACAACTTTTATAACTGATATTTTGTTAGCTCCTGCTTCTTTTAATATTACATTGAATGATGATTTTTCTTCAGCTGCTGCTCCTGCTACTGCTCCACCTGCTGCTGGTGCTGCTACTGCTGCTGCTGATACTCCATATTTTTCTTCTATTCCTTTTACTAATTCTGATAATTCGATAACTGTTAAGCTATCTATTTCTTCTAATAATTTTGCAATGTCTGCCATTTTTAAATCTCTCCTTTTAAATTATTTTATTTTTGTGTCGGTCACAACCCTAATTTTTTAATTTATGCTATCTTTAAGCATTTTCTTTTTGTTTTGCTACTTGGTCTAATGCAACTGCAAGTTTTGAAATATTTCCAAGTAATGCTCCAGCAAGTTGAGCTATTAAAGTCTCTCTTGATGGTAGTTTTGCTAGTGTTATTACTTCATCTGCTGATACTACTTTTCCTTCTATAATTCCTGTTTTAATTTTATAGAAATCATTATTTTTTGTGTATTCATAAATTATTTTAGATGGTTCTAAATAATCTTCATACCCAATAATTAATGCTGTTGTTCCTTCTAAATATTCATCTAGTCCTTCGATTCCACAAGCTTGTAATGCTCTTCTTGTTATGTTATTTTTTATAACTTTGTATTCTGTGTTTACATTTCTTAGTTTTGCTCTTAAAGTTGTAACATCAGCAACATTAATTCCTTTGTAGTCTGTTAGAAGTACAACATTTGCCTTTTTTATTTTTTCAGCTAATTCTGCTACTTCTTTTTCTTTTTGTTTTATACTGTTTTGACTTGCCATTTTTGTTTTTCGCCTCCTTCGTTTTTTATAAATATATTTTTAAAATTAAAAACTCTTGTAATTGCCAAAGCGAGGCGATTACAAGAGTTTTCTATCTCTTTTTCACCTCGGTAGGTCTTATGTTTTGCCTACTGTCTTTGGCTTATTTTTATTAATTTACATATATGCTTGGTCCCATTGTTGTTGATATTGCTATACTTTTTATATATTGACCTTTAGCTGCTGCTGGTTTTGCTTTTACTATAGCTTCCATAACTGTTTCATAGTTTTGTAATAATTTTTCTGCTCCAAAAGAAACTTTTCCAAATCCTAAGTGAATTATATTAGATTTGTCTAATCTATACTCTACTTTTCCTGATTTAATTTCATTTATTGCTTTTGTTACATCCATTGTAACTGTTCCTGATTTTGGATTTGGCATTAATCCTTTAGGTCCTAATACTTTTCCTAATCTACCAATTATTCCCATCATATCTGGTGTTGCTACGATTACATCATATTCAAACCAATTCTCTTTTTCTATTTTTGGTACTAATTCTTCTGCTCCAACAAAATCAGCCCCTGCTGCTTCAGCTTCTTTAGCTTTATCGCCTTTTGCAAATACTAAAACTCTTTGAGTTTTACCTGTACCATTTGGAAGAACTACTGTTCCTCTTACTTGTTGATCTGCTTGTTTAGAATCTACACCTAATTTAACATGTAATTCTAAAGTTTCATCAAATTTTCTTTTTGGCATTTTTGTAAATGTTTCTAATGCTTCTTTTGCATCATAAGATTTTGTTTTATCTATAAGTTTTTCACTTTCTAGATATGTTTTTCCTCTTTTCATATTATCCTCCTTTTGGTTTTAACGAATGCATATATTTACACTCTCCCAATATATATCGTCATTCACTATTGCTAGTGTAATAACCTTAAAATTAGTCTTGTACAACTACACCCATAGAACGTGCTGTTCCTGCTACCATTTTCATTGCAGCTTCTACTGTTCCAGCATTTAAGTCTTCCATTTTTTGTTCTGCTATAGCTTTTACTTGCTCCTTTGTAATTGTTGCAACTTTATCTTTATTAGGTTTTCCTGAACCCTTTTCTAATTTTATTGCTTTTTTAATTAACACAGCTACTGGTGGTACTTTTGTTATAAAAGTAAATGATTTGTCTGCATATACTGTTATAACTACTGGTATTATCATACCTGGTTGATTTGCTGTTTTATCATTAAATTCTTTAACAAATTGCATAATATTTACACCACTTGAACCTAATGCTGGTCCTACTGGAGGTGCTGGTGTTGCTTTTCCAGCTTCAATTTGTAATTTTATTATATTTGAAATTTCTTTTTCTGCCATTTTAAAGACTTCCTTTCAATTTTATTCTTTATATTATATTTTGTGTTGGTCACAACCCTTTTTATTATGTAAGAAAAATTTCTTATAAAAGTTAGAACTCAAAACATTCTAAACAATATTCACTTTTCCTTATAATTTTTCAACTTGAGAAAACTCCAATTCTACAGGTGTTTCTCTTCCAAACATAGAAACTAACACTTTAACTTTTCCTTTATTTTTGTTAATTTCTTGTACAGTTCCTATAAATCCTGATAATGGTCCGTTTAATATTCTTACAGATTCATCAACATCATAATCAACATTAACATTTGCTGTTTCAAATCCCATGCTTCTTATTTCTTCATCTGTTAATGGTATTGGATCTGTTCCTGAACCTACAAAACCTGTAACTCCTCTAGTATTTCTCACTATATACCAAGATTCTTCAGTTACTATCATTTTTATCAAAACATATCCAGGAAAGACTTTCTTTAAGTTTGCTTTTCTTTTTCCATCTTTAATTTCTATTTGTTCTTCCATTGGAACAACAATGTCGAAAAAGAAATCTTCAAGCTCTCTATTTTTTATCGTCTTTTCTAAGTCTGTTTTTACTTTGTTTTCATAGCCTGAATAAGTATGTACTACATACCATCTTGGAGTTAAATTTTCTTGTACTTGAGACATTTATATGTCCTCCCTAAACATTTTTATTCATTCATATTATTTGTTACTTCATTATTTGAATTTTCTGCTGAATTATTTTCTACAACTGTTCCATTTACATTTTGAACATCATTATTTGCTTCTGCATTTTCTACTGCATTATTAGTCTCATCAATATTTTGTTCTACTACTGTATTCGTCCCTCTGACTTTTGATTTTATTGGATTTATTCCATATTTATTAAGCGCTTCAAATGCAAAATCTAAAGCAAATACGATTGCTGCTGTGATTATTACTATTACAACAACAGCTGCTGTATTATTTACTAGTTGTTTTGGTGTTGGCCAAATAACTTTCTTTAATTCGGCTTTAAAATCTTTAAAAAATCTTTTTTTATTTTTTGGTTCTTTTTCTTTATTAGCCATTTTATTTCCTCCTAAAAATAGCTTTTGCCTATTTTGTTTCTTTATGTGTTGTTCTCTTTTTACAGAATTTGCAGTATTTTGCAACTTCTAATCTTTCTGTATTGTTTCTCTTATTTTTACTTGTCATGTAATTTCTTCTTTTACATTCTGTACATTCTAATGTTATATTTTCTCTTGGTCCCTTTGCAGCCATTTTAGCTCCACCTCCAACTTTGTATTATGGGTTTTACGATGCGTTTTTTTTAAGCTATGTCTCCTTTTTTTGAAACATAGCTTATATAATTTACCATATTTTATTTAAAAAGTCAAGTATTTCTAGGATTTTTTTAGAATTTTTATGTTTATATGTTTCATTCTTGTATAGGATTTCTGAAATTTTAAAAAAACAACTTTTTAATTGTGTTGATTTCTTTGCTATCTTGTCTTTTTGCTTTGCAGCTTAAATCATGTTATAATATATATACATCTTTATTTGGAGGTCTTTCACTATGATTCTCCATCAGCAACACTTAGACCAACAAATGCCGCTTGGCATACAAGAGGCCGAAATTCAGCGTATTCAATGCGCTGATGTAAACGAAGTACTCTTTACAGGGCATTATGTCCTGGATGACGTCTCTGCCACCTTGCTCTTCAAGAGTGGGGTTCGCTACTTGGAAAGATTCTTCCCTGACACCAAGAAAGTTGAAGCTTTCAAAGCCGAATAAGCCTCTCCCCCCAGTCGCTGCTTTTATGAAGTCAGTGACTGGGGGGATTTTTATAATTATATAATTTACTTTCATTTTTAAATAACAAGTTATATATAATAATATAGTATATTTTCTCTAAAAAAACTATCTATCTGTTATTGTTTTATTTAGTCTAAGATGATATAATTTATGTTATAAAAAAGGAGAGATTTTAATGAAGCTTGATTCTAAAGATAATTCTATATTATTTTCGCATACTGAAATTCCTGATATATTTTTTACTGAATATTTATCATCTGCAAATGGTGATTTTATAAAAATATATCTTTGTTTATTATTTTTATCTAAATATGATAAAGATATAAAAATAACTGATTTATCAAAAAAATTAAATATTCCTTTTAATCTTATTCAAGCAGGACTTGCTTTTTGGGAAGAAAATGGCGTTATTACTAAAAAACCTAATGGCTATATTTTAAATAATCTTCAAGAAATTGAACTTCATAAATCTTATACTCCTAATTTAACTTTAAGTCCAGAAGCTATTAAAGAAAATGCTAAGACTCAATATAGAGCTAAAGCTATTGAAAGTATTAATAATATGTATTTTCAAGGTGTCATGTCCCCTTCTTGGTATAGCAATATAGATTTATGGTTTAAAAAGTATGGATTTGATGAGCAAGTTATGGTTGCTCTTTTTGACTATTGTTTTAATAAATCTGCTCTTCACAAAAATTATGTGCAAGCTGTTGCTGATGGTTGGGCTAACAATAAAATTAAGTCTTACAATGACTTAGAAAATTATTATCAAAGATATGATAATATGAATAAAATAAAGAAATCTATAGCAAAAAAATTAGGTCGATATACTGCTCTTACTCAATTTGAAGAAGCTTATATTGAAAAGTGGATTTTAGAATATAATTATAGCTTAGATATTATTAATATTGCATTAAAGAAAACTACTTCTAAAGCTAATCCTAATTTTGATTATTTGGATAAATTGCTTTCTGATTGGCATGATAGAAATCTGAAGTCTGTTGCCGAGATTGAGGCATTTTTAGCTGAATTTAAAGCACAAAATAAAAACATTAAAGCTCTAGAGAAAAAAACTAATTATAATAATTATTCTCAAAGAAAGTATGATAATTTGAATGAGCTTTACGCTAATAAAAAATAACTTTTATTTAAAATTATATGAAGGAGATATTAATATGGCGGATTCTACTATCTTAAAAGAGTTGTTAAAAGATTATGATTTAAAACATTCGAAGGCTATTGTTGATGCTGATAATAGAAAAAAAGAACTTTATAATAGATTGCCTCGTCTTCAAGAAATCGATGATGAGCTTAATAAGTATGCAATTGAAACCGCTAAGTCTATTCTTTCTTCTAATAATTCTAATTTATTAATAAAATTACAAGAAAAAGTACATAGTTTGAAAGAAGAACGTAATTCTATTCTTGAAAAAGCAAATAAAGATTTATCTTATTTATTACCAATTTATGAATGTTCTATATGTCAAGATACTGGTTATATTACTAAAAACAGTTCTACTTCTATGTGTAGTTGTTTAAAACAAAAACTACTTGATATTGAATATAATAATTCTAATATTGGCAATTTGGATAAAGAGAATTTCAAAAAATTTAATATTAACCTATATTCTGACGAAGTTGATGAAAATAAATATAATTCTGATATTTCTCCTAGAGAAAATATTAAAAGTATTTGTAGAGAAATAAAAAAATTCATTAAAAACTTTGATGACCCTTCTGAAAAAAATTTACTTTTTTCTGGTGGAACAGGCTTAGGCAAGACTTTTCTTTCTAACTGTATTGTTGCAGAACTTTTAGCTAAAGGAAAAACAGTTCTTTATCAAACAGCTCCTGTAATGTTAGATAATTTAATCGATGAACTTTTTGACAAAAACTCTACTGGTTTTTTCTCTAAAAATCTTCTTTCCGTAGACTTATTGGTTATTGATGATTTAGGAACTGAAACTATGAATAGTATGAAATTTACAGAAATTTATAAAGTTATAAATACCCGCCTTCTTAATCAAAATGGAAAAGTTACTAAAACTATTATTTCTACTAATTTAGATTTACAAGGATTATTTAACACTTATGACGAAAGAATTGTTTCTAGATTTATTGGAAATTATAATATTTATAGGTTCTTTGGTGATGATATAAGATTTAAAAAATAAAAGTTTTTCAAAATAAAAAAACGTTGTTAAAATTTAACAACGTTTTTTTATCTGATTAATAATTTTCTGATTTAATTTCAAAATATGCTCTTGGATGGCTACATACTGGGCAAACTTCTGGAGCTTCTTTTCCTACTACTATATGTCCACAATTTCTACAAATCCAAATCTTGTCTCCATCTTTTGAGAATACTAATCCATTTTCTACATTTTCTAATAATTTTTTATATCTTTCTTCATGTTCTTTTTCTATTTTTCCAACAGCTTCAAATAAATATGCAATTCTATCAAAACCTTCTTCTTTTGCTTCTTTTGCCATTCTGTCATACATATCTGTCCATTCGAAGTTTTCTCCTGATGCTGCTGCTTTTAAGTTTTCTGCTGTTGTTGGAACTTCTCCACCATTTAATAGTTTAAACCATAATTTCGCATGTTCTTTTTCATTATTTGCTGTTTCTGTAAATATAGCGGCTATTTGCTCATATCCTTCTTTTTTTGCTTTTGAAGCAAAATATGTATATTTGTTTCTTGCTTGTGATTCACCAGCAAATGCTTCCATTAAATTTTTTTCTGTTTTTGATCCTTTTAAATCCATATTTTTTACCTCCTATATGTTTTCAAATTTTATCGTTTTTAATATATCACAGACAATTTTTAGTGTCAAGATGAAATCAAATAAATTGCAGTTTATTTTACTTTTACAGTCCGCCAAATCTCGTCGGAGATCTATTAAAAAGGAAGCTACCTTTTTATAGGTACCTTCCTCTAATTATAGCCTTAATCCTCTGCAATTTGTACTGTTATTTTTTCTCCATTTATTTCAATTTCTTTTTCAATTACTGCATTTGCAATTGTTTCTCTTGAGAAGTTTTCTGTTAATGTATCTGCTGTTATTTTTTCTACATAGTTTGCTAGAACTTTTTCCATTAAAGTACCTGCTGTTTGTACTGATAAGTTTATTCTCTGTTCTACCTTTAGTCCTGCGTCTTTTCTTAATACTTGCAATGTTCTTACTAAGTCTCTATACATTCCTTCTACAATTAATTCTTCTGTTAATATTGTATCTAATGCTATTGTATAGTCGCCTTCTTTTATAACTACTATGTGTGCTTTTGGCTTCATATCTTTTATAAATACATCTTTTCCAAAGGTTCCAAATCCATCTATTTCTATTTCTTTAATACTTTCATCATTGAATTTAGCAACTAATTCTTGCATTTCTTTGTCGTTTAATTTTTCTATTTTTTCTTTGAAACTTTGAATCTTTTCTTTTAATAATCTTCCTGCTACTTTAAAGTTTACCATTAAATATTCATCATTTAATACAGCTTCATCTTTTAGAAGTTCAATGTGCTTTATATTTAATTCTTCTTTTATAATATTTTCAAAATTGTTTATTGAATTCTCTATATCTTTTTCACTTGATACATATAGTTTGTTTAATGGTTGTCTTACTTTTAATTGTTTTTCATTTCTAAGCATTAATCCAAGTCCTATTACTTTTCTCATTTCTTCTACTTCTTTTAGTATTTCTTTGTCTTCATATTCTGCTACTGGTGTTGGATAATCACTTAAATGTACTGACTTTGCTTCATCTGGTTCAAAGCTTCTAACCATATTTTGCCAAATTTCTTCTGTCATAAATGGAATTATTGGTGCTATTACTTGTGTCATTTTTTTAATTGCTGTGTATAATAAATAATATACTTGTAGTTTATCTTCATCTTCTCCAATTTTCCAGAATCTTTTTCTATTTACTCTTACATAGAAGTTTGATATATCATCAACTAATACTTCAAATTCTTTTACTAAATCTGGTGCTTGATAGTTATCCATTAATGTTTTTGCTGTTGCTAAGAATTTATTTACTCTTGCTAATAACCATTTATCTGATTTTTCTAGTTTTGACATGTTTAGCTTATAGTCTTTTAAGTTTGGCATATCTAATATTGCATATGTATTAAAGAATACATAGATATTCCAGAAATTTAATAATTTTCTTCTTGATTCATCTCCTAAATTAAATCCAAATCTTACGTCATTGTTTAATTGTGCACTTGCATATAAGTATCTTATTGGATCTGCTCCTATTTTTTCTGCCGCTTCGTCAAACTTAATCATATATCCTGATTTAGAGAATTTGCTTCCATCTTCTTTTATAACTGCATTATATGTTAATACTGATTCATATGGTGCTCTTTCCTCTAACACAACTGACATGAATAGTAATGAATAGAACCATAATCTTATTTGTTCTTTCATTTCTGTTACCCATTCTGCTGGGAAATATTGTTTCCAATATTCTTTGTCTGTGAAGTATTTTAATGTAGAGAATGCTACTATTCCTGCATCTAACCAACAATCTCCAACTTCTGTGATTCTCTTTACATGTTTTCCACAATGTGGACATACGATTTCTATATCATCTATCCATGGTCTATGTAAATCTGGTAATTCGTCTACTTTCTTTGGATCAACTGCTAATTTCTTTAATTCTTCTCTTGAACCAACAACTGTTATTTCTCCACATTCATCACAAGGATATATTGGAAGTGGTAATCCATAGAATCTCTTTCTTGAAATTGCCCAGTTTCCCATATTTCTTAGCCAATCTTCCATTCTTTTTCCTGCAAAATCTGGTGTCCATTTTACAGTTTTAGCTGCCTCTATTAATTGTGGTCTTATCTTTTCACTATTTATTTGCCATTCTCTAACTGCTTTGAACACTACTTCACTCTTGCATCTCCAACATACTGGATAACTATGTTCGTGTTCTTCTATCATGTATAATTTATCTCTTTTTTTCAATTCTTCAAATACTAATTCTGCAACTTCTTTTGTGTTGTGCCCTGTCATAAATCCAAATCCGTTTACAATAACACCTTCATCATCTATTGGAATTACTACTGATAAGTTTTCTCTTTTTCCTAATTCGTAGTCTTCTGCACCACAACCTGGAGCAATATGAACTACTCCTGTTCCATCTTCACTAGAAACCTCTTCCCATGCAACTATTTTATGGTCTATATCTTTTTGTTTTTCCATTTCTGGGAAACATGTTTCATATTCTAGTCCTACTAGTTTATCTCCTTTAAAGCTGTCTACTACTTCTATTTTGTCATCTCCAACCATGTTTAGAGCATTTTTTCCCATGATTAAGTACTTTTCATCTGATTTTACTTTTACTTTAACATAGTCTATTTCTGGATTTACTGCTAAAGCAACATTTGATGATAATGTCCATGGTGTTGTTGTCCATACTACTATTTTGCTATCTGTTCCAACCAATGGTAATTTAAAATATACTGCTTTGTGTACCATTTGTTTATATGATCCTGCCATTTCATGTTCTGATAATGAAGTACCACATCTTGGGCACCATGGCATTGGTCTAAATGATTGTTCTATCATTCCTTTTTCATGACATTTCTTTAAGAAATGCCAAATTGATGTAATGTTTTCCTCTGTATTTGTATAATATGAGTTATCCCAGTCCATCCATTGTCCTAATCTTTTTGATTGATCTGTTATTGTTTTTGAAAAGCGATCAACTCTCTCTAAACATTTTTTTGTAAATTTATCTAATCCATATTTCTCTATGTCTTTTTTGTCTTTAAATCCTAATTCTTTTTCTACTTCAACTTCTATCCAAAGTCCTTGCCCATCAAATCCATTTCTATAGTGTGAAGTATATCCATTCATTCCCTTGTAACGTATGTATATATCTTTTATTGTTCTTCCCCAAGCATGGTGAATTCCCATTGGATTATTTGCTGTAATTGGTCCATCTAAAAATTTGAATTTTTTACCATCCTTGTTTTTTTCTAAAAGTTCTTGGAAACATTTTTCTTCTTCCCAGAAGTTCATTATCTTATGTTCCATGTCGATAAAATTAAAATTCGGTTCTACTTTTTTCATACATACGCACTCCTCTTTCTTAAAATCTAATAGTTATAATACTATCACATTCTTTACATAATAGCAAGATTTTTTGCTCATTTTTTCCATATAATTCCGCTAAATGAAGAAAAGCTACATCAGATTTGATGTAGCTTCTTACTATTTGTTATCATATTCTTTTATTAATTTGTATGCTTCTTTCCAGTTATAGACTCTATTAAATTCTTCTACTCCTTGATTATAAATGCTATCAAATAATATCACTGGAATTCCTAATCTTTCATGTACTGATTTGCAATGGTCTGTATTGTCATCTATAAATACATCTATGTTATGCTCTCTGCATTTATCTACTTTTTGTTCACAACCTATTTCTAATTTATCTAACATTATTCCATTTCGTTCTAGCCATTCTGCTGATATTTCTTGTACGTTTTCTATTGTTTCATCTGGAGTTCTTGCTGTTATTATAAATATTTTGTGTCCTTCATCTTTTAATTTCTGTACATATTCTCTTGCTCCTGTTTTTATTGTTGCTTGAGATAAGCATTTTCCTATATATTGTCTTTTAAAATTGTCTTCTTGTTCTTTATTCCATCCAAATGCTTCTTCGAAATCATATTTGTCTTTTTGAATTTCATATTCTATTGCATTTTCCTTATTATATCTTTTTCCATATTCTATTAATATATCTGATAAGTTGTTTAACGTATCATCTATATCTATTCCTATATTCATTATATTTTTTCTCCTTATTTAATTTGAGCTATCACTGTCAAATGCTCCAAATAGTTCGTCAAATTTTGCTTCTAATTCCTTTTGTAAATCATGTTCTTCTTCTTTTTTTGGAACTACTGGTTCTACAATATTATTTGGCTTTGGTGTTTCTTTTGCTGGTGTTTCTTCAAATAAATCGTCTAATGATTCTATTTTTGTTTCACCTTTTTTGTCTGTTTCTTTTTCTTCTACATATGGATTGTATGGATTGTATTTTCTCCATTTTCCTCTATCTATTTGTGGTATAGAATTATGACTAGATTTATATTTTTCTACTAGTCTTGCTGTTGGATATTTGAAATAATAATATTTTGGTGCCTTTATTGGCTTTATTCCTTTTTCTAGAATTATACATAAATCATTGTCTAATCTTCTAAGCTCATCTGGTGTCATTAATGCTCTTGCCATTATTTGGTCTGATTTGTTATATCCTTGTCTCCACATGTTCTTATCTTTGTTCACTGACCAACTTTCTCTTGATATTGTTTTTTCTCCTAATTCTTTAGAGAAATACTCTACTGTTTTTTGTGAGTTACTTCCTAAGAATAATGTAGTATCACAGTTACCTATAATTGTTTCATGTGATTTATCATATACCGCTTCTAACTGGTCTAAGTTTTGTAAGATAACACTAAATGATATTTTTCTACTTCTTGATGTTGATATTTTTTTATCAAAATCTGGTATTTTTCCTATATTTGCAAACTCATCTAAAATAAAATATGTAGGTTGTGGTAATTCTCCACCTTCTCTATCTGCAAAATCATATAATCTTTGTATCATCTGTGAAAAGAAAATTGTTAACAAAAAGTCATATGCTGTATGTGTATCTGATGATATAACATATACTGCAGTTTTTTTCCTTCCTATATCTTCAAAATTTATAGTATTTGTTGAAGTTAATTCTGCTATTTCTTTTGAATCGAATTTACCTAGTTTTGATTGTAATGTACTCAATATTGAACCATATGTCTTCTCTGGTGCTATTTCTATTGATTTGTAAAACATTCTTGCAGGGTGGTCATATGGTAATTGATTTATTAATTGTGTAAGTAGATTTCCTCCTCCGTTACTATTTGCAGCTCTTACTAATTCTGCACAACTTGCTAAGTTTTGTTCCTCTTCTGGTCTTGTTGCTAGCAAATAATATATTAAGGCTTTCAATAACATTTCTGCCATGTCATCCCAATATGGATCTGAGTTTGATCCTTCTACTTTTTGCCCTTTTACTATTGTATTTGCAATAACGTCTACATCTATTTCACTTTCAATATGCATTAATGGATTATATCCATCACTATTTTTTGGATTTACTAAATTTAAAACTTTTATTTCATATCCTTTTTCCTTTAAGTATCCTGCTGTTTTGTCATATAATTCTCCCTTTGGATCTGTGAATACATATGAACCTAATAACTGATACGCATTTGGAATAACATATGATGCAGATTTACCAGAACCTGAACCGTCCAACTACCAATACATTTACGTTTCCTCTTTTATCTACTGGTAAGTAATGTTTTTCTGCTAATATAATCCCTTTATTTTTGTTTAATATTGCATATTTTTCTCCTGTTGCCCAGTCACTTGAACCATGTTCTATATCTGAATATTCATTTTTAGGTAATGTTTTTATTATTCCTATTGCTCCACATGTTAATAATCCTAGTATTAAAACCACTTCGCCTTTCATAAAAGTGCTTCTATATTCATCTGAAAATACTTTTCCAAAGTTTGAAAATACTTTTCCGAAGTTTTGAGATATACTTTCAGCAAATAAATCTGTATCTAGCGGTCCATTTGACTTAGCATCTACCAATGCAATACTTCCAGGCATAATTAATACTATGGATACCAGTAACCATAGTATTAATACAATAATGAAAATTATTTTGCATTTATTCAATGCATAGCTTACCTTATTTCCCATATTTTTCACCTATCTTTTGTACTATTTTTCTAATTCTTCTTGCTGTTTTCTTGGATTTCTACCATTTTCAGCAGGTATTTCTAAATAATTACCATTTCTTAAAATTTCATCTAATGAAGAAATTCTTTTCTTTTTTGTTATTGGGTCAAATTTCATTGCATTTACCTCCTTAATTATCAAAAACCGGGCTACCGCCAACTAAAATATAATCATCATTTTCTTGACCTTGTCTTATCTCAAATGCAAAGTAATTCTTATGTGCTTTTAAGGTACATTTTCCCTTTACTTCATTAGTTACTTCATCAAAATATAAAACTGGTTTTACTTCTTCTACTGTATCCAAATCTATAATTGTAATAGGTCTTTTTAGATTTGGTGTATATGTAAAGTCCTTTACCTCTATATCTGTATCTTCATAATATTTCTTAAACACAAAAGGTAATGGTGTTTTTTCTATTAACACTCTGTTTCCTGCTAATATTCCATTATTTATAATTACTTTTTCTTTGCCAAAAGAAAATATTGCTAATCTATTTCCTTCTGGTCTAGGCTCGTCCACATAAAATGTTTTCTTAGTTTTTTCACCTACAAATTCTTCTGTATAGTCTAATCTTTGAATAGTAAATTTTGGTGCATTTTTTGCCATCTCTTTTTCTGTTTTATTTATTTCGTATATTACTGTTTTTACATTTTGTGAATCTGTTATGCTAAAATGTTTACCCTCAATATTTTCCATTTTTTAGCACTCCTTTTTTTCTTTATTATATTTTTATACATATAATACAACTATATTATACAATATTTATACAATATTTGTCAATGTTTTTTCTTGATGTTATGTAAATTTGTTCTTTCTAAAATTTATACTGTTTTATAGCATTTTCATAATTCAATTGCTTTATATCTAATATTATTTTGTTCTAATATTTTGCTTTCTCTATTTGTACAAGTAAATATTATTATTTGGTTTTCATTGCTAAGTTCATTTAAATATTTTAATATGTTTGTTAATCGTTCTTCATCATAATATGCAAAAGCTTCATCCATTATTATTGGCATATGTTCTTCTGTTATTTCTTGTATTGCAGATAATCTTAATGATAAATATAATTGGTCTATTGTTCCTAAACTTAATTTATTTGCATTTACATACTCACCATTTTCTAATTCTACAATTATGCCTTCTCCATCTATAAATTTCACATTTTTGTATTTACCTTTTGAGATTTTTTCTACTATTAATGATAAATTTTGTGTAAATTTTGGTGTTATTTCACTTTTCATTCTGTTATATGCTTTTTCTATTGCTTCTTTAGCTATATTTATTGAGTTCCCTAAACTTTGTAGTTCATTTCTTTCTTGAATACATCTTTGAAATTTTTCCTCTAAAACCACTGTTAAATTTTCGTTTTCTTCTAAATTTTGATAGTCAATTTTATTTGTATGTAATTTAATGTTTTCTGAAGAAACATTTTTTTCTAATTCTTCAATTTCATTATCTAACATTACTAAATTTAATTTCATTAAATAATCAATTTCTTTTTCTTCTATTTCTTTATTGTATTTAAATTTAATTGACTGTATTTCACTATTATTTTTCTGTTTGGCTTCCTTTTCTAATACTTCTATTTTTTTGCTTACATTCTTTACATTATTTTCTGCTATTTCTATCTCATTTATTTTTTTATTTTTATTATTTTCTTCAACTCTTTTATTTTTTCTGTTATTTAAATAATTGATTATAACCATTATTAAATCAGAAATTATTAATCCTCCTAATGTAATTCCTAATATATTATTTTTTATTAATAATAGTAATATAATATTTATAATTGTTATACCTAATAATATGTATAGTAAAAAATTTTTACTTTTTTTAATTTTTTTATTTTCTTTTATTTGGTTTCTTAAATTATTTATCTTATTATTTTCTTCTTCGATTATATTTTTATTTATTTTTATTTTTTCTTCTTCTAATAAATTTTTTTCTTTATGTTTTTTTATCTCTTTTATTAACTCTATTTTTTTATTTTTTGTGAATATGTTTTTTTCTATTTCATTTATTTCTTTTTCTATTTTTTCTTTTCTATAATTATCAATCTCTATATTTTCTTTTTGTCTTTCTATTTCTTTTATTTTTGAATTAATCAAGTTTATTGGTCTTTCGGTGGTTCTTTCTGTTCCTACTTCTTCTAATAATTTCTTATTTAATTTTTCGATTGTTTTCTTATATGATACACTTTCTTCTCCTGTTGACAAAATATTAGCTATTTTTTGTGTTAATGTTTGCTGTTCATTATTATCTAATACTACCTGATTTTGTGTTATTGTTGTAGTTGAAAAAAATATTTCTTCATCTATTTTTGTTTGCTCATAAAAGAATTCGTTTCCTTTTGTTTTATTTATATTAAATAATCTTGATACATCTTCTCCATTTTTATTATATATTTGTGGATTTTTTTTGCTAAATTCTCTATATACCTGATATTCATCATTATTATCTAACTTATAAATTATCTTACCTGAGAAATCTCCATTTTTCCATGGTTTATATTTCTCATAATTTGAAATTTCTTTTTTATTTTTATTTTTTGACACTCCATAAAACATACTTGAAATAAATTCTAATAAAGTACTTTTTCCAGCTTCATTATTTCCATAAATTAAATTAATTTTATCTGACATTTCTATTTCTTTATTTTCTAATTTTCCAAATCCATTTATTTTCAAATAATTAATTTTCAAAAAATCACTCCTGTTTTAATTTTGTAATATTCGCAGTCCTATTTCTATTGCTTGTTTTATCTCCTCTTCTGTATATTCTTGTTCCTCTTTTATTTTTTTTATTTCTTGCAAATAATAACTTTTTATATTATTTTCTTTTTCTATTTTTTCTATATCGAATGCAACTTTAGTTTTATCTTTTATTTTTAATATATTTTTTTGATTTATTATTTTTAATATTTTATTTATATTTATTTCTATATTTTTATTTCCAATTAAAATTATTTTATATAATTTATTTTCTTCTGTTTTTATATTTTCTATTTTTTCTATTAATTCTTCTTCCGAATATATTTCCGATATATCTAATTCTTTTTCTATATATTCTCTTTCGTCTAATCTTACAAAATTTATTTCCATTTTATTTTTTGATAATTCTACATCTAACATTCCATGTTCTCCCAATTCATCAAATCCAAATGATATTGGAGATCCTGGATATACTATATTTTCTTCTATTATCTGTTTATGTATATGCCCTAATGCAATATAGTCAAATCCCTGCTTTTTTATTTTACTTGCGTTAATAGGATTATATTGCATATCTAATGTTTGACTTGCATTAAGTGATCCATGTGTTACTAGTATATTTAATTTTTCTTTGTTTTCTATTTGTATCTCTTCTACTCTTGAGTCTGCACAATAAAAATCTTCGAATCCAAATCCATATATATCCACTTCCTCAAATTCATATTTTTGGATTTCTGAATTAAAAATATATACATTTCCATTCCATTCAAATTCATTATAATAAGATTTTTTTAAATATGGATCATGATTGCCAGGACTTATAAATATTTTTGTTTCTGGTATGGTTTTAAATAAATTGTTTATATATTCTATTGTTGTTTTTCTTACATACTGATGTTCATATAAATCTCCTGAAATAAATAGATATGGAATATCCTGTATTTTTATATATCTAATTATCTCACTAAAAACTTGTCTTTGCTCTACTCGTCTTTTATCTCCTACTCCTTCTTGCTTGCTTAAATTCGCAAAAGGAGCATCAAAGTGCATGTCCGCTATATGTATAAATCTCATATTACCTCCATTTCAAATCCTCTACATTTTCGGGGAACTGTATAGTTGAATAATAAATATCATTCCATATTTTTTAATAACCAATTCCTTGCAATAATTGTATCTGGATGCATTTGTGCTTTTTTTTCTATTTGCAAGGTTATTTTCTTATCAAAGATGTATAGTACCGCTTCGTCTATGTTTTTTTCTAATAGTCCATTTAAGTATTCTATATCTGGAAATCCTCTCTCACAGCTTGTCCTATCCGCAATAAAGAGTATTTTATCCAAAATACTCATATTTTCTATTCCTGTTGTATGTGCTCTTATTGCTTTTGCCATATCTTCTGAAAATCCAAATTCTTTTATTGAAATATCTGCTCCTATTTTCGCATGTAATAATGTTGGATTATTTAATTCTATTTCATCTATTTCTATTTTGTTTGTCTTTACATATTCAAGTTTTTCTTCGTTTGGTATTTCTTTAGCTATGTCATGTGCTATTCCTACTTGTTTTGCAATTTCAACATCATATTTTACTTGTTTTGCTATCTGTTCACATCTTTCCATTACGCATTTACTATGATGAAATCTTTTTTCTGATAACCTGCTTTCCACTATTTTAATTATTTTTTCTATTTCCATTTTTTTACCTCTTATTCCGCTAATTCTATTAATTTTGTTAATATTTCTTTATATGGTATTCCTGTCTTTTCTAATAATTTAGGATACATACTTATTTGTGTAAATCCTGGAATTGTATTTATTTCATTGATATATATTTTTTCGGTTTTATCATCTACAAAAAAGTCTACTCTTGATAGTCCTCTACAGTCTGCTGCTTTATATGCTTTTTTTGCTAATTCTTGCACTTGTTTTGTTAGTTTTTCTGATAATTTTGCAGGCATTTCTGTTCTTGATTCTTGATTCATATATTTTGCATCAAAGCTATAAAATGTGTCCGCAGCTAATACTTCTCCTAATATAGATGCTGTTAATTCTTCATTTCCTAATACTGCACATTCTATCTCTCTTGCATTTATTCCTTCTTCTATTAATATTTTTTTGTCAAATTGTGCTGCATATTCTATTGCTTTTTTTAATTCTTCTTTATTAGTAGCTTTACTTATTCCTACTGAAGATCCTGAGTTTGATGGTTTTATAAACATTGGATATTTTAATTGTTTTTCTGCGATTTCCGCAATTTCGTCTGTTGTATATTTTTCTTCTTCAAAGTCTTGTTTTACATATATATATTCCTCTTTATATTTTCTTATATATAAATATTTAGTTTGTAATAATCCTGCTTTTTCAAATATTATTTTTGCATATACTTTATCCATACAAATACTTGATCCTAATACTTTTGAACCTACATATGGTATTTTCAATAGTTCCAACATTCCTTGTATAGTGCCATCTTCTCCTCCTAATCCATGTAGTACTGGAAATATAACATCTACTTTTTTTAAATATTCGCAAATATTTTCTATTGGCTTTTTATCTGTTATTTTATCTCCTACTTTAAAGATTTGATCTGTTAATTTATATTCATGCCAAGTTCCTTGTTCATCTATATAAATGGGAATCACTTCATATTTTTCTTTATCTATATTTCTCATTATATCTGTACCTGATACTACAGATACATCATGTTCTGTTGATATTCCTCCAAAAATAATCCCTACTTTTTTCTTACTCATACATTCCTGCCTCCTCTATACTTTCCGCTATTTTCTCAAAATGCATTGCTTTTGATGCTTTTATCAATATTGCATCTTCTTTTTTTATTATATTATTTAATTCTTTTATACATTCTTCATTTGTATTAAATTTGTATGTTTGTTTTAACCCTAATTCTTCTGCCTCTTTTGATACATATTTTGCTAAATCTCCCACAGTTATTAATACATCTATTTTATTTTTTATTATTTCTTTTCCTACATTTCTATGTAATTCTTCTTCATATTCACCTAATTCTCTCATGTCTCCTAATATAGCAACTTTTCTTTTTGCAGTTATTTTATCCAGAACTTCTAGTGCTGCTTTTACTGAATCATAATTTGCATTATAATAATCACTTATCATTTTTATATTATTTATTTCTTTTATTTCTATTCTTTTTCCAGTGTTTTCAAAATTACTCAATGCTTCTATCATTTTACCAAATTCTACATTTAGTATTTTTCCTACTACTATTGCACACATACTATTCCATACAAAATGTTTTCCTGAAGCTGGTATAAATATCTTATATTTTTTACCTTCTATTTCTGTTACATATTCTGTGCTTTCTTCATCTATAAATATTTCTTGTGCATTATACATGCTTTCTGTTTCAATTCCATATGTTATTTTTTCATATTTTATTTCTGCCTTATTTAACATATCATTGTCATTATTTATGATTACTTTTCCTTCCTTTGGTAATCCTTCTAATATTTCTAATTTTGCTTTTAATATGTTTTCTCTTGAACCCAGGAATCCGATATGTGCAGTTCCGACATTTGTTATTACTGCTATTGTTGGTTTTGCAATATTTGTTAATTCTCTTATTTCTCCTAAATGGTTCATTCCCATTTCTACTATTGCTGCTTCAATATCATCTTCCCAATCTAATATTGTAAGTGGAACGCCTATATGATTATTGTAATTTCCCCTATTTTTTGCTGTTTTATATTTTTTTGATAACACTGCTCCTATCATTTCTTTTGTTGTTGTTTTACCTACACTTCCTGTAATTCCAATAACTGGAATATTATATAAACTTCTCTTATATTCTGCTAAATCTTGTATAGCTTTTATACTATTCTTTACTTTTATTATTGTTTTTTCTCTATATTTTTGTTTAATTTCTTCTGAAAGTTCATATTCTGTAAGACATCCTGTTGCACCTTTTTCAAATGCTTCTATGATATATTTTGTCCCATCAGTTCCATTTTCTGGTTTTATAGAAATAAATATATCGCCTTTTTTTATCTCCCTTGTATCATTACAGAAATGACTAAAGAAGATTTCATTTCCTTTGTTTATTATTTTTCCTTCACAAATTCTTTCTATTGTTTCTGTAAATATTTCATTTTTTCTCATTTACAACTTTTCTCCTTTTTTTATCATATTCGTTTGTCTTCATCAATGTTCTTATTTTATCGTATTTTCTTATATTTTTAAATAGTTTTAAAAAATTTATAATATTTTTGTAATTTTATCATACGACATAAAACTTTTCAAGCACTTTAACGAATAAATGTTCTTGTTATATTTTGTCCATATATTTACAAATACCATATTTTGTTGTATATTGTTTATGAAAATTACTTTTTGGAGGGTTATAATGATAGATTTTTTACCACATATTTTAGGTGCAATTGCTTTAATTATTTGGGTTATTAGCTTGCAGCTTAGCCAAAAATATAAAATGCTTTTTTTGCAATTAATATCAAATGTTCTTTATGGTTTGCAGTATTTTATGCTAGGTCTTTTTTCTGCGGCTTCTATGAATCTTGTTTCTATTGTTAGATGTTATATTTTTGGAATAGATAGTAAAAAGAAAAAAACTACTCCTTTATGGCTCTTAGCTGTATTTGTATCTGCAATTTTAGTTTTAGCTTTAATGAATTGTAAAACATTATTAGATTTTGTACCTATTATTGCCGCTCTTTTGTTTACAGTTTCTTCTTGGCAAAAAAGTACTCGTATTATCTGTATTTCATGCTTGATTGCAGCAATTTTTCTTGCTATTTATAATTTTATTGTTGGTGCCTATATTAATTTAGCTGGTAATGTTTTCGAAATATCTTCTGCTGTTATTGCAATTATTAGATCTTATTCAAAAAGAGAAAGTGAAGTGAATTAAGTTATGCAAAGAATGTTAAGCTATATTCGAAAAGCTGTTGATGATTATAATATGATTTCTGATGGGGATAAAATTGCTGTTGGTTTGTCTGGCGGTAAAGACTCTATTACTTTACTTATGGGATTAAAAGCTCTACAAAGGTTTTATGATAAAAAATTCGAACTTATCGCTGTTAGTATTAATCCTGGATTTGACTTTTTTAATTCTGATTTTTTGGAAACTACTTGCAAAAATATTGGAGTTCAATATATTGAGGAAAAAACTCATATCAAGGAAATTGTTTTTGATATTAGACAAGAAAAAAATCCTTGTTCTCTTTGTGCAAATTTAAGGAGAGGAATTTTAAATAGTGTTGCAATTAGAGAAAATTGTAATAAAATTGCTTTAGGTCATAATGAAGATGACGTTTTAGAAACATTCTTTTTAAATCTATTATATGGTGGTTCTATCGGAACTTTTGCACCTGTAAGTTTTATGGATCGTTCACGGAATTACATTAATTAGACCTTTAATCTATGCTCCTGAAAAGAGTATCAAAACCTTCGTTAAAAAAAATAATATTGAAGTTATGAATAAGTGTTGCCCTATGGATGGGACTTCCAAAAGAGAGGATATAAAAAATTTAATTCATACAATTCAAAAAGATATTCCTAATGTTAAAACTAATATTTATGGTGCCATTAAAAGAAGTGATATTAAAGGTTGGAAAACATAATTTATAAATTTTTAGTGGAGAGGACTGGAATTTCTAGTCCTCTCCATTGATATAACTATCTAAATGACTTTAGCTTTAACAATAATTTTTATGAATATCTAAAAATTATAATAATTAAAGAGACATTTATTTTTTAATTAATGTCTCTTTACTGTTTATTTTGTATATTCTCTCATTACTTCTGTTAAATCATTTAAGTCTTTTTTAGCTTCTTTTAAACTATTTGAACGTACTCCCATATAGAATTTTATTTTTGGCTCTGTTCCTGATGGTCTTACTGCGCACCAGCAATCATTTTCTAATGAATATCTTAATACATTTGATTTTGGTAAGTCTATGTCTATTTCTTTACCTGTTTCTATATCTTTTTCTTTGCTTGTACTGCAATCCATTATTTTTAATACTTTATATTTTCCTAAATGTGTTGGTGGATTATTTCTCATTTTTGTCATCATATTTTGTATTTTTTCTGCTCCATCAATTCCTTCTAAAGTTACTGGAATTTGACCTTCTAGATAATATCCATATTTTTCATACATTTTTAATAATGCATCCCATATTGTTAATCCTTGTAATTTATAGTATGCAGCAATTTCACAAAGCATCATGTCTGCTATTATTCCATCTTTATCTCTTGCATGATTTCCTATTAAGCATCCATAACTTTCTTCAAATCCCATTATGTTGTTATATGTATTTTCTGTTTCGAATTTTTTTATTTTTGCTGCTATATTTTTAAATCCAGTTAATACTTCATACATTTTTATTCCATAATAATCACATATTCTATTTGTCATGTTTGATGATACTATTGTTTTTATTAATGCTGGATTATTTGGAAGTAAACCTTTTTCTTTTTTCTGTGATATCATATATTCTGCAATAACTAATCCTATCATATTTCCGTTTAATGCTACATATTCTCCATTATGTTTTACAAATATTCCTATTCTATCTGCATCTGGATCATTTGCTAAAACCAAGTCTGCATCTACTTCATTTGCTAATTTTAGTGCATATTCAAATGCTTTTGGATCTTCTGGATTTGGATAACTTACTGTTGGGAAATCACCATTTGGCTCTTCTTGCTCTTTTACTATATATACATTTTTTAATCCCATACTTTCAAATAATTTTTTTGCTATTTTTCCTCCTGTTCCATGTAATGGTGTATATACTACTTTTAATGTATCTGCTGCTTTTTTTATCGCTTCTGGGTTAATTATATTTGTTTGTATTTCTTCTATATATTTATTATCAAAGTCTTTATCAATAACATTAAATAATCCTTTTTGAATTGCTTCTTCTTTTGATATTGTTTTAATTTTTGAAAAGTCAGTTATGTTATTTACTTCTGTTATAATTTCTTGGTCTATTGGTTCTGTAATTTGCCCTCCATCTTCCCAATATACTTTATATCCATTATATTTTGGCGGATTGTGACTTGCTGTTACTACTATTCCTGCTATTGTTTTAAAGCTTCTGACAGCAAAAGATAATTCTGGTGTTGGTTTTAAGTTTTCAAATATATATGTTTTAATTCCATTTGCATTTAATATTAATGCTGCTTGCTCACTAAATTCTGTTGACATATGTCTAGAGTCATAAGCAATTGCCACTCCTCTTTCCTGTCCTCCTTTTTTTATTATGTATTCTGCCAACCCTTGAGTAGCTTTTCCCACTGTATATTTATTCATTCTGTTTGTTCCTACTCCTACTATTCCTCTTAATCCTGCTGTTCCAAATTCTAAATCTTTATAAAATCTCTCTTTTTTCTCATTTTCATTGTTTTTTATAGTTTCTAATTCTTTTTTTGTTTCTTCATCAAATAAGTTATTATTATACCATTCTTCAAACTTTTCTTGATATCTTTCCATAGTTTTCTCCTTAAATTCCATAATATTTTTTATATAATTCTCTCGCAGTTTCTGGACTATCTACTCCTTCTGCATTTTTTACTGGTGCAAATTCATTTTCTCTTTTACCTCTTAAAATCCCCATTTTGTCTATCTTTTCAAAAGCATCAAAAATAAAACTTTCAAATTTATATCCATTTGGTTCTGTTGGAACTATTATATTTCCATTTTCATCCATATATGTCGCTTTTTTTAATGCTGCATGATATGGCAATTTTTCATTTCCTATTTTTTCTATAGCTTTTATATTAAACAAATTACAATTAAGGTGTGATTCTCCAAATTTTAATTCTCCATTTTCATCTGTTTCTTCAGCCATTTCTTGTGTAATCTCTGTATATTCTACAACACTTGGTCTACCATTTTTCTTACAAAACACGCCAACTTTTTCTTGAGGATTTGCCTTTACTATAGATTTTCCTGTTGCTAGTACACCTTCTTCAACAGAAAATCCTAACATTAGCTCATCTGTCATTTGAACTAATGGATTATCTATTGGACCTATGAATACCCATTCTATATTTTTTTGTTTTAAGTCTTCTACAACGTTATTCTTAAACATTGCTTCAAAAATACCCCCATGACCATCAGCAGCTTCTTTTATTAGTCCTTCCTCTGTCAAAAAGATTTTTCCACTTTTATCCATCATCGGAAGTTCCCCTTGTTTGAAGAATTTTACTGCTTCTTTAGGATAATTAAAGTAATCGTTTTCTTCAAAAAATTTTACTGTTTCTTCATTGTTTTCTCTACTCGTCATAATGTACCATGGTGTTACTACATTGTATTCTGCTTGTACTTTTTTTAGTTTTTCACATAAAATCTCAAATAAAGATTTATCTGGCTCTATTCCCAATTTGAAAGTTCCTTTAGGTCCATTGTGTCCGAAGTCTTGTTCCCTGACCTCCTGCCATTATAATTACTGCATACTTAGCTGATTTTAAGACTTCTTTTCCTTTTTGTTTATACATATTTATCTGTTCTTCTGTTAATTTTGCTTCATCCACATATTCTATTGGTTCAATTTTCTTCTCTGCATTGTTTTTTTGTATGTTATTAATTCCTTTATATAAATTTTCTACTTGTTCAAAGTCTATAGTTAGTATTTCCCTAAGAAGTTCTTCCTTTTTTTGATTATTTAAGTTCTCATATGACTTTAGCAAATGTTCTTGATGATATTTTTGTAAAACTTTTTCTGCTTCATAATATTTTTCTTCCAAAAAAACCCCTCCTTTTTATATTACCAAATATATATCATATTTTATTATTAGTCAAATTATTGATAAGCTTTTTATCTTGACTTATAGTAAAAAGGAATTAAAATAAACATTTTGCGCTTATTTTAATTCCTTTTATTTTTTTACTAATTTACTTTTGCTTCTGAAATATTTCTTTCGAATACATCCTCTATTTTATGTTCTCCTGATGTATTAAAAATAAATTCATGCTTATTTAATATTTCAGTTATATTTTCATTGAATGTACCAACTTCATAAAAGTCCATTATAAAAATGGTTGTATCTTCATATTTTTTTGAATTTTTATCTAAAAATTTTCTTACCATGTCATTTATTATTTCAAGATACTCTTTTTTTCCATTTATAATTATTACATTTTCTTTACCTTTTAATATGTTGTTTTTTAATAGTTTATCTATATTTGAATATTTGTTATTTTTATTTTCTTTCCAGTTAATGTTTAATATTTGTTTCTTTTGTTCTTCTTGTAGTTTCATTCTTGCTAAAACTAGTTCTATATTGTTTGAATAATTATTTTCTAAAAATGTGGTAACGTTTATTTTATTTTCTACTTGTTTTTTTATAAATGGCATTAGCATTGTTGCAAAATGCATATCACTTATATAAAAACTACATGATCTTTTTATAACACATTTTTCTTTCATTCTAGTTCCTCCTACTGTTAAATTGTACCATTTTTTTCTTTTTAAGTCAATATAAATCGTCTCTCTAAATTCGACAAAGTCTACGGAATTACACCTTTCGAGTATTTTCTTGTGTGTTTTTTTGTTTTTTTATGTATATATTTTAAAAAATGGTTAATAATTTATTTAAAGAAATTATTTGACAAAATTTTATTTAATTTCTAATGGAGGTTTATAATGAGATTGATTACAAAAATTTTATCAAATTCAAAATTTAAACGTTGTTTACTTTTAATTTTTTTATTAATTATATATATTATTGTTTCTGCTATTTCGTATACTCAGGCTGTTTGCACAGATATTTCGAATAGCGTTTTTAGATTACATGTTATCGCAAACAGTGATTCTTCAGAAGATCAAAGTCTAAAGTTAATAGTTCGAGATAAAGTAATAGAGTATATGTCTTCTATTTCAAATAATATAAATTCTAAGGATGATTTAGTTGTATTATTAAATGAAAATTTATCCAATTTAGAACTTATTGCAAAACAAACAATTTTAGAAAATGGATATGACTATGATGTTTCTATCGAAATTGGCAATTTCAGTTTTCCTACAAAAAATTATGGAGATATTACTTTACCCCCTGGATATTATGATGCACTAAGAATAAAAATTGGTAGTGCTACCGGAAAAAACTGGTGGTGTGTAATGTTTCCTCCTCTTTGTTTTGTAGATGTAACTACTGGAATCGTTCCTGAAGATTCTAAAAAAATAATGAAAGAAAGTTTATCTGAAGAAGAATATGATTTAATTTCTAATAGTTCTAACTCTGATACACAATTTAAATTTAAAATTGTAGAAGTATTGCAAAATTTTAGTATAAGTGGTATATTTATGTAGTTAATAGAGTGTATTTACACTCTATTTTCTATATTATCTAGTTTTGGAGGAACTTATGGAAAAATTAGTTATAACAGGTGGTACTCCTTTAAGAGGGGAAGTTTCTATTATTGGAGCAAAAAATTCTGCAATTGCTATATTGCCTGCAACACTGTTGTCAAATGGTGTTTTCACATTATATAATGTTCCAAATATTATTGATGTAAGATTATCTTGCCAAATTTTAGAAGCTATAGGTTCCAAAATTACTTGGATAGACAAAAACACATTAATTATTAATAATAAAGATGTACATAGTACTAAAGTTCCTTTAGATTTAACTAGTAAATTTCGTGCTTCATATTATCTAATTGGTTCTTTATTGAGTAAATATGGAAAAATAGAAGTCGGTTTACCTGGTGGTTGCAATTTAGGTGTTCGACCTATTGACCAACATATAAAGGGATTTGAAGCATTAGGTGCAGAATCTAATATTTCACAAGGAAAAATCTCCTTAAATGCAAAAAAATTAATTGGTACAAATATATATATGGATATAGTTTCTGTTGGTGCAACTATTAATATTATGATTGCAAGTGTTCTTGCCAAAGGAACTACTACTATAGAAAATGCAGCTAAGGAACCTCATGTAGTTGATATTGCAAACTTTCTTAATTCTATGGGAGCTGATATTAGAGGTGCAGGAACTGATATTATAAAAGTTAATGGCGTAGAAACTTTAAAAGATTCTTGTTCTTATTCTGTTGTTCCTGACCAAATTGAAGCTGGTACTTTCATGTTAGCTGCAGTTGCCTCAAAAGGAAATATTCTAATAAAAAACTGCATTCCTGAACATTTAGATTCTTTAATTTCAAAGATATTAGAAATAGGCGGAAAGGTAGAAATTTTAGGTGATAGTATAAAAGTTTATGCTGATAAAAGACCTTCTGGAACCAGCTTGAAAACTCTTCCTTATCCTGGATATCCTACTGATTTACAACCACAAATGGGTGTTGTACTTTCAGTTGCAAATGGAACTAGTATTATAAACGAATCAATCTGGGATTCTAGATTTCAGTATACTGCTGAACTTAATAAAATGGGAGCAAACATTGCTGCTCATGATCGAACCGCCTTTTTTGAAGGAGTATCACATCTATCTGGAGCACCTGTTTATGCTTCTGATTTGAGAGCTGGTGCAGCATTAGTTATTGCTGGAATTATTGCTAATGGTACAACAGAAATATATAATTTAAGACATATTGATCGTGGGTATGAAAATATTGAAGAGAAGTTTAATAAACTTGGAGCAAAAATCAAAAGAGTACAAGAATAAAGGTGAAAATTAATGATAAAATGTTGTAGTTTATATAGTGGAAGTAGTGGTAATAGTTTCTTAGTACAAACTAATCATACTAAACTTTTAGTTGATGCTGGAGTAAGTTGTAAAAAAATTGAAATGGCTTTAAACAATTTAAGTATTTCTCCTACTGAGATTCAAGCAGTTTTAGTTACTCATGAACATGTCGATCACACAAAAGGTTTAGGTATTTTATCTAATAAATATAATATTCCAATTTATGCAAATGAAAAAACTTGGAAACATATTAATTCAGATAAAATTTCAGATGATAATAAAAAAATTTTTATAAATAATAAATCTTTTGATATATCAGATTTAATTATATCACCTTTTTCAACTCCACATGATGCTGCAGACCCATGTGGTTTTAATATATATAATGGTTCAAAAAAAATTAGTGTTGCAACAGATTTAGGTAATATTACTGAAGATGTTTTTAATAATCTAAAAAATAGTTCTTTAATTTTTTTAGAGTCTAATTATGATATGAATATACTTAAATATTCTCATTATCCTTATCATTTAAAAAGAAGAATTGCTAGTTCTCTTGGTCATTTAGAAAATTGTGTGGCAGGACAAACTATTGCAAAATTAATCGACTCTGGTTTAAAAAATGCCTTTTTAATTCACCTTAGCAAAGAAAACAATTTTCCTGAGTTAGCCAATAAAACTGTTTGGGAAGAATTACAAAAGTACAATTTTTCTGAAAAAGACATTTGTATAAATGTGGCCCCACGTGATAATCCTAGTCAGATTATTAATCTTACTTAATTTGATGAAGAACTATCTTTTGGCTAGAATAACTTAAGATAGTTCTCCAATAGAAAAAAATATTGTGTAGAAAAAAATAAGGAAAGATTATAAAAATATGTAGAAAATATCCCTATTCTTTTTTAGGGCTACTGTAAAAAAATATTGATATTTCCTACACAATTAAAAACTTTTAATATTAGGATATATTTAATTATCCTATTTTTTTACTATGAAATTTTTTTTAGAATTTTTTTAGATAATATTTTGATAAAAAATCTTTTTATTAAATAAATTATTGAAATAAATATTAAGAATTTAAATATCATATTGCACTCCAAGCAAATTTTATGTAACCATAATACAATAGAATATGACAAAAGTCAAGAAAAACTTTACGACAAAATCTGCCAAAAAATGACAGAAATCAACATTCCTACAAGATCAGCTATTAGTGCTGCAACTAATACAAATCTAATTTTCTTAACTCCGACAATACTTGTATATACTGCAATAGTATACAAAGTAGTTTCTGTTGATCCCATTATAGTAGATACTATTAGTCCAATTTTGCTATCTACTCCATATGTTTGCATGATATCTGTTCCAACAGCCATAGATGCACTTCCTGAAATTGGCCTTAATAGAGCTAACGGCATTATCTCTTTAGGAATATTAAACATATTAGTAATTGGTACTATTAAATTAATGAAAAAATCAATTATCCCAGAACTTCTTAATAATCCAATCGCAACAAATATTCCTACTAAAGTTGGAAATAATTTAAAAATTATTTCAATTCCCTCTTTTGCCCCGTCAATAAAAATATCAAACATATTTATTTTTTCTTTTATCCCGAAAAATAAAATAATTAATATAATTGCTGGCAATGCTATATTAGAAAAATAATTAATTATATTCATATTTCACCATCTTTTCATCAATATTTTAGACATTATTATTGCAGAAACTGCAGCTCCTATTGTTGCTATCCACACTGCTAATATCATTCCTGTTGGATTTTTAGATCCTAATGATGTTCTAATTGCAATCACTGTTGTGGGAATTATTTGAATTGAAGCAGTATTTATTATTATAAACATTGCCATTGAATTGCTCAGCCTATCTTTTTCTAAATTTTCTTTCTGCATAGATTTCATTGCATTTAAACCAAGCGGCGTCGCCGCATTTCCTAATCCCATTATATTTGCAACTATATTCATAGAGATTTCGCTATAAGCTTGATCTTTTTCTTTTATTTCTGGAAATAAAACTTTTAATATTGGTTTTAGTAATCTTTTTAATTTGTCTACAAGCTCAGTATTCATTGCTATTTTTATTATTCCATTCCACAAACATATTGTTCCAAGCAAATTTATAGATATTTGTACAGCATTTTCTACTGAATCAAATATTGATAAATTAACTTCACTTACTCTCCCAAAGAAAATTGCATATATTAATGAAATTATTATAAACAGTGGCCATATAATATTTAACATGTCTTTTCCTCCTACTTTTTATATTCTATTCATACATATAATTATAATTACTAATTGCTATATAAAATTCTTTATATTTATTGACCTTCGGGGCTTTTTATGGTATTATTAAGTAAATTTTTCATTTGTAATGTTAGGGGGCTAAACATGAAATCAGCAGGAATAATTAGAAGAGTTGACGAACTAGGTAGAGTTGTTATACCTATTGATATGAGAACACAGCTTGGAATTGAAGAAAAAGATTCTGTTGAAATTTATACAGATGGCTCTTCTATTATTTTAGAAAAACATGAAAAAAAATGCATTTTCTGTGGTAATACAAAAAAACTAACTGATTTTAAAGATAAAATTATTTGCGATAGATGCATTAGCAGTCTTTCAAAAAAAAATAATCATAAATAGTTCTGTACTATTTATGATTTTTTATTTAGTTCTCTGGATAATTCTCATTATCTTTATTTAAAAAATATTGATATATCTCGTTTTTATTGGTTTTTCTGTCACTTGCAATTGCCTTTATCGTCTCTTTTTTACTTAGTCCTTTATTTTTATAATACTCATAATGTGACTCTAAAGATAATCCATTTAATATTAGTTCTTCAGTTTGTCTTTCTTTATTTCCTTCTACTATAATAACATACTCTCCTTTAGGTTCTGTTTGTTTTTGTAAAACATCTTCTAAAGTTCCTCTAATATATTCTTCATGTATTTTTGTTAGTTCACGTGCTAAAACGACTTTTCTATTTCCAAAAATCTCTAACATTTTCTGTAATGTTGACAATAATTTATGTGGTGCTTCATAAAAAATTAATGTCTTATTTTCTTGCTCAAACTCTTCTAATTTTTTGCGTTTCTCTGTCTGATTAACTGGCAAAAAACCTATAAAACTAAATTCTGTGGTATTCATTCCAGAACAAATTAATGCATTTATTAATGCACATGCTCCTGGTATAGGAATAACTTCAATTTCATTTTTTATTGCTTGTCTTACAATTTCTTCTCCTGGGTCAGAAATACCTGGTGTGCCAGCATCTGAAACTAATGCTATATTTTGTCCTTCTAATAATTTACTTATGAGTACATTTGACTTGTTTTTTTCCGTTTGTTTATAATAGCTGGTTAGCGGTTTCTTTATTTTTAAATGATTCAACAATTTAAGAGTATGTCTAGTATCCTCTGCTGCAATTATATCAACTTCTTTTAATATCTTTATTGCTCTTATTGTAATGTCATCAAGATTCCCAATTGGAGTTGCCACCAAATATAAATTACCTTTCATCACTATTCTCCTTAATTTTTATTATATATTTTCTTTATTTCTTTTGTATATTCACCATTTTCTTCATACACATATAGTGGTTTTTGGATTCTCATAAATGGCTGTGCATTTTTTACAGCTTTGATTAAAACTAAATTTGCTTCCTTAGTAGTTTTTGGAAAAACAAGTCGCATATTTTTTATTTCTAATTTATATTTTCTAAAGCATTCCATTATATCCATCAATCTATCTGGTCTGTGTACCATATATATTTCTCCTCTATCTTTTAATAGTTTCGTAGAAACTCTTGCAATATCTCCAATTGTACATTTAACTTCATGTCTAGAAATTAATTTTTCTATACTCTCGTTTTCTAATCCAGTATTCAATTTCATATATGGAGGATTAGTTACTATAGCATCATAAGAATTAATAGGTAGTATATTAGTTAAATTTTTAATATCTTCATTAATTATATCTATCTTATCTTCTAATCCATTCATTTTTATACTTCTTTTAGCCATTTCTGCAACATCTTTTTGAAGTTCTACCCCCACAATATGTCTTGCACAAGTTTTGGCTGTCAACAAAATAGGTAAAATTGCTGTACCTGTTCCCAAATCTAAAATCTCGGTTCCAGCTTTTATTGTTTTTGCAAAATCAGATAATAGTACGCTATCAATCCCAAAACAAAAGCCATTCTCATTCTGAATTATTTTTAAATCATTTATTTCTAAATCATCAATTCTTTCATTTTCTTTTAGCTTTATAAAGTTATTCATTAACAATTTCTCCCTCTCTAGAATATTATATAATAAATTTATTAAAATACAAGGAGTTCTTATGGAAAAAGAAAAGAAAAATAGTAAATTTTTAAGAAAAAAAGATTGTTTTATAAATTCATTGAAAGAAGTTAATATTTTTCTTAATAATGTCAATAAAGCATTTTTTGTCAATAAATTTATAAAAAAATTAAAATAATAGCTTTATTTAGTTATTGCAAATATTTTTAGAAATTAAATTGTCTTGATTTTTTTATTTATTTTTATAATTCTCTTTTTATTAGATAAATTAATTTTATTTATTTCAATAAAATACTTATAACTAATTCTTTTTTATTTGTTTTTATTAAATATTTACTTTTAATATTTTTTATTTTAATAAATTTTTTCTAAATAATTAATTTATAATTTCTCTTTATGTTTCAGCACATCTTATTTTTTATTATAAAGCTTAATTTATTTTTTCATTGAAAATAATTATAATTAATTATTTCTATTTTCATTCTATTCAGCTGCAGATACTATTTTCATAAAATACACTCACTTGTTCTTTGAACTTCTGTTTTTAGAACATGTTTGCAATAGTGTTTTCTTATAAAACTTTTGTTTTTCTAAAATAATTTTTATTGATTTCCTTTATCACTTTTTAACTATATTTTGGTACCTCTATATAAGACATCTATTGTCTTTTTGATATAATCTTTTAGTTGTTTTTCTGCACTCACCATCTTTGCTCTATTTTTCGGACCTTTCCCTTTAATCCGATACATTTTCAGATATGAATTAGATCATTTTTTTTATAAATTTTGGCTATTATTTAATTTCTCTCAAAGTTTTTACTTCATCAAATCTATATTAATTTATTCCTCATTTCCTTTTTACATAATTTGTTACTTACTTTTTTAATAGCTCATACTTTTACACTTTTTCTTGTTAATTTTAAGGTATACTTTTTTATCATTTATTGTTTATTGTTATTTACTCTTTCTTTTTAAAAATCTTTAAAACTTTCTTCACTATTTTGTTATAATATATATTATTTATTTTAATTTTCAATCATAATAGATAATTCTTGTTAATTAATTATAATACTTTTTATTTTTTTAATTTATTTAAATATTTTTTATCATATTTTCTATTTTCTCTTTTTTATTTCTATTTCTTTGTTATTTTATTCATTTTTATCCTTATAAACTATCTTTTTTATTTAATAAATTATTTTTATTATTTTATTTATTTAAATTAATTTCAAATTTTTTATTTATTTTTAATATTTCCGGTTAATTCTTTTTTATTTATTTAAATTTAATATTTATATTTAATTTATTTTTACCTATTTTATAAAATATTTTATTTTAATATATCTTATTTAATTTATTCTAATAAATTTCTTTATTAATAATTAATTTATTATTGAATTTTACTTTTCTGTACTTTCTATTAATATTATAAAATTTAATTTATTTTTATTAAATAGATTAATTATAATTAATTATTTCTATTTTCATTTTCTTCAGCTACAGAACCTCTTTTTACAAATCGCGCTCACATGTTCTGTGAACTTTTGTTTTTAGAACATGTTTGTTATAGTGCTTTTCTACAAAACTTCTGTTTTTTTTAAATAATTTTTATTGGTTTCCTTTATCAATTTTTATCTATACTTTGGAATATATATCTCTCGCTTCTATTGTCTTTTTAGTATGCTATTTTGTTTATTTTTCCATTCTCATCATCTTTACTCTATTTTTCGAATCTTTCCCTTTGATCCGATAGCTTTCCAGATATGAATTAGATCATATTTTTTTTAATTTTTGCTATTATTTAAATTCTCTCAAATTTTTTACTTCATTAAATCTATATTAATTTATTACTCTTTTCCTTTTTACATAATTTGTTACTTACTTTTTTGATAGCTCATACTTTTACACTTTTTCTTGTTAATTTTAAGGTATATTTTTTCATCCTTTATTATTTATTATCTCTCCATAAAAATTTTTTTAATTTCTTCACTCCTTTGTTATAATATGTATTATCTATTTTAATTTCCAAATATAATAGATAATTCTTGTTAATTAATTATAATACTTTTTATTTTTTTATTTATTTAAATATTTTTTATCATATTTTATGTTTTTTCTTTTTTACTTCTATTTCTTTGTTATTTTATTCATTTTTATCCTTATAA
>CANTAQ010000001.1 GCA_947651825.1 uncultured Clostridium sp. | reverse complement strand
TAATTCATAATGATTTCTGATATTATCAATATTTTCCTCATACAAACTGCAATTTATATTGAAGCTATTTACAAAAAGTAGGGAGAAGATTAAGCAAAACAATTGTCAAAAAAAGGTATATATGATATAATAATTTTAAATACGCATATGAAGAAAAAGAAGGTGTAAAAAATATGTTATTACTTCTCGTAATATATATGCTTCTATTTTTAATATTTATTTTTATTGTATTTGCAATTGTTCAAATAAAACTAGCAGGAATGAATATTAAAGATTTCTACAGCTTTATAGAAGCAAACCAAACCTTAGATAAATTATATAGATTTTCAAAAAAATATGAGAGATTAAGCAGTCAAGATCAATTAATCTTTTTAAAAGAAGCAGAGAGAGTTTTTGACGCATTTGATAAAGTACCAAATATGTTATGGGAAGAAGAATATAATAAATATATGGAAGTTCTAGATAAATACAAGGACATAAAGATGGTAAGATGGGTAAATGATAATTAGTAAACAAAAGATGTTTACTAATTTTTTTTGATGTGATAAAATGAACACAAAATAAGAAAAGAGAGGATAAAAAGATGGCATGGACTTCTAAACAATTACAGGCAATAACTCAAAAAGGAAGTAATATATTAGTTGCAGCAGCAGCAGGAAGTGGAAAAACAGCTGTATTAGTAGAGAGAATAGTAAATAAGATAACTAAGGAAAATGTAGATATAGATAAATTGTTAGTAGTTACTTTTACAAATGCAGCAGCAACAGAAATGAGAGAAAGAGTTTTAGATGCTATATATAAAAAAATTGATAAAGAACCAGATAATGTAAATTTGAGGAGACAAATTATATTATTAAACAAGTCTAATATATCAACAATACATGCATTTTGCTTAGAAGTGATTAAAAATAATTTTTATAAAATTGATATTTCTCCAAATTTCAGATTAGCAAGTACTCCAGAAATTGAATTATTGCAGATGGAAACATTAGAACAAACTTTTGAAAATTTATATGAAAAGAATGATTCTGAATTTATAAGTTTAGTAAATACTTATTGTAATTATCGAGATGATGATAACCTAAAAGACATGATATTAAAAATCTATAAATATATTCAGAGTATGCCATTTCCTTTAGAGTGGCTGAAAACTCAGGTACTAAAATTTAATACAAAAGATTTAAAAGATTTTTCTGAAACAGAATGGGGGAAAATATTAATAGAAAATGCTAAAGAAGTTGTTACAGATAGTATTAAGGAACTAAAGCAGATAGAAGACAAGCTAGAAAAAGATGAAGAATTAATTAAATGGAAAATTATAATAGAAGAGGATATAGAAAACTTAGAAAGTTTTTTACTAATAGACACATGGGATGAAATGTATTCTGAGATTACAGGAATAAAATTTAAAACATGGGTACAAGATAAAAAAATCGTGTCTGATATAAAGGATGAAGCAAAAGAAAGACGAGATAAAGTAAAAAAGCAGATTAATGATTTAAAAAATAAAGTGTTTTTATATAATTCAGAACAAGCAAATGAAGATATTTATGAAATGCACAAGATTTTAGAAAATATAGAATATATAATTGAAGAATTTTCAAAAGATTATCAAGAAATTAAGAAAGAAAAGAACATAATAGATTTTAATGATATAGAACACATGGCATTAAAGATACTAATAGAAAAAGACGAACTAGGAAATTATGTACCAACAGAAGTAGCAGAAAAGTATCAAGAAAAATTTGAGGAAATTGCAATAGATGAATATCAAGATAGTAACGAAATACAAGAGTATTTGCTAAATACAATATCTAGAGGCAATAACATATTTATGGTAGGTGATGTAAAACAAAGTATTTATAAATTTAGACAGTCAAGACCAGAATTATTTATTGAAAAATATAATACATATAAAGAAAATAAAATACAGCTATATGCAAACTTTAGAAGCAGAGGGAATATACTAGACTTAACTAACACAATATTTGAAAATATAATGTCTAAAGATTTTGGAAATATTGAGTATGATGAAAGTGAATTTTTAAATGTGGGGTTAGAGTATCCAAAAGAGGATAAAAAGCTATTAGATACAGCACTAGAACTAGACATAATAGATTTGAATGATGAAGAAGAGGAATCAGATGAAGAAGAAGTAAAAATCGAAAATACAGTTTTAGAAGCTAAGCTAGTTGCTAATAAAATCAAAGAATTGATGAATGAAGAATATTATGTATTTGATAAAAAAGTAGGATATAGAAAATTACAATTAAAAGATATTGTAATACTATTAAGAAAAACAACAAATATTGCGTCAATATATGAAAGAGAAATAACAAAGTTAGGTTATCAAGTATTTAGTGATGTAGGAACAAATTACTTTGAAAGTATGGAAATACAAATTATTATAAATTTATTAAAAATAATAGATAATCCAGACAATGATATAGCATTAGTAACAGTACTACGTTCACCAATTTGGAGTTTTACAGATAACGAATTACTTGAAATAAAAATGGAAAAACGAAATGAGAGTTTTTATAAATCTCTAGAGGCAAATAAGGAAATAGATAATGAAAATCTAAAAAATAAAGTAATACAATTTTTTAGAGATATAGAAGACTTTATGGGAAAAGCTGAATACTTGAAATTAGATGAATTAATCTGGTATATTTATGAAAAAACAGATTTTTATAATTATGTTAGTTTAATGAAAAATGGAAATTTAAGAGCAGCAAATTTAAAAATGCTTTTTGAAAAAGCCAAAGACTATGAGCAAGGAAGCTTTAAAGGACTATATAATTTTATAAAATTTATAGACAAAGTAACGAAAACGGGAAGTGATATGGGAGCGCCAAAATTAATTGGAGAAAATGAAGATGTAATAAGAATAATGAGTATACATAAAAGTAAAGGACTAGAGTTCCCTGTTGTATTTTTATCTGGAACAGGTAATCAGTTTAACCTGATGGATTTGAATGAAAATATCTTGTTACATCCTAAAATAGGGCTAGGACCTAAATATATAAACTATGATAGGAAAATTCAATATAATACCTTAGCAAAAGAAGCTATAAAGCTTCAAACTAAAAAAGAAGTACTAGAAGAAGAAATGAGATTGCTGTATGTAGCATTAACTCGTAGCAGAGAAAAAATGATAATAACGGGATTAAACAAAAATGTAGAAAAGTTTATAAAGTTAAAGCAAGATTTATTAAAATCAAACATTAGAGATGGAAAAATAGATGTATCAAGTTTAAAAAAAGCTAAATCATATTTAGATTGGATAGAATTAGTTAATTTATATGATGCTAGAATGAAGAAATTAATAGACACAAAAGTATATAAGGCAAAAGATATAATAAAAGAAGAGGAGACTGATAATAAAGAAACAAAGATAGAAATAGAAGAAAGAGAAATAAACAAAGAGATAGATAAAATATTTAATTGGAAATATGAAAATGAAGAATTAACTAAAATAGAAGGAAAAAGTTCAGTAAGTAAATTAGCTAAACAAGATGAAGAAATTGAATATAAATGTGAATTAAAGAAACCTAAATTTATAGAAGAAAAATTGAAATTATCAAGAGCAGAAATAGGAACAGCAGTGCATTTAGTACTGCAAAAGTTAGATTTTAAGATAGAGTATAATTTAGAAAAATTAGAAATGCTGTTGAATAACTTGGTAGATAAAAAGATACTTACTGAAAATCAAAAGTCAGAGATACCAAAAGATAAAATATTAATGTTTGCTAAATCAGAATTGTTTGAAGAAATTAGAAATGCAAAAGAAGTTTATAAAGAACAACCTTTTTACATAAATGTACCACTTAAAGAAGTATATGGAAAAGACATTGATGAAGAAATATTGGTACAAGGAATTATAGACTTATATTTTGTAAATGAAACAGGAGATATAATACTAGTAGATTATAAGACTGATTATGTTCCAAATGATGATAATAATTATTTGAAAGAAAAATATAAAGAACAATTAAGCTTATATAAAAGGGCAATAGAACAGGCATTAGAAAGAAAAGTTACACATACATATATATATTCGATATTTCTAGGAGAAAAGATAGAAGTATAGGAAATTTCATTAAAATATAATAAAAAAGTAGAGGTTTTCATCTCTACTTTTAGTGGTGCCTCGAACGGGAATCGAACCAGTGACACAGGGATTTTCAGTCCCTTGCTCTACCAACTGAGCTATCGAGGCATTATATAAAAATAAATCGCCGTTATTAAAAAATAATGGCGACCCGGAACGGGCTCGAACCGTCGACCTCTAGCGTGACAGGCTAGCGTTCTAACCAACTGAACTACCGGGCCAAAAAAATGGTGGGCGCAATAGGGCTCGAACCTATGACCTCCTGCTTGTAAGGCAGATGCTCTACCAGCTGAGCTATGCGCCCATTCTTTCGACAGAAATTAGTATACTAAATTTTTAAGCATCTGTCAATAGTTTTTTGTAAAAATTTTCATTTTAAGAGATTTTATGAATATTATCATTGAATAATTTTAATTTTTTTGTAGTAAAATATAAAATTTAATGGTATAATAATAATGATTTTGTAAAAAAACAAAAGAAAAATGATATTAATAGGAGGATATTGTAATGGGAGGACATAAACAAATCCAAATAAGATTAGTAACTTTAATATTTATTGCTGTTGTAATAATTGCGGGAATTATTACAATGATAGTAATGCTTAAGAATAAGGGAAAAAGCGAAAAAGAGAGTAATGTAATTAATGGTATTAATGAAATGCAAGAGAGTAATATTGTAGAAGAAAATACAACAGCAGATATTGAATTAAGTTTTTTAAAATTAGAAAATCAAAAACAAAATATGATATATAGTCCTTTATCAATAAAATATGCTTTATCTATGCTTAAAGAGGGAGCAAATGGAACAACTAAAGAACAAATTGAAAAAGTTTTAAAAGATACAACATTGACAAAATATGAAAATATAGATGAAGTATTATCACTTGCAAATGGAGTATTTATCAGGGATGCTTATGAAGAAATTATAAATGAATATTATGTAGAAGCTTTAGAAAATAAGTATAATGCAGAGATTAAATATGATGGATTTAAAAGTGCTAGAAATATTAATAAATGGATAGAAAATAAAACTTTAGGACAAATAAAAAATGTATTATCAGATGAACAAGTAACAGATCCAAATAATAGATTGGCATTAATAAATGCATTAGCTATAGATATGGAATGGAAGAATATGTTTGATACAGCGAAAACATATGGGGAAGAATTCAAATTAGAAGATGGAAGTACAATGAGTGCAACTATGCTACATAAAGAAACAAGCAGTGGAGCAGCAGCATATTATAAAGATGATAAGGTAACAGCATTATCAATGGACTTAGACACATACGAAGGAACTGACTTAGAGTTTGTTGCAATAATGCCAAATAATAATTTGCCAGAGTATATAGAAACATTGACAAAGGAGAATGTAGATAATATTATAGAAAATTTAAAACCTGCTTCTGCAACTAAAAATGGATTGAAGATTTCAATTCCAAAATTTTCATTTGATTATGAGTTAGATTTGGAAGAAGATTTGAAAAAATTAGGAATTACAGATGCATTTGACTATGAATTAGCAGATTTTTCAGGAATATCAAATGTGGAAGATCTTTTTGTAGGGGAGGCAATACATAAGGCAAATATAGATTTTACCGAAAAGGGAGTCAAAGCTGCAGCTGTGACAGTATTTATAATGGAAACTAGTTCTGCTATGGTAGGAGAAGAAGAAAAACCAGAAGAAGTAAAAATAGACAATCCTTTTATATATTTAATTAGAGATAAAAACACATCTGAATTATGGTTTGTGGGAACTGTATATGAACCAAATTCTTGGGATGATGACAAAACAAGTTATAGAGTTAGATATTAAAAAATATAAAATACACAGATATAAAAAATCTGTGTATTTTATGTTTGGTTTAATAATATTTAGAAAAGTCAAAATAGCTAGAAATCTTGACAATATAAGCAAATACTGATAAAATACTTATGAAAAAGGGATGAGATAAAAGATGAAAGATGTAATAACATTAGGAATTGAGACAAGCTGTGATGAGACATCAGCAGCAGTTGTTGTAAATGGAAGAAAAATTTTATCTAATATAATTAATTCACAAATAGACATACATACAATATATGGAGGAGTTGTTCCAGAAATAGCGTCAAGATGTCATGTTGAAGTAATAAACCAAGTAGTAAAAGAGGCGTTAAAAAAAGCTGGAAAAACATATAGTGATATTGATGCAGTATGTACAACATATGGACCAGGCTTAGTAGGAGCGTTATTAGTAGGTGTATCATATGCAAAAGGGCTAAGTTATGCTATGGAAAAGCCATTAATAGGAGTTAACCATATAGAAGGACATATTGCAGCAAATTATTTAACATATGAAGAGTTAAAACCTCCATTTTTATGTTTAATAATATCAGGAGGACATACACATTTAGTAAAGGTAAATGATTATACAGATTTTGAAATAATAGGTAGAACTAAAGATGATGCAATAGGAGAAGCATATGATAAAGTTGCAAGAGTAGTGGGATTAGGATATCCAGGAGGACCTAAGATAGATAAACTTGCTTATGAAGGAACTGCCAATATAGCATTGCCAAAATCTAATATAGAAGGGTTAAATTTTAGTTTCAGCGGTATAAAAACAGCTGTAATAAATTTAAACCATAAAAATCCAAATATTAACAAGCCTGACTTGTGTGCAAGCTTTGAGAAAGTAACAACAGAAATGCTAATAGAAAATGTAGAAAAAGCTATAGAAGCGACAAAATTAAAAAATGTTGTATTAGCAGGAGGGGTATCAGCTAATTCATATATTAGAAAAGAATTTAGCAAGATGGCAGAAAAGAAAAACATTAAAGTATTTTATCCAGATATAAAACTATGTACAGATAATGCAGCAATGATTGCAGCTGCAGGATACAACAATTACATGAATGGAAAAGTATCATCTTTAAATTTAAATGCAGTACCTAATTTAAAGATAGGAGGGAACTAATGGCAATTTATGCTATTTCGGATTTGCACTTATCTTTAGGAATAGAAAAACAGATGGATATTTTTGGAGATAATTGGATAAAACATGAAGAGAAAATAAAAGAAAGTTGGATAAGCAAAGTAAAAGAGAAAGACTTAGTATTACTGCCAGGTGATTTCTCATGGGCAATGTACTTAGAGGAAACTGTAAAAGATTTTGAATTTATAAATAACTTGCCAGGAAAAAAACTTTTGCTTAAAGGCAACCACGATTATTGGTGGACAACTCTGAAAAAAATTAAGGAATTTTTAGAGGAACATAAATTTGAAAATATAGATTTTCTATATAATAATAGTTACTTTTTTGATAACAAGATTATAGCAGGAACACGTGGATGGTCAGAACAAGAAGAACAACCAGAAAAGATAATAAGAAGAGAAAACATTAGATTAAAATTATCTTTAAAAGAGGGAATAGAAAAATATGGAGAAGATAAAGAGATAATAGTATGCATGCATTATCCACCTTTTAATAGTTATGAAGAAATAGATTTGAACTTTATAAAAACAATGAAGGAATTCAATGTAAAAAAATGTATCTATGGGCATATACATGGAGAATCTCAAAAAGAAGCAAGGCAAGGAATAATAGATGGAATTGAAATACAAATGGTAAGTTCAGATTATCTAGATTTTGATTTAATAAAAATAAGTGAATAATATAAGCAGACATAAAAATTGTCTGCTTGTATATTTAAGAAAGAGGATATAGAGTGAGTGTTTTAAAAGAAACAAAATTTATATTAGATAAATATCATATACATGCAAATAAAAATTTAGGACAAAATTTTTTAGTAGATGATGACACAGTTTCTGGAATAATAGAGGCGGCAAATATTAGTAAAGAAGATTTAGTAATAGAAATAGGACCAGGATTAGGGACAATAACAAAAGAATTACTAGAAAGAGCAGGAAAAGTAATATGTATAGAACTTGATGAAAGAATGATAACAATACTAAACGATAGATTTTCATTATATAATAATTTCGAATTAATAAATGAAGATGTTTTAAAAGTGAATTTGCAAGAACTAATAAACAAAGAGAACTTTAAAACTACAAAAATAGTTGCTAATTTGCCATATTACATTACAACACCAATAATAATGAAACTGTTAGAAGAAAGATTAGATATAGAAGCAATAACAGTAATGATACAAAAAGAGGTAGCAGAAAGATTAGTAGCAGAACCAGGAAAGGGAGAGTCAGGAGCAATAACATATGCTATAAACTATTACACAAAGCCAAAAATAGTATTGCAAGTTCCAAACACAGCTTTTATACCAGAGCCAAAAGTAAATTCAACAGTGATACAATTAGATGTACAAAAAGAACCAACAGTAAAAGTATTGAATGAAGAAAAGCTATTTGAACTAATAAAAATAGCTTTTATGCAAAAAAGAAAAACATTAGTAAATGCATTAACAAATAGCAACAAATATGGAAGTAAAGAAACAGTGGAAAAAGTAATAGAAAAAATGGGATTAGATTTAAAAATAAGACCAGAAAAATTAACACTAGAGCAGTATGCCGAATTATCAGAAGAAATTAATAAATAAAAAATAAAAGCACTTATCTAATATGAAAGATAAGTGCTTTTCTACTCTTAATGTTGAGTGATTTACCCTTGACTTTAATTGATTTTGTAGTATAATTAAATATGGAAGAAAAAGGAGATAAACATGCTAATTTCAATAGGAACAAGGAGTATACCAAAAGTTACAGCAATAACAAGAGCATTCTCAAAATATCCAGAACTTTGGTTAGAAAAAGAAGATAAAATTGAATATATAATAATGCCAAAAGAAATTAGAAACGATGAAAAATCAGGGCAAGATAAAGATAATTTTTCAGGTGTTTCTTGCAATCCATTAAGCTTAGAAGAAACAATAACAGGAGCTAAAAATAGAGCAAAAAATGCATTTGAATATGCCGAGGAGAGATGTCGGCACATGTAGTTTCGCAGTTGGAATAGAAGCAGGAATGTATCCAGTTTCAGAAGTAGAGACAGGGTATATGGATTGCAGTATATGTGCAATATATGATGGAAAGAGATTTTATATAGGATTTAGTCCATCATTTGAATATCCTAAAACAGTAGTAGAAAGAGTACTAGAAGGAGAAGAACTAGGATATATGCATGACGTATTCGGAAGTACAGCGAAAGGAAGAAAAGGAGCAATAGGAGTACTAACAAACGGACGAGTATACAGAGACGAATTAGAAGAATACGCAGTAATAATGGCACTTACTAAAATAGTGTCACCAGAAATTTATAATAAGTAATAGCATTAAAAGTATTGTAGAGTAGCCAAACGAAGGAGTTTAATATTTCTTTTGTTTGAAGACCCGAGCGAGCAGTATTAGCGTATCAGACGTGGGTTCAATAAAAAAAGAAATATTAAATCTCCGACGAGATTTGGCGGATTTATATAAAGAGTAACTATGAGGAGGAATATATATGTTTAAAATAAAATTAGAAGGCGGAAGAACAATGGAGGTACCAGAAAAAACATACTGGCACACAAGTTCACATATAATGGCACAAGCAATAAAAAGACTATACCCAGAAATAAAATTAGCAATAGGTCCATCAATAGATAATGGTTTTTATTATGACTTTGATACAGACAAACCATTTACACCAGAAATGCTTGAAGCAATAGAAGAGGAAATGAAAAAAATAATAAAAGAAGATTATCCACTAGAAAGATTTGTATTACCAAGAAAAGAAGCTCTAGAACTTATGAAAGATGAACCATATAAACAAGAATTAATAAATGATTTACCAGAAGATGAAGAAATATCTTTCTATAAACAAGGCGAATTTACAGACCTTTGTGCAGGACCACATTTACCAAGTACAGGTAAAGTAAAGGCAATAAAATTATTAACATCATCAGGAGCCTATTGGAGAGGAAATGAAAAAAATAAAATGCTTCAAAGAATTTATGGAATTTCATTCCCAAAAGCAAGTCAATTAGAAGAATATTTATATATGATAGAAGAAGCTAAGAAAAGAGACCATAGAAAATTGGGAAAAGAATTAGAACTATTTTTCTTTGATGAAACAGCACCAGGAATGGCATACTGGATGCCAAAAGGATTTACATTAATGAATACATTAATTGAATTTTGGAGAAAAGAACATCAAAAAAGAGGATACCAAGAATTTTCAGGACCACAATTAAACAGTAGTAGTTTATGGAAAACATCAGGACATTGGGATCATTATAAAGATGATATGTTTGTATTGACAGATATAGATGGAAATGAACAAGCATTAAAACCAATGAATTGCCCAAATTCAATAAAAATATATCAAACAAAATTAAGAAGTTACAAAGATTTACCATTAAGATTTAATGATATTGATGTTATACATAGAAATGAAAAATCAGGACAATTGAATGGACTATTCAGAGTAAGAATGTTTAGACAAGATGACTCACATAACTATATAACAGATGAACAAATAGGCAGTGAAATAAAAGATATAGTAGAAATAATAAAATACCTATATTCAATATTTGGACTAGAATACAAATTAACATTATCAACAAGACCAGAAAGTGATTATTTAGGAGATATTGAAACATGGGACAAAGCAGAAGCTGCATTAAGAGAAGTATTAGATGAACTATGTGGAGAAGGACAATATCAAATAAATGAAGGAGACGGAGCTTTCTACGGACCAAAAATAGATATCAAAATGAAAGACTGTTTAGGAAGAGAATGGCAAATGGGAACAATTCAACTAGATTTCCAATTACCACAAAGATTTAATCTTTCATATATAGATAAAGATGGAAATAAGAAAACACCAATAATGGTACATAGAGCATTATTTGGATCATTTGATAGATTCATAGGAATTATCACAGAACACTATGCAGGAGCATTCCCAACATGGTTGTCACCAATACAAGTTAGAATATTACCTATTTCAGTACATCATCATGATTACGCAAAAGAGATAAACGAAAAATTCTTAGAAGCGGGATTAAAAGTAGAGTTAGATTTAAGAGAAGAAAAAATAGGTTATAAAATAAGAGAAGCACAGCTTCAAAAAATACCATATATGATAATTTTAGGCGACAAAGAAAGAGAAGCAAATGCAGTGGGAGTACGTTCAAGAAAAGATGGAGATATAGGACAAATGAGTGTAGATGAGTTTATATCAAAAATAAAAAAGGAAATAGAAGAATATAAATAAAGTTTGAGGGAGACGAATTTAACAAATTACGTCTCCTAAACTTAAGTGAAAAGAGGAAGAACATGAGAATATTAATAATTGGGGATATAATAGGAAATGCTGGAGTAAATAAAATAAAAGAAGTTATTCCTAACTTTAAAAAAGAAAAAAATATAGATTTCATAATCGCAAATGCAGAAAATTCGGCAGATGGAATGGGAATTACAATTAAAATTTTTGAAGACTTAAAAAAGTCTAATATAGATGTGATGACAATGGGAAATCATACATGGGGAAAAAGAGAGATTTTTAGTATTATAGATGAAGAGGAATTAATAAGACCAGCAAACTATTCAAAAGGCATACCAGGAAAAGGGTATAGGATATATAAATGTAATGGTAGAAACATAGCAGTTATTAATTTGATAGGAAGAGTAGATATTGCGGTTTTATCAGAAAACCCATTTTCAAAAGTAGAAGAGATAGTAGAAAAGATAAAGGATAAAGCTGATATCATAGTAGTAGATTTTCATGCAGAAGCAACAGCAGAAAAAATTGCAATGGGTTATTTTTTAGATGGAAAAGCAACATGTGTATATGGAACACATACACATGTTCAAACAGCTGATGAAAAGATACTTGAAAATGGTACAGCATATATAACAGATGTAGGAATGACAGGACCAGTGCGTTCTGTAATAGGAATGGATGTAGAAGCATCACTAAAAAGATTTGTTACTACTTTACCAGAAAGATATAAAGTAAGTGCAGATAAAAATGTAATGATGAATGGTATTATTTTAGATATTAATGATGAAACTTGTCGAATGGAGAAAATTGAAAGAATAAAATTGTAGAATATGACAGAATTTGCGACGAAAATTTCCAGAAATTTCCAGTAAAATATAGACAAAAAGAAAATAGTATAATATAAATATATAGTAACAAATGAAGTAGAAGATAAAGTTACGAAAAAAATTATAGGAGGAAAGAAATGGAAGTTTTAAAAATTTCATCAAAATCAAACCCAAATTCAGTAGCAGGAGCAATTGCAGGATTAGTAAAGGAAAGTAATAAGGCAGAAATGCAGGCGATTGGTGCAGGAGCACTTAATCAAGCTGTAAAAGCAGTAGCAATAGCGAGAGGATTTGTTGCACCAGCAGGTGTAGATTTAGTGTGTATTCCAGCATTTGCTGAAGTAGAGGTAGAAGGAGAAAATAGAACCGGGATGAAACTGATAATAGAATCTCGAAAATAGATAAATAAAAGTATATTATGAAGGACGAAGGTTTTTGACAATGAAATCTGAATAAAAGAAATTGTCAAGAAACTCCGTCCTTATTAACTTAGAAATGAAAGGGGAAGAAAAAACGAAATATATAAAAAACATATTTATAATAGTTACAATTATACTAGTGCTACTTGCAATATATATAATATGTGTAAGAAATATTAATAAACCAGAAGATAATGAAAGAAATGTAAAAAAAGTGGAGATAAAAAAAGACATAATTATTGGAGTAACAGAATTTGATACACTAAATCCAATAACAACAAAAAGTTTAGAAGTACAATATATTTCAAAATTAATATATAAACCATTAATTGAAATAACTCAAAATTTTAATATAGAAGCGGGACTCGCAAAAGAATGTTCAAAGACCGGAAATACAGAATATATAATAAAATTAGATGATGTAAAGTGGCAAAATGGTAGTATAGTAACAGCAAGAGATGTGGAATTTACAATTAATATGATAAAAGAAACAGATTCAATATATAAACAAAATGTAGAAAAGATAGAGAGTATAGATATAATAGATGACAAGACTATAAAAGTCAAATTAGCTGAAGAAACTAGTTTTTTTGAATACCTATTATGTTTTCCAATCGTGAAAGAGAATACTTATAATAATGAAAACATAGGGACAGGCCCTTACAAAGTAGAAGAAATAAATAATAAAGAGATAATTTTAGGAAACGAAGAAAGAAAAATAACAATAAAGATATATGATAGTGTAGCAGAGATGTATAGTAATTTTACAAAGGAAAAATTAGATTTTATAATAACTCAGAACAATGAATATGATGAGCATATTGGAAATATAGGATTTTCTGAGCAATTAATAACAGGAAGAAATTATTACTATTTAACATTTAATAATAAAAAACTAGAAAAAGAAATTAAAAATCAGATTAAAAATTTGGTAAATAGGGAAAAAATTATATATGAGATATATAATAACAAATACAAAGTGGCAGATTTCCCATTAGAGTATGGAAGTTACTTATGTAATTATATGGAAAAGACAAATACAGAAAATGCAGAAATTCCACTACAATTAACTTTAGGAGTAAGTAATGATGAAGAACTATATGCAATAGCAGAACAAATAAAAAAACAATTAAATGAAAAAAATATAGAAATAAATATAAAATATTATAATAGATTTGAAGATGCTATAAAGAATAATTATTATGATTTACTTTTAAATAAGAAAATGGTAGATATAATGCCAAAAATTGATTATTATTTTCAAGAAATAGAAACAAAGAATAAGATACTTGACATTTATGATATAGAAGATAAAAATGTGCTTAAAGAAGAATACAACAAAATAATAGAACAATACAAAGAAGAAATACCATTTATGGGATTATTTTTTGATTCATATATAATTCTTCATAATTCAAAACTTAAAGGAGACTTCAGCGGAAATTGGTACAATCCATTTTATAATATTGACACATGGTATAAAGTAGAATAAAATATAAATGAAATAAGTACTATATAGTATTATAGTAAAGGATGGGATAATTATGAGAATAGGTGTAGATATTGGTGGAAGTCATGTTGGAGTGGGTTTATTAAATGAAAGAGGAACTTTCTTAGCTAAAAGAGAAAGAGACCTAAATAATATAGAAAAAAAGGAAGACTATAGTGAAATTTTAGTAGAAACGATAATAGATTTAATAACGCAAAGTTTAGAAGAGAAAAATATAAATATAACAGATATAGAATTAATAGGAATAGCAGTTCCAGGAATTGTTTCAGATACACATATAATAAAAGCAGAAAATTTGCATATAAAAGATTTTAATATCGTTGCAGAAATAAATAAATTTTTTAATGTACCAATATATTTGAGAAATGATGCAAAATGTGCTGCAATTGCAGAAAAATCAAGAGGAGGACTAAAAAAATGCGAAGATGCAATATTTGTAACTTTAGGAACAGGAATAGGTGGAGCAGTATTTTTAGGAGGCAAGCTATTAAAACCACAGAAATATGAGGGATTTGAAATAGGTCATATAGTGATTCAAAAGGATGGAATTCAATGCAACTGTGGAAGAAAAGGATGTTTTGAAAAGTATGCATCAATGAAGGCATTCAAAGAGAGAATAACTAAAGCATATGACTTAAATCATTTAACAGGTAAAGAAATTAAAGAATTTATAGATAAACATATATCAGAAGAAAAAATGAATAATGTGATAAATGACTATGTAGATGATTTGGCTATTGGATTAGCAAACTTAATTAATATATTCGAACCCCAAAAAATAGCAATTGGTGGAAGTTTCGTATATTTTGAAGATATTTTGCTAGAAAGATTAAATATAAGAATAAAACAAAAAAATGATATATTTAATAATAATAATATTCCACAAATAATGGCAACAAAATTAAAGAGTGATGCTGGAATTATTGGTGCAACAATAGAAACAGAGTAATTCTTAAGAATGTGTATAATATCGAAAGGAATGATAATGAATATGACATATAAATTTACAGGAAGAGCAGAAGAGGCAATAAAAATAGCCAATGAAATGGCTATAAAATTAGGACATAACTACGTTGGAACAGAGCATATATTATATGGTTTGACTAAAGAAGGAAAAGGAGTGGCAAGTAAGGTATTAGAAAACCAAAATATCATACCAGATATGGTTTTAACTAAAATTGAAGAACTGATTGGACATGGAGAAAAGCAATCCAAAACGAGTATGGGCTTAACACCAAGAGCGAAAAAAGTTATAGAGAATTCATTTAAAGAGGCAAAAAAACTGAACTCAGAATATATAGGAACAGAACACTTATTAGTGGGCATAATGAGAGAAGGAGATAGTATTGCAGTAAGAATAATGATAGACTTAAATATGAATTCTCAAAAATTATATAATGAATTAATAAATGCGATAAGTGAAAATGAAGTAGGAAGTTATGATAATGTTGGACAAGAAAAAGGACATAAAAGTAGCTATAATTCAACTCCAATATTGAATCAATTTGGAAATGATTTAAGTAGATTAGCTGAAGAAGGAAAGATTGATCCAGTAATAGGAAGAAAAGAAGAAATAGAAAGAATAATTCAGATATTATCAAGAAGAACCAAAAATAATCCATGTTTAATAGGAGAACCCGGGGTAGGGAAAACTGCAGTAGTAGAAGGACTAGCAGAGAAAATAGTATCAGGAAATATTCCAGAAAATTTAAGAAATAAAAGAGTAGTAACATTAGATATATCTGGAATGGTTGCAGGAGCTAAATATAGAGGCGACTTTGAAGAAAGGGTAAAGAAAGCTTTAAAAGAGGTAAAAAAGGTCGGAGATGTTATCTTATTTATAGATGAAATTCATACAATAGTAGGAGCGGGAGCGGCAGAAGGAGCAATAGATGCAGCTAATATATTAAAACCACTTTTGGCAAGGGGAGAAGTTCAAATAATTGGTGCAACTACATTAAATGAATATAGAAAATATATAGAAAAAGATAGCGCATTAGAAAGAAGATTTCAGACAATAATGGTAGAGGAGCCTAGCGAAGAAGATACAACACAAATAATAAAAGGACTTAGAGATAAATATGAGGCACATCATAATGTAGAGATAACAGATGAGGCAATTATTACAGCAACAAAATTGGCTAGTAGATATATAAATGATAGATTTTTACCAGACAAGGCTATAGACGTAATCGATGAAGCAGCATCTAAAGCAAAATTAAAATCATATACAGCGCCAATTGCTTTAAAAGAAAAGGAAAGAGCAATACAAGAAATTATTAAGGAAAAAGAAGAATTAGTACAAATGCAAGAATTTGAAAGAGCAGCAGAATTGCGAGATAAAGAAAATAAAGAAAAAGCAAAATTAGAAAAAGAAAAACAAAAATGGTTAGATAAAAACAACAAAAGTGTAAGACAGATAACAGAAGAAAATATTATAGAGGTAATTAGTAAATGGACTGGAATTCCATTAAATAAAATAACTCAAGACGAAAATGAAAAACTAAAGAATTTAGAAGAAAAATTGCATGAAAGAGTCATAGGACAAAATGAGGCAATAGTAGCAATATCGAAAGCAATAAGAAGGAGTAGAGTGGGATTGAAAGATCCTAAAAAACCAGTTGGCTCATTTTTATTTTTAGGACCAACAGGTGTTGGAAAGACAGAGCTTTCTAAAGCTTTAGCAGAGATATTATTTGGGAATGAGAACTCAATTATAAGAGTAGACATGTCTGAATATATGGAAGCACACTCAACATCGAAATTAATAGGTTCACCACCAGGCTATGTGGGATTTGACGAAGCAGGTGGGCTAACTGAAAGAGTTAGAAGAAAACCATATTCAATAATATTATTTGATGAAATAGAAAAAGCACATCCTGATGTTCTAAATATATTATTACAGATACTAGATGATGGGAGATTAACTGATTCACATGGAAGAGTTGTTGATTTTAAAAATACTGTAATTATTATGACATCAAACTTAGGTGCAAGACAGATAACAGAAAAGAAAACATTAGGATTTTCTAGTATAAGTGAAGATGAGAAGGTAAAAGAATATGAAAACATAAAAAAAGAGGTTATGGCAGAGGTAAAAAAAGAATTCAAGCCAGAATTTATTAATCGTATAGATGAGATAATAGTATTTCATAAACTAACAGATGAGGAGATAAGAAAAATTGCTGAAATAATGTTAAAACAGGTACAGAAGAGATTAGAAGAAAAAGAAATAGTAGTAGAAATAGATGAAAAGGCAAAAGACCTGATAATAAAAGAAGGAACTGATGCAAAATATGGTGCAAGACCATTAAAAAGAGCAATACAGGCATTATTAGAAGATAAAATAGCAGAAGAAATTATAGAAGGAAAGATAATAAACAAAGCAAAAATAACAGTAGAAGAAGGTAAAATTAAACTTATATAAGAAAAAATGGGGTAGATGTTTGCTACCTCATTTTATTATGAAATCAAAAAGTTTTTTACTAGATTACACTTTTAACTTTATCGTCAGTATAAATATCTACCTGAGTGTATTTATTTAAATCAATTTGTTCTAAAGAATGTTGAATACAACTAATTATTACATTATTAAAACTCATACCTTCCTTTTTGGCTATTTTCCTAAGGGTTTCGTTAATGTCTTCAGGTAAACGGATTGAAATTTTTACATTACTTTTTTTGTATTTAGATATTTCAAACATATTAGTATACCTCCATCTTTTATTAATAAAAAATGATATTTTAATATTGTTAATATTGTCCCACAAAAATAGCTCGCATAATACCAGACGAAAGTATTGCATTTCTAAGAATTACTTTAGAATTGCTTGGAAATTTTTGAAAGAAATTTAATCAAATAATAAAAATAATTTAATGAAAATATTATATAAATTTAAAATATGAAAAAACAATTACAAAAGTATAAATCAAGAATAATAAGCTTTTAAGTGGTGTTAATCTTGCTAAATAAATGGACTGTAAGCTTTTAAAAAATATAATAAAAAAGAAAGTGCGAAATTTGTCGAAGTTTGACATACGATTTTTGTTGAAAAAAATGAAAAAGTGTGATAAAACTAATAAAGATCTAAGGCAAGTTCTATTGCCTAAAAAATTTCAAAGAATTTAAGTTCTTAAAAAATCCAAAAATATTAAATTAAAAAATTTAAAATGTTAGAAACTACATTATTGAATCGATTTAGAAATGGAAAGATAAGCTCTAAACTTTATAAAAATAAGGGGGAATCAGAATTGAATGAATCGAAAGTAGTTTTGATTATAATATTTATACTGACATTTATGTCAGTTATTATAGCACATTATTTGAGTAACAAGATTGTTGAAAAAATACAATTAGAGAAAGCAGAAAAAGTAGTTAATATTGGAAATCAAAACGAAATTGAAATAATAACAAAAGAAGAATTGAACGCAAATGATAATATTATAGGTACTTTTGAGATTCCAAGGTTTGGAATAATTGCACCAATTAAAGAAGGAAGTAATCAAGAAATTTTAAAGGTGGCAGTTGGACATTTTACAGAAAGTAGTTTATGGGAAGGAAATGTTGCATTAGCAAGCCATAATCGTTCAATATATGCACATTATTTTGAACGAATAAATGAGTTACAAAATGGAGATGAAATTATTTACAAAACTAAATTAGGAATAAAAAAATATGCAGTATATGAGAATAGAATAATAGAGAGTACAGATTGGTCAGTGATTGAAAATACTAAAGAAAATATAATAACACTAATTACATGTGTAAAGAATAACACAAAAAAAAGGTTATGTGTAAGAGCAAAAGAAATAATAGAAAATGTAAATATAGTAAAATGACAGTAAAATAGGAGGAATTTAATGTGAAAAAAAAGAGACTTTTAATTATAATATTAGTAGTATTTATATTACTAAATAGTATATACCCAATTACAAAAGCAGAAAGTTGTAACTTAGGAGAAGATGTAACATTAACTGGATATGGTTCAGTAGAATGCCATGTAAGAAATTCAGAAAGAGGAGATTATGCAATATCTACAGATTTAGTTGGCTATTATGAGGGGACGAACTTTTATCCAGCATATTGTCTGAATCGTGGAAATAAAGGAGCAGATAATCATTTTACACATACAGTAAACACTTCAGAAATACTAGAAAACAGAGATTTATACAATAAAATATGGAGAGTAATTGTTGCAGGATATCCAAATCATACTGCGAGAGAACTTGGAGTAGACAATGATAGCTATGCATATCAGGCTACAAAAATGGCTATATATCATATTGTAGGAGAGTATACTAATAAGGAGATAGAAAAAACAAATATAAATAATTATTATGGTATTGATGAGATAGGAAACAGAACAGTTGATTTAATGAAGAGACTTGTATATGAGGCAGACAATGGAACAAATACATACAAAACTCCTACAGCAACAATTGTTAAAGTAGGAAATATAGAATTAAAAGATATATATTATATACAAAAATATAAAGTTAGTTCTAATGTAGGTGTAAAATCATATAACCCAACTATTAATGGCTTTCCAACAGGAACAAAAGTTACAAATTCACTAGGGGTTGAACAGACACAATTTGATGGAGGAGAGATTTTTGAAGTTAGGATTCCAAAGGAAACAATTGAGAGCACGGATGTACAAGGAAAAGTTTCGGCAAAAGTTGATACAAAAGCATATATGATGTTTTTTGGAGAGACATATGATAAAACACTTCAGAATTATGCAATTACAACAAATCCAATAACTGTAGTTGATAGTAGTAGCATAGATTTTAATTCAAGAGGAAATACTGCAAGTATTAAAATAATAAAAGTAGATAAAGATACAAATGAACCAATTAGTGGAACAGTATATGAATTAACAGATAGTAATGGAAATATAATAGGACAAGCTACAACAGATATAAATGGAACATTGATTTTTGATAACTTATATCAAAATACATATGTAGTAAAAGAAATAAAAACTGATGAAAATTATATAATATCTACAGAAGCTATAGATATTAAAACAACATATAATAAAACGACAGAAATGATATTTACAAACGAACATAAAAAAGGTAATGTAAAGATAAATAAAGTAGATAAAGATAATAATAAAATTGCATTAGGAAATATAGAATTTGACTTGTATTCAGAGGAATACGGAAGAGTAATTGGGACATATAAAACAGATGCAAATGGGGAAATAGTTATTGAAAACTTAAGAACGGGAATGTATAAAATAATAGAGAAAGAAACAAATAAATGGTACAACATAGCAGAAGACGAAGAAATAAATATAGAATGGAATAGTACAACATTTGTTACAATTGAAAATGAGCTAAAAAAAGGCAGAATAAAAATAGTTAAATTAGATAAAGATGATAATGAAATAAAGATTCAAAATGTTAAATTTGAAGTAACAGATGAGAAGGGTAAAGTTTTAGAAACAATAACAACAAATGAACAAGGAGAAGCCTTTACAGCAAAATATCCGATTAGAGATTATGAAAAACTTGTATTAAAAGAAGTAGAAACTCAAGAAGGATATACAGTAGATAGAATACCTAAAATTGTAATTTTAAAAGATGGAGAAACAACGACAATTGAGATTGAAAATGAGGTGAAAAAAGGACAAATAAAAGTAGTAAAAATTGATAAAGATAATAATAATAAAAAACTGGAAGGAGTAATTTTCGAAGTATATGATGAAGATGATAAGCTAATTCAGAGATTGATTACAGATAAAAATGGAGAAGCAATTACAGATAGACTTAGAGTAAGTAAAACGTATTATATTAAAGAAGTAAAAACACAAGAAAATTATAAACTAAATGATGAAATAGTAAATGTTGTTTTAGAAGAATCAAAGATAAAAGAATTAATTATTGAAAATGAAAAGAAAAAAGGTCAAATTCAAGTTGTAAAAAATGATAGTGAAAATAAAGAGATTTATATACCAAATGTTACTTTTGAAATTTACAATAATAAAGGTGATTTAGTAGATACAATTATCACAAATGAAAGAGGGAAGCCAGTGACAAAGGAATTACCAATAGATGAAATTTATACGATAAAAGAGACTTATGCACCAAACGAATATGTACTCAATGAAAAAGTACAAACTGTTATTTTAGAAGAAGGAAGGACAACAGAACTGAAATTCGAAAATATTAAAAAATATGGAAAAATAAGAATAAAAAAGGTTTCAAATAAATATAGTGAAATATTAGATTTAGCAGAAAATTCGCCAATACCAAATACTAAGTTTTTAGTTTTAAATGAAAGTGGAGATAATATGGGAATATATATAACAGATGCAACAGGAACAGTAGTAACAGATAAATTACCATATGGCGAATATACAATATATGAATATGAAACACCAGAATATTTTCTTAAGGATGCAGGACCACAAACTATAAAAATAATAGAAGACCAGCAAATAGTTAATTTAACTTTTACAAATAGCCCCAAAGAGCCTGAACTGCCAAAAACAGGATTTTAAATAGAAATTTAAAAAAATACATAAAATACACTATTTTTTCTACAAAATATTGACATTAAAGAAGTTTTCCTATATAATATATCAAGTTATATAATCCCAACAGAAGGAAAGCATATCGCGAGGGGAGGGAAATTCAAAGTGGCAGAAATTAAAGTTAATAATGGAAATATAGAGGATGCATTGAAAAGATTTAAGAGACAATGTGTAAGAAATGGTGTATTACAAGAGGTAAGAAAAAGAGAACATTATGAAAAACCTAGTGTAAAGAGAAAGAAAAAATCAGAAGCAGCTAGAAAAAGAAAATTTTAATACATATAAATAGGAGGTTAGACGAATTTAGCCTCCATTTTTTGTATAAAAAAGTATAAAAAAGAGTAAAATAAATAAAGAAAATTATACATAATAAAGAAAATATGGAGGTCAAAAATGTCTTATAAAATAGAAGATTTAAAAGAAAATATAAAAGTTCATTTGATACAAACATCGAAATTTAAAACAAATTTGATAGCAGCCTTTTTTAGTTTACCAATAGACAAAGAAAATGTTACTAAAAATGCACTTATACCAGCAGTTTTAAAAAGAGGATCTAAAAGCTTAAAAACACAAGAGGAAATTAACATAGAATTAGAAAATATGTATGGTGCAAATCTAGATGCAGGAATAGATAAAATAGGAGATAATCAGATAATAAAATTTTATATAGAGACAGTCAATGATAATTTTTTACCCAAAAAAGAAAATTTATTGGAAAAATCTATAAATTTATTATTAGATATAATTTTTAATCCATTTGTGGAAGAAGACAAGTTTAAAGAACAATATGTAGAAACAGAGAAACAAACAATTAGAAGACTCATAGAAGGAAAGATAGATAATAAAGATAGCTATGCTTTTAATAGATGTATTGAAGAGATGTACAAAGATAAAGCGTTTGGAATATATAAATATGGTTATATAGAAGATTTAGAAAAGATAAATGCAAAAGAATTATATGAGCATTATAAAAATTTAATAAATAGTTCTAAAATTGATATATTCATTTCAGGAGATTTTGAAAGCAATTATATATTAAATATATTTAATCAGAATAAAAATCTTCAAGGACTAGAAGGCAGAGAGGATTGCCATATAATAAACAATGAAGAAACAGAGAAAAAAGAAAAAATAGAAGATGCAATAACTTTAAGTGAATCAATGAACATAAATCAAGGAAAACTAGTAATGGGTATAGATATTGATTACAATAAGCCAGATTCGAAGTACGCAATGTGCTTATATAATGTCATACTTGGAGAAAGTGCAACATCAAAGTTGTTCCAAAATGTAAGAGAAAAAGCAAGCTTGGCATATACAGCAAGATCAAATTATGTAAGACAAAAAAACAATATATTTATAAGATGTGGAATTGAAATAGAAAATTATGATGAAGCTGTAAAAATAATAAAGGAACAATTGGAAGAAATGAAAAATGGCGAATTTACTGAAGAGGATATAGAGAATAGCAAGAAATATATGATATCAGGAATAAAAACAGTTGCAGATGAACAAGATTCAGAAATGACATATTATTTTGGTCAGGAATTATCTGGAAAATTAACTAATTTTGAAGAATATATAGATAAAATAAATGCTGTAACTAAGGAACAAATACAGGAAATAGCAAATAGCATAAGTATTAATACAATTTATTTCTTGAGAAATTAGTATTTAGGAGGAGAATAATGCAAATTATAGAAAATTCTAGAGTGAAAGAAAAATTATATATAGAAAAACTAGAAAATGGATTAACAGTAATGATTATACCTAAAAAAACCACACAAAAAAAATATATGATGTGGGCAACACATTTTGGTTCACTAGATAATAAATTTATAGCACCAGGAGATAAAGCAGAAACTAACATACCAGATGGAGTAGCACATTTCTTAGAACATAAAATGTTTGAACAGGAAAATGGAACAAATAGTTTAGATACTTTAACAGCGCTAGGTGTAAATGCAAATGCATATACAACTACAGATCATACAGCATATTTATTTGAATGTACAGATAATTTTATACCTGCATTAGATGAACTTATGGATTATGTTCAGAATCCGTATTTTACAGACGAAAATGTTGAAAAAGAGAAAGGTATAATCGGACAAGAAATAAAGATGTATGATGATTACCCTGATTGGCAAGTATATATGAATGCGATTCAAAATATGTATAAAGATAATCCGATAAATATAGATATAGCAGGATCAATAGAGTCAATAAGTAAAATAGATAAAGACATACTATACAAATGTTATAATACTTTTTATCACCCATCAAATATGGCAATGTGTTTTGCAGGAAACTTTGAACCAGAAGAACTATTAGAAGAAGTTAAAAAAAGATTAAAACCTAAAAAAGCTCAAGGAGAAATAAAAAGAATTCTTCCAGAAGAGCAAAAAAATATAGTTTCAAAGGAAAGAACACAGAATATGGAAGTAAGTACTCCAATATTTGTAATAGGAATAAAGGATGTAGAAATAAACAGAGAATTAAAAAATAGTGATAGCATAGTAAAAAAACATATAGCAATAGAAATACTTTTAAATATGATAATAGGAAAAAGCTCAAAGCTATATAAAGAATTATATGAATCTGGAGTATTAACAAAAGAAACATATTTAGAGTATGAATTCTCGCAAAGTTTTGCCCATATAGCAATTACTGGACAAAGTACTAATCCAGAAATAGTTTTAGAAAGAGTAAAAGGGGAGATTGAAAAAATAAAATCCGAAGGGATAGATTCATCTCATTTTGAAAGAATAAAAAATATGATATATGGAAATTATGTAAGAGAATATGATGATGTAGCAGAAATTACAAGAATGTTTATTTCAGATTATTTTAAAGGAATTAATAGTTTTGAATATTTAGAAGTATATAATCAAGTTACACCAGAATATGCACAAAAAATGATAGAAGATGTTTTTAAAGAGGAAAATATGGTTATTTCTGTAGTAAAAAAAGCATAAAATAGGGAGAAAGATAAATATGAATACAGTTACATTTCCACTACTAAACTTAAATTTAAAATTTTCGGATATTGCATTTTCAATATTTGGTATAGAAATATACTGGTATGCCATAATGATTGTTACAGCAATAGTTATGGCACTACTAGTATTAAAATTAAGAGAAAAATATTTTAATATAAAATTTGCAGATATTATAGATTTATGTATATATTTAATTCCAATATCAATAATTTCAGCAAGAATATACTATGTATTATTTAGTATAGACGATTACATATCAAACCCTATATCAATATTAGATTTTAGAGGCGGGGGCTTAGCAATATATGGAGGAATAATAGGAGGAATCTTAACTTGTTATATATTTTGCAAGAAAAGAAAGATAAATTTTGTAGATTTATTAGATTATGCAACACCAAGTTTAGCAATAGGACAGGCAATAGGAAGATGGGGAAATTTTTTTAATGTTGAAGCATATGGAACACAAACTAATTTACCATGGAGAATGGGAATTTACGAATTTGGAGAGTATATAGAAGTTCATCCTACTTTTTTGTATGAATCAATGGGAACTCTAATTTTATTTGTGATTTTGATAAATATAAAAAATAGGAAGTTTTCAGGACAGGCGGTATGCACTTATTTAATTGGATATGGGCTTATAAGAATGCTAATAGAAGGCTTAAGGACAGATAGTTTGATGTTAGGAAATATAAGAATTTCTCAGCTTTTATCATTAGCAATATTAATTTTGGGAATTCTGATATATTTTAAAAAAATATATCAGAAAAAAATGTCGCAAAATTTAAAAAATTGCCATAAAGAAAAAGAAAAAAACAAAAAATGGTAAATTGCACTGAAATATAAAGAAAAAAGACGCGCGAAAGTTGGCTAAAAAATTAAGTTTTTGCTGGTTTTATATTGACGTTATTGTAAAAATATGGTATTTTATTAATAACAGGTGAAGAAAAAAGAGAAAAAGGAGAGTGCATGCATATGCTAAACGACAAAATCCTTAAACTAAGAGAAAAACTAAATGAAAGTATCATAAATGGAGCAGATTATGAAGAAACATATAAGCTAAGCGTAGAATTAGATGAACTAATAACGGAGTATTATAAAGAAAAAGTAAATGTAACCTAAAAACAGAACCTAAAAAATAGGTTCTGTCGTTTTTTTATTGAAAAATAAAAGAAAACTTGCTATAATAGATAAGTCACACTTTAGCAAATATGAAAATCTGAAGTCTGAGGTAGGATAATTTTTACTTGAGAAAGGATGATGTGATAATTAACAATACTCTAAATTTTTTATAAGGAGGTAAAAAACCGAACACTGTAAACTTAAATTCTAATTAAATTGAGAAATGGAGACAACAAACAATGAAATTCTTGCAGAGAAAGGCTTTTGGCTTTATAGGCTTAATTTTTTTAGTCTTGGGAGTTAGTGTGGTGGTAGATTTTGTCAATCTTCCACAGTTCCACGTAAAAGATGAGACTATTACGAGAAACCTTGGGTGGTTGATGCTGCCCATGGATTTAGAACCGACTGATGTAACGACTGATTGGGATTCTGAACTTCCAAGGTTTGTTCAGCAAGACATGGAATATGCAGAAGAACATGGCTATGGAATAATGTACCAGTTCAAAAGAAGTGCTATGCGGCTTGAACTGCAAGACAATGAGTGGATACTATTCTTGGAGGCTCAGGAAAGCGAAGTCGCTAGTAGAGCCTACATAAAGTTTTCAATGTATCTATCCCAAAAGCATGAGATTGTTGTGTATGGCTACCTACAACACGAGGGATATTTCCAAAAGATTACTTTTTGCAAAGATGCAATAAAAATTAGGACAGTAATGTATAATACTCCTCCTGAATTTAATTTGCAGGGAGACGTGGTTGTTAGGGATCTTGAGAAGCTGCTTGATGTGATGGATTTAGAGCCAACTGGTAGAAAAACGGCATGGGATTCAGAGCTTCCAGACTTTGTACAAGAAGACCTTGACTATGCGCAAGCTCGTGGGTATGATGTGGAATACGAATTTAAAGGAAACATAATACACATGACCTACAGAGAGGGAGAATGGGAGCTTGCTTTAAGGACACGTATGGATACGGGCTCAACCTGGGATTCTTTAATGAATTTTTCGATGTATCGAACAGAGGACAATAAAATCATATTGTATGGACATACTTTTATGGGTGAATGGTTCCAGAAGATTACCTTGAAAAAGAATGAATCCCGTATTGATACCCTGACCTATGATGTCAATCTTCCACTAGATGAGTATTCAGAGGGAAAAAGCATTGGAGCCATACGTATTGGTGACTATTCAATGATTGAAACATCAGGCGACTTTTTTTTCTATAAAGATGGTAAATGTATTTGCTATCAAAGCTTTCCACATGGAGATATTAAGGAGAAGGACTTATATCGTGGATTAATCCTCACAACGGACAACAAGCTGTATTCTATATATGTGAGTGAGATAGAGAAAAAACCAACAATTACATTTGTATATGTTGATACAGCTGATAAAATCATACAACCAATTCGTTATAGGGATAATCTAAGAATTGTTGATGGTGATTTGGAAGTGGCATTGGTGTGGAAGGATGGTGAAATCTACATTGCAGTTCCAGAGGACTGGGATAGCTTTGATAAGTTTGCTTTAGCAAACTTTAATAGAGAGCTGTTTCAGCCTAAAGCTCCATTCAACTATGCAATGCAATTAGTGAACCTTCAGCAGAGTCTCAAAGAAATTTATTTCAAGGCTACTACAAGTCAATGGTATGCGAATATTATATTTGAATTGAATGGTAGGGAGTTTTACAAGAATTACTTTTTTGATGGCTATGATGATTCGGTTATACTCCCTGAAGAAGTGAAAGAACTGTTTAATAACAAACGAGTAGTATCCTTCGAGGAAATGTGGGAAATTATAGAAGATATTAGAACAGCGTATTTTGATTATTACGAGCACCGCGGGGACTTTGTCCCCGCGGTGCCCCCTTTTTATAATGTAAATATTATTGTTCTATTTATAGCAAAAAAATATATATTTGTAAGGTAAACAAAATGTATATTTTTTTCTAAAAAAACTATACAAATAGAAAAAAAAATATTATAATATAACTGGTGAAAAAGTAATATGAATAAAGTTGTGGAGGATAAAATATGGAATTAAAAGCTATTATTTCAGGGATAGAAGGCTTAAAAGCAAAAGGAAATTTAGATATAAACATAGAATCAATAGAATGTGATTCAAGAAAAGTAGAACAAGGTGGGATGTTTATAGCTATAAGAGGATTTGAGGCAGATGGACATGAACATATAAAAAAGGCAATAGAAAATGGTGCCAAAGTAATAATGGTACAAGAAGATGCAAAATTAAATAAGCAAGATTTTACTGATGAAACAACAATTATAGTAGCACCAAATACAAGAATAGCATTAGCCAAAGTAGCATGTAATTTCTATAAAAATCCTTCAAAGAAAATGAAAATAATAGGAGTAACTGGAACAAAAGGAAAAACTACGACAACATTTATGATTAAATCTATATTGGAAAAACACGGACAGAAAGTTGGACTAATAGGTACAGTTGCAAACTATATAGGAGAAAGAGACTTGGGTGAAAGTTCAAGAACTACACCAGAAAGTATAGAATTACAAAGATTATTTAGCAAAATGCTAGAAGAAAAAATTGATACTGTAATTATGGAAGTTTCTTCACAAGCATTGAAGTTACATAGAGTAGATGGTATAGATTTCAATTTGGCAATATTTACAAATTTTTCAGAAGATCATATAAGTGCTAATGAACATTCTGATATGGAAGATTATTTTAATTCTAAACTTAAATTAATAGAAATGAGTCAGAAAAGTTTTATTAATGCAGATGATTTCCATGTTCGAAAGGTACTGAAGAAATTACCTGAAAAGGAAGTAAAAACTTATGGAGTAGATAATGAGGCAGATAATATTGCAAAAGATATAACAATAACTAATTCAAGTGTAGATTTCAAAGTTAAAATTAATGGGAAAAACGAAAGAATAAAAACAGGAATACCAGGAAGATTTAGTGTATATAATTCATTAGCAGCAATTTGTGTAGCAGCAGAATTTGGAGTAACAGCAGATGAAATAAAAGAAGCTTTATTAAATATAAGAGTTCCAGGAAGAAGTGAATTAGTACCAAATAAGAAAGATTTGGTAATTATGATAGATTATGCACATTCTCCAGAGAGTTTGCAAAGTATATTAAGTGCTGTAAAAAGCTATACAAGAGGTAAGGTAATATCAGTATTTGGATGTGGGGGAGATAGAGATAAAGCTAAAAGACCTATAATGGGGCAAATATCAACAAGCATTGCAGATTTTTCGATAATTACATCAGATAATCCAAGAACAGAAGAACCAGAAGCAATAGTAAAAGAAATAGAAGCAGGAGCTGTAAAAACAAAAGGCAAATATATTACCATAGTTGATAGAACAGAAGCAATAAAACATGCTATAGAAATGGCAACAAAAAATGACATAATTGTAATAGCAGGAAAGGGACATGAAACATATCAAGAAATAAATGGAGAAAAAAGACATTATGATGAAAGGGAAATAATAAAGGAGGTAATATAATTGTATTTTCAAACAAGAATACTGTTTGTTTCTTTTATAGCAACAGTAATGCTAGCAATATTTATAATACCTATATTAAGGCGATTTAAAGTAGGACAGATGGAAAGAGAAGATGGACCACAAAGCCATCTTGGAAAAAAAGGAACTCCAACAATGGGTGGAATAATAATAGCAATGGGAATTATTATAGGTACAATAGGAGGATATATATATTATTCTGCAAGAGAGCCTGAAGTAGGTAAAAAATTATTTCCGTTATTATTAATAACAATTGGTTTTGGTATTATAGGATTTATAGATGATTACAAGAAATTAGTTTTAAAAAATACTAAAGGACTAAAACCAACAAGTAAAATGCTAGGACTTCTTATAATTTCAGTATTATATGTGTTATATTTACTAAAAGGCGTAAATTTAAATACTATAACGATAATTCCTTTTTTGAAATATCAGCTAGCTTTACCTGCAATTATATATATACCTTTTGCAATTTTTGTCATGTTAGCGACAACAAATGCAGTAAATTTAACAGATGGAATAGATGGATTGAGCACTAGTGTTTCAGCAATAATAACAACATGCCTAACAGTTATTGCAATTATTTTAGATGTAAAAGAAATTGTAGTATTTGGTAGTATAATTGTAGGAGCATGTTTAGGATTTTTGATATTTAATCTAAATACAGCAAAAGTATTTATGGGGGATACAGGATCACTATTACTAGGTGGAGTAATTGCAGCAATAGCATTATATTTGCAAATGCCTTTAATTTTACTAGTAATTGCAGCAATACCAGTATTAGAAACTATATCAGTAGTATTACAAGTTTTATATTTTAAGAGAACTGGTGGAAAGAGACTATTTAAAATGGCACCATTACATCATCATTTTGAACTATCTGGTTGGAAGGAAAATAAAGTGGTTTCTATATTTTGCGTATTTACATTAATGCTTTGCATCATTGGCTTATGCTCTATATAAACAGAAAAGAAAAGAGAGGAAACAATGGGAAAGCAATTAAATAAAAAGAAAACTAATTATAATAAAAGACCATTTGATTTTGCACTATTTATAATAGTGTTGTTATTGCTTGGTATGGGAATAATTATGGTACTTTCAGCAAGTTCACCATTAGCATTATCCCAAGATTCTAGCAGTTATACATATGTGTTTAGTCAAGCAAAAGCGGCGGTATTAGGAATAACAGCTATGTTGATAATATCAAGAATAGATTACAAATTATATGCAAGATTCTATAAACTTGCATATTTTGGTTCAATTGTACTTTTACTACTAGTTCTTGTTCCTAATTTGGGGTTTGGAGCATATGGTGCAAGAAGATGGATAAAAATACCTGTTTTTGGTAGCCTTCAGCCTTCTGAAGTAGCAAAACTAGGTTTGATTATATTTTTCGCAGCATATTTGACTAAAACAAAAGATGATTTGAGAAGCTTACTAAAGGGATTTTTTAGACCATTATGCTTTTTAGCAGTACCAATAGCAATTATATTATTTATTCAATCACACCTTAGCGCATCAGCAATTATTATAATAACAATTGCAGTGATGATGATAATGGCAGGATGTAAATTTTCACATTTTGCTATATTTGGAGGTGCAGGAGTAGTTGCAGGAGGAGGTTTGTTATATTTTCTTGCAAAGAAGTTTGGAATAGGTGCATATAGATTAGAAAGATTAATGGCATTCATGGATCCATGGGCAGATCCTACAGATACAGGATGGCAAATTATACAAGGATTATATGCAATAGGATCAGGAGGGCTTTTTGGAGTAGGTTTAGGAAATAGCAATCAAAAATATCAGTATATATCAATGCCTCACAATGATTACATCTTTGCAGTTTTAGCAGAAGAATTAGGCTTTGTTGGTTGCTTAGTAGTAATTTTGCTATTTGCAGCATTTATTTGGAGGGGAATAATAATTGCAATGAAAGCCCCAGATATGTTTGGAACATTACTTGCAACAGGGATAACAACATTAATAGGTTCACAAGCAATAATAAATATCGCAGTTGTAACTTCATCAATGCCAGTAACAGGAATATCACTTCCATTCTTTAGTTATGGAGGTTCATCACTTGTAATTCTTCTATGTTTAGTAGGAATATTACTTAATATTTCAAGGCAAACAAACAAAATATAAAGTTCATTAAAGTCTGCTCCATTTTGATGGATATTAACTTTTGTAAAATCATATTTAGCTGTTTTTTAGTTAATATCTACATGGAGAGACTTAATTATATATAATAATAGGAGAAGATTAATGAAGAAACTGTTAATAACAGAGAAGCCTTCTGTTGCAATGGAGTTTGCAAAGGTTTTGAAAGTTGGAACTAATAAAAAAAATGGATATATTGAAAATGAAGAGTGGGTTATAACATGGTGTGTTGGTCATTTGGTTACAATGTCTTATCCTGAAAAGTATGATGAGAAACTAAAACTATGGAGGCTAGAAACATTGCCTTTTATACCTAAAGAATTTAAATATGAAGTAATTCCAAATGTACAAAAACAGTTCGAAATTATAAAAGGCTTACTTACAAGGGAAGACATAGATACTGTATATGTAAGCACTGACTCTGGAAGAGAAGGAGAATATATATATAGATTAGTAGACCAAATGATAGGAGTAGAAAATAAAGAAAAAAAGAGAGTATGGATAGATTCACAAACTGAAGAAGAAATATTGAGAGGAATAAAAGAAGCAAAAAACTTATCAGAATATGATAGTTTATCTGATTCTGCTTATTTAAGAGCAAAAGAAGACTATTTAATAGGGATTAATTTTTCACGATTATTAAGTATAATTTATGGAAGAAAATTAGCACAGAAAATAAATGAAGAAAAGGCATCAATATCAATAGGTAGAGTAATGACATGTGTACTTGGAATGATAGTTTCAAGAGAAAGAGAAATACGTAATTTCGTAAAAACGAAATATTATAAAGTAAATGCTAATTTTGGCGCAGAAAATAGTTTTATAGGAGAATGGAAAGTAAACGAAAAATCTATTTTATATGAATCTCCTAAATTATATAATGAAAGTGGATTAAAAAAAGAAGAAGAAGCAAAACAATTTATAGAAACATTAAAAGGGAAGAAAGCTATAATTACAGAAATGAAAAAGTCAAAACAAAAAGAAAATGCACCACTTCTTTTTAATCTTGCTGAAATTCAAAATGAATGTACTAAGAGATTTAAAATCAAGCCAAGTGAAACATTAGAAATAATACAAGGCTTATATGAAAAGAAATTAGTTACATATCCTAGAACAGATGCAAGAGTTTTATCAACAGCAGTTGCCAAAGAAATTTCTAAAAATTTGAATGGATTGGCTAAAAATTTAAAGACTGATGAAGAAATTAATGGATATATAACAAAGATGGTTACAGAAAAATATTCAACAAGTGGGTTAGCAAAAACAAAGTATGTAAATGATAGTAAAATAACAGACCATTATGCTATAATTCCAACAGGACAGGGATTTGAAAATTACGCTAAATTACCAGATTTACATAAAGAAATATATAGGGTAATTGTAAAAAGATTTTTAGCGATATTTTATCCAGCAGCAGAATTTAATAAAGTTAATGTCACTGTAAATATTGAGAATGAAACATTTTATGCAAATGAAAAAATATGTACGAAAGTAGGATATTTAGAAGTATTAAAATCAAAAGAAGAAAGCAGAACAGATGAAACTTTAAAAGAATTAAAAAAAGGACAAGAAATAGATGTAGAAGACATTATGATAAAAGAGTCAGAAACAACACCACCTACTAGATATAATTCAGGTTCGATAATTTTAGCTATGGAGAATGCAGGAAAATTAATAGAAGAAGAGGAATTAAGAGAGCAAATAAAAGGAGCAGGAATAGGTACAAGTGCGACAAGAGCTGAGATAATAAAAAAATTAGAAAAAATAAAACATATAGAAATAAATGCAAAAACACAAATAATAACTCCAACAGAAAAGGGAGAAGCTATATATGATGTTGTAAATAATTCAATGCCAGATATGTTAAATCCAAAACTAACAGCAAGTTGGGAAAAAGGATTAGATATGGTGGCAAAGAAGGAAATAGCACCAGATGAGTTTATGGTTAAGTTGGAAGACTACATACATACTAAATTTAAAAGAGTAAAAAGATATTAGACTGGATTTACATGTACAATAGCATTAGAAACTTTATCCAAACTTTTAATATCATTTTCTAAATTATCTGCTAGGGCATGACTATTAAAAGTAGTCATGTTGCCATCAACAGAAATCGTTATAATAACAATATATTTATATCCAGAAGGAGTTGAATAAATGCTTTCAACTTCTTTTATATCCTCATATTTATTTGTAATATCTAGTATAATTTTCTTAGTATCTTCATCTATTGAAATGTCCATTAAAACATTGTAACTCTCAAAGAAAATCTTGATTCCAGTATAGAATATATAAAATGAAATTATTATACCAACAATACTATCTATCCAGAATATTCCTATAAGAGAAAATAGGATAGAAATTAAAGTACAAGAAGTTATAATACAGTCATTAAAATGATCCTTATTATTTGCTTCTATCAGAATATTGGGCTGTTTTTTTAGAAGGTATTTTGTATATAAAAATAAAGCAAATTTTACAATTATAGTAATAACACAAACAATAACTAATAATATAGAAAAATCTAATGTCTTATGATTTACTAATGAACTTATTGAATCAAACAACAACTTTGCTGATACAATTATCATTGAAATACTAATCAAAAAGGAAAATATGTATTCAGATTTTCCATGACCAAAATTATGGTCGTTATCACCAGGTTTACTTGAAATTTTATTGCCAATAAACGTAAATAAGGAACTTAAAATATCTCCAGCACTGTTAAAACTATCAGCAATCATAGCTTGGCTGTTAAACGTAAAACCAGCAAATCCTTTTATTAAAGCTAAAAAAAGATTACCTAAGATTCCTAGAATTCCTGCTTTATTTGCACTTTCGTAACGATTCATAAATGGCCTCCTATAAAAATGATTTTATGTTTTAAATTAAATAATATGAAACAACATTATAACATAATAAATATTTAAGTCAAGGACATACTATTAGTAAATTAATGTAAGTTATTGACAATGAGTAGTATAGAGTATAGAATGAATCAAAGGCAGGGATAAAATGGTAGAGATAGAAGAATATCAAGAAAAAGATATTGGAGAAATTTCTGATATGATTATAAGAAATATAATGGAAGTTGATATAAAAGATTATGGAAAGGAAGAAGCCAAAAAGTTAATAAATAAATATTATACAAAAGATAAATTAAAAGAAGAATTCAAAGAAAGAACAAAAGTCTATGTTGCCAAACAAAATGGAACAATAGTCGGAACTGCAGGGATAGACAAATCTTGGTATAATGATGATGGAGAATATTGGATATTAAGTGTATTTGTAAAACCAGAAAATCATAAAAAGGGAATTGGCACAAAACTAATAAAAAAAGTTGAAGAATATGCAAAAGAAATAAATGCGAAAAAGTTAATTGTTCCAGCAACAATAACAGGTTGCGAATTTTACAGAAAAAATGGTTATAAATATGTAAATGATAGAAAGGAATTAAATAAAGAAAATATGTATATGATGGAGAAAATATGGAATTAAGAAAAAAAGTAAAAGAAGATATAAAAGAAATGGCAGATGAGAAATATAGAAATTTTCAATCTGGATTATGTCCTGGAACGGAAAATATTATGGGAGTAAGAATACCGCATTTGCGAGAATATGCAAAAAAAATGAACAAAGAATATACACTAAAACAGATTTTAGAAGAAGTAGAAGATGAATATTATGAGGAAACAATGTTAAAAGGAATATCAATAGGGTTAAATAAAAAAGAGGACATAGATAAGATATTAAAATACATAGAACAATTTGTTCCCAAAATTGATAATTGGGCAGTATGTGACGTTTTTTGTGTGGGACTAAAAATAACAAGTAAAAATAAAGAAAAGGTATGGAATTTTATACAGAAATATTTAAAATCAGAGAAAGAATTTGAAATCAGATTTGGTTTAGTAATGATTTTGGGATACTACATAGAAGATGAATATTTAAAAAAAGATTTTGAGATATTTGATAGTATAACAAGTGAAAAATACTATGCAAAAATGGCCAAAGCATGGGCAATATCAATTGCACTTATTAAATATTATGATCAAACATTAGACTATTTGAAAAATACAAACATGGACAAATGGACATATAATAAAGCTATACAAAAGGCAATAGAATCATATAGAATAACAGAGAAGCAAAAACAAGAGCTAAGAGTACTGAAAAGATAATTAGAATTTAAAAATTAGTTGGAATATTATATTGAAAAATTATGTATAATTGTGTATAATATAATAAATTTTAAGGGGGGATATTAAAATGAAAAAGACAAAAGATAGAGAGGTAATTGAACCAGGAACTTTTGTAAAAAGATTTTGCTCAAATTATATAGCAATATTAATTATTGCTTTAGTAATAACTGACATAGTATTTAAAGCAACTGATTATGAAAATGTTATATTAATAAGAGGAATAACAATGGCTTTAGCTATTATAATAGGTGTAATATTAACAACTATAGGATTAAGTAGAAAACACATAGTAAAGAAGAACATGAAAGAATTTTATAGTAAATATGTAATAATTGCAGTAATTGCAATAGCCTTTTTGTCAATATTATATTTTATGTATTGTGTTAAATCAGAAGTTGGAGAAGTAAAAGAGTCATCTGAGTATAAAATGGCAAAATCTATTTATGGAACTACATACACAGATAAAGTCTTAGAGGATGCTGCAGATAAAGCAAGAAAAGACTGGTATTCAATATGGGGAATTATGATAGGTGCTAGTATAGTTACAATTCCAATTACAAAAAAACTTTTTGATAAGTATAGTGAAGACTATGAAGAAACAGTAACAGCAACATCTTCAACTAAAAATAGCGAGGAAATAAGTAATATTGAAAGTAAATAATAAATAAACATAAACTTCCTAATATATGCATATAATTAATTAGCATATTTTAGGAGGTTTTTTATGTTTTTTGTTATTAATAAAGACAAAATAATTTCAGTATTTGTTGCTGTGTGTACAGTTTTTTCATTGTTTTTAATGACTACTTTATTTGCAAAGATGCCTGATAAAACAGTAGAAACAGCAAGTACAAAGAAACAATTGCCCATATATAGTGTAGATACTAAAGAACCAAATGTTGCATTGACTATAAATTGTGCATGGAATGCAGATGATATAGATGTAATTTTAGAAACATTAAAAAAACAAAATGTAAAAGTTACATTTTTTATGGTAGGAGATTGGATTGAAAAAAATGAAGAAGCGGCTAAAAAGATACATGAAGCCGGTCATGAACTTGCAAATCATTCATATAATCATCCACATGTTAATAATTTGAGTTATGATAAAAATGTAGAACAAATAAAAAAATGTTCAGATTTGATACAAAATATAACAGGGACTCCAAGTACTTTATATAGGGGACCATATGGAGAATATAACGATACAGTTATTCAAGCAGCAAAAGAGAACAAACATACAACAATTCAGTGGTCGATAGACACTTTAGATTATAAATCTCTAACAGGAGAACAAATGTGGGAGAAGATAGAACCTAATTTAGAAAACGGAAGTATAATTTTAATGCATAATGGAACTGAGAATACAGCAAATAGTCTAAATATGATAATAGAAAATATAAAAGAAAAAGGTTATAATGTAGTTAGAGTATCAGATTTGATATATAAAGAAAATTATACAATAGATACTAATGGCATACAACATAAAGAATAAGAGAATAAACATATTTTATAAAAATAAAATTCTGGAGTATCCAAATGTAATTGATATTGCATTTGGATACTCCAGATTTCTTTATTCTTTTTCATCTGGGATAAATTCCAAAAGTTCAGAAATTTCACAGTTAAATGCTTTACAGATATTATTTAATTGTTTTATATCGACTCTTTTAACTTCTTCATAATACATTTTTGAAACAGTAGCAGGGCGAATATGAGTCATATCTGCTAAAGCTTTTTGTGTCATTTTATGTTTTCCTAACAAATCAGAAAGTTTAATTTTAATCATAAGTAAAACTCCCTTCTAATAAGTATTTTTTTTGTATTTTATCATTTTTAATTTCAAAATTACATAATATCAATTTAATATAACTGTAAAAGTAATTAAAAGTTGCCTAGCAGTAAAACAAAGATAGACGAAGATAAAATAAAAGTATAAATATTTTTATAAATATAATAATATAAATATGGAATATATAATAATAAGTAAGAAAAAATTAAGAAAGAAAATAGAAGTTTCAAAGAGAATTTTTATAGGTATAATTGCTGGAATAATAAGTGGGTTATTTGCAGCAGGAGGAGGAATGATAGTAGTTCCAGCACTTATACACATTTTTAATCTAGAAGATGCAAAAGCGAGAGCAACATCTGTTTTTGCAATATTACCAATGGTTATAACAAGTGGATTTTTTTATTATAAAAATAATTATATGGACTGGAATATAGGGATAAAATGTGCAATAGGAGGAATTATAGGGGGTTTTATAGGAGCGAAGCTATTAAAAAGACTTTCAAGTAAGATATTAAGAATATTATTTATAATATTTTTAATATATACATCAATAAGATTAGTTATGTAGGAAGAGGTAAATAAATGTGGGAAATGATAACAGGATTCGTATCTGGAATTGTTAGTGGGACAGGAATGGGAGGAGGAACTATACTAATATTAGTGCTTTCAGTATTTTTAGGAATAGAACAACATACTGCACAAGCTACTAATTTAATATTTTTTGTTCCAACTTCAATTACAGCAATAATTGTTGCTATAAGAGAAAAATTAATAGAATGGAAAATAGGTATAACAATAGCAATTACAGGAACATTGGGTGCTTTTATAGGAGCATCAATATCAACAAGAATGAAAGTAGAAATTTTAAAGAAATGTTTTGGTGGATTTTTAGCAATAATAGCAATATATGAAATTTATTCATTAATAAAAGAGTATAAATTATTTACAAAAAAGGAATAATAAAATACAAAATATAAGAAAGGAATGAGAATAAGAATGAAGTTTGTAAAAGGTATTGTTATTGGAACAGCAGCTACAGCAGCTGCATGGATGTTGTATTCAGAAGGAATGTTAAATAAAAAAAGAATAATGAAGCAATATAGAAAAATAAAAAACCAAATATGGGGATAAAAAAGAGAGGTTTGATTCTTAAATGTAATCAAACCTCTTAAAATTTAACAAATTTGTAAACAGCTTCAGCAAAGCCACCTTTATCTACTGAATTGATAGTTGTATATTTAGCTACTTGTTTTAGCTCATCATAGGCATTAGCAACTGCTACACCAATTCCAGCTTTTTGTATCATATCAAAGTCATTTAAATTATCTCCAATAGTAAGCATTTCATCAGTTTTAACATTTAGGTAGTTTCCTAGAAATTCTAGAGCAATCTGTTTATTAGTATTTTTAGAAGTTATATCTAAATACTCATATTCTTTATCTATAATAAAATCTTTATAGTCACCAAATTTTCTTATTGTAGTAATAGATAGGTCTAATTTACTTTCAAGTTCTTGCTTGATAAGTTTTGTTGAAAAGTCATCTGATATTACTAATTTGAAAATTTCAGGATTGTTTAATTCAACATAATCACGAATGTTGTCAACTATTTTAAAGGATAAAGCAGAGTCATCTGAAGTTTGCAAGTTATGGTTTCTTAAATCTAAATATTTTAATTGCTCAGTAATAACTTCAGTTTCTGTATAGATATGAATATGCATATTATATTTTTGAGCAACATCAATACAAGAAAGAACTTCAGAAGTTGATAAAAGTTTTTTATACAAAACCTTTTTATTTTCTAAATCCATGATTAGATTTCCGTTACCAAATATTCCAAACTTAGCATTGATTTCAGAACACATTTTTTTGGTAATTGGATATGTTTTTCCAGTACAAACAACAAAATTCATATTGTGCTTGTGTAAATCATCGAATGCTTGAAAATTATTAGGTACTATAGAATTATTTTTATCTATTATAGTTCCATCTAAATCACTAGCAACTAGTTTTATCATTTTTTTGCCCTCCATTAATAATTATAGCATATATACTAATAATTTTCAATTTTTCATTGGTATACTTATAAATTTATACTTTTAGGAAATAATTGTATTATGTAAGAAAACGGAGTAACCTTACAAAATGTTAAATGAAAAGATTTTTTTAATCAGTTTTTATAAAACTAATAATCATGCAAAATTATATAATATTATTAGAATAAGGTTTTAAAACACAAGGAGATTTAACAGATTAAAATGAGAAAAATTATAAAAAGCTATTGAAAAATTTGGAAACTAATAGTAAGATATTTATGAGCAAAATGAGATTATTTTACATAAGGATAAAAGAGACATTTATAATGGCTCTGACTACAAAGAATACAAGAGAAGGGAATGATAAAAATGGAAAATGAAAACGACATTGGAGGTATGATAAATAATTTAGTAGAAAAGGCAGATAAGGCTTTATATGAATATATGAAATTAAACCAAGAAGATATTGATAGAATTGTAAAAGCTATGTCTGTTGCAGGATTAGAACATCATAGAGAATTAGCAAAACAAGCAATTGAAGAAACAGGAAGAGGAGTTTACGAAGATAAGATAATTAAAAATATGTTTGCAACAGAATATATATGGCACTCTATAGAAAATGAAAAAACAGTAGGAGTTATAGAAGAAAACGAATTAGAAGGATATGTAGAAATTGCAGAACCTGTAGGAATAGTTGCAGGTGTAACGCCAGTTACAAATCCTACATCAACAACAATGTTTAAATCTTTAATCTGTGCTAAAACAAGAAACCCAATTATATTTGGTTTTCACCCATCAGCACAACAATGTTCAAAAAGAACAGCAGAAATTTTAAGAGAAGCAGCTGTAAAAGCAGGTGCTCCAGAAGATTGTATACAATGGGTTGAATTCCCTTCTATAGAAGCTACAACAGCATTAATGAATCATCCAAAAGTTTCATTAATTTTAGCAACAGGTGGTGCAGGAATGGTTAAATCTGCATATAGTTGTGGTAAACCAGCATTAGGTGTTGGACCAGGTAATGCTCCTTGCTATATTGAAAAAACAGCAAAAGTAGAAAGAGCATGTACAGATTTAATGCTATCAAAAACATTTGATAATGGGATGATTTGTGCATCTGAACAAGCTGTTATAGTAGACTCAGAAGTTGCAGGCCAATTTGAAGATTATATGAAAAAGAATAATTGCTATTTCTTAAATGAAGAAGAAATATGGAAAGTTTCTGATTATGTAATAAATAAAGAAAAAGGTTCAGTAAATGCTGAAGTCGTAGGAAAACCAGCAGCATGGATTGCTCAAAATGCAGGAGTTCAAGTTCCAGAAGGAACAAAAATTTTAATTGCAAGATTACAGGATGTAGGAGCAGATTATCCACTATCAAAAGAAAAATTATCACCAGTACTTGCATATTATGTTGTAAATAGTACTGATGAAGGATTTGAAAAATGTAGAAAAATGTTAGAACTTGGAGGATTAGGACACTCAGCAATAATACACAGTCAAGATGAAGCGATAATAGAACGATTTGGAACAGAAATGAAGGTAGGAAGAATAATTGTGAACTCACCATCATCACAAGGTGCAATAGGAGATATCTATAATACAAATACTCCATCATTAACACTAGGTTGTGGCTCTTATGGAAAAAATAGTACAACTTCAAATGTATCAACAGTTAACCTAATAAATAAGAAAAAAATAGCAAAAAGGAGAGTTAATATGCAATGGTTTAAAGTTCCACCAAAAATCTACTTTGAAAAAAATTCAGTACAATATTTAGAAAATATGGGAGATATAACAAGAGCATTTATAGTAACAGACCCAACTATGATGAAATTAGGATATGTTGATAAGGTATTATATTACTTAAGAAAAAGAGAGCAATATTGCCATTCAAAAATATATTCAGATGTTGAACCAGATCCAGATGTAGAAACTATTATGAAGGGTGTAGAAGAAATGAGAGAATTTAACCCTGATGTAATAATTGCAATAGGAGGAGGGTCAGCTATTGACGCAGCAAAAGGAATGTGGCTATTTTATGAACATCCAGAAAGCAGTTTTGATGGATTAAAACAAAAATTTATGGATATAAGAAAAAGGGTTGTTAAGTTTCCTAATTTAGGGCAAAAAGCAAAATTTGTTGCAATACCTACAACATCAGGAACAGGAAGTGAAGTAACAGCATTTGCAGTTATAACAGATAGAAAAAATGGAAATATCAAATATCCATTAACAGATTATGCACTAAAACCAGATGTTGCAATAATAGATCCACAATTCGTATTAAGCTTACCAAAAACAGCTACAGCAGATACAGGTCTTGATGTTTTAACACATGCGATAGAGGCATATGTTTCAGTAATGGCAAGTGATTATACAGATGGATTAGCAATGCAAGCAGTAGATTTAGTGTTCACATATTTAAAAAGAGCTTATGAAAATGGTGCAGAAGATGAAGAAGCAAGAGAAAAAATGCATAATGCAAGCTGTATTGCTGGTATGGCATTTACAAATGCTTTCTTAGGGTTAAACCATAGTATGGCACATAAATTAGGAGGGGAATATCATATTGCTCATGGTAGAGCAAATGCTATATTATTGCCATATGTAATAAAATATAACAGTGAGTTACCAAATAAATTTACAATATTCCCTAAATATGAAAAATTTGTGGCAGATGAAAAGTATGCAAAACTTGCAAAAGTTGCAGGTTTAGGAGGAGAAAATAAAGAACAGTCAATAGATAATTTGATAAATGCAATTAAGCAATTGATGAGAGACTTAAATATGCCAATGTCAATAAAAGAATGTGGAATTGATGAAAATGTATTTATGTCAAATTTAGATGCCTTAGCAGAACATGCACATGATGATCAATGTACAGGTGCAAATCCAAAATATCCAACTGTCGAAGAAATAAAAGAATTATATAAAAAAGCATATTATGGAGAATAATTCTGTTTCTAAAATATTACACAAATATTACATTTTAATTACAAACAGAAAAACTATTGACAAAACATCAAAAAATGCGGTATATATAATATTATTATGAAAAGATTACCAAGGAAAATATAGGAGGGTGTAAAAATGGCTGTAGCAATAGTTAGTAAAATGTTAGATGCTTTAGGATTAGGAAATGAAAATGAAGAAGAAGAGGATGATGTATACGAATATACTTCTGATAGAGAAGAAGATGATGAAATAGAAGTTGAAGATAAAGGATTTTTTGGAAGAAAAAATAAAATCGTTAGCATGCCTCAACCTCAATCAGTAAAAATGGTTATAACACAACCAACAAGCTTTGATCAATCAGAAGAAATCTGTAACTATTTAAAAGAAAGAAAATCTATAATAGTTAACTTAGAATATGTTAATAAAGATGTTGCTAGAAGAATAGTAGACTTCTTGAGCGGAGCTGTTCATGCATTAGATGGATATATCCAAAAAGTTTCTAATTCAATATTTCTAGTTGCACCAGCAAATTATGATATATCAAGTGAACTTGCAAGAGAAGAATTAAAAAATAAATTATCTGTATCTTGGCTAAAATAACATTAAAGAAATAAATTGCATATATAGAATAGGAGGAAGATTTATGATAACACCATTAGACATAGAAAATAAGAAATTTTATAAACAAATGGTAAATGGTTACAACGTAGAAGAAGTAGATGAATTTCTAGATGAACTAATGATTGACTATGAAAAACTGTATAAAGAAAACATAGAACTAAAGAAAAATGCAGAGGAATTACACAATGATGTTGGTCAATATAAAGACATAGAATCAACACTCCAAAATACATTAGTAATAGCACAAAAAACAGCAGATGAAGTTAAGAAAACAGCAGAAAAACAAGCAGAACAGATAATAAAAGATGCTGAATTAACAGCAAAAGAGAAAACAGCAGGTATAGAAAATGAGATAATGCTAAAAGAAAAAGAGTTAGCAGAAGTAAAGAAAAAGTTTGAAGTATATAAAGCAAAGATGGAATCTTTACTAATATCACAATTAGAATTAATAAAAGATATAACAGAAGAATAGTATATAATATATAGGCGACCAATTTAATAGGTCGCCTATTGTTCTATAATGCTATAATGTATGGCAGAATTATAAGTGCATTCCATTTTTCTGAATATTCGATATTTAAAATTTTGACACCATTATTTAAAAATTTAAATATCAACATATAAGGAGCTTGCAAAAATAATAAAATAGAAAAAAGTGCTATAAAAAAAATCAAAAAGTGGAGGTTTGGAAATGAATTTTGAAAGCTTAAGACAAAAGTATAAAAAATTTATTTATAAGGATTTTAAGATAACAGAAGATAAAGAAAGTATAAATATTACATATTATTTTGAAATTCCAGGTTTGACCAAGTTTGAACCGAATATACAAATAATGAAAAAGAATATAAAATATAAATCAATAGATAATGAGTATATAAGAAATATTGTGTTTAATCTTGGAATGATAGAGGTTATTAGTTATTGGAAATGTGTTTGTTCAGAAAATGTAATTATTGAATGTGGCAATTTAAATGGAGAGCAAAAACAATGGTTTAAGAAATTATATTATAATGGTACAGGAGAATTTAGATATATAAATAACATACATATTGAACAAGAAAAATTTGTTAATTTCGTAACCAATAAAGAGGTGGAGTCTATAGTTCCTGAAATACCTAGTACAGATATACTTTCAGGGTATATAATCCCAGTAGGAGGAGGTAAAGATTCTGTTGTTACACTTGAAAAATTAAAAGAGGAAAAGAGGAATAATTATTGTTTAACTGTTGGAGGAAAAGAACCTGTACTTGAATGTTGCAAAATAGCAGGATATAACGATAATCAGATAATAGAAGTTAAAAGAACTATTGATGCAAATTTATTAGAGTTAAACAAAGAAGGTTATCTAAATGGTCATACTCCATTTTCTTCAGTACTAGCATTTTTATCATATTTAATAGCATATTTAACAAATAAAAAATATGTTGCTTTATCAAACGAATCAAGTGCAAATGAAAGCAATGTTAAGGGAGAAAATATAAATCATCAGTATTCAAAAAGTATAGAATTCGAGGAAGATTTTAAAGAATATGCGGAAAAATATTTAAAAGCAGGAGTAGAATATTTTAGTATCTTAAGACCATATAGTGAACTACAGATTGCAGAAATGTTTTCAGAGTATAAACAATATCACAAAATATTTAAAAGTTGCAATGTAGGGAGTAAAACTATTCCATGGAAATGGTGTTGCAATTGCCCAAAATGTTTATTTGTATATATTATATTAAGTCCTTTCTTGAAACCTGAAGAACTAATTGAAATTTTTGGAGAAAATATATTTGAAAAAGAAGGACTGTTAGAGACTTTTATAGGCTTATGTGGATATGGAAAAATAAAACCATTTGAATGCGTTGGAACATTTGAAGAAGTAAATTATGCAGTAAATAAAGCGATAGAGCAATATGGTGAGTCTAATCTTCCATATTTATTAAAATATTATAAAGACAATTATAAGATTTAAACTAGTATCAAATGTCCAAGACGTCCTGATGGATGTTATACGAATAGGTGAATAAGTGGACAAATAAATGTTGGTACTTAAGGGAATATAAAATGATATAATAAAAGGAGAAAACATAGATATGAGAATGCGAAGTAAACCTTGGGCTAAAGAGGAATTAAATGAAAGTAAAATATATATATCAAATCCGGAAGAATATAGAAGCAGATGGAAGGAGACTTTTCAAGAACAAGATAATCCAATTCATTTGGAATTGGGATGTGGCAAAGGATATTTTGTAAAAACTGCAGCACTTGAAAATCCAAATATAAACTATGTTGCGGTGGATTTGGTTGATGTAATATTGGGTGTAGCAAATAGAAAAATTTTAGAAGAATTTGATGGAAAAGAAATAAATAATATAATTTTAGTAAGATATGATGTAGAAGAAATAGATGAAATTTTTGACAAGAGTGACAGGATAGAAAGAATATACATTAACTTTTGCAATCCTTGGCCAAAACCAAGACATAAGAAGAGAAGATTAACACACACGAAACAACTTGAAAAGTATAAAAGATTTTTAAATAAAAATGGAGAAATATACTTTAAAACAGATGACGATGAACTATTTAAGGAAAGCTTAAAATACTTTGAAGAAGTAGGATTTGATACTATAAAAACAACAATAGATTTAGAAAATGAACCAGAGTTTTGGGAGAACATAGAGACAGAACATGAAATAAAATTTAAAAGTCAAGGAATCAAAATCAAGGCAGGGATTTTTAAATATTCTAAATAGTAAAACAAAATCAATAAATATCATAAATTTCACAAAAACCCTTTAAAAATTGAAAAAAATAATATAAAATATTACGAGAAAGAATTAGGTGAATTTATGAAGAAAAAATGGGAATATTATGATGTTGATGAAAATGTAGTAGAAAATATAATGAAAAAGCATAATATCTCTCGCTTAATTGCTCAAGTGTTAGCTAATAGGGGGATTACTGATAATCGAGAAATACAAGTGTTTTTAAATCCAACAAGAGATGATTTTATAAATCCATTTTTTATGAAAGATATGGAAAAAGCAACAGAAAGGATTATAAATGCTATAAATAAAAAAGAAAAGACTATTATTTACGGGGATTATGATGTTGATGGAATAACAAGTATAACTGTTTTAAAAAAATTTCTAGAAGAAAGAGGGCTAAAAGTAGATACTTATATACCAAATAGATTAGATGAAGGATATGGGTTAAATAAAGAGGCAATTAAGGAAATTGCAAATAATGGTTATAAGTTAATGATAACAGTAGACTGCGGTATTTCAGGAATAGATGAAGTAGAACTTGCAAAGCAACTTGGAATAGAAACAATTATAACAGATCATCACGAACAAGCAGATATTTTGCCTAATGCATATTGTATCGTAGATCCAAAAAGAAAAAATGACACATATCCATTTAGAGGTTTAGCTGGAGTTGGAGTAGTATTTAAACTGATACAAGCAATTTCAATAAAACTAGAACTAGATGCAAAAGAGTATTTAAAATATTTGGATATAGTTTGTGTTGGAACTATATCAGATATTGTTCCATTAGTAGATGAAAATAGAACAATTGCTACACTAGGATTAAAATTAATAAAACAAACAAGAAACATAGGACTTAGAGAATTGATAATAGCATCAGGAAGTAAAGAGATAAATTCATCAGCTATATCATTTGGAATAGCTCCAAGAATAAATGCTTCAGGAAGAATGGGAAAACAAATGGAAGCATTAGAACTCTTTTTAACAGAAGATAATAAAGAAGCAAAAGATATTACACAGAAACTAAATGAATATAATTTAGAAAGACAAGAAACAGAAAAGAAAATATATGAGGAAGTTATAGATGAAATAAAAAAGGAAAACATGATACAAAAAAATACAATTGTTTTAGGATCAAATAATTGGCATCATGGTGTAATCGGAATAGTAGCTTCAAAGGTGACAGAAAAATTTTTCAAACCAACAATCTTAATTTGTTTTGAAGGAGAAAAAGGTAAGGGGTCAGGAAGAAGTATTCCAGGATTCGATTTACATGGAGCATTGAATAATTGTACAGATGTTTTGGAAAAATATGGTGGGCATGAGATGGCAATCGGACTTTCTGTAACAAAAGAACAATTTGGATTATTTAAGCAAAAATTTGAAAAAATTGCAGAGGAAAATGATATTAAAGAAATACAACCAGTTATAAAAATAGATAGTCAAGTTACAAAAAAAGATCTTGAAAAAGAAGCTATAGAACAGATAAATTTATTAGAACCATTTGGAGAACAAAATAAACAGCCAATATTTATATATAAGAACCTAAAAGTAGATTCTATAAGAACGCTATCAGAAGGAAAACATTTAAAATTAAATTTAAGAGATGGAAATTTTATATTGAATGCAATTGGATTCAATATAGGAGATATGGCAGAAGAGTTTTTAATAGGAGATAAGGTTGATATAGTAGGTACTTTAGAAATAAATAAATTTAATGGAATAGAAACAATACAAATGAATTTAAAAGATATAATGAAATCAATCAAGACATAGAACGAAGGGATTAGTGTTGCCTATGCAAGAAGAAAAAACAATAAACGATTTGATGAAAAAACTCAAATCAAATAAAAGAAAATATAATACAAATCTAATTTTAAAAGCCTATAGATATGCAGAAGAACATCATAAGGGACAAAAAAGAGTTTCTGGTGAAGATTATATAGTGCATCCATTAGCTGTAGCATATATTTTGGCAGATTTGCAATTAGATGATGCAACAATTTGCGCAGCACTGTTACATGATGTTGTAGAAGATACACCAGCAACGAATGAAGATATTATTAAAATATTTAGTAAAGAAATTGCTGATATGGTAGCAGGAGTAACAAAATTAAGTAAGATAAGATATGTAACAATAGAAGAACAACAAGTAGAAAATTATAGAAAAATGTTTTTGGCAATGGGGAAAGATATACGTGTAATTCTAATAAAATTAGCAGATAGATTGCATAATATGAGAACATTATCAAGTCTAAAAAGAGATAGGCAAATAGCAAATGCCAAAGAAACTATGGAATTATATGCACCATTAGCAAACAGACTGGGAATATATTCTCTAAAATGGGAACTTGAAGATTTAGCATTTAGATATTTATACCCAGAAGAATATAGGGAATTAGTGCTAAGTATAGAGAAAAAAAGAGAAGAACGTATAAAATTTATAGATAATATAACAGAAGAAATACGCAAAGAACTTAAAAAGGCTAAAATTGTTGCAGAAATAACAGGGAGAGCAAAACATTTCTATAGTATATATAGAAAGATGCAAAGAGACAATATTACTATAGACCAAGTTTATGATTTATTTGCACTTCGCATAATAGTAAACTCTGTGAAAGATTGTTATGCAGCATTAGGTGTAGTTCACGATTTATATACACCTATGCCTGGAAGATTTAAAGATTATATATCTGTACCAAAACCAAATATGTATCAGTCAATACATACTACTTTACTTGGACCAAATGGAACTCCATTTGAAGTTCAAGTTCGTACATGGGAAATGCATAAGATTGCAGAGTTTGGTATAGCAGCACATTGGGCATATAAAGAAGCAAATAGATTTAAAAAATCAAATGTTATAGTACAAGATGATAAATTGGCATGGCTTAGAGAAACCTTAGAATGGCAAAAAGAGATGCAAGATCCAGATGAATTCTTGAAAACATTAAAAACAGAGTTGTTTGAAGATGAGGTTTATGTATTTACGCCAGTTGGAGAAATAAAAACATTACCAAGGGATTCTACACCAATAGATTTTGCATATGCAATACATGCAGAAGTGGGACATAAGATGGTAGGATGCAAAATAAATAGCAAGATGATGCCAATAGTAACACCACTAAAAAGTGGAGACATAGTAGAGATTATAACATCAGAGACATCTAAAGGACCAAGCAGAGATTGGCTAAAATTAGTAAAGAGCTCAAGTGCTAAAACAAGAATTCAGCAATGGTTTAAAAAAACTGAAAGAGAAGAAAATATAGAAAAGGGTAAAGAAATACTAAATAAAGAAATTAAAAAATTAGGAATGCAACATAGTGAATTATTGAAACCGGAATGGATACAGATAGTATTAAATAGATACAATTACAACACTATAGAAGATATGTATGCTAATATAGGATTTGGTGGAATATCACCAAATAAGATTTTGACACGATTATTGGAAGAATATAAAAGAGAACATAAAGAAGCTGTAATAGAAGAAAAAATTCAAGAATTGATAACAGAAAAAACAAGAAAACCAAAGGCTCCAAAATCAGGAGTAATTGTAAAAGGTGTAGATAATTGCTTAGTAAAATTTTCAAAGTGTTGTAATCCAGTTCCAGGAGATGATATAATAGGCTATGTAACAAAAGGAAGGGGAGTATCAATACATAGAAAGGATTGTACAAATATAGAAGATTTATTGTCAGAAGAAGAAAGAATTATAGAAGTAGAATGGTATGAAGACAAAGCACCAACAGTATATAATGTAGATATAGAAGTATTGGCAAATGATAGAACAGGACTTTTAGCAGATGTTGTTAAAGAAATAACAAATTTAAAAGTAAATATAATGGGTGTAAATACAAGAACAAATAGAGATAGAATTGCTACAATATATGTAACAGTAGAAGTTCAAAATACTGAACAATTAAATAAAGTAGTTAAGCAAATAAGAAAAATTGACAGTGTGTATGAAGTTACGAGAAAAAAATAAGTTAGGAAGGAAAACGCAATGATACTAAAGAGAATAAAGGTTGATGTAGGAACTATGCTTGGAGAAAATTGTTATATAATTCAAGATGAACATACTAAAGAAACAATGATTATAGATCCAGGATGTATGACAGAAGAACTAAGAGAAATGATAGAAGCACTAGATGTAAAACTTAAATATATATTATTAACTCATTGTCATGCAGACCATATTAATGGAGCCGAGCAGATAAAACAAGAATATGGAGGGAAAATATTAGTACATCGTGAAGATGCAGAAGGATTACAAAAACCAGAAATAAATTTATGCTATTATATAGGATTAGAAAATATAAGTGTTAAAGCAGATTCGAGACTTAATGATGGAGATTTATTGCATATAGATGGAATGGAATTTAAAGTTATATATACACCAGGTCATACAAATGGTAGCATATGTCTTTACTGTGAAAAAGAAAAACTACTATTTTCAGGAGATACTTTATTTAGAGGAACATGGGGAAGAACAGATTTACCAACAAGCAGTTTTGAAAATGTAATACATTCTATAACAGACAGACTGATGACTTTACCAGAGGATACAATTGTTTATCCAGGACATGGTAAATCTACAATGATACAAGAAGAAAAACCAATATATTTAGAGATGAAACAGAAAGAATGGGAATAATATAATGAAGTTACTATTCACAGTTACTTGATGGGATTTGTTCTATCTTGTTGTAAAAAAGCTATTAAAAAATGAATATTCACTTGAAACCAAATTAAACAAGCTGACTGTGAATTATAATAAAAAGGAGGAAAATATGCAAAAAACAGAACCAAAAACATTATCAGGATTTATGGAATTGTTACCAAATGAGCAAGTATTATTTAATCAAATGAAGGAAAAAATTCAAAAAACATATGAAAGGTTTGGTTTTTTACCAATAGATACACCAATAATAGAAAGTACAGACGTACTTTTAGCGAAAGCAGGAGGAGAGACTGAAAAACAATTATATAGTTTTACAAAAGGAGATAGTGATTTAACTCTAAGATTTGATTTGACAGTTCCTTTGGCAAAATATGCATCATTATACGCAAACAATTTGAGTTTTCCATTTAGAAGATATCAAATAGGAAAAGTTTATAGAGGAGAAAGAGCACAAAGAGGACGATTTAGAGAATTTTATCAATGTGATATAGATGTAATTGGAGATGGAGAATTAAATATAATAAATGATGCGGAGATTCCAAGTATAATTTATGAAACTTTCAAAGAATTAGGATTACAAAACTTTAAAATAAAAATAAACAACAGAAAAATTCTAACAGGATTTTTTGAAGAACTTAATGAAAAAGAAGATGCTGTAAATATAATGAGAATAATAGATAAAATAGAGAAAATTGGAGAAGACAATGTAAAAAGCGAGTTAGTAGAACTAGGAATATCAAAAGAAAAATCAGAAAAGATAGTTGAATTCATAAGAATTAATGGAACAAAAGATGAAAAAATATCTAAATTAGAAGCCTTAGATGTAAAAAATGAAATGTTTAGAGAAGGTGTAAGAGAACTAAAAGAGGTTATAAATTATATCAGATTATTTAATGTTCCAGAACAGTACTTTGATATAGACATAAGTATAGCAAGGGGATTGGATTATTACACAGGAACAGTATATGAGACTTTTTTGAATGAACACAAAGGGATAGGAAGTATTTGTTCAGGTGGAAGATACAGCGATTTAGCTGGATATTATACAGATAAAAAACTACCAGGAGTAGGAATATCAATAGGATTAACAAGATTATTTTTTGTGCTTAATGATATAGGATTAATAAAAGCCGACAAAAAATCAATATCAGAAGTTTTAGTAATATCAATGACAGAAGATTTAAAACCAGCAATAGAAACAGCTAATACTTTAAGAAAAAATGGAATTAATACTGAAATTTATTTTGATAATAAAAAAATGAAAACTCAATTTAAATATGCAGATAAATTAAAAATTCCATACGTAATAGTAATAGGAGAAGATGAAATAAAAACTGGAAAACTAACCATGAAAAACATGGAAACAGGGGAACAGGAACAAAAGACAATAGAAGAAATAATAAGAAAAATAAGAGAATAGGAAGGATTTGAAAAAAATGGAAAGAAAAAGAGGATTTGAAATAGCAAAAGGATTTGAAAATTGTAGTATAAACCTACCAGTAAGAAAAACTAAATGTTCAGCAGGATATGACTTTGAAGCAGCAGAAGATATAATCATACCAACTTTTAAAAAGGGAGCAAAACCAACACTAGTAAAAACAGGAATAAAGTCATATATGGAGCCTGACGAAGTGTTAATTTTAGCAAATAGAAGTTCAAATCCAGGAAAAAAAGGCTTGATAATGGCAAATAGCATAGGAGTAATAGATAGCGATTACTATGGAAATCCCGATAATGATGGACATATCATGTTTTCATTCTATAATATAAAAGAAGAAGATATTCAAATAAAAAAAGGAGAAACAATAGGACAAGGAATCTTTCAAAAATTTTTAATATCTGATAATGATAATGCAACAGAAGAAAGAAAAGGAGGCTTTGGCTCAACAAGCAAATAGCAAATCAAAAAGAGAAAAATATAAGAATAGAGGATTTTAACAATACTATATTCTACAAAAAAGCTCGGAGAAAGAGAGGGAAACAAATGAAAAATCAAAAAGGCGCAATAGCATTGGTAACATTAGGAACAGTAATTTTTATGCTTGCATTTTTATTAAGTTCATTTGTTATAATTCAGAACAGAATACAAGCACAAGCAGAAATAAAGAAAGAAACTGCAAAATTATATGAAAAGGATTTAGAAAATAGAGAGACAATTTATCAGAAATATTTTGCGGCAAGTACAGAAGTTGTACCAATAACAAATGCAGAACAATTATTAAGCATAGGATCCAATAAAGAGTTTGCAGTGAATGGAAAAATTTATAAATATTCAGCTAATAGAGATTACATTTTGAAAGACAATATATATTTAGATGTAGAAAACTATAAAAATCAGTATGTAGATAGATTTTCTGAATATACAGTTACTAATATTGTAGGTAACATTGGGACCGAAATTGTAGTGAATACATGGATAGGAATAGATGGACTTAAATCAAGAGGATTTTTGACAGGGAAATTTAATGGGCAAAGTTACGAAGTAACTGTAAAGACACCTGCTGGAAGTCTAATATATAGTGCAGAAAAAAATTTCTATACAGGGCAACAATAAAAAATTAAATTATGAATAATCAATTAGAAAATAATAATATAAAACTCCCGAATAGTATGTAAATTACTATAAGGGAGTTTTATATTATATAAAGCAAATAAAACTATTTACTTAACATTTGACTTTCAGCTTTTTGAATCATTTTTTTAACCATGTTACCACCGATTCTTCCAGCGTCTTTTGCAGATATATCACCATTATATCCGTTTTTTAAATTAACACCAACTTCGCTAGCTACTTCATATTTGAACTTGTTTAAAGAGTCTTTAGCTTCTGGTACTAATGTTCTGTTTGAATTTGAGTTTGCCATTTTCATTTCACCTCCTAGAAATATGAAATTATCTTGAAAAGCAATTCAAAGCTTTTTCAATATTTAGAATGTGCAAAAATTCAAAAAATAAACTAGAAATTTTTGACAAAAAACTTAATATTACAGCAATATTACAATCATGTTACAAATTCAAAAAAATGTTGTTTTTTTAATATTTTTGTTGTAAAATAAAAATTAAATAAAATGATAATAGGAGGAGTTGCGTTATGCCATCAAACCCAATGCAAAGAAAAGTAAGAAATTCATTTCTTATAGGAATGATAGTAATGTTATTAGTAGCTTTATTAATAGGAGCGCTACTATTTATGGTTGCAGTAAAACCAATGTTAGATGATAAAAAAGCTGAAGAAGGGATTACATATGCGACAGTATATCAATTAAAAGGAAGTGTTAAATCAGGAAATGAAATTAGTAATACAATGCTACAAAAAGTAACATTGCCAGTTACAAGTCTTCCTTCTGACAAGAAAATAGCTGAACAATACGATGAAAGAACACAAAAAACTATAGATATAGGTTTAGGAGATGCAAGAATAGCAAAAATTGATTTAGAAGCAGGAACTATTCTAAGTGATTCTGTATTAACTAAACTTGAGACAGTTGATAAATCACTAAGATTAGTAGAATACAATATGGTAACACTTCCAACAATGCTTGATATAGGAGAAACTATAGACATAAGAATAGCATTTGCAAGTGGACAAGATTTAGCTGTTTTAGTAAACAAAGTTGTAAAAGATATAAATGGAAATGTAATAACATTAGAATTAACAGAAGAAGAAATAATAATGATGAATAGTGCTATTGTTGAAGCATATATAATGCCATCAGCAAACCTTTATGCAGCTAAATACTCAACAGAAGTAGTTCCAGAAGATCATGGAGTTATTACTGCAACATATATACCAACACCAGAAGCATCATATTTGTTAGTATATAGTCCAAATATATTAAAGGAAGCTAAAGAAGATTTTAATTCAAGATATTCAGATGAAAAGAATAAGCAAATAAGGAACAATATTAATGGACAATTACAAGAATATAATGATGAAAGAACTATAAATGTAGAAGCAGGAATACAAAAACAAATTGAAGCAGCAAAAGCAGCAAGAGAAGAATACTTATCAGGAATGTCAGGATATTAATACAATTGAACAAAAGTATACATAGGGAGGAAAAAACTTGAAAAAGATAGGTTTTATAGGAGCATATGACAAAACTAACATGTTAATATATCTTTCAAAAATTTTTGTAGAATCTGGATTAAAAGTGTTAGTAATTGATACAACAATATTACAAAAATCACGATATACTATACCTGCGATATCTCCTAGTAGATGCTATATAACATCACATGAAGGAATTGATGTTGCAATTGGTTTTGAAACAATAGATGAAATTAAACATTATTCAGGAGTTCAAGAATTAGATTATGATTTTATATTGATAGATATAGATCAAAATGAAAAAATAAAAGACATGGATATTCAAAATAATGATATGAATTATTTTGTAACAGGATTTGATGATTATTCACTTAAAAGAGGATTAGAAATAGTAGGCAAAGACAAACAAAAAATAAAAATGTCAAAAATATTATTTTCTAAGCATATGGAAAAAACAGAAGAAGAATATTTGAACTTTTTGTCTTTCTACTATGCAATTGAATGGAATAAGGGAAAAATATATTTCCCATTTGATGCAGGAGATGAGTCTATTATTATAGAAAATCAAAGGTCTGCAAGAATAAGCTTTAGAGAGCTTAGTTTACCATATAAAGATGGATTGATGCAATTAGTAGAAGAGATTGCACCAGAAATTAAACTTGGTTCAGTTAAAAAAATGTTTAAAAATATATAACATGAAGTAGAGAGGGGATAAAAAATGTCTGTTGTAACATTTTGGGGCAATGGAAAAGTTGAGACAGCCCAAACAACATCTTTAGCAGGAATTGCAACGCAATTAACAGTAGAGCATAATTATAAAATTTTATTAATAAATACAAAACACAATGATCCAACTTTAGAAGAGTGCTTTTGGAAGCAGACTACAGGTATGAAACAAACTGATTTAGAAACAGGTATAACAGGATTAATAAAAGCAATATCAAGTAATAAAGCAACACCAGAAGTTATTACAAACTACACAAGAGCTGTTTTCAAAGATAGACTTGAAGTATTGACAGATGGAAATATTTTAAGAGATACATATGAAAAACAAAAAGCATATATGAAAAATATTATAAAAATAGCTAAGAAAGCATATGATTTGGTTTTTGTAGATTTAGATGGAAGTATAGAAGAACCATTTGTTCAGGAAGTAATTGGAGAATCAAGTTTAGTCGTAGTTAGTATAACACAAAGAGAAAAAATAATTAAAGAACTTATAAATATTCAACAAACCAATAATTTACTAAATAAAAACAATGCAATGTTTTTAATGGGACGATATGATCGAAATTCTAAGTTTAATACAAAAAATGTAGAAAGAACATATAGAGTAAAAGATATAGTTGGAATTCCTTATAACACTTTATTTTTTGAAAGTGCTAATGAAGGAGGATTAGCTGATTTCTTTACACAATATAGAAAGCTAAAACCAACACATCCACAAGCAAATTTGGTAAACTCAATGGAAGAGTTTTCAGAAAAAATGATATATAGACTTAAAGAATTGCAAATGCAAAATCAAATGCAAACTCAAATGTAAAAAGAAGGAGGAATCCTGAATAATGAATATAATTTTAATGCTTGCAGTTATTATAGTAGCAGCAATATTGGTCGTATATGCTGTAAGAAAAAATAAAAATGCAGAAGTTGAAGAAAAAGTAGTAGATGAAAAATCATATACTATAGATGCTATGATGGAATTTATAAAGAATAGATTAGATGAAATAACTAAAGTAAATTTATATGATATAGGATTATCAGAAGAAGAATTAAAAAGAAGAAAAGCGAAAAAATATGAATTGAGGAAAGCTTTAAAAGGCTGTACATATGGAGATGTAAATGATAAAAAATATGTTAAAGAATTAATATATGATTTGTTATATAAAGAATATGGAGTAAATGAAATTAATATATCAAAAGCCATTTCATTTGATATACCATCTTTACTTACAGCGCAAGATAAATTTGACATAATAATGCACATGTACAAAAAAGAATTTGGATATGAGTCTTTAACTCAAATGATAAAAAAATATAACTTAGCAGTTGAAAAATATTTAGAGGGAGATTCAAAGCCTTCATATGTTATAACTCCACAAGAAATAGATGATATATATGAAAAAGAAAACTTTACACTTGATTTTGCAGATAAATTATCAGTAGTAACACAAAGAATTTATCAACATTATAAAGGGTATAGTAGTATAGATGAAGTAAGAGATATGAACATAGATGGTGTATCTGGTGGTGTATCTGGTCTTCCAGAGAGTTTCTTGAGTCAAGTTGCACAAACTGATGGAGATTATTTATCACAGATATCTGAAAACAAAGTACCAAGAGCTTGTGATAGTATTTGGATATTCTTCCAAGGTAAATCTATAAGATTAGCATTCCTTTCATTTGGAAAAGAAAGTGAGCTAAAGAGAGTATGTCAAAATATATATAAATATAACAACCCAGGACAGTTATCAGATACAAATGGTTATAAAATCAATGAAATGAAAGACGGTTCCAGAGTAGTTGTTGTTAGACCAAGCATGTCAGAAACATGGGCTTTCTTCGTAAGAAAGTTCGACGTTAAGAGAGCAACTCTAGAACAAATAATTACAGTAGAAGGAAAAGAAAATGCAATAGACCTTTTAAAATATCTAGTAAAAGGTGCCAGAGTAATATCACTTACTGGTGAGCAAGGTTGTGGTAAGACAACAATGCTTATGGGTATGATAGAAAATATATATGATACAATGAACTTGCGTATTACAGAAACAGCATTCGAGTTACATTTAAGAAAAATTTATCCAACAAGAAATATATTATCAATGCGTGAAACTGAAACAATATCAGGACAACAATGTTTGGACGTTCAAAAGAAAACTGATGGTAGTGTTAATATAATCCGGAGAGGTTGCAACAGACCCCGTAGCATCTTGGATGATACAATCTGCACAGGTTGCATCTAAGTTTACATTGTTTACTCACCATGCTAAGACATTTCCAAACTTAATAACAGCACTTAGAAACTCAATGTTAAGAACAGGTGCTTTCTCAGATGAAAAAACAGCAGAAGAACAAGTTGTAAGTGTATTAAACTTTGATATACATTTAGTAAAAGACTTTAGAGGAAGAAGATATATTGAAAGAGTAACAGAATGTATTCCAATTGAAGATAATGAAGATTATACATATGATTATAGAAAAGAAAAAACAATGGAAGGTAAGATTGAGAAATTTATGGATAATGCAACAAGATACTTCCATAAAGTTACTAATAGAGAAATGTATAAATATCAAAATGTAATGGAATATCATAATGACACATATGTACTAACAAATAAACTTTCAGATCAAAACATAAAAGAAATGAGAAATAATATGAATGAAACAGATGCAGTTGAATTCGATAAATTCATTGAAAGAAACTGGGGAAAAACAGCAAAAAAAGTAACTAAAAGTTAAGAGGTGAAAAGCCAAATGAGTAATCAAGCAATTTTTTACTTGATGGGTATAGCTGGAGGAGGATTTGTTGCAATTATAATTGCATATTTAATCATCCGAAAAGCACTTGATAAAGGTGATAGAAAAAGAATAAGACAACTAAGAGAGGGAACATCAAGCAAGAATTATTCAGCAGATGTAATATACCAAAAGTTATATAATACATATAATAAAATACCATTTCTAAAAAGATACTTAAAGAAAATAAGAAGAAAACTAGAAATCATACATATGCAGGATGAGTATAAAACTAGAAAGCAAGCATCACAAATAATAACAAAGGCAATATGTATTGTAATTCCATTAACATTAATCGTATTAATGCTTACAAAGGGAGATATGCTACTAAGAGTAATATTACTTTTAATGGAAGTATTCTTAACAGAAACTTTGATGACAGGTACAATAGATAAATTAGATACAAAATTATTAAAACAACAGGTAGACTTCTTTGCTGAAATAAGACATGCTTATCATGAATACAACATGGTAGAAGAAGCCATATATGAAGTTTCACAAAATGACGAATTAGAAGTATCTGTACAAGGGCAAAAAATATATGAAATATTAATTTCTGATGATCCAGAAAGTGAACTTGAAAAGTATTACGATGTAGCTCCAAACAGTTACTTAAAAGAATTTGCGGGAGTATCATATTTAACAAGAGAATTTGGTGATAGAACATTAGATAATGGTTCATCACTATACTTAAAAAATTTAAATAATATAACACAAGAAATGCAAATGGAAATATTAAAAAGAGACAAATTAGATTATGTATTTCAGAGTTTATCTATAATTGCAATTATACCAGTTTTGTTTATGTCACCACTTAAAAATTGGGCAGTAGGTAATTTCGGATTTACAAAGCAATTTTATGAAGGAAAATTGGGATTATATGTACAAATTGCTTTATTAATTTTAACATTTGTTTCATACATATTAATAAGAAAAATAAAAGATACAGGTTCTATAAAAAATGAATATAAAGATCCAAATAAAGTATGGCAAATGAAGCTATACAATAACCCAATAGCTAAAAAAGCAATAGACTTATTTATACCAAAGAAAAATACTAAACAACATAGGGTACTGACAAAATTGATGAAGGAAGCTGCATATAAGCAAAAAATGCAAACTTTCTATGTAAATAAGATAGTTATATGTATAGCAACTGCAATAGTAACAATGTTTTTATTTAGCTTTGCACATAAAACAGCAGTAGATTATGTGTATACTGAGCCAACAGCAGATTATAATGCGTTAGGTTCTCTATCAGAGTCTGATGAAAAGAAGGGAATGTTGGTTACAGAAGCACAAAACCTTATTATAAAAGAACTAAAAGGAAATAAAAAAATAACGGTAGAAGAAATATCATCATATATACATAAAAATTCAAAATTTTATGCAGAATCAACAGATGCAGAAATACAACTTGCTGCAGAAAAAATTCATAGTAAATTGGGAATAATTAATAATGAAGGCTTTAAATGGTTTGAATTATTATTAGCATTTATGTTTGGATATGTAGGATACTGTGTTCCAGTATGGTTACTAATGTTCCAGAAAACATTGAGGAAGCTTGAAATGGAAAATGAAGTAATGGAATATCAAACAATTATACTAATGCTAATGAAAATTGAGAGAGTAAATGTTGAAATGATGTTAGAATGGATTGAAAGATATTCAAATATATTTAGGGAACCAATTACAAAATGTGTTAATAATTATGAAGCTGGAGCATGGGAAGCGTTAGAACAATTAAAAGAAGAAATAGCTTTTCCACAATTAATAAGAATAATTGAAAGTATGCAATCAGCAGTTGAAAAAATACCAATTTCTGAGGCATTTGATGAATTAGATAATGAAAGAGAATATTATCAAGCAAAGAGAGAAGAATCAAACCAAAGATTAATAAGCAGAAAAGGTATGTATGGAAAGGTAATAGGATTTGCACCAATGGTAATTCTTTTCGTAGGATACTTAATTGCTCCATTAATTATAATAGGATTATCATCAATGGGAGACACATTTGCAATGTTACAAACAGGATTATAAAAGGAGAAAGATATGGATAATGCAACAAAAGCAATATTAATATCAGGTGGAATATTACTTGCATTAGTAACCTTAAGTTTAATGGTTGCTATGTTTGGAAATATACAACGAATGGAGGAAGCTAAAGATAGCAAGGAAGTACAAGCAGAAATAAATAATTGGAATGCTGAATGGGAGGCATACAACAAAAAAGTAATGTATGGTTCAGATGTTCTTACAGTGGTTAATAAAGCTGCACAAGTTAATCATGAATTTGGTGATAATTCTCCTTATCATGTAACAATATATGTTAATGGAATAGATATGAATACTGAACTAGTGGAAAATAAACTTTCAATATTTAGATGTGAAGAAATACATTATAATGAAAATACAGGATATGTAGATCGTATGACGTTTAAATTTATTAGAAAATAAAAAGGATTTGGTGGTATGGAGAATGCAACACAAGCATTATTGATTGCAGGTGGAGTTTTATTAGCAATACTAATTTTATCAATAGGAGTAACAATTTACATTTCACATAGTGACACAGCAGAGGCAATAACAACAAGGTGGTCTACAGTAGAATTAAATAAATACAATAGTACTTTTCAAGTATATGAAGGAAGAACAAATGTTGTTGCACAAGAAATTGTATCACTAGTTAGTTTATCTCAACAAAGAGATAATGCTATAGCTGTATTTGTAAAAACAAAAACTGGAGCAGTAACAGGTAATAACAATCTAACAGCTTGGGATGAGGCAAAAATAACACAATTTTTGAGTGATCATATAGTCACAACAGTTAAAGATGCTAGTGGAACAAGAAAACAAAATACTTTTTCATATGTAACAGATTCTATTAAATATGATGAAGAAGGAAAAATATGTGAAATTGCATTCAAAGAAAATTAAATATGCTTTAGTTAGATTTGGAGGAGTGTATGAAAAAATTAATACTGTTAATATTTATACCCATACTCATAATGCTAATTTCAGCAATTGGACTAGCTATGAATTTAAAAACAACAACTGAAGCAGTACATAAGGGCAATAAGGAATATGAATATTATTTAGGAAAAGAAATATACGGAACAGATGTTACATCTCTTATGAATAAAGCAATAAATGAGAATGAAAAAAATGGTGTAGAAAAAGATGAAAAAGGATATTATATTGATAATAACAAGGACAGTATAAAAATTGAATTGAAAATGATTACAGTAGAAAAGACATATACAATGGAAGAAATAAATAATCATGATATGAACCAATTTTTAAAAAATTTTAATTTGATAAAATTTAAATGTACATCTATTGAATATCACAGAAAAACTGGCAAAGTGAGTAAGATGATTTTTGAACAATTAGAATATTAAAAAAATCTAGAAAAATAAACAAAAAGAATAGACAAAATATTTGAAAAAGATACAAAATATGATATAATAAAATTATTAATTATGTTTTTAACATTCTGGCAAAGAAATTTCCAGATTACAAATAAAGAAAAAAATAATGATAAAGATACTAAGGAGGTGAAAGCAAATGGAAAATGCGTCAAAGGCGTTAATTATAGCAGGTGCTATATTAATTTCAATTTTGCTAATAAGTGTGGGTGTTTTAATTATGAATTCAACAGACGATACAACAGATTCTGTTTCAAAAAGTGCAGCAGATATGGCAATAAGAACATTTAATTCAAAATTTACACCATATGTAGGAAGTGGACAATCTGCTAGTCAAATTCGTTCATTAGTTTCAGCAGTAAACTCTAGCAATGCTAATGATCCTGATCATCCAATCACATTAGATCCTAGCGATATAAATAGACAATTAAAATCATCTACAAAATACACAGTAGATGTTGACTATGCTGATACTGGATATATAGGAACAATACATATAAAAGCAGAAAGTAAAAGCGGAAAGTAAAAGCGAATAATATAACTAAAATAAAATTCGGATAAGCTATATGCTTATCCTGAACCTAGAGCATAATACAAAAATTATACTTTAGGTTGAGGATAACTCATTTTTTAATTGAAGGAGGAGGGATACGTTGTGGAAAATGCAGCAGATGCCTTAAAGTTAGCTTTTGCAGTATTTGTATTTGTCGTAGCACTATCCATAACAATGCACTCTTTCACAAATGCAAAAGATGCAGCAGACAGTATATTATGGTACTCAGACAAAACCAATTATTATGAATGGGTAGAAAGTGTAGAACAAAAAAAAGGAAGAGAAGTAAGTAAAGATGCCATAATAGCAAGTCTATTTAAAAAACAAACAGATACCTTTATAATTATAAATAAAAGTTCAACACAAAAATACATATTTAATTATACAGGAAAAGTAACTGAAATAAGAAATGGAGTAAAAACAGTAATAGACACAAATGAAGTTGCAAATGCTAATTATTTAATAAATTTTGTAAATGAACAACTAAATGATAGAGATACATATTATGAAAATATTGTAGAAGTAACTAACAAAGGAAGCCTTGGAGGAGAATATGTAATGGGAGACGATGGAACAAAATTACAAATTACACAAGGAGAAAATAAAGTTATTGTAACATATACACGAAAATAATTAAAAATGGAGGTAAAATAATATGTCAAACACATTAATAACAATTATAACAGTTACAACAATACTTATACTAATGTTTATGGTACCAAGTGTATTTACAGCAAATCAAAATGATAAGATTGCAGAGAGTGCAACAAAAGCGTTAGTTGAAGAATTTGTAAACAAGGAAGCTAGCCAAGGGAAAATTACTTCTGAAGATTATAATGAATTTGTACAAGCATTAGATTCAACAGGAAATAAATTTGAAATAGACATGCAAGTTCAAGTTTTTGGAGATAATCCAGGTGTAAAGGGGTCAGCAACAACAGCATTAAATGTAATAGGAGAAAATATAAGCCATACAGAATATAATAATACAATTTTAGGTACTCTAAATTCAGATGGGCAATATATGTTAAAAAAAGGAGACTATTTTATAGTATCTGTAAAAAATACAAATGTAACATTAGGAAAACAATTACAACAATTTTTCTATCAAATAGTAGGAAAGAGAACAGCAACTATAGATGTAAATGCTGCTGCCTTAGTTTCAGTAACAGGAGTGAAATAAAACTAAATAAAGTTAAAAATATGGGCATTGTATAAAACAAGCCCATATATATTATAAAAAATAAAAAGTGAATGAGGTTTTTTTATGACAGATACACTAATGGAGATAATAGGAATATTTTTAGCAGTCTTAATAATGTTCATTTTCCCAGTAGTAGCAATAGCAAGTCAACATGATGAAATAGCACAAACAACAGTAGAAACAGCATTGGCTGATTTTGTAAATACGATATCAGAAAAAGGAAAAGTAACTCAATTTGATTATAATGATTTAGTACAAAAGATTACTGCAACAGGAAATAGTTTTGATATACAAATTGAATTACAAGTGCTAGATGATAACCCAGAAAGAAAAACAGTAACTACAGATAAAACAATAAAAGGAGAAAACTTATATTATTCAGTATATACAGAAAATATAACAAGTAAAATAGCAGAGAAAATAAACAAAGGTGAAAATGGAGAATACAATTTAAAGAAAGATGACTATATTATAGTGACTGTAAAAAATACAAATGTAACAATTGGAACACAATTTAAAAATATGTTTTATAAAATAATTGGAAAGGATGCATATACAATAAGTGCGTCATCAGCTGCACTTGTATCTAATAGTGGAGATGAAACAATAGAATTGGGAACTCCAGGAGGAAAAACAGTATATCCAAAGCCAATAAATAAGGATATAACCATATATATAACAAATACTGAAACTATATCAGCTAATGTAACATTTGTAATAGATTGTACAGGAAGTATGGGAGATGGACCAAGTAGTAGAATGGGAATGGTTAGAAGCAGTGTAAAAACTTTTTTACAAGCGATAGAACTACCAGAAACAAGTAAACCTAAAAATCCAATAATAAATGTAGTGTGTTTTGGAACAACATCTCAAATAATGACAAATCCAGGATTAAATACAAGAGGAGAAGTAAATACTTTTTTAACAGTTGGTTATGAATCGAAATTATATTCATATAATCCAGCTTTCCAATCATATGAAAATTATGACTTAGGGTTTGAAGATGCTTTGAAATGTATAAAAAGAAACAAGGACATAAATGACAATCCAAATGTTGTAATATATATGACAGATGGTCAAAAAGCTTTTAATAGTTCATATTGTATAACACATAATGGAAATATGAGTGGTTATGCAAACAAATTAATTATTGAGCAAGGCGCAACAGTTTATGCTGTTGGTATAGGAATGCAAACAAGTACAGATGTATTAAATTCTATGGTACTTAACCCTTCAAAATATAGTATAGTAGTAAATGATGCTAATGGTTTAATGAGAATATTAAATGAAGTTAAATCAGAAATTACTACAGATGAAGAAAAAACAGTACACTCAGAAGATGGCAAGATTTTTTTAGAAGATGTGACAGAAATCTCAAAAGCAAATCCATTAACATTGAAAATAACAGGGCCTGTTAATAGAACAATAGAGATTACGAGTGAATTTGATTCACTTATATCAAAGGATTCAAGAGGATATTGGCTGGTATTACAAAGTTTGGCTATAAGATTAGGGGGATTAGATATTTTAGATGAAGCAAAAATAGAAATACATTTCTAATATTTTATTAACGAAAGGAACGATTATTGAAGGATGAAAATACAAAACCTAGCAATAATATTTTTAGTAATAATATTACCAATATTGATGATATTAGGGTATTATCTAAAGTTGCAAGAAGACACCCTAAAAAAGCAATCTGAATATAATGCAAAACTATCATCATCAGTAAAAGAGGGAATAAGAGCATATGAGATAAATACAGTAAACTGGAGAGAAAAAAAAGGAGAAGAAAGAAGAAATGTAACCGCAAGTGTAAATACATTTTTAACAAGTTTAGCAAATAATTTAAATATATCAGGAACATCGAAAGAATATATGGTAAACTATGTGCCAGCAGTAGCAGTGACGATGTATAGTGGGTATTATATCTATTCACCAGCATATGTATCAGACGTATTAGAGACAGAGCAGGGAGTACAGTTATACTTTAATGGAACAGAATTAACAACAGAGTATTCAGCAAGTGGAGCCTTAAATGATGTAGCATATAAACCAGCAAGTGGAGCAACAAGTGTAAGAAATGCAAATTATACATATGTAGATGAAACAGGAAAAGAGATAAAGAAAAACTATACATTTACAACAGATGCAGCACAAGCCCAAAAGGCATATAAACATTCATTAAGTAATCAAATAGCATATTCAGGAACATATAAAAAAGGAACAGTAAATGTAACAATAAATTATACATTAGATAATAGAATATATATATATGGAAAAGATGGAGTAAAAGATATACAAGAGCAAGGAAACTTAGTATATTTTGATAATGCCACATGTAAAATGCCACGAATTACGGTAAGTCCAGGAGCAAAGGATGAGAAGGGAATAACAGTAAATACAAGAATAGATGAAACAAAATACTTCGATTCAAATATAGAACCAGAGATATTAACAGAGCAAATATCATATAGGAATAATTCAGGTAAGGATGTATTAGGTACATTCATGTATATATATGATATAACAAATGAGAAGCTATATTATGATGGAGAAACAGATAGATTTTTCACATTAAATCATAATAGAGAAAAGAGTTTTTTATCAAGTTCAGAAGATATAAAAGCAGGAGATAATGGATGTAGATTTAAATCAGTATCAGTACTAACAAGTGATAGTACATATAAAAAATTATACCAAGCCTTAAATGGAAGAGATAAAGGAAAATGGTATATAGGAATAAAAGAGGATTCAAAAAAAGTAACAGAAGTAGGACCAGGAGTAGAAATAATAGACACAGAGTTTAAAGAAACAGCATATAAGTTTGGATTTAGTCCAATATATGTAGATTACAGTGCAATAAGTTATTATGTAGAAGCATATGCATTTACAAACTGGATGAAAAATAGACTAGGAGGAGAAATAATCCAAACAAAAATAGTATATGACGAAGAAACAAAACAATACAAAAATGCAACAGAAACATTGAGAGACATATTTGTAATAACAAAAGAAAATGATATGGAAGTAGAAGGATCTACAATATGGGAACATAAAAGAAACATAATGATAGATAGTATAAATTCAAACTTAAATTTATCAATATCAAATTATTCAAGAAATAGTGTAAATGAATATAAACTACCCGTACTTTCAAGATTAGATTGGGATCAAGTATTTAAAAATCTTTCAATGATAGCATTTTTTCAGGGAGTACCAATAGGATTAAAAACATACAATAATTATGCAATAGCAACAAGCTCACTAAATAGAGACTATGTAGACCCAGATGGAATATTCTTTAGTTGTAAATCTCAATTATATCATAGACCATATTGTACAAAAATAACAACGAAAGATATAGAAGAAGGATATACAGGGTATAGAAGTGTAGAATATACATTAAGAACAAATGAAAATAAGGATAAAACAATAACATATTATTATCAACATGATCAGCAGGCAACACCAAGAGCATTAAACAAAAATTCAGAACTTGCATGTTATGAATGTATAGTAAATAAGGCAAACTATGAAAGAACAATAGCAAAAACAGCAACAACACAGGCAGAAAAAGATATAAAAAACGTTCAAGTAAAGGCATATAAAGAAGCATTAGCAAGGGAAAGATACTATCAAAATGTAGAACTAGCAGCAGACTTAGGAATAATGATAAGATATCACGAAAATGTACCAGCAAGAGCAGTATCACTAGGAATAATAACAGGAGTATCAAACATGCCAGAAGACCAAGAAGCAATGCCAAATGAAATGACACAAATAACAACAAAGATTCCAGTAGCAACAACAAGTGATCCATATCTAAAGTATAGATGTGTAGGATGGTCAAAAGATCCAAGTTCAACAGTAGCAGCATATGATGCGGGAGCAAAGGACGTATTTGAAGAAAGTGTAGATTTATATGCAATTTGGACAGTTGCTTTAGGAAATTTACGTTGGAATAAGGATTATCAAACAAGCATATCAAATATAGAAATAAAAGATGAAGAAAGTGGATCTAAGGTTGAAATGGTTGGAAACCCAAAAAGACCAGGAAAAGGTGCTTGTTGGGCAACAATAGATTCAACATTTGCAAAAATTACAGAATTTTCTTTTAAATATGAGGTACAAAGAGGAGACAGTTTTAATGCAGCAGGCTTAATGTTTAATATAATAGAAACATCCGATACATTAGAAGGATACATGTTTAGTGTAAACTTTGCAGGAAAATTCTCTTCAAGTGCAAGAAAAGATGGGGCAATATTCAAATTTAGATATAATAAAAGAAATAATGGAACTAATGTAGAATCGTTAGAGCTTATACAAGCTATAGATTTAGGTTCAAGTGGAGGCAGTAGTAAAGGAACAATGAATATAAAGATAACAGATGCAGGATATAAAGTAACTGTAGAAAGTCCAAAAGGTACAAATACATATGATATTCCTGTTGCAGCTAGCCAAATGAATCCAAATACATTCGGATTTTTCTCAGACCATTATAGTCATAATTGTAGTAGTATAGGATATTTCAAATTATCAGATATAAAAGTAAATGTAGAAATTTAAAAATTGAAATATGTTTAAACAATTTAAAATAAATTTCAAAAAAATGGTTACCCTAAAGATAGGGTGACCATTTTGAAATTTATAAGAAAAAATTTTAAAAAAAGTATAATACTAATTTTATTATGTCTAATATTAGGTTATGTAACAAATATAACATCAATTCCAGAAAGAATTGTTATATTTGAAAATGAAAAATTAAATTTAGGGCAAATATTTGGAATAACAATAAAAGAAAAAGGTGATTCAGTTATTCAAACCTCTAATATTGACAATAAAGTAGAGGAGAAAACTGTAACATTAAGTTTATTTAATATAATAGATTTAAAAGATGTAAAAGTAAGTGTAGTTGAAAATACAAAAGTAATACCACTTGGAAATATTGTAGGGTTAAAGATATATTCAGATGGAGTTTTGGTAATAGGAATGACAGAAGTAGGAGGAGTAAAACCATATGAAGGTTCTAATATAAAAGAAGGAGATTTGATTGTTTCTGTCGATAACATAAATGTAACAACTACAAAACAATTAATAGAATGTGTTAATGCATCAGAAGGAAAACAAATAGAAATAAAATATGTTAGAGATGGAGAAGAATATACAACAAATATTGAACCTATAAAAACATCTAATAATGAATACAAGATAGGATTATGGGTAAGAGATGGTGCAGTTGGTATAGGAACAGCAACATACTATAATCCAAGTAACGGGAAAATAGCAACATTAGGTCATGGAATAGTAGATGTAGATACAGATTCTTTAATAACAGTAGAAAGTGGTAGTATAACAAATGCAAGAATATCAAAATTAAAAAAAGGAATAGAAGGGGAACCAGGAGAAATAAAGGGCTCACTAATAGAAGATGAAGTAATAGGAAGTATTAATATAAATACACAGTTTGGTATTTATGGAAATGTATACTATACTTCATTATTAGATTTAAATAATACAGAAGAGATGGAAGTTGCACTAATAGAAGAAATAAAAAAGGGACCAGCAAAAATAATTCTAGCATTGGAAGATGGAATAAGAAAAGAATATGATATAGAGATAAAAAAGATATACAAAAATAATACAGAAGATAATAAAAGTATGTTAATAGAGATAACAGATGATGAATTAATAGAAAAAACAGGAGGAATAATTCAAGGTATGAGTGGAGCTCCAATAGTTCAGAATGGAAAATTTATAGGAGCAATAACACATGTACTTATCAACAATCCAAAACAAGGGTATGCCTTATTTGGTGAAACAATGATAAAGCAGATGAACAATTAAATATGGTGTTGAGGTATAAAGGAGGTTCTTATATTTATTTGAACCCACGTTTGATATACCAAAGAAGGAGACTCAGGGATTCAAATAAAATAAATATTAAACTACTGCGTTTGGTTACTTTGTGACAATAGTACAAAATAGCTCCACGTGGATGTTTTGTTTTTCAATGCGTGCTTTAGTCGAGCATGAAAAACAAAATCATCCAGCAAGATGGAGCGGATTTTAAAAGCGACTATAAATTGTTAAGCATCTTTTCAACTATTTGGATGGCATTTGAAGCAGCACCCTTGCGAATGTTATCTGCAACTACCCACATATTTATTCCAAAAGGAACGCTTTCATCTCGTCTAATTCTTCCAACAAAAACATCATCAAATCCAGAAGCATTTGTGGCAAGTGGATAAATATTATTTGAAATATCATCTTGAAGAACTATGCCAGGACTATTTCTTAGGAATAATTTTAATTCCTCTAAGTCAAAATCATTTTCAAATTCTACATTAATAGATTCACTATGAGAGTTTATAACAGGAACTCTAACTGTTGTTGCAGTGACTTTTAAGTCTGGTTTATGCAGAATTTTTCTTGTTTCATTAATCATTTTCATTTCCTCTTTTGTATATCCATTATCAATAAAAACATCAATATGAGGGAGACAATTATTAGCAATCGGATAAGGGAACTTTTGTGGAGCTAAACCTTTTAATGTATTTTCTAAATCTTCAACTCCATGCTTTCCGGCTCCTGAAACAGCTTGGTACGTAGAATATACTATTCTCTTAATTTTATATTTATCGTCTAATGGTTTAAGAGGAACTACAGCTTGTATAGTTGAACAATTCGGATTTGCAATAATATTTTTATGCTTTTCTAAATCTTTAGAGTTAACTTCTGGAACGACTAAAGGTACATCATCATCCATTCTAAATGCACTACTATTATCAACTACAATACATCCTTTTGAAGCGGCAATAGGAGCAAACTTTTTTGCAGTATCACCACCTGCAGAAAAAATTGCAAAATCAAAACCAAAATCAAAAGAATCTTCAGTTAATTCCTGTACAATATAATCCTTTCCTAATAAATGAACAGTAGCACCTGCAGATTGTTTTGAAGCGAAAAATACATATTCAGAAATAGGTAAATTTTTTTCTTCAAGAACTTTAATGGCAGTTCTACCAACTAAACCAGTAGCTCCGACAAGAGCTAATTTATAGCTTTTCATGTATAAAATCAATCCTTCCTAGAGGTAAAAAATAGTTTTAATAAAAATACTAATTAGTATTTAAGAATTGGACAAACTAGACACCTCTAAAACATAAGCAATATTATAACATAATATATATAAAAATGGAATAAAACGTGAAATGATTATTGAATTAGATATGAACGGTAATAATGATTAAAAAAAATTATTAAAAATAATGAAAGATATTGTCAAATTTTGTGAAACATAGTATAATATGTGAGTACGATAATTTGTAAAGGGTAGTGGTTTGAAAATTATTATCCTAAAAGGGGTTTAAAATGGAAAATATAAGTAAGATTAAAACATTAATTAGTGAAGAGGAACTACAAAAAAGAGTGCAAGAAATGGCTACACAAATTTCTAAAGATTATGAAGGAAAGGATATTACATTTATATGTATATTAAAAGGATCAGTATTCTTTACAGTAGATTTAGCAAAAAATATTCCAAGTAATGTAAAATTGGAATTCATTAGGGTATCAAGCTACCATGGAACTGAAAGTACAGGAAAAATAGAACTTAAATTAGACTTAAAAGAAGATATAGAAGGAAAAGACGTTATAATAATAGAAGATATTGTAGATACAGGAAGAACCCTAAGCTATTTAAAAGAGCATTTAAAAACTAAAAAACCAAAGAGCTTAAGAATTTGTACACTATTAGATAAAAAAGAAAGAAGAGTATGCGAAATTGAACCAGAATATGTTGGGTTTAACATACCAGATAAATTTGTTTTAGGATATGGTTTAGATGTAGATGAACTTTACAGAAATTTACCATATATAGGATATATAGATGTTTAATATTGAAGAAGAATTAAAAAAACTCCCAGCAAAACCGGGAGTTTATATTATGAAGGACAAAGATGATAATATTATATATGTAGGGAAAGCGGTAGTTTTAAAAAATAGAGTTAGACAATATTTTAGAAAAACAAACAAAACAGTTAGAATACAAAGGATGGTCTCTTTAATAGATCATTTTGAGTATATAGTAACTGATAATGAAGCAGAAGCTTTAATATTAGAATGTAATTTGATAAAGAAAAACATGCCTAAATTTAATGTTTTATTAAAAGACGATAAAACATACCCATATATAAAAATAGATGTGAAATCTGATTTTCCAAATGTGTTTTTAACTAGAACTTTGAAAAGTGATGGAGCGAAATATTTTGGACCATATGCAAACTCAGGCTCAGCAAAAGAAATGGTAAACTTTATAAAACAGAAATTTAAAATAAGACAATGTAAAAATTTTAAATCAAATAAGAAACCATGCTTAAACTATCATATAAAAAGATGTTTGGCACCTTGTTGTAATTATGTTTCAAAAGAAGAATATAGTAAGCAGATAAATCAAATAACTATGTTATTAGAAGGAAAAACAGATGAAATAGTTAAGACTTTAGATAAAGAAATAAAAGAATATGCAGAAAAACAAGAATATGAAAAGGCAGCAACTATAAGAGATAGAAAATTAGCTATTGAGCAAATTTCTGAAAAACAAAAGGTATCTAATATAAATGAAAAATCAATAGATGTTATAGGATTATACAAAAATGAAATTTCAGTGTGTATAGAAATTTTCTTTGTTAGAAATAGTAAAATGATAGCAAGAGAACATTACTTTTTAGATAATATGAGAGAAGAAGAAAATAAAGTAATACTATCAGATTTTGTTAAACAATATTATATGAGAAGAGATGAAATACCAGGAAAAATAATGATACAAGAAGAAATAGAAGACTTAAGTATTATAAAAAACATACTATCAGAAAAAGCTGGAAGAAAAGTGGAATTTAAAATACCACAAAAAGGCGAAAAACTAAGATTTATAGAAATGGCAATTAATAATGCAAAAATAACATTAGAAAATAAAACTAAAGAAAAGCAAAGTATAGTATTGTCATTAAAAGAGACCTTAAATTTAAATAAGTTACCAAGAAAGATAGAATGTTTCGACATATCAAATATATCAGGAGATTATATGGTAGCTGGTATGTGTGTGGCAATAGATGGAGCAATAAAAAGAAATTTATCAAGAAGATTTAAAATAAAAACAGTGTTTACACAAGACGATCCAAGATGTATGGAGGAAGTTGTTACAAGACGATTAAAACATTCATTAGAAAATCCAAAAGGTGGTTTTGGAAATTTACCAGATGTAATATTTGCAGATGGAGGAATAACACAAATAAGAGCCATAAAAAGGGCAATAGCAAAATATGAGGATGTAGATATACCAGTATTTGGAATGGTAAAAGATGATAAACATTCAACAAGAGAACTAATAGATGATGAACGAAACACAATAAAAATAACAGAAGAACAATTTAATTTTATAACAAATTTACAAGATGAAGTACACAATGTAGCAATAGAATACAACAGAAAGTTAAGAGAGAAAGCAATTACAAAATCAGAGTTAGATGAAATACCAGGAATAGGACAAATAAAAAAACATCAACTATTAAAAACATTCAAAAGTGTAGAAGGAATAAAAAAGGCAGAAATTTCAGAAATTACAAAAATAAAAGGAATAAACGAAGAATTAGCAAGAAAAATCAAAGAATTTTTGAGATGAAAATTAGAATATTTGTATCATAAACTGAATATATTTCTATGGAGGAAGTTTTACAAAAATATTTATAATGGAGAATACTTCCAAAGAGAACAAAAGAAAGGAATGGTACAAGTATGATAGAAATTACAAAAGAAAACATATGGAAAACAGAATATGATATAAAGAAAGAAACATATGAGGCAAAAAGAGAAAGAAAAGTAATAATGATAGGTTTAACACTACTTTCAGTAGTATTGGCAGCAAACTTGATTCTAATATACACATTTTTTAACCTATTAAATAAAATATAAAGGAAAGTGAAAAATGAATATAGCAACAGAATGGAAAGATTATGAAATAATAGATATGGCAAATGGAGAAAAACTAGAAAGATGGGGAAAATATATATTAATAAGACCAGATCCACAAATAATTTGGAAAGAGAAAAGTTATCCAGAAAAGTGGAATAAAGCAAACGCTACATACAAGAGAAGTAAAACTGGAGGAGGAGCATGGAATTTTAAAAATAAATTACCAGCTTCTTGGCAAATAAAATATAAAGAATTAACTTTTAACATAAAACCAATGGGATTTAAACATACAGGACTTTTTCCGGAACAAGCAGCAAATTGGGACTGGATGATAAATAAAATACAAAAAGCCAAAAGACCAATAAAGGTATTAAATCTATTTGCTTACACAGGAGGAGCAACAGTTGCTTGTTTATATGCGGGAGCTTCAGTATGCCATGTAGATAGTTCAAAAGGAATGGTTGCATGGGCTAAAGAAAATGTTATGTCATCTAAATTACAGGAAAGACAAGTTAGATACATTGTAGATGATGTAGTAAAATTTGTACAAAGAGAAATAAGAAGAGGAAATACATATGATGCAATAATAATGGATCCACCATCATATGGAAGGGGAGCATCTGGAGAAGTATGGCAATTTGAGAATAATATATCTGATTTAGTAAATTTGTGTACACAAGTACTTGGTAATAATCCATTATTTTTCTTAATAAATTCATATACAACAGGAATATCAGCAGAAGTATTAAATAATATTTTAAAAATAAATATGAAAAAATATAAGGGAAAGATGAGTGCTGGAGAAATAGGATTACCAATGAATGCATCCAATTTGGTACTACCATGTGGAATATATGGTAGATGGGAACAATAAATAAAAATATTATAAAAACGATAAAATCATATATGAAAGTTATTGGTATAATTTTCGTATATGATTTTTTTATTGTTTATATAATATTTAAAAAAATAAATGTAAAATGATGTAAAATAATAGTGTCAAAAAAACGAAAGAGGAGCATAAAATGGTAGAAGCAATTTGTAACAAAATAACATTAAAAATAAGAAAGGAAATGCCAGAAATAGATGATGAAAGGGCAGAAGTAATAAATTATGGATTACAACTTATAATAGGAGAATCGCCTAAGTTTCTAATATTATTTTTTATTGCATATATATTTCAGGTTCCAATATTATCAGTATTAGCCCTTCTAATTACAATGCCATATAGATTAGTATCTGGAGGAGTTCACTTAAAAACACATATTGGATGTATATTAGCAACTTCTATATTTTATATAGGAAATGCTTTTCTAAGTAAAACTATAGTATTAACACAAAATGTAAAAATAATTATTACTCTAGTTATATGGATATTTTCATTGCTAATGATAAAACTTTATGCACCTGCAGATACAGAAGCAGTACCAATACTTAGAAAAAAAGAAAGAAAAATAAAACAAAATCTTTCATATGTAATTATGACAATAACATTAGCAATTTCGTTATTAATAAAAGATACTATAATAGCAAATTTGTTTTTGTTTGGAGTATTATTACAAACAATAGCAATAACAAGATTTATGTATAAAATAACAAATAATAAATACGGACATGAAATATATGAGCAACAAGAAAATTAAAGAGTACATCATTGAAATTACATATATAAAATAAAACAAAGGAGGAGGGAAAATAATGTTAAAAATGTTATCAAAAATAGCTGAAAAATATGCAAAAAACACAAATACAGCATCATTTTTCATTTTAATTTGGCACCAACCAAAAATGCCAGCAAGTTTAATAAAAAAAGACTAATAAAAGATATATAAAAAGGGCTTTGTAAGTATTAAATTTTAGAATAAAATGACCTCTTAATTTTATAGAGGTCTTATTTTTATTTATTAAAGATTTCAAATTGTTGTATAAAATAAGTATTATTTTTAGTTGTATGTAAGTTTAAGTTATCACGTTTATTTAGGAATTGTCTAACTTCCCATAAACCAAGTCCGTGACTATTTTTATCATCAGTATTTTTTGAAGTAAATCCTTTTTCAAATATTTTATCCAAATTTATATTTTTATTTTCATAAGTATTTTCAATAATAAGAATATTTCTATCTATATGTTTATCTTTTGTAAATATAATGTTTACTTTTTTATCATTAGATTTCGAACTAGCTTCTATTGCATTATCTAAAAGAATTCCTAAAATTCTAGTAAGTTCATAATCTTTAATTTTTAGACAAGATAAATCAGTTAATACTGTAAGTTCAATCTTAACCTCAAATTTACTAGCCTTATAGTATTTATCTGTTAATAAACTATAAAGAGCAGGATTGTTAATTGCTTCAGGGTCAAGACCAGCAAGATTATTATTAATTTGGCAGTCAGCTAATAAATCATCAAAATATATTTTTAATGCTGGCATATTATTTGATGAAATATAACCTCCAATGGCTTGAACAATATTATTAAAATCATGTTTAAAGCCTCTAATATTATCATGTAAAGTTGATAAATTTTTACTATATAATTTTTCTGCTTCTAATAGTTTTGTAGTAAGTTCTAACTTACTAGTTCTATACAAACTGAATATACTTATAGTAACATACAATAATAAAATAAGAGAGCTAAAAATATTTAAAGTCATTGGTATATAATCAAAATATAAATATGCTATTATCAATTGAAGTACAAGAGTAACAAAACCTAAAAGTAAATTGAATATTAAAAGCGAATGCTGTTTAAAGCCATCTATAAAATCAAGAGTTATATTGAACTTCTTGAATAATAGGTAAAATGAATAAAGCGTTAAATCTATTGAAAGAGAGAAAACTATTTTATAGATTAATATATCTTTAAATATATTTGCTTCACAGTTAAATATAGCAGTATAAAGAACTAAGTAAATTACTCCAAAGAAAAATGAAATAAGATATAAACATATTGCTGAAGCTATACACTTTAATATAGGTATTTTCAAAATGATAATAGGCAATAAAAGCATAAAAATTAAATTAACAAAAGAATAATATGGAGAAGGTATAATAGTTTGAGCTATAAAGCCAATAATTACTAAAGAAATTACAACTATTAATTTTCTTTTCAAAGATATAAAAGTACTAGATAAAGTAGACAATATTAAAACAAATAAATAAATTTCTATAGCAGAGAATATATAAGAACATATAGAAAATAAAGTAATATTATCACTTGTTAACACTTCTAAAACGGTCTGAAGAATCTCCATTATTAAAAACCTCCAAAAAAGAATTTTTATATTTTGCTCCAATAGAACAAAACTCATTATTGTTAAATAAAACGAAATTATTTTTTGCATCGACTTTAGTTACATTATTAATGTTAATAATAAAAGATTTATGACATCTAATAAAGTTATCTGACAAGCAATTAGAAAACTTACTGAAAGAACTATATATTGAATAATTGCGTTCAAATGTACAAAATACTAATTTCATTCCATCTTTTTTTATATATTTTATGTCATTTTCATTTATAACAGTTTTACTATTAATTTTAACAAAATTAGAAGAAGAAACATTAACATCTTCAAGTAATCTTAACACAGTTTCTTCTAATCGATCTTGGGTTAGTGGTTTGCAAAGATAGTCAAATGTTTTATATTTATAAGCAACTAATGCATATTCTAAATGACCTGTATAAAAAATAATATAAACAGATTTATTCTTTTTTCTAACCATTTCAGCAATATCACAACCAGAAATATCAGATTTTAAATTAATATCTAATATCAATACATCAATAGTAGTATTTTCTATATAATTAAAAAGTTTCGATAAATTGTCAGTTGCTAATCCTACTTTAGCGTCAATATTATGTTTAATAAAAATAGCCTCTAGCATCTTAGAAAACCTAATAAGAACAGGAGAACTATCATCACATATAACAAAATTTAACATTTGTACACCTCAAAAAAATATCCATTTATGTCATTCGGAAAAACAAATTTTAAGTTGGCGAAAACAATAAATACTATAATTCAAAAAATACAACATGTCAATGAAAAAATGACAAAAAATTTAAAATAGAACATAGAGGTAAATAAACACAAAAGACTCGAAAGGTAGATTAAAACTTACTAGGGAACAATAAAATTTCTATAAGAGTAAAAATAAGGACTTAAAAGAGAAACGAAAAATAAAGAAGAAAATCATGTTGTTTTATGTTATAAAATATGATATTATAAAAATAAAATTAAAGAGATAAAATAAAGGAATTACAAATGAAATCTGTATTAAAATATAAAAACAAAAAAGATTTATTAAAAGCGAAAAAAAGAAATGCAAAAATGTATGCAATATATAAAATGTTTTCATGGGATTTATTGTTTTTTTATTCAATACAATATTTATTTTTAACAATGACAAAAGGAATATCGCCAGGAGATATTTTAAAAATAGATGCATTCTATCCATTATTTACAATGATTATGCAACTTCCAGCAATAATATGTGGAGATATATTAGGAAGGAAAAGAAGTATTGTAATAGGAAATGCATTGGTATCACTATATGTAGTAATACTAATGATGGTTCCAGGAAAAATTGGGTTATTTATTGCAAATATTATTTGGGCATTTGGATATGCACTAAAAAATACTCAAGAAACAAATTTGCTTTATGATTCAACATCTACAAGAGGAGGAGAAGGTTTATATTCTCAGATAAATGGAAGAGGAGCGACAGGTTATTATGTTTTAGATGGAATAGCTTCTTTAGTAGCAGGGTATTTATTTGTAATAAACGAATATTTGCCAATGTTTATGTGCTTAGGTTTTACATTAATTGCAACAATTATATCATTTGGGTTTAAAGATATTTATAAAAATGATTTACAATCAAGAAATAACATATCAGAAAGCTTAAAAGAATATAAAGAAGACTTTAAATATTCAATAAAAGCAATAATAAAATCAAAGAGATTACGAGCATTAATTATATTCTTATCAGTATTTAATGCAGTTATTAATATAATGGGTACATACAGAGGAAATATTCTTACAGCATTGGAAGTAAAACCAGAGAGTTTTTCAATTATAATTGCAGCTATAACATTAATAGCAGGACTTACAACAATATATCAAAATAAATTTCATAAGAAATATAGGAACAAATCATTAGGAATATTGGCAATTTCCTATGTTTTAAGTATGATTATAATGGGGGTATTGGTTTTAACAAATAGCAAAGAAGTATTGCCACTAGTATTAGTTTTATTATGTATTAGAAATATAACAATGTCATTATATTACATATTAGCAGAAAGATATTTAAAGAATTTTTCAACACCAAAAACAAGGGGGAGAATTTCATTTGCAAGTGAAACTATAACAAATATAATAGAATCAGCATGTATGTTTGGAGCAGGAATTATTTTAGACATAACAAGTATAGGAACAGCAACATTATGGATGGGCCTACTGTTTTTAGGAGTATTTGTAGTACTATTAGATTATATGAGAACGAGAGTAGGATTAAGACCAAATCAATATAAAGAAGAAGATATAGATTTAGAAAAAGTTTAGAAAATAACTAAGGTAAATACTTAGTTATTTTTTTATTATTTCCTCATAATATTAACTATAAAATTGTAAGGAGGAAAATATGAAAAAGAGAACATATATAAAAATTGGAATGCTTGTAATATTACTAGCAGTATTAACGATAACTAGTAATGTAGTAGAAAATAAAAATACAATACAAACAAGCGCAGGAGTCAATTTAGATAATAAAAAAGTAGAATGGGGAATTAGACGTTCAGATAATCATGAACAGCCAGACTTAGGAAGCAAGAATAAAAAAATAATAGATGAAAATGAGGATATGGCAATTGGGAATAATGAAGAAAAGTATGTATATTTAACATTTGATGAAGGATATGAAGCAGGGTATAGTAGCAGTATTTTAGATACATTAAAAGAAAATGATGTAAAAGCAGCATTTTTTATAACAGGACATTATTTGAATAGTCAGCCAGAATTAGTTGAAAGAATGATACAAGAAGGACATATAGTTGGCAATCATACAGTAAATCATCCTAGTATGCCAAGCTTAAATGAAGAAAAACTGAAAGAAGAAGTAATGAAATTGCACACAACAGTATATGAAAAATTTGGCTATGAGATGAAATACTTACGTCCACCTAAAGGAGAGTTTAGTGAAAGGACATTGTGGCAAACTAAACAGTTGGGCTATACAACAGTAATGTGGAGTTTTGCATATGATGACTGGGATGAAAATAAACAGGGAAGGGAAGCTTATGGAAAAGAAAAAATATTAAAAAATGTTCATAATGGAGCCATTATATTATTACATGCAAATTCAAAAGATAATTGCAATATTTTAGATTCTGTTATAAAAGAAATAAAGAATATGGGGTATGAGTTTAAGAGTTTAGACGAATTTAAGAGGTAAATTGCAATTTGCATTTCTAATGAAAAAAATCAGGATTTTTCAAAACCCTGATTTTAAAGTTGATATTATAGACTAATTATTCTAGGTGAATCTGCAGTTCCACCATCAATTGAAATCTTGATGTTAGATCCAAGAGAAACTACTGGACGCACGCGACAGTCGCGGCTGTTCGGGCGGTTGCTCGAATAGAACAAGTCGTTACCGGCAAGGTTGGCACTGTACACATAGCGCAAGCCGAAGTTCGCAAAAGGATCGCGGCAATCAGCATAACGAGAAGCAAGCCAATATGCTGTACCAGTACCGAAAATAAGTTCGTGGAATGTAGAATCGTCAAAATAACTAGCTGGTGTATATGATAAGTAATAATATGTTTGTTGTACCTCTAATGTTCCTTTTTGACTATGTGTTGCAGATGTAGGTGTTGAGTAATAATCTTTACTTTCTTCTGCTGCGGTTTTTCCTACCCTATCATATATATATGGTGAGTATGAATAATTTCCACTATATGTTTGTGAATTTCCATATTGTCGATTGCTTGAGTAAGCATTTCTAGCATTTATACCTGTGCTATTGAATTTTTTTTCAATATCTTCTAAGTCAATACTTCTAGCAGTAACTCCTAAAGTACTATTTGAGTATTGTGTTTTACATAGGTCGTTTAATAACAGAACTCCGTTATTGTATCCTATTGATCCTTGGAAGTATACATTTGATGAAATAGGTGCAGCAGATACTAAATTAACACTGCCATCATCATTAATGTTCATTACTCTCCATTTTAATGTTGTATCTTGTGGTATTCCTGCTGCTGGATTACTTGATGATCCTGCCTTTTCACTTGTTGATGTTCCTAATCCCATATAATTTCCTGCTGTGTCTGGGTTATATGCTATGTAATCTCCTACTTTTAATCCTGTTCTATTTGTTGTTAATATTGCTAGACCTGTTATTGTTACAGTTTCTGTTGCATTGTTTTCTGCATATACTGTTACAGTATATGTTCCATTTTCTTCTACTCTATAGTTTTTTGTTATTAGCTCTTTATTTCCATTACAATTGTCTACTGCTACACTGCTTCCATCTTCTTTTGTAATTTCAATCCTTTGTATTCCTTTTTTAGCTTCTTTTGCCTTTACTGTTATTGTTGCATATGTATTATCTGATGAATTAGAGCTTGTTACTTCTAAGCTTGTTACTGATACTAGTTCAGTTATCTCTTTTATTTCTGTTGCCATTAATTTTGAATATACCTTTATTGTATATTTTCCATTTTCTGTTAGTGGATTTGTTGTTACTGTTACTTTTGTTTTTGAGCCTCCACATGCTTTTTCATCTACTTTTTTTCCATCTAAAAATACTTCTATTTTTTCTATTCCGTTTTCTGTTTCTTCTGCTTCTATTGTTAATGTTGCTGTTTCTTTGTTATCTGATATATTTGCTGTTACTGATAATATTTTAGGAAAGGTGTAGTCTCCTTCTTTTCCTAAATTTTGTTTTATTTCTGGAACAGTTCTATCTAACTCAAAAGCCCATCCATCTATAATTACTATATCTCCTGCTATTTTTGAATCTGGTAAATTATCTCTTATGTAGTCATCTAAAAATTCATTTTCATTGTAATCTTTATTAATATATTTTTCAGCCATTGCACCTGATAAAGTTGTTCCTAATTTTTCTCTTGCCTCTTGCATGCTATGAGCATTTACCGCATCTCCTGCATGTTTAAATAGTCCACTGTTTACTACTGTTCTTACTGTCACAGCTACTAATATTAACATTACTATTATTGTAATTATTAGTGCTATCAATGTGATTCCGGTTGTTTCTTTTCATTTTTTTTCCTCCTTTGAATATTATATACATGAAATATTATGTATATAATGTTAATTATACTGGTTATATAACCAATAGTAAATAGTGCAAGCAAAAATGTAATATAAATGTAATATAAAATAATTGCAAAAAATGTACAGAGCTACAGTACTAAGCAATATGGAAAAATTTATAATTTAAGAAAAAATTATTTAGAAGGAGAGAGGAGCTGGAAAGAGCAAAGTAAACATCAATTTTATTGATAGTGTAATTCAAATAAACCATTAAAATAATTAATATAATTTTAAAAAAGTATTGAATATTAAAAACCTTTTGTGATAGAATGTATCTGAATAAAATATTTTACTTTTACCATGCAAGCGGGAGGCAAAAATGAGAGAAATAGTTGAAGAAAAATTCAAAGAAATTTTTGGAACAGAAGGACGAATTAAAATATATTTTGCACCTGGAAGAGTAAATTTAATAGGTGAGCATACAGATTATAATGGAGGACATGTTTTTCCATGTGCACTTACTTTAGGTACATATGCAGCAGTAAGAAAAAGAGAAGATAGAAATGTAAATTTATACTCAACTAATTTTGAAAAAACAGGAATTGCAACAATATCATTAGATAATTTAAAACCCACAGAAAACGAAGGTTGGACTAAATATGTAAAAGGTGCTATTTGGGCTGTAATGGAACAAATTGGAGACATAGAACACGGATTTGATATAGTTTATGGTGGAAATCTTCCAATAGGTACAGGGCTATCATCATCTTCTTGCATAGAGGTTTTAACACTATACATTATAAAAGATATGTTCAAATTAAAATTAGATGCAACACAAATTGCATTAATGGCACAAAAAGCAGAAATAGAATATGTAGGAATTAATTGTGGAATAATGGATCAATTTATAATATCAAAGGGAAAAGAAAATTCAGCAATGTTCTTAGATACAGCAACTTTAGAGTATGAGTATGTACCAATAAATCTAGAAAAAGCAAGAATTGTAATATTAAATACAAGAAAGAAAAGAGTATTAGAAGATTCTAAATATAATGTAAGAAGAGCAGAATGTGAAAAAGCATTAGACATATTTAAGAAGAATGGAATACAAATAAATACTTTAGGAGATATGACCAAAGAACAGTTTGAAGAAAATAAAGAACTTATAGAAGATGAAATAATTAGAAAAAGAGCAAAACATGCAGTTTATGAAAATCAAAGAACCATAGAAGCGGTAACTGCATTAAAAGAAAATAATTTAGAAAAATTTGGAGAATTAATGTGTGAATCTCATAAATCTTTAAAAGAAGATTATGAAGTAACAGGTTATGAACTAGATACTATAGTAGATGCAGCAATGCAACAAGAAGGTGTTTATGGAGCAAGAATGACAGGAGCAGGTTTTGGAGGTTGTGCGATAGCATTAGTAAAGAAAAGTAAAATGGATGCATTTATACAAAATGTTAAAAAAATATATAAAGAAAATAGTGAATACTATGCAGATGTTTATATGGTAGAAATAGGAAATGGACCACAAGTTTTATAATTCAGGAGGAACTTTGTAATGAAAATCATAGGAATTGATGCAGGAACTTCAAATATAAAAATAATAGCAATAGATGAAAATGAAAAAATTCTTAATAAAAAGTTTTTAAATAAAAAGGAAATTACTCAAGCATTTGAAGAATTTTTAGAACAATCTGAAATTAATGAAAGTGAAATTTCAAAAGTAGTGATAACAGGAATTGGACAAACTGAGGTAAATGGAGACATTCATGGAATTCAAACTGTTAAAATAGATGAATTTGAAGCTGTAGGAACAGGAGCTACTTTTTCTGCCAATTTAGAAGACGCATTAATTATTAGTGTTGGAACAGGTACTGCATTTATAAAGGCCAATAATGGTAAATATACACATATTGGAGGAACTGGAATTGGTGGAGGAACATTAATAAACCTATGCAAGAAATTTGCAGGAATTAATAGTTTTAGTGAAATAGAAGAAAGAATAAAAGATGCAGATATAGAAAAAATAGATTTAAGACTAAAAGATATAAAGAAAGATGCAATTAATGATTTACTTCCAGCAGAAATAACAGTAGCAAACTTTGGAAAATTAACTGAAGATGCAACAGCTAATGATGTGATATTGGGAGTGGTGAATTTAATAGCGGAAACAATAGGAATGATGGGAATTTTTGCAACACAGAACATGCAAAACAAAAATATAATTGTTGTAGGAAGTATTACAGAATTAACACATATAAAAAAAGTACTTAATATGTTAAGTAAATTACAAAATGTAAATTATATAATTCCAGAAAATGCTGAATGGATAGGGGCTATAGGAGCGATAAAAGCCTGTTAAAATTAAACATAAGAATAAAAATATACTAAGGAGGGGTACATAAAATGTACATATTTAATAAAATAACAGTAAATCCACAATTACCAAAATCGATAGAAAGGTTAAGTGAAATAGCAGAAAATTTATGGTGGTCTTGGAACACAGAGTTTTTAAGAATATTTAAAATGATAGATATTGATTTATGGGAAAGATGTGGAAAAAATCCAATAAAATTTTTAAAATTAGTTGAACAAGAAAAATTAGAAAGAGCAGCAAATAATGCAGAAATTATAAAAGTATACAAAGAAAATGTAGATAATTTTGATGCATATATAAAGAGCAAAAATACATGGTTCAATAAGAAATATGCAAATAATAAAGAAGACATGATAGGATACTTCTCAGCAGAATATGGACTAGATGAAACAATTCCAATATATTCAGGTGGTCTTGGAATATTATCAGGAGACCATTTAAAGTCTGCTAGTGATTTAGGGATTCCTATGGTTGCTGTTGGATTATTATATAAAAATGGATACTTTAATCAAGTTATAGATAAAGCAGGAAATCAACAAACACAATATCGTGATGTAGAATTAGATAATTTACCAATAAAACCAGTTAAGGAAGAGACAGGAGAAGATTTAATAATAAGCATAAGAATTCCTAAAGACAAGTTATACATAAAAGTATGGCAGATATCAGTAGGAAGAGTAAAGCTATATTTATTGGATACAGATATACCAGAAAATCAACCAGAGTATAGAGGAATAACATTAAGGCTATATGGCGGAGACCAAGAAATGAGAATTAGGCAAGAGATGGTTCTAGGAATAGGAGGAATAACACTATTTAAAGAATTAGAAATCGAACCAACAGTATATCATATGAATGAAGGTCACTCATCTTTCTTGGTATTAGAAGCAATTAAAAATACAATAAAAGAAAAGAAAGTTTCATTTAATATAGCAAGAGATATAATATCATCAAAGACAGTATTTACAACACATACACCTGTACCAGCAGGAAATGATATTTTTCCAGTGGATTTAATGAAGAAATATTTTGATGGATACTGGAAAGAACTAGGAATAACAGAAGAAGAGTTTTTAGAATTAGGAATGAAACCAAAAGAAACAGAAAAAAATTCATTCAACATGGGAATACTTGCATTTAAAATTGCAGGCAAGAAGAATGGAGTAAGTAAATTACATGGAGCAGTTTCAAGAGAATTATTTTCAGAGGTATGGCCCAATATAGCACCACAAGAATCACCAATAACATATGTTACAAATGGAATTCATACATGTTCATGGCTTGCACCAAATATGAAGGAATTATACAATAAATACTTAGAGCCATACTGGCAAGATAAAATATATGCAGATGAAACATGGGAAAAGATATATAAAATTCCTAATGAAGAACTATGGAATACGCATAAAGCAAGAAAAGAAAAACTAATTAAATTAGTAAAAGATAATGTGACAAATAGACTAAAAACAAAAGGATTTCAATATGAACAGATAAGAGAAATTTTATCAAAACTAAATCCAGATGCATTAACAATAGGATTTGCAAGAAGATTTGCAACATATAAAAGAGCAACATTAATATTTAAAGATTTAGAAAGAATAACACAAATATTAAATGATGAAAGTAGACCAGTTCAAATCATTTTTGCAGGGAAAGCACATCCAGCAGACAAAGAAGGTCAAGACTTAATAAAATATATACATGAAATATCAATGATGCCACAGTTTAAAGGAAAAATCATTCTATTAGAAAACTATAATATAAATATAGCAAGATACTTAGTTTCAGGTGTAGATGTATGGCTTAATAATCCAAGAAGACCAATGGAAGCTTCTGGAACAAGTGGAGAAAAAGCATCTGTAAACGGAGTAGTAAATTTCAGTGTACTAGATGGATGGTGGGCAGAAGGATATAACTTTAAGAACGGATGGGCGATAGGAACAAATGATGAATATTACTCATATGAAGAACAAGATGTAGCAGATAGTGAAAGCTTATATAGAACATTAGAAAATAAGATAATACCTGCATATTACAATAGAGATAAAAAGGGAATATCAAAAGAATGGCTAGACTTAATGAAAAATTCAATAGTTTCAACAGGAGGAAAATATAGTACATCAAGAATGCTAGTAGATTATACAGAACAACTATATATGCCATTATGTAATTTATACAATACATACTATAAAAACTTAAATCAAGTAACAGAATATAATCAAATAAAACAGAATATATATTCAAATTGGAATGATATAGTAATAACTCAAGAAAAAAACTTAGACAATATTACTGTAAATGCAGGAAACAAAATTGCTGTAGCATGTAAAGTAAAATTACCAAACATACAAAAGGAAAATGTAGAAGTACAATGCTATTATGGAAGAATTTCAGACATAGGCATAATTGGAGATACAAATATTGTTACAATGGATTTGACATCTTCAAATGAAACAGACAAAGAATATACATATGAAGCAAAAATTGAACTAAAAACAGGTGGAGACTATGGATATACATTCAGAGTAATGCCTAAACATGAAATGTTATTAGATAGTGCTAATCTAAATTTAGTTAAATGGATAACAAAGGACTAGGAGAATAAAGAAAGAAGGAACGGAATAATGAAAAAAACAGGATTAATAATAATGGTTGTAGCAGTAATGTTTTCTATATTAATTACATTAACAGGATGTGATGGCAAAACTGAAGAAAAAAGCAAAGATAACGTTATAAATAAAATACAAGGAGGAAAAACAGATTCAGATCAAAAAGACCCAAAAAAGATTGAGTTAAAGAATGGAACATATGAATATGTTCCAGAGACAGAAGATGATGAAATGTTAGTAGGAACTCTTTATTTGGAAATAGAAGATGGAAAAATAATAGTATTTGATGGGTTTGCTGGTTTGACTTTAGAAGGTACTTATCAGATTGATGGAGGGAAAATTGTAGGTAAATATACAAGCATGACATATATAGACCACAGCAAAGGTGGAGAGTATACAACAGAAAGTATAAGTGATGAAATTGAAATGTATATATTGGAAGATGGAAGCTTAAGAGATTTTATAGGATATGGAGCATCATTAAATAATATTATGATGCAAGATGCTTTGTATAGATTAGCTGAAGAAAATTAATTAAAAATAATCAATAGGGTTGGTGTATTTACCGGCCCTTTTTTAATGAGAAATGTAAATGAGGACCTGTAGTAGAGCCATTAGTGGGATTTCCATTGGAATCTTTATAAGGATTATTAGGAATACCATAAACATTTTTAGGACCAATAATTGCAATTACATCACCAATAAAAACCATTTGACCTACATAAACAATGAAATTTGGAGAAAGATGTGAATAAGTTGCTTCAAAATCTCCATTAGAAATACGAACAGTAAAACCATTAGCTCCACTAAAACCAATATATGTAACGGTACCAGAAAATGCTGAAAGAACATTAGTACCTTGTGGAGCTCCAATATCTATACCAGAATGATAAGCTATTGCTCCAGTGAAAGGAGATTGTCTATAACCAAAAGGAGATGTGATTTGAGTGTAATTAGGAGTAGGCCATACAAATCCAGAAGCATATATAGGATAATTAATATCAGGAGCAGATGTAGAAATATCAAAAAAACGTATAGTAAAACAAAGAACAAAAAATGAAAAAATAATGAGAAAAATACCAGAAATAGAGAAAAGTTTAAAGAAATTAAACATAAAATAAGGACCTCCTTAAAGAATTTAAGTAGCCCAAACGAATTATAGCATAATTATATAAATTATTCAACACAAAATATATGGAGAGCAAAAACTAAAATATAAATAGTCAGGAGTAAAATATAGAGGAAAAAACATCATCAATGCATGATGTTTTTTAATTATGGAAATTATGTTAAGTTTGTGATATAATATAAAAGAGTTATAAAATATTGAAAGGAGTGTAATATATTTAAAGTGTTAAATATATTATGCAGGTAAGATATGGATAGTCAAGAAGAAATATGGAAAAAATTAGAAAAAAGTATAGAAAGAAATAAAAGAATATTAGAAAAATTAAATAAGATAGATAACGAATATTATTCTTTTCAAATAAAGACTTCAAAACTAATTGAAATAATAAAGTTGAAAGGACAAAGAAAAAAAGAAAGTGAAGTAAAAGGAAACAATATATTAGTAATCCATTCAGGAAATCCATATCTTACATTGTTATTAGCTATAGAAGCAATCCAAAAGGAAATAAACATTACAATTGATATACAAGAAACTATGTATGGATTAAATAGTGGAATTGTAAAAATAATACAAGAGATTTTAAACGAAGAGAATGTAGATATTACAATTAACTTAGTAAGAGATACAATAAATGAAAAGGACAATCTATTAAAATTTGATAAGATAATTGTAATGGGAGAAAGAGATATGTATAAATTGTTGAAGAAAAGAAATTTAAAACAATTATCTTATAATCCTAGTGGAAATATAGAAATTTATTGTGATTCTGAAGAATTTCAAGAAATTGAAGAAATGATTTGTGAAATAGCAGATTATAATTTTATGCTTATGGAAAGATATGAAGAATGTGAAAATGTAGAAGAAGTAATCGAACAAATAAATGAGTATGGTGAAAAAGATATAGTTGTTATTTTAACGAAACAAAATATTTCAAAAGAAGAATTAAGAAAACAAATAGACGGAAAATATGTTTATATTAATGAGAACCCATATAAACAAATGGAAAAAGATAAGATAAAAGAAGATTATTTAAATTAGAAAGGGAATAATATGGCAACAGTTATAGAAATAAAAAAGTTATTTGAAGATTGCGAAATAGATTATGTGGATGAGTATGATATAGAAGCAATAGAAACAGATAAAAACGAGTTAAGTCAAGAAATAAAAAGTAATCAATCAATGAAGGACTTTTGTATAAGTATGGCAGGAAGAATTGATATTAAAAAATTAATATTAACTTGTGTTTGGAAAATGGACAGAGTTACAATTAGTACTTTTCCTAGAATAAATAATTCACAAACATTAGAAGAACAAAATAGAAGAAAAAGACAAAAAATAATGGAATATGCAAAACGATATATAAATCGCGGAGACAATATTATTTTATATAGAGCAGATATAGATAGTACTTTTACAAAACCAACTATTTGTACAATTTCTTCAGATGTATTAGTATATGGGAATAAAAGCAGAGAAGAAAAAACAGAAAATGCAAAATTAGCTGCAGTCAAACAAATGCTTTTAAGCAGTTATAAAGATTTTGATTTTTCAGATTTGACATTAATTTATTCTAAAAATTATAGCTTTGTAGACGCTTTTATGCTAACAATGCAAAGAAAAACATTGATGAACGAATTTAATATGTCATTAGATGAGGCAAATGATTATATGAATAATTCGAAACGCAGAGAAAAAAACTATGATTTAATATTTGGAGATGAAATAAAAAGAACCTGTATGCAAGGAGTGCAGGATTACCATTATGGAATATTAGATGATAAATTTTTATTAACGATTGCATATAGAAAAATAGAGGCAATATTAGATTCAGAAAAAGAAAGAACACCAGAAGAAATGCAAAAACTTGTATTAGAAGCAAGAGAATTTCTAAGTGCTATTAAAAATTTAGTAGACGAAAGATCAAAAGTTAAACTTTTTTCAAGAGATGATGGCAATAATATGGGTGATTTCACTATAAAAGCAACGTATACAGCTGAAGATGTAAAAAAAGATTTATGCAAAATTACAAAAGATGGTAGATATCATTCTGATGAAGAAATTACTTCAGGACAAGTTTTGTTAAGTGATTTGGGAGAATATTATCGATATTTATCTATACAAGAAGGAATACAACTTTCGAAAGTAAATGATAATAATTTAAGATTTTTGGCAGACAAAGGTGTGATTTCTGGAGCTACACTAGTAAATGTTTTATGTTCTCCAGAGGTATCAGAAACAAATATAGTATATATGTATTTAAGAGAATATTTGTCAAAAGATGATTTGTCTAAAATAATTCTAACAAGGAATTTAAATGAAGAAGCGATATTAGCAGATATAAAATCTACTAAATTAGATGGCAAAAAAATAGGAGAAGCAAGAGTTGCATTGCAAGAACTAGGAAATGTATATGATTTATTATCAGATGATGAAATTAATGGAGCATTTGTATTAGCATTAAATAACCAAGATGAAGAAAATCTATTATATTTGGAGAATAGAGGAAGCATTACTAATGATAGACTTTATCAAAGTTACATTACAAATCCTTCTATTTTAGGAATTTTAAAAGAAAGATATGGAGCTGAAAGAATAGCTGGACTAACTAGTACAGAAAAAATATTAAATTTATATAGGAAAAAATACAATGACAAAAATGATGAATATCAAGAATATGAAAAAAATGTACAATTATACCAATTAAATGGACAAAGAAGTGATGACGATATTATTCTAGGACTAGAGGATGACTTTAGCGACGATACTGTAACACAATTATATAAAGATGGTGTTGTTGCTTTATCAAGTGCTGTTGAATATGGAGAAATTGGTGTATTAAATCAAATAGCCAGGGATGGAGTAGTAAGAGAAGACGATATTCCTTATGTACTTGAAAATGCACAAAGTAAAATTCATGGAAATATAATTAAGCAAGCTTATGAAAAGGGATTACGAGATGAAAAACAGATATTTGATATGTATTTACAAGGAAAAATAGGCTTTGAAAGTATTAGACTATTAGGAGATAATGCTCAAAAGGTAGAAGATGAAATAACTGAAGAAGGAATAGTTATATTATTACAAGATAAAAATGAAAAACAATTTAAAAGATATACTTTGGCTTATCGTGAACTTATATTAAAGAAATTATCAGAAGAACGAATAGCAGAGTCAAGACAAAGAGTTATACAACTTTTAGATGGAACACTTTCAAAGGAAGAAGTAACACGATTATATGCGGAAAACATAGTTGGATTAAACGAACTTATTAAATATGGTGGTATGATACTTTTAAATTCTATGGTAAAAGATGGTAAGTTAAGACCAAGTGATACAAAACAAATCTTTAAAAACAATGAAGATGGAGAAGTATGGGATATAAGAGAAATTCTATCAAAACCTGATATGAGTGATATAGAAAAGATTATTTTAGTTTATTCTACTTATGATCAAGTTTCAGAAAAAGATTTAAGAGATAGTCTTATGAATTATATTTATACTAATAATGGAGATATGCATGATGAAGGTACATCTAATGGAGATATGCATGATGAAGGTACATCTAATGGAGAGAAAAAGGAAATAGGAAAAGAAAGAATAGTAACAACAAGGAAAACAGTAACAGACCCATTTCAAAGATGGAGATTATTTTCTTTATTATATGAAAATTATGATAAAAGATATGTAGATGGTTATTTAATTGTTTATTTTGATAACTTAGATAGAGTGGTAATCGAGAAAATGTTTGATAAGAAGTTTGGAAGAAATTATCCAGCATATGGAAAAAGGACTTATGCAATGCCATTAGAGGAATACATACAAATAGAAGATGAAGTAATACAAAGAGATAGAAATGGTAATGAAAGAATTAATATTTCTAGATTAAGAAAAGCTGCCAAAGAAAGTGATGATATTTATACTACAACTCATAGGGGTGTTGGAAGTAGTAAAGCTGATAAAATGGACTTAAGAAAAGGTTGGGGAGGAAGATTCTTAAGAATATTAGGAATACGAGATTTAAAAAGACAATATACTTTGAAACAAGCAAAAGAAATTGAAGAATGTTTAAGGCAGATAGAAATGACTAGAGAAGAAATAGAAAGGTAAGAAGCAAATAAGCATGCTAAAAAACATGCTTATTTTTAATAAGAAAATAATAGCGTTAGCTAATCATGCATATTTAAAGATAATAATGAATATTGTTTAAAGAAAAATATAACAAATGAACCATTTATTTTTTATTATGAAAATAAGATAAAGTATACTATAAGTTGACAAAATATGATATAATATGACAGGGATGATTAAGAAAGAGGTAAAGATGGAGAAAGTTATACATGTAGGAATAGACGTAGGTTCTACTACAGTAAAAATTGTAGTTATGGACCACAATTTAGATATATTATATAAAACATATAAAAGACACTTTTCTGATACAAAAAATACAGTATGTAAGTGCCTAGAAGAGTTAATAGATAATTTCGAGGATTATGAGATGACAATAGCATTAACAGGTTCTGGAGCACTTTCTGTTTCTGAATTTTTAGGACTACCTTTTATACAAGAAGTTGTAGCATGTAAAAGGGTAGTAGAAAAATATATACCAGAAACTGATGTTGTTATAGAACTAGGTGGAGAAGATGCAAAAATAATTTATTTTGGAAAATCAATAGAACAAAGAATGAATGGAACATGTGCTGGTGGAACAGGAGCGTTTTTAGATCAAATGGCAACTTTATTAAATACAACAACACCAGGATTAAATGAACTTGCAAAAGACTATAATACAATTTATCCAATAGCATCAAGATGTGGAGTTTTTGCAAAAACAGATATTCAGCCATTAATAAATGAAGGGGCAGCAAAAGAGGATATTGCAGCATCAATATTCCAAGCAGTTGTAAACCAAACAATAAGTGGTTTGGCTTGTGGAAGACCAATAAGAGGTAAAGTCGCATTTTTGGGTGGACCATTAAGCTATTTGTCAGAATTAAGAAAGAGATTTATAGAGACTTTAAATATGACAGAAGAAGATGTAATTGCTCCAGAAGATGCACATTTGCTAGTAGCAAAGGGTGCTACATTAGATTCTATAAATTATAATACAGTATCAGCTCAAAAATTAAAAGCAAAAATTAATTTATTAAAAGAATATAGAGATAGTTCATCAGATTCTTTAAAACCACTATTTACAATCGAGGATGAATATATACAATTTAAAGAAAGACATTCAAAACATACTGTTCCTAAGAAGGATATAAAGGAATATGTAGGAGATTGCTTTTTGGGAATAGATGCAGGATCAACAACAAGTAAAATAGTTTTAATAGATGGTGATTATAATTTATTATATTCAGCATATAAAAACAATGAAGGAAAGCCATTACAAACAGTTATAGCAATGATAAAGGATTTATATTTAGTTCTTCCTAAAAAAGCTGTTATAAGATACTCAGGATCAACAGGTTATGGAGAAAAATTAATGCAAACAGCATTAAATTTAGATGTAGGAGAAATAGAGACAATTTCTCATTACACTGCAGCAAAAAGGTTTATGCCAGAAGCTACAAGTATTGTAGATATTGGTGGACAAGATATGAAGTATATCAAAATAAAAGATGGTGTTATAGATAATATAATGCTTAATGAAGCATGTTCTTCAGGATGTGGTTCATTTATAGAAACATTTGCTAAAAACTTAAATTTGAGTATTGAAGAATTTGTTGAAGAAGCAATAAAGTCAAATAGACCTGTAGACTTAGGCTCAAGATGTACAGTTTTTATGAATTCAAAGATTAAACAAGCTCAAAAAGAAGGTTACAAAGTAGGAGATATATCAGCAGGACTTTCATATTCAGTAATAAAAAATGCAATCCAAAAAGTTATGAAAATAAGGGATGTTAAAACATTAGGAGATAATATAGTTGTACAAGGCGGTACATTTTATAATGATGCAGTTTTAAGAGCATTTGAGTTAATTGTGGGAAAAGAAGTAATAAGACCAGACATAGCAGGTCTTATGGGGGCTTATGGTATTGCATGTATTGCAAAAGAACAATATGACTTAAATAATGATAAAAAATATGAATCAAAAATAACAAAAAATGAAGCATTAGATGATTTAAAAGTAACAATATTACATACAAGATGTCATGGATGTGAAAATAATTGTCAATTAACTATAAATGAATTTTCAAATGGAAAGAAGTTTATTTCAGGAAATAGATGTGAAAGAGGAGCAGGAATAGAAAAAAGCAAAACTCAAATTCCAAATATATATAAATATAAATATCAAAGATTATTTCAATATAAACCATTAGAGGAAGAAAAAGCAATACGTGGAACTATTGGAATACCAAGAGTTTTGAATATATATGAAGACTATCCATTCTGGTTTACGTTGTTTACTAAGTTAGGATTTAGAGTAATATTATCAGAAAAAAGTGATAGAAAAACATATGAAAAAGGTATGGAATCAATGCCATCAGAATCAGTATGTTATCCAGCCAAATTAAGTCATGGACATATAATAAGTTTAATAAAATCAGGGGTAAAAACAATATTTTATCCATGTATGATGTACTCAAGAAAAGAAGATGAAAATGCAAATAACTATTATAATTGTCCAATAGTTGTATCATATTCAGAAGTATTGAAAAATAATGTTGAGGAATTGAAAAGTAAAGATATAAAATTTATAAATCCATTCTTACCTTTTGAAAAAAAAGGATTAGAAAAAAGATTATCGGAAATAGAAGATTTTAAAGAATATAATTTTACAAAAAAAGAATTAAAAGAAGCAGTCCAAGAAGCAGAGAAAGAATATCAAAGATATAGAGAAGATATTAGAAAAAAAGGTGAAGAAACACTAGAATATATAAAACAAAACAATATAAAAGGAATAGTACTTGCAGGAAGACCATACCATGTAGATCCAGAGATTAATCATGGAATAGATACAATGATAACATCATTAGGATTATGTGTATTATCAGAAGATAGTATTGCGCATTTATCAACAGTAAAAAGACCAATAAGAGTTGTTGACCAATGGGTATTCCATTCAAGACTATATAGAGCAGCAGATGTTGTTGGAAACAATAAAGACTTAGAATTAGTACAATTAAACTCTTTTGGATGTGGCGTAGATGCAGTAACAACAGACCAAGTAGAAGAGATACTTGCAAGTTTTGGAAAAATGTATACATTGATAAAAATAGATGAAGTAAATAATCTAGGAGCAATAAGAATAAGAATTCGTTCATTAATTGCAAGTATGAATAAAAGAAAAGAAGCTGTATGTGAATCTTGTGGAAAATATGAACTTCCAAAAATAGAATTTACTAAAGCAATGAAGGAAGATTATACAATTCTAATTCCACAAATGGCTCCAATACATTTTGAAATATTTGAAAAAGCATTAGCATCAGAAGGATATAAAGTTAAATTATTAAGAGAGTGCACTCAAAATACAGTAGAAACAGGATTAAAATATGTAAATAATGATGCATGTTATCCATCAATACTTACAATTGGACAATTAATGGAAGCACTAGAATCAGGAGAATATGATACAAATAAAGTAGCACTTATGATGTCACAAACAGGTGGTGGATGTAGAGCAACAAATTATATAGGTTTTATAAGAAAAGCATTAAGAGATGCAGGGTATTCAAATGTACCAGTAATATCTTTTAATTTTGTAGGACTAGAAAAAAATTCAGGATTTAAACTTAACTTAAGACTTGTAAAAAAACTAGCAAGAGGCGTAATATATGGAGATTTATTACAAAAGCTTTACTATAAAAATAAAGCTTATGAGGTAAATAAAGGAGAAACTGAAAAATTATATAATAAATGGATAACAAAATGTAGAGATTTATCAGTAAACTCTAATAATAAAGAGTTTAATAACAGTCTATATCAGATAGTAGAAGAATTTGAAAAGATAGAATTAGATACTTTAGTAGAAAAACCAAAAGTAGGAATAGTAGGAGAAATTTTAATAAAATATCATCCATTTGGAAATAACTATGTAAATGATTTATTAGAAAAAGAAGGCGCAGAAGTAATAATGCCAGAATTTATGGGATTTGTAAAATATGTAATAATGAATTCCATAGTAAAACAAAAAATATTAGCAACAGGAAAATTAACAGCTGAGGTATATAAGATAGTTTTAAAATTTATAAACTATCTAGAGAGGGATTACAAAAAAGCTTTAGAAAAATCAAATAAAGGCTACCTGCCTCCATGCAAAATTGAAGAACTTGTAGAAGAAGTAGGACAGATTTTATCTCCAGGAAATCAAACAGGAGAAGGATGGATTCTTACTGCAGAAATGTTAGAATTCATGCAATATGGAATTCAGAATATAGTATGTGTGCAACCATTTGCATGTTTACCAAATCATGTTGTTGGAAAAGGAGTAATAAAAACAATTAGAGAAAAATATCCAGAAGCAAATATAGCTCCAATAGATTATGATCCAGGTGCAAGTGAAAGTAATCAAATAAATAGAATAAAACTATTAATGACAATAGCAAAAGATAATCTTAAGATAAAAGAAAATAAACAAAAAGCAATAGCAAAAGAAAACAGTAAAACAGAAAATGAAGAGAAAATTAAGATAAATACATAAATAAAAAAGGGGAATACAATATAAATGATACCAAAATATGTACTATTATTTTTCACTTATTCAATATTTGGGTGGATTATGGAAGTTATACTTAGTATAATCCAACGAAAAAAGTTAATAAATAGAGGTTTTTTAATAGGACCATATTGCCCAATATATGGAATAGGAGTAATACTAATAACAATATTTTTAGCAAAATACAAGGAAGATAGAATTATAACATTTGTAATGTCAATACTTATATGTGGAACACTTGAATATTTTACAAGTTACTTTATGGAAAAAATATTCCATGCAAGATGGTGGGACTATAGCAATAAAAAAATGAATATTAATGGAAGAATATGCTTAGAAACATTAATACCATTTGGAATATTAGCATATGGAATAATTTATTTTGCAAATCCATTAATATTAGGAGTAATTGAACTAATTCCAGAACTAATAACATTAATATTAGCAATTGTATTAATTACAATATTTGTTATAGATACTGTAATATCATTTAAATTAATATTAAATTTATCAAAAGTATCAAAATTAAAACTGAATGTGAAGGATAACACAGAAGAAATATCTAAGAAAGTAAGGAAAATAATACAAGATAAATTGAGATTACATAGAAGAATTATAAAAGCATTCCCATATGCTGAAAACTCAATAAAATTTAAAGAATGGATAGCAGAACAACAAGAGAAAATAAAAGAAAGACAAGAAAAGATAAAACAAGGAATAAAAGAGACACAAGCAAGAATACAAGAAGATATAAAAGAGACACAAATTAGGATACAAGAAGAAATAAGAGAAAGGCAAAATAAAATAAATAAAAAAAATTAAAAAGACTGCCGATAATTGCTTAGCGGCAGCCTTTTTCAGACCCTGCAGTCAGGTTCAGAAAACGTTTAGAACCGATAATATTTTCCCCACTTAGCTGAATTCCAATCGACCTTATCCCAAGACCTGGAGTCAAGGGAGTGAATTTCAATGCCTGTAGGGCAGTACATACAGTCTTTGCCTGAGAGCGTCTCAAAACGCTTAGCCTTTTCGGTCATGCACTTTTGGCAAATAGCATTTAGCTCATTTAACCTCTCATCAGGTGAGGGACTTTGCTCAGGTGACCGGTTCTTGTGATCTTCCTTGCTACTTAACATATGGAAACCTCCTAAAAGTTTTTCTAAATTAATTATAGCATAAAAATTAACATAATTAAATAAAAGTGGAAAAAGTATTGTCAAAAAAAGTAGAAATATGTATAATATAAGAAAGAAAAGAGGAAGAACAAATGGTAACAAATATGGAACAAATTGATAGTAGAGAATACGAAGATTTTTTGAAGAATCACTATAAAGGGCACTATGCACAATCAGAAGCTTGGGCAAAGATAAAAAGTGATTGGAAAAATGAAATAATAATAGTAAGAGATGAAAAAAATAAAATTAAAGGAACAATGAGTGTATTAATAAGAAAATTGCCATATTTTAAAAGCACTCTAATGTATGCACCACGTGGACCAGTATGTGATATAGATGACAAAGAAACTTTTAATAAGATAATGGAAGAAGCGGATAAACTAGCAAAAAAATATAAATCATTCATGCTAAAAGCAGATCCAGATGTACTTGCCTCAAATGAAAATTATAAAAAAATAGCAAAGGACAATGGATTTAAAATATCAGGACCAATAAAAGATATAACAAGAATAATGCAACCAAGATTTGTGTTTAGATTAGATATAAAAAATAAAAAAGCAGATGATGTATTTTTTTCATTTCAATCAAAAACAAGATATAATATAAGATTAGCAACTAAAAAGGGAGTAACAATAAGAGAAGGAACAAGAGAAGATATAAAAGAATTCCAAGAAATAATGGAAGTAACAGGAGAAAGAGACGATTTTTTTATACGAAATCAAGAATACTTTGAAAAAATATATGATTCATTTGGAAAAGAAAACATAAAATTACTATTTGCGGATTATGAAGGAAAAGCAATAGCGTGTGCATTAAATATATTATATGGAGACAAAGAATGGTACTTGTATGGAGGGAGTCTAAATGAACATAGAAACGTAATGCCAAACTATTTAATACAATGGGAAATGATACAATGGGCAATAGAGAATGGATGCACAACATATGATTTTAGAGGAATATGTATGCAAGATTTTGAACACAAAAATGAAGGATTATATAGATTTAAAAAAGGCTTCAATGCAGACTTACTAGAATTCATAGAGATGTACAAAGTATATAATAAATTTATGTACTTTATATTTGAACACTGTGCATATTTTTATAGAGATACAAGATTAAAAATAAGAAAGATATTTAGGAAAAAATAGGAAATATTATTACATTTTTATTACAATTGTAATTTTACCATTGACAAAAAGTGTAATTATAAGTAAAATTAAAGTAATAAAAGTAAGTTATTATTGCTTACAAAAAGAAATACACAAAGGAGGAAAAAGATATGTTTATGATAAACGCTGAAACCGTTGGTACTGTACACACACACACACACACACAAGTAATATTATAAACAATATCTTTAAAACTACAAAGATATAAAAGACTAAGTGTTAGAAAAACTAACGCTTAGTCTTTTTGTGTTTTAAATATAGGAGGGAAAAATGAAAGAAAAAACAAAAGTAAGAACAAGAAAAGCTTGTTCAAAAAGAAACAACAAACGGAATTACACTAATAGCATTAATAATAACAATAATAGTAATTCTAATATTAGTAGCGGTAACAATAAGAGTAGCAATAAATAGTGGATTGTTTGGACATGCAAAAAATGCAACAGATGGTTGGAAAACAGAAGAAGAGAGAGAGTCTAATATAGGAAATGACAATCAAATAAACGACATAGTAAATCAATATGCTGGAGGAACTTCAGGAAAACAAGGACATCCATTAGGAGGAATAAGAGTAACAGAAAATACTGAATATTCAAGTGATGGAAAAACAGCAATAATTCCAGCAAAATTCACAGCATCAGGATTAGAAAGTGAGCAAAGTATAGATGAAGGACTAGTAATTTATCTAATACCAGAAGGAACAACAGTGGATTGGAAAAATGCAGAGGAAGTAGAAACAGCACAAAGAACATATGACCAATTTGTATGGATACCAATATCAGATATAAATGATATGTATATGTGCCAAAGTGAAGATGGAACAAAAAGTTGTAATATAACAGTAGTAGATGGAAAAGCAAAATGTACAACACACAATTCAGATAATATGGCAGGAAGGCTATATGGAACAGGTTTAGGAGAAACATTCGACTCTAGCCTAACAAATCAAAAATACACAGCTAATACTGGTCTTCGTGAGCCAGATGTACTACCTGAGTATGATAATGATGATTATAGGAGCTTGTCACTTATAAATAGAATGCTAGGAACAAGTTATACATCTGAAAATTTTAAACAAGCATTACAAGAAGAATATAATGAAATTGTAAAAAGCGTATATGAAAATCATGGTTTCTATGTAGCAAGATATGAAACAAGTGAAATAACAACAAATAATGGAACAAAAATAAAATTTGTTGCAGGAGCTAAACCAGCATTATTTTCTCCATGGCATGAAAACTATGCTAAACAAAGAGCCTATACAATAAATAATGAATTAGAAGTAGGAAGTACTTTGATACAAGGAGCAGCATATGACCAAGTAATGAAATTTGTAAATACAACAAATTATGATGTAAAAGCAAAAACAAATGTAGGACATAATTACAAAGACTTTACATTTACACAAGGATATGGATATAAGTATCAAACAGGAGGAAGAGATTACAGTACAATCTATAAAGGAACAATAGAATATAATGATGTTTCAAAAAACATATTTGACCTAGAAGGAAATGTGATGGTCTGGACAACAGAGGCGAGTGGAACAGACCTTCGACTTAGTAGGGGAGGTTGCTGTAATCCTAACCGCGGTAGTAATAATTCTGCTAGCTATCGTGATCACGGGGAATATAGTGGACCTTTTGTCTATCGGTACTTCTCTTAGTTCCATTCCTCAACTTTACATAAAGTAACGAACTTATCTTACGTAGTTGTAGGATTGAATGATGATAACGATTCTACTTAACAATTACTATATCAATAGCGAAAGGGTAGAAAATATAAAATTTCGAAAATGTTTCAAAGCCACAGAAAGAATAAGAATTCTTGATAATCAAAACTTTACGCTGATGCAAGCAATTCGACACAAAAAACAAAAACAATGAAGACTTAAAAATCTTCATTGTTTTTAAGTTTATCTCATAAACTTAACTAATTTATTTCCTAGTGGTAATTCTTGTAATTCCTTTTTAGAGAAAACATGTAAATTTAAGATAAGCAAGCCATAAACAATTACAGCAATGCCAATTGCAACAAGTAATGCAATTGTAGGAGAAAATCCTTTTATAATACAATAGAAAATATAAGATACTATACTCATAATTATAACTGAGACTAGCGGTCTTAATATAACCTTATAACGGTTAAGTTTTAAACTAGTCATTTTCTTTAATGCTATATAGCCAACTATAAATGCAATAAACTGACATGCAACAGAACTAATAATTGCACCATATATTCCAATTGATGGAATAGGAATTAAAATAAAGTTTAATACAGTTTTTACTATTGCACCAATAATTAAAGCAATTACAGGAGTTTTATAATCTCCGAGTCCCTGCAAGGCACTATTGATTGTTTGTGTTAATACAGAGAAGACAATAAGTGGAGAAATTGCAGCTAATATATTAGCACCAGCATTTGCGTTAGGAAATACTAAATCTAATATAGGTTTTGCATAAATACTCATACCAAAAGCACAAGGAAGTGCAATTAAAACAGTTACAAGTATTGCCATATGAAGATTTTTTTGTATTCCTTTAGAGTCTTTTCTTTCATAAGCATAAGAAAGATAAGGTAATATAGCAACAGCAATAGCAGTATTTAGAGAAAGTGGAATACTAACTAAAGTATCTACTTTACCAGTTAAAATACCATATTGCAGTTTAGCTTCTGCTTGTGACATAAAGCTTGTTAAACCTCTAATTACTGTTACAGAATCTATACTTTTATTTATAGATGATATAATAGAAGTTAAAGATATAGGTATTGCTATAGCTAAAATAGTTTTTATAGTTTTAGATAAATTTTCTTCAATATAATTATCATTATATTGAATCATTTCTTCATGTATAACGCTTTTTCTTTTTTTGTAAAAAATATAAATATATGCATAACTAAGTATAATTGAAATTGTTGTTGCAAGAGTAGCACCAGCAGCCATAAGCGTAGTATCATTTGAGTAACCAAATGCAATTAATTCTACAATTATGATAGTGAATAAGGTTTTAAAAATTTGTTCTAAAGACTGCGAATTTGCTGTTGCTTTCATAGAATTTCTACCATTAAAATATCCTCTAATTACTGAAGAAAGTGCAACAATTACAATGGAAGGTGCTAAACATTTAAGTGTTAGCTCTGCTTCTGGAATTAAAAGTAAGTTATTAGATATAAAGCTTGCACCAAAAAATAATATTAAAGTGCAAATAAAACCTATAATTCCTACTGTATAAAAAGAAACTTGGAAAACTCTATATGCACCTTTATAATCATCTTTTGCAACTTTTTCAGAAACTAATTTAGCAATAGCACTTGGAATTCCAATTGAAGAAATTAATAAAAGTAGTGCATAAATTTGATAACCACTACCATAAATTGCATTACCAGCATCTCCAAATCCTTCTTTGTTTGTTAAATATATTTTATATACTAAACCGACTAATTTTATAAGTATTTGAGAAATCATTACAACAATAACATTAGTCATGAAACGTTCAGTTTTTATTTTAAGATTTTTCTTTTTTGCCATTAATTTTATTCACTCCTTTTTGACTATAATTGGAGTAAGTTACTTTAGTAAACTATTATTTACACATTATATAATATGTTATTCTTTAATTCAATAGTATTTAAAAATAATCTTTATTTTTAAAATATAGCATGATATAATAATTAAGATTTACGAAGAAAGGATTGAATAAAAAATGAAGAAAAAAATGGAGCATTTAAACAAGGAAGAATTATTAAACAAAGGAAACAAAACAATATCAGAATTTAAATCATTTATAGCAAAGGGGAATGTAATTGATTTAGCAGTCGGAGTAATAATAGGATCTGCATTTGGTAAAATTGTTTCATCAATAGTAGATGATATAATAATGCCAGTTATAGGAGCAATAATAGGAGGAATAGACTTTTCTAGTTTATCAGTAAAAATAGGAGAGGCAACAATAACATATGGAACATTTATACAAAATGTAATAGACTTTTTAATTATTGCAATCTGCATATTCATATTTGTAAAAGTAATAGATAAAATAACAAAGAAGAAAGAAGAAGCAGCTGTAGCAGAGGAACCAAAAAAAGACGAACAAGTAATTTTATTAGAAGAAATAAGAGATTTATTAAAAGAAAAACAAGAAGTTTAAAACAAGAAATATCACAGACTTTGTGTCATGTGATATTTTTTATACAAAATAAAGAAAAAATATTGTTGATGCATATTAGCTCCACGTGGATGTTAACTTTTTAAAAACCGATTAAAGAGGATTTTTAAAAAGTTCAACATCCAGCAAGATGGAGAGGATTTTTTATTGTGAAAGTATGGATTTTGCCTTTTCAAGCACTCCAATAATATAATAATAATCAAATTAAAAAATTTTTTCAAAAATATATTGACAAAAAAATATGAAATGCATATAATGAATATATGAACATACAAACATATGAAAAAGGAGGAACCATGAAGTATATATTAAAAGGATTAGATTGTCCTAATTGTGCGGCTAAAATAGAAACAAAAGTTAATAGTTTGAAAGATGTAAAATATGGAACCCTAAGTTTTGCGACACAAACATTAGAAATTGAATTGCATGGAAATGTAAATCAAGAAAGCGTTGTAAATGAAATAAAATCTTTAATAAAAGATTTGGAACCAGATGTAGAAGTACTAGAAAAAACTGAAGAAAAACAAGATAAGGAAGAAGGGCATTCTAAAATTGAATTAGTAAAAATCATAGTAAGTGCGATATTATTTGCAATAGGAATAATATTCGAATTTGGTAAAACAACAGAGTTAGTGATATTTTTGTCATCATACATTATAATTGGATACGAAATTATTTTTAAAGCAATAAAAAATATATTTAAAGGAGATGTTTTTGATGAAAACTTTTTAATGACAATTGCAACAATAGGTGCATTTGGAATAGGAGAATTTCATGAAGCTGTTGCAGTAATGCTGTTATATAATGTAGGAGAATTCTTACAAGATAAAGCAGTAGAAAAGTCAAGAAAATCAATAACAAAACTGATGGATATTAGACCAGATTATGCTAACTTGAAAACAGAAGGTGGGATTAATAAAGTATCTCCAAGCGAAATTTGTGTAGGAGATGAAATAATAGTAAAACCAGGAGAAAAAATACCACTTGATGGAATTATATTAGAGGGAGAATCTTTAATAGACACATCAGCATTAACAGGTGAATCAGTTCCTAGAAATATGAAAGAAGAAAATGAAATACTAAGTGGGATGATTAACAAAACAGGAGTATTAACAGTAAAGGTAACAAAAACATTTGAGAATTCTACAGTATCAAAGATATTAGAGTTAGTACAAAATGCAAGCAATAAGAAAGCTCATACAGAGAAATTTATAACAAAATTTGCAAGAATTTATACTCCAATAGTTGTGCTACTAGCAGTTTTAATTGTAGCAATACCAACATTATTTATAAAAGATGCACTATTTTCAGATTGGTTATATAAAGCGTTAGTATTTTTAGTAATATCTTGCCCTTGCGCATTAGTAATTTCAATTCCACTAAGTTTTTTTAGTGGCATAGGTGGAGCATCTAAAAGAGGGATTTTAGTTAAAGGAGCAAACTATTTAGAAATTTTAAATAAGATAGATACAGTTGTTTTTGATAAAACAGGAACATTAACAAAAGGTGTTTTTAATGTTACAGAAATTGTACCAGTAGGTGAAATTAGTAAAGAAGAGCTTTTAGAACATTGTGCTTATGCAGAAAGCTATTCAAATCATCCAATAGCGACTTCTATAGTGAAGGCTTATGGAAAAGATATCGATAAATCAAAAATAAAAGGATATACAGAGATTTCTGGAAATGGAATAAAAGCTAGTGTCAATTGGGAAACAGTACTAGTAGGAAATTCAAAGTTGATGATTCAAGAAAAAATAAAATATGAAGAAAAAGCAATAATTGGTACAGTTGTTCATGTCGCAATAGAAGGAAAATATAAAGGATATATTGTAATCTCTGATGTAATAAAAGAAGATTCAAAGAGTGCTATTAAAGGATTAAAGCAATTAGGCATAAAAAATACAGTTATGCTAACAGGAGATACAAAACAAATTGCAGAACATATAGGAGAAGAAATTGGAATAGATAAAGTAGTTGCAGAGCTCTTACCAGTGGATAAAGTAGAAGAGTTAGAGAAATGTATGAAAGATGGAAAAGTAGTTTTTGTTGGAGATGGAATAAATGATAGTCCTGTACTTGCAAGAGCAGATGTAGGAATTGCAATGGGAGGAATAGGTTCAGATTCAGCAATTGAGGCATCTGATGTCGTTATTATGACAGATGAACCATCAAAAATTGTAACAGCAATTAAAATAGCAAGAAAGACTAGAAAGATTGTAATTGAAAATATTGTATTAGCTATAGTGGTGAAACTAGCAGCTATGACTCTTGGAGTATTTGGAATTGCAACGATTTGGGAAGCTGTAATTGCAGATGTTGGAGTAACAATTATAGCAGTAATAAATTCAATAAGAGCATTGCAGACAAAAAGAAGTTAAACATTGAAATATAGGTAAATGTGTGATATTATATTTATGTTAAATGTTACAGCTCACGACAAATTTATTTTATCGTGCTATGTAGCTCCACGTGGAGGTTGCACTTTTCATTTTTGAACAACTGTACAAAAATGAAAATGTCCAACCGACAGCAAGATGGAGCGGATTCCATAGAATAACTGTGAATTGCAACTGTTAAATTTAAAGATAAAAGGTGTGATGCGTAATGGAAGAGGATTTTATAGATAGATGTGAAGAAACTGTTGTACATCCAGATGTAGTAGCAGAATTAAAAGAAAAAATGTTAAAAGAAGATGATGCATATAATTTATCAGAATTTTTTAAAATATTTGGGGACAATACTAGAATTAGAATTATACAATTAATTGCATTAAGAGAACTATGTGTTTGTGATATAGCAACAATACTTGGAATTACGCAATCTGCTACATCACATCAATTAAAAATATTAAGACAATTTGGAGTAGCAAAGCCTAGAAAAGAAGGAAAGATGATGTACTATTCAATAAGTGATGAACATGTACATGATATTTTCTTTAATGGATTATCACATATAAATGAGTAATGTTACAAAAAAGATTAGTTAAAAAACTAATCTTTTTTGTAACCTTTTTTAAAAAAAAGGTATTATATAAACGAAGGTACTTTTAAATGAAGGAGTTTAGATCTAAATTGGATAATAATGAAACTATAGCAGATTTTGAAGATAGGAATATTTTAAATATTGAAAAAGTAATAGAAAAATACAACAACTATATTTATACTGTTATAGAACATTCTATATCTGATTCAGAAGATATAGAAGAAATCCTTTCAGATGTATTTATAGTTTTGTGGAAAAATCATAGCAAAATAGACAATAATATTAATATAAGAGCATATTTAATAGGAATTACTAGGAACTTAATAAAGAAAAAATATCGAAGTTATAATATAGATTACGAAACGAAAAATATTGATGACTTTGAAAACAAAATTAATTCACACATCGATATACAAGAATTAATTGAGGAAAATGAAAAAGGTAAAATTATAGAAAAGCTAATAGACAGTTTGAAAGATGAAGAAAAGAAGATATTTACAATGTTCTATTATCAATCTAAGAAAATCAAAGAAATAGCAAAAGCTTTAAAAATATCAGAGACAAAGGTAAAAGTAAGGTTACACAGACTCAGAAAGCAAGCAAAGAAAAAATTTAAAGAAGGAGGGTATAGCTATGGAAAATAATGAATTAAATAATAAAATACTAAAAAATGTTAGAAACAAGATAGTTGTATCCAATTTAGAAAGTGAGGAAAATATGAAATTGAATATAAAAAAACAAATAATTTCAATATGTGCAGTGGCATTAATTGCAACATCAGGAGGATTCTTTACAGTAAATGCGGCGACAAATGGAAAGTTAATTCAAGATATTAAAGACTTTGTTACAGTGACAATTATAAAGCAAGATGGAACAACTGAAAACGTAGAAGGAGAGACACAAACAGATGAATATGGTAATACATGGTTAAAATATGAAAGAAAAGGAGAAGAGTGGGAGACTATAATTTATGTAGAAAGAATAGAATTAGAAAAAGACAATTTGGGAATAGATGCAAAGATTACAGAAAACGAAACAAATGGTGAAATGAATATAGAAATAAAAGACAGAAGAACTAATAAATAAAACTAGAAAAAGGAAGTGCTTACTTCCTTTTTTGTATTATTAGCCTAAAGCAACATCTAAAACCATCATTAAAACAAATCCAAAAATCAGACCTAATGTTGCTAAATTCTTATTTTCTGTTATTGATTCAGGCAAAAGCTCTCTTGCTGCTACGGCAATCATTGCACCAGCAGCAAACGAAAGTAAAAATGGTAAAATACTTCTTATAGTTAAAACAAGTATTACACCTATAACAGCTGAAATAGGTTCAACTAAGGCTGACGCCTGCCCAAACATAAAACTTTTAAATCTTGAAAAACCTTCATTACGTAATGGAAGAGAAACGGCAGCACCTTCTGGAAAATTTTGAATACCTATACCAATAGCTAACATAAGGGCTCCAATTACTGTCATTCCGGGAACTCCACTTGCTATACCTCCAAAAGCAACCCCAATTGCCATACCTTCAGGTATATTGTGAATAGTAATTGCTGAAATTAACAATATGCTTTTCCTTAATGAATCTGCATTTCGTAGATTTTTTCTATTTTTTAATACATTATCTAGAAATCTATCAGATAATAGTACAAATAAACTACCAATAATAAATCCAGTAGCTGGTAATAACCATACTATGTATCCAAGCTCTGTAGATAAATCGATAGCAGGAGAAAGTAAGGACCAAAATGAAGCAGCAATCATTACACCTGCACTAAAACCTAAGATTGTATTTAAAACTTTTTTATTTACTTCTTTGAAAAAGCAAACGACAAGAGAACCAAGAGCAGTTATTGCCCAAGTAAAAAGAGTTGCAATAAGTGCTTGAATAACAGGATTTAATGTTTCAAACCAAGTCAAAATCTATCACCTCACAATACATAATATGATATAGTTTGACATAGTGATACAAGATATTGATAAATATATGTTAATATGATATTATGTACAACAAAAAATGGAGGAAAAAGTGAACATATTAAGACCACAAAAAATAATAGAAAATGATTTAACTAATATTGTAGATTTATTAAAAGAAATAAAAGAAGATGATAATTTAGAGAATATAAAAATAGAAAACTATAAACAAGAAAATATTGAATTAAATGATATGAGAATAGAGAAGGCTATTGTAAGTAATACTGAAATTATGGAAAGCAATTTAGATAAAAATACTTTTATAGATGTTGAGTTTGAAAATTGTAATTTTTCAAATACTTCATTTGAAAATTGTGCATTTATTAGATGTGAGTTTATAAATTGTAAGATGACAGGATGCAATTTTGTTGATAGTAGATTATATAATGTTATTTTTAATGGAACAAATATGAATTACACTAATCTATCAATGGCAAATATAGAAAATACAATATTTGAAAATTCAGGACTTAGAAGTAGTGATTTCCAAGAAAATAAGCTTAAAAATATAATACTAAAAAAATCAGACTTAACACGGAACAAGATTTTTTAAGACAAGTTTGAAGGGAATAGACTTATCAGATAGCATAATTGAGGGAATAGCAATATCAATAGAAGATATAAAAGGGGCAACAATAAATCAATTTCAGGCATTAGATTTGTTATATTTAATTGGAGTGAAAGTAAAATACTAAAATTAAATAAAGTGGTTATGAATTGTAGCAATGCAACCTAAAATTGACAAAAAACAACCTAAAAGTGGTAGTATGCAACTGGTAGAATTGATAAAATTTTATGCAAGAAGGGAGGAAAATTAGGTTATGAAATTATCAGATAACTTAAAAAGAATTAGAAAAGAAAATAATTTATCACAAGAGCAGCTTGCAGAAAAATTAGGAGTATCAAGACAGGCAGTTTCAAAGTGGGAATCAGAACAAAGTTATCCAGAGATGGATAAAGTCTTATTAATATGTAAATTATTCAACTATAATATTGATGAACTTATGAATGAAAATGTAAAAGAGGTAGATGAAAATAAGGAATCTAAAAATAATTTTAATAAGTATGTAGAAGATTTTTTCGCATTTATAACTAAAACGGTTGATATGCTAAGTAGTATGACGATGAAACAAAGAATGAAATGTTTAGCAGAGCAATGTATTGTAGGAATATCCTTAGCAGCAATATTTGCAATAATAGGGGGAATGGTCTATCAGGCCTTATCTTTAGAACAAATAATAGTGGAAGTTGGATTAGGAAAAACAATAATATCTATAGTTAAGACAATTTGCTCACTTTATAATATATTTGCACTGATTGTAGGAATTGCAGTTTTATTGCATGTTTTTAAAGTTAGATATCTAGATTATTATGAAATAATAAAAGAAGATAATAGTGAATTAGATGTGATAAATGAAGATAAAGAACAAATGACAAATGAAAATGTAATGGAAGATAAGAATAAAATATTTACTGAAAAGAAAAAAGAAAAAGTTATAATAAGAGATCCAAAACATTCTGAATCTAAATTTTTAAGTGGAATTATGAAAACAATTCTATGGTGTATAAAATTTATGATTGCATTTGTTGCAATTGGATTTGTGTTTACTTTTATTTCATTGGTAGCTTTACTTGTTTTAAGTTTTTTATTTGTAAAGACAGGATTAGTCTTTGCAGGAACAGTAATGGGAATTGTAGCAGGAATATTAATAAATTTTGTAGTTTTAGAGGTACTTTATAATTTTATTATAAGCAAGAAATCTAAAAAGAATAAAATAGCAATTATTCTTATAATATCATTAGTACTAGCTGGACTTGGATTAGGAACGTTTTGGTTTGGGATGACAGAATTTAATTATATAAATACTATTGAAAATGCAGAGAAAACTGTTTTTGATGTTCAAATGTCTGACAAATTATCAATAAACTATTGGAATAATATAGAATATATAGAAACTGATTCAGAAAATATAAAAATTGAGGTAATACATCCTAAATATTTAGATGTATATATAAGTAAAGAGAATGAAATTATAGATGTTAAATATATAACAAAGAATGAAGATATTATACAGCAAATAAGAGATATTATAAATGATATAAATAACAAAGAAATAAGAAATTATATTCCAACTGTATATGTGTACACATCAAAAGGAAATATTGAAAAGCTCATAGCAAATAGAAAGAAAGCTTATGAAACTCAACAAAGGGAAATATTAGAAAATGAAATAGGAGATTTAAAAGAAACTATACAGAAAAAAGAACAAGAAATAGAAAATTTAAAACAAGAAATATTGGATTTAAAGACAAGACAATAGTAATAAAGAGTAGGTTAAACTACTCTTTATTATTTATATAAAAATAATTGAACATGAAGTTTACTTATGCTAATATTAATAATACTATGTAAAAGGCATAAGATGTATAAAGGAGGCACAATGAAAAATAGAAAATTAGTAATATTAGCAGTAATATTAATAGTTATTTTATTAGTATTTGTAACATTAATAAGTTTAAAGAATACTAAACCCAAAGAAGTAATTACTATAAGAGATGAACTAGAATTTAAATATAGTAAAGAAGGAAGTTATGATGTGGGTTATATTGAACATGAAAGTAGTAATTTAAAAACTGGAAAATATTCAATATGGTATCCAATGAAGATGGAAGACAAGAGGTATCCCGTAATAGTAATAGCAAATGGTACAGGAGCAACAGCAGAGACACATAAAGATGTATTTAAACATTTAGCAAGCTGGGGATTTATTGTAATTGGAAATGAAGATAAAAATTCATGGACAGGAGAATCAACATTTTTAAGTTTAGAACATATTTTACAAATAAACAATAACAAAGATAGTATTTTATATAATAAAATAGATACAAACAAAATAGGTGTTAGTGGACATTCTCAAGGCGGAGTAGGAGCTATAAACGCCGTATGTAATTATGAAAATAGTAATTATTTTAAATCAATATATACAGCAAGTTGTGCATCTATAGAAGTATCAAGTATGTTGGGTTGGGAATATGATACTAATCAAATAAATATTCCATATTTTATGAGCGCAGGAACAGGAGATATAGATGCAGGGTTAATAGCACCACTAGATTCTTTGGAAAATGCATATAATGATATAAAAAGTAGGAAATTAACAGTCATGGGAAGAAAAAAAGGTGTAGACCATAGAGAAGTGTTAAAAGAAGGAAAGGGGTATATGGTGGCATGGTTTCTAGCTACATTAAATGAAGACAATGAAGCAAAAAAAGTTTTTTATGGAAGAAATTCAGAGATACAAATAAATACAGAACATTGGCAAGATGTACAAATAAAAAATAATTAGGTAAATGACTTTATTTAAGAACAACAATACTTTTGTTATAATTTTCCAAAAAAATAACAACTATTTAAAAAAGTGTGATATAATATCTATCGAATTATAAGGAGCAAAAAAATGAAATTAAAAGACAGGACAAGTAAACAGAACATTATAATTATATTAATAATACTACTAATATGTGGAGTAATGATTTTTTATCAAACTAAAAAAGAGGGGATTCATGAAGATGAAGGTTTTACGCTATCATCAGCAGTAAACCCAGTAAATGGATTAATGTATGCATATGAAGGAACTGATGAAAAAACTATGGATCCGCCCATATGGAAAAGTAGGGAATATGTAACAGATTATTTTACACTATCAAAAGATAATTATTTGAATTTGACATCTGTATATTTAAACCAAGCAAAGGATAATCATCCACCAATATTTTATATGTTAGTGCATTTTTCAACTATGTTATTTGGTGGAAGATTTTCAATATATTCAGTATTTGTTGTAAACATAAGTGCTTTTATTTTAAGTTGTTTTGTAATAAAGAAAATTTTAAAAGCGATTGATAAAGAAAATGTGACAATTCCAACATTAATACTATATGGAATGTGCATGGGAACAATATCAATGGTTATATATCAAAGAATGTACATGCTATTAACACTATTTGTATTACTATATTTTTACTATAACATAAAAATATACAAAAATAACTTTGAAATGACAAGAATTGATATAATGAAATTAGGACTTATAACAATAGGCGGATTTTTAACACAATATTTCTTTGCTACATATGCACTTGGAATATTTTTTGTAATGATAGTAAAAATGCATAAGAATAAGAAAAGAGACCTAATGAAGAAATACATTAATGTACATTTTGTATATGCATTATTAGGAATTATATTATTTCCGTCTTGCATATACCACTTATTATTTTCAGGTAAAGGGATAATAAATTTTGGAAAAATCAGTTATTTTGAAAACTTTTTAGGCTATATTAATCAATTAGAGTATATTTTCTCAATTCAAACAGGAATTTTGATATTATACATAGTATTAGTGTTAGTATGCTTACGAATAACAAAATTACATGAGAGAAAAAATGAAAGATTTATTCTAATGCTTGGAAGTTTACCAACATTAATATTTTTTGTTATAACTGCAAAAGTAACACCTTTTCCAGAATTAAGATACATAATGCCAGTAATACCAGTAATAGTACTTAACCTTTATATAATGTTAGATATATTAATAGATGTAAAATACAAGGAAGTTTTCTTTATTGGATTATCAATGGTGTTAGTAATATTGGGAATGCTAATTTCGAAGCCTAAATTTTTATATGAAGACTATAAGCAAATAATGAAAGTTGCAGAGGAAAACAAAGATAAATCATTTGTATATATATATGATAATTTCTTTAATCATATGCAAAGTATTCCAGAGATGTTAACGTATAAACGCACACTAATTGTAAATGAAACTAGAAATGATGAAGTATCTTATGTAATTAATGATAATAGCTTAAATAACGAAGAATCATATATTCTATGTATCAAAAGTTATTTGAATAATGAAGAAATATTAGAAAGAATAAGAAGAGAAACAGATTTCAAAAATATAACAACACTTTATTTGACTGATTGTAATAAAGAAGAATTAAAAGTAGAAAGCAATTTATATTTAGTTTCAAAATAGAAATTTAAGCAATATTTAATAATCTTATTGTAAAGTATTTAAAATGAGAAAGGAGAAAATCAAATGAAAGAGAGAAAAGGTATTATAGCAATTTTTATTATAATGATATTGGCATTTAATTTATATTTTACATATGCTGAACAAGCACCAGTTAAGCAAATACAAGAAGAGAGTGTTCAACAAATTATTTTATCAGATGAGGGGATTTTAGTAAATAATGAAGCTATTTCTACAGTGGATACAAATAATATGTACTTAAGTAATGGTATGTCAAATGGTGGAACTAGTGAAAATGCTATGAATGCAAATATACAAATCACTAATGTAGTAAATATAAAAAATAGTGGAACATATGAATTTACAGGGACCCTAACAGATGGACAAATTGCAATAGATGCAAATAAACTTGCTGGAAATGTAACAATCATTTTAAATAATGTAAATATAACTTGTAAAAATGCACCAGCAATTTTTGTTTATAATTCAAAACTAGATTCAGCAAACTATACAGTAACAATAAAAGTAGCAGATGGAAGTACAAATATTATAGCAGGAGGAAAAATAAAACAAAGTGTAGAAGGATGGGAAGATCAATCAAATCTTTTATATTATGTAGATAAAGGACATGATGATGACGGAAATTATTATGAAAGATATAAATATGATGGAGCAATAAGCTCAGATGTATCTTTGAAATTTGAAGGAAATGGAACATTAACAGTAAATGCACTTGCAAAAGAAGGAATTGAAAGCAAAAAGCATATTACAATTAATAGTGGAAATTATATAATAAATGCATTAGATGATGGAATAAATGCATGCACAGATGAAGAAAGTGTTATAACAATAAATGATGGAACTATTTTAGTTAATGTATTGCCTGAAGCAGAAGAAGGAGATGGAATAGATTCTAATGGGTCAATATATATAAATGGCGGAAAAGTTTTTGCTTTTGCAAGTGAGAAGAGTCAGGATAGTGGTTTAGATTCAGACACAGGAATATATATAAATGGTGGATATGTAGTAGGGACAGGAAATATGGCAGATGAAGTAAGTACAGCATCTGAACAAACTTTTATGCAAGTGCAATTTGATAATAAAATAGCAAAAGATACACTATTAACGATTTTGAATGAGAGCAAGAATCCAATAATTGCATTCAAATCAAACCGAGCATATACAATACTTACAATAAGTAGTCCAAAACTTCAAAATGGAGAACATTATATATATGAAGGTGGAAGTATAGAAGGAACGAATGAAAATGGACTGTATATTGATATAACTTCATATACAGCAGGAAACATAAGAGAATATAGAGATGCTTCAAATATGATGAAAGCGGGAGATTTCAAACCAATTGAAATAGATAACCAAAAAGAAGACAGAAGTGAATTACACTTTTACATTATGCTATCATTGGGAACTGTACTAATTATTTTAGTGATATTAACTATATTGTTAGTGAAATTAAAGAAAGTAAATATAAAAGGAAATTTAATAATATTAATAATAGGAATGGTATTAGGCACTATGATTTCATTAGAAACAATATATCAAATTTATAATAGAAAAATGGAGAACAATGGAGAACAACAGACTCAATTTGGAATACAAGGAAAACCAGATGATATGCCAATGAAAGAACAAAATAGTAGAAATCCACAAGAAAAAAACAATGTGTAATAAATTCAAGTAGATTCAAATTAAAAATAAACATAATTGCTATTATAGCAGATAAGTTGTAATATAAATAATAAAAATAATGATTTGGCTGGTATTGACCAGCCCTTTATATTTGTGTTATAATTCAAAGAAAAACGGAGGAAAAAATATGAATAAAAAAATGTTAAACATATTTAGTATTATACTATTAGGAGCAATATTCTTAATTGGAATGACTGGTTGTGGAAAGAAAAATCCAGAGAATGACACAAATATAAAAACAGAAAAAATTAATATAATTGATGACTTTGCAAAATATATAAACAACAAAGAAATAGGAAAAGTAGTAGATTTAATAGACATAGATGAATATGATAAAATTGCGAGAACTGATATAGATAAAGAGCAGTTAGAAACAATTTTATTTGGAATTAATATTGATTTTTATGAAATAAATAATATAAAAAGAGCAACAGAAGAAGATATTAGAAATATAGCAGAGGAATATGGAACTTATGAAAGTTTTGTAGATACATACAAAGATTATGAACAATATGTAGTTGATTATAAACTTAGCATAGATGGAAGTAGTGTAGAAGCAAAAGATATATTTTTTATAAAAGAAGAAAATGGTGTATATTCATTAGTTACAAGCAAAGTATGGCAAGGACTTATAAGTTATAATTATATGATGTATAATAGAACCATAGAAGGAGAACAATAAATTAATATAAAATTAAAAAATATAGAGATTAGAGTAAGACTAATCTTTATATTTTTTTATTTTCTGTAACTTTTTTTGAAAAAATGTTACTATGTATATGAAAGATATCTTAAACTAGAAATTACATGCTTATAAATCCGCTCCATCTTGCAGGATGATTTTGTTTTTCAGGCTCGACTAAAGCACGCCTCGAAAAACAAAACATCCACGTGGAGCTACAGAGTATAACATAATAGAGTAAATAGTATAATAAGGAGATTTAGATCTAAATTGGAGAATAAAGAAAGAATAAAGGATTATATTGATAGTAGTAATATCAATATAGAAAAGCTTATAAATGAATATTATGGTTATGTGTATACAATAGTAAAAAACCTAAAAAGTATTAGTATATCTAATGAAGATATGGAAGAAATAATTTCAGACACATTTTTTGCAATATGGAAAAATAGTAGAAAATTGGAGGAAGATGTTTATATTAAGCCATATTTAGCGGGTACAGCCAAGAATATTATTAGGAATAAATATAGGACTACTAATACGGATTTTTCTATAGTGGACTATGAAGAAAAGATAATATACATAACTAGTTTGCAAAAAATAACTGAAGAAAATGAACAAAACGAAATCATTAGAAACACATTAAAAAAAATGAAAAAGGAAGAATATGAAATATTTATGATGTTTTACTATGAAGCTCTAAAGATAAAAGAAATAGCTAGCAAACTATCAGTTTCAGAGAGCAAAGTAAAAGTAATATTGCATAGAGTAAGAAAACAAATAAAAAGAAATCTAGAGAATGGAGGTTATGGTTATGGAAAATAAAGAATTAAAAGATAAAATACAAAAGACTGTAATAGAGAATATAGCTATATCGGCCATAAAGGAGGAGATAAATATGAAAAAGATTAAAAACAAAAAGATATTTTATACTGTACTATCAACAGCTGCAATGTTTATGATTTGTATGGTAGTAATTGCTGGAAGCAAAATAAAAATAGGAGAAAAAGAAAAGCAAAATATTGCAGCTAAACAAGATAAACAGCAAGGATTAGAAGATTTAAGAGTAGAAAAATTAAAAACAGAATTAAAGATAAACGAAATAGATGAAGATGGGATGGGACTTACAAAACTTGATGCAGATATTCAAACAATAGAAATGACAGAATTGCCAGAAGAAATTAATTTTATAAAAAGCATAAAAGTGCCAGAGGGATATAAATTAGAAGACAGTTATAATATATATGTTATAAGTAACAGAAATATAGCTAAATATGATAAATTACATGATTACGTATTTGAGTATAGCAAAAATAGTGACGATGAGATAGGAAATAGTATAAGAATATCATTTTCAAAAATAGGAGAACCTTTAAGAGATTATGGAATATCAGAAAATGATACAAAATCTACAATAGCTGGAGTAGAAATGTCAATATATCATTCACAAGAATTTAAAATGTATATGGCTGGATTTAAATATAATGATATATTTTTTGATATAGAAACAAATGATGTAACAGAAAATGAACTAGTAGAATTATTAGAATCAATAATAGGAGAAGCAAAGCAAAAAGGACCAGTTAAAGATGAAGATGTAGGAAGCACAGAACAACCAAAAGAAATTTTAAATAGTAAAGACTATTATGCAGGAAAATATGTTGATAATTCAGGAAGAAATGTAGTATTACTTTGCAAAGACACATCAGAAAATAGAGCAGACATTTGTAAAGAATTAGAAATAACAGAGAGCAATACAATATTTAAAGAAGCAAAATATTCATATGAATATTTGAGTCAATTACAAGAAAAAATAAGTAAAAAAATGCAAAGCAAAGAATTAACATTTGTAACAACATCTGGTTTAATGGAAGATACAAATAACATAAAAGTTACAGTAACAACAAAAGATGAAAATGAGTTAAAAAAATTAAAAGAACTGGACACAATAGGAGGAGCAATTGAAATAGAATACAGCGAAAATCCTATAGCACATGAGGACTTATTAGTAGAAAAAAGTAATTAGAATTAATGTGAAAATCTCAAATATTTTTGAGATTTTCATGTTTTTTATGAGTAGATTTACGATTAAATTGTTTGCTTATTACTCGATATTTGAGTAGCTCCATGTGGATGTTCATTTTTAAATTTTTAAACAATTGTATTAAAAATTTAAAAATGAACATCCAGCAAGATGGAGCGGATTTTTATAGAATAAAATTATGAATAGCAATTTTAAATTAGTATAGGGTAAAAAAGAACAAAAACAGTATTGACGTACGTAAAAACGTATGCTATAATAATACATATATAGGAGGTGCGAAATAATGAAGAACACAAATATTACAAACTTTAGAAAAGACATATATGAATTATTAGAACAAACTATAAAATATAACGAACCTATTAATATTTCAACAAAAAATGGAAATGCAATTGTATTATCAGAAGAAGATTATAACAACTTGATGGAAACATTATACATTTCATCTATACCAGGATTAAAAGAAGATGTGATGAAAGGTTTAAAAGAACCATTAGCAGATTGTGTTGCAGAAGATGAGGTGGAATGGTAATATGTATAAAATTGTATATAGAAAGCAAGTTATAAAAGACATTCCAAAAATAAAATCTGCTAAATTAGATACAAAAGTAAAAAATTTAATTGAAGTAATAAAGAAAAATCCATTTCAAAATCCACCACCTTATGAAAAATTAGTAGGAGATTTAGAAGGAGCGTATTCAAGAAGAATAAACATAAAACATAGATTGATTTATCAAGTATATGAAACTGAAAAAACTATAAAAATAATTAGTGTATGGTCACATTACGAAAATATATGAGGTTACATTTTAAATAGTGTAATCTTTTTATTATAGTATTTAAAAAACTTATTAATTTCAACAAAATTTTAAGTATACCCCCATATTTACAAAATACCATATAGGGTATATAATACTATAGGTGGTGATGAAAAGATTGAACAAATGTTGTGAAAAGAAAACTGTTAGAGGCGATGATGAAAAAAAGATTATAATTAATAGAATAAGTAGAATAGAGGGGCAACTTGCAGGAATAAAAAGAATGGTTCAAAATGATGTATATTGCAATGATATTTTAATTCAGTTATCAGCAGTTGAAAACTCTGTAAAAAGTTTGTCAAATCATATATTAGAGAAACATTTATATTCTTGCGTAATGAAAGATTTGGAAAATGGAAAGTTAGAAGTTATTGATGAATTAATAGCATTATTTAAAAAATTTAATAAATAATATGAAGAGGTAAAAAATGGAAGAATTTATTTTTGAAAGAGACATAAACTATTATGAAACAGATAAAATGGGAGTAGTACATCATTCTAATTATATAAGATTTTTGGAAGAATCAAGATGTTATTGGATGAAAAGCATTGGTATGCCATTTGATGTATTAGAAGAAAATGGACTAACAATACCAGTATTAGCAGTAAATTGTGAATACAAATATCATGTAACTTTTGGAGATACACTAGTCATAAAACCATATATGAAAGAATATACAGGAGTAAGAATGACAATTGGATATGATGTAACTGATAAAAAAACAGGAAAAACTGTATTAATTTGTGAGACAAAACATTGCCTTACAGATAAAAAGTTAAAACCTGTTAATTTGAAGAAGTACAACAAAGAATTTAACGATAAATTTGAAAATTTGTTAAGAAAGGAATGAAATTAAAAATGGAGGAAATAAAATTAAATGTTAATGGAATGGTTTGTGGAGGATGTGAAAAGAGAGTGATAAATGCAGTAAGTACAATAGAAGGTGTTAAAGAAGTCATTGCAAATTATAATGAAGGAACAGTTGTAGTTAAATCAGATATAAAAATTTCAGAAGACATAATAAAAGAGAAAATAGAAGATATTGGATTTGAAGTAAAGGAAAATTATTAAATGAAGAAGATTATTTTATCTATAGAAGGAATGACTTGCAGTGCTTGTTCAAATGGATTAGAAAAATATTTGAATAAACAAAATGGTGTTATAAATGCATCAGTAAATCTTGTAATGGCAAATGCAAGTATAGATTATGACGAAAAAATACTAAATCAAGAAAAATTGGAGAAATATGTTAAACAAGCAGGATTTAAGAGTTTGGGTGTATTCAAAGAATTCAAGATACAAAAACAAAGTAAAACAGAAAAAATAAAGTTTGTAATATTTACAATACTTGCAATAATTTTAATGTACATTTCAATGGGACATATGATGAAATTGCCAGTACCAGAAAACCTTAATCCACATCATAATCCAATAGCATACACATTTACTTTATTAATATTAACAATATTGTTTTTAGTATATGGATTTGATATTTTAAAAAATGGATATAAAAATTTAATTCATAGAATACCGAATATGGATACATTAGTTGCAATAGGAGTAATTAGTAGTTTCCTATATAGTTTATATGGAATGTATAGAATATTAAATGGCAACTATGATTACACAATGGATTTATATTTTGAATCTTCGGCTATTGTAATATATTTTATAAAACTAGGTAGATATCTAGATGGAATTAGTAAGGATAAGACAAAAGAAGCAATACAAAAATTAGTAGAAATAACACCAAATCAGGCAACTATTGAAATAAACGGGATTGAAAAGAAAGTTACACTAGATGAAATAAAAAAAGGAAATATAGTTATAGTAAAACCTGGAGAAAAAGTTGCAGTTGATGGAGAGATAATAGAAGGAAAAGCACATTTTGATGAATCATTTATAACAGGTGAAAGTAAACCAGCAACTAGAACAATAGGAGAAAAAGTAATTGCGGGCAGCCTAAATTATGATGGGTTTATAAAATATAAAGCAGAGAGGATAGGGAAAGAATCAACAGTATCAGAGATAGTAAGACTGGTTATAGAAGCAAATAACACAAAAGCTCCAATAGCAAAAATAGCAGATAAAATATCGGGATATTTTGTACCAATAGTTATTCTCATTTCAATTATCACATTTATAGTATATTTACTATTAGGCTTTGGAGTTGGAAATGCAATTGTTACTTTTGTTACAATACTTGTGGTAGCATGTCCTTGCAGTTTAGGTTTAGCAACACCGCTTGCAATAGTTGTAAGTGAAGGACTATGTGCAAGTAATGGGATTTTAGTAAAGAAGAGCGAAATTTTGGAAAATGCACAAAAAGTAAATACTATAGTTTTTGATAAAACAGGAACACTAACATATGGAAAATTAAGAATTTCAGAAGTAAAAAATTATAGTGATATGGAAGAAAAAGAATTGTTACAGCTAGTGGGAAGTATTGAGAGAAAAGGGACACATCCAATAGGAAAAGCTTTTGAAAGCTATATGGAAGAAAATAATTTAGAAAAACTAGATGTAAAAGAATTTGAAAATATAACAGGACTAGGGATTATAGGAGAAATCGAAGAACAGAAATTAATAGTTGGAAATTCAAAAATTTTAGTAAAATATGATATTGATAATTATTATATTAAAGAAGAAAAAGAACTTACAGAAAAAGGAAATAGTATTGTTTATGTGGCAAGTTTAAATGGAATACTGGCATTAATAGGAGTAAACGATATAGTAAGAGAGAATGCAGTAGAAGTAATAAAGAAGTTAAATGAAAATAAAATAGAAACTATTATGCTAACAGGAGACAATAAAAAGACAGCTGAGAAAATTGCAAAGGAAATAAGAATAACAGAAGTAATTTCAAATGTAATGCCAAGTGAAAAAACAAAAGTAGTAAAAGACCTAAAAAAACAAGGCAAATATGTAATGATGTGTGGAGATGGTATAAATGATAGTCCAGCTTTAGCAACAGCAAATATTGGTATAAGTGTAAATAGTGGAACAGATATAGCAATGGATTCATCTGATGTGATATTAACGAAGAACGATTTAGGTAGTATTTTGAATTTAATAAACATCAGTAGAAAAACAGTAATAAATATAAAACAAAATTTATTCTGGGCATTTTTCTATAATTTATTAATGATACCAGTTGCAATAGGAATACTAGAGCCAATAGGAATAACTATAAATCCAATGCTTGCAAGTTTAGCAATGGTATTTAGTAGTATAACAGTGATATTAAATGCACTGAGATTAAAACGTATAAAAAATATAGTGTGAATAGAAATCCTATATTAAGGTATTAAAAAAATATATATAAGGAGAAAGTAAAATATGGCAGTAAAATTAAATGAAAATGAAGAAGTGGTAAAAGCAATACAGGAGGGATTAAAGAAGAATGGAGGATATTGTCCATGCAGAAGAGAACGAATTAAAGAAAATAAATGTATGTGTAAAGAGTTTAGAGAGCAAATAAATGATCCAAACTTTGAGGGATATTGTCACTGTATGTTGTATTATAAAACAAATTAATTAAGGAGTGTTTTGTGAATGGAAAAGAAGTTAAATATTATAGTGGATAAATGTCCACAAAATCATAAGTGTCCAGCAGTAAAAGTGTGTCCAGTAGGTGCACTATCACAAGAAAAATTTGAAGCACCCAAAATAGATTATGAAAAATGTATAAGATGTGGGAAATGTTCTAATTTTTGTCCAAAACAGGCATTGAGATTAGAATAGTATTATAGTAATGTTAAATTAACAGACAGATAATGGTTGAAAATTATCTGTCTGTTATGCTATTATATAAGAAAAAGTAATTTTGAAGGAGGGAAAATGTCACAGATTAGTGTAAATAATTTAAGTTTTGGATATGATGGGCTACTAAATAATGTTTTTGAAGATGTATCATTTAATATTGATACAGACTGGAAACTTGGACTAATTGGTAGAAATGGAAAAGGTAAAACAACATTTTTAAAACTTTTATTAGGTAAGTATCAATATCAAGGTACAATTTCTAGGAGCGTAGAGTTTGACTATTTTCCTTTTGAAGTAAAAAACAAGGAGAGAATGGCAATAGAAATTGTTCAAGAAATAACTCCAAATAGTGAAGATTGGGAAATTATTAAAGAATTAAATCTGTTAAATACTGATTCTGAAATTCTTTATAGAAACTTTAATTTATTAAGTGGTGGGGAACAAATAAAACTATTATTAATAAGCTTATTTCTAAAAGGAAATAATTTTTTACTTATTGATGAACCTACTAACCATTTAGATATAGAAACAAGAGATAATTTAGTTGAGTATTTAAAAAAGAAAAAGGGATTTATATTAGTATCACATGACAGGAATTTTTTAGATAAAGTAGTAAATCATATTATTTCCATAAACAATACAAATATAGAAATACAGAAAGGTAATTTTTCTTCATGGCAAGAAAACAAAGAAAGACAAGATAATTTTGAACTAATGCAAAATGAAAAATTACAAAAAGATATTAAACGACTTAATATATCTTCAAGAAATGCAGCAAATTGGTCTGATAAGATAGAAAAATCAAAATATAATACTACGAATTCAGAGTCAAGTATAGATAGGGGCTATGTAGGACATCAATCAGCTAAAATGATGAAAAAATCGAAAGTGATAGAAAAGAGAATAGAAAAGTCAATAGAAGAAAAATCAAATTTACTTAAAAATATAGATAGAAATGATTCTTTGAAAATGGTTCCTTTAGTAAGTCAAAAAAATCCATTGATTGTAGCTAAAGATTTTCAAATAAAATATGATAATAATCCAATATTTAAAAAAGAGTCTTTTGATATAAAAAATGGAGATAGAGTTGCAATAGTGGGAAAAAACGGAATAGGAAAATCTAGTATTTTAAAACTAATTATAGGAAATGAAATACAGTATAATGGAGAAATAAAAGTAGCAAATGATTTGAAAATATCATATGTTGCACAAAGCACTGATAACTTAAGAGGAAGTTTAAAAGAATTTGTAAGAAGTCAAAAAATTGATGAAAGTATATTCAAAGCAATGCTTTCAAAGATGGGAGTTTCTAATATAGAATTTGATAAAAATATACAAGAAATGAGTGAAGGACAAAAGAAAAAAATACTAATAGCAAAAAGCATTTCAGAATCAGCACACTTATATATTTGGGATGAACCATTAAATTATATAGATATATTAACAAGAATACAAATAGAAGAAGCAATATTAAAATATGAACCAACTATGATATTTGTAGAACATGATGAAAAATTCATAGAAAATGTAGCAACAAAAATTATAAAATTAGAAAACAAATAAAAATAAGGAGAAATGAAAAATGGCAAGAACAATAAAAAATAAAGAATTAATAAATACAAGGTTAGCAACAAATTATGGAGGATGGATGTATTGTGATAAATGTAATGAAAACATAGGATATTTATGCTATTCAACATATGATAAAATAGATTTAAAATATAAGTGCAATTGTGGAAGCGAAGGATATGTATCAATAGGCTTTGAAGACAGCAAAGAAGGAAAGCCTTATGAGGGTGAATTAATAACCATAAAAAATAGGTTTTGCTGTGAAAAAGATAAAGAACCTTTAATTACAATATTAGATAAAAAAGTAATGAATTATAATTTGGAAATTACATGTAAGGCTTGCAATAATATATATAATAAAATTAAATAAACTATAAAATAGAAAGGAAACACAAAATGAAAATATATGTATTAAGACATGGTCAGACGAAGCTTAATTTAGAGAAAAAATTTAATGGCAAATTTGATGAGGACATTAATGAAGAAGGAATTAGACAAGCTGAAAAGGCAGCTGAGACGGTTAAGAATTTAGATATAGACTTAGTCATATGTTCGCCATTAAAAAGAACAATGCATACTTGCGAAATAGCAAATGTAAATAAAATACAAGTGATTCTTGATGAAAGACTGGAAGAAAGAGACATAGGGATTTATACAGGTAAACCATTAGGCGAATTTTATGAAAAAGAATATTGGAATTATAATTCAACTAAAGAAGTAGAAGGACTAGAAAGTATAAGAGATTTATTTAATAGAGTTAAAGATTTTTTAGATGAAATCAAAGAAAAGTATAAAGGTAAAAATATATTATTGGTAACACATGGAGGAGTATCTAGGGGAATATACTTTTACTTTAATGAGATTCCAGAAGATGGAATGCTACAAAAATATGGATCTGAAAATTGCCAAATAAAAGAATATGAATTATAAAATAAAAGTATAAAGGAGTGAGATAGTGTTTCAGTTGAAACTATCACACTCCTTTATCACCTCCTTTTCAAAAGGTGTTTGACCATATTCTGGTCATGGTAGGGTTAATCAGTTGTCGATCCGATAGGACGCCTTCACGGTGACATCCACCTGATTGGGCATGCCGGCGACGCAACTGGCCATGTCGCGGAAGTAGAGCGGCTCGGGTTCCGGCTGTACCGGCAACTTGGCACCGTCTTCGAGCGGGTTCTCGGCGTTTTCCTCAGCAGGAGCCTCAAGAGGAGCGGGGCTGGGCTTACCCAGCTGCTTTCTCAGCTGCTCATTCTTGCTGAAAACGTCGGGAAGCGGACTGTTCCACAGAACCTTCATGACTCGGGACAGGGCCTCGCCGTCGCCGGTGATGAGATCACCACTGAAAGCCAGCTGGAGCTTCTGGTCGAAGTCCACCAGGTCGAAACCCAGGCGAACGGGCCAGCTGCCGCCGACGGTCAGGTCAACGGTCCGGGAAGCCGAGTCATAGTTCTTGAGGGTCACGTTGTTGCCGCGATAAGCCTTGATCTTGCGCTGCCGATTCCAGTTTTCAAACATGATTTTTTACCTTACCTTTCTGTGCATTTGTGCACTGCAAAGTTGCTTAGAGCTACATATATATGTTAACATAAAACTGAAAAAATGTCAAATTTTTGCAGAATAGAATAATACATAAAGTATTGATAAATAGCAGATGTTATGATATTATAACGATTAAATGATTGGAGGTAATATAATGAGAAAAGATTTAGGAAAGAAAACAAGTTTTTTACCACTTCCAGTTTTAATAATTGGAACTTATGATAAAGATGGGAATGCAAATGCCATGAATGCAGCATGGGGAGGACTGACTGATTATAATCAAATATATATAGCATTAGCAAAACATAAAACAACTGATAACTTGGTGTTGAAAAAAGCATTTACAGTAAGTTTTGCAACAAAGGAAACTGTAACAATTTCAGATTACTTTGGAATAGCATCAGGCAACAATGAAGACAAGATAAAAAAAGCTGGTGTACATGTGACCAAATCAAAATTTATAGATGCACCAACAATTGAAGAATATCCATTAACTTTAGAATGCACAGTGGAATCATATGAAGATGAAATACTAATAGGAAATGTTGTAAATGTCTCAATAGATGAGAAATATTTAGATGAAAATGGAAAAATAGATGTAGATAAAATGGAAATAATTACATTTGATATGGTAAGTAACACTTATAGAGTACTTGGAGATGTAGTAGGAAATGCATTCAAAGATGGAATGAAATTAAAATAATAAATAGGAGTTAGAAAACTCCTATTTATTATTTTAAAGCAATGTTATTTGAGTATTAATTTTCTTTATAATTTTTTCATCTTTAAGCCTTTTTAATTCACGCATCATAGCAGTTCTTTCTATCATTAAATAGTCAGCTAAATCTGTTAAAGAAAAAGGTAATTCAAAAGTTTTCTTCCCATTTTCAACTGATAATACATTAAAATATGAAAGTAATTTATCTCTAACACTTTTATGTGTTAATAAAATCATTCTAAAATTTTGTTCAGCAATACTGTGTAAAATAAGGTCTGGTAAATTTCTTAATAGATCAATATGATATAAACAATCTTCTGTGCAGTTTTCTGCTGTATCATAAGGAAATATTAAAATTTTGCATGTCTTTTTTGCGAGAACAAATAATTCTCTATCCATATATATTTTAAATAGAGCTTCACCAAAAATATCATTCTTTTTATAATAATATAAAATCTTTTTGTTTCCATCTTTATCATATGTTATGAGTTGAGCTTCACCTTCTAATAAAATACAAAATTGATTTCTTCTCATTAAGAAAGTGGTTATAACTTCATCTTCTTGAAATTCTTTAAATTCGCATATTTTACAGTTAGTTGATAATTTATTTACGAATTTATCAACATCAAAATTTCTCTTCATTTTTATGTCACCTACATAAATATATCACAAAAAAGTTGCCATAGCAACAGACAAATAAAAAAATGTTCAAATTCTTATGGTTGAAAGTGAAGAAAGCTTGTAATATATTATTAACAGATGGTTTGGTAGTTGATGGATTAGTTACATTTTATATAAATTCAACAACAGGACCAGATACAGGAATGACACAATATAATAAAGAAACTTTCTGAGAACTAATACCTGAGAGTACTATGCCAGCAGGAGTAGGAAAATTTACAACAATAAATACAACAATATTTGATGAAACCTTTGACATAGCATTTGATACAGCTGTTAGTAAATATGTATTAAATTCTGAAATAAAGAAAACACAAAACAAAGAAATAAAAGGTGCCAAACAAGCCACCTTTTATTTCTTGTGAAAACAACAATGTTCTCAGATATTTCTCCACAGGATTTAACTATGATAGTGGGTGTTATTCTTATTTTTCTGTTATAGAAATTTTATTTATATAACCATCATTACCATATTCAGCTTTTACAAGATATTTTTTACTAGCAACTATTTTTGTAGAAATATCAGAAGGTTCTATAGTAATTTGGTGTTCTGGTTCAATTGCATTACTTGATTTAACTGAAGAAACTAAGCTACGAACTTTAGCTCCTGAAACACTTTCTGATATGTATACTTCAAATTTTGCATTAAAAGTTCCTATAGCAAGCTTTTCCATTTCTTTATTTAAATCATTTACAGAATCTTTTTTACTAGACTGTTTTTCTTCAACTTTATCATCAGAATCTTCTTTACTAGACTGCTTTTCTTCAGCCTTATCATTAGATTCTTCAGATGTTTCTATAGAATCTTTTTGTTGAATTTGTATACCAACAAAAATCCCAACAGTTAAAAATATAATAGAAAATATGATACATAAAATAATAGTTAATTTATTCAAAATAACACCCCCCTTTGAAATTTACAATAAGTATTATATAGCTAAAAAAGAAAGAAGTAAAGAGAAAAGTTATTTGGTTTTATAACCTTTTAATCTTTAAGTCTTTTAAATTACCGCATAACGGTATTCTATCATTAAATCGTCGGCTAAATCTGTCAAAGAAAAAAGGTAATTTAATATCACTTTTTATGTTACTCATACAAATATATTATGAAAAAGTTGCCATGGCAACAGACAAGTAAAAAAATGTTCAAAATCTCATGTTTGAGAATGAAAAAAACTTGTAATATAAATGTAATAATTGGAAAAAAGTGAGATAAGAAGTTACTTTGAAACGACAAAAAAATTGTAGAGCTAAAAAAGTTGCTATGGCAACTTTATAAAAATAAATTTTACAATAAAATAAGGTCAAATAAATTTAGGGGGTAATAAAAAATGCAAGTAATCAAAAGAGATGGAAGAGTAATGGAATTCAATAAAGAAAGAATAATTGATGCAGTAACAAAATCAATGGCACAAACAGTAGGAGGAGTAGATATAGATTTAGCAAATAAAATAGCTTCAAGCGTAGAAAGACAATTAGAAGCTAAAAATCAAGTTAGTGTATATGAAATACAAGATGCTGTTGAAAAAAAATTAATGGGTTCAAGTAGAAAAGAAGTAGCACAAAGCTACATAACATATAGATACAATAGAGATGTTGCAAGAAAATCAAGAACAAAGGAAATGTTTGTAGATATAATAGGAGCAAAATCAAATGATATAACAAGAGAAAATGCAAATATGAATGCAGATACACCAGCAGGAATGATGATGAAATTTGCATCAGAAACAACAAAACCATTCGTAGACGACTTCTTACTATCTTCAGATGTAAGAGAAGCAGTTAATGGTGGATATGTACACATTCATGATAAAGATTATTATCCAACAAAAAGTTTAACATGTTTGCAACATCCATTAAATAAAATTTTAAAAGATGGATTTAGAGCAGGACATGGTTCATCAAGACCAGCAAAGAGAATAGAAACAGCAAGTATTTTAGGTTGTATATCAATGGAAACAATACAAAATGAAATGCATGGAGGACAAGCAATACCAGCATTTGATTATTTTTTAGCACCATATGTTAAACAAACTTTTATTGAAGAAATAAAGAAACAAGGAGAAGCTATAGAGGTAGATGTAACAAAACTATTAGATTATCAACCAAAAGATTATATTAAGAAAGAATTAAATGGACTAAAAGGTGATGAAAGAATAATTCAAATAGCAATAAATAGAACAGTAGATAGAGTCCATCAATCAATGGAAGCATTCATACACAATATGAATACAATACATTCAAGAGGAGGAAACCAAGTAGTATTTAGTTCAATAAATTATGGTACAGATACATCAGCAGAGGGAAGATGTATAATAAGAGAGATGTTACAATCTACATATGAAGGAGTTGGAAATTCAGAAACAGCAATATTCCCAATTCAAATTTGGAAAAAGAAAAGAGGAGTTAATTATTTACCAGAAGATCCAAATTACGATTTATATGAATTCTCTTGTAAAGTAGCTGCAAGAAGATTTTTCCCTAATTATATTAACTTAGATTCAACATTCAACCAAAATGATAAATGGGATGAAAAAGATCCAAATAGATGGTATTATGAATGTGCAACAATGGGATGCAGAACAAGAGTATTTGAAAATAGACATGGAGAAAAAACATCAATAGGAAGAGGAAACTTATCATTCACAACAATTAACTTACCTAAAATAGCAATAGAATCAGCTTTCAAAGCACAAGAAAAATTAGGATTACACTTTGAACTAGGAATTGGTAGCAGTGAAAAAATGACAGAACAATATAAAAAGACTGTTATAAAAATATTCATGAGCGAATTAGAAAAATATACAAATATTGCAGCAAAACAATTATATGAAAGATATCAATTCCAAGCAACAGCAGTTGCAAAACAATTCCCACTACTTATGGCAGGAATGTGGATGGAAAGTGAAAAATTAAAACCAAATGATTCAGTAGAAGAGGTTTTAAAATATGGGACATTAAGTATAGGCTTTATAGGGTTAGCAGAATGTTTAATAGCATTAATTGGGAAACATCATGGAGAATCAGATGAAGCACAAAAATTAGGAATAAAAATCATATCAGAAATGAGAGAAATGACAAATGAATTTTCAGAAAGATATAACTTAAATTATTCAGTTTTAGCAACACCAGCAGAAGGAATTTCAGGAAGATTTACGAAGATAGATAAAAAGACATATGGAGCAATTCCAGGAATAACAGATAGAAAATATTACACAAATAGTAACCATGTACCAGTATGGTATAAGTGTACAGCAGAACATAAAGCAAAAACAGAAGCACCATACCACGAAATTTGTAGAGCAGGACATATTTTCTATATAGAATTAGATGGAGATGCGACACATAATCCAGAAACAATAAAGGCAGTAGTAGATTTAATGGACAAATATAATATGGGATATGGATCAATAAACCACACAAGATCAAGATGCTTAGATTGTGGGTTTGAAAATGCAGAAGCAAATTTATTAAAATGTCCAAAATGCGGAAGTGAAAATATAGATACAATTCAAAGAATAACTGGATATTTAGTAGGAACAACATCAAGATGGAATGCAGCAAAATTAGATGAATTAAAAGATAGAGTAACACATACAGGATTTGAAGAAAACTGTATAAAGGGGGCTTAAATACCAATGAAGATGGCAGGTTTTTATGATGAAAGTATATCAAATGGGACAGGTTGGAGAGCAGTACTTTTTGTAAGTGGCTGCCCACACAATTGTCCAGGTTGCCATAATAAAATAGCACAGGATTATAATTATGGAGAAGAGTTTGATGAAACTAAAATTATAAATAGAATAAAAGAAAATTCAATATTAAATGGAATAACAATAAGTGGCGGGGAACCATTATGTCCACAAAATATTAAAGAAGTAAACAAATTTATAGAAAATGTAAAAAGAGAAAAACCAAATTTTGATGTATGGTGCTATACAGGATATACATTAGAACAACTAGAGGCAAGAAATGATGAAGCAACAAATGAGACATTAAAAAATATAGATGTATTAGTAGATGGAAGATTTGTAGAAGAAAGAAAAAATCCAGAAATAAAATTCAGGGGATCAGATAATCAAAGATTGTTAGATGTACAAAGTTGCTTGAGACAAAATAAAATTGTCGAAATCAATATATAACATTCAAGTGGAGCTATATAGCAAAAATTTTAAATAAGAAATAGAATACATGGGGCGATTTTAATCGCCCGTTCTTTGTAAGGGTGAGAAAATGAAAAAGATAGTATTATGTGGTTCTAAAAAATTTATACCAAAGTTTTTTGAACTGGAAAAAGAATTGAAAGAGATAGGCTACAATGTAGTAGTACCAAGAGAATTTATAGTAAATATGGATAAAAAAGAAGCATCATTACTACATTTTTCAGAAATAGAAAAAGAAGATGTGGCTGCACTTTTAATAGTAAATGAAAACAAAAATGATCAGGAAAATTATATAGGAGCAAATGGATTTGCAGAATTAGCATTTGGATTTTATAAGGGAAGAGAAATATTTTTATTAAATGATATTTATAAACCATTTGAAGAAGAATTGATTGCATGGGAAGTAAAGCTTCTAAAAGGAGATTTATCAAAATTAAAAGAATTTATTAAGGAGTAATAATGAAGAATAATTTTAGAGAGTTAATAGAAAAATATATGCCATTTAATGAACAAGAAGAAAATGATAAAAAAGTAATGTTGGAAGCAATTGATAAATTTGATGATGTTTTAACTAGGAATAATAACTTCATGCATTTTTCTTCATCTGCAATTATCTTAAATAAAGAAAGAACAAAAACATTGGTGGTGTATCATAAAATATATAATTCATGGGTATATCCGGGAGGACATGCAGATGGAGAAAGTAACTTGTTAGAAGTAGCAAAGAGAGAAGTATGGGAAGAGACGAGTCTAAAACTGGAACCACTAAGTAATCATATATTTGCAATCCAAGCATGCCCAGTAAAAGGGCATATAAAAAAAGGAAAATATATATCAGCACATACACATTATGATGTAGTTTATTTATTTGAAGCAGATGAGAATGAAAAGTTAAGTTTTAGAGAAGACGAAAGCAAAGGAATAAAGTGGATTCCTTTAAAAGAGGCAACAAGTGAAAAAATGGCAGAGTTTAGTAAACCAGTATTTGAAAAGGTAATAAAAAAGTTAAAAAACATTCAAATCAAATATAGACAAATAGACAAAAATGTGCTATAGTATTTAGCATAGGAAATGAGATAAGCAGATGTGGTTTGCCTCCAAAAGGAGGTGAGGCTTATGATAGAAACAGAATATTTAATTACAACCATATACATATTATTTTATGTATTAATAATGACAACTATCATAGCAATTACCTTGATTATAGTATTAACTATAGTTTTGAGTAAAAGCAAAAAGCAATAAAAAAACAGACGCATCTGTAATTTGACTATTTGGATGCGTTTGTTTTAACAAATCTAAACAGGCAAACCACGTTTGTGGTTCTCCATTTCCTAATAATATTATACATGGATAATATTATTTTGTCAATATGTAATCGGTTTAATATTAAAAGCAAGTAAGCTCAAAACTTACTTGCTTTTGTAATAGTTTTTTGGTAAGATATTAGAAACAAAATATGGAGGGACATATGCTTAAAGAAGCAATAAAAAAAGAGGAACAATTTAAAAAAACAAAAAAAGTTATAGAGATATTAAAATATAATATATGGACTTTATTAGGATTTGAATTTCTATTTAAAATAATAAGTGTTTTAATTTTTAAGCCATTATTCTGGACAATATTCAACTTTACAATGAAACTAACCGGATATTCATACCTAACAAAAGAAAACATTGTAGAATTTTTATTAAATCCATTTACTTTGCTATTATTACTGGGATTAATAATGATAATGACAGTGTACAATATGTTTGATATAACAACAGTTATTGTAATTTTAGATCAATCATATCAAGAAAAGAAAATAAATATTATAAATAGCATAAAATTATCTTTTAGCAAATGCACTAAAATGATGAAGTTAAGAAATCTTCCACTTGCTTTCTTTGTTTTATTTTTAATACCATTTTTACAAATAGGAGTAGCATCTAGTTTTGTACACAATATAAATATTCCAGAATTTATTCTAAAAACAATTGAAGAAAATAATATGTTGTCTATAATTTTTTATATTGCGATGGCACTATTGACAACATTATTTATGAGATGGATTTATTCAATTCATTATTTCGTGCTAGAAGATGTTAGTTTTAAAGAGGCAAGGAAAAAAAGCACAGTATTAGGAAAGGATAAACACTTTAAAGATTTATTTGCACTAATTTCTATACAAATTTTAATTGCAATTGGATATATATTATTTATTGCATTTGGAGTTTTTGGTATTATAACATTTAGTAATATATTTAAAAATATTATTATTGCAAAAAGCATATTTACAACTATTATATGGGTGTTAATGGCAATATCTTTTGTTGCACTTGAAATATTATCAACTCCTATTAGTTATGCATGTATAAGTGTATTGTTCTATTTACATAAAAAAGAAAAACGAGAACAAGTGAAATCGATTGAAATACTTAATACTAAGCAGAAAACTTTATGGACAGACACAACAAAAGGATATTTAGTAATTTTAATAAGTGTAATTATTATTATATCTTCTCTTTTTTCATATGGGATATATAAAGGCTGGTATAATTTAAATACGAATAAAACAAGAACATTGGAAGTTACAGCTCATAGAGGTGCATCGATTGATTATCCTGAAAATACAATGAGTGCATTTGTTGGTGCTAAAAAATTAGGGGCAGATTGGATTGAACTTGATGTTCAACAAACAAAAGATGGAAAAATTATAGTTTTCCACGATAAAAATTTTAAAAGAGTAACGGGAGAAAATGCAAATACATGGGAACTTACATATGAAGAAGTAAGTAAGCTAAATGCAGCTAATTATTTTGAAGAAAAAGAGTTTATGATTTCTGATTCAACAACATTAGAACCTTCTTCAGGTATTTATGAAAAAATCCCATTATTAGAAGAAGTTATAGAATTTGCAAAAGAAAGTGATATAAAATTAAATATTGAATTAAAGCCAACAGGTCATGAAATAAATTTTGAAAAGAGCGTTATAGATATTATTAATAGATTAGATTTTAGAAATGAATGTGTTATAACTTCACAAGTGTATGAAGTGTTGGAAAGAGTAAAAGAATATGATAAAAACATAGAAACAGTATATGTTATGAGTTTAGCATATGGAGATATAGCACCACTAGAAGCAGCAGATAATTTTAGTATAGAAGCAACAAGTGTAACAAAAAAATTGGTAAAAAGAATACATAAAAAAGGTAAAAAGCTATATGCTTGGACAGTTAATACAGAAGAAAATATAAGAAAGATGATAGAACTAAATGTTGATAATATTATTACAGATGATGTTACACTGTCAAAAGAGATAATTGATTCAAGTAAAAATACTAATCTGATAGATAAATATGTTAGATTCGTAGAACGTATTTTTTAGAACAAGGAGAAAATGATGAACTACAAAATAGTAAATGGTGCCATATCTTACGGAGCAGACACAATATTAGAAGAAATAAATTTTGAAATAAAAGAAAAAGATAAAATAGCTATAGTTGGAAAAAATGGTAGTGGTAAAACTACACTGCTAAAATCAATTATAGATAATGAAATGCTAGAAGAAGGAATTGGAGAAACAAAATTTGGAGTGTACAGGCAGGGAACTCCAACTATTGGATATTTAAAACAGATAGAATTTGAAAATTCAGAGAATACGTTTTTACAAGAAATATTAAAGTCATATGAAGATATTATAAAATTGGAAAATAAAGTAAACAATTTGCAAGAAAGATTACAAACCGAAACAAATGATAAACTAATAAAAGAATATACTGAAAACTTAGAAAAATATGAGATAAATGGTGGTTATACATATAAAAAAGAATATGAAACAGCAATACGAAAATTTGGATTTACAGAACAAGACAAATATAAAAAAATAAATGAATTTTCAGGAGGACAAAAAACTAAAATTGCTTTTTTAAAATTACTATTGAGTAAACCAGAGATTTTGCTATTAGATGAACCAACAAACCATTTAGATATTGCAACAATAGAATGGTTAGAAAGCTATCTAAGAAATTACACTAAAGCAATTGTAGTAGTATCACATGATAGAATGTTTTTAGATAAAATTGTAAACAAAGTATATGAAATAGAATATGCTTCAATTACAGAATATACAGGAAACTATACCTCATTTGAAAAACAGAAAAGAACAAATTATGAAAAACAATTAAAAGATTATGAGTATCAACAAGCAGAAATAAAAAGACTTCAAGCAATTGCAGATAGATTTAGGTATAAACCAACAAAAGCAAAAATGGCATTATCAAAATTAAAACAAATAGAGAGAATGACAATAATTGAAGAACCAAATAAATACGATTTAAGAACATTCCATACTGATTTTAATATACCAGTAGAAAGTGGAAAACTAGTAGTATCAGCAAAAAAATTAAAAATAGGATATAATAACAATCCTTTTGCAGAGATATCTTTTGAACTATATAAAGGACAAAAGCTTGGCATAATTGGAGAAAATGGAATAGGAAAATCAACATTATTAAAGACTCTTATGGGATATATACCAAATTTAGGGGGAGAACTTGAATATGGTTATCATGTGAAAAAAGAATATTTTGACCAGCAAATGGATTCATTAAACCCAAATAATACTATATTTGATGAGTTTAGTAACGAATTTCCAAGTCTAACAACTACTAAAGTAAGAAGTATGTTAGGAACATTTCAATTTACGGGAGAAGACGTTTTTAAAGAAATAAAGGTCTTATCAGGAGGAGAAAAGGTACGCTTACAATTATGTAAGATATTTAAAAAAGAAGCCAATTTACTACTATTAGATGAGCCTACAAATCATATGGATATAGTTGGAAAAGAAAGTTTAGAGAATATTTTAAAAGAATACAAAGGAAGTTTAATATTTGTTTCACATGATAGATATTTTGTAAATAAAATAGCTGATTCAATATTGGCATTTGAGAAAGAAGGAGTTAGTTATTTTAATGGTAACTATGAAGAATATTGCAGATATAAAGAAAGCAAAATGCAAGAAGAGGTAATAGAAGAAAAGAAAGAAAATGATAGACCAAAGAACACAAATAATACATATTTGCAAAATAAAGAAAATGCAAGAAAGAATAGGAAGATAGATAAATTAGAAAGAGAAATTGAACAAAAAGAAAATGAAATAAAAGAAATAGAAAAAGAAATGCAAAGAGAAGAAGTGTGTTCAGACTATGTAAAGTTAAAGGAATTGCAAGATCAAATAAAGGGATTAGAGATAGAAGTGGAAATGAAAATGCAAGAGTGGGAAGAACTAAATAATACGTGAAAATATAATTTACATAATTGACTTTGGTATAAATATTCTGTATAATGTTGTATGGTAACAACATATTGTTGCAAATAATCTAACACACCGCTCTGTAGAGCAAGGAGGGGATATGAAAAAGACGTTGTTAACCATTACTCTTTTTTGGGTAAAACTATGCTTTAAAATGTGCAAAGGAGATGATCAAGAAGAACTACGGGAAATTGTTAGGATTTTGGAAAAACAGGCAAGCAACATGTCAATAGTTTCACAGGCTATACGAAGATACATGGAGGGCAAAGCACAGTCGCAGAACTTCAAGGAATGGCTATATGTAGCCCAAAGTGATTTCGCGACTGAAAAAGAATTGATATGCATTGCCAGAAAGTGTACAGAAATTTCGTGCTACTATAGCCATGAAAAAGCTATTTCTGACCAAGTTGAACTTGCAAGTAACATTGCCAAAAATCCAAACACGACAGCTCCAGTTATTAAGAAATTAAAATTGTCAGTGTATCCAGAAGTCATTGAAATAGCTGAAAGGTGGCTTGAGGAGGCCTGAGGCGAAGGAAAGGTGGCTTAAGGAGCACATTGAGGCACAGGAAAAACGGTGAGTATTAGCAAAAAAATCTTTTAAATTCCGCAAATACAGAAAAAATGGATGATATGATATCTTTTGAATAAAAGGTAACATATCATCTGTTTTTATTAATAAGGGAAATATAGATAAACTTATTTAAAATATTCAGTTGAGGGAATAATAGACTTCAACTCTTTAGTAAAATACCAATATTTAGCCCAAGAATCAATAATTTCTTTTCTAAATTTTTTAGCGACATAGGAGTTGGGTTTTGTAACACCTACACCAGAATATCTTGGAGCTACACCAGGAGTACATCTTGTAAAGTCAGAGTCATCTATTGTATGAATGTCAGTACCGGCAGACATTTTTAAGTTATTATCAATACAAAATTTGACAGGTACAGTTCTATACATATTAACATTTTGATTAAATGAATTATCAATTTCTACGCCATCAACACCAAGGCTTTTGGCAAAAGAAAGATATTGTTGCAAATCCTCAGCGCTTGCTCCATTATATGCACCAGGATGAGCGACAAAAACCAATCCACCACATTCATGAGCTTTGCTTATTAAATCTTCTACTTTCGGACGATATTTAGAAATATTGAAGAAAAAAGGAGAACTTTGATTACAACATTGATGAATAAAGAACAAAGTTCCATCCTTTAAATCTTCATCAGGTATTATGTGATAATTTTCATCATAATATTTATTTAAAGCTGCTGAAATTACTGTACCAGCCCAAAGACATTTATCAGAAAGAACCAAATCTTCATCATCAAATTTCAATCCTAAATTCTGGCAAACTTGTTTATAAAATTCTAATTGCTCTTGCTGAGAAACAAGAGATTTATCTAAATTAGTATTGGCATCTAACCAATTTTGAAATTCTGTAAGATTATCTATATTATATACAAGCATATCATTAAATTGATTACCAATTTTACAATTCACTTCTACACCAACTACAATTTTAACACCATAAATTCTTTCAATTTCTTCAGAACTATACTTTTTCATTAATTCAAAATATGCTTTTAATGTATTATGATCAGTAAAAGAAATTACTTTAACTCCGTTTTCTGTAGCCATAGATAACAACTGTTCAAGTGAACAGTATTTAGAATTACCATAGACTGTATGAATATGCATATCTATAAAACTCATTTATATAATCACCTAATATTAATTATAACATAATTTACATAATTTTACAAAAGTGATATATAGATATCCATTGCTAATTACATTATCTTATGATATTATATTTGTAGAAAAATTGAAAAGGAGATTTATAATGGAATATAGAGGAGTTATAATAGAAGAAAGCTTAAGAGATAAGTCAATTATAAAAGAATTAAAGGTTTTACAACAAGAAATCGAAGAAATTACAGAAAGAGAAAATACACCATGGCTAGAGAAATGGACCATGGATACAGTTGAAATAAATGAATCTAAAATTGACGAATACACAGAAAGATTAAGCAAATTGATTGATACAAAACACTGTAATGATTGGTATTGTGATTTTAGAAATGACAAATATCATTATGTCGTATTTTCAGATAAGGTATTTAAATTAGACAGAAGAAAGAAACAAGACTATATAGATATGCAGGAATATGCTAAAAAATTAGGATTACCAGAATATCAATTGCCTACATTTAATGATTTACCACTTAATTTATTAATAGGATTTTTAATTTATGCAAAAAAGCAAACTTATGCAAATGAAATAGCAGAGAAATTAAATCCGAGTAGATTGGGTTCGAATGATTATCAATATGAAGAAGAACTTGAAGGTGAAAAAATGATATATCATGATACTTATTTTGGTGGAACAAGATTTATGGGAGAAGAAGTTGTCTATAGAGGAAGTGATATTCCAAAGTGGGGAATGAATTATTATGGTGTTACATTAGATGGAACGTTAAGCGAGGAAGCAATGGATAAGGCGTTGAGACCAGCACTTATGAAAGTCGGAGAAGATACTTCAGTACTTCCAGTTAGAGGTCCAAGTATATTTGAAAATGAAGGATATATGTATAGATTTAAATCATATGGTACAATAGAAAACTTTGAAGGAATTGAAGAAGTATGTAAAGGAGAGAAATTAATTTTTAGACTTCACTGTCATGGAGGGATAATAGAATAAAAGAGCTACTATTTTCAATATAGACAACATAAAACATATTTAGTAAAATTAAAATTGAATTTATACTAAGGAGGAAATTATGAAAGCAAAACAAAGCATAAAGTCTTGTTATAGAGATGTAGAAATAGAAAAGTTTTATGTACAAGTATGGCTTCCATTAGAAGATGGATACTATGAAGATGTTAATATAAATATTATGGGAACAGCTTCATATAAATTACAATATGAAAAAAACGAAGATATTTATGCGATTTTTGGAGCAGAAATTACAGTACCTAAACAAGAAATATATTATTACTTTTTTTCTTATAAAGTTAATGGAATAAATGGATTTATAAAAAATAAGAACTTAACAGGAACAAAGAATGTAATAATAGATGAATGTTTTAAATTTTCGTATCTAACTGAGTGGGAAAGTATTTCTAATCACTCTATTATTTCTTTGGGAAAAGAAACAGAATATGAAAAATTTGGGATTTGCTTAGAACTTTCAATGGATTTTGGATTTTATGAAAATGTAAAATTATATTATAAAAAGGCATCAAATATTTTTGATAGTAATGATTGGTCTTGCATAGAACTTAAATTTACTAAAGCAAGAGCAGAATATGCATGCTTTGAGAATGAAATTCTGTTGCCAACATATGCATTATATTATTATTATTTTGAATTTTTGTGTAATGGAAAAATAGAAAAGTATAAAAGAAAAACTGTTGGAATAGGAATTCAAAGGCAAGAGTGCTTTAAGTTATCTTCGAATTTTGATGTGCCTGATTGGGCAAAAGGTGAAGTTATGTATCAATTAATGCCACATAATTTTTGCCAAAGCTCTACATTTAAAATACCAGAAATTAAAGATAAAGCTTTTAAAGATAGAAAGAAACTTAAATGGTCAGACAAACCTATAATTGGACCAGATGAGAGTTTAATTGGACCAGATGGGAAGCCATTATGGAATTATAGCTTTTATATGGGAAATATGAAAGGCGCCAAAAGTCAAAAAGCTTTAGAACTATTTGAAGATTTGAACGTAGGAATCATCTATTCATGCCCTATTGAATATTCACAGTCAAATCACGGGTATGATACTATAGATTATAAAAAAATTGATCCTTTTTTAGGAACACCAGAAGATGTAAAACAGTGGTGTACTAAACTAAGAAAGATTGGAATCAGACCTATTATAGATGTTGTATTTAATCACACAGGTAATAGAAGTATATATTTTGATGAATATAATGAATATAAGAAAAAAGGTGCATATCAATCAATTCTACTTGGAACAGAATCACCAAATAAAATATATTATAAATTTACTATGGAAAATGGAACACCAAAATTTTCATATTGGTTTGGGATAAAAAATGTTATAGAAACTAACAGCGAAACTGAAGAATGGCAAGAATATTGTCTTGGAAGAAAAGGAGTAATAGAGTTTTTAATGTCATTAGGATTTTGCGGAGTAAGAGTAGATGTAGGAGATTGTTTTTCTGATAATTTTTTAGAAAAACTTCATAATAGAGTTAAAGAATGTGATCCAGACGGATTTGTTTTGTTAGAAGTTTGGGAGGAAGGAATAAGACTAAATCGAGAGTATTTATTATCAGGAAAAGGTATGCATTCACATATGAATTATCTATATATGGATGCTTTGCTTAGGTATTATAAATTTGCAGATTGTCAGAAACTGTATGGTACATTTAGCGAAATTTATGCTAAATATCCGGATGAAACAATACAAACATTAATGAATCCAACATCAACTCATGATACCAGTAGAATTATCAATATTTTAGGCTGTAAAGAAGAATTCTATCCGGGAAATATGCAATGGGCGTGGGATATGACAATACCAAACTATTCTGAAATTGCTAGCAATTTTGAATTTAGTAAAGAAGAGTATGAAACAGCAAAGAAAATAGAAAAATCATATGTTACAGCAATGGCATTTTCTGTTGGGATTTTTTCAATATTTTATGGAGATGAAGTAGGTATGCAAGGACTGCATAATCTTGCAAATAGGGGGAGTTATCCTTGGAAAAATGGAGATACAGACCTACTTGAATTTTATAAAAAAATGTTAGCAATTAGAGAAGAAAATGATTTTCTTAAGATTGCAAATCATGAAATTTTAGAAGTTTCAGAAGAACGATATATATATGTGAGAGAAAATGGAGATGACAAAATAATCGTAGTTGCAAGTAGAGTGGACCATAAAACAGAAACAAATATACCAAAAGAAGAACTTGATAGGAACTCTAAAATTATCTTCAAAGTAAATACTAAAGATAATATGAAAACATTAGAACCTTATGGAGCTATTGTTATAAGAGTTTGAAAGAGGTAAATATGAAAGAAAGAGGAATTTTACTTCCAATATTTTCTCTTCCAAGTAAATATGGAATAGGAGATTTTGGATATGAAGCATATGAATTTATTGATATTTTAAGTGAAAATAACATAGACTATTGGGAGATTTTACCAATAAATGCTTGTGATAAACTTCCATATTCTCCAATAAGTTATTACGCTTTAAATGAATACTATATATCATTAGACAAATTAAAAGATATGGGATTAATTAAAAACATAGAATATAAAGAAAAAAAAAGCAGAATAACTTATGATGGCTTTAAATTTAGATATTATAAAGAAGCATATAATAACTTTAATAAGACAGAAGAATACTATAGATTTAAAGAAAATGTAAAAATAATGCAATATTCTGAATATATGAGTAAAAAGACTAAAGAAGAACAAGAATATTATGTGTTTTTGCAATATATATTAGATAAGCAATGGAATGAATTAAAAAAATATGCGAATTCTAAGGGGATTAGGATTATAGGAGATATGCCAATATATCCTGCATTTGACTCATGTGAAGTTAAATATGATGAAAAATATTTTGAGTTAGAAAATGGAAAAATGGTATATATGGGAGGGACTCCACCAGATCATTTTGATAAAGATGGACAAAAATGGGGAACTCCTACATACAATGTTGAGAAAATTAGAGAAGACAAATATTTGTACTTGCTAAATAGATACAAAGAATATTTAAAAAGATTTGATACAATTAGAATAGATCATTTTAGAGGATATGATTCCTTCTTTAGAATTCCTGTAAATGGTACTGGAAAAGAGGGGTATTATGTAGAGGGAGTAAGCTATGGATTTTTTGATGAACTATTCAAAATTACAACACCAGAAAGATTTATAATAGAAGATTTAGGAGATATAAGAGAAGAAACAATTAAACTAAGAAATTATTATAATTTTACAAGGCAAAAGATTTTGCAAGAAAGTATAGATTTAGATAGATTTATTGACACAGAAACTGATATAGAAAATATGGTAATATATCCAGGAAACCATGATTGGCATACAATTATGGGATGGTATAAGAAAATGAAATTTAAACACAGAATAGATTTAAGGAGGTTTTTAAGTAAAAACAAATGCAATTTCTTAAATGTAAATAAGGGATTAATAGAATATTGCTTAAAATCTAAGGCAAGAATATTTATTATTGCTGCACAGGATGTTTTAAATTTAGATGATTCATCAAGAATAAATCTTCCAGGAGTAGAAAAAACAGAAAACTGGTCATGGGAAATGATAGACTTTAATGAATTTAGGAAAAAAGTTAAAATACTAAATAAAAGTAAAGAACTTATTACTAAAGAATAACAAAGAGGTAATGTTGAGCAGAGGTACTTAATTGATGTTTTATGTAAAATATGATATAATATTATTAGCAATACCGTAGAAAATTGAACATAAAATCTTAGACATTATTTAGGAGGACTAGCTATGCAAGTAAAAGATTTATTGGATGTAATCAATGGGTACAATTCCAAAAAAGATGACATTTTCGACCGCAGCGCCGACATACTCCTGACGGAAATTCGCAATGAACTGGATGCGATTTACCACCGTGGAGAATGGGCGCAGATGGTTGATGTTACTCAATTTGGAATCATCATCCGGAAAATCAGCATGAACTTCAAGGAGTTCGAGTTCGATATCAGCAACGGATACCTTATGCGTTTCGGGGAAACTCTGAGCGAGACCTACGAAATGATTACCCTGCAGGAGTTTATTGACATAGGTGAATTCTATGGGGAAGAAATCAATGGGTTCCAGGATGTGTCCATCCGCCAGCTGGAGCCTTTCGGCAAAGCATTAAAAGAAAAAGGAATTGAATGCTTTGCTGATACCGACAACGGATGCTTGGTTGTTGCAATCAATGTGGCATAAAACAGAAACATCCAAGTTCAATGCAAAACGATCGCGAGAGTCGCGATCGTTTTGCATTCCCAATGAATAATTAAAATTATTCATTGGGAATGTCAGAGTTTAGAATTAGAAATAGGTGTTCTTTTTGATTTATCTAGAATAAAAAGTTTGATTTTTGGAGCGGGTAGCGAGAATCGAACTCGCGCTATCAGGTCGGAAGCATGACATTCTACCACTAAATTATACCCGCATGTATATATTATATATGAAAACATAAACTAATTCAAGTATCAACTTTTATAATTAAAATATACAAAATAAAACTTTAAAAATATATTGACAAAAAAATGCTAATCATATAGAATTAGCATATAAAATTGTACTTAGGAGAAATTAAATTGAAGAAAGATATTTTTATTTCTAAATTTAATATAAAGAACTATAGCAATAGGTTAGAAAAAAGCTTAACTAAAAAAACATTTTCAGTAGTAACAAAAAATTTGTTATCAGATATGTTATATAAGATAGAAAACTCTTATGAAGACTATAAAGACGTAAAAAATGAAGTGAAATCTAAAAGTGCTATATTAGAAGAAATAATTAAAATTATAGAAAATGATTGTGAAAAGATAGAAATAGTAAAAGAAAAGACAAGTGAAAGTGATAGAAAAGAAGGAAAAATTACAACATTTTTAAATGCACAAAAAATGTTGTATGAGATATATCAAATAAAGCGAGAACAGTTTAAAGTTAATGATAGATATGATATTATACAAAAAGCATTAGAAAACACATTGAATCAAGGCTATAGCATAAATGGAGATGAAATAATTCGAGATTTTGATGGATGGGCATGGAATGTGCAAGAAGATGAGATAGAAGATAAAATAAATAATTTCCTATATCAAACATTATTATTACTTGTAGGAAATGATTTTTTATGTGAATGGCAGAATAATGAAACAGAAGATTATATTTTAAATTTAATAGAAGAACTTGAAAAGAGATATAAAACAGAGAGAGCAGAAAAAATATTAAGAACAATATTACAGATTTCAATATTGAATTATATAGATAAACATCAAGAAGAAAGAAAAAGATTAATAGAAGTACAAACAGAATTATCAGAGGAATATAAATTTGTAAATGATAAAAAAGAATACTTAAGGGAAATATCTGAGAAAAAGAAAAATATAAATAAACAAATTTGTACTATTGATGAAACAATAAGTAATGATATGCAGTTAAAACAAGAATTTATTAGACGAAATGAGCTATTAAATAGCAATGAAAGAATTTTTAGTTTGAGCAATTTTGTAGAATTATTACAGAGCGAAAAAACAGGATTAATGAAAAAACTAAATGAATGTAATAGAAAAATGGAACCATTAAACTTTATGAAGATGAAATTAGACATTGAAAATAAGCTTAAACTTTTGAATGAAATAAATTTATTGGGAAACACAAAAAAGATATATTACGAAAAAATAAAAGAACTTATAAAATTAGTATGTGAAACATTTAAAATTCAAGTAGATAATTTTGTGGAAAAAGAAGAAATAACAAAAGTTATGTACAAAATAAGATATTATAAAACAATACCTGTTATAGACAACAAAAAGGTTCAAGATATCATTGATTTTGCTGACTTAGAAAAATATGTTATAACAATAGCATGCAAAGAAAGAGTTTTAAATATTATAAGTAAAAATATAAATGAAAATTATGAAATTATAAAAAATATATTTAAGACAGATATTATAAATTTAGAAAAGATATATATTATAATTTCTAAATTAGATGATATGTATATACTTGAAATATTTGAAGAGGAAAATAAAAATACTAGTGTAAAACTAGATACAATAGAAGAATTAAACATCAGTGAAAATAAAAAGACAAAACTGTTTATATAATGGAAAGGATTGTGAGAATAATGAATATTACTTTTTTAGGAGCGACAAAAACTGTTACAGGATCTAACTTTTTATTAGAAGGGGCTGGAAAGAAAATTATTGTAGATTGCGGATTGTACCAAGGTAGAGCAAAAGAAGAAATGGAAAACTATGAAGACTTTGAATTTAATGTTAATGAAATTGATTATATGCTTTTAACACATGCTCACATAGATCATTCAGGAAGAATTCCAAAATTATATATAGATGGGTATAGAAATCCTATAATAGCAACAAAAGCAACATGTGATTTGTGTGGAATAATGCTACCAGATAGTGGTCACATTCAAGAGATGGAAAATACTTGGAAAAATAAGAAAAGAGCAAGACTGGGAAAACCAGAAAGACCACCACTATATACAGCACAAGATGCAATTGATTGTTTAGAATTATTTAGACCAGTGTCTTATGATGAAATAATAGAATTAGATGAAAATATTAGTGTCAGATTTAATGATGCAGGACATATGCTAGGGTCAAGCATCATTGAAGTATGGGTAAAAGAAAATGGAGAAACAAAGAAAATAGTATTTACAGGAGATTTAGGAAATAATGATATACCTCTTTTAGATTCTCCAACAATGATAGAGAGTACAGATTATTTAGTAATGGAATCAACATATGGAAATAGATTGCATATGAGAAATGATGATAAAGCAGAAATGTTCTTAAATATTGTTTCAGAAACATTAGATAGGGGTGGAAATGTCATAATTCCATCATTTGCAGTAGGAAGAACACAAGAGATTTTATATGAACTAAACAAATTAAAGGAAGTAAAAAATGATGAAGCGTTCTTAAAAAAATATGAAACTTTAATGAAAGCACCAGTATATGTAGATAGTCCTCTTGCAATATCAGCAACAGAAATTTTTCAAAATAATATGGATTTGTTCGAGGAGGAAGTTAAGGAAGAAATAAAGAAAGGAGATAATCCTTTAGAATTTCCAGGACTACAATTTACAAGAACAGCAGATGAATCAAAAGCTTTAAATGAGGACCCAAAACCATCAATAATAATTTCAGCAAGTGGTATGTGCGAAGTAGGAAGAATAAAGCACCACTTAAAACATAATATTTGGAATCCAAATAATACAATACTATTTGTAGGATATCAGGCAGAAGGAACATTAGGTAAAAAAATTGTTTCAGGAGAGAAAAAAGTAAAAATATTTGGAGAAGAAATATCAGTAAATGCTCAAATAGAGTATATAGAGGGTTATTCAGGTCATGCAGATCAAGAATGGCTATTGAACTTTGTGTATTCATTTATAACAAAACCAAAACATATTTTCTTAGTTCATGGAGAACTAGAAGGGCAAAAAGTGTTAAAATCAAAATTAGAAGAGTCTATAGATATACCTGTAACGATTCCAGATTATGGTGAAAGTTACGATTTAGATATAGAACCAAAGATTATATCTAAGATAGAAAAAGCAGACAAATATAGATTCTTAAGATTAGAAGTCGTGGATAGATTAGCAACATTAAAAGAAGAATTGGAAGATATGGCAGCAATGATTAAAGAAGATATATTTGATGAAGACACACAAGATGAACAAATTGAGCAAATAAATGCAAAAATAAAAGAATTAGAACAACAAATAGTTAGAGTTATATCCTAATATACGTATTGAGAAAGGAAGTAAAAAACAAATGGAAAAATATTTTAATGATGCAATAATAGGAAACCAGAATATAACAGCGAGTTATAGCAAAAAAGGAGAAGCTTTGAGCTTGCTATACCCAGCAGCAAATTATAAACAAGTAATAGAGTTTTATCATGTTGGATTAAAAATTAATGATTCTGGAATGGTGTATTTACACCAAGATATTAATAATGTGTATAAACAATATTATACTGAAGGAACAAATATTCTAAATACAGAAATAGTAAACACATATTTTAATTTAAAAATAATTCAAACAGATTTTGCATCAATAAAAGAAAACATAATAGTAAAAAGATATAAGTTTATAAATGAAAGTGCAATAAATTTAAATATGGATTTCTTAATACATTCTAGCTTAGTTTCAACACAGAACAATAAAGTAAGTGGATTATGCAAGAATGATACATTAATGCAGTATAACAATGACTTTATAGTATCTACATTTTCAAAGCAAAAAATAAAGAGTTCACAAATTAACAATGTAGAAGCAAATATAGAAGAAGGCCAAATAGAAGATAAAGCCTATATAGGGATGTCAAAAGATTCAGGGATAAGTTATGAAATAGGAATTATAAAACCAGGTGAGATAAAAGAATTTGATATAATAATTTATGTAGAAGAAAATAAAATAGGATTAAGTGAATTAGAGAAGAACATAGAGAGAATAAAGAAAATAGATTTTAAAACAGAAGAAGAAAATGTGAAAAAATATTGGATAAAATATTTAAGAGAACATGATGGATTGACATTAGATTTAGCAGAAACTCCAAAAAATAGGAGAGTAGAAGAAATATATGAAAGAACAATACTTCTATTTCCACTTTTAATAAACAAGGAAAGTGGTGGAATATCTGCAGCAATAGAAGTGGATGAAGACTTAAGAAATTCTGCAAACTATAATTATTGTTGGATTAGAAATGCAATGTTTATGATAAATGCAATGGATATTTTAAAGATGGGAAAAGATGCAGACAGGTTTTATAAAGTATTTTGCAAAAACACACAAAGTAGAGATGGAATGTGGGAACAAAGATTTTTTTCAGATGGTAGATTAGCTCCATGCTGGGGATATGAAATAGATGAAACAGCATCTGTAATATATGGAGTATATAATCATTATAAAATTACTAAAGATAAAAAATTCTTAAAAGACAACCTGAAAATGTGTGAAAAAGCTTTAAAATACTTAGAAAAATATATATTAGATGTAATAGAAGAAAATGGAAGATTTCCTGCAAGTTATGATTTATGGGAATTGCATGAAGGGATACATTTGTACTCAATCGCAAGTATATTTGCATCATTTGATTCTATGATGAAAATATATGAAGAGTTGAAAGATGAATTTACTAAAAATAGGGTAAAACAAGAAGATGTAAATAAGAAAAAAGATGAACTTAGAAAAGAATTGGTAAAAATAAGAGAATTTGTATTACAGAATTTCTATGATGATACAAAGAAAAGTTTTGTTAGAAATTTAGAAGACAAGAAATTAGATATAAGTGTAATAGGAGCGGTAATACAATTCAATATATTTACACCAAAAGAAAAGAAAATATTAAATACAGTAGAAAGAATAAATATGACCTTAAGAACCTATACAGGTGCATATACACGATTTGAGAGAGACAGTTATAAAGATGGAAATCCTTGGGTTGTAACAACATTATGGATGGCAAATTATTATGCTGAAATAGGAGAAAAAGCAAAAGCAAAGGAATGCTTTGATTTAGTAACAAAGACAAGTTCAAAACATGGTTTCTTAGGTGAGCAAATAAATAATGAAAAAATGGAACCAGCAGGAGCAATAGGGTTTGGCTGGTCACATGCAATGTACATAATTGTATTAAAGAAGTTAATAGAAAAAGGGATAATTAAATAAAAAATAATAATTATAATTCAATAAAAATTGGCTCCATATTGCTAGATATTAGGTGAAAAAATCTTTTACTTAATATGTATGTGGAGCCATTTTATTCTAAAGAAATAAGCGATAAATCTTTACAAATAAGCAATTTTGATATATAATATATGAAATTTTATCAAGGAAGGATGATGAATATGGACGAAGTAGTAGACGAGAACCATTTAATTAAAGTAAGAAAGGAAAAGCTAGAAGAACTTAAAGCTCAAGGTAAAAACCCTTTTGAAATTACTAAATACAACAGAACACATAATAGTGAGGAAGTAAAGAAACAATTTGAAGAGCTAGATGGAAAAGATGTTTCAATAGCAGGGAGAATTGTAGCCAAACGTATAATGGGTAAAGCATCATTTTGCCATATTCAAGATATGCAAGGAAGAATTCAAAGTTATGTAAGTATAAATGATTTAGGAGAAGAAAGTTACTCAGCTTTCAAAACATATGATATAGGAGACATTATTGGAATAAAAGGTTTTGTATTTAAAACTAAAACGGAAGAAATATCAATTCATGCAAAAGAAGTGGTATTACTTACAAAATCTCTAAGACCATTACCAGAAAAATTTCATGGATTAAAAGATACAGAATTAAGATACAGACAAAGATATGTAGATTTAATAATGAATCCAGAAGTAAAAGAAACATTTTTAACAAGAACTAAAATAATAAAAGAAATAAGAAAAATATTAGATGAAGAAGGATATACAGAAGTAGAGACTCCGATATTAAATACAATAGCAGGAGGAGCTGCTGCAAGACCATTTATAACACATCACAATACATTAGATATGGACATGTATTTAAGAATAGCAAATGAACTATATCTAAAAAGATTAATAGTAGGTGGATTTGATAAAGTATATGAAATGGGAAGAATGTTTAGAAATGAAGGCATTTCAATCAAACATAATCCAGAATTTACAAATATAGAATTTTATGCGGCATACCAAGATTACCATGATATGATGGATATGGCAGAAAAAATAATTGCAACAACTGCTCAGAATGTATTAGGGACAACTAAAATAACATATCAAGGAACTCCAATTGATTTAACACCAAATTGGAAAAGATTATCTATGATTGAAGCAATTAAAGAAGTAACAGGAGTAGATTTTGATACAGTAGAAACAGATAATGAAGCAACAGAAATAGGAAAAAAACTAGGATTAGAAATAGAAGGAGTAATGTCAAGAGGGGAAGTTATCAATTTAGCATTTGAAGAAAAAGTTGAAGCAACTTTGATTCAACCAACATTTATATATGATTATCCAGTAGAAGTATCTCCATTAACAAAGAGAAAACCAGCAGATCCAAGATTAACAGAAAGATTTGAATTGTTTATAGGTGGACGTGAATATGGAAATGCATATTCAGAATTAAATGACCCAATAGATCAATATGAAAGATTCTTAGACCAAGTAAAACAAAAAGATGCTGGAAATGAAGAAGCAAACGATATGGATGATGATTTTGTACAAGCGTTAGAATATGGAATGCCACCAACAGGAGGAATGGGAATAGGTGTAGATAGACTAATTATGTTACTAACAGATAGTGCATCAATAAGAGATATATTGTTATTCCCTACTATGAAGCCAATAAATTAGATAATTAATAAAGGATACAGTTAGTAAAACTGTATCCTTTATGTTGTTTTTTTAAGATAAAAATATTTTTCAACAATAAATATCTTGACATAATTTAAAAGCTGATATAGACTAAGTCATGAGAAAGCATGAAGCCATATAACGATGGTTGTTCTTTAAATAAGGAGGAATCAAAATGGAAAAGCTGTACAAGGATTATGTACCAGAACAATTCAACGGACGGACTGGGTACCAGATTTTTGTCGACCGTTTTTTTCGCGAAGGATCCCCAGTAGAACCAATGGAAGGGAGAATTTTGAAAAAATGGGAGGACATTACACCAAATTGGTGGCCAGATGAAGATGGAGAATACAGAAATTTATATTTTTATGGAGGAAATTTAAGAGGCATTATTTCAAAGATTGATTATTTAGGAAGTATGGGATTTGACTTGTTCTATTTGAGTCCAATCTCATATACACAAATGTCACATCACTATGATGTCGAAGATCAACGGATTATTGATCCTTGGATTGGAACATGGGAAGATTTCAAGGAGTTGTGCAATGTAGCTCACTTAAAAGGAAAACTAATATGTGTGGATCTTGTATTCAACCATATGGGAATTAACAGCAAATTCTTTCAAGAAGCATTAAAAAATCCAAATTCAAGATTTCATCAGTGGTTTGAATGGGACGACAACGGAAAGCCAGTTTTCTGGTTTGGGTTTAAGGATTTACCGCAATGTGATAAAAATAATGAAGATTACCAAGAATATGTATTAGAGGTATGTGAATTTTATTTGAAGATGGGAGCTGATGGAATTCGATTAGATTTAGGAGAAAATTTCCCAGTAGAATTTATGAGGCGATTAAGGAAGGCTGTAAAAAGAATTAATCCTGAAGCACTGATTGTTAGTGAAATGTGGGATTTAGCAGTTCACAAAGAAAATCCTCAAATTTATGGTGATCAAGTGGACTCTGTTATGAATTATCCATTTTCTGATGCCATCTGTAGATGGTATCGCTATGGAAATGAAAAACATTTAGAGTATACTTGGCAGGAATTATCCAAATATCCAAAAGAAGTTAGAAATGTTTTGTGGAATTTTATTGATACTCATGATACTCCACGGGCAATGAATATGCTTGCAGGTGAAGGAATGCTAGAAAACCCGTTTTCAGGTAGAATTTGGGACATTGAAGGACCATGGAGAAAACCAGAAGAATTTGATACATTTGGTTTTAGACAATGGGAAGCAAATATGGATGCAAACTTCGACTGTAAAATGGCGAGAATGTATTTAATGTCTGTAAGTTTACAACAGTATTTCGAAGAAGGAATTCCAGTAGTATATTATGGGACAGAAGCAACAATAACAGGGTATAAAGATCCACATAATCGAAAACCATATCCATGGGGCGAAAATCCAGTATTATTTGACCATTACAAGGAGCTAGGAGATTTTAGAAAAGAGCATAATGATATTTTAAAAGATGCGGAGACAGTGAAACTTATAATTTCTCCATTTATACTCCTTAAGGTCAGAAAAAATGAAAATGGAACAATGATTTTAGTGATGAATAGAAGTGATGCAGAGCAGGAAAACCCAGCAAAATCATTTCACGCAGATGAATGGAAAGAAGTCTATCGAATTGGAGAAGGCAATAAAGATATTTTGATGCCTTATTCTGCGATTGTGTACAGAACGAATAACTAGCGAATGAAGTTAAGTCGAAAAGAGGAAGTAGGATTTTGTAAAAAGTCCTACTTCTTCTTTTTTTTGTTAGAAAGAGTTTACTAACTTTATAATGTTTTTCTAGACGAGAGTAAGTTTATCTGATATAATATAAAAAACAATGAAAATTTCAGGAAATATTTTTTGAATTCCATTTTGATTGGAATTTTTTAAAATAGTGAAAATTTTTTTGCCTATTTTGAAATGAAATAGTTTAAGGGAGATGAATTTAATTGAAGAATATTTTAATTCATGGTCTTGGTCAAAATAAAGAATCTTGGATAGCAACAATAGAAAAACTAAAGAGTTATAAAATAGATAGCCAATGTACTAATTTGTTTGAGCTTACCAATGAAGAAATAAACTATAAAAATATATATAAAGCTTTTTCTAACTATTGCAATAGTTTTAATGAAAAGGTTAATTTATGTGGATTATCACTTGGAGGAATTCTTGCAATTGATTATTCAATAGAATTTCCAGAAAGAGTTAATTCCATAATACTTATAGGAACTCCATATAAAATTCCTAAGATGCTTTTTAGAATTCAAAGTATAGTATTTAAGTGTATGAAAGAAAACTCATTTATAGTAACAGGACTTTCTAAAAAAGAATTTATTAAGTTAACAAATTCTATGAGAAATATTGAAATTTCAAATAAAGTAAAATCTATAAAATGTGATACTCTAGTTTTATGTGGAGAAAAAGATGAGGTCAACATGAAAAGCTCAAAACAACTAAAAGATAACATCAAACAAAGCAAATTCAGATTTATAAAAAATGCAGGACATGAAGTAAATAAAGATGAACCAGAAGAACTTGCTAATGTTATAGCGAAATTTTGGCTAGAACATAAAAATGAATCATAATTTATAAATAGATTAAGAAGAGCCATACAAAAGGCTCTTTTTACTTATTTATAAACCTTAAATGATTATATAGACTTTTAGAAGTTTATTTGATATAATATAGAAATCTTATTCACTATGTAAACAAAGATTGATAGTGCGTATTAGAGAACATTATTGTTTTCTAAATAAGAGATTTTTAAGTGAAATTTAATAAAAAACAAATAATATAATATTAAATTTAATCTAAACAGAAAACATATGAATAAATAATTATAGAATTAAAATTTCAAATAATAAAATTTGAAAGGAGATAAAAATGTTTAATTTAGGATTTGACAAAAGAACATTGTACATTTTCTTGGGAATAATGTTACTTATAAACCTTATGACAGGGGGGATGAATTTAGCAACTTTAGTATATTCTCTACCAGGAGTAATAATTGCAATGACTTTTCATGAATTTGCTCATGCCTGGATGGCAACAAAACTTGGAGATGATACTCCAAGATTACAAGGAAGATTGAATTTAAATCCATTAAGTCATACAGACCCAGTAGGTTTACTATGTTTAATATTAGTTGGATTTGGATGGGGAAAACCAGTAGAAATCAATTCAAGGAATTTTGACAGAAAGTATTCTTTAACAAAAGCAGAAGCATTGGTTTCAATTGCAGGACCATTAATGAATTTTTTACTTGCAATTATATTCATGATTTCTCTTTTTGTAATGAACATGTATGTAACAACAATTACAACAACTATAAGAGTTGCTATAACTGTAATTCAATCAATTATACTTATAAATATAAGTTTGGGTGTCTTTAACTTGATACCAGTATACCCATTAGATGGATCAAAAGTATTATTTCACTTTTTGCCATATAAAGGAAGAGAATGGGTTATGAGAAATCAGACAATACTTACAATGATACTATTCGCAGTAGTATTATTTACAGATATAGTACCATATATTTCATTTGGAATATATAATGGAATTTTTTCAGCACTAGACTTTGTTTTTGGATTATTTTAATAAGGAATGATTTTATAATATGGAGAAACAAAAAAATATAAGAAATTTTAGTATAATAGCACATATTGACCATGGGAAATCTACATTAGCAGATAGATTGATAGAAAAAACTGGTTTGCTTTCAGCCCGTGAAATGGAAAGTCAAATATTAGATAATATGGATTTAGAAAAAGAAAGAGGAATAACAATAAAAGCACAGGCAGTAAGAATGTTATACAAAGCTAAAGATGGGGAAGAATATATATTAAATTTAATAGACACACCAGGTCATGTTGATTTTAATTATGAGGTATCTCGTAGTTTAGCTGCGTGTGAAGGTGCTATTTTAGTTGTAGATAGTAGTCAAGGGATAGAAGCACAAACACTTGCTAATGTGTATTTAGCATTGGACAATAATTTAGATATTTTGCCAGTAATAAATAAAATAGATTTACCTAGTGCAAGACCAGATGAAATAAAACAGGAAATTGAAGAAATAATAGGAATACCAGCAATGGATGCTCCATGTATTTCAGCAAAAACAGGACTAAACATAGAAGATGTATTAGAACAAATAGTTAAAGAGATAAAACCACCAAAAGGAGATAAAAATGCACCACTAAAATGTTTAATATTTGATTCTTTTTATGATAACTATAAAGGGGCAGTAAGCTATGTAAAAGTAGTAGAAGGACAAGTAACTCCTGGAACAGAAATTTTACTAATGGCAACAGGAAAAAAATTTATAGTTACAGAACTTGGATATTTGGAACCAGGAAGGTATCAGCCAGCAGATAAATTAGAGGCAGGAGATGTTCGGATATATTGCAGCCAGTATAAAAACAGTATCAGATATAAATGTTGGAGATACAATTACAAATGCAGAAAATCCAGCAGAGGAACCATTACCAGGATATAAAAAAGCAAACTCAATGGTATATTGCCGGGGTATATCCATTAGATGGTGGGGATTATGAAAATTTAAAAGTTGCATTAGAAAAATTAAAATTAAATGATGCAGCACTAAATTATGAACCAGAGACTTCAGTAGCATTGGGTTTTGGATTTAGATGTGGATTTTTAGGGTTATTACATTTAGAAATAGTACAAGAAAGACTAGAAAGAGAATTTGATTTAAATTTAATTACAACAGCTCCATCAGTTATATATAAGGTATATAAAAAAGATGGGACAATGATTGAACTATATAATCCAGTAGATTTGCCACCAACTCAAGATATAGAATATATAGAAGAACCAGTAGTAAAAGCTGAGATAATGTTACCTAAAGACTATGTAGGAAATGTAATGGAGTTATGCCAGAATAGAAGAGGAATCTATATAGACATGAAATATTTAGATAGCAGTAGGGTAACACTAGAATATGAACTACCATTAAATGAGATAATATATGACTTTTTTGATACACTAAAATCAAAAACAAAAGGATATGCTTCAATAGACTATGAACTTAGTGAATATAGAAAATCAGAATTAGTAAAATTAGATATACATATAAATAATGAACAAGTAGATGCATTGTCATTTATAGTACACAAAGATACTGCATATACTAGAGGAAGAAAAATGGCAGAAAAGCTAAAGACAGTAATACCAAGACAATTATTTGAAATACCAATACAAGCAATAGTTGGGGGGAAAATAATAGCAAGAGAAACAATATCAGCATTAAGAAAAGACGTTTTAGCAAAATGCTATGGTGGAGATATAACAAGAAAGAAAAAATTACTAGAAAAACAGAAAAAAGGTAAAAAGAAAATGAGACAAATAGGAAGTGTAGAAGTACCACAAGAAGCATTCTTATCAGTGCTTAAACTGGATGAGGAATAACAAAAACTGAACCAGCACATTTGATTTTACACAAATGTGCTGGTCTGTGCCAATGGACTAATAGGCGGTGTGGGAGGTATTCCTTTTATTCTTCTTCGTGCCAACTCACAACAAGAAATATAGAAAAACATAACAGCCCAAGGTGTTCTTGATCGAACGCAAAAAAAAGAAGCATTAAGAAGAACAATACGGTACTTGCTTTGATTTTCATAATGAAACCTCCGATAATGATTTATTGTACATATATATTATAGCACAAATACCAATAAAGTGCAAAATTACAGCCATTCTTTCTGATTTGTACATATATAGTACAACATAAATGTCAATAGTTTAATTAATGAAAGGAATAGAAAATGAAATCAAATAAAAAAAGTTTAAATGTAAAAAATAAGAAGTGTAGGGTCTGTTTTGACCAAATCGAAAAGAAAAAAACAAGAAATGTAAGGGTGGACAAATCTATTTGCCAAAATGAAGAAGAAAATACATTTCAAGATCAAATCGAGGGAAGAAATTCTGTATTAGAATTGCTAGAAACAGAAAAAGATATAAATAAAATATTTATTGAAAAGGGAGAAAAACATGGTTCAATAAATAAAATAATAGGAATTGCAAAAGATAGAAAAGTAGTAATAGTAGAAGTTGAAAAATCAAAATTAAATCAAATGGCACAAACAGATAACCATCAAGGAGTAATTGCAGTAGTTCCACCATTTGATTATTGCGAAGTAGAAGACATATTAAATGAAGCAAAACGAAAAAATGAAAAACCATTTATTATGATATTAGATGGAATAGAAGACCCACACAATTTAGGAAGTATTATAAGAACAGCAGAAACAGCAGGAGTACATGGAATAATAATACCAAAAAGAAGAGCATGTATGGTAAACAGTACAGTATATAAAGTGGCAAGTGGAGCAGTAGAACACATGAAAATAGCAAGAGTAAACAATTTAACAGATACAATAAACTACTTGAAAGAAAATGATATATGGATATATGGAACAGAAATGGAAGCAAAACAATACTATTATAATGAAAATTTAACTGGAGCAGTAGCAATAGTAATAGGTAGTGAAGGATTTGGAATGAGCAGATTAGTAAAAGAAAACTGTGATGTATTATTAAAAATACCAATGAAAGGAACAATAACGTCCTTAAATGCATCAGTATCAGCGGGAATAGTAATGTATGAAGTTGTAAAACAACGCAATGTTTAAAAAACAATGTTGTATTTTAAAAACTTTTTTGATATAATTACAGAAAATTCAAGCAAGATAGAAATTCTATAAAAGGGGGTTTTAGATGGTAACATTAGAAGATGTGAAGAATAATCCAGAAGTGCAAGAACTAGTTATTGGAGCACAAAAACAACTAAATGCATTGGGATACACAGAACATTCTCAGAGACATGTAAGCATAGTTTCAAATAGAGCAGGAAACATTCTAAAAACACTAGGATATGATGAACATAGAGTAGAACTTGCAAAAATAGCAGGATATTTGCATGATATAGGAAATGGGGTAAATAGAGTAGACCATGCTCATTCAGGTGCAATTTTAGCCTATAATATTTTGAAAGACATGGGAATGGATGTAAAAGATAGAACAGAAATTATGTCTGCAATAGGAAATCATGATGAATCAACGGGAACAGCAGTTAGTGATATATCAGCAGCATTAATTCTAGCAGATAAATCAGATGTTCATAGAGATAGAGTAGTAAATCAAAACATGGTGACATTTGATATACATGATAGAGTAAATTATGCAGTAACAGAAGCAAATTTGAAAATTGACAATGAAGAGAAAAAGGTTATTTTAGATTTAACAATAGACACTAAAATTTGCCCAGTTTTAGACTATTTTGAGATATTTATGGATAGAACAATGATGAGCAAATATGCGGCAAAATATTTACAAATATGGTTTGAATTAATAATAAATGATACAAAATTGTTATAAAAACATTGTAAAAAGGAGATTGTAAAATTGAAAAAGAAAGTAATATTAGTAATAGGAATAATTTTAATAGTAGCAGCTTTAATTGCTATTTCGCTTTTTGGAATATATGTAAAAAATGAAAATGGAGATAAAAGAAATATAATTCCAAATTACAAGATGGGAATGGAATTTACAAATGCAAGAAAAATTATTGCATCAGTAAGTGATGGAATTGCATCAGAAAAAATATTTGATAAAGATGGTAATGAAATTACTAAAAAAGAAGAGGGAGTAGAATATACTGAAGAAAATGGCTATAGAATAGAACAGACAAAGATAAATCCAGATGACATAAAAACATTAGACAATTATAAAAAATCAAAAGAAGTGTTAAGTAATAAATTGGAAAGTTTACAAGTTCCAGAATATATACTTAATATGAACGAATCTAATGGAGAAATTACAATACAAATACCAGAAGATAATTTCGCGGCGGAAACTGAATCAATAATAAAAAAGCCAGGTTCTTTAATTTTTATAGACTTATCAACATTTGAAGCTGTTTTTAGTACAGATTATGTAAAAACTTCAGATGTAGTAGCAAGACAGGGAGATTTAGAAGCTGCAATTTTCTTACAAATAAAATTAACAGATGAAGGAATTGAAAAACTAAAAGAGTTAAGTGAGATATATAAAGAAACAACAGAGGAAGTTACAAATGAAGATGGAACTAAAGAAGAAAAAACAACTAAAAAAGAACTTTTCATTTTGTTAAATGGTATGAGCTTAGGAACTACAGTATTAGAAAATATAGTATATGATAATACAATAATGATACCATTTGCAGCATCAAATAATAATGATGAATTAAATGCTGCAATGAATGAAGCAAAAACAGAATCGATAATATTAAATTCTGGAATGCCACCATTAACTTATTCATACACAAATGAAGTAGTACAAACAGAAATGAAATTAGAAACAGTTTTATATTACATTTCAGCAATATTTGCAGTAGCTTTGATATTATTTATATTTATAATAATTAAATTTAAAGCAAGAGGATTTATTTCAATGTATTTACAAATTGGATTTTTTGCAGTATTACTATTAATCATTAGACTAACAAATGTAACACTTACAATGGAAGGAATTGCGGGATTAATAATAGCAGCAATATTAAATTATGTATTTAACTATATAATGTTAAAACGCATAAAAGAGCCAGGAATGTATAAAGAAACTAATTTATCATTTATGTTCTATACATTGCCAGTTTTTATAGTATCAATAATATTTACATTTTCAACAAAAGCAATACTATCAAGTTTTGGGATGACTATATTCTGGGGAATAATTATAACATATGTTTATAATTTCATATTCTCAAAATATGTATTTGAAAATTTAACAGGAGGTAAAAAAGATGAAAACAGCAAAAACAACAATTAAAATAATGGCAATAATTGCAGCAATTGTGGTAATAGCCATAGGAGGATACTTCCTAAAAACTAAAGGGTTAAATTTTCCAGAGAATGGAATATACACACCAAATAATATAATAGAAATAACTAAAGATTATGTGATAAAAGCTGGAATTTGTTTAGCATTAGTATTAATATATTTTGCAATTAGATATAATAAATTGGGAATTGTAAAAGTAGTTTTGATTTCATTAGTATCTATTTTATGTGTACAAGCTGTAACAATATCAATTATTATTATCACAAGATTAGCAATAAATAGAATGTTTTTTGCAATATTACTATTAGTTTTTGTTTTAAGTATATTAGTTACTACAGCGATATATGAAAAAAAGTTAAAAACATTATAAAACATGAAATAAGAATTTAGTTGGTCACACAATAAAAAATCCTTAATATAATAATATTAGGGATTTTTTAGGAGTGAAGAATAATGTTAAAAAAGATAATAAGAAAAATTAGTAGATATAAAGAAAATATATCTAAAAAAGAAATGTTAGAAATATTAAAAACTAATGATAATGTTGTGTTACTAGATGTAAGAAGTAGTCAAGAATATAAAGAAGGAAACTTGCCACGGAAGCATAAATATACCAGTATATGAAATACAGAAAAGAGCAAATTTAGAGTTGAGAAACAAAGATGAAATAATAATTGCTTATTGTAGTGCAGGTACTAGAAGTAAAAAAGCATTAAAGATATTACGAAAAATGGGATACAAAAATTTATATACAGTAGAAGGTGGAATAGATATATATGAATGAAATACTAGAAAAAGCAAAGCAAAATATGATATTAAAAGAACATAGTTTGGCAAAATTTGCATGTGAATCAGAAAAAGGCAAATGGCTTAAAGAAGATGCAGAAGATATAAGACCAATATTTTTCAGAGATATAGACAGGATAATACATTCATCAGGATATGCTAGATATATAGATAAAACACAAGTATATTCATTTATACAAAATGATCATATAACAAGAAGGGTTCTTCATGTGCAATTAGTGTCAAAAATAGCGAGAACAATTGGAAGAAGTTTAAAATTAAATGAAGACTTAATAGAAGCAATTGCACTGGGGCATGATATTGGACATACACCATTTGGACATAAAGGTGAAAGTTTATTAAATGATATATGTATTAAAGAAAATATAGGATATTTTTGCCATAATGCTCAAAGTGTAAGAATACTACAAGATATAGAAAATCTAAATATCAGTGTACAAACTTTAGATGGAATATTGGCACATAATGGAGAAATCTTGAAAAGACGATATGAATATAATCCAAATAAAACAATAGAAGAATTTAAACAAGATTTATATAGTGCATTTAATGAATTATCATATAGTAAGAAAATAGTTCCAATGACATTAGAAGGTTGTGTAGTAAGACTTGCTGATGTAATAGCTTATATAGGAAGAGATATAGAAGATGCAATAACAGTAAATGTAGTAAAAAGAGAAGAAATACCAGAGTTTCCAGCAAAAGTATTGGGAGATAATAATTCAAAAATAGTTGATACATTAATAAAGGATATTATAATAAACAGTTTTGATAAACCATATTTAGAGTTTTCAGAAGAAGTATTTAATAGTTTAATGGAATTAAAAGACTGGAATTATGAAAAGATATATAATTCAAAAAAGGCAAATGTAAATTATGATCACATAGAAAATATAACAAAAGAATTATATAGATATTATTTAAATAGACTTAAATATGTAAATTATGAAGAAGAATTGCAAAAAGAGTATATAACATCATCTGAAAAAACTTTTTATACATTTGTAAATAAAATGATGCACAAAGAAGAAAAACAAGATATAAAGAGAATCGTAGTAGATTATATTGCAGGTCAAACGGATAAATTCTTTTTGAATGAATGTGGATTATATCTAGAATAATACACACAAATTGCAGTTTGTATGAGGAAAATATTGATAATATCAGAAATCATTATGAATTATTTTCAAACTCCGTTCTCCACCCGCTTTAATTGAAGAGAATACAACAAATGTATTGGCACGATAAGAACTAACATTAAAGCGAATCGCTTCGGCAAAAATGCTACGCATTTACGTTGCCCTGAAGCGTTAGATGGTCGAACTCGTTTTCAAATAATTATAATGATTTGCTTTTATTGAAATTTGGTACAGAGTAGCCAAACGCAGGAGTTTCATATTTATTTTGTTTGAAGACCCGAGCCTCCTTCTTTGGCGTATCAAACGTGGGTTCAATTAAAAAATAAATATAAGAACCTGACCCACCTCACAAGCAAAGCTTGTGGGTGAGGTACCCCAGAACCTTGTTGTTTACACAATGAAAGCTCCGACGAGATTTGGCGGACTGTAAAAGTAAAACTAACTGCAATTTAGTTGCTCAATTCATCATAAGCTTTTCTAACAGCTTGAGCTAATTGAGAAGAACAAGATGTTGGCTTTGTACCACATTTTATATCTTTAAACCAATTTTCAATTTCTTCAACAGTTTTTCCATCAACAACTTTTGAAATTGCTGCTAAATTTCCTGGACAACCACCATGAAAAGTAACATTTGTGATAACATTACCATTAATATCAAAATCTATTTCTCTGGTACAAGTACCACGAGTAGCATATTTATATCTCATAAAAAACCTCCACTAATTAAAATATATGAAACATTATACAATTAAATTTATAAAAAATCAAAATATAATAAAAAAATAACAAGGTTGTATGTAATACTACAACCTTGTTATTTTTTTAACTACATTTTTTGTTCGCCAGGTATGAAATAATCCACAACACCATAAATGATAGCACCAATAATTGCAGCCATCCAAGAAATAGAATATCCGGCAACAAAATATTGTGTAACATAAAGTATTACAACAGATAAAACGAAACCTACAAAACCTTTTCCAAAGGGACTAGCTTGTATACCAGTAAATTTAGATACTAAATAATCTAAAACAGTAAGAACAACCGCAGCTATAGCAAGAGTCCAAAAGTTTGATATTTGAAAACCTGGTGTAAAAAATGCAGTAACTGCAAGGACAACGGCAGCAGTTATAAGTCTACCAATAATTTGCCAAGCCATACTAGCACCATTTTGTACATTTGTATTTTGAGAATTATCAGACATTACATTTACCTCCTAACTTTAAGTTTTGCTTTGATTTTTAGGTGTTCAACATATATTATTTTCAAATATAAAATAAATATTCAAAAAAATTTTCATTGTATAAAAAAAGCAAAAAAAGCAAAAAATATAAATAGAAAATTAAAAGGAGATAATAAAAATGATTAGTACATTTATAAGAGTATCAATATTATACATATTGGTATTAATAATAATGAGATTAATGGGAAAAAGAGAAATTGGGCAAATGCAACCATTTGAATTAGTAATAGCAATAATGATAGCAGATTTAGCATCAATTCCAATGTCAGATGTAGGAATTCCAATTACTAATGGAATAATTCCTATACTTGCTCTATTATTATTCCAATTAATAATATCAATTATTAATGTAAAAAGTGTAAAATTAAGAGAAATTATATGTGGAAAGCCATCAATATTAATATATAGAGGGAAAATAGATGAAAAAGAATTAAGAAAAGAAAAAATAACTATAAATGAATTGGAAGAAAGATTAAGACAAAATGATATATTTGCAATAGGAGATGTAGAGTATGCAATATTAGAGACAAACGGACAACTTAGTGTAATACAAAAACCAGAAAAAAGGAATACAATACCAGAAGATTTTAATATAACCCCAGAGTATGAAGGAATTCCATATGATTTAGTATTAGATGGAAAAGTTATGGATGATAACTTAACGAAGATTGGAAGAGATTATAACTGGCTAAAAAAGGAAACAGAAAAATTTAATATGAAACCAGAAGAAGCGTTGGTAATAACATTTGATGGAAAAGGACAGATATTTTGCCAGAGAAAGGAAAATAATAGAAAAAAATGAGAGAAACCATAATAATAATTTTAATAGTAGTCTTGATAATTACAGGAGATGTAATTGTACAATGGCATTTAGAAAAAACGTCAACAAATATGGCATCAAAGTTAGAAGAACTAAAAAAAACAGTAATAGAGTCAAAAGAAAATGAGAATAATGACAAAGCAAAAGAAATATTGGAAGATGTTGAGAGAGAATGGGAGAAAGTAAATAAAACATGGGCAGTTATAGTCATACATGAGGAATTAGATAATATAGAAGAAGCTTTAGTAAAGGCAAAATCAAGTATAAATGAAGGAGAATTAGAGGATCGGATTAGAAGAAATAGAAACAGTAATCTTTTTTATAAAACATGTAAGAGAAAGAGAAAAAGTGTTATTGAAGAATATTTTTTAGGTAACTCAAAATGCTTTAATTCATAAAATGAGATTATTAGAATTCTGCATATGAATTAACATAATTTGAAAAATAGACAAAAAAGTAGTATAATATATTATGAAATGCTTTGTATTTTTGTATGATCGTGTACGGTTATGCAGTTGTGTGAGAAAATGCAAAAACAGAGCATTCAAAAGAACTTTGAAAAAATAAGAAAGAAGAGGTAAAAAAATGAAAAGCTCGAAAATCTTGAGCGCTATCCTGATGCTGTGCATCCTTCTGGGGTGCTGCTGTGGCTGTGGAGCTGAAGCAGGACGGAAAGATGAAAGCAGTGTGATACCCCAGAACGAAAACAGTACTATTGAGGAGGCTACTCCTCAGCCCGAAGCTGTACCCAGCGAAGCAGATTCTGAGCCTACACCTGTTCCTGTTGAAATCCCTGTTGTGGACAAGTGGGAAGTTACTGCGATAACCAACGAAATTCCCATTACTCCCGAGGGGTATGAAGGCAACCTGGTAACACTTGACAAAAAATATACTAGTAAAGATGGTGTTACTATTGACAAGACCTATACTAACGTGGCCTTTTTGGATGTACCACTTTTGGATCCCGAGGGAGAGAATCCCTATGCATATGACACTACCTATTGGACAAATGAGTTCGAAATCAACGGCGATAGACCTTTCGGACAAATCATCTTCAGAACGGAGCGCCTGTACTTCTTGGAACATCATCAAGGAGAAGAACTTCAGCGGTTTTTCCTGGACATTGATATCCCCAAGGATTGCTATTATCTGACTCTGCTTGGCAGAACAGAGAAAACGGCACTTATCAGTTCCGGAAGCTACATCTTCACCTACGACTTTGACTCCAAAGAGTGCAAGCTCATTACGGATTCTGCGCTTGATTACAACTATCCTGTACAGGACATGCTGTATTTTACTGATTGGAATCATTGTGAATATCAATGCAATTGGAATGAAAGCAACAGTGTGTCCGAGACGGGTAATAGTGTGATTAGGTATCTGAACTATCGTGACATTACCAAGCACGATGATTTCCAGGAGGAATTCCTAGAACTGCAAGAAGCAGCCAAAACGAGTAATGGTTTGGAATATAATCTTTCCAACAAGTACGATATCTGGAGTGGGAGTATTTACTCTATTCCAAATGATGAGTACATGGGTAATCTACATTTGCCTTATGCGACAGAGAAGTCTTCACAGATTTTATATCCGAATTCTTATTCTTGTTGGCTTATCGAGGGCAACTGCATTACTTTGTATCGTTATGGTGATGTGGTAAGAGTACATGATTTGCCGGAGGGCGAGTGGTATATCATCGAAAGCTATTCAAGTCTGAAGCGTAAAGAGGATGTACCCTTTGTGGAATATGATCTGGATGTCAACAATGATGGCATCATTTCTGCGGAGGAATTGAATGAGAGAACCTTGTCCATTGACACTTTGCTGATGGATATTTCCACTCATACTGTTTACCATATGGATTCTAACGGAAATCTCACGGCAGTGGCCAACGATATTCAGGACTACTGCGAGGCATATGGCGAATTTTACTGGATGGATGGCAACCTCAATGCCTACGAGTTGTCCTGGATGGAAAAGGACGAAAGCGTCCTAATTGGTGAAAACGTTGTTGGAATTTCGTACCATACGGACGAGCGCGCAGGCTTTGTAGTAAAGCCGGGAGACCCGAGATGCAACTGGGTAAGCTATGGCTTCTCACTCTGCACTCTCTATGGAAGGGAATGGCTGAACCAGGAGGAAAGCAGCGGAGACTGGGCACTTGAGCACGACTGGCAGTAAAAGTTTCAAAGCAGTGAACCTGTAAAATCTTTCTCACACAACAAATAATATGAGCGTTCGTGGTTGCTATAAATAGCAACCACGAACGTTTCTTTTTTTCAAAAAAACCTTGAAAAATAGCTAAAATTATGATATTCTATTATGCAATGAAAAAATAATTGCAATTTAATTTGGAGGGGTTTATGAAAGAAAAAGTTTTAGAGATAAAAGAAAATGCAGTAAAAGAAATAAAAAACGCACAAAATTTACAAGCATTAAATGATGTAAGAGTAAAATATTTAGGAAAAAAAGGAGAACTTACAGTATTATTAAAAGGAATGGGAGCGTTATCTCCAGAGGAAAGACCAGTTGTAGGAAGCCTAGTAAATGAAGCAAGAGACACAATTGAAAAGCAAATAGAAGAAAAAGAAAAAGCTTTAAAAGCAGATATAATTAAAGAAAAATTAGAAAAAGAAAAAATAGATATAACAATGCCAAGTAAAAAACAAGAAATTGGTTCAATTCATCCAATAACAGGAGTAATTGATAATGTTAAAGATATTTTCTTAGGTCTAGGATACCAAATTGTTGATGGACCAGAAATAGAAAAAGCAATATATAACTTTGATAAGCTAAATACACCACCAGACCATCCAGCAAGAGATATACAAGACACATTTTATATAACAGAAGATATAGTATTAAGAAGTCAAACATCTCCAGTACAAGCAAGAGTAATGGAAACACAAAAACCACCGATTAAGATAATATGTCCAGGCAAGGTATATCGTTCAGATAGTGTAGATGCAACACACTCACCAGTATTTCATCAAATAGAAGGATTAGTAATAGATAAAAATATATCAATGTCAGATTTAAAGGGAACATTAGAAATGTTTGCCAAAAAGTGCTTAGGAGAAAATACTAAAATAAGATTTAGACCACATCATTTTCCATTTACAGAACCAAGCGCAGAAGCAGACGTATCATGCTTTGTATGCAAGGGAAAAGGATGTAGAGTATGTAAAAACGAAGGATGGATAGAACTTTTAGGATGTGGAATGGTACACCCTAATGTATTAGAAAATTGTGGAATTGACCCAAATGAATATTCAGGATTTGCATTTGGATTTGGAGTAGAAAGAATTGCAATGGCAAAATATGGAATAGATGATATGAGGCTACTGTTTGAAAATGATGTCAGATTTTTAAAACAATTTTAGGATAAGAGAGGTATTTTATGAAAACAAGTGTAGAATGGTTAAAAGAATATAGTGATATAAATGTAGATACAAAGACTTTAGCAGATAAATTAACAATGACAGGTTCAAAAGTAGAGACGGTAGAAGAAAAAGGAAATGACATAAAAAATGTTGTTGTAGGAAAAATATTAGAAGTAAAAAAGCATCCAGATGCAGATAAATTAGTAGTTACACAAGTAGATTGTGGAACAGAAAAGGTACAAATTGTAACAGGGGCTAAAAATATAAAAGAAGGTGACATAGTTCCAATTGCAAAAGATAACTCATTTCTTCCAGGAGGAGTTAATATCAAGAAAGGACTATTAAGAGGAATTGAATCTTGCGGAATGATGTGTTCAATAGGAGAATTAGCGTTAGATATAGCAGATTATCCAGAGCAAATAGAAGATGGAATAATGATTCTTCCAGCAAAGTTTGAAAAAGACATAGGAAAAGATATAGTAGAAGTATTAAATTTAAGAGAAGATATTTTAGATTTTGAAATAACATCAAATAGACCAGACTGTTTTTCAATAGAAGGATTAGGAAGAGAAACAGCAGTATCATTAGGAGAAAAATTTAAAAATCCACATAAAAATTTAGATGAAGAAGTAAAAAATGTTGAAGATATAGAAGGATTGAAAGTAGATATAGAAGCACCAGATTTATGCTATAGATATATAGCAAGAGTTTTAAAAGACGTAAAAATTGGTGATTCACCAGATTGGATAAAAAGAAGATTAAAAGCAGCTGGTGTTAGAGCAATAAACAATATAGTAGACATTACAAACTATGTAATGCTTGAAATTGGTGAACCTATGCATGCATTTGATATAAACTCTGTTGAAGGAAAGCATATAATTGTAAGAAGAGCAAAAGACAATGAAAAAATTACAACATTGGATGAAAAAGAAAGAGAATTAGATAATACAATGTTAGTAATAGCAGATGAGAAAAAACCAGTAGCGGTAGCAGGTGTAATGGGTGGAGCAAATTCAGGAATAACAGATGAAACAAAAACAGTTGTATTTGAAGCAGCAGTATTTAATAGAGGTTCAGTAAGATTTACAGCAAAGAAAATTGGCTTAAGAACAGAGGCTTCAACAAGATATGAAAAAGGATTATCACCTGAAATAGCAATAAGAGCAATAAATAGGGCAATAGAATTAGCAGAACAAATAGGTGCAGGAACTCCAGTGGATGCAAAAATAGACGTTTATCCAAATAAAGAGAAGAAAACAATTATTAAATTTGAACCAGATGTGATAAATAATTTATTAGGATTAGAAATTTCAAAAACAGAAATGGTAAAAATACTAGAAGCATTAGAAGTAAAAGTAAATGGAGATAATTTAGAAATACCATATTTTAGAACAGATTTACAAAAAACAGCAGATATAGCAGAAGAAGTAATAAGAATATATGGATATGATAAATTAGAATCTACATTAATAAATGCAGAAAGTAAACTTGGAGAAAAGAATAAACAGCAAAAATTACAAGATAAAGTGAAAGAATTATTAGTAATAAAAGGATTTTCAGAGATGTATTCATTTAGCTTCATATCTGAAAACGACTTTAATAAATGTAATTTAGATAGTAGTAAAGCCATAAGAATAAGTAATCCATTGGGAGAAGACTATTCGTTAATGAGAACAGAAATGATGCCAACAGTATTACAATCAATTTCAACAAACTATAATAAGAAAAATAAAAACGTTAAATTATTTGAAATTGGAAGGACATATTCTGATGAAGAAAAAAATATGGAAAAAGGAGAAATCCCTACAGAAGTAGACCAAATTGCATTTGCAATGTATGGCGAAAATGTAGATTTCTATGTAGTAAAAGGAGTAATTGAAAACATACTAGAGGTATCAAATATAGCAAGATACCAAATAGCAAGAGCAGAAGATGCACATTTACATCCAGGTAGAAGTGCACAAATTCTAATAGGAAAAGATAGTATTGCTAGATTTGGAGAAGTTCATCCACAAATATTAGAAAACTATGACATAGGAGAAAAGGTATATTATGCAGTAATAGATATAAATAAATTTGCTAAATATGGAAAAGACAATAAAAAATATGCACCAATACCAAAATTCCCAGCAGTAGAAAGAGATATAGCAGTAGTAGTAGATGAAGATATTGAAGTAGGACAAATAGAAGCAATAATAATGAAGAGAGCAAAAAGTGTATTAGAAACGCTAAAACTATTTGATGTATATAGAAGTGACAAATTAGGAGAAAACAAGAAAAGTGTTGCATATGAATTGATATTTAGAGCAAAAGATAAAACGTTAACAGATGACGAAATAACAGGAACCATGAATGCAATAATTTCTGACTTAAAAAGCAGCATAGATGCAGAATTACGCACATAATTTGACAAAAATGACAAGAAATGGTAAAATATAAAGAGAAGAAATTATGTAAAGTTACGAAAGGAGAAAAGATGGGATTATTAAGAACTATTGTAGAAAGTTTTAAAGGACAAGAACCTGAAAATCCTGATTTATTAAGAGAATTTGAAGAAGCTGGTAAAAAAGATGCAGAGAAAATAGCGAAAAAAATGGGACAAGATAAACCAAGTTTTGTACAACATGTTGATGTAGAAACATTACCAGTAGAAATGCCAGTAGAGTCTGGGCAAGACGAGCGTGAACATGATGATGGCTCTAGATAATAAATAAGTTTATAGTATTAAGAACCTTTAACTGTCATAGGATGGTTAAGGGTTTTTAGAGTTTAAAAAATAATAAAAATCAAGTAAAAAACTTGAATACTTTTTATATAATTGATAAAATAGAAAAGAAAATATTTATTAAAGGAGAATTGAATATGCAAAAGACAAATAAAAAAGATTATATAGATAAAGATATTAAATTTTATGATTTTGGAAAAGAAAAGGGAATAACGTTAGTTGCTTTAGTTATTACTGTAATAATATTATTAATATTAACAGGGTTAGCAATAAAAGTAGTAGTTGGTGATGGGGTGATAAAGAATGCAGAAGAAACTGTAAATAAAGCAAACGGACAAACTGTTAGAGAAACGGAAACTATGAATAATATGCTTTCGGACTGGACTAACACAACTACAATAAAAGATAGTGAAGTTGGGTCAGGAAGTAGTTCAGAATTAGAAGAAACAGAAGATTTAGAAATGGAAAATTCTGACATAGAAGAAAATGAAGAATTGACAGACACAGAAACCCTAGAAGAATAATGAGTAAAAGTGAAATATCATAAATACAAGAAGTGCAATACAAAAGTATTGCACTTCTTGTTCCAATATGGTATATTAAAATTAACAGTATAATAGAGAATACAAAAGAAAAAGGAGAATGTAATATGAGAAATAATAAAGCAATAACGCTAATTGCGTTAATAATTACAATAATAATAATGCTAATATTAGTAGCTGTAACAGTAAATGTGGCAATAGATAGAAACTTGTTTGGAAAGGCAGAAGAAGCGGTAGATAAAACAAATCAAAAAGTAGGGAAATTGCAACAAGAAGTGGACTATTATACCGATAAATTAAATGAATATTCAAATAAAGATACAAATATAGAAACTAGTTATAGGGTGGTAAAAGAATACTATATTAATGGAGTAATAACTGCTACTGTTACTAGTGGAGAAGTAATAGGAAATATGGGAGATGTTATAAAAGGAGTAGACCTTAATAATCAAAATTCTAACTGGTCTTATTATACTATTGACGGAATTAGATATGAGTTTACATATGCTGGTAGTAATCCTGAATCTTTAATATTAAGCGAAAATAGTTCTGATAATGTTATTACATTAAGGTATGAACGAAAAAATAGAACATATACAGTTGTTTATACTGATGGAACAGGAGGAGAAATATTTGGAGATGAAACACATGAAAATTTAAAATCTGGCGATTTTACTCCTGAATTCTCAGGTAATCTAAACAGAACTGGCTATATATTTAGTGGATGGGCACCAGCAATAAATCCTAGAGTTAGTTCAGCTGATGCAGAAAATGGAATAATTACTTATACAGCAACATGGCAAAAAAATGGATAATACAATAATTTAATTAAAAACATAAAAAAGTGCAACATAAAAGCATTACACTTTTTGTTCTAATATGATATATTAAAATTAACAGTATAATAGAGACTACAAAAGAAAAAGGAGAATGTGATATGAGAAATAATAAAGCAATAACACTAATTGCGTTAATAATTACAATAATAGTAATGTTAATATTAGTAGCAGTTACAGTAAAAACTGCGGTAAATAGTGGGCTATTTGGATATGCAAAAAATGCAACTGGAGAATGGTCAAGAGCTCAAGAAGAAGAAAAAAATTTAGGTAATGGTAAAATAATAGATGATATAATGAATGAAATTGAAATACCAAATGCAACTGAAAAGATAGGAACTAGATATGAAGTGATTCATGAATACTTTATAAATGGTGTATTGACAGGAAGTATGGAGTCTAGCGCATTTGGATTTTCAGGGGATGTTATAGATTGCAAGAGTCTTTCACACAATATATATATGAATAGAGAATTTAATTATTCACCTAACAATACTGAATTTTTTGTATTAAAAGACAAACCTGAAGAAAATGTTATTGTTTTAAAGTATGAACGATAAGTAATAATTTAATTAAAATTAAAAAAAATAGTTGTAAAAACTTGGAAAAATTGATATACTTATATATACGAAAAAGTATATCAATTTTTTATGGGAGGTTGAAATATGGAAAATGAAGATCAAGAACTACAAGAAATTACTTCACAAAATGATGAAAGTATCAGAATTGCAAATGAAGTAGTTGCTTCTATTGCAGGTGTTGCAGTCTCAGAAGTTCCACGGAGTTTTTGGTATGGCAGGTGGAATTGCAGGTGGAATTTCAGAAGTATTAAGTGGGAAGAAAAATTTAGCAAAAGGTATTAAAGTTGATGTTACAGAGAAAGAAACAAAAATAGATGTTAATATCGTTGTAGAGTATGGTACGAGAATACCAGATGTAGCATTTGAAATACAAAAGAGAGTAAAAAAAGCAGTTGAGACAATGACAGGATTAAAAGTTGTTAGCGTAAATATTCATATACAAGGAATAAACATGCCAGAAAATAGAGAAAGGAAAGAAAATATAGAACCTCAAGAATAAAAAAATTGTAAAAATAAAGGAGAAATAAAAATGAGAATTTTAGATAAAATAGGATTAGTATTATTTTCACTAATAGTTTTATTACTATCAGTAGCATTATGTGTAGTTGTAGTAGGAGTTGTAGATTTAGAATTAGTAAATGAAGGATTATCATTCTTAGTGACTGATGAAGTAGCATCAAAAGTAACTTTTGGAGTATCAGTTGTATTTATATTATTAGCACTTAAATGTATATTCTTCTCAGGTTCTTATAAATCAGCAAAAGGAAAGTCAGGTATATTATTACAAAATGATAATGGAAAATTATTAGTATCAAGAGATACTATTGAAAGTTTAGTAAATTCAGTAGTAAAAAACTTTGCGGCAGCACAGAATGTTATGACAAGAGTTGATGTTGATGAACAAAGTAATTTAAAGATTTTTATAACATTATTTGTATATCCAGATGCTGTAATTAAAGATATAACAGCTCAAATACAAAAGGATATAAAGGAAACAATAAAAAACTCTTTAGACTTAGAAGTAAAAGAAATAAATGTTAATATTAAGAATATAACAGCAAAGAAGGAAAACAAAGAAAATAAAGAATAGATTGGAAGGAAATGAACATGGAAAAATTCATAGAGTTTCTTATGGAATATAGAGGAGCAATAATAGGTGGAGTTATAGCAATAATTGCATTAATATTTGGTATATACAAATTCATAGTAGTATGTTTGATTATTATAGCTGGAATAATTATTGGAAATTATATACAAAGAAATAAAGAAAATGTAAAAGAAAAATTACGCAGTATTATAGATAGATGGTAATATATGAGGAAGGAATGAAACAATAATGAACAGGTCTCAGATGAGGGAGTTAACATTTCAATTATTATATCAAATAGAAATTCAAAAAGAAATTGATGAAGAAACTGTAGAAATATTTTGCGAAAATAATGAAATTGAAAATGAAGAAGCTCAAAAATATATAATGAATATAACTAGTGGAATAACTGAAAAAAAAGAAGAAATAAATAAATTGATATCAAAGAATTTAAAGTCAGATTGGAAAATAGACAGAATTACAAAAATTAATTTAGCACTTTTAAAACTATCAATTTATGAAATGATGTATAATGATATTCCATATAAAGTTGCTATAAATGAAGTAATAGAATTGGCAAAAAAATATGGTGATGAAAGTGCACCAAATTTTATTAATGGAGTTTTAGCAAGTGTTGTTAAGGAGAATTTATGAGACCAACTGCAATAACAGTAAGTGAATTGAATAAATATATAAAAAGTAAAGTAGATGAGGATGAATATTTAAACAATGTCTATATAAAAGGTGAAATATCAAATTTTAAACACCATTATACAGGACATATGTATTTTACATTAAAAGATGAAAAGTCTTTGATAAAATGCGTAATGTTTAAAACTGCAACATCTACTTTAACTTTTGTTCCGAAAGATGGCATGAAAGTACTAATATTAGGAACTGTATCTATCTATGAGGCAGGACGGAGTTTACCAAATATATTGTAAAGCAATGCAAGAAGATGGAATAGGAGATTTATATAAAACTTTCGAAGATTTAAAAGCAAGATTAGAAAGAGAAGGATTGTTTGATAATTCACATAAGAAAAAAATTCCTGTGATGCCTAAAGTAATAGGAGTACTAACATCTCAGACAGGAGCAGTAATAAGAGATATAATAAATGTAGCTACAAGAAGAAACCCAAATGTATATATAAAATTGTATCCAATACCTGTACAAGGAAAGGGTGCAGAAATTAAGATTGCAGAAGCAATAGAGATGATGAATAAACATAAATTATCAGATGTAATTATTTTAGCGAGAGGGCGGAGGATCTCTAGAAGATTTATGGCCATTTAATGAAGAAATAGTAGCACGTGCAATTTACGAATCTGAAATTCCAATTATTTCAGCAGTAGGACATGAAACTGATTTTACTATTGCAGATTTTGTAGCAGATTTAAGAGCTCCAACACCATCTGCAGGAGCAGAGCTTGCTCAAGTGGATGTTGAAGAAGTAAAATTAAAAATAGATAACTACAGAGAAAGATATAAGAGGGCATTAAGAAAAAAAGTAGAATTTATGAGGCTAAGATATGAAAAAGCTTTAGCATCAAAGATTTTTAAAGAACCAACACAAAAAATAAATGAGTATTATATAAATATAGATATGAAGATTAAGAATATGGAAATGATAATACAAAGTAAAATACGAGAAGCAAAATTAAAAGCTATAAATTATACAGAGAAGTTAGATGCATTAAGCCCATTAAAAACATTAACTAGAGGATATAGTATAGTGGAAAAAGAAGGCAATCTATTAAAAAGTACAAAGCAGGTACATAAAAATGACCATATAAATATAAGACTAGAAGATGGGAAAATAACAGCAATAGTAAATAACATTGAGTGATAACATTGTAAAATAGGAAGGAATGATTTTTATGAAGAAAGTATTAGTTATATTAGCAATAATTGTAGTAATAGTAGCTGGAATTTTTGTTGCAAAAAAAATTATAAAAAGTGATGAAATGAAAACAGTAAGTCAAGAAAATGTAGAAAAAAATCAAAAGGAAAACACATCAAACAACACTATTAATACAACTATAAATAATGAAATATCAAATGAGACACAAGAAAATATATTACAGAACAATGAAATACAAGAGAATGATACAAAACAAAATCCGACAGAAGAAGCAAAAACAGATGAAGAAAAGGCAATAGCAATAGCAAAAAAGAAGTGGGGAGAAGATGCTTCAGTAAATTTTGTATTTGATCATAAAAATGAAAATGGTGAATTTGTTATAGCTGTAAGAAATTCGACTACTACAGCTGCGATTGAATGGTATATAGTTAATATAAATACAGGAACATGTAGAACACGTTAATATATAATGATTTCAAAGAAATATTAATATAGGGAGAAGATAAAAAATGAGTAAAACAAGTAATAACTTTGAAGAAAATATGCAAGGATTGGAAAATATTGTACAAGAATTAGAAAAGGGAGATTTAAATTTAGAAGAATCTATAAAGAAATTTGAAAAAGGAATAGAATTATCAAAAAAATGTAATGAGATATTAGAAGATGCTGAAAAGAAAATAACAATTTTGATAAAAAAAGAAGATAAGATAGAGGAAGAAGCAATGTAACTATAACTGAAAAAATAATAATATAGAAGCTTTTGTAATTACATAATAAAAAAGTTTGATTATTAATCAATCTCAAAAGCAAGAGAGAATTTTTTGGTATATAAAACCACCTTATTGTAAATAATATACAAAAAGGTGGTTTTATTTATGAAAAATAAAAAAGTTTATATAATTATTGTATTAACAATAATTACATTATTACTTACAACATATTATGTGTTTTTTACAAATAATGGATCCAATGAAACGTATGCTCTGTCTAAGTATGGCTCTAGAAGTGATGAAGTAAAGCAAATTCAAACAAAACTTAAAAGATGGGGATATTATAATGGAAATATAGATGGAATTTACGGAAGCCAAACTTTAGCAGCAGTTAAATGGTTTCAATCTAAAAATGGATTACAAGTAGATGGAATTGCAGGACCAAAAACTTTAGCTGCAATGGGAATTAATAGTAGTACAAGTAATACTAGTGGAGGATATTCAAATTCTGATTTGAATTTGTTGGCACATTTAGTATATGCAGAAGCGAGAGGAGAAAGTTATACAGGGCAAGTTGCAGTTGCATCAGTTGTATTAAACAGAGTAAAAAACAATTCTTTTCCTAATACAGTTGCAGGGGTAATATATCAACCAGGAGCGTTTAGTGTTGTGGCAGATGGACAAATAAATTTAACTCCAAATCAAACTGCAATAGCAGCAGCACAAGATGCAATAAATGGTTGGGATCCAACATATGGAGCAATATACTATTTTAACCCTAATACAGCAACAAGTGGTTGGATTTGGTCAAGACCATTGACTGTTGTAATAGGAAATCATAGATTTTGTAAATGAAAAATTGACCCACTATGTAATCAGAACTTACTAGTGGGTCAACTGCAGAACATCCATATTTTTTTAGACAAAAAAACTTGTATAAAAATGTAATATATGATAGAATATACACTGTAAAATTGAAAATAGAAGGAAATTTATGTTAAAAGAAAATATAAAAAACTATGATTTAGATGACCTCAAGATTAAATTAGAAGAATTAGGAGAAAAAAAATATAGGGCAGAACAAATTTTTAATTGGATTTATAAAGAAAAAGTAACTAGCTTTGATGAAATGACTAACTTGTCAATAGAATTAAGAAGTAAACTAAAAGAAAACTTCGATATGCATAACTTTAAAATTATAACCAAGCAAGAATCAAAGGATGGAACAAAGAAATATCTATTTGATGTTTTAGATAATAATGCAATTGAATCAGTTCTAATGCAATATAAATATGGGAAAACAATTTGTGTTTCCTCACAAATTGGATGCAAAATGGGCTGTAAATTTTGTGCATCAACAGGTGTAAAGTTTGCAAGAAACTTAGAAGCTGGAGAAATAATAGAACAATTGTTATCAATAGAACGAGATGAAAATATTAAAATTTCAAATTTAGTATTTATGGGAATTGGGGAACCATTAGATAATTATGATAATGTAATGAAAGCAATAAAGATTCTGAACAATCAAAAAGGTATAAGTATGGGAGCAAGACATATTAGTATATCTACAAGTGGATTAGTTCCAAGAATATATGAATTAGCAGATAAGAACATACAATGTACATTATCAATATCTCTACATAGTTCAACAGATGACAAAAGAAGCGAAATGATGCCAATTAATAAAAAATATAATATAGCAGAACTTATAAAAGCTTGTAAATATTATATTGAAAAGACAAACAGAAGAATTTCTTTTGAATATGCACTAGCAAAAGATAACAATGATAATTTAGAAGATGCTGAAAAGTTGGCTAAATTATTAAGAGGAATGTTATGTCATGTTAATTTAATTCCTATTAATAAAATAGAAAATGGAAAATATTCAAAAAGTACAAATGAAAACATAATCAAATTTAGAGATTATTTAAATTCACGAGGAATAGTTGCAACCATAAGAAGAGAATTAGGATCTGATATAGATGCAGCATGTGGGCAATTAAGAAAAAAAGAGGTGAGCCAATGAAAATATATGCAAAAACAGATATAGGAATGCAGAGAAAAATGAACCAAGATGCATATTGCATATCTAAAGAAGAAGAGTATGCTTTGTGTGTTTTAGCAGATGGAATGGGTGGATATACAGGTGGAGAAATTGCAAGTAATTTGGCAGCAATGAGTGTAGATAAATACATAAAAGAAAATTTTATAAAAGATAAAGATTATAATAGAGAAGAATTACAAGAACTAATAAAAAAAGCAATAGAATATGCGAATTTTACTGTATATGAAAAAGCAAAGCATGAAGAAGAATTGGATCAAATGGGTACTACTTTGGAAGTTTGTTTAATATATAATAATAGAGCATTTATTGGTCATATTGGAGATAGTCGAATTTATAGAATTAGACAAGATATAATGAGAAAAATAACAGTAGACCATAGTTATGTACAAAAACTAGTAAAAGAAGGAAAAATAACAAAAGAAGAAGCGGAAAATCATCCTAAGAAGAATATGTTAATGAAAGCTTTAGGATGTGAATTAAGAATAGAACCAGATGTAACAGTTAAAGGTTTCCAAGAGGGAGATATAATATTAATATGTTCAGATGGTCTTACCAATATGATTCCAGAACAAGAAATATATAATATAATTAAAGAAAACTATGAAGATGCGGCAGAAAATCTAATAAAAAGAGCAAACGAACTTGGCGGAAATGATAATATTACAATTATTCTAATTAAGAATTAGGTGGAGGTAAGTAGTAATGAATTTAGTAGGAAAATTACTTGGAAATAGATATGAAATTGTAGAAAAAATAGGCAATGGAGGTATGGCAACAGTATATAAAGCAAAATGCCTAGTATTAAAAAGATATGTAGCGGTAAAAGTATTAAGAGAAGAATATACAACAGATAATGAATTTATAAAGAGATTTAATATAGAAGCTGAATCAGCAGCAAGTTTGACACACCCAAATATAGTATCAGTATATGATGTAGGGCAAGAAGGCAATTTATATTATATAGTAATGGAATTAATAAAAGGGAAAACATTAAAAGAAATAATTGTAGAGCAGGGAAAACTTGGGTGGAAATGGTCAATAAAAGTAGCTATGCAAATAGCATCTGCTTTAGAGACTGCACACAGAAATAATATAATTCATAGAGATATAAAACCACATAATATAATAATTACGGAAGATGGAACTGCAAAAGTAACAGACTTTGGAATAGCAAAAGCAGTATCAAATTCAACTATAACTGCATTTGGAACTACTTTAGGATCAGTACATTATTTTTCACCAGAACATGCAAGAGGAGGATATACAGATGCAAAATCAGATTTATATTCTTTAGGTGTTGTATTATATGAAATGGTAACAGGTAGAGTTCCATTTGATGCTGATACACCAGTGTCTGTAGCTTTAAAACACATGCAAGAAAAGCCAATAGAGCCAATTACTTTGAATTCAAGTTTACCACAAAGCGTAAATGATATAATAATGAAGGCAATGCAAAAGGAACCAAATATGAGATATGAAACAGCAACAGAAATGATAAATGATTTAGAATTTGCATTAAGAAATCCAGGAAAGGCAATAGATATAGATGAAGACAGGAAATATGAAACACAAAAAGTAAGAGTGGCAGGAACATCAAATAAACATAAAAAAGAAGAAAAGAAAAAAGGAAAGTTTGCAAAATTTAAAGACTATTTAAATAAACATAAAGTTGTAAAATGGATATTAATATTAGGAATATTATTAATAGTGTTTTTGGCATCATTATTTATAACTATATTTGGTATGAAAGCAGCTTCACCAAAAGAAGTAGAATTACCAAATTTAGCAGGAATGACACTAGAAGAAGCAAAACAGAAATATACAAATTTAGATATAAAACTAAAAGAAGAAGCCTTTGATCCAGAAATAGAAGAGGGAAAAATTATCTCACAAACTCCACCATATCAAGTTAATTATACAGTCAATGAAGGAACAACAATAGAAGTAGTAGTTAGTAAGGGACAAGAAATCATTGATATGGTTAAATTTGTAGGAATGAAAAAAGATGAAGCATTTAAATTAGCAGCAGAAAAGGGATTTGTTTTAAAAATGACAGAAGATTATGATGATGAAGTAGAAGCAGGTGTAATAATAGAACAAAGCGTAAGCGAAGGAGAAAATTTACGTCCTATAAAAGAAGGAGAAAAAATACTTGCAGGAACTGAAATAGTACTAAAAGTAAGCCTTGGAATAGAACAAGTAGAAGTTCCAGATTTGTCAGGACTTTCTGAAGCAGATGCAAGAGCAAAGATAACAGAGGCAAAATTAAAATGTAAAGCTGTTTACACTAAAACAGATTCAACTAAAGGAACTGGAGTAATAGAGCAAAGTATATCGGCACATAGTATGGTAAACAAAAATGAAGAAATAACAATATGGATAAATGATTATCAAGCAATAAAACAAGGAACTGCAACAATTAATGTAGCAAAACTTACAAATTATACAAAGCAATATACAAAAGTAGAAGATGGGGAAGATGAAAAAGGTAATACTATTTATAAAGAAGAACTAGTACCACCAAAAACAGTTCATTTATTAGTTAAGGTAAATGATACACAAGTAGAATCTAAGACAGTAAGTGAGGACTCAGAAACAGTAACAGTACGCTTTGATGGAACAGGTACAGTAAGAATTGAAGTATATATTGATAACAATAAGAGAGCTACAAGGGATTTGAATTTAGATATACAAACTACAATAACAATAGAGTAATCAATTTCAAAAAATGTAGGGGCACTGTTTGTGGGAATACTTGTTAAACCCACAACACTGTGCCCAAAAAATAACAAATAGAAAGGATATATTCATGGGATTTTTTGATAAATTAAAATCAGGACTAGGAAAAACTAAAACATCATTTAATGAAAAAATGAATAGTGTCTTTAGTAGCTTTAGAAAAGTTGATGAGGACTTACTAGAAGAACTTGAAGAGATTTTAATAATGTCTGATATTGGAGTAGAAACAGCTAGTGAAATTATTTCTAAATTAAGAGATAAGATAAAACTAGAAAAGATTCAAGATGAAGAAGGAGTAAGAAATGCATTAAAACAAGAAATGCAAGCAATATTAGATAAAGAAGAAAATGGATTAGATTTAAAAACTATACCATCTGTAATTTTGGTAGTTGGAGTAAATGGCGTTGGCAAAACTACTTCTATTGGAAAAATTGCAAATAATTTAAAATCAAAAGGAAAGAAAGTAGTTGTTGCAGCAGCTGATACTTTTAGAGCAGCAGCAGTAGAACAACTAGAAATTTGGGCAAATAGAGCAGGTGTAGACATTGTAAAAAGAGCAGAGGGGTCAGACCCTGCATCAGTAGTATATGATGCAATACAAATAACAAAAGAAAAAAATGCAGATGTATTAATATGTGATACAGCAGGAAGACTTCATAATAAAAAATATTTGATGGACGAGTTATTAAAAATAGGAAAAATTATAGAAAGAGAACTACCAAATGCATCAAAAGAAACTTTGATGGTGATAGATGCAACTACAGGACAAAATGCAATATTACAAGTAAAGGCTTTTAAGGAAACTGTACCAATAACAGGACTAGTACTAACGAAGCTTGATGGAACAGCAAAAGGTGGAGTTGTAGTAGGAATTGTAAATGAGAATAATATTCCAGTTAAGTTTGTTGGTGTTGGAGAACAAATTGATGATATGGAAGTATTTAACTCAGAAGATTTTGTAAGTGCAATAATTTAACTAATGATTAAAACATAGAGTATGTTTTATGGAAATAACTGCTAGATTTATTAAACGCTAGTACTATGAGATTAATGATGGATAACAAATAAGTTTAAAGAGGTAATAACATGAAATTAAAAAAAAGGCAAATTTTTGTAACAGCATTTTTATTAGTATTTATAATATATGTGTATATATCTATAAGAGGTTCATATTTAGAAATGCTTGGAATAGGTGAAAAATATGTGGATATATATGTAAGAAATGTTAGACAAAAAGTGGAAGTATTCTTAGTATCTTTTGTTATAGTATATTTATTGACATATATAACAACTAATTTTATAAAAAGAGGATTAAAAAGATTCTTCGAAGAGGATAAAAAGGTAATGCCAAAATTACCAAATAAGTCAATATCTTTCGCATTTGCAACAATAATGGGAGTTGTAATGTCTTTTACAATTACTCAAAAGGCTTTACTAGCATTTAGCGGTAGAAAATTCTGGATGAATGATCCGATTTTTGGGTTAGATGTGAGTTATTATATTTTTCAAAAGCCTTTTATAGAAGAGGTGTTGATAAGTTTAGCACTAGTATTTTTAATACTTGCAGTATATGTTATAGTTTATTATTTGTTGGCATTTAATAAATTCTTTGAAAAAGGAATTAGTATGGAAACATTAAAGCAAAATACAGTAATTAAACATTTAACATTTAATTTGTTTATAATAATATTATTAGTATGTATATTAACAATTTTGAATATACAAAATATTGTATTAAACAAATTTATGACAATTAATAATAATACACCATTATATGGGGCCGGATTATTAGAAGTAACAGTTAAAAAGTGGGGATATCTAATATTTTCAGCAGTTATTATTATTTGTGCAATTAGATTTGTAAAAAGAATTAAACAAGAAAAATATAAAAGAGCATTAGTAGCTTTAGCTACTATTCCAATATATTTAGTTATAATGTTTGGAGTGACTTTTGCAGTAGATGTTGTATATTTAAAACATAATGAATTAGATAAGCAAAAGCAATACATAATAAGTAATATTGACTTTACAAAAGAGGCATATAATATAAATATAGATGAAATTGTGCTAGAAAACAATGAAACTATTACAGCAAGAGACATTGCAAATAATCAAACTGTAGTAAATAACATAAACATATTTAATAAGAATAGAGTGTTAATAAATCTTAAAGAATATCAGACTAATTTAGGTTATTATACGTTTGGCTCAACACAAGTTGGACTGTATGATATAAATGGAGAAAAAAAATTAGCATATATAACACCAAGAGAAATAATAAGCAATGATACCAGAACATACAACAACAAAACATATGAATATACACATGGATATGGGATAATAATAACAGATGCTTCTAAAACATCTAAAACAGGAGGATTAAATTACATAAAAAATGATTTTTCACAAATAAAAGAGGAACCAGAAATTACTCAACCAAGAATATATTTTGGATTAGAAACTAATGATATTGCAGTAACAAATTCAAAAGGAGAAGTCGAATATGATTATCCATTGACAAATACAACAAATAGCTATAATGAATATGATGGAAAAGCAGGAATCAAATTAGGACTAATAGATAGAACTATTTTAGGAATAAAAACAGGAAATATAAAATTGGCAGCATCAACAAATATGACAAAAGATAGCAATATTCTAATTAGAAGAAATATAATAGAACGTGCAAAAACAGTAATGCCATATTTAAAATATGACGAAGAACCATATATGGTAATTACAGATGAAGGAAAACTTGTATGGGTTTTAGATGCCTATACAGTATCAAATAGTTATCCATATTCGCAGATGACAATAATACAAAAAAATAATGGGCAGACAGAAAAAATAAATTATATAAGAAATTCTGTAAAAGTTCTAATTGATAGCTACGATGGAACAATGAGATTTTATATAACAGACAAAACAGATCCAATAGTAATGGCATATTGGAATATGTATCCAACTCTATTTGAAGATACTAATTCAAAAATACCAGAAGATATTGCTAAACATTTTGTATATCCAAAATATTTATATAATATTCAAAAAGATATCTTAAAACAGTACCACAATGTACAACCAGAAGTTTTATATAGAGCAGATGATATTTGGGATATTGCAAAAGAAAATACAAGTAAAATATCATCATTACTTGGAACAAATATAGAACCATATTATACAATGGTAAAAACAAAAGGCATGAGTGAGGCGGAATTAGGATTAGTAGTTCCATATACAATAGTAAATAAACAAAACATTAATGCATATTTAGTGGGAACATGTGATGAGAATGGAGAAAAACAGTTAAGATTATATAGATTTAACACAGATGAAGCTATTTTGGGAACTTTACAATTAGATGCTTTGATAGAGCAAGATGAAACTATATCAAAAGAGTTAGAATCAATAGCGGTTACAGGAACAAAGATAGAAAAGAATATTATAGTTGTCCCAATAGATAACACTTTATTATATATAGAACCAATATATCAAGTATTGCAAAATGAAAATCAAAATGCTCCAATATTAAAAAAAGTAATAGCAGCATCAGGAAATAAAGTTGCAATAGGAAACAATCTACAAGAAGCACTGCAAAATTTAGTATCTCAAGCTGCTGTAAGTATAAAAATAGATGCAACAAGTGTAGAAGCATTGCTAAAAGAAATAGTAGAAGCCAATGAAAATCTTAAACAATCAAGTCAAAGTAACGATTGGCAGTTAATAGGTAGAGATATAGATAGATTACAAGATTTAATAGATCAACTAAATAAACTTTTATTAGAAAGAGAATTGAATAAGAAAAATACATAAAAGACACTAAAAACATCCAAACTATAATTGGATGTTTTTGTGAAAAAGAAGTTTCTACAAAAACGTGTATTTAGAGTTACATGGGGGTTTTTTAGTTGTTTAATAAAAAGATAAATGGAAAATTAGACGACATAAATGAGAAATTAGATAAGTCAAATATAGTAGAAATTTCATATATATTAGGAAATAAAAAAGAAATAATAAAAAGAAATTTACTAGCTGGTGTTTTTAGAGGAATTGGAATTGGTATTGGCATTACAATAATATCAGCAATGATTATATATTTTCTGCAAAGATTGATAAGATTGAATATTCCTGTTATAGGAGATTATATAGGAGATATTGTTTCAATAGTTCAGAAGAATTTATAAATTCAATTTTGCTTAGTAATTTAAATACCATTTCAGTTTTGTTGGAGATTAAATTTTTTAATCTCCATATGGCGATAAAGAGAACTAAAATATAATCAAAAAAGAAAGGTTGTGTGATATGATGGAGATAGCTACATCAGTTTTAAATGTAATTGGAAAAGAAAATCCTACTAAAATTTTCTATGATTTAGAAGTGGCAAAAACAGATTATTATCATATTGATGTTATGGATGGAAGATTTGTAGAGAAAAATACGGATAAAGAAATGCATGAGTTTTCAAATACAATTAAGCAAATATCAAATTTACCATTAGATGTGCATTTAATGGTTAGTGATGTTAAAGAGTATATAGACAGATATGCAAGTTTCGAACCACTTTATATAACTATACATTATGAGGCTTGTAAAGACAAAAAAGAAGTAAGAGAGCTATTGAAATACATACGAGAAAGCAATATAAGATGTGGGTTATCAATAAAACCAAATACGACATTAGAGGAAATTTATGAGTTTCTACCAGAGATAAGCTTGTGTTTAATAATGAGTGTGGAACCAGGTAAAGGTGGACAAAAATTTATGACAGAATCATTAGAAAAGATACGAACTTTAAGTAAATATATAAAAGAAAATGATTTGGATACATATATAGAAGTAGATGGTGGAATTAATAACACCAATATAAAAAGTACAGTAGAAGCAGGAGCAGATATTCTAGTAGTTGGAAGTGCAATAATTGAAGCAGAAGATTATAAAAAAGAGATGGAATGCTTAAAACAATAAAATAGATGGATGTGTAAACACATCCATCTACTTTTATTGTTAATTTTTTTTGTAAAATAATCCTATCAAAACTTTTCCAACTGAAATTATAATAAATAGTAGAAGTAATGTTGTTCCTATATTAGGTATTAAACTAACAAGGAATAGAATAGAAGTTACAATTAGCATTTTTAAATATAAATTAATTTTTTCAAATTTCCAAGCTTTTGATATTGCTAAAATGAATAGAGGTACCGAAATTGCAGTTATAAACGTAATAGATAATAGCAAAACAAATGCTAGAGAAATAGTAAAGTTTGTAATTATTAGTAATAGTAAAATAGGGAATAGGGCTAATATTAATCCGAAGCCAACGCCAAGCCCAATAAATATATTAGTAGTTGTAATATTTGATAATTTTTCTATAAAATTTGGAGATATATACTTAAATATTAATGATATTACAAATACATATAATAATAGACTTATATAACTAATTACTTTGCTAAGCAATATGTATGAAATGCTATTTCTATCAGTATATTTTGAAAATGTAGTTTGTCCTTTAACAATACCATCAGGTATTGACATTTCAGATTTGCTTGAATAATCTAAATTACCATGAATAACACAGTTTTTATTATTATTAAAACCTAAAGCTTTAGCAATAATTTTTACATTTCCTTTAACTTCACCAGCAAATTCGAAATTATCTACATCTATTAGTAAGTCTCTACCTGTAATGAAGTCCGAAGAAGTAACAACTTTTCCTTTTTCTGAGTTTATTTTTGTATCTCTATCAATTTTTCCAGAAATATTTGCAGATTCAGTAACAGTTAAAGCTAAGTCCTTTTCTATATGACCAGAATAACTTATATTACAAATATTGGTTATTCCATATACAGAACCACTAACATTTCCATTAAGGTTTAATGTGCTGTTAGCAAAAACAAATAAATTTCCTTTTATTGTAGATTGATTATTAATATTTACAGTAGTTGCAGAAACATATAAATCTCCGTCAATTATACTACCTGAATCTAGAGTAAATGTATCTGTTGCTACAACATAAACATTACCTTGGATTTTTGAAGTTGAATTAATTTTGTCTATCATATAATTACCAGTTTTATCTTTAGAATCAGAATAAACTACATTAGATTCAATTATAGTATTTGATGAAAATGCAAACACATCTCCATTAACTATAAGAGGCAAATTAGTATTTTTTGAAGGAGAGATTGTAAGATTTTTAGTACTTATGAAAGCATTACCATTTATATTTTCATTAATTGAATAATTGTCATTATTTCTAACTGATATATCTTTATCTCTATCATCATTTTTAGAATTGATAGAGGAGATAGTATTATCATGTATAGGCGATGTTGTAGAAATATCTTCAGCAAATACTGTAGAAGTAATTAAAAGAGTAAAAAGAGCAATAATAAAAAAACGCTTAAAATTTTTCAACATAAAATATTCATCCTTTCTCAAATGGACTTTATGTCCATAAAATATATTTATAATAATATAACTTAAACGGTTATTTGTCAATTACTTACAAAATAAAAAAAGATACAGAAAGCTAAATTTCTGTATCTTTAAAAAACATTCTATTTTTTATCATCTTTCATAACTTCTTTAATTGCACCTAAACTTGAAAGTGCTTTTGTAGCTTCAAAAGGAATAAATACTTTGTTTGCATCTCCATTTGCAAGTTCTTTTAAAGCTTCTAAAGATTTCAATTGAATTAATTTATCATCTGGATTTGCTTTCTTAATAGATTCAAATACCATTTGAATTTCTTGTGCTTTTGCTACTGCAACTTCACGAATTGCTTCAGCTTCACCAGCTGCACGTCTGATTTGAGATTCTTTATCAGCTTCAGCTTGAAGTATAGCAGCTTCTTTTTGCCCTTCTGCAATAGTAATAGCAGCTTGTTTTTCTCCTTCAGCTTGAAGTATAGCAGCTCTTTTATTTCTTTCAGCATTCATTTGCTTTTCCATTGCATCACGAATATCTGCTGGTGGATTAATATCTTTTATTTCAACCCTGTTAATTTTACATCCCCATTTATCAGTAGCTTCATCTAATAAGATTCTTAATTGATTATTAATTGAATCTCTTGAACTAAAAGTTGAATCTAAACTCATTTTACCAACAATATCACGAATTGTAGTAATTGCTAAATATTCAATACCTTTCTTTAAAGATTGAATTTCATATACTGCTTTTGCAGGATCTGTAATTTGATAGAAAACAACAGTATCTATTGTAATAGTAACATTGTCTTCTGTAATAACTCCTTGAGGTGGAATATCCATTGTTTGTTCTTTTAAACTTACAACACTTCTAACATGGTCAACAAAAGGAATAATAATTGTAAGACCAGCATCAGCGATCTTGTGAAATTTACCAAGTCTTTCTATAATGTAAACTTCAGATTGTTTTACAACCTTAATTGATTTGAATGCAATAATTAAAACTATGACTAAAAATATAATTAAATATGGCATTTAAGTTACCTCCTAAAATTAATAATATAAATTAAACTTTTTCATTTATCATTTGTGTAACGATTAATTTTACGCCATCTATTTTTTGTATTTCTACTTCTGTACCTGCAGGAATATCAGCTCCATTAGATTTAGCAGACCAAACTTCTCCATTAACTTTAACTTGACCAGTTCCGCTTAAATTATCTATTGGAATAGTTACAATTCCTTTTTTCCCTAAAACACTATAAGCATTAGTTGATACCATTTTATCCTTATCAACATATTTAGATATTAAAGGCTTTGTTAAGAAGATAAGAACAATTGATGAAACTACAAACACTAAAGTTTGAACAAATACGTCATCAACAAAGAAACTTGTGCACATTGCAAAAATGGCACCTATTCCTAACCAAAATATCAAAAAGCCTACAGTTGCTATTTCGATTATGAAGAAAATTCCAGCAGCAATTAACCAAATATACCACATAAAACCTCCATTAAAGAATTTATTATATTATTATGAAATAATCATCATAATAATTCCTCCTTAAATATTATACTATATTTTTCCTATAAATGGAAGAGGGTAAGGCAATATTTTCAAGTTTATGTAAACAAAGTGGCCATAGCTATTTTATAAAATTTATTCTATCTTATTGTAGGTTGGATGCTTTCTTTTTTTCAGTAGGCTCAAAAATAATAAATACATGCACATGTAGAGCTAGATATTACAATTAAATAACATTGTCACAAAATCTAATCAAAAAAAGAATGAAAAATACAAGTAATATTTTTCATTCTAAATAAAATTAAATATTATCATTAACAATAAGTTCGGCAATATTATAAATTAAATTAATTTTTTCTGCTGGACAATTTTTTAATAAATCATTAAACTCTTTGGTCATATAAGATGGAGATTTGTTAGAGGTACCATTTAAAATTTCACCTTCAGATACTTCTAAGATGTCACAAAGTTCACTTAATCTTTTTAAATTAATATTTGTAGAGCCTCGTTCAATTCTACTAACATAAGTAACAGAAACATCAATCATTTCTGCTAATTTCTCCTGTGTAATTTTTTTGTTCAATCTAGCTTGCTTTAATCTGGTTCCAATAATATTAAAATTTAAAGACATAAAACCACTCCTTCTGTCAGAATATAGCATTTATAGGTACAATTTCACAGAAACTAAAATGTAAATGTTTACTATCAGTAAAAATTAGTATGCTTAGGAATAGAAAATTTATACCTAAAGAAATAGCTAAAACACAAGCAAAATACAGAAATTTGATTATACTAGAAAGAGCTACAAATATATACATAAAAAATTATGTAAAAAATTACAATAATATTACATTTTTCTTAAAGCGTTGACAAAGAAGATAAAAATATATAGAATAGTGTTGGAATAATGAACTAAAGTGTTCATTTTAAAAATAAAACACAAAGGAGGCAAAAATAATGAAATACGAGAGAATATCACAAAGTGGTATAACATTAATAGCATTAATAATAACAATAATAGTAATGCTAATTTTAGTAGCTGTAACAGTAAATATAGCAGTTCAAAGTGGACTATTTGGACATGCAAAAAATGCTACTCAAACTTGGGCTGAAAAGGAAAGGGAAGAGTCTAATATTGGAAATGACAACTATATTAAAGATGCCGTTAACCAAAATAAAGGTAATCAAACTAATCCAGACAAGGAACCAGACAGTAAACCAGATAGAACAGGACTAAGTGTAGGAGACTATGTAGATTATACTCCAGATACAGCAAGTAATTATATGGGACTTGGAACATCAACAAGTGAAAAAGCAGGTTCACCAAATAACCTTTCAGGAGGAATTCCACAAGACAAAAATTTAAAATGGAGAATATTGAGCATAAATGAAAGCGGAACTGTAGATATAATATCAGATACACCAACAGCTACTGCAGTATATTTACAAGGGTCAATAGGCTATAATAATGGAGTATACTTGTTAAATGACTTATGTGCTAGTCTATATTCAAATTCTACATTAGGAGTAAAAGCAAGAAGTATAAACTTAATAGATATAGAAAATAAATTAAGTGATGCAGGAAAGAATGCAAGAGATACATATACTACAAGTAAAGGAATACCATATGGAAATACTCAAACCTATACAGGAACTGTAAGAACACCAGATATATATAAGCAAGTTGGAAAAACAATAGAAGAAGAATCAAAAGATTATTACAAAGAACCAACAATATTAACACATACAAGAGAAAGTAGTTTAGATGTAAAACAAACGATGTATAGATTCTCAAATACACAAGCAAGTTATTTCGTTGACGAAACATTTTATAACTTAGTATTTGGAACAGGAAAATACTCTTGGGTAGCTACACGTTATGCTGAATGTGATACTGACAGTGCATTTTTTGGATTGTATTATTTAGATGGAAAACACTTAAATGGCTATTATCTATTGCATTCTTCATATGACTCAGCACAGTTTACAAACTTAGCTATTCGTCCAATAGTAACTCTTGGTGCTGATATCCAAATATCAGCAGAAGGTGGAACTGCAGATAACCCTAGAACTTTGGGCAAATAAACGTAAAATATAAATTTTCTAGACACAGAAAAGTAAAATTTCCGTGTCTTTTATTATGCCTAACAAATTGCTATTTGTATGATTAAAAATGTAAATAATTTTTACAATTAACTAATTGACATTTTTTTATATTAGATATATACTGACATAAAATTAGAAATAGGAGGTTTAGCCAAAGTGAATGATTTAATTGAAATAAGATGGCATGGAAGAGGCGGACAGGGAGCAAAAACAGCTTCATTGTTATTAGCAGATGCAGCCTTTAACACAGGAAAATATATACAAGGATTTCCTGAATATGGACCAGAAAGAATGGGAGCACCGATAACAGCATATAACAGAATTAGCACATCCCCAATTACAATTCACAGCAATATATATGAACCAGATTATGTAGTAGTTGTTGATGATACTTTATTAGAAAGTGTTGACGTAACAGCAGGATTAAAAGAAACAGGTGCTATAGTAATAAATACAACAAAAGATGCAGAATATTTAAGAGAAGTATTAAAAGGATATAAAGGAGAAATTTACAAAATAGATGCAAGAAAGATTTCTATGGAAACATTAGGAAGATATTTTCCAAACACACCTATGCTTGCAGCCATAGTAAAAGTAAGTAAGGTAATGACAGATGAAGAATTTCTAAATGATATGCAAGGTTCATTTAAACACAAATTTGCAAAGAAACCAGAAGTAATAGAAGGAAACATGAAAGCTTTAGAAATGGCACTAAAGGAGGTTGAAAGAGTATGACAGATATAAATTCAAAAACACCTATGGATAAATTAACAGAAGGTGGAACAATTTATACAGCAGGAAATGCAAGAGAATTTAAAACAGGAGACTGGAGAAGTACAAAACCAGTGTATTTATCAGAAAAGTGCAAACAATGTGGACTATGCTTCCCAGTATGCCCTGATGATGCAATCCCAGTTAATAAAGATCAAAAAAGAGAAGACTTTAATTATGATTATTGTAAGGGATGTGGCGTATGTGCTAAGGTTTGCCCTTTTGGCGCCATAGCTATGGAATAAATGAAAAACTTCGTCTTGCGGTGTCAAACTGCATAAAAATTTTTTTGACATACAGCGTATAGTCTCAAAAATTTTTATTGGTTTTCCTAGCAATACTCGTTTTTGATTTATTCAATATAATAGGAGAAGCAATATACCTAATTTGCTTCGTTTTATGTAAAAAAATAATCAAACGTGTAGTGAACGACCTTTACCTGGTCGTTCCAAATAGAAATATAAAAAATAGGAGGAAATAAAATGTCAATTAGAGAACGTTTAAGTGGTAATGAAGCAGCTGCAATTGCTATGAAACAAATAAATCCAGATGTTGTTGCAGCATTCCCAATAACACCATCAACAGAAATACCACAATATTTTTCAACTTTTGTAAGCAATGGAACTGTAGATACAGAATTTGTTGCAGTAGAAAGTGAACATAGTGCAATGAGTGCATGTATAGGAGCAGAATCAGCAGGAGCAAGAGCTATGACAGCAACTTCTGCAAATGGGTTATCTTTAATGTGGGAAATGATATATATAGCTTCAAGTTTGAGATTACCAATAGTAATGTCATTAGTAAATAGAGCAGTATCAGGACCGCTTAATATCCATAATGACCATTCAGACGCAATGGGTGTAAGAGATAGTGGATGGATAATGTTATTTTCAGAAAATAATCAAGAAGCATATGATAATTTGCTTATGGCACATAGAATTGCAGAAAATAGCAATGTAAGATTACCATTAATGGTATGTCAAGATGGATTTATAACATCACATTCAATAGAAAATATTGAATTAGAAGAGGATGATTTCGTAAAGAAATTTGTTGGAACATACAAACCAGAACACTATTTACTAAATGATAAAGAACCAATAGCGGTAGGACCATTAGACTTACAAGCATATTTATTTGAACATAAAGCTCGGGCAAGCAGATGCAATGAGAAACGCTAAAAAAGTAATAGCTGAGGTATCAGCAGAATTTGAAAAAGAAACAGGAAGAAAATATAGTTTCTTTGAAGAATATAAAATGGAAGATGCTGAATATGTTGTAGTTTGCATGAATTCAACAGCAGGAACAGCAAAATATGCAGCAGATAAACTAAGAGAAAATGGATTAAAGGCAGGAGTAGTAAAACTAAGAATGTTCAGACCTTTCCCAGGAGAAGAATTAGCAAAAGCTTTATCTAAAGCAAAAGCAATTGCAGTACTTGACAAAGCAGATGGATTAAATGCAATTGGTGGACCATTATTTACAGATGTAACATCAGCGATGTATACAGAAAATGTAAAAGTACCAACAGTAAACTATATATATGGAATAGGTGGAAGAGATACAAAATCAGATGACATCGAAAAAGTATTTGAAGATTTGAAAGAAGTAGCTAATAGTGAAAAAGTTGAGAATCCATATAGATATTTGGGATTAAGGAGGGAATAGAACATGGCATATAATTTAAAACAAATAGTAGCTGAGAAACCAGCAAGATTTACAGCAGGACATAGAATGTGTGCAGGTTGTGGAGCTCCAGTAGTAGGAAGAATGATACTAAGAGCACTAAAACCAGAAGATCATGCAGTAATATGCAATGCAACAGGTTGTATGGAAGTTTCAACATTCATATACCCATATACAGCATGGACAGATTCTTTTATTCATACAGCATTTGAATGTGCAGGAGCAACATTATCAGGAGCAGAAGCTGCATATAAGTCAATGAAAAGACAAAATAAATTATCTGGAAAAGATACAAAATTTATAGCATTTGGTGGAGATGGAGGAACATATGATATAGGTCTTCAAAGTTTATCAGGAGCAATGGAAAGAGGACATGATATGGTATATGTATGCTATGATAATGGAGCATATATGAATACTGGTATCCAACGTTCATCAGCAACACCAAAATTTGCAGATACAACAACATCACCAGCAGGAACAGTTGTACCTGGAAAAATGCAATCAAGAAAAGATTTAACAGAAATAATGGCATCACACCATTTACCATATGTTGCACAAACAGCAGCGGTAAATAATTTTAAAGACTTATACGAAAAATCAGAAAAAGCTATATATACAGAAGGAGCATGCTTCCTAAATGTATTAGCACCATGTCCAAGAGGATGGGGTTATGCAACAGAAGATTTAATGAAGATAAACAAATTAGCAGTAGAGACATGTTATTGGCCATTATATGAAGTAATAGAAGGAAGATATGTAATAAACTACAAACCAGTTAATAAACTACCAGTAGAAGAATTCTTAAAACCACAAAAGAGATTTAAGCATATGTTTAAACCAGGAAATGAATGGATGATAGAAGAATTTCAAAAAGAAGTAGACAAGAGATGGGAAGAACTATTAAGATTAGAAGAAATAACAAATAGAGAATAAAATAATAAAAATAGATGAATATGTTTCATCTATTTTTTTATTTAGTGAAAAAGAAGTAAGAGGCATATAGTTGACATAAAACTAGAAAAAATATATAATAATATTGTAGGCTTTATCCTAAAAATTTTTTTGGAGGTAAACATGAGACAGAGCAAAAAGCGGACAATAGGCAAAGGTTGGATAGCAGCAGCAGGCACTACAATAGTGTATCTGCTAGCATTCATGCTTCTGACCACTGGTTGTGGAGGCCCAAGCAACGAGGAGATGCTCAAAACACAGGTAAACGAGCTTACTGAACAAACCAATGGGCAGAGTGCAACCATCGAAGAGCAGGAAAAAACAATTGCTGACCTGCAAGGACAAATCAAAGACCAAGACGAGACCATTTCCAGTTTGGAAAAAGAAAAGGAGGAACAAGGAAAAGCCCTTGAGGAGTTGAGAAAAAAAGCGAAAGCTCTCGAGGACGAAAATCAGCAAACGACACAGTTACTTCAATCCATCAGCGAAATTCCTGAACGGTACAAGGAGGTGTTTGTAAAAACATCTGAGCTGCAGTTTGTAGCAACACTGTTTAACCAGGATATCCGTGCCCTTAAGGTTGACAGTAAGAACAATAAAGTTACTGACCTGCGCACTGACACAGAACTGGAACTGAAGGGAATTCATAATAGCATAGAAGGTAGTTATGGCTATGAATTTACCATGGAAGAGTTCTTAGAGGGAGATACATCCATTGCGATTAATGGAGACCATTATTCAATTGTTGGTATGCCGACAATGTTGGAAACAAAAGCCATGGATGGAAAGGTAAGTCTGTATGACATTTGCCAAACCCTTGTTGTTCTTCGAGCTGAGAAGAATGGGCAATTTGTTTACAGTACGCAATACTAAAACTGAATCATAAACCGACAAACAAGGAAACCTTAATAGGAGAATTAAGTCCCCAGGCACTTTAGAACATAATATGTCTAGAGTGCCTGGGGCATTTTTATCTTATAGAAAAATGGTTATTCATTTAGGCTATAGTATAAAAATTGTTTCATTAAATAAAAAGAATAAAATTAGACAATGCGAAGAGGAGGACCAGACCCCAAAGGCTGCTCCTTTCTCTTGGTAAAAGGAACTAAGAGTAAATAATGATAGAGAGTAAATCGTTTGACTTTTGATACTTTTGTTTCCTTTATTTTTATGATATAATACATAAAATGTAAACAATAAAAAGGAGAAGAAATATGGCATATATAGAATTCAAAAAAGTAAATAAACAATACAAAATGGGAGAAGTTATCATAGATGCTTTAAATAATACAAGTTTTCAAATAAAAAAAGGGGAATTAGTTATAATAGTAGGTCCAAGTGGAGCAGGAAAAACAACAACTTTAAATATATTAGGTGGAATGGATACAGCAACATCAGGAAAAGTTTTAGTAGATAAAAAAGAAATAACTACCTTGAAAAATAAGGAATTAACTAAATACAGAAGAGAAGATATTGGATTCGTATTCCAATTTTACAATTTGGTACAAAACTTAACTGCAAAAGAAAATGTAGAACTTGCAACACAGATTTGTAAAGATAGTTTAAATGTAGAAGAAGTACTAGAAAAAGTAGGACTTAAGGATAGAATGAAAAACTTTCCAGCACAATTATCAGGAGGAGAACAACAAAGAGTTGCAATTGCAAGAGCAATAGCTAAAAATCCAAAACTATTATTATGTGATGAACCAACAGGAGCATTGGATTATAAAACAGGAAAGCAAATTTTAACACTATTGCAAGATACTTGTAGAAAAGAAAAAATGACAGTAGTTATAATAACACATAATACAGCAATAGCACCAATGGCAGATAAGGTAATATATTTTAAAAATGGAACAGCAGAGAAAATAGAAATAAATGATAATCCAATTCCAATTGAAGAAATCGAGTGGTAGACTTAATTATTTGATTAACTAATCTGCTCTATCTTACTGGAAATTAAACTTTTTAAAAATCCTCTTTAGTCGATTTTTAAAAGTTAATTTCCACGTGGAGCTGTATCGTACAATAAAACAACTTGAATTGAGATTCAGAATAAATATGTATAGGTCGCACTCTTGGGCGACTTACAGATTAAAAAAAAGAAAGGAAAAATATGAAAAAAGCACTACTAAAAAACAGTCTAAAATCAATATTAAAAAATAAAAAAAGGTTTCTATCAATGTTATTTATGGCATTACTAGGTGTGGGATTTTTTGCAGGATTAACAGCAGCAAGTCCAGACATGGAAGATACTTTAGATAAATATTTAGATGAAACAAAAACATATGATATAAGTATTCAAGCAATATTAGGATTAACTGAAGAAGATGTGCAGAAAATTGAAGAGACAGAAGGAATAGAAGAAGCATATGGAATAAAAGAAAAAGACTATCTAATTGAAATAAAAAACAAAGAATATGTAGCAAGAATAATTGAATATAATGAAGAGATAAATACTCCATATATAGAAGAGGGAAGAATAATAGAAAATGATAATGAATGTGTATTAGATGAAAAATTTGCATTATATAATAATTATAAAATTGGAGATAAGATACAAATAAAAACAGAAGATGAAAGTGTTTTGAAGAAAGAATTAACAATAGTCGGATTATGTAAAAGTCCTCTTTATATATCAAATGAAAGAGGAACAACAACACTGGGAACTGGAACAATAAATTGTTATATTTATGGTAAAAGGTTATTAGATTTTAACTACTACACTAGCATATGTGCAAGAGTATTGGGAGCAACAGAAGTAAAGTCTCAAAGTAAAAAGTATGATGAATTAGTTGAAAATGCAAAAGAAAGTATAGAAATGATAAAAGAAACAAGAGAAAAAGCAAGAGAGAATCAATTAATAGAAGATACAAAAAAGCAAATGCTAGATATGGGAATACCAGAAGAAAATATTCAACTACCAGAAATAGAGCAAAACAAATGGTATATACAAACAAGAACAGATAATTCAGGATATTATGGAATAGTACAGGCAATAGAAAGTATAACAAACTTAGCAGGGGTGTTCCCAATAGTTTTTTATATAATAGCAGTATTAATTAGTCTAACATCAATGACAAGAATGGTTGAAGAGGAACGAACAGAAATAGGAACTTTAAAGGCACTAGGATACTCAAATAGAAATATATTATTCAAATATATATTGTATGCATCAATTGCATGCATTGTTGGTGGAATAATAGGTATGCTTATATGTTTTTATCTATTACCAGCAGTTATTTGGAATACATATGGATTGTTATATAAAGTTCCAAATTTAATGACACCATTTAGAATAGAAAATGGATTAATTGGACTTGGAATAGCCTTTATATGCATTGTTGGAGCAACTTTTGCCGTTTGTAGAAAAGAATTGATGTCTATGCCTTCAAACTTAATGAGACCAAAGGCACCAAAAGCAGGAAAGAGAGTATTCTTAGAAAGAATAAAAATAGTCTGGGACCACATAAGCTTTTCAAAAAAAGTAACAATAAGAAATCTATTTAGATATAAGAAAAAAGCATTAATGACAATTATAGGAATTGCAGGCTGTACAGCGCTAACACTTTCAGGTTTTGGACTTAGGGATTCAATAACAAAAATTGTTTCAAAACAATATGGAGAAACATATAAGTATGATGGAATAATATATCTTAAAGAAAATAGCAAGGATACAATGAAAAAATTACAAAGTTATGATGAAATAACAGAAATAATAAGTATAACTGCAGAAACAGGAGAGGTAAAAAAAGCAAACATACAAAAAACTACTAATATAATCATTCCAGAAGATAAAGAAGAATTTGAAAAAGTATGTACATTGTATGACGAAAATTTAGAAGAAGTAAACCTAGGGGATAATGGTGTAATAATTACTGATAAATTGGCAGAAATGTTAAATACAAAAGAAGGAGACACTATTATATTATCAGTAAATGATGGCAAAGGATATGAATTTAAAGTTCAAGATGTAGTTAGAAATTATATTGACCATTATGTATATATTTCAAAGGAAAATTATGAAAATGTTGTTGGAAAATCAGAAACAAATTTACTTTGGATTAATACAATAGATTTAAATAAAAATCAACAAAATACTCTCTCAGAAAAGATATTGCAAGATTCAAATATAGCGTCAATTACAATGGTAGATGGATTGATAGAAACAATAAATGATATGTTAAAATCATTAGACTATGTAATAATTATATTAATAATGGCATCTGCAATATTAGCATTAACAGTATTATATAATTTAGCAAATGTTAATATTAGTGAAAGAAAAAGAGAAATAGCGACTTTAAAAGTTTTAGGATTTTATAACAAGGAAGTAGATGCATATATAAGCAGAGAAAGTATAATTTTTACAGTTGCAGGGATAGCAATAGGATTAGTGCGGAGGATATTTCTTAACTAATTTTATAATAACCACTTGTGAAATATCAGATTTCAGATTTATAAAAGAAATTGAACCACTTAGTTATTTATATGCAACATTAATTACAGCAGGATTTTCATTTATAGTAGATTTTATAGTGCATTTTACACTAAAGAAAATAGATATGATAGATAGTTTAAAGAGTGTGGAATAAAAAGTAAATTTGCGATATAAAACATTATAAAACTCTTGCTTTTTAAATTCATTTATGTTACAATAATTAAGTCGATTTAAAATAGGAGGGAATAATAGTGAAAACTTTACTAATTATCGTATATGCAATTATAGCAGTTTTATTAACAATATTAACAATATCTCAATCAAAGGAAGATGGAGGAGCATCAGAAGCAATTACTGGTGGAGGATCTTTCTATGAAAAAAATAAAGGAAGAACAACTGAAGGGAAAGTAAAGAGATTTACAATGTTCTTAGGAGTTGTGTTTGTAATACTTGCAATAACATTAGGAATAGTATATTAAATTATTCCGTTAATATATATTATAACATTAGGTAGTATTGAGCTAATAGCAGCAATTATAATTATGGTTATACCAGCAATTATATTGCTGTTTGTTTTTATTTCATAAATTCCATAGCTGATAGTTTTTATTAGAACTAGAAATGATAGTATAAGAATAAAAGTTTTCAAAATAAGACCTCCTAGAATTTTATATTTAAAAACCTCTAACTAAAATTAATAAGTAAGAGGTTTTTGTGAAATTTATATTTTGTTATAAAGATAACCACTTTGAATATTAGTTTCTATACTAACATCAAAGAATGCATTTTCATAATTGTTAGACCAATCTGAGTCAATCCAATCTTGCCAAGTCAAATATTTTGGCAACATATATTTACCAAATCCAGCTATATCAGATTTAAATTCTTTTGATGTTTTATATAGATATGAACTAATATTTTTTTCTAAATAGGTATTTATAGAAGAATTTAACATATCTAAAGTTTCTTTATCTGTTAAATCTAAAGAATTTGTTAAAGATAACACATTACCTGTTATATGAGCTTTTGTTTTTATATAAGGATAATTATTAATTAGTTCAACATGATTTTCAGTATTTTTGGTTAGATGTATATAGATTGAAACATCAGATGTGTAATCAAGAGGATTAGGTATAGTTATAGTAGCGTTTTCTAATCTGTTAGTTACAATTAAATGACACAATGTTTCTAAATTATTTAGTTCACCAACTAATTTATCTCCTTTAAATACTGCTGTTCCAAAATTTTCTATTTTGTTTTTTCCTTCAATACTGGTTTTTCCAGCAATATATTCAGAATCTGGAGTAATTGGTTCATCTGAGCTTATTCCACCAAGTATTGCAACAGCTTCAGAAGCGGTACTTAAGAACTTAGAATAAAAATTGCTTAAATGTAAATCATCTATATAACCTGTATATTCACTAGAATTTAATATAGATTCATAATAATTAGATTGTACAGCTTCTAATACTGGTTTAAAATTATTTAAAAAGTCAGAGGCTAGACATTTACTGATTATGACATTACAACCTGGTCTAACTTCTACATTATTAACAAGTGTATAAATATATTTAGAAATTCCAGCAGAAGCGAGAGTTTCGGATATTATTATAGCTTTACAGTGTGATAAATCAATCTGTTTGCTGATATAACTATTTATTAAACTGATTCCAGAATCTATATCGCTACATTCAACAGATATAATACTAGAATTGTCTTTTTGTGCACCACTAGAGCTATCTGAAGAACTTAATATGGCTATTTGTAAACTAAGTTTTATAGGTTTTGATTCGCCTTCATCAATACCTATTGCAACAACATAGGCTCTAGTTTCAACACCAGCAGAATTAGAACAACCAGTAAGAAAGAATATGCACAACAATAAGATTAAAATAATTTGTTTATATTTCATTTTTTTATCATATCCTTTCTTCTAGATTTTTTCTTTTTGAAATAAGCAAGCAAAAGAATAATGAAACTTACTACAAATATTAGTATTACAGCATATAACTTTAAATAATTTCTAAATATATATTTAACAACACGAATATCTTTAAAGACGAGAGCTAGACCTATAATTAGTGCTGATAAGCTATAACTCATTTCACTGGAATTAGCAATGTTAAATATCTTTTTAAACAATTTTAGGATGCAATAGAAATTAAAGCTTAAAAAAGTCAAAAATATAAAAATCCATAAAAGTATAAAAATAGCATCAACTCTTTGTAAAAAATTCCCAAAGGAAACTAATCTAGTTAATAAGTATATACTAAACATTTCATCAGTTTCTACAATAAACGGAAAAGTCATAAGTAAAGATAGAATAGAAACTAAGATATAAATTCCACAAACAATTACTGAAATAATTGAAATGGTTTTAAAATGTTTTTCCTCTTTTAACATTGGTTTTAATAAAAACAGATAAGAAATTACATTAAATGCAAAAAGATTAGTTAAACCATTAAGAAAAATAGAATCCATTCCATAACCAAATGCAGGAAATAAATATTGCCACACAAAATCATTTGAAGCTGCAAACATTAAAATAACAATTCCAAAAAAAGTAAAAGGAAAAGATAACCTTGTTACACCAACAATACCTTTTAGCCCAGCTTTGTTAGAAATAATAACAGGAATTATAAAAAGTAACATTATAAATATTAGTGGACTATATTTAAAATATATAAGTTGTAAACTATTTGAAAAATATCTTAAACAAAGAGCAGAAAATACAACAAAAAATATTATATAAAGTGTAGCTATAAGATATTTTAAAAATTTTCCTCCTAAATATTCTGAAACATCTACTATATCAGAATTACTGAAAGATTTAAAAAGAGCAGAAACAATAACTATAAATACAATTGAGACTATACTAAGATAGATAATATTTACCCATGAACCAGTACCAGTAGAATGTAATACCATAGAAGAAATATTAAAAATAATATTATTTGCAATCAATGTTATTAAAAGAGTGATTGCTTCAAATCTACCTATTTTTTCAATTTTATCCATTTTTAATTAATTCATTCCTTTCTAAATTTCCATTTTTGGCTAATGTCAGCTTGTTCTTTTGGTCTAACAGTATTTAAAAAATCACTTCTACGTTCACGTTTCCAAATAGGAGGAATAAGGTAAGAAACGCTTTTTTTGAAGTTAACAAAAGGAGTATAAGGAGATAAATAAGGAACACCAAATGATTTGAAATTAACAAGAATAGCAACTTGAGAAAACAAACCTATTGCAATTCCTAAAAATCCTGCAATAAAAGCTAAGAAAATATATAGAAATTTATATATTCTAAAACTGAAATTAAGTGAAAAGTCAGGTATGGCAAAAGAACATAAGCCAGTTAAAGCAACAATTATTATAACAGCAGGATTGACCAAATTAGCACTAACAGCAGCTTCTCCCAAAACTAAAGCACCAATTATTCCTATAGTAGGTCCAATAGGAGTAGGAATTCTAAGTCCTGCTTCACGGATTAATTCAAAAGCTACCTCCATAATTAAAATTTCAAAAATGACAGGAAAAGGAACTGAGTTTCTTGCGGCAGCGATTGTAAATAATAATTCTGTGGGGACTAATTCAGCATGAAAAGTCATAATTGCAACGTAAATTCCAGGTAATAATAATGTTATTACTGTAGCAAGTCCTCTAATTATTTTTAATAAATTAGAATATTGATGCTTTAAGTTTAAATCTTCAGGAGAGGATAAGAAATCTATGAAAACCCCAGGTAAAATTAAGACATATGGAGACCCATTAACGATTACAACTACACGGCCTTCAAGTAGATGAGTAGAAGCTTTATCAGGTCTTTCAGTAGAAATCATTTGAGGAAGTGCCATTCTACTATCATCTTGTATTAATTGTTCAACTTGTCCGAGATGAAAGAACATAATCTACATCAATATTATTTAATCTATATTTTACTTCAGCAACAAGATTTGGATTAGCAATATTTTTCATATAACAAATAGCTACATTTGTATTACTAATTTTACCAACACTTGATTTTTCAATAATAAATTCAGGACTATTAATTATTCTTCTTAATATAGATGTATTTGTTCTTAATTTTTCTACAAATGCTTCCTGAGAACCTCTAATAACAATTTCATTTTTAGGAGTGTCAATACCACGACTTTCAAAGCCTTTAACATCAACAACAAATGCAAGATTTAGTGTATCTACAAAAAGAGCACAATCACCGCTACTGATACGCATAATAACATCTTCAAAATTAGAAACTTTGGATATACTATTTTGAGGTATTAATTTATCAAATATATAATCTTCTAAATTAAAATTCTTAACTTTTCTCATAGTAATGCCATTATTAGTTTTAATATTTGTTTTACTAGTAGATATATTTTGATTAGTATTAATAAGTGGTCTTAAAAGAAAGTCATTAACTAAACTAGATGAAATCATACCATCAATACCAAGAAATAGGGCATTATAAGTTTTTCCATTAGCTTTAAATTGAAATGGTCTAAAAATAATATCACTATTTATAAGAGAATTATATTTGCTTTTTAGATAATTAAGATTATCGTTTAAGCTAGGATAAATAGCAGTATCATTAGGTAGGGAAATAGATGGTGGATTTTCTAAATTATTGAAATCTTCATTTCCGCTTTCAGATAAAGTAAAATCATAATTTGTTGATGGACTATATAAAAAAAGTCTTTTAAAAAAATTATTAAATGTATTCATAATAATAATTTTTTCCAAAAAATACAGAAATATACATGGGTGTAATAAAATGTAGGTTGTGCAAGAAAAAATTAACAAATTTATTTATATTACAATTTCATTACAATTTCATTACAATTTTAGTTAAACTATTTACTATTGGTTATATAACCAGTATAATTAACACTATACACATAATATTTCATGTGTACAATATTCGAAGGAGGAAAAAAATGAAAAGAAACAACCGGAATTACGTTGATAGCGCTAATAATTACAATAATAGTAATGTTAATATTAGTAGCTGTGACAGTAAGAACAGTAGTAAACAGTGGACTATTTAAACATGCAGGAGATGCGGTAAATGCTCATAGCATGCAAGAGGCAAGAGAAAAATTAGGAACAACTTTATCAGGTGCAATGGCTGAAAAATATATTAATAAAGATTACAATGAAAATGAATTTTTAGATGACTACATAAGAGATAATTTACCAGATTCAAAAATAGCAGGAGATATAGTAATTATAGATGGATGGGCTTTTGAGTTAGATAGAACTGTTCCAGAAATAAAACAAAATTTAGGAAAAGAAGGAGATTACACATTTCCTAAAATATTATCAGTAACAGCTAATATAGCGGAAAATAAAGAAAATGCAACTTTAACAATAGAAGCAGAAGAAACAGAAAACGGAATAGATAAAATAGAAATATATTTAGATGGAAAAAAAGTGGATGAGAGAGACTGTGGAGGCTCAAAAGAAACAGTAACAATAACAACAAATCCACTAACAGATAATGGAAAATATATAATAAAAGTATATTCAAAATTAATGGCAACAGAAATAAAAGAAATAACAGAATTAATACCCATAACGAAATTAGAAGTAACAAGTAGTAATTCAACAGATAACACATATGCAACAATAACAGTGAAAACACAGGAAGTCAAAAAGGGAATACAAAAAATTGAGATTACTAAAGCAGATGGAACAGTAGTAGTATCTGAAGAATGTAATGGAAATAAAGAATTAATAATAAAAGACTATAGAGTAGAAGAAAATGGAATGTATACAGTAACAGTATATGCGGAAAACAATGCAACAAAAACAATAACAATAACAGGTTTAGCAGAATTGACAACAAATAGAACAGGATTAAAAGTAGGAGACTACATAGCATATACACCAGACACAGCAGGAAACTATACAAAAATAACAACAGCAACAGGAGGAAATTCAGATCAATCAATACCACAAGATACAACATTAAAATGGAGAGTAATGAGCATAAATAATGATTGGTCTGTTGATATTGTATCAGATGAACCTATTTCTTCACCTGTAAGTTTTCGAGGTGCTATTGGATATAATAATGGAGTATTACTATTAAATGACCTATGTAAATCACAATATTCTAATTCTACATTAGGAGTTACTGCTAGAAGTATTGATTATGTAGATATTGAAAATAAATTTAATAATACAGGAATTGCTGCTAGAAATAATTATACATATTATGGAACAAAGTATGGAAGTACAAAAACATATAGTAGTAATTATTCATATGCACCAGATATATATGATAGAGTAGGAAATGACACAATAGATGAGAGTATTGACTATTATGGAAATCCTACAACAAAAACATATGCACAAAAAGGAACTTTAACAGTAAAACAAACACTTTATCATTGTTCAAATATACCAACTAATTATTTTAACGATAGTGCATTCTATGGACTTATTTTTGGAGACGGTAACAGATCATATTGGCTTGCTTCACGCTATGCTAATTGTAGGGAGACGCATGCAGAGTTTGGTTTACGTGCTGTACGTATTGGAGGGCTGAGTGGTCTAGACATGTTTGGATCAAATAAGAGCTCTGGCGGTGAAACTGGTATTACGCCTGTGTGTGGAATACGTCCAGTAGTAACTCTTGGACCTAATATCAAGATTTATTCTGGTGGAGGAACAGCAGATTCACCTAAAGCAATTAGCCTGTAATATCAGCAAAATTCAGGATTTTTAAAATCCTGAGTTTTTTGTTGCATTAGGCAAATTGCAGTTTGTATGAGGAAAATATTGATAATATCAGAAATCATTATGAATTATTTTCAAACTCCGTTCTCCACCCGCTTTAATTGAAGAGAATACAACAAATGTATTGGCACGATAAGAACTAACATTAAAGCGAATCGCTTCGGCAAAAATGCTACGCATTTACGTTGCCCTGAAGCGTTAGATGGTCGAACTCGTTTTCAAATAATTATAATGATTTGCTTTTATTGAAATTTGGTACAGAGTAGCCAAACGCAGGAGTTTCATATTTATTTTGTTTGAAGACCCGAGCCTCCTTCTTTGGCGTATCAAACGTGGGTTCAATTAAAAAATAAATATAAGAACCTGACCCACCTCACAAGCAAAGCTTGTGGGTGAGGTACCCCAGAACCTTGTTGTTTACACAATGAAAGCTCCGACGAGATTTGGCGGACTGTAAAAGTAAAACTAACTGCAATTTAATAAATTATCCCTGTTGGAATGTATGTTGCATCTGGTGGATATGTAAACTCATCTAATGGTTTATCTATTTTTTTTATTTGTGTTATTTTTAGAATAGGAATTTCACCATGATAATTTCCCTTTGTAATTTCTCCGACAATTTCAACCCAAGCACCATCTTCATAATTTTTAGCTTCTTTACAAGAACATAAAAATCCAACAATTAACTTGTTTGGAGTATCTTTCATAATCATATCTCTTGCCAAAACAAACTGGCTTTCGGAAAAATCTATGTTACGATAAACATATCCAGAAAAACAAATTCGTTGTCCTATATAAGTGTCTAAATTTTCATAGACACTTTTTAGTATATTAGTATAGTTATCAGTTTGAATGTGTGATATATCAGGTGATTCAAGTTCATCACGAACTTTCATAGTAGTACTAAAAATTTTATAAAGAGAAATTAAAAAGAAGATAACAACAATAATAGAAAGGATAATAAAGCATGTTTTAACAATACTTTTTGTGTTTAATTTAAAATTATAAATAAACATAAATTCACCTCAAATTCTTTTGTTAATTGTATTCAAAATGTTGAAAGATATGACGTTTTATGATATAAATATAAAGATAAAATGAGGAAAGAAGGTTTTTGCTTTGGGTATTATAAAGAAAATGTTTAAATCATATAGTGAAAAAGAAGTAAAAAGAGTAATGCCAATAGTAGAGAAGATAAATTCTCTTGAAGAGAGCATATCTAGATTAACAGATTCAGAATTAACTAAAAAAACAGAAGAATTTAAAAATAGATTAAATAATGGAGAAACATTAGATGATATTTTACCAGAAGCTTTTGCAGTTGCTAGAGAAGCTTCAAAAAGAGTTTTAGGAATGAGACATTTTGATGTACAATTAATAGGAGGTATTATTTTACACCAAGGTAGAATTGCAGAGATGAAAACAGGAGAAGGAAAAACATTAGTTGCAACATTACCAGTGTATTTAAATGCACTTACAGGTAAGGGAGTTCATGTTGTTACAGTTAATGATTACTTAGCAAAAAGAGATAGTGAATGGATGGGAAAATTATATAAATTCTTAGGACTATCAGTGGGATTAGTTGTTGCAGGTATGGATCCTAATATGAAAAGAAAAGCATATGCTGCAGATATTACATATGGTACAAACAATGAATATGGTTTTGACTATCTAAGAGATAATATGGTTGTAAATAAAGAACAATTAGTACAAAGGGAATTAAATTATGCTATAGTTGATGAGATTGATAGTATATTAATAGATGAAGCACGTACACCACTTATAATATCAGGAACAGCTAATACATCATCAAACTTATACAAATTAGCTGATGATTTTGTTAGAAGATTGAAAGCAAAAGTATTAGTAGAAGAAGATGCAAAAGATATTGAACAAGCAGAAGATAATGAAAACTATGATTACATTATAGACTTAAAAGCAAAGTCAGCATCAATTACAGGTAAAGGAACAAAAAAAGCAGAAGAATATTTTAAATTAGAAAACTTAAATGATATAGAAAATTCAGAAATAGTACACCACATTAATCAAGCTTTAAGAGCCCATGGAATAATGAAAAAAGATATAGACTATATAGTTAAAGATGGAGAAGTTTTAATTGTAGATGAATTTACTGGAAGAATTATGTATGGAAGAAGATACAATAATGGGTTACATCAAGCAATAGAAGCAAAAGAACATGTTAGAATTGCAAATGAATCTAAAACTTTAGCAACAATAACATTCCAAAATTATTTCAGAATGTATAATAAGCTATCAGGAATGACAGGTACAGCTATGACAGAAGAAAGCGAATTCAGAGAGATATATAATTTAGATGTTATTACTATACCGACCAATAAACCTATGGTAAGAAAAGACTTAAATGACATTATATATAAAAACGAAAGAGCAAAATTTAGAGCAGTAGTAGAAGATATAAAACAAAGTTATGAAAAGGGTCAACCAGTTTTAGTTGGTACTGTGTCAATTGAAAACTCAGAAAAATTAAGTAGTATATTAAAAAAAGAAGGAATAAAACATGAAGTATTAAATGCTAAATATCATGAAAAAGAAGCTGAAATAATTGCACAAGCAGGTAAATATGGAGCAGTTACAATTGCAACAAACATGGCTGGACGTGGAACAGATATTATGCTTGGAGGTAACTCTGAATTTTTAGCAAAACAAGAAATGAGAAAACATGGATATAATGAAGAATTAATAGAAGCATCAACAGCACATAATGAGACAGATGATGAAGCTATATTAGAAGCAAGAAAAACATTTAATAATTATGAGCAAAAATTTAATGAAGAAATAAAAGAAGAAAAAGAAAAAGTAATACTAGCTGGAGGACTTAAGATAATTGGTACAGAACGCCATGAATCAAGAAGAATTGATAATCAGTTAAGAGGTAGAAGTGGACGTCAAGGAGATGTTGGAGAATCAAGATTTTATATTGCTTTAGATGATGACTTAATGAAAATATTTGGTGGAGATATGATAACATCAGTATATAATGCATTAAAAGCAGATGAAAATATGCCAATAGAATTAGGAATGATTTCAAAAACAGTAGAAAATGCACAAAGAAGAGTAGAGGGTAAACACTTTAGTATAAGAAAAAATGTATTACAATATGATGATGTAATGAATAATCAAAGAGAGATAATATATAAACAAAGAAGAGAAGTTTTAGATGGAGAAGACTTAAAAGATAAAATACTAAAAATGATGGCAACTGAAGTAGAAGCAATTGTAACAACACATTATTCAGATTCTCTGATAAATAAAGAAGGATTAATTACAGATTTAAAATCTAATTTGGACATAGAATTAAAACAAGAAGAAATAGAAGCAGATGTGCACAAAACTATAGAAAAAATAACAAATATGGTAACAGAAAAATATTTAGCAAAAGAACAAGAAGTAGGAGCAGAACAATTAAGAGAAGTAGAAAGAGTAGTAATGCTAAAAGTTGTTGATCAAAAATGGATGGATCATATAGATGCTATGGATGAATTAAAGGATGGAATAGGATTAAGAGCATATGGACAAAAAGATCCAGTAGCATTATATAGAATAGAAGGATTTGAAATGTTTGACCAAATGGTAAATGATATCAAAGCAGATGTTGTAAAAATATTAACACATTTGGAAAAGGTTGAAAGAGTCCAAAGAGTTCAAACAACAAAAATTACAGGAGAAGGACTAAAAGAAGAAGGAAGTGCTCCAAATAAAACAGAACCAGAAGTAAAAACTCCAGTTAGAAATACTGAAGAACAAGTAGGTAGAAATGACCCATGTCCTTGTGGAAGTGGGAAGAAATATAAGAATTGCTGTGGAAAGAATTAATAGTATTAGTATTTTGAAAATTCGATTTTTAATAATAAATATAAAATGTTCGCAATTACTCACAAAATGTTAATTGCGAACATTTTGTATAAAAAATATAGTAATAGTAGAGAGGAAAAGAAGAATGAACAAATTGATATATAAAAAAGAGGATTTAGTAGAATTAAGAACTAAATTTACTAAAATAGAAAATATTGATAATATAAAAATAGCAACAGCATTTATTTCTAACAGTGATGAAGTCAAGAAAACTTTGACTAATTTAAGTAATAATATAAAAAATAAAAACAATTTTGAAATTTATTTATCAATAGATTTTTCACAAAAAGATAAATTCGAAATTTTGAGTTTCTTAGAAAATATTGCAAATGTATATATAATTCCTAATTTACATGCAAAAGCTTATTATATAAGTGGAAAAGAAGACTTTTTTGCTTTTGGCTCTTCGAACTTGACTAATAATGGTTTTAATAACAACTTAGAATTGATGGAGATAAATGAAAATATAACTAAAAATGAGATTATGGAATTTTTTGAATATTGTAAAAATAACTCAACAATTGTAACAGAGGAGATTAGAAATAGTTTAAAAGAAGCAGATGACATATCTAAAACCATAGAAAATAATTTAGAAGTTAAAAATTTATATATTAAAATAGATAAAATAAAAAATGATTTGCTAAAAAAAGTAAGCAATAGACCAGAATATAAAAATTTAGAAGAATTTTATTTTACGGAAGAAGATTATGAAACTTTTAATAGGATAAATTCTAAAAAGAGAACTGAAGATATAAATATTAGACGTGATAAAGTAAAAGAAAAACTGTTGAACATAAATAAGGAAATAATAGTGGATATAGAACAAAAATATAGACTGTATAATCATTGGAGAAAAGCGAATATAATTGCACCTAGTGGTGCAAGACCAAGTAAATATACTAATAATTCTTTAGAATGGCTAGGTATTAGATATTTGAGAAGAGAAGTGGAAGAGATAGTTAAACTAATGAGAAAATATGATAAAGATGATGAAGAGTTTGGAGTTAATAAATTTACTTGTTTTCAAATAAATCTTTCATATGAAGAAAATAGACCGATATTTGAAATAGGAATTTTTCATTCTGTTGCCAATATGGCATATGATAGAAATAAAGTCATTGAGAATTTACAAAATAACAAAAATGGTATAGAACAAGAATTTGAAAAGGTTATACAAAACTTAAAAAATCAAAATTTAAAATTTAAGAGCTATAATGCAGAAATGAAAGAATTGAAAGAGTTTGATATTGATAGGGAAGATCCTTCTGAATTTGTTAATTGGTATTTGAATAATGTTAAAGATAAATGTTATTCTAGTATAATGTTTAAATACATACCAAATGACATAAGAATAAAAACAAAAGAGAGTATAAAAATAGAAATACTAGATAAATTTAAAATACTAAAACCATTATATGATTTAATGATAGGATAAAAATAATTGAAGAATTAGAATGTGATATAAATAAAAAATTGTATTATGAAAATGGAAGATTGTAAAATTTATAAATATAAATGGAGTTAAAAGATTGATAATTATATGCTTTTATGATATTCTATTTTAGAAGAAAAGGGGGTAAAGTATGAATTTTTTATTAACGCTATTAATTGGAATAGGAGCAGGAGTAATAGATGTATTACCAATGATTAAAATGAAAGTTGATAAATACTCTTGTATATCAGCATTTGTATATTATGTAATAGTTCCATTTGTTATCTTTGGAATTAATTGGTTTGGAAATTTATGGTGGTTAAAAGGTGGAGTTATTGCTCTTCTTATGGCAATTCCAGTTATTATTTTAGTTGCTAAAGAAGATAAAAAAAGTCCAGTAGCAATGACAATAATGTCTATTGTTTTAGGAAGTATTATAGGTGTTTTAGGACATTTTTTGAAACTAATGTAAGTTGAACAGATTTAAAAAATTTGATTTAGCACTCGTATCTTGATGGTATGAGTGCTTTTTTCTAAGAAAAAACTAATAAGTAAATTATTTACCTAATAAATAAAATAAACAAAAAGCAGAGGGCGGTGACATTTAGCCACCGCTCTCTGTGCTATTTGGAGTTATTCCCCTGTCTTGTCCCCAGCGTCTTCGGCATGGATGCCGACGGACTCGAACAGATCCCGGAGCTCTTTGAACTCCATGAGCTCTTCGTGCGTCTTGGGCTCCTGCCCGAAATTGACGGTCCAGATGGACTGGGGGAACTTCTCGATAAGCTGAGTGTGAATCTCAGAAACGAGCGCCGTGCTCAGGATGCTCTGAGGAGGAACGACCAGGCGCCCCTCGTAGCCGCCGCGGTACATACCGAAGAGGATAATGTCGCCGCTGTTGGCGTCGCTTACCCGAATCAGGCTAAAGTGCCCCCGCATATTTTCAGAGGTGATGTCGAACTTGTTTGCCATGTCTAATACTTCCTTTCACATAAATAATGATAAGCAACCCAAAAGGTTTACATAAATAATTATACCACAAAAATGGAAAAATTGCAAAATTTATAAATATAAATGAGTTAAAAGGTTGATAATTATGTGCTTTTATGGTAGTATATTTTAAAAGAAAAGGGGTTAAACTATGGATTTTTTAGAGTTAGCTAAGAATAGATATTCTTGTAGAAGTTTTTCAAATAAAAAGGTTGAGAAAGAAAAGATTGATAAAATATTAGAAGCAGGTAGAATAGCACCAACTGCTATGAATATTCAACCACAAAGAATTTTAGTATTACAAGATAAGGAAAAATTAGAAGCCTTAAGTAAATGTACAAGATATGGCTGGGGAGCTCCTATTGTTATGATTATTTGTTATGATAAAGATATTTCTTGGAAAAGAAAATATGATAACCAAGATGAAGGAATTGTAGATGCAAGTATAGTTACAACACAGATGATGCTTGAGGTTCATAATTTAGGATTAGGAAGTACTTGGGTTGGATATTTTGATCCAATGAAGGTAAGAGAAGTATATAAAATTCCAGTAAATCTTGAAATTGTTTCTATTTTACCAATTGGATATCCTTCAGAAGATGCTAATCCAAATGAGAGACATGAAGATAGAAATGCAATTGATAAAATGGTATTTTGGGACAATATTAATTAATGAATAAAATAAAAGAGGGTCCGCTTGCAGCAATGCTGCAAGCGGACTAAAAAAATATACATCAAAATATTTGCAAAGCATATTTTTCAGAAAGCCAATGTCCATAAAATACCTGGTTTTTATAGGAAAAACTAACTGGAATTCGGTTGATGGTCCGATTTTCAATTGCTTTTTCATCAGTAAGATGTCTAGGGGCAAAATGGTACATTGCACCATTTCTGTAATAGATATCACCAAGCTCTAAACCATATTGCTCATTTTGGAAATCTACAGTTGCTTTAAGAAAAAAATATGAAAGGTTACTTCCTTTAAGTGCTAAGTCAACAGCAGATTTAACAGATGCAGAAGCTTCTAAAATTTCTTCAGATCCATTGTATACATGAAACGTGCCATCATCGTCTGTTTCAAGTCCATACCAAGCAAGTATAGCAATTTTGTCTGGACCGTAAATGCCTGAGCGGAAACGATTTAAAATATCTTCTGCAACCAAGACCTGTCCCATAAAAGGCTCTCCATTGGATTCACGATGGACTATTAAATTGACCAGATTTTTTTCAAAATCATTAAGTTCATAGGCCAAGCTAGAGTCCAAAAAATCACTTAAATCAATAGCAATATCAGAATCAGAAATTCTTTGTTCAATAACTTTAGGAACCCAATAAAAGTTAGGATCGTCAGAGAACTCATCTAAGTGAAGATACATAACTTGTGGAATCCCGAATACATTCTGCTCTATATCAGGTGTAATCGTTTCATTGGGACGTGACTTATCAAATGTTTTACTGACAATATTGAAAACTTCTTCGGTCAGAGAAAGTTCTGAGTCGGAGGAGGCCTTTTCATTCTTAACGTTTTTTAATAGTATACTATATGGATGAAAGCTGATATGGAAGGTATTAAATTTTTGAAATTGCAATTTCGCAGGGGCACTAGGGGTAATTAACATGGAGATGATGGACATAAAGCCCATAAAGATGGTTAATGCAAAGGTACAGAAATAAATATTGGTATATTTAGGTTTGTGAAAAAGTGAAACTGTTAGAATAGAATCTGATTTGTTCAAGCTTTTAAAGTAAGGAGACTTTGCTTGCTGTGACATATTACTTGAACATTTCTTAAATCTAAAACAAACCTCTAACCATTTTCGTTTCCGATACCAGTCTTGCCATCTTAGCTTCTGCGAGATTTTTGACATAAATTTTCTTTCCTTTCTTTTTTCAGACTAAAATGTTAGTGGACGCTGAACAACTATGAGTGCCACAAAAGACAATCTTTTTAATTATATCATTATATACTAGTATTTGGCAAGTTTGTGTGCGAATTTAGAGAAAAGCAACGCATAGTGTCACAAAACTTGATTATTTTTTCATAATATAATATAATACAAAATATTTGAAAAATAGGAGGTAACAATATGTGTGGAATAGTAGGTTACATAGGAAATAAAAAGGCTAGCCCTATATTAATACAAGGATTACAAAGACTAGAATATAGAGGGTATGATTCAGCAGGAATAGCAACAATTGAAAACAATAGTATAAAAATAATGAAGGATAAGGGAAGAGTAAATAACTTATATAAATTAGATGGAATAGATGCTTTAAAAGGAACAATAGGAATTGCACATACAAGATGGGCAACACATGGAAAACCATCAAAAGAAAATTCACATCCACATTTTGATAGTGACAATATGTTTGCAGTAGTACATAATGGAATTATAGAGAACTATACTGAACTAAGAGAAATGTTGATTGAAAAAGGATATAAATTTGTATCAGAGACAGATACAGAAGTAATTCCAAATTTAATAAACTATTATTATAAACAAGAAAAAACAGAAGACGAAATGTCTTTTTTGAGGGCAGTAAAAAATGCTTGTGCAGATTTAGTAGGAAGTTTTGCATTAGAAATACTTTCAAGTAAATATCCAGATAATATGATAGTAGTAAGAAAAGATAGTCCATTAGTTATAGGAAAAGGTAATGGAGAAAACTATATAGCATCAGATATTCCAGCAATACTTTCATATACAAAAGATTTCTATTTCTTAAATGATTACGAATTTGTAATGCTAAAAAGAGATGAAGCAAAATTCTATAATATGGATTTAAAAGAAATAAAGAAACCAACAAAAAGTATAGAATGGGATAGCAAAGGTGCAGAAAAAGATGGCTATGAACATTTTATGCTAAAAGAAATATATGAACAACCAATGGCAATAAGAGAGACTATTGGAACTAAGTTAAGTAATGGAAAAGTACAATTTGAAGAATTAAGTTTCACAAAAGAATATTTAGAGAGTATAAATAAAATATATATAGTAGCATGTGGAACAGCAATGTATGCAGGATTGGTTGCAAAAACAATATTTGAAAGACTATGCAAAATACAGGTAGAAGTAGATGTTGCATCAGAATTTAGATACAGAAATCCACTAGTAGATGAGAAAACATTAGCAATTTATATAAGTCAATCAGGAGAGACAGCAGATACTATTGCAGCACTTAAACTTGCAAAATCTAAAGGAGCTAAAACATTAGCAATTTCAAATGTTATAGGAAGTTCAATAACAAGAGAAGCAGATTATTCAATATATACACACGCAGGACCAGAAATAGCAGTTGCTTCAACAAAAGCTTATACATCACAAATTGCACTACTTACATTGGTTGCAATGTATTTTGCAGAAGTATTAGAAAGAACAGAATCAAAAGAACTTTCAAGAATTAAACAAGATTTACTAGCAACACCAAACAAAATAGATGAAATATTAAAAAATGTATCAGAAATAAAGAAATTTGCAAGAAAAGTTTATAAAGAAAAAGATATGTTTTTCTTAGGAAGAGGCGTAGATTATGCTGTAAGCTTAGAGGGAGCATTAAAAGTAAAAGAAATTTCATATATACATTCAGAAGGATATGCATCAGGAGAATTAAAGCATGGAACAATTGCTTTAATAGATGTAGGAGTTACAGTAGTAGCTATAATTACAAATCCTGAACTTGTAGAAAAATCAATAAGTAATATTCAAGAAGTAATAACAAGAGGGGCTAAAGTTTTAGTAGTTACAAATCAAAATTTAGAGAATAAAGGATTTGAAACAGTTATAAAAATACCAGAAATAAGTACAGAAATATCACCATTAGTCTCAATAGTACCATTACAATTATTAGCATATTATATTTCAAAAGAAAAAGGATTGGATGTAGATAAACCAAGAAACTTAGCAAAATCAGTGACAGTAGAGTAAAGTGTGAAAATAAATTGTGAGCGAACGATAATAAAGTTCGCTTCTATATTGTAGATTTATACTTTATATCAATAATAATTATAGAATAAAGTGGCTCATATGGATTTTGTGTTTTCAAAAGCGTGCTTTAGCTACAATTTGAGAAACGCAAAACTAGTAAGATGAAGAGTATTTTAATAATAAGATGGGAGAAAAAATATGTTCGCATATATAAATGGAAAAATAGCAGATAAAGCAAATAATTATGTAGTAATAGATGCAGGAGGAATAGGCTATAAAATTTTCATGTCAACAAAAGCAATAGAAAGTTTAAATGAAATAGGAACAACACAAAAGGTATATACATATTACTATGTTAGAGAAGACAATATAAGTTTATATGGTTTCCTAAGTAATGAAGAATTAAGGATGTTTGAATTATTATTATCAGTAAGTGGAATAGGAGCAAAATCAGCTTTAGCAATACTTTCAGAAATAACACCATCAAGTTTTGCATTAGCAGTTATAACAAGTGATGATTCTAAATTAGTAAAAATTCCTGGAATAGGTAAAAAAACAGCAGCAAGAATGATATTAGAATTAAAAGATAAATTGAAAAATGAAACAGCAATAGAGAAAAATGAGAAGATAGAAACAGCTATAAAAGAGGACAATAAAGATAGTGAAGCAATAAGTGCTCTTCAAGTTCTAGGCTATACAAATAAAGAGATTGAAAAAGCCTTAGAGAAGATAGATATGGCAGGTATGGGAGTAGAAGATATAATAAGAAAAGCTCTAGCAATATTAAGCAATTAAGAAGGAGATGAAATATGGACTTAAATCAGCCTCTAGCACATAGAGTAAGACCACAAACTTTAGACCAATTTATAGGACAAGAAGAAGTTTTGGGAAAAGATAAAATTTTATATAGAACAATAAAAGCAGACAAGCTATCAAGTGTAATACTTTGGGGCCCAACAGGTTGTGGCAAAACTTCAATAGCAAAAGTTATAAGTAATACAACAAAGTATAAATTTGTTCAGTTAAATGCAGTAACAGCAGGAGTGGCAGATGTTAAAAAAGCTGTAGAGGAATCTAAAAATGCATTTTTAAACCCAACAGGTAAATGTATATTATTTATTGATGAGATTCACAGATTTAATAAACTACAACAAGATGCTTTACTTCCATTTGTAGAAAATGGCACAGTAATATTGATTGGAGCAACAACTGAAAACCCATATTTTTCAGTAAATAAAGCTTTAATATCAAGATCAATGGTTGTTAAGTTAAAATCACTTACATATGAAGATATATTTAGAATTTTAAAGAATGCATTAACAAATAAAGATGGATTAGGAAATTATAATATTAATATAGAAGATGAAACAGTAGAAGCAATAGCAAAATTATCGGGAGGAGACGTGAGAACTGCATTAAATACTTTAGAGCTAGCAGTGCTTACAACGAATGTAGATAAAGATGGAGCTATTAGTATAACAAATGAGATTGCAGCCGAATGTATGGGAAAGAAAAAAGCAATGTTTGATAAATCTGGTGATAGCCATTATGATAATATAAGTGCATTTATAAAATCTATGCGTGGAAGTGATCCAGATGCAACAGTATTTTATCTGGCAAGAGCAATAGATGGAGGAGAAGATCCAGTATTCCTAGCAAGAAGAATAGTAATATCAGCAGCAGAAGATGTAGGATTGGCTAACCCAAATGCATTAGTGGTGGCAACTTCAGCAATGCAAGCTGTTGCAGCAGTTGGAATGCCAGAAGCAAGAATAATACTTTCAGAGGCAGCAATATATAACGCAATATCAAAAAAATCAAATTGTTCATATTTAGCAATAAATAGAGCCCTAGATGATGTACAAAGTAAAGATACAGGAGAAATACCAATGCATATAAGAAATGCAGCAACAAAAGGAATGGAACAATTTGGATATGGAGTAGGATATAAATATCCACATGATTATCCAAATCACGAAGTAGAACAACAATATCTACCAGACAAAATGCTAGGAACAAAATATTACATAAAAGATGAGACTGTTGATATATGATAAAAATACCAACGTAGGCAATATCCGAAAATGTTGCCTATGTTGGAGCCTTTTGACTAAAATTACTCGTTGAAAATGGAGTATCACTTACTGTATCTGTTTCTTCCAAATAAATAAAATGTGACACTACCTGAAAGGTAAGTATTCACTTACAATCACATCATAATTTACATAAAAAGATAAAAAGCTAAAAAATAATAAAAAAATTAAAAATAACTATTGACAAGTAACGAAAAATATTTTATAATTATTCTCGTGCTTGAAGAAATGCTCCCTTAGCTCAGTTGGTCAGAGCAACCGGCTCATAACCGGTGGGTCCAAGGTTCGAATCCTTGAGGGAGCACCAAGTAAAAAAACAGACTATTTCCATAATACCTGTTAGGGTAAGGAAATAGTCTGTTTTTTATAATAACAATAATAAAACTATATAAGCAATTTTTACTTTTGAAAAGTTAGTTTTTTTGTGTATACAATGTAGAAAAGAAAGGTAAAATTAAATAAAATATAAAAGCAACCCCAGACTGCTTTAGCATATGCAGTATGGGGTTACATTGGTTTCTTTTGGAGATTATTTCCGTTTTGCCGTTAAGGTGTGTAGGTACTTAATAAATGATTTCGCAGGCGTTCACCTCAAGCGTGCCAATTTTCATTGGTATGTAGGAAAACGTCGGGTCGCCCTTGGGTTCAAACTCGGATTCTTTTACAATTTGGAATGTAACGGAGTCGCCGTCCCGCTCAATAACAGGAATATACCATTCCTTATCGTAACAAAAACCTTTGTTGGCCCCATAAGCTTTAGGGGGTTTCTCAGGCTGAATGATGGCATCCCAATTCGTAACAGGGCTTGTGCCAATGACCTTTCCAAATTCCATACACTGATAGGTATTATCCACGGTGTTGTACATAATGGAGAAGTCGTTGGTGACAGCCACCTTTATCAAATTGGTGTTTTCAGGGAGATAATCCAGTTCAAAGGAATCATGGGCTTTTTGCTTTTCGCCGTTGAAGAACTCGTTACGAGTCAAAGTTCTGTAATTTTTGACTACTTCAACGACGTTGCCAGAGGAACTTTTGAAGAATCTGAAAACGATGTTTAGATTCTCCCCGATGTAGATTCCGTTTTCATTGGAATTGACTCCAAGTTGCCACCCCTCAGAATCCTTTAAGACCACCTTCGTGTGCCCGGCTCTAATCAAATCTGTATAAGCTTTTTGCAGCTCAGTAGGAAGACTAGATTGGAGCAGGGTATCAATGGACTCCTCAGAAATCCAAGTTGTGGGTTCAGCCGCGAGGGTGTTTGCCGAGATTATGTCTTGCATATAGATGGTTTTGCTGTTGCAGCCAGTCAGCACTACTGCGAGTGCGAACATGGTTACAATGCTGAGAAAAAGATGCTTAAAATTTTTCATAAAAACCTCCATGTTTTTCTGTTTAACGGCAAAACAGTATCTCCATGGACTAAGCTTGAATAAATTAATTATAGCATATTTACATAATACAATCAAATTTATAAAGATAATAATTTACATGAAAAGTATAAAAAAGTTAAAAAATGTATTGACAATAAAAAAGTAAAATAGTATAATATTTAAGTGCTTGAAATTAAACAAGCATATATAGTAAGGGTAGGTGGCCGAGTGGCTAAAGGCGGCAGACTGTAAATCTGTTCTCATACGAGTACGATGGTTCGAATCCATCCCTGCCCACCAAATAAACTAGATTTTATACTAGTTTATTTTTTTATTGAATCGAAATTATAGAGTGGATTCGAAAAGGAAGAATAGAAAAATAAAAAATAGTACAATTATATTACATTTTATGGTAAAGTATTTACTTATCTAGAGTGTAGACAGTATAATGTCTATATAGATTAGATATGTGCAGAAATTAAAAAAGAGATATGGTAAAAATATTGGGGGAAAACATATGAAGAAAAATTTAGGAGTTAATATTAAGCAACAAGTAGATAAAAATAAAGGAATAACAATAATTGCACTAATAATAACAATAATAGTAATGTTAATATTGTTGGCAGTAACAGTAAGAATGACAGTAAGTAGTAATTTATTTGGATATGCAAAAGAAAGTGGAGCAAAGTGGACAGATGAAGGAAAGAGAGAAATAGTAGTAATAGATAATATATCAGCTATAATAGATACAATAATAAATGAGGAAATAGATTTTCTACCAACAAGTCCGATATATGCAAGACTTTATGAAGATGGAACATTTATATTGAGTGGAACAGATTACATAGACGAAAGTAAAGGAGATTATAAGGACTATGGGGATATATCCTCAAATAAATATAATTGGGATAATCTACCAGAATGGTCGAGTGACCCAATAATTAATGTATTGGTATATGATGAAATACAACCAGTAAATACATCAAGTTGGTTTCATAGGGCAAATGGAGAAAATGGAGTAGATACAATACAGTCAATGGATTTAAGAAACTTAGATACAAGTAGAGTAAGAAGAATGGAAAGAATGTTTGCAGGATGTAATCAATTGACTACAATAGATGTAAGTAATTTTGATACGAGTAATGTAATAAGCATGTGGGATATGTTTTTGTGGTGTAAAGGATTAACAACATTAGACTTAAGGAACTTTAATACAAGTAAAGTAAGAAACATGCAAGCTCTATTTCAAGAATGTAGTAATTTAACAGAAATAGATGTGAGCAACTTTGATACTAGAAATGTTATAAATATGCATAGTGTATTTTGCAATTGTTTTAAATTAGAAAAAATAGATGTAAGTAACTTTGATACTAGAAATGTCACAACAATGAAAGATCTGTTTAGTGGATGTAATAATTTGACAAAAATAGATGTAAGCAATTTTGATACAAGTAAAGTTACAGATATAAGCGGAATGTTTTTGAAATGTGAAAGTATACTGGAATTGGATTTAAGCAAATTTGACACAAGAAATGTAACCAACACAGCTCAGATGTTTGAAGAATGCAGTGGGCTAACAAAGATAGATTTAAGTAATTTTGAAACTCAAAATGTAACAAACATGGCATTAATGTTTAGTGGATGTAACAATTTAGAAAAACTGGATGTGAGCAATTTTGATACACAAAATGTTACGACAATGCAAGATATGTTTAATGATTGTAATAAATTAGTAAGTTTGGATATAAGTAATTTTAACACTAGTAATGTAACAAACATGAAAGGACTAGTTTGGGATTGTCATATGTTAACAGAATTGAATGTAAGCAATTTTGATACTAGAAATGTTACAAATATGGATGGAATATTCGGTTGGTGTTCTAGTTTATCAACATTAGATTTAAGTAATTTTAACACGCAAAAAGTTACAACGTTTTATAGAATGTTTGAGGGGAATAGTAGTTTGATAGAACTAGATTTAAGTAATTTTACAATAAATGAAGGAGCAAATACTGAAGATATGTTTCTAGATAATAATAACTTGAAAAATATATATGTAAAGGATTCAGTAGAAAAAACAAAGATAGAAGGATTAGTAAGTAATTGTGAAGTTATAATAAAATCATCTGAATAGTTATAAAATATATGGATTGGTCTAATAACTTTTAGAAAAATAGGCTATATGCAGAAGATAAAATAGTAAATGTTTGATAAGTAGTTACTAAAACATAATAAAATAAATATATTTATAGATAAAGAAGAAGCCTTGCTCGAATGTTTGAGCATGGCTTTCTTGATAAAATCTAAGTAGAAGACATAAAGTCTGTGTGTGAAACAGTAATATTCAATTATAATTTACATAAAAGGCAAGCAATAGATAATGCAAAAGAATAATATTAAAAAATTATAAGAAATAATAGAAAAAATTGTTGTTAAAAAATGACATTCTGTGATAAAATATAAAGAAAATGATATTTTATAGAGGGAAAAAATGGCAAAGAGATTAAGTAATGAAGAAAAATTAGAATTGATGTTGGAATATGAAAGCACAACAGGTGAAAAAATTAAGGCAAATACAGAATATAAAGGATATCAAATAGGACATATTAGGAACAATTTAAGGCAAGCGTATTTTAATGGAACTCTTAAAATGGAAGAAGACTTATTAAAGAAGTTTATACAAAGTGGATTTATAAAAGAGGATAAAGAGAGAAAGAAAAAAACTTCCACACAAGAAAAATATGACTTTTTGATTAAAATGGTTGGAAAAACTGAAAGTGAATTAGAATGTGCTAAAATGGAAAATGGAGCATCATTTACAGCTGTAAGAAATTCTCTTCAATCAAGTTATAATAATGGAAAATTAGATTTAAAACCAGAACAAATAGAAAGTTTAATCAAAGCTGGATTTCTTAACTATTCAAAAGCAGAACAGGAAGAGGCAATTAAGAAATATGGAATACCTGCTAGATATGTACAAGATATTACTAGAAGATATGGTTCATATGAGAATTTCTTAGAAAAATATAAGAAAAAAGAAGTTGATTATGATTTTGGTGATGATGTATTTTGTGGAGCTAGATGTGTTACATTATCAGGTGAAGAATTAACAGCAGTTCAAAAATTAGCTTATTATAATTTAGTTAGAACAATTCGAGGTAATACACCAGGAGAACCACTAGCATATATAGATATTGATGAAATTGAAAGAATTTTATCAGAAAAACTTTCAGAAATAGAAATTCAAACTATTAAATTGAGATTTGGATTTGATGGAAAAAAGCATTCTTTAGAAGAATGTGCAAGAATAATTGGAATTACTCTTCAAAGGGTAAGATTGATAGAACAAAAAGCATTAAGAAAATTATTTCCACCAAATATAACTAGAATGTTTTTTGGAATTGGAAAAAGAGATGAAGAAAGTTTAGCAAAATATAGAGCAGAATATGATGGAATTGAAGGATATATTAAGGAGTTCAATATAATTAGAAAATTTATTACTGGTGAAGAAGGAAAATTGAGAACTGATATTACAGATATTATACTATCTAGAATAGGAGTCTCAGGAAAGATATTTTTAGATGGAATAATTGAAAATAGAACTATGAAAGATTTGATAGAAAGTGCAAAGCCAGAAAAAAGAGAAGTATCAGAAGAAGTTTTACAAATTCCAATTGAATCTTTAGAACTATCAAGTAGATCAATTAATGGGCTTAAACGTAATAAAATTAATACAATATCTGATTTACTCAAATATTCAGAAAGAGAATTATTGAGTAAAAGATATTTAGGTGCTAAATCAGTAAGAGAAATATTAGGATTACTTATTAATATGGGATTAACTTGTAGAACAGATGATATGCGGAACAGAGGAAGACTTGGAAATTAGACAGGAAAATGGAATAAGAAATGTTTTGGATATGTGTGACAGAAAATTAGATGAGTATATTTCTAGACGTGCTGAAATTTGGGAAAATATGGATATTCTTATAGAGAAAATAAGAAGATACAATATTGCATATGATAATTATTTACATAGAGAAAATATTTTTAATAAAGAAGAAGTAATACCAGCTGTTCCATCAAAAACTAGAAATATAGGAAAAAAAGTTAGTGTTAAATCAAAAGAGATGAAAGGTGCCACTGAAGATGGAGATGAGCCAACAGAGGAAGTAGATACAACAATAAAAATAAGCAAAGGTTCAGCAGCAGAAGAACAAGATGGAGCAGTACAGCTTGAATTAAGTGAAAGCGAACAAGGACAAACTGAAATAGCAGAAAGTGCAGAAACAAAAGAATCTTCAACAGAAATGTTAGATCAATTACCAAAAATTCCTGAAAAATTAGAAGAACCAGTACAAGAATTTGCAGTAGGTACAGATTTGAATGCAGAAGGTCAACTTGTAGGAATGTCAGATGAGCCAGAAGATGAATTAGATGCATGGATAAATAAAATAATAACATCTGAAAAAAAGCTGGTGGCAGCAGGTTCTATAGAAGGAGGAAAAGCTACTCCAGATGAAATTGAAGGAGTAACATTGGAAGTATTAGAAGAACAAAGAATGAGGAGAGCATTGTTAGATAGTATTAAGGGTAGTCAACAGGAACTAAATGAATTAAGAACAAGATTAGCACAGTTTGGAGTAGAAGGAGAAAAGATAAATGAATAGCAATTTGCCAGTAGTACAAAAAAGAATAAAAAAACCATTTTTCAAAAAAGTAATTAATTTTGTAAAGAATATATTCAAAAAAGATAAAACTGCTCGAACTGAGAAGAAGATGAGGGATAGAATAGAAATTAATGCAGCAAGATTAAGAGAGGCATATAAAGTAAACTCTTCTGAATTCAATCCAACAAAAGATATTGAAAAAAGAAAAAAAATATCTGATATTATAAAACTTGTAGAAAAAGATCCTGAAGCACTCCAAAACTTAGATATAGAAAAATTGAAAATAATAGATAAATATTATAAAGAAGAAATAGCAGAGTATAAAAGAAGGATATCAAATATCTCATAATACTATAAATATAATAAAACAGAACTTTATCTAGAAATAATATAAAAGCTCATAGGAGAGGGTAGAATGAAATTAACTTTAGAATATATTACAAATTATATAGATAACAAAATATTAGAAAATGAAGAAATAATAAAGATAAAATTTTATGAGTTAGTAGTGAAAGAAAAGCTAAGTAAAACACAAGTAACAGACTTTCTAAAGTATAGTGTAATAAGGTTGAAAAATATTGGATATAAAATATACGATCAAGGAGAAATCTATACATATAATGGGAATGAATATAAAGTAGAAACAGACTTATTTTATGTTGCAATAAAAGAAAAAATGGTAATAACTATAAAATAAATGAATGGGAGAAAAAAATGAATATTAGTTATGATTGGTATAAAATATTTTATGAAGTAGCAAAAACAAAAAACATAACTGATGCATCAAAAAATCTTTATGTTTCTCAACCGGCAGTAAGCCAAATAATTAAGCAATTAGAAGAAAAACTTAAAGTAGAATTATTTATACGAACACAAAAAGGTGTGGGATTAACAAAAGAAGGTGAGATACTCTATAATTATATTTCTGCAGCTATAGAAAAAATAAGAATAGGAGAAAAGAAATTAGAAGAACAAATAAATCTAGATAGTGGTGAAATAAGGATTGGTTCAAGTGATATGTGTCTTAAGTATTATCTTCTACCATACCTAGAAGAATTTCAAGGAAAATATCCTAAAATAAAGATTAACATTACAAATTGTCCAACTCCAGAAACAATAAAATTATTAGAAGAAGATAAAATAGATTTTGGACTTATAAGTCAACCATTTAAAATAGAAAAACGGTTTTTCTGTTATTGAAGTGTGTGAGATAGAAGATATATTTATTTGTGGAGAAAAATATAAAGAAATGTCAAATAAGAATGTTCCTTTAGAGAAACTTTGTGAGTATCCAGCAATATGTCTTGAAGAAAATACTAGTACAAGAAAGTATATAAATAGATTTTTTAATGAAAATAATGTAAGATATATACCTAAATATGAACTAGCAACGAGTGATTTAATAGTAGATTTTACTAAAAGAAATTTTGGAATCGGTTGTGTTGTTAATAAATTTGCAGAAAATAGTTTGAAAAATAAAGAAATATATCAAATAAAAACAAGAGAAAAGATAAAGAAAAGAAATATATGTATAATAAAAAAAGATAAATTAATATCAAAGGCATCAAGAACTCTTCTAGAATTTATAAACAATAAATAAAACTTATAGAATTGATAAGAAATATATATTTTACTTATAAAATGAAATGCTGTACAATAATAATGTAGTAAATATTTGCTACATTATTATTGTTTTTAGGAGGTACAAATATGGTAATTGCAATAGTTGGAGCAAATTGGGGAGACGAAGGTAAAGGAAAGATAAGTGATATTTTATCTAAGGATGCAGAAATAGTTATTAGATTTCAAGGGGGAGCAAATGCTGGACATACAATAGTAAATGAGTATGGAAAAACAGCACTTCATATGTTACCATCAGGAATATTTAGAAAAGATGTCGTAAATATAATAGGCCAAGGTGTGGCATTTGATATAACTGCATTTTTTAAGGAATTAGAAGAGATTAAGTCTAAAGGCGTAGAGAAGATAAATATACTTGTATCAGATAGAGTACAAATATTAATGCCATATCATATTAAATTAGATGAAATGGAAGAAGAAAGACTAGGAAAGGCAAGCTTTGGATCAACTAAATCTGGAATAGCTCCTTTTTATTCTGATAAATATGCAAAAATAGGAATACAAATTTCAGAAATTTATGATGATGAATATTTAAAAGAAAGATTAACAAAAATATTAACAGCAAAGAATAAACAAATATCAGGATTGTATGGAGAAGATAAACAAATAAATATAGATGAAATGTATAATTTCTTAATAAATTCAAGGGAAAAACTGAAACCATACCTTTGTAATGTAGCAAAATTTTTAAATGAGAAGATAAAAGAAAATAAAACTATAATTTTAGAAGGTCAACTAGGGACACTAAGAGATGTAGATAATGGGATATATCCATTTACAACATCATCATCTCCACTTGCTGGATTTGGTGCAGTTGGAGTTGGAATACCACCTTATGAAATAAAGAAAATATATGCAATAACAAAGGCATATTCATCTTGTGTGGGAGCAGGGGCTTTTGTAACAGAATTATTTGGAGAAGAAGCAAAAGAATTAAGAGATAAAGGAGGAGAATATGGGGCAAAAACAGGAAGACCAAGGAGAGTTGGTTGGTTTGATGCAGTGGCAACAAGATATGGATGTATGGTGCAAGGAGCAACTGACGTGGTAGTATCATTAGTTGATGTACTTAGTTACCTTGATAAAATACCTGTATGTACAGCATATGAGATAGATGGAAAAGTAGTGAAAGACTTTCCAACAACAGTTGACTTAAATAGAGCAAAACCTATATATGAATATTTAGATGGATGGAAATGTGATATAAGCAATATAAAAAGATATGAGGAGTTACCAGAAAATGCAAGAAAATATATCGAATTTATTGAAAAAGAAATAGGATGTCCAATAAAAATGATAGGTAATGGACCTAAAAGAGAAGATATAATAGAAAAAAATAAATAACTAGAAAAGTGCAAAATGAGATAAATAAACATTTTGCACTTTTAACAATATAACTAAGAATATTGACTTTTATTAATGAATAAACATTAGGAGAAAAGGAGAGTATAAATAATATGGAATTTGAACTAAAAAGTAGTGAGATATGCAAGCTGAATTAAAAAAGTAGATTTTTTTAATTGTTTATGATATAATTCTATAATTAAGAATTCATTTATTAGGAGGAATTTAATTAAATGAATAAAACAAAAAGAAGAATATTTAATACTGCAGTAGAATTATTTTCAGCAAAAGGATATGATAATACAAATATTGAAGAAATTACGGCAGTCGCAGGAGTTGCTAAAGGTACATTGTATTACCATTTTACCAAAAAAGAAGATATATTTGATTTGCTATTAGAAGAAGGATTAAAACTATTAAAAAATAATATAGAATTAAAAACAAGAAGTTGTAATACTGCTTTAGAAAAAATAAAAGCTGTTACATTAGTTCAAATTAAAGTAATTGTAAAATATGAAAGTTTTTTGAATGTTATATTTAGTGAACTATGGGGAGAAGAAGGAAAAAATATAAAATGTAAAAAAGCAGTTTTTGAGTACATAAAAATACTTGAGAAAATAATAAAAGAAGGAATTGATAATGGAGAATTTTATGATGGAAATGTAGAAGCATTGGCATCAGGAATATTTGGAATTACAGTTTCTAGCCTTATTTATAGATTGAAGAAAAATAGAGAAGTAAACGTAGAAGAAGTATATAAAGGATTTATAGATACAGTTGTCAGAGGATTAAGAAAATAAAAAAGTAGAATGTTGTTAGATGAATGTAATAAAGAGTAAAATAAATTAATACATAAGCAGAAAAAACTGACCACCTAGTCTAATGACAATTTACTTTTTTTATGTTAAAATAAATATGCTAAAAGTCGAGGAGGAAAAATACAAATGGATATACTAAAAAAAATTCCAAAATTAAAGTTTTCAAAAATAAAAATGGAAGGCTTAGAAGAAATAGAAGAACTAAAAATTGATTATTCAAAATTAGAAAAGAAAATGAAAAATGACAAAATACCAGTAGTTTTTGAACCTACTAAATACAGGACAATAAAAGAAATTTTCATAAAAAATACTATTAAATATTCAGAAAAGGAATTCGTTTTAGAAAAGTTTGATCCAAAGAAAAAGTATGAAACAAAAACATATAATGATTTTAGAAATGATGTAATAAATTTAGGTACTGGCTTAGGAAATTTAATGAATCTTAAAGGTAAAAGAGTTGTTATTATAGGTCAAACAACATATCATTGGTATGTATCATATATGACAATGCTTTGTTCAGAAGGAATAGCTGTACCAGTAGATAAAGAGTTACCAGATAATGAATTTGTAAATGTTGTAAATAGAGCAAGAGCAGATATAGTAATATATCATGGAAAGAAAAGAGAATTAATAGAAAAGACAAAAGAAAAACTTACTACAGTAAAGTATTTTATAGAAATGAACTCTAATGAAGAATATAATAAAGGAAATAAGACAATTGGAATACAAAGAGTAATTGATGAAGGAAAGAAAATAGTAGAAAAAGGTGATGAAACATTCTTAAATATAAAAATTGATCCAGAAGAATTTAAGGTTCTAATTTTTAGTTCAGGAACAACATCAGAAGCAAAGGGAATAATGCTTTGTAATAGAAATTTAGCTGAAAATGTTAATGCAGTATCTGCATATGTTAAACTATATCCAACAGATAGATTCTTTTCAGTATTACCATTGCACCATTGTTATGAATCTACAATAGGTTTTTTACTACCAGTTGCATGTGGATCAAGTATAGCTGTTTGTGAAGGATTAAAACACATAGTACCAAATTTGAAAGAAACACATCCAACAGCACTATTAGCTGTACCATTATTACTTGAAAGTGTTTATAAAAAAATAAATGCAACTATAAAGAAAAATAAGAAAGATAAATTAGTAAATTCAATGATTCACGTTACAAATGCTTTAAGTGCAGTTAATATTGATATAAAAAGAAAAGTATTTAAAGAAATATATGATAATTTAGGTGGAAATTTAAGATTTGTAGTATCAGCAGCAGCACCTATAGATCCAAAGGTGGGAAAATGGTTAACAGATATAGGAATAAAATTCTTGCAAGGATATGGCTTAACAGAAACTGCACCTATTGCAGCATTAACACCAGAATTTAATCCAATGGTTGGATCAGTTGGAAAACCAGTTATTTGTGCAGAAGTAAAAATTGATAATCCTAATGAAGATGGAGAAGGGGAAATATTGATAAAAAGTACAACATTAATGCTTGGATATTATGAAAATGAAGAAGCAACTAATGAAGTAATTAAAGATAATTGGTTCCATTCAGGAGATTTAGGATATCTTAATGAAGAAGGGTTTATATATATAACAGGAAGAAGCAAAAATGTAATAGTAACACAAAATGGAAAAAATATTTATCCAGAAGAAATAGAACTATTATTAGGTAAAGTAAGTGAAATAAAAGAGTGTATGGTTTATGGAAAAGAAGATAAAGGAAATGAACTAAAAATAACAGCAAGAGTAATTCCTAATAAAGAAGATATAGAAGAAAAATATGGAAAAGGATTATCAGATAAAGAAATACACAAACTTATATGGGATAAAATTAAAGAAGTAAATAAAGAATTAGTTTCATATAAAGCAGTTAAAGAGTTAGAAATAAAGAATGACGAGTTCGTGAAAACAACAACAATGAAAATAAAAAGAGCTGAAGAACTTAAGAAAAAAGTAAATGTATAATTATAAAGAAAGGATGAAGAGAAAATGAACGAAGAGGAAATTTTTCAAACGTTAAAGGAAATAATAGTTGAACAATTAGGTGTAGAGGAAGAAAAAGTCACACAAGAAGCATCTTTTACAGATGACTTAGGTGCAGATTCGTTAGATGTTGTTGAACTAGTAATGGCTATTGAAGAAAGATTTAATGTAGAAGTTTCAGATGATCAAGCAGATAAAATTGTTGCAGTATCTGATTTAGTTGAGTATATAAAGAATCAACAATAAGTAAAAAATACTAGATACATGTCATTTTTAATGGCATGTATTTTTATAGCAAAAACAATTAACACAAAATATTTACATAAAAACGAAAAATAATTTTAAAAATGCTTGAAAAAGAAAAACTTTTTTGATATAATTCTAGAGTTAATATTTGCTAAAGAAAAAATAACAAAGATACTACAAGATTGGTTTTCAAAACTGTTAAGAAGTTGTACAAAGAAAAGAATGAGATTTTAACAAAGTGAAAGAGGAGATAAAATATGAAAAAAATAGCAATCTTTAGCACAATTATGTTAATAGCAATGATATTATTAATGAGTAATGTATATGCAGAATCTACATGTGATGTAAATATAAATTCGAATAAGTGGGAAATTACTAAAAACGAAGAAATTACATTAACCTTTTCACTTTCAAATATAAAAGATGAAATGGGAATTTTAATAATAGGTGCAACTTTAAAATACGATAAAAATATTTTAGAATTAAAAAATATGGAGGCAATCGGAGGATGGTCAGGACCTTCATACAATGAATCAAATGGAATATTTGTATTAGATAGAAATGATTATACAAAGAAAAATGGAGCAATGATTAAAGTTACATTTAAAGCAATAGAAGAAAGCGAAAATAATACAATAGTGGGACTTACAAATATTGCTGCATCAAATGGATTAGAAGATATAGACGTAAAAGAAACTGCAATTAGTTTAAAAATTAAACCTGTGATTGTAGATTCTGGAGATAATAATACAGATCAAGGAAATAATACACAGAATTCAAATCCTGTTGAACCACCAAAAGAAGAACAAAAACCAGAAACTAAGCCAAATGAAAAACCTGAAACAAAACCAAATGGAGACAATAACTCAAATAAACAACCAGATGAATCAATATCAAATCCAACACAAATAATAGGCGGAACAACGAATAAACCTAATACAGCAGTTACAAAAAATCCTAATAAAGTGGATTCAACAGAAAAGAATGATATACCAGAGGCGGTAGGAACAGTTGATACTAATATAAAAGAAGAAAACATATTAAATGATAGTGAAAAAATAGAAAATAATGATGAGGTATTTACACCAATATCAGAAAAAAATAAAATGCTTACTGATTCAAATAGAGTAATTATTATAATCGGAGCAATTACAACAGTTGCAATTTTGGCTGAAATTCTTTTCTTTATGAGAAAAATAAATATGAAAAAGAATCAAAAAAGAAGAAATAGTGTGATAGAAGATTATGATAATTATGATGATGTAGTTAATAACTCTAATGAAACTGTTGTGGATTCATCATATATTGCAAATGAACAAGACGAGAAACTACAACCACAAAGTAATTATAATAGAAACATAGGATATAGAGGTGCGACACAAACTGCCTTTAATATAGAAATGCAAAATAACAATGTATTACAGAATAATTATGCACGAATTAGATACATGCCGGAGATAAAGAATAGAAATAATTATTCTACAAAAATGATGGGAAATAACCATAATAGAATGATATAACTTATAAAGAATATCTGGAAATGCACATTAAATATTATTTTATATTTGATGTGTATTTTTCTTGCAAAAATACAAATTAAAAAATAAGTCTGTACAATAGTAATCTAAATGTGATATAATTCTAAAATAGTAAATAAAAAGGATGTAGTAAAATGTTAGAAATAATTCTAGAAACAATCAAAGTAATTATACTAATGATAGGAGTTATAATGATATATGATGCAAGGTCAATAACTAAAAAAGTATTTAGCTTTGGAGATCAAAATGAGGCAGTTATGACTTTAAAGATTGTAGGATTTATAATTAGTACAGTAGCAGGATTTCTAATACTTATGTAATTGTGGTATAAAATGTTCAAATGGAGGTTTTTATGGATACAGAAAATTTAATGAATATTGCACAAAGGTTTGATATTGATGCGAAGCCAACTAGTATGCAACTAATTGATATAGGCCATATAAATAAGACATATTTAGTGGATTATGATAACAATGAAAAATATATTTTGCAATATGTAAATACTAATGTTTTTCCGAATTTAAAGGAACTTATGAGTAATGCTGAGAGAGTAACAGAGTACATGAGAAGAAAAGAAGATTCTGTAACAATAGAGTTTGTCCCAATAAAAGATACAAAAGATTACATCTACAATGGAAACTGGAGAATGCAAAAATTTATAGATAATACAAAAACATATTTAGCAACAGAGAGTTTAGATAAACTATATGAAGCAGGAAAAGCAGTTGGGGACTTTCAAAAAGAAGTAGAAGGATTTGAAGCAAATAGCCTTTATGAAGTAATTCCTATGTTTCACTATACCCCTAATAGAGTAAAACAACTAAAAGATGCATTAAACAGTAAAGAAAATATAGAGAAAAGGCCTGAAAGATTTAAAAAAGCTAAAAAGGAAATCGAATTTTTAACAGAAAAGTTTAGATTAGAGAGAACAAATATAATAACTGATAAAATTGAAAAAGGAGAAATCCCTTTAAGAGTGACACATAATGATACAAAGTTAAGCAATATATTGTTTGATAAAAATACAGACAAGTCAGTATGCTTAATTGATTTTGATACAATTATGCCAGGTTCAATTGTTTATGACTTTGGAGAAGGAATAAGAAGTGGAATAACAACAGCTAAGGAAGATGAACAAGATATATCTAAAATAAAAGCTGATATATCAAGATTTGAAGCATTTACTAAAGGCTTTTTAGAGAAAACTAAAGATATTATAACAAAAGAAGAACTAGAAATTTTGCCACTTGGTGCATGGATGATGACATATGAAAATTTAATAAGATTTTTGGCAGATTATTTAAATGGAGATGTATATTTTTCAGTAAATCCAGAAATTGAAGATCACAATTTAATAAGAGTTAGAGCTCAAATGGAAGTTCTAAAACAAATTGAACAAAATGAAAATAAAATGAAAGGAATGATAGAAACATATGGATCATAAAGAATTAGCAGATTTAATATTCCCAGAAGCTAAAGGAATAGAATTTTATGAGGAAAAATATCCAGAGAGAAATTTACCAGAAGGAGCAATGGTTACACGTTTTGCACCAAGTCCAACAGGATTTGTACATATAGGAGGGCTATTTGGAGCAATCGTTGATAGAAAGCTTGCAGAACAAACAAAAGGTGTTTTTATTTTACGTATAGAAGATACTGATCAAAAAAGAGAAATAGAAAATGGGACAGAACAAATAGTTAAAGGATTAAGTGACTTCGGAATTATTCCAAATGAAGGAATGATTGGAGAAAATGAAGAAAAAGGAATTTATGGACCATATAAACAGAGCCAGAGGAAAGATATATATCAAGCATATGCAAAATCATTAATAGAAAGAGGTTTTGCATATCCATGTTTCTGTACTCCAGAGGAATTAGAAGAAATAAGAGAAAAACAAGAAAAAGCAAAAATAAGACCAGGATATTATGGTATATGGGCAAAATATAGAACTTTACCATTACAAGAAGCAGCAGAAAAAATAAAAAATGGAGAAAAATATATAATAAGATTTAAATCACAAGGAAATGAAGATAGAAAGATAAAGCATAAAGATATTATAAAAGGAAATATAGAATTTCCAGAAAATGACCAAGATATAGTTATAATAAAGGCAGATGGATTGCCAACTTACCATTTTGCACACGCAGTAGATGACCATTTAATGAGGGTAACACATGTAATAAGAGGGGATGAATGGGTATCATCAATTCCATTACATTTAGAATTATTTAAAACATTAGGATTTAAACCACCTAAATATGCTCATACAGCAACAATAATGAAAGACGATAATGGTGGAAAAAGAAAAATAAGCAAAAGAAAAGATCCGGAAGCAGCAGTAAGCTATTATCATGAAGAAGGAATACCACAGGAGGCTGTTATAGAATATTTATTAAATATTGCAAATTCAAATTTTGAGCCTTGGAGAAGAAGTAATAAAGATGTTGACATTAGTGAATTTGATTTACAATTAAATAAAATGAGTGTAAGCCGGAGCAGTGTTTGATATGATTAAACTACTAGATGTTTCTAAAAACGTAATATCAAAATTTACAGCAGAAAAAATCTATAATGAAACTTTAGAATGGGCAAAAAATTATGATGAAGAATTAAAAAGATTACTAGAAAATCATCAGGAATATTCATTAAAAGTTTTAAATATAGAAAGAGGAAATGCAAAACCAAGAAAAGATATTTCAAAATGGTCAGAAGTTAAAGGAATAATATCATATATGTATGATGAAGTATTTGAAAATAATAATATGTATGAATTCCAAAAAATAACAGGTAAAGATGAAATAAAGGAAATTTTATCAAACTACCTTGAAAAGTATTTTGATATAAGTGATGACAAACAAACATGGTTTGATAAAATAAAAGATTTAGCAGAAGAAAAAGGATATGCAAGAGAAGTTAAAGAGTATAAACAAAATCCTGAAAAGTATAAGGGACATGTAGGTGATATAAGTACAGTAATAAGGGTAGCTTTAACAGGAAAATGTAATACTCCAGATTTATATGAAATTATTCAAATACTTGGAAAAGAACGTGTTGAAGAAAGAATTAATAGGATAAACTAGTTTAAACAATTTATCCTAATATGGAGGGTATTGAATGAAATCCAAAAAAGGTTTTATAAGTATAAGTACAATATTATTTATAATATTTGTTGTTGCTACATTGGCAATGCTATTTAGAATATATAAAAACAATTGCTTCAATGATTTTATTAAAGCAGTAACAGACCAAGAGGCTGTAACTAAATTATCAAGAGATTCTAAAGTAAAATATTCTAAAAGTGATAGTTATAAAATAGAAAACAAACAATTTAATGATGCGATTTTTTATAAACAAATAGAAGTAGAACCAAATACTCCGTACAGAATAAGTTGTGTGGTAAAAACTGAAGATATAAGAAGTGAAAATCCAAAAAAAGATGCAGGTGCAATGATATGGATAATGGATAGTTTAGAATATTCTATTCCTGTTACAGGAACTAAAGACTGGCAAGAAATAGAATTAATATTTAATTCTAAAAATAGACAAACTGTTGATATTGCATTTAGATTAGGTGGAAATAACAATAACTGCATTGGTACAGCGTGGTTTTCAGATTTCAAACTAGAAAAAGGTACAAAGCATACAGATACAGAGTGGAATGTAGGATGTTTTATCTTAAAAAAATTAGATGTTAATATAGATGGAGTGCAAAGAAGTCTATATGTTAACCAAGAAGATATAAAAAATGTTTATGAAAATATGGAAAGATACAAAAATACTGCAGCAGCAATGTCTAATAACTTGATGAGTGTAAAATATGACGTATATGAAATAGATGAACCTGTAACTACAATATCATATGATGAAGAACATGGATATTATATAGATCCAAGTGATACAAAAGACTTAATATATGATACAATCTATCAAAATGAATATGATCATGTTTTTGTGGTTGCTAGAATGGAAGATGAAAATGGAGTTTCTTCTATTCCAATAAAAGGAAATTGGGTAGGACTTCGGAGCAATAGACATATATGGAATAGGTTATTCAATAGTAAGAATAAATAAAAATGGTAATACTTCATTATATGAATACAATGCTTTTCACAAACTACCAGAAGAAGTTTATATTCATGAGTTTTTACATTCATTAGAAAGGATTTTACAAGAAGCAAATTATACCATACCGCAGTTACATGACTATGAGAAGTATAATTATAAAGATGATAGTGTTGTAGGATTAAAGGATTGGTATGCAGATTATATGACTCAGAATATTTTGGATAAGAATACAAATCAGAAAGTTGGTTTATATAGTGAAGTATATTCAATGAAACCGTATCATAAATCTGATTTTAAAAATTCAACAGAAATAGAATTTAATAAAGAACCAACTAACATAATAGAAGAAATTAGAGCAATATTTAGAACAATAAAAGTACACTTTAATTAAATTAGTGGAAAGGAATAGAAAAATTGAAAACATCAGACTTTAATTATGAATTGCCAGAAAGGCTTATAGCTCAGCACCCAATGGAAAAACGAGATGAATCTAGACTAATGGTATTAAATAGAGAAACAAAGAGGATAGAAGACAAGACCTTTAAAGATGTAATAGAATACTTAAATCCAGGAGATTGTTTAGTTATAAATAATACTAAAGTACTACCAGCAAGACTATATGGGAAAATAATAGGAAAACAGTCAGAAAAATTAGTAGAAATATTAATATTAAAACAAATTGAAGATGATAATTGGGAAGCAATGGTAAGACCAGGTAAGAAAATTAAACCTGGTATAAAAATAGAATTTGGAGATGGAATACTAATAGCAGATGTTTTAGAAATATTAGAAAATGGTAATAGAATTGTACATTTTGAATATGATGGAATATTTAATGAAATATTAGATAAAATAGGACTTATGCCATTGCCACCATATATTACAGAAAAATTAGAAGAAAAAGATAGATATCAAACAGTATATGCAGAACATGAAGGGTCTGCAGCAGCACCAACAGCAGGATTACACTTTACAAAAGAATTGTTGCAGAAAATACAAGATAAAGGAATAAATATAGCAAATGTAACATTACATGTAGGAATTGGAACATTCAGGCCAGTAAAGGTAGAAAATATAGAAGAACATAAAATGCATGTAGAACATTTTTATATAAAACAAGAAGATGTAGAGAAAATAAATAAAACTAAACAAAACGGTAATAAAGTAGTTGCAGTAGGAACAACATCATGTAGAGTTTTAGAATCTGTAGCAGATGATAATGGAAAACTTAAGGAAACAGAAGGAGATACTGGAATATTTATATATCCAGGTTACAAATTTAAATGTGTTGATAGATTAATAACAAATTTTCATTTGCCAGAATCAACGTTATTGATGCTAGTATCTGCACTAGCAGATAGAGACTTTATTTTAGAAGCATACAATAAAGCTGTTAAAGAAGAATATAGATTTTTTAGCTTTGGAGATGCAATGATGATACTATAAAATAACATTTTCTTAATAAATAAAATATTACATTTTCGCTCAGATAGTTGACTTTTTAGCGAAAAAATTATAAAATATTATGGTAATTTATACAAGGAGGATAGATGTTATGGGAGAAGTAATAGTTATAACATCAGGAAAAGGTGGAGTTGGAAAGACTACAACTACAGCAAATGTAGGTTCAAGTTTAGCAGAGGCAGGAAAAAAAGTAGTATTAGTAGATACAGATATTGGATTGAGAAACCTTGACGTTGTTATGGGACTAGAAAATAGAATAGTATATGACTTAGTAGACGTAATTGAAGAAAAATGTAAATTAAGACAAGCTTTAATAAAAGATAAACGTTTTGACGAATTATTTTTATTACCTGCTGCCCAAACACGAGATAAAACAGCAATAAATGAAGAACAAATGAAAGAATTAACAAAAAAACTAAAAGAAGAATTTGACTATGTATTAATAGACTGTCCAGCTGGAATAGAACAAGGATTTAAAAATGCAGTTTCAGGAGCTGATAGAGCAATAGTTGTTACTACAGCAGAAATATCAGCAATAAGAGATGCAGATAGAATAATAGGATTACTAGAGTCAGCTGAAATAAAAAATCCAGAATTAATAGTAAATAGATTAAGACCAGGGATGGTAAAAAAAGGTGAAATGATGGATGTTAATGACATCGTAGATTTATTATCAATAGATTTAGTTGGTGTAGTTCCAGACGATGAGAATATAATTACACAAACAAATAAAGGTGAACCTGTAATAAAGAATAAAAAGGCACCTTCAGGAAAAGCATATATAGAAATAGCTAGAAGGATTTTAGGAGAAAATATTGACGTTACAATACCAGGTGAAGAAAGAGGATTTTTCAATAAATTAAAAGGCTTATTTTCTAGAAAATAAATCATTCTGATATATGGAGGAACAATATGTTTGAGAGCATAATAAACTTTTTTAAAAAAGTAGGTAAAATAGAAAATAAAGAAACAGGCGGAAGTAAAGATAAAGCAAAAGAAAGATTACATCTTGTTTTAATGCAAGATAGAGCTAATGTTTCTGCTGATTTCTTAGAATTAATGAAACAGGAAATAATTGATGTTATAAAGAAATATATAGAAGTAGAAGAAGGAGAAATAGACGTAAGGCTTACGAATGAAATAAAAGAAGATGGAACAACAGGTGCACCATCTTTATATGCTAATATTCCAATTGTAAATATAAGAAATGAAATGAAAAAAGATGAAACACCGGTTGTAAAGGAAGAAAAAAGCGAAGAAGAAAAAACAAAAAAAAGTAAAACTGAAAAAGTTGAAAATGAAGAGAACACAAAACAGGATGAAAAGAAAGAAGAAGTAAAAAAAGAAAAGAAGGAATTAAAAAGTAAAAAAGTAGAAAATAAGGGAGAAGAAAAAACAAAAAAAGAAAAAGTATCAGAAGGAGCAAACTAAAATATTTGCAGAATTTTAAATAGAGGGATACATGAATAAAAATAAATTTAAATCCAATGAGTGGAGTATAATAATATGTACAATAATCCTAATAACAATAGGATTATTTGCATTATATAGTGCGAGTAAATCTTCGGACCTGGAAGATTTGAAGAAACAAATAGTTTGGTTGGCGATAAGCATACCAGTATTAGTGATATCAATAAGAATTAATTATAATTTTTTAACTAAAATAAGTATAGGATTTTATATAATTTCTATTATATTGTTAATTGCAGTATTATTGACTAGTTCAATAAATGGAGCGACTAGTTGGTTTGCTATAGGTCCAGTTTCTATTCAACCAAGTGAGATAGCTAAAATAGCATTTATTCTTTTTTTGGCTAATATTATGTCTAAAATTCCAACTGGAGAAATAAATAAGTTTACAAATATATTAAAAATATTAGGAATAAGCTTAATACCTATTATTTTAATAATATTACAACCAGATTATGGAACAGCATTTGCATATGTTTTTGCAATAATTTCAATGCTGTTTGTATCTGGAATTGATAGAAAGTATATAATTGTTTCAATTGTTTTAGTAGTAATATTAGTTCCAGTACTATACTTTTTTGTATTACCAGAACATGCAAAGTCAAGAATAGATGTATATTTGAATCCAGAATTAGACCCAAGAGGGGCTGGATATAACATCATACAATCAAAATTAGCAATAGGAGCAGGAGGACTCTTTGGACTAGGATGGCGGGCAAGGAACACAAACACAATTAGGATTTTTATACCCAAAGACTACAGATTTTATATTCTCAGTAATTGGAGAAGAACTCCGGGTTTATTGTATGCATTTGTGTAGTATTAACATATATAATGTTAATAACAAAATCAATTAGTATAGCAAAGACAGCATCAGATAAGAGTGGTTCATATATAGCGATAGGAATAGCTCGGAATATTTTTATTCCACTTTATAGAAAATATAGGAATGACAATGGGATTATTGCCAATAACAGGAGTTCCATTACCATTCATAAGTTATGGTGGAAGTTCTCTAATTACAAATGTAGTATGTATAGGGGTATTAATAAATATTGGACAAAAAAGGAAAAAGTCAATGTTTGAAATTGATTAATATAATAATTGCATAGTAAATTATATAATCTAATTATCAGGGCGATTTTAATCGCCCTCATAATTCAGAAAGGGCAAATAATGTATATAGAAAAACTAAAAGTAGGAGATATAGAATTAAAAAATAATGTGATATTGGCACCAATGGCAGGAATTACAGATTTAAGTTATAGAAAAATATGTAAAAAATATGGAAAACCAGGATTAGTTTGTACAGAAATGGTAAGTAGTAAAGGGCTATACTATAATGATAAAAAGACAGAAAAGCTATTAAATATGAATGGAGAAGAAAGACCAGTATCTGTGCAGATTTTTGGAAATGACCCAGAAATAATGGCAGAAGCAGCCAAGAAAATAGAATCGCAGGCAGACATAATAGACATAAATATGGGATGTCCAGCACCAAAAGTAGTAAAAAACAGTGAAGGAAGCAAATTATTATTAGATGAAAATTTAGTATATAACATAGTTCATGAAGTAAGAAAGAAAATAGGAAAACCATTAACTGTAAAAATTAGAACAGGGTGGAATAGAGAAAATATTGTTGCACCAGAAATTGCAAAAATAATAGAAGAAGCAGGAGCAGATTTGATAACTGTACATGGGAGAACAAGAGAAGATTTTTATTCAGGACAAGTAGATTTAGAGACAATAAGAAAAGTAAAAGAAACAGTAAAAATTCCAGTAATAGGAAATGGAGATATAAGAACTCCAGAAGATGCAAAGAAAATGTTTGAATATACTGGAGTAGATGGAATCATGGTAGGAAGAGGAATTTTAGGGGAACCATGGAAATTAAAAGAAATAATAGATGGAGTAAAAGGGAATACAACTACTAAAGGAATAACACCAAAAGACAAGCTAGAAACGATAAAAGAACATTATCGTTTAGCACTAGAAGAAAAAGGAGATTATGTAGGAATAAGAGAAATGAGAAAACATATATGTTGGTATCTTAAAAATTTAAAAAATTCTACTCAAATAAGGCAATTAATAAATACAGAGGAAGATAAAGAGAAAGTAATAGCAATATTGGAGGAATATTTTAATAACTTATAATAAAAGCATGGGTAGTTTTAATTACATATTTGTTTTTAGGAAGATAAATACGTAATTGAGATTAAAATAATTGTAAAATTTTACAAATAATTTTACATGTGCTATAATACTTAATTGAGGGAAATTAAAAAAAGAAAAGGAATAGGTGTTTATGAATAAAAGATTTAGCATAATAATAAGTGCCTACAATATTGAAAATTACATACAAAGAGCAATAAATAGTGTTTTAGAACAAACTTTTACAAATTATGAATTAATAATAGTTAATGATGCATCTAAAGATAGTACATTAGAAAAAATTAAAGAATATAATGATCCACGAATTACTGTAATCGAAAATAAGAAGAATGTAGGATTAGGAGCAGTTAGAAACAAAGGAATTGCTGTAGCTCAAGGAGAATATATTGTTCATCTAGATGGAGATGATAGTCTATATGAACCAACAACATTAGAAAAAATTGATAAATTAATTGGAAAAGATAAACCAGACATAATTTATCTAGGTTTTCAAGATGTAGGAGGATTTAACAAAACACACCTTTCGACAGCTGAAAACTCAACAAAGGAAGCAAGATTAACATGTGATATAAACTTTTCTGTACCAAGTAAATGTTGGAGAAGAGAATTTGTACAATCAAATAATATAGAGTTTAAAGAAGGAATATATTATGAAGATATGGTATATTCTACACATGCTACAATATTAGCAAAATCATATAAATTTGGAGAATTTCCTACATTCAAATATTATAGAAATAGAAAAGGAAGCATAATGTCAACACCTTCTATTAGAAGATGCTCAGATATGTATAGAATGCTTTCATATTTAATGGATTTATATATGATTACACCAGAGGAATATAAACCATATTTATTAAGTTTTATTAATAATGAAACAAAGAGTATACCAACAAGAGTAAATGCAATATTAAAATGTTTAAAAGCAGGTGGTGGTACGCCTGTATTTCCAAAGAGAAATTATAAATTTGTACCAGTAAAGGAGTAATTCATGTATTTAATAGTAGGATTAGGAAATCCAGGGAAAGAATATGAATTTACAAGACACAACATGGGTTTTAATGTTATAGATAAAATTATTAAAGACTGTGGTATAAAAGTGTCACAGTCTAAATTTAAAGGAATGTATACACAGGATAGTATAAATGGTGAAAAAGTACTGATATTGAAACCACAAACATATATGAATTTAAGTGGAGAGAGTGTTGCTGCATTTAGAAATTTTTATAAAATAGATAATAAAGATATAATTGTAATCTATGATGATATAGATTTAGATGAAGGAACAATTAGAATAAGAAAAAAAGGCAGTAGCGGAACACATAACGGAATGAAATCAGTAATACAGTGTTTAGGGACAGAAGAATTTACTAGAGTTAGAGTAGGAATAGGAAAGCCAAGAGAAAACGAAGATATTATAAAATATGTTATAGGACCTGTTAGTAACAATATAAGAAAAAAGTTGGAACAAGGTACTAATTTAGCTGCAGAAGCTACTTTAGAAATCTTAAAAAATGGCGTTGATGTTGCTATGAACAAATATAATTGAAAGGAAAATTTGAGTTGTTAGAATTATTAATAAATAAAGAAGAAAAATTAAAAACAATTATGTTAGTAGAAAATGGGATATTATTAGAGAAACATGATGAGCATGAACATCAACAAAGACTAGAAGGTAATATTTATTTAGGAAAAGTTGTTAATGTGTTAAAAGGAATGCAAGTAGCTTTTATTGATATTGGGGCTAATAGACATGCATTGATAAAACTAAGTGATGTACTACCTAAAATTGATGTGACTAAAAATGAAACAATTAAAGATACATCTATAGAGAAGGAACTAAAAGTTGGAGAAAATATACTAATACAGATAAAGAAAGATGGGACAGCCAATAAAGGAGCAAAAGTAAGTAAACATATAAATTTGCCAGGTAGATTTGTAGTATTAATGCCAGATTGTGAGATTGTAACAGTATCACAAAAAATAGAAAATGAAGAAAAAAGAGAAAAATTAGTAAGTATAGCTAAAAAATATTTAGCTTCAAATATGGGAGCAATATTAAGAACTTCAAGTCAAGATGTTACTGAAGAATGTATAAAAAAAGATATAGAAGAATTACAAGAAAAGTGGAAACAAATACAAAAAAAGGTAATGCAGATAAAAGAGTATCCAGCATTAATATATAATAATGAAGCACTTATAAGAAGAACCGTAATGGATATTGTAGATAGAGGACTGGAGAAAATTATAGTAAACGATAAAGCGATATATGAAAATATAAAAAACTTACTATTAAGTATTAAACCAATTAATGTTGAATTAGAAGAAAAAGTAAACTTGTTTGAAGTATATTCTCTAAACAATCAAATCGAGAAAATGGAAAAAAGAAAAATTTGGTTAAAATCAGGCGCATTTATAACAATAGACAGAACAGAAGCCTTAACTGCAATTGATGTTAATACAGGAAAATATGTTGGAAAAAGAGATTTAGAAGAAACTATATATAATGTAAACCAAGAAGCTACTATGGAAATAGCAAAACAAGTAAGATTAAGAGACATTGGAGGAATAATAATAATAGACTATATAGATATGCATATAGAAGAAAATAAAAAGAAAATTCAGGAGTTTTTGCAAGAATGTTTTAAAAAAGATAGAGCAAAAACACAATTAATAGGATTTACAAAATTAAATTTATTTGAGATGACAAGAAAGAATATGTGTAATAATGAGTATTATGGAGAAGATTAGAATTGCAGTTTGGTGTTCTTAATCTACTAAAGAAAATTAAAGACACTTTTGGTAGCTCTTTATTGATTGTTTCACCAAAAAATTGAAAAAACACATAATAAGAAGAATGGAGAAAAAATGAAAGTAGGATTTGTATCGTTAGGATGTTCTAAAAATTTAGTAGACACAGAAATGACAATAGGAATTTTTAAACAATATAAATATGAAATAGTAAATAATGTAGAAGATTCAGAAATTATAGTTATAAATACTTGTGGATTTATTGAAAGTGCAAAACAAGAAGCAATAAATACTATATTAGAAATGGCTAAATATAAGGAAACTGGAAAATGTAAATATTTAATAGTAATGGGATGTTTAGTAGAGAGATATTTAAACAAACTAAAAAAACTACTTCCAGAAGTAGATTTATTTATCCCAATAAAGGAATATGCCAACATAGGAATTAAAATACAAGAACTTATAACCAATAAAAAACAATCTTTACCAATATGCAATTTAGAGTATTCAAACCGTGTAATTTCAACAGGAAATACAACCGCATATTTAAAAATTGCAGAAGGATGTAGCAATAGATGCACATATTGTGCAATTCCATATATAAGAGGAAATTATATAAGTAGAGAGTTTGAAGATATAGTTGCTGAAGCAAAAGAATTAGCTAAAAAAGGATACAAAGAGATAATACTAATAGCACAAGATACTACAAAATATGGCTTAGATATATATGGAAAAATGCGTTTGGCAGAACTGTTAGAGACTTTATGCAAAATTAAAGAATTCAAATGGATTAGATTTTTGTATGCTTATCCAGAAAGCATAACAGATGAATTAATACAAGTAGTTAAAAATAATGATAAAATATGCAAATACTTTGACATACCAATTCAACACATATCAGATGGTGTATTAAAAAGAATGAATAGAAAAAGTACATCGAAACAGATAGAAGAATTAGTTGTAAAAATAAAGAATGAAATTCCAAATGTTGTTTTAAGAACTTCATTAATAGTAGGCTTTCCAGGAGAAAGTGAAGAGGATTTTAATAAACTTTATGATTTTGTTGGAAAAGCATATTTCGATAAATTAGGTGTATTTAAATATTCTAAAGAAGATGGAACTCCAGCATCGAGATTAAAAGAACAAGTACACTATAAAACAAAAGAAGTAAGATATAAAAAAATTATGGAATTAGCACAAAAGATTTCAAAAGAAAAACTAGAAGAAAAAATAGGGAATAAGTATGAAGTATTAATAGAGAATAGCACTTTTGATAATAGATATTATGTAGGTAGAAGCTATATGGACATACCAGATACAGATGGGTTAGTATTTATACCAAAAGAAAAGGAAAATCTTATAGATACTTGGATTAATTGCGAAATTGACAAAGTGAAGAACTATGATTTAGTAGGATGTGAAATTGGAAAATAGATCATTGAAAAAATCTTTTCCAATTAATAATTGATACAAGGGAAAGGAAGAAGAAAAGGTGGAAGAGATAAAAGGAAGAATTCATTCATTTGAAACATTTGGAGCAGTTGACGGACCAGGAATTAGATTTGTAATATTTATGCAGGGATGTGCTTTAAAATGTAAATATTGCCATAATAGAGATACATGGGATACAAAAACAGGAGAGTTATATACAGTATCAGAGATTATAGAAAAAATAAAGAAATATCAAGAATATATAAAATATTCAAATGGTGGAATTACAGCTACAGGAGGAGAACCATTGCTACAACCTAAATTTTTGAAACAACTTTTTAAAGAACTAAAAAACTTAGGATTCCATACAGCATTAGATACATCACGGAATGTTTATATTAACAGATGAAATAAAAGAGATACTAGATTTAACAGATTTAGTATTATTAGATATAAAACATATAAATGATGAAAAATGTAAAGAGTTAGTGGGATTTTCAAATAAACTAGAATTAGAATTTGCTAAGTTTTTAAGTGATAACAATATTCCAATATGGATAAGACAAGTAATAATACCAGGAATAACAGATGATGAGAAAGATTTAATTAAGTTAAAAGAATTTATAAAAACATTAAAAACAGTAGAAAAAATAGAATTGCATCCATACCATAATATGGGGGCGTATAAGTGGAAAGAACTAGGATTTGAGTACCAACTAGAAGGTGTAAGAAATGCAACAGAGGAAGACATAACAAGAGCAAAGAAAATATTAGATATAGAGTAAATGGAACGAGTAAGAGTAGTTTTTTGAACTACTCTTTTTTATATAAATGAATAAAAAGCCAAAAATGCAAGACAAAAGTGTTGCTAAAATAAGTGCAATATGTTAAAATAAATTTATTAAACGAAGGAGGTTTTAATATGCAAAAGAAAAATAATCGGAATAACACTAATTGCATTAATAATAACAATAATAGTAATATTAATATTAGTCGCAGTGACAGTTAATACAGCAGTAAATAGTGGACTTTTTGGACATGCAAAGAATGCGGCTAGTAAATGGGAAAAGGCGCAAAAAGATGAACAACTTGAAGGAATAGGAGATTATATAGAGGAACAAGTAAATGATGGATCATATATTTTAGGACTATGTTGGAATAGTAATGTTAAAAAATATTTTGATAGAGAAAATATTTTTAATGCTTTCTATATTGTATGTAATAGCAGAACAGGAGAAAATTTATTTAGAAATTATTTGAACTTAAATATATTAACAGAAGCTATTATAGAAGATAATGGAACAGTAGCAGATTCTTCATGGGAAAAATTTAATGAAAATGTAAAATCTGGATTTTTGTGTGACGAAGAAGGATATGTACTTAAAGGATGGTATACAGATAGTGAAACAGGGGAAATAAAGATAGATATCGTTATGCCATTAAATATTGAATATGAAGTTGAAGGAAAAGAAAGAATAGGAACCGAGATAGATGAAGTTGGAAAAGTTTGGGCAAAATTTAGTGATGGAAGTAAAAATATTATATGTCAGATTCCAGTAGCAAGTTTTGCAAGATCTAATACTTTAACAAAAGTAGAAACTAACCTATATCAGGCCAACTCAGGAACAGGAGAGTTTGATGGCATAGGAATAGCACTTGAAAAGTTACATGGAAGTATGAAAAGGATTAACAAAATAACAGAAGAGAAGATAAAGGAATCTAACGAAAAAATAAGAGAAACTAAATATACATTATCAGTAGAAGACAGTACAAAAGATTACTATTTTGTATTGTATGATGGAACAAAAAATGTATTTATTAAAAATCAAATTTCATTGTATGAAGGAGAAGCATGGAATGCTGAGATAGGAAAACCAGCTAGACCAGGAGGACCATTTTATGAAGAAGATAGATTAGTGGGATTATGCGATGAAAATTGTAATTTATTGATGGTATATCAAGTTAATGAAAAAGGCGAAATAGAATATGATAAGGGATTAGATCAATTTAGACATGTATATGAAAACATTACGATAGTTAATGAGGAAACGATGATGATTACAGAGTTAATAAAGACATATATAAAAGAAGATGGAAAGATTTATGGTTTATATGATAATGGAACAGAAAAGATATTAGCGCAAATTGCATTGTCTACATCAAATACTGAGTTAGAATTAGTAAGAGATAATCCAATTATCAATATTTCAAAACCATAAAATAAAAAAAGAAAGGTGAATATTCACCTTTCTTTTTTAGGCCAAGAGAGGAGTGTTAGTAAAATAAAAAAACTAAAATGCAATCATTTTCGATTGCATTTTAATATCACTTATGTTAGAATTAAATTATTAAGAAGTTTTTTTCTTATTATGTCAAGAAAAAAAGTGTAATTTACAGAGAAGAGCTACGAAAGAAAAGGGAGAACAAGCTATGGAAAATAATAAAGGGATAACATTAGTATCACTAATTGGATATGTAATATTATCAATGTTAGTAATATCAATATTAACAGTAATTACAGCAAATTTTAGAAAAAATTTCGATGAATTAGATGTACAAGCAGTACAGGATATAGAGTTTGATAAAATAAATATGCAGATATCAAAAGAAATAAGAGAAGGAAAAGAATTAGATATAGATAATGTAATGGCTAATGAGATAGCTTTTATAGAAGGAAATAAATATACATATGTTTCAAATGAAAAAGCATTATATATGAATGATAAAGTTGTGATTGCAGAACATTTAACAAATTGTAGTTTTTCAATAGAAAATAATGAGATACTTAGAGTTATGGCACAAATAGAAGGAAAAAATAGGGTAATGGAATATGCATTAGTAAATAAATATGTTGCACGAATAAAAGACGAGTATTATGTAACTTTGCAAAGTGCAATAGACGCAGTTCCATCAAATGATGCTGAAACCACAATTACAGTATTAACAGATGTTGTAGAAAATGTTGTAATTGAAAAAAATAAGAATATTATATTAGAACTTAGTACTTGGACTGTGAAAAATAAAGAAGAAAAACCAGTTATAAGATTATCAGGCAAATTAAAAATATTAAATGGAAAAATTACAAGTAATGCAATAGAGAAATTTCCTACAATCTGGAATGAGAAAGATGCAAGCTTAACTGTTGTAGGAGTAAAAATAAAATCTGAAAAATATAGTGCATTAGAAAATTTAGGAACAATAGAGATAGATGGAACATCAATGATAGATGGATTTGAAAATGCTATTTCAAATAGAGAAGAAGGGAAAGCAATAATAAAAGGAGGAGAATTAATTTCAAGAAATGATAATACTATAATTAATTATGGAATTATAGAAGTAAGTGGAACAGCTAAAATAAATGGAAATATAAAAGAAAATGATATTAAGAATGGCAGTCCTACAATTTATAACCAAACGACAGGTTCTATAATAATAACTGGAGGAAGAATAAGCTCGAATAGCTCAAATACAATACATAATAGTGGAATATTGAATATAAGTGGAGATTCAGAAGTAATTAGTACAAGTGAGAATTATGTTAGTGATGAAGACGGAAGGGTAAGAGGAACTCCTACAATATACAATGAAAAGGGAACAGTTACTATAGAAGGAGGATTAATAAAATCTACAAATATACAAGCATTTAGTAATAGCTCAGAGGGAACAACTATAATAATAGGAGGTACTTTTATTTCTGAGACTTCTAACACCATATCTAACGCTGGAAACATGGAAATAAAGGAAACAGCAGAAATAGTGGGAACACCAGAAAATTATCCAGCAATTGCTAATCATGCTGGAGGAAGTTTGATAATAGAAGGAAAAATCAGGAGCAATTCATGTGCTATAGTTAATATAGGTGAAACAGAAATAAGGGGAAATGCAGAACTAGAAGGGAAAAAAGCAGATCCTACAGTGTATAATTATTCAGGTGGGAAAATAACAGTAGCGGGAGGAAAAATAAAAAATACATCTATAGAACCAGGAATTGCTATAAGAAATCAAGTTGAAGGAACGATTGTAATAATAGGAGGAACAATTACTTCTGAAAATTCATATGCAATATATAATGCAGGAAAAGCAACAGTGTCAGGTGCAATAATAAATGGCGAAACATTTGGAATTTAAATATACTGTTTTAGTAATGCTTATATATAAAATGAGTGTAGTAAAATACAATTAAATATAAAACAATAAAAAGGCGAAAGATCGCCTTTTTTTGTTATCATATAAAATTTTTACTTAAGTCATTTTAATGTCACTTTAGAATGTTAAAATAAATTCATGAAATAAAAAAAGTTATAAATATAGTAAAAAATATTTGAATAAGAGGTGATAATATATGAAGAATATTTTGAAGATTTTAATTGTAATAGGATTAGTAATAGCAAGTATTGGAGTTTTATTTATTGGTCAAGGCTACAAAATGTATAAAGATGCAATAAAAGAAGTTTCGATAGAAAGTAAAATTGAAGAAATAAGAAAGCAAGAGAATTATACTAAAATATCAGAGGTTCCAGAAATGTATAAAAAGGCAGTAGTATCGGTAGAAGATCACAGATTTTACAAACATTATGGAATAGATGTAATTGCAATAGGAAGGGCTATTTTTAATGATTTAAAGGCATTTAGCTTTGTAGAAGGTGGAAGTACAATAACACAGCAATTAGCAAAAAACCAATATTTTACTCAAGAAAAGAAAATCACAAGAAAGATTGCAGAAACCTTTTTAGCATTTAAAATAGAAAAAGAATATGAAAAAGATGAAATTTTAGAATTATATATTAATACAATCTATTTCGGAAATGGTTATTATGGTATCAAAGAAGCAGCAATAGGGTACTTTGGCAAACTACCAAAAGATTTAACAGATGGTGAATGCATTATGCTTGCGGGAATTCCAAATGCACCATCAGTATATGCACTAACTGAAAATTTAGATTTAGCAAAACAAAGACAAAAACAAGTAATGGCTAAAATGATAAGATATAAAACTCTAACAGAAGAACAAGCTAAAGAAATTTTAAATTTAGACTAAGAGGTGGGTAAAAAGTTAATAACCACCAAGACGGCTCGGACTTAAAAATGTCTATAAAATAAATTTATAAAAAAGAAAGGAAGAAAGGATAAGATGGAAATTTTAAAAGTTGAGAATTTAACAAAAACTTATGGTAAAGGGGAAAATAAGATAAATGCGGTAGATAATATTTCATTTTCAGTAAACAAAGGAGAATTTGTTGCAATAGTAGGAGCAAGCGGAAGCGGTAAATCTACGTTACTTCATTTAATAGGTGGAGTAGATAGACCTAATAGTGGAAAAGTTTATATAGATGGAAAAGATATATATTCACTAAATAATGATAATTTAGCAATATTTAGAAGAAGACAAATAGGATTAATATATCAATTCTATAATTTAATACCAATATTAAATGTAGAAGAAAATATAACACTTCCATGTGATTTAGATGGAACAAAAGCAGACAAAACAAGATTAAATGAATTATTAAAAACATTAGGATTAGAAAATAGAAAAACACATTTACCAAATGAATTATCAGGAGGGCAACAACAAAGAGTTTCTATAGGAAGAGCTATGATAAACAATCCAGCAATATTACTTGCTGATGAACCAACAGGGAACTTAGATTCAAAAGCAAGTGAAGAAATAATTTCATTACTAAAACTTTCAAATAAAAAGTTCAATCAAACAGTTGTGATAATTACTCATGATTTAGAGATAGCAAAAGAAGCAGAAAGAGTTATTACAATAGAAGATGGTAAAATTATTAGAGACGAAAAAAATTGAAAAATAATTGTGTTTTGACGTTGTTAAACTTCACTTCGAAAATCCTCGATGTGCAAAAGCACACCTCTGGTTTTCTTGTTTGTTTGCTCAGTCAAAACAGCAATTCTTTTCCAATTTAAAATATAAAATTAAGAAAGGGTTATAATAATGAAAATTTTAAATAAATTTACTGTTAAAAATCTCAAACTAAATAAGAAGAGAACCATAGTTACAATTATTGGAATTATGCTATCAACAGCACTTATATGTGGTGTTGCTGGATTAGTTTCCAGTTTTCAAAAAACATTAGTAGAAGCAACAATAGCAACTGATGGTAATTTCCATGCTAAATTTAATAATGTATCTAAAGATAAATTTAGCTATGCTACAGAAAATCAGAAAGTAAAACAATATTTTTTTACAAGTGAACTGGGATGGGCGGTTTTAGATGGCGGACAAAATAGTGATAAACCATATGTTCAAGTAATGGAATATGATAAAACTGCACTAGAGAATTTTGGAATTAATCTTATTGATGGAAGACTTCCAGAAAATTCAAATGAAATTTTAATATCAGAACATATTAGAACAAATGCACAAGTTAATTGGAAAGTTGGAGATAAGATTACAATTAATGTAGGAGAAAGAATTTCAGAAGATGGAAGCAAACTTAATGAATATAATCCATATGGAATGATAGAGAAATATGATGCGGAATTAGAAGAATATGAATATGCTAAGTCAGAAGAAAAAATAGTTAATGCAGAGTCTAGAACATATACAATAGTGGGAATAACAAAGAGATTAAATTATGAAAACTATTCTTCACCAGGTTACAAAGCAATAACATACAAAGAAAATTTAAGAGAAACTGAGGATATTTCAGTATTGTATAAACATGCAAAAGATTATAAAGAAATTAATAAAGAAATGAGTAAAAATTTGGAAACAGAAGATATTGGGCTAAATATGGATTTAATAAGATTTCAAGGAGGACTAGGAGATAGCACAATGGCAGCAGTAATTTCTGTTGCAGGAGTGGTAATTGTCATAATTATAATAGCAAGTGTATTTGTTATAAGAAATAGTTTTAGCATATCAGTATCAGAACGAAATAGACAATATGGAATGCTTGCGAGTATTGGGGCAACATCTAAGCAAATAAAAAGAAATGTTGTATTTGAAGGAATGGTGGTAGGATTAATTGCAATACCACTAGGAATACTACTTGGAATAGTTGCTATAATTATTTTATTAGAAGTAGTAAATTATATATTAGGAGATTTACTAATGGGAATGGAATTTGTGTATACTATTAACATACCAGGTATAATAATCTCAGTTGTAATATCTTTAATAACTATTTACTTATCAACATTAATTCCAGCCAAAAGAGCAGCAAAAATTTCACCAATAGAATCAATACGTGGAAATAAAGACACAAAGATAAAATCTAAAAAAGTCAGAACTTCTAAATTTACAAAGAAAATATTTGGTATAGGTGGAGTAATTGCAAGTAAGAATTTAAAAAGAAGTAAAAAGAAATATAGAACGACAGTAATATCAATAGTAGTAAGTATTTTCATATTTATATCTTTATCAAGTTTTTTAAGTTATGGGATGGATATGACAGGGTACTATTATACAGAGTATTCATATAACCTATATGTAAATCATGGAAACTCTGATTCTATTTCAGCAAAGGAACAAGAAAATATATATAATGAAATTATAAAACTTGATGGAATAGATAAATATTCATATACTTGGGAAACAAGTGTACCTAGTGATATGTATAAATATAGTAATGGAAGATTTATAGAAACAGATGGATGCAGGATATTGATATATAACAATGAATATTTCAAAGAATACATGAAAGAACTTGGCTTAAAAGAAGAAGACTATAAAACAGCAGTAATTTTAATAGATGATGAATTGAATTACAATGCAGATGGTTCAAAAAATTTAGCAAAATTATATAGTTTGAAAAAAGGAGATACAGTAAATTTAAAAATAGGAGACAATATAACAAGTATAAAGATATCAGAGAATCCAACTAAAAGACCAATGGGATTAGAAAGTGTATATGCTTATGGAGGAGAAATATTAGTATCTCAAGAGTTTGCAAGAGAAAATTTTGATAGAAATTTCAAAGATTTATTTGATATAGGCAATCTATTAATACATTCAGAAAATGCAGATAAAATGGAAGAAGGTATAGATAGATTAAAAAATGAAAAGGGATATTTGAATATTGAAGTAAATAATCTTGATACATTTGTAAAACAACAAAAGAAAATAGTTGTAGTAGCAGCAATATTCCTTTATGGATTTATAACAGTAATAACTTTAATTGGAGTAACAAACATATTTAATACAATTACAACAAACATGATATTAAGAAGTAAAGAATTTGCAACATTAAAATCTATAGGAATGACAACAAAAGAGTTTAACAAAATGATAAGATTAGAAAGTATAATGTATGGAACAAAAGCACTTATAATAGGTATTCCTTTAGGAATATTAGGCTCATATTTAATATATTACGGATTTGCAAAAGAAATGGATTTAGGCTATAACATACCATTGACTCCAATACTAATTTCAGCAGTATTTGTGTTTATAATAATAGGTATTACAATGAAATATTCTCTAAACAAAATTAACAAACAAAATATAATTGAGACAATAAGGAAAGATAATATATAGCATAATTAAAGAAGAGCAGGCATATTTGTTTGCTCTTCTTTAACAGTCCTCTCTATCTTATTGAAAATTGAACTTTTTAAAATTCTCCATAGTTGGTTTTTTAAAAGGTAATTTCCATGTGGAACTTTGGTTTTACAGGATTTTATGATATAATTATACATCGAAAGGAAAGAATATGAAAAACATTTTAATTGTAGAAGATAATGAAATAATTGTAAAGGGTTTAAAGTATTTATTAGAACAAGAAAAGTTTGGTGTAACTATATGTTTTAATATGGAAGATGCTATGAATTTAATTGGAAAAACAGAAATAGATTTGGCAATACTTGATATAACTTTGCCAGACGGAAGCGGATTCTCTTTTTGTGAATATATAAAGCAATATAGTGATATCCCAGTAATATTTTTAACTGCAAAGGATGAAGAACACGATATTGTAAAAGGATTAGATATGGGAGCAGAAGACTATGTTGTTAAACCATTTAAATCAAAAGAGTTAGTATCAAGAATTAATAATGTTTTGAGAAGGCGAAATAAAGGAAATAACAATATAACATATAGAGACATAGAAATAAATTTAGACACAAAAATAGTTAAAGTTGGAAATGAGGAAGTTGAATTTACAGCATTAGAATATAAATTACTACTATTGTTGTTCAACAATGTAGGCAAAGTAGTAACAAGAGACCAAATCTTAGATAAAGTATGGGATGTTGCAGGAAACTTTGTAAATGATAATACTCTTACAGTTTATATAAAAAGAATAAGAGCAAAACTTGGAGATGAAAATATTATAAAAACTGTAAAAGGAATTGGCTACAGAATTCAAGAAGAAGCTTGAGTTATGCACAAAGTAGCTCCACGTGGAGTATATATTTTACTCACGACTCGTTAGACAAGGTGAAAAAATATATACTCCAGTAAGATGGAGCGGAATATAAAATGTGACAATAGGAGAAAGGAAAAAAAGTGGAGATATTTAAACGAGAAAATTCTAAAAGGGTAATATTAATTAATATATTTTTAATATTGATATTTGTAACGATATTTTTCATAATGACAACTATAGAAAACAAAGAATATTCAAAGCTATTTAATAAAAAAATAGACAATATAATAAAACAGATAATAACAGAACATCCAGATATAAAGGAAGAAGAAATTATTAAGGCAATAAACAAAGAGCCTGAAGACAAAGAACAAATATTGCAGAAATATGGATATGATGAAGATATAGTTGCAATAAAAGAATTAGAAAATAGTATGAGAAAAAATAGTATACAAAAAGTAATCTTTTTAATAATATTTTTTGCTACAGCATTAGGAATATATGTTGTATATGCAATAATACAAGATAGAAAAATTAAAGAAATTAATAGATATTTAAGAGGAATTAATAATGGAAATTATACATTAAAGATTCAAGATAATGGAGAAGGAGAATTATCAAAACTTAGAAATGAATTATACAAAACAACAGTGTTATTAAAAGAACATGCTTTTAATAGTGAAAAAGAAAAAGAACAATTAAGTAACTCTTTGGCTGATATTTCGCACCAATTAAAAACTCCATTAACATCAATAAGAATAATGCTTGACAATATTTTAGAAAATCCTGAAATGGATAAAGAAGTTAGAGAAGATTTTTTAAGAGATATAAGTAGCCAAATAGAATGGATTAGTTCATTAGTTATATCATTACTAAAAATAGCTAAATTTGATGCAGGAACAATAAAGATGGAAAATGAAGAAATCAATGTGAAGAAATTAATTGAGAATGTTGCTTCAAATCTATCCATATTATTGGAAGTAAAAGAAGTTGAAGTTGTTACAGATATAGATGAAAACAGTACATTTATAGCAGACTATAAATGGCAACTTGAGGCAATAACTAATATTGTAAAAAATGCAATAGAATATAGTAATCAGGGTTCGAAAATTTATATAAAAGTAGAAAATAATGCAGTGTTTTTAAAGATAAAAATACAAGATACAGGAAAAGGAATAGATAAAAAGGAAATAAAACACATATTTGAAAGATTTTATAGAACGAAAAACAATCACGAAGAAAGCATAGGAATAGGATTATCACTTGCAAAAACTATAATAGAACAAAATAATGGTTATATTATGGTTGATTCAGAGTTAGGAAAAGGAACAATATTTGAAATTAAATATTTAAAATAAAAGATTAATGACACATATTTATATTATAATGTATTTGTAATATAAAGAGAAAATTTAAATAAAAATTTTATATTATTATACAAATGCTAATAGTTATGAAGGTTTTTTATAAAAAAGGAGAATTTATGAAAAAAATTAAGATAATAATATGTATTGGCTTTATAATTATGGTTAGTATAATATTTATCTATAATAAACAAAATACTATAAAGATAAAAATAAAAAAAGGTACTTTAACAAATACTGGAGCAGCACTCATCGTTATTAATAACCATAAGAAAAAATATAGTTATAACAATGATTTGAAAATTTATGAAAAAAAGGAAACAAATGGGAAGAAGTTGAACTGCTGGAAGGAAAACAGCACTTTATTAACACTATTGAAATGTCCAATGAAAGTAAAATTTGTGAATTTACTGCAGATTGGTCTAATTTATATGGCGAATTAAAAAAAGGAAAATATAAATTAGTGAAAAGATACAGAATCGAAGATAAAGAAAAGGTTGTTTCAGTAAAATTTGCTATTAAGTAGATAGAAAAAATATAAAATAGATAAATATAGAGAAGATGAATATTATATGAAATATTCATCTTTTTATAGATTTATAAAAAGTTACAATAAAATAAAGAATCAATTAAAACTAAAAAAATAACTCTATAGTTTATTGTTACTTATGCATTTTTATGATATAATTGCAAACAAAGTTTAAGGAATGAGAAGGAAGTGAACAAAATGGCAGAATTTTCACCTATGATGCAACATTATTTAGATATAAAAGAACAATATAATGATGCAATAGTTTTTTATAGATTAGGCGACTTTTATGAGATGTTTTTTGAAGATGCCAAAATTGCTTCAAGAGAATTGGAGATTACTTTAACAGGTAAAGAATGTGGACAAGAAGAACGTGCACCAATGTGTGGAGTGCCTTTTCATGCAGCAGATTCATATATTTCAAAATTAATCGAAAAAGGTTATAAAGTTGCAATTTGTGAGCAATTGGAAGATCCAAAGCAAGCAAAGGGAATTGTAAAAAGAGATGTTATAAGAGTAGTAACACCAGGAACAGTAATAGAAAGTAATATGCTAGACGAGAAAAAAAATAACTATATAATGTCAGTATTTAAAGAAGGTATATACTTCGGAATAGCTGTGTGTGATGTGTCTACAGGGGATTTCTATGCTACAAAAATAGTAGAGAAAAATAATTTTCCAATATTATTAGATGAGCTTGCAAAATATAATCCAGCAGAAATAATAGTAAATAGTTTTTTATATAATTCAGCAGAAGAAATTGGGCAGATAAATACAAGATTTAATATATACATAAACAATGCTAAAGATGAAATGTTTAAAAAAGAAACAGAATACTTGTTAGAAAACTATACTTTTATATATGAAAATCAAAAGGTAATGGATTTACATGAAAATATATTTGAAGTAGCAGCTATAAATGCTTTATTAGAATACTTAAACCAAACACAAAAAATGAAATTAGAACATATACAGCATATAAATTTATATAATTTACAAAAATATATGTCATTAGATATTACAGCAAGAAGAAATCTAGAATTAGTAGAAAGACAACATGATAAAGCAAAAAGAGGAACTCTTTTATGGGTATTAGATAAAACTTCAACATCAATGGGAGGAAGGGCTTTAAGAAAATGGATAGGAGAACCATTATTAGACGTAACTGAAATACAAAAACGTTTAAATTCTGTTGAAGAATTAAAGAATAATCCAATTAATAGAGGAGAATTACAAGCAAGTTTGAAAAAAGTATATGATATAGAAAGATTAGTTGGAAAAATTGCTTATTCAAATAGTAATGGTAGAGATTTAATAGCTCTGAAGAATTCTTTGGCACAATTACCAGGTATAAAGAAGATTTTAAATGAGTTTAATTCAGATTTATTAAAAGAATTAGACTTAAATTTGGAAACTTGTGAAGATTTGGCAACAATTATAGAAAATGCAATCGTTGATGAACCGCCAATCACTGTAAAAGAAGGCGGATTAATAAAACAAGGATATAATGAAAAAGTAGATGAATATAGAAAAGCATCAACAGAAGGAAAACAATGGCTATTAGAGTTAGAACAAAAAGAAAAGGAAGTTACAGGAATTAAAAACTTAAGAGTAGGATTTAACAAAGTATTTGGATATTTCTTTGAAGTTACAAAATCAAATCTTAATATGGTTCCAGAAAGATATATTAGAAAACAGACATTAACAAACTGTGAAAGATATATAACAGAAGAACTAAATGAATTAGAAAGTAAAATATTAGGATCAGAAGAAAAACTAATAGACTTAGAATACAATTTATTTATAGAAATAAGAAATCATCTAGCAAAGAATATTATAAGACTACAAAAAACAGCAAATATTATTGCTAATTTAGATGTTTTAACATCATTTGCAATTGTAGCTGAAGATATGAAATATACAAAACCAATAGTCGATAATAGTGGAGAATTAGATATAAAAGAAGGAAGACATCCAGTAATTGAAAAAATGGTAGACACAGGAACTTTTGTAAGTAATGACACATACTTAGATAAAAATTTAGATAGATTGGCAATAATAACTGGACCTAATATGGCAGGAAAGTCAACATATATGAGACAAGTAGCATTAATAACATTAATGGCACAGATAGGAAGTTTTGTACCAGCATCATATGCGAAAGTTGGAGTAGTAGATAAAATATTTACAAGAGTTGGAGCATCAGATGATTTAAGTATGGGGCAAAGTACATTTATGGTGGAAATGACAGAAGTTGCAACAATACTCAGAGAAGCAACATCAAATAGCTTGATAATATTAGATGAAATAGGAAGAGGAACATCTACATATGATGGGCTTTCAATAGCATGGGCAGTAGTAGAACATATATCAAATAAAGAAAAGTGTGGTGCTAAAACATTATTTGCAACTCACTATCATGAATTGACAGAAATAGAAAATCAAATTGAAGGTGTGAAAAATTATTCAATTGCTGTTAAAGAAAAAGGAGAAGATATAATCTTTTTAAGAAAAATAGTAAATGGCGGAACAGATGAAAGCTATGGAATTCATGTTGCAAAACTAGCAGGAGTTCCACAAGCTGTTGTAAAAAGATCTAATGAAATATTAAGAAGCTTAGAAAGAAAAAATATGCTAGGACAAAAGAAACAGGAGAAAGAAGATAAAAAACAAACAGAAGGACAGCTAAATTTATATAATTATAAACTAGCAGAAATAGCGCATGAAATAGATAAAATAAATTTAAATGAACTAACACCAATAGATGCATTAAATACATTATCTAAAATTAAAGAAAAAATGAGTTAGATATAATATAAAAAATCCGCCAAATCTCGTCGGACTTATATATTTCTTTTTTATTGAACCCACGTTTGATACTCCTACGATGCTTTTCGGGGGTCTTCAAACAAAAGAATTATATAAGTCCTGCATTTGGCTATTTTGAAACTAAATATAATTTGGAGGCTTCAAAGTGACAATTAAACAAAATTTGGAATATGCAATTAAAATGTTAAATGAAAATGATATAGAAGATGCTAGAATAAAGGCTAGAACATTGCTATCATATGTATTAGGTAAACCAAAAGAATACATAATAATAAATTTAGAACAAGAACTAGAACAAGAAAATATATTTAAAAAACATATTAAAGAATTAATTGAAGGAAAACCACTACAGTACATAACTCAAACACAAGAGTTTTTTGGGATGCAATTTTATGTAGATGAAAATGTTTTAATACCTCAACCTGATACAGAAATTTTAGTAGAAGCAGTAATAGAAATTGCAAAAAAGGAAGAAAAAAAAATAATACTAGATTTATGTACAGGGAGTGGCTGTATAGCAATATCATTATCTGAAAATATTGAAAATTCAGATATTACAGCAACTGATATAAATAAAACAGCATTAGAAATAGCAAAGAAAAATGATAAGAATAAGAAGATTATTTTTAAACAATCAGATATGTTTGAAAATTTAGAAAGTGAAAAATTTGATATAATAGTATCAAATCCACCATATATAAAAACAAAAGTAATAGAAAGTTTAGAAAAAGATGTTCAACAAGAGCCTAAATTAGCATTAGATGGTGGAGAAGATGGCCTTAAATTTTATAGAGCCATAACAGAGAATGGATATAAATATTTAAATAACGACGGTTATTTATGTTTAGAAATAGGAGAAAATCAAAAAGAAGAGGTTATGGAATTATTAAAAAGTAATAATTATCAAGATATATATTGCAAAAAAGACTTAGCTGGAAATGATAGAGTAATTATTGCAAAATACAGATAAACTAGGAGGAAAAAGTATGTCTTTTGCATCAGATATAAAAGAAGAATTAATGGGATTAAAGATGTGGGATGTAAATAGTAGTATGGAACAAGATGAACAAATGTTAAGGCTTTTAATTAGAGAAGCTTTTATTAAATCTGGTTTTATAAATGATCCAGACAAAGATTATCATTTAGAAGTACTACTTAAAGATAAGGAAAAAGCAGAAGAACTACAAACAATGCTTAATAATTTTAAAATAGATTCTAAAATTACTAAAAAGGGACAAGGATATATAGTTTATATAAAAGATGGAGAAGATATAGTATCATTTTTAGCACTTATTGGTGCAAGTAAAGCAGTTATAAAGTTTGAAGAAATTAGAGTATTAAAAGATGCAAGAAATAATATAAACAGAATAGTGAATTGTGAAACAGCTAATATCACAAAAACAATGAATGCAGCAAACACTCAAATAGAGAGTATTAAATATCTAAAAAAACATAGAAAGTTTGAAACTTTACCTGAAGAATTGAAAGAAATAGCAAATTTAAGAGTAAAAGAACCAGATTTATCATATGAAGAGCTTGGCAAATTATTGGATAAACCAATTAGCAAATCAGGAGTTAGTCATAGATTAAATAGGATTAATAATATTGCAAAGGAATTACAAGGACATGAATAAGAAAAAAATAGGAGTATATATACACATTCCATTCTGCAAACAGAAATGCTATTACTGCGATTTTACATCATTTCAGAATTGTAATGAGTATATAGAAAAGTATGTTGAACAATTAAAAAATGAGATAATAAAACAAAACCTTTCAGAATATGAAATATCAACTATTTATATTGGTGGAGGAACTCCATCATACATAGATAGTTCATATATTGTAAAAATATTAAAATTGATTAATCTGAAAGAAGCAAAGGAAGTTACAATAGAGATTAATCCAGGAACAATAACAGAAGAAAAACTTGAAGATTACTATAATGCAGGAATAAATAGAATAAGTATAGGATTGCAAAGTGCAAATAACAAATTATTAAAAACAATAGGTAGAATACATAACTTTGAAGAATTTATGGATACTTATAAACTAGCTAGAGAAGTGGGATTTAAGAACATAAATGTAGATTTAATGATAGGTTTACCAAATCAAGAATTGCAAGATGTAGAAGAGGGAATTAATAAAATAGCAGAATTAAATCCAGAGCATATTTCGGTATATTCATTAATTATAGAGGAAAATACAAAAATAGAAGAATTGTTGAATAAAGGTAGTTTAAAAGAAATCCCAGAAGAAGTTGAAAGAAAAATGTATTGGAAAGTAAAAAATCGATTAGAAGAGTTAGGATACAAGCATTATGAAATTTCAAATTTTGCAAAATTAGGATGTGAGTCAAAACACAATATGGACTGCTGGAATCAAAAAGAATATATTGGTTTTGGGTTAGATGCACATTCATATTTGAATAAAAAAAGGTATTCAAACACAGGAAATTTGAAAAAATATTTGGAAAATGTTGAAGAAAACAGAACAGTCCATGAAGTTCAGACTATGGAAAATGAAAAAAAAGAATACATGTTGTTAGGCTTAAGAAAAATAGATGGAATAAACATACAAAATTTCAAGAACAAATTTGTAGATAATCCCATATATTTATATAGAGAGGAATTAAACAAACTAGTTATGGATAAACTAGTAAATGTAGATGAAAACTATATAAAATTAACTAATAAAGGAATAGATTTAGCAAATTTAGTTTGGGAGGAATTTGTGTGAATGATGTAAAATATTTTGACCATGCTGCAACAACATATGTAAAAGAAGCGGTATTAAAAGAAATGATACCGTTTTTTAATTTAGAATATGGTAATCCTTCTTCTGTATACAGTATAGGAAGAAGAGCAAAGAGAGCGATAGAAGACGCAAGACATAAAGTTGCAAAAGTTATAAATGCAAAACCGAAGGAAATATACTTTACAGGTTGTGGTAGTGAAAGTGATAATTTGGCAATAAAGGGAATTGCACATTCTTTAAATAAAAAAGGGAATCATATAATAACAACTAAGATTGAACATCATGCTGTTTTAAATACTTGCAAAACATTAGAAAGACAAGGATTTAGAGTAACATATTTAAATGTAGACGAATATGGATTAATAAACCTGCAAGAATTACAAAATGCAATATGTAAAGAAACAATATTAATTTCAATAATGTTTGCAAATAATGAAATTGGAACAATAGAACCAATTGAAGAAATTGGGAAAATAGCAAGAAAACATAATATATATTTTCATACAGATGCAGTTCAAGCTATGGGAAACTTGAAAATTGATGTTCAAAGAATGAATATAGACGCATTATCAATGTCAGCACATAAGTTTTATGGGCCGAAAGGCGTAGGTGCACTTTATGTAAGAGAAGGAATAGAATTTGATAAACAACAAGAAGGCGGGCATCAAGAAAGAGATAAACGTGCTGGAACAGAAAATGTTGCAGGAATTGTAGGATTAGGAAAAGCAATAGAACTTGCATATGAAAATATTGATGAGTATAATAAAAAGTTATTAAATTTAAGAGAATACTATATAAACCAAGTAGAAGAAAGTATATCTAATATAAGAATAAATGGGCATAGAACTAATAGACTTCCAGGAAATGCAAATATATCTTTTTTGGATATGGATGGAGAAGAAATTTTATTTGACTTAGATGAAGCTGGAATATGTGGATCAGCAGGGTCAGCATGCAACTCAGAATCTGGAGAACCATCACATGTATTAACTGCAATAGGATTACCTAAAGAAGCAGCAGGAACAGCTCTAAGAATAACTTTTGGTGAACAAAATACAAAAGAAGATGTTGATTATTTAGTAAATACTTTAATAAATATGGAGAATAAGTATAAGAACTTTACTAACTAATACAGGTAAGGTATGTCATGTGGTGCTAAAGAACCTTGTCTTTACACAATAATCAAAATACTGGTGAAATTTAAAATCACCAGTATTTTTTAGTTATTTCATTTTCTTTATATTTTTTAATTCTTTGCATAATTTTGTTAGTTCAGCACTTCTTACAACAAGGGCTTCATTATATTCTGCTAAAACTTGTAAACAGTTATCAAAATTTTCTCCTATTTCAAACAATATTTGCATACCTTTTAGAAATTTCTTTCTTTCTGCCTCTTTTTCGATTTTATCAAATTTTTCTTTATATTGAATTACTTTTTCTAATCGGTTTATATTATCTTTAAGATATTTAACATAATCCATCAAACATCCGATTTCATATTCAGTATCTTCAATAACAGTTTTTACTAAAGCTTTAAAAATTTTAGGTTCTATTTTATTTAATTTATCGATAGATTTCTTAGAAACCATTGGTGGAGTAATTTCATCTAGTAAAATTTTTAATGTATCGCAAATTCCAACATGCGATTTATATTGTCTTTTACTTACAATTGCATCAAATTCATCAGCAACTCTAATAATTTTTCCTTCCAATGGAATTTCTTTTGTAGTTGCACCATTTGGGTACCCAGTTCCATTTAATGCTTCATGATGATATAAAGCACCATTAGCAAAAGGACGTAATTTTAAATCAGCCATACATATCTTATATCCAATAGTAGTATGCGTTTTCATTATTTCATATTCTTCATCTGTTAAAGGACCATTCTTTTGAAGTATATTGGGAGGGATGAACTGTTTCCCTATATCATGTAAGTATGCACAAGTAGTGCAATACACTGTAAAATAAGATCTCATATGTAATTTTTCACAAAGTCTACATGCAAGAGCTGCAACATTTTCAGAATGTCTACGAGTAAAAGCATCAAGATTATCTAACATTCCAAGCTGATATCTTATACTTTCATTTAAGTTATAACTTTTTAAATTAGCATCACTATAAAAATTAAAATTATATTCTTTCATAAATAACTCCATTCAAGCTAAAGCTAGTTTTTTGTATAAAATACAATTATTCATAATTATTCTATAATGAATAGGGGGAGGACGTCAAGCAAAAAGAAAATTATTATATTACATTTTTGTTACAATGCAATTACAAAATATTACATTTTGCAATTAAAGTTGAACGCATAACGTACATAAGTTATAATGTATTTAATAAAGTATAGTAATATTTTAGACAATATGGTTAGCATATACAAATCAAATTTATTGTAATTGATAAAACACAAAAAAATAAGGAGGATTTACTAATGAAGAATTATGATTTTAAAAATAAAAACAAGGGAATTACATTGATAGCATTAATAATTACAATAATTGTAATGCTAATCATAACAACAGTAACAATTAAAACAGTAATTCAAAGTGGGCTGTTTGGTCATGCCGAAAAAGCAATAAGTGGATATAGTATGCAGGAAACAAGAGTAAAGCTAGGAACAACACTTACTGGTGCTATGGCAGAAAAATATACAAATAAAAATTATAACGAAAATGATTATTTAGACAAATATATTCAAGATAACTTACCAGGTTCAAAAGTAGTAGACAACATAGTAATACTAGATGGTTGGGCATTTGAATTAGATAGAAGCACACCAAAAATTGGACAAGACTTAGGACGAGAAGGTGAATTTATGTATCCAGAACTAAACATAGAAAAAGGAACATTATTGGAGGATAAACTATCCATACCAGTTATAATTACAGCAAGTGAAACAGAACATGGAATAAGTAAAATAGAAGTATATTTAAATGGAAAACTAGTAAAAGAATTTGATGACTGCAATGGCAGCAAAGAAGAGATAACAAGAACCTTCACAGCAACAGAAAATGGAACGTATTTTGTAAAAGTATACTCAGAAATCAATATAACAGGATATGCAAATGTAGATGAAATCATATTACCAACACTAAAAATAGGAGACTATGTAGCATACACACCAGATATAGCATCGAATTATTTAATCGAAGCAAAATATTCAGGACACACATCAAACCAAACAATACCGCAGGACACAACTCTAAAATGGCAAATAATGAATATAAATGATGATGGAACAATACAACTAATAGCAGAAAAACCAACAGCTTTAACTGTATATTTTGGAGGGGCATTAGGATATAACAATGGAGTACTTTTATTAAATGATTTGTGCAAATCACAATATTCTAATGTTAGTTTGGGCATTGTATCAAGAAGTTTAAATTTAGCAGATATCGAAAAACAGTTTAATGAGCTTGGTACAACGAAAAGAGATGAATGTATAGTAAATACTTTACAATATGGAAAACAAAAAACTTATGGAGCAGGGGTTGCACATACATCAAATATATACAAAAATCATGATAAAAATGTAACAATTAAACCTAATAACATTGCTCAAATGGAAAGCGAAAATTATTATTCAGAACCAACTACATTAACATCAACACAAGAAAATAGTTTAACAATTACACAAACTTATTATAAATTTGAATCACAAACTAATTATTATAATGATTCTAATTTCCATAAATTAATATTTGATACAGGTACTACTTATTGGCTTGCATCTCGATTTACTAGTGATAGTGTTTCTGTTGTTGCTTTTGGTTTGCGTTGTATAATGAATACTAACAGTCGGTTTTTATGGTATAACACTATTTGGCTCTAATCAAGATATTGGTAATACTAATTATTCTATTCGCCCAATTGTAACCTTACCTTCTGATTTAGAATTAAAACCAATTTCTGGAAGTTCAGAGTGGCAAATTGTAGAAAAATAAGAAAGTTACTTATTATAAAATAGAATTAAAATAATTTGTATATATCCTCAGTAAATCTAAAATTAACTGAGGATATATTATGTATAATATTGTCAAACGATTTTTATTGAAGCTTATGTGATTTTAAATATAAGAATAAAATATTCAAAGAAAAGTGCTATTACATAAATAATTGTGAATAATCTTAAATTTAATTAGAAATAATAATTTAAAAACATATATAAACAATTTTTATAAAATACTTGAAAAGATTTTTTTTTTGGTATAGAATAGGCATGTAAAATAAAAAGAGACACAAACTTAAGTGTCAAAAAGGAGGAAGTTTTTATGGCAGTTAAAGTAGGAATAAATGGTTTTGGAAGAATAGGAAAGTTAGTTTTTCAAGCAGCTTTAGAAAAGGAGGAAATTGATGTAGTAGCAGTTAATGACCCTTTTATAACAGCGGACTATATGGTATATATGACAAAATATGATACAGTGCATGGAAGATTTAATGGAGATATAAAAGCAGATGGAAACAAATTAATCGTTAATGGAAAAACTATTAATGTATATAATGAAATGGATCCACACAATATCCCTTGGGGACAAGAAGGAGTAGAATTTGTATTAGAATGTTCAGGAGTATTTACAACATTAGAAAAGGCTCAAGCACATATTGATGCAGGAGCTAAAAAAGTAATAATTAGTGCACCTTCAAAAGATGCTCCAATGTTTGTTATGGGAGTAAATAATGATAAATATGATCCAAGTATGACAATAGTATCAAATGCTTCATGTACAACAAACTGTTTAGCACCTTTAGCTAAGGTTATAAATGATAACTTTGGAATAAAAGATGGATTAATGACAACAGTTCATAGTACAACAGCAACACAAAAAACAGTTGATGGAGCTTCTAAAAAAGATTGGAGAGGTGGTAGAGCAGCAGCTGCTAACATTATACCATCATCAACAGGAGCTGCAAAAGCAGTTGGTAAAGTTATTCCAGAGTTAAATGGAAAATTAACAGGTATGGCATTTAGAGTTCCAACAGTAGATGTTTCAGTAGTAGACTTAACATGTAATTTAGAAAAACCAGCAACATATGAAGAAATATGCAGTAGTATAAAAAGAGCATCTGAAAATGAATTAAAAGGAATATTAGAATATGTTGAAGATGATTTAGTATCATCAGACTTTATACATGATGCACATACATCAATATTTGATAGCAAAGCAGGAATCCAATTAACAGATACATTTGTAAAACTAGTAGCTTGGTATGACAACGAATGGGGATATTCAAATAAATTAGTAGATTTAGCTATCTACATTTCTAAAAGATAATATATCAAAAATTTTGCAGGGTTTTGCTTTGGAAAAGGCGAACCCTACAATGCTGTAAACGAAAAGATAAAATGGAGGTTTTTTATGAATAAGAAAACTATAAAAGATATAGATGTAAAAGATAAGAAAGTATTGGTTAGATGTGACTTTAACGTTCCGCTAGATAGCGAAACAGGAACAATTACAGACAACAGAAGAATAAGAGGAGCATTACCAACAATTAAATATTTATTAGATAACAATGCAAAGGTTATACTTTGTTCACATTTAGGAAGACCAAAGGGAGAATTTAATAACAAATATTCTTTAAAGCCAGTTGCTGAAGAACTAAGCAAATTGTTAGGCAAACCAGTTACACTTGCAAAAGATGTAATAGGAGAAGATGCTGAAAAGTTAACTTCTAATATAAAATCAGGAGAAGTGGTTTTATTAGAAAATGTTAGATTTCATAGTGAAGAAGAAAAAAATGATATGGAATTTGCTAAAAAATTAGCGTCATTTGCTGAAATATATGTAAATGATGCGTTTGGAACTGCACATAGAGCACATGCTTCAACAGAAGGCGCATCACATTATTTACCAGCAGTATCAGGATTTTTAATTGAAAAAGAACTAGAATTTTTAGGTGGAGCTCTTGAAAATCCAGCAAGACCATTTGTTGCAATACTTGGAGGAGCAAAAGTTTCTGATAAAATAGGAGTGATAGAAAACTTATTAGATAAGGTTGATACGCTTGTAATTGGTGGTGGAATGGCATATACATTCTATAAAGCACAAGGATTAAATATAGGAACTTCTATATGTGAAGAAGACAAGATAGATTTAGCAAAAACTATTTTAGAAAAAGCTGAAACAAAAGGTGTAAAAATAGTATTACCAGTAGATAATCATGTAGCAGCAGAATATTCAAATGATGCAGAAGATAAAATTGTTGATAAAACAGAAATTCCAGAAAACTATATGGGATTAGATATAGGTCCAAAAACTATAGAATTATTTAAAGATGTTGTAAAAAATGCAAAAACAGTATTATGGAATGGACCATTAGGAGTTTGCGAATTTGATAAATATGAAGTTGGAACAAAAGCAGTGGCTGAAATTCTTGCAAATAGTGATGCAATAACAGTAATAGGTGGGGGAGATTCTGCAGCAGCAATAGAAAAATTAGGATTAGCAGATAAAATGACTCATATATCAACAGGAGGAGGAGCTTCACTTGAATTTTTAGAAGGAAAAGTATTACCAGGAATAGAATGCTTAAACGAAAAATAAATTACTATAGAAGATAAAATAGAATACATTTCACAAGATATTAGGAGGAAAAATGAGAAATAATAAAATGGTAATGGTTCTTGCAATTATTATGGGAATTTTAATAATTGCAGTTATGGCAGGAATAATATTTGTTACTATAGATAAAAGTAAAAATGCTTCAGGAAAAATAATAGTAGATGCATCATCAAATTCAGAAGAGGCTATTAGAGCTGAAAAAGAAGAAAAACTCAAAGCATTCAATGGCAAATTTACCTCTTATTTAGGTGAACAAGTATCAGCAACACTAGTAAAATCATTACTTTCAGAAATAATCTTATCAAATAATCAGAATGAAGAACGTCAATTAGTTGTTAAAATACTGGATACAGAGATAGAAGAAGGTACAAATGATACTGAAAAGTTAGCTAATATACAAAAAACGATAGAAAATGAATATACTTATTCAGTAGAATGCAACTATGAAGATGAAACAGGATATGTTTATGAAATTATAATAAAGAAAAGTACATCAGCAAATGTGTCACCAGAAATACAAGCATTTAATCAAAAATTTGAACAATATAAAGAACAAATAGTTAAAGGAACATTTATAAAAGAGGAAATAGCAAAAATAATAAATACAAGTAATAGTAAAAACGAAGAACATAAAATTATGATGTATTCTGGAGAACTGAAATCACTAGGAGACATAAAAGATGATGCAGATTATAAAATCACATTATCATATGATGAACAGGGATATATATATAGAATAGATGCAGATGAGCAATCAGGAAGTTTAAGGAATTCTGTAAATGATTCTACAAATATGATAAATGAAGGAAATAGAAGAGAACACGAAACAGTTAACGAAATGGAAGATATGATGAACAATATTCTTCAACAATATAACAGATAATAATGCCTATTTAAGCAGAATAGATATAGATGAGCAAACATAAAAGGAGGATGTAAAATGAGAAAAAAGATTATAGCAGGAAATTGGAAAATGAATAAGCTACCAAATGAAGCAATGGCATTTTTTGAAGAATTAGCACCATTAGTAAAGAATACACAAAATGAAGTAATTATATGTGCCCCATATACAGATTTATTTTATTCTTTAATGTCAACACAAGATACAAATATAAAAATCGGTGCACAAAATATGCACTGGGAAGAAAAAGGAGCATATACTGGTGAGGTGTCTCCACAAATGCTTAAATCAATTGGTGTAGAGTATGTAATTATAGGACACTCTGAAAGGAGAGAATATTTTGCAGAAACAGATGAAACTGTAAATAAAAAATTAAAAGCAGCACATGAAAATGAATTAAAACCTATAGTTTGTGTAGGAGAAACTCTAGAGCAAAGAGAAAAAGGAAAAACAGAAGAAATATTAAAAAAACAAATAAATTTAGGCTTAGAAGGCTTGACAGATGAACAAATTAGAACTACAATAGTAGCGTATGAGCCAATATGGGCAATAGGTACAGGAAAAACAGCAACAGCAGAAGATGCAAATAACATAATAAAAGGAATTAGAACAGAAATAGCAAAAATGCATGGTGAAGAAAATGCACAGGAAATAGAAATCCTATATGGAGGAAGTGTAAAGTCTTCAAACAGCAAAGAGCTATTTACTATGTCTGATATAGATGGAGGATTAGTTGGAGGAGCAAGCTTAGAAGCAAGTGAATTTAGCAAAATTGTTAACTTTGAATAATCTAGTTTGTTGAGACTTTTAAGGGAGGAATAAAAATTAATATGGATAAAAAAGTAACAATGTTGATGATTCTTGATGGATTTGGAGTAAATGAAAATAAAGAAGCAAATGCGATAGCATTAGCAAATACTCCTAATTTGGATAGAATATTTAAACAGAATCCAAGCACAACGATAAAAACAAGTGGATTAGATGTTGGACTACCAGACGGACAAATGGGAAATTCAGAGGTAGGACACACAAACATAGGAGCAGGAAGAATAGTATATCAAGAACTAACAAGAATAACAAAATCAATAGAAGATGGAGATTTCTTTAGTATACCAGAATTAATAGGAACAATAGAAAATTGTAAAAAACATCATTCAAAATTGCATATTATGGGATTGCTTTCAGATGGAGGTGTTCATAGTCATGTAAGACATTTATATGCTATTTTAGAATTAGCAAAAAGAAACGATTTTGAAGATGTATATGTACATTGCTTTATGGATGGAAGAGATACACCACCAGCATCAGGAGAAAGTTATATTACAGAACTAGAGAATAAAATGGCAGAAAAAGGTGTTGGACAAATTGCGAGTATAACAGGAAGATTTTATGCAATGGATAGAGATAAAAGATGGGAAAGAGTGCAAAAAGCCTATGATGCATTAGTAAACGGAATAGGCGAAAAAAGTGCAAGTGCTACAAAAGCTATTGAAGACTCATATCAAAAAGAAATATTTGATGAGTTTGTAGTTCCAACACTAATTTGTAATACAGAGAATGAACCAATAGCAACAATTTCAGAAAATGATTCAGTTATATTTTTTAACTTTAGACCAGATAGAGCAAGAGAAATAACTAGAAGTTTAGTAGATGACGAATTTTCAGGATTTGAAAGAACAAAATTTCCTTTATATTATGCATGTTTTACAGATTATGATGAGACAATAAAAAATGTGCAAATTGTATTTAAAAAAGATGAAATAAAGAACACCTTTGGAGAAATTGTTTCAAATAGAGGATTAACACAATTAAGAATAGCAGAAACAGAGAAGTATGCACATGTAACATTTTTCTTTAATGGTGGAGAAGAAAAACAATATCAAGGAGAGGATAGAATATTAGTACCATCTCCAAAAGTTGAAACATATGATATGCAGCCAGAAATGAGCGCAATAGAGGTAACAGATAAAGTAGTAGAAGCAATAGAAAGTAAAAAATATGATACTATAATTTTAAACTATGCAAATCCCGATATGGTAGGACATACAGGAATATTAGAGGCAGCAGTAAAAGCAATAGAAACAATAGATGAATGTGTCCAAAGAGTAGTGGAAGCGATAGAAAAGACTGAAGGTGTAATGCTAATAACAGCAGACCATGGAAATTCAGAACAAATGATAGATTACTCAACAGGAGAACCACATACAGCACATACAACAAATGTAGTGCCGTTAGTATTAGTAGGAAAACAAGCTAAACTAAAAGAAGGAAGATTAGCAGATTTAGTGCCAACAATGCTTAAATTAATGGGAATTGAAAAACCAGCAGAAATGACAGGAGAATCTTTAATTATAGAAGAATAATAGATATTGATATTAATTTAAAAATATATAATAAAGCATAAAGCTTTATAAATTTTAAAGGAGGAATATTTTATGAAAGATTATTTACCTATTGAAGAAGTAAAAGCATTAGAAATTTTAGACTCAAGAGGAAATCCAACAGTACAAGTAGAGGTTATAACAGCAGACGGATCAAATGGAATAGCAATGGTGCCATCAGGAGCATCAACAGGAGCTTTTGAAGCAGTTGAATTAAGAGATGGAGACAAATCAAGATATTTAGGAAAAGGTGTGTCAAAAGCAGTTTCAAATGTAAATGAAATAATTGCACCAGAATTAGAAGGAATGAATGCATTTGATCAGGTAGAATTAGATAAAAAATTAATAGAATTAGATGGAACAGAAAACAAAGGAAAACTAGGAGCTAATGCAACACTTGGGGTATCCCTTGCAGTTGCTAGAGCAGCAGCTAATGCACTAGGAATGAGTTTATATAAATATCTTGGAGGAGTAAATGCAAAGACATTACCAGTTCCAATGATGAACATATTAAATGGTGGAAAACATGCAGATAATACAGTAAATATTCAAGAATTTATGATAATGCCAGTAGGAGCAAAAACATTTAGTGAATGTGTAAGAATGTCAGCAGAAGTTTACCATACATTAAAAACAGTTGTTAAATCAAAAGGATTGTCAACAGGTGTTGGAGATGAAGGTGGATTTGCACCAAATTTATCAAGTGATGAAGAAGCTCTAAAACTTATAGTTGAAGCTATAGAAAAAGCTGGATTTAAACCAGGAGAAGATGTGGTATTAGCATTAGATGTAGCAGCTACAGAAATGTATGATGAAGCTAAAAAAATAGGAAAAGAAGGAAACTATTATTTTTGGAAAACAGAAGAATTAAAGACACCAGATGAAATGATAGATTATCTAGAAGATTTGGCAAACAAATATCCAATTGCTTCAATAGAAGATGGCTTATCAGAAGAAGACTGGGATGCTTGGAAAAAGTTAACAGATAGATTAGGAAACAAATTACAATTAGTTGGAGATGATTTATTTGTAACAAATATCAAAAGATTACAAAAAGGAATAGATAATAAGACTACAAATAGCATATTAATTAAGTTAAATCAAATAGGAACATTAACAGAAACATTAGATGCTATAGAACTTGCAAAGAAAAATGGATACACAGCAGTTGTATCACATCGTTCAGGAGAAACAGAAGATACAACTCTAGCAGATGTTGCTGTAGCAACAAATGCAGGACAATTAAAGACAGGTGCTCCATGTAGAACAGATAGAGTTGCAAAATATAATAGATTATTGAATATAGAAGATGAATTAGGAAGTATTGCAGTATACCCTGGAATCAAAGCATTCAACAAATAAAGCATAAAACTAATTTAAAAGATTGTTTTGCTAGATACTCTAGCAAAACAATCTTCAAAACTATTTTATTATTAATTATATAAATATTGGGGTATCGCCAAGTGGTAAGGCATCGGACTCTGACTCCGACATTTCCTAGGTTCGAATCCTAGTACCCCAGCCAAATATCTAACCTTAACAGGATATAACAAGTAATAAAAGATTAAATAGTTAATATAAATAATAATTTAATATAATAGAAAGAGCATACTCATAATATTAACTAAAATGTAAAATATCAATATTTTTTTTAATAATATTCATATAATTTGTAAATTTGCCTAAAAGGTGGTATAATTAAATTATCAATGGCATTACGCTAGATTATATGGAGGTATACCTATGGAAACAGTGCGAATCATGGAGTACATTACGCAAATAACTTGTTTACACATTGGAAAACAACGGAGGAAGGGCCAAACACACTATTTCGTGGTTCTCAACTCCAACCCAAACGAGCGAAAGCCAGTTTGGCAGGGCGTAGCATGCTGGATTGCTCAAATACCATTGTTTATGGGAACTTTGCTGGGGGCATTAACATTTCCCAGCACTATAGTTGAGGGGTATGCTCTCCCATGGATTATTCTCTCTGCAGCGATTACCGTAGGCAGTTACTTCGGGTTATCAAAAATGGCAGGCATTTTCCAGAAACGTCCCAGCTGGGATAAAGAGGATTATGTGCCAACTGATGAAGAACTGAGGGACTGGGACCACTGGGTACATTGCGAGGAAGAATATAATTTGTGGGGGAACTAAGGCATGCGAAGTCCAAAAATTGCAGAACAAATCAAGGAGGAGGAGATTCCTTGGTTTGTTCTGTTTATATTATAATAAAAGTAACAAAAAATATTGACAAAAAAAGTAGATTAATATAAAATAAAATTATAATATGAAAAGGGGGAACAAAAGATGTTTGGATATATGGTTACAACTTTTGCAGGAATATTTTGGTTATTTAGAGTTGTGGTTACAATGATGTTTACAGGAGAAAGTGCATTTCCAGTACAACCAATGAATATGACTATTGAAATTGTTCTTTTATTTGTAACTTTTGCATGTATAATACTTATTGCTAAAAGAAAAATGTTTGGAGCAATAATTTATTTACTTGCACACTGTGCATATTTTGGAGTTGATATTTATCAAAGTGTATCTCAAGGAGATATTAATTACTTGAATTTAATGGTTTCAGTAATAGGGGTGGTTATTCCGTTTTTAGCATTTGCTGATATAGGATTAAATAATGGAAAGAAAAGCACAGGAAAAAATAAGAAAACTGACTGGTTTTATGGAACAACTGACTATGAAAGAGAGTTTGATGAAAGAGCTGATACAAATCAATATAAATTATAAAATTTAATATTATAATACTAAGAGCATGAGTATTTTAAACATACTTATAGCTCTTTATTTTTATAAAGACTTTTTTAAATTTAAAATGTATGATAAAATGTTATATAATAAAAAGGAGATACGATAATGAGTTTAGTTAGTATTATAAATGAATTAACAGTTTCAAGTATGGAAAAATCAATTGAGTTTTATAAAAATATTTTTAATTTTAAAATTGAATATACTGATGGAAATCCAATAAACTGGGTACAGTTAAAAAAAGATAATCTTATAATAATGTTAGAGGACTATAATACAGTAACCAAAGAAATAGAAAATTTTCCAATTAAAAATGATTCAAGCAACATAATTAAATTTGAATATGATGATTTTGAAGAATTTAAAACATTATATAATAACTGTAAAAATGAACACTGTATATTTTGTATGGAATATACTGAAACTGAATATGGAAAAATTGAATTTGGAATTTATGATTTAGATAAAAATATAATTTTAGTATCATTTAAAAATAATTGAAGAATTGATGAAAGGAGATTTGTAATTGGAACTCATTAGAAACAAAGAAAATAGAAAATATTAAAAATATAGAATTTATAAAAGAATATTTGAAAAGAACAAATTTATCAAGTAGGATTATAAGTCATCCAAGATTTGATTCGATTTTATGGAAAATTAGTTCATTGATAAGAAAAGCTGATGTCAGAGCATTTTCACAAGAAGCAATTAATCTACTGAATTCAATATTAGTAATAAAAGCAGATGGTAGTATATCTATATTTGAAAACAAAGGAAAAAATGCTTTTGTATCTAGTACTAAATATTATTTTAACGAAGAAGATATGAAATTAAGGAAAATTCTTTGTGAACCAAAAATAGATGGAACCGAAGAAAATTGGGTTAGTACATATGATGAAGATGGGATAGAAGAAAGCCTAATGCTTGAACAGAAATGGCCAAATGGTTCTAAATATTATGCTAAAACAGTAAGAGTTCCAGGTAGAATAGATATGATTAGGATAGAACGAATTGAAGAAGAAAATGGAAGCAGAGAAAGAATGGAAGATATTTATCAACTTAGAACTTTTTGTGTGGCATATGAAGATATAAATCCAGGAATAGATGAAATAGATCCTTTAGATGCTATACATATGTCTTTATTAGGTGTACCTCCTATTTATAGGGATTTAGAACCAGATGAATTAGAAGTAATAGAAGAGTGTGATGGAGAGGTATTTCCATTAGATGATGAAAGTAAAGAAAAACAACTAATGGATTGTATTGAAACAAATAAGTTTTATGGAAGAACTAGAAAATTTGAAGGAGCAATTGCTAGATATTTAGATATTGAAGACAGATTACCGAGCAATGAACATCCAATTTAATAATAAAAAAATGATGAAAAGCTTTAGTAAGAATTAATATATTTAGAAGGAAAAATGATTAGATTAATACAAAAAGCAGATTTAGATGAATTTGCGAAGATATATAAAGAATTATATGATAATGCAGATATCGGAAAAATTGGACTATTGAGAAAGCATATGATTTATTAATGTATTGGTATAAAAAACAAAAAGATTTGTTTTTTTGTGGATATAGAAGATACTATAATTGAAAAAAATTATAATGGCGAAGTTAAAGTAGATTTTATCTACAAGGAGAATAAAATAGGAAAGAAGTAACATAAATGGAGAGTTTAGAAAAGGAAAAATTTTATTTAGAAAAACCAAGTTTAAAAAGAAAAGAAGAAGCATTAGAATGTATTAAGGAATTTTTAGAAGATAATTTTAATAAAGCTTGTAAAGAAATGTATATTTGTTTTAAAAATATAGATAATACAATGTATGAAAAAATTCCAAATGAATTACTAAAAGTAATAATAGGAAATATGGATAACGATTATTATTTATATTATGATGAAAGTAAAAAATCTATGAGCAAAAATTACTAGAAGAAACAAAGAATTTAATAGGCTATATATACTATAATTATTGGACAAGCGAAACAGAAAAAGAAGAATTTAAGAAAATAGTGATAAGTAATTCAAAATGATTTAATAAAGTAGAGAAGGTGAAAAAATGAACAATGAACAAAATTTAAACAAAACTAATATCAACTGGTATCCACGGGCACATGTTAAAGACTAAAAAACAAATAATTGAGGACATAAAACTAATAGACATAGTTTTAGAAATTTGTGATGCAAGAATTCCACTTGCAAGTCAGAACCCTGACATAAAAGATATAACAAAAAATAAAAAGAAAATTATTATATTAAATAAATCTGATTTAGCAGATGAAAGAGAAACATCAAAATGGGTTAGTTATTTTAAAAAACAACAAATTACTGCAATTCCAACAGATGCAAACAATGGAAAGGGAATTAAAGAATGTCTTCAGACAATAAATAAAATGATGGAGGAAGATATTCAAAAAGCAGCAAATAAAGGAAGAATTAATAAAAATATTAGAATAATGATAGTAGGAATTCCTAATGTTGGAAAATCTTCTTTTATAAATAGAATGATTAATAAAAAATCTGCAGTCGTAGGAAATAGACCAGGTGTAACAAAACAAAAACAATGGGTCAGAATATCAAGTAATATAGAATTGCTTGATACTCCAGGTGTTTTATGGCCAAAGTTTGAAAGTGAAGATGTTGCTTTAAAGTTAGCATATACAGGAACAATAAAAGATGAATTGCTACAAAGGACAGATATAGCGTATTCTTTGTTAGACTATTTAATAAAAAATTATAAAGAAGAATTAAAATTAAGATATAAATTGACAGATGAAGATTTTAATAGTATAATAAATAAACGTGAGGTTACTTTAGAAATTATGAACATAATTGCAAGAAAAAGAGGAGCAATTGTTTCTGGTGGAGAAATAGATTATGAAAAAGTAGCAGTTATGATATTAAATGATTTTAGAACAGCAAAAATAGGAAGAATAACATTGGAGAAAGTAAATGAAGGATGAAAAACAAATTAATCAAATGTCACCATTAACGTGGGCATATGTAGGAGATGCAGTATATGAACTTTATGTAAGAAGTTATTTGATAGATACTACTAATCTAAAACCAAATAATTTGCATAAAGAATCTATAAAATATGTTAAAGCAAGAGCACAAGCAGAAATTTTAAGTAACTTACAAGAAATTTTAACAGAAGAAGAAAGAGAGGTTGTAAGAAGAGCAAGAAATACACAAAATCATCACTTGCCTAAAAATGCGAATGTTCAAGAATATATGTATGCAACAGCATTAGAAGGATTAATAGGTTATCTGTATTTGACGAAACAAACAAAAAGATTAGACGAATTATTCAAACTAATATTAAAATAATTCTAGCAGCAAATAGCTAGAATATATGGCCCCTTGGTCAAGCGGTTAAGACGCAGCCCTCTCAAGGCTGAATCATGGGTTCGATTCCCGTAGGGGTCACCAAAAAAATAAAACAACAAGAAATAAATAGTGTCTTTTTCTTAATTTGATTAATACTCAACTAGGGAATCGAAAATGAGGAAAAGTTGACAATCCAGTGGATTGTTAACCCGACGCAGGTAGATTAGCCGTAGGGGGGTCACTAAAAGTAGACGGAAATGCTGTAATGTCAGGCAATGTAGCTTTGATGTTACAGCATTTGCTATTAATCAATATTGGTGTCTAAAAATGTATTAAAATGTTGGATAATGCAAACAAAAAGTCAAAAAAATGAAAGACTTTAACGTTGAAATTTATATGGATTTATGATATAATAAATCGAATTTAATATAATTCAAAAAATATAGGAGAAATTTAATGCTAGAAGCTTTAGAAGAAACTTTAATAGATAGTTTAAGATTGTTACCATTCTTGCTTGTTACATATCTAATTATGGAACTAATAGAACATAAGGCAGGAGATAAAACAACATATATAATAAAAAAAGCAGGAAGATTTGGACCAGTACTAGGTGGTATATTAGGTGTAATTCCACAATGTGGATTCTCTGTGGCTGCTGCCAATTTGTATGCTGGACGAGTTATAACAATAGGAACATTAATATCAATATTTCTATCAACATCTGATGAAATGTTACCAATATTAATTTCAGAGGGAGCACCAATTAACTTAATACTTCAAATATTAGCAGTGAAGATATGTATTGGAATTACCCTAGGATGTGTAATTGATTTAGTATTGAGGAAAAAAATTAAGAAGAATACAGAAAAGAAAATACATGAAGTATGTGAACATGAACATTGTAATTGTGAAGAAGACGGAATTATTAAATCAACAATAAAACATACTATTCAGGTATTTGTATATATTTTTGTAATAAGTTTAGCTATAAACATTTTATTATTTGTTATAGGTGAAGATAAAATAGCTAATATAATTTCAGATATACCTGTAATAGGAAGCTTAATTTCTTGCTTTATAGGACTAATACCAAATTGTGCAAGTTCTGTAATATTAACAGAAATGTATTTGGAGAATATAATAGAATTAGGAACTATGATTGGTGGATTATTAGTTAATTCAGGATTAGGACTACTAATTTTATTCAAAGTTAATAAAGATAAAAAGGAAAATTTTGTAATAATAGGTTTACTATATGCAATGGGCTTTATATCTGCATTAGTTATAAATTTAATTTTTTAAAAATATAGAGGTTAATCATAATGAAAAAAGTATTTATTGTATTGACATATACCGGTACAATTCCAGCTAAAGTCATAAGGTTTTGGACTAAGAAGAGATACAGTCATGTATCAATCTCTCTAGATGAAAGCTTAACAAGAATGTATTCATTTGCTCGATTAGGACAGTACAATATATTTAATGCTGGTTTTTTACATGAGTATATAAATAAAGGAATATTTAAAAAATTTAAAAATACAGATGCATTAATTCGGTTATTTAGAGGTATCAAATAGACAATATAAAAAGATAGAAAAAGAAATAGCAGATATGGAAAAAGAAAGTGAAAAGTATAAATTTAATATAAAAGGATTTCTTGCAGTTGCATTTAAGAAGAGAATAATTAGAAAGAACTATTTTTATTGTGCTGAGTTTGTAAGATATGTTTTAAATGAGGCATATATCGATACAGAACTACCAGAAATAATAATACCTACAGATTTTCAACGATTAAAAGGGTTGAATGTCACATATAAAGGAAAATTAAAAGACTATGTTCATTAGTAAGTGAAGAAATATTTGTAAAACCATATGTAAATGAATAGAAAATATTAAAAACATTTGTAAAAAATATTTACAGGTGTTTTTTTATGATGTATAATAACATATGTTATATAACAAACGTTATCAGAAGGAGCTAAGTATGCCACCAGCTAAAAAAATAGATAGAGATGATATTCTTAAAGTTGCTTATAGAATTGCAGATAAAGAGGAATTTGAAAATATAAATGCAAGAAGAATTGCCAAAGAATTAGGATGCTCAGTTCAACCTATTTTTCATAATTTTACATCTATGGAAGAACTGAAAAACGCTACAATAGAAAAAATTCATAACACATATGAACAATATATGGAAAAAGGTTCTAAAGAAAAACTTGCATATAAAGGAATGGGAATGGCATATATTAGGTTTGCTAAAGAACATCCAAAATTTTTCAAGGTAATATTTATGAGAAAAACAAGCCTAACAACAAGTAATTTCATAAGAGCAGATAATACAGGAAATGATGTTATAAAAATGGGACAAATACTCACAGGATTTGATGAAAAAGAACAAATTAAGTTTCATACAAAAGTGTGGATTTTTACACATGGATTAGCTATGTTAGTGGCTAATAATACTTGTAATTTAAATGAAGAAGAAATAAGCAAATTACTTGAAACAACAGTAAGAGAATTGCTAATAGGCTATAAGAAAAATAATGAAGGAAAGAAGGAAGAATAAATGGAAAATGTTATAGAGATTAAAAACTTAGTGAAAGATTATAAAAAGATGAAGGCAGTAGATGATTTATCTTTTGATGTGAAAAAAGGAGAAATCTTAGGATTACTTGGACCAAATGGAAGTGGAAAAACAACAACAATGAACTGCATATTATCACTGTTAAAATTTAATAGTGGAAGTATAAAAATATTTGGAAAAGAAATGAAACCAAGTGAGTATGATATAAAAGCAAAAATAGGAGTAGTATTCCAAGAAGTTGCAGTATTTGAAGAATTAACTGTATATGAAAACTTAGATTACTTCTGTGGATTATATATTAAAGATAAAAAGATAAGAAAACAATATATAGAAGAAGCAATAGAATTAGTTGGATTAGAAGAGTTCAAAAAATTCTATCCAAAGCAATTATCAGGTGGGCTGTTAAGAAGATTAAATATTGCCTGTGGAATTGCACATAAACCAGAATTGATATTTTTAGATGAGCCAACAGTTGCAGTTGATCCACAAAGTAGAAATAATATATTAGATGGAATAAAGAAATTAAATGAAAAAGGTGCAACAATAGTATATACAACACACTATATGGAAGAAGTAGAAATTATCTGTGATAGAGTCATAATTTTAGATAAAGGAAAAGTAATTGCAAGTGGAACTTGTGATGAATTAAAAGAACTAGCAAAAATAGAAGAAAAGGTTACAGTAGAAGTAAGCAATTTAGATTCAAAGTATGTAGACGAAATTGGAAAATTTGCAAATGTAGAGAGTATAAATTATGAAGATGATATATTATTTATAAAATACCAAAAAGGCAAAAACAACTTTGGAGATTTACTAGATTATCTAAAAAGAGAAAATATTAAATATAACAAAATTTATTCAGAAAGACCAACACTTAATGATGTATTCTTAGAATTAACAGGAAAGGAATTACGTGATTAATATGTTACACAATTTAAAATATACAATACTTACTCTTTTTAGAAGTAAAATGCTAATATTTTGGACATTTGCCTTTCCAATAATATTAGGAACCTTTTTCAATATGGCATTTAGCAATATTGAAAACAGTGAAAAGCTAGAGATTATAGACATTGCAATCGTTGAAAACGAAAATTTTATTAATAATAATGCTTTTAAAGAAACATTTAACGTTTTAAGTGATGAAAAAAATGAAGAAAGACTATTTAATACAAAATATGTAACAAAAGATAAAGCAAAGGAATTACTAGAAAATGAAGAAATTACAGGTTATATTATTTTAGAAGACGAACCAAAAGTAATTGTTAGAACAAGTGGAATAGATGAAACTATTTTAAAATATGTAACAGAAGAAATAGTTCAAACAGAAAACATAATGAAAAATATTATAGAAAGTAAAGTAAATCAGGGAATCCAGAATCCAGAAGCTTTTTATAGTAATTTATATAATGAAATAGCAGAAATTATGGAGCAAAATACTGCTAATATAGAGAATGTATCAAACAATAATCTTAGTTATACAATGATAGAATTTTATACACTAATTGCTATGACCTGTTTATATGGAGGCATACTAGGAGTTACTGCAATTAATAATAATCTTGCAAATATGAGTAGTAAAGGCAAAAGAGTTTCTATGACACCTACAAGTAAGATAAAGGTAGTAATAAGCACAGTTATGGGAAGTTATTTTGTACAACTTATAGGATTAGCACTTTTATTTGTATTTACAATATTTGTATTAAAAGTAGACTATGGAAACAATTTACTATTAATTATTTTACTTTCACTTGCAGGAAGTTTTGCTGGGTTGAGTTTGGGTGTAGCAATAGGAACAGTATTAAAAACGAATGAAGATATGAAAGTTGGAATTATAATTTCTGTAACAATGTTAGGATGTTTTTTATCAGGAATGATGGGAATTACAATGAAATATATGGTGGATAAAAATGTACCAATTATAAATAAGATAAATCCAGTAGCTATGATTACAGATGGATTTTATTCACTATACTACTATGATACTTTTGATAGATACTTTTTCAATGTGGCAAGCTTATTAATATTTTCTTTGATAATGATAGGCATATCATTTATCAGCTTAAGGAGGCAGAAATATGACAGTATTTAAAACATTTTTAAAAGTATTAAATAAATGTAAAGGTACAATTATAATGTACACTATAATATTAGTAGCTTTTGGAATTTTTAATATGAAAACAAGCGATAATCAAACTAATTTTGTTGCAAGTAAACCAGATATACTAATTATAAATAACGATGTAGAAGAGGGAATTACAAAAAATCTTATAGAATATATGAAAAAAAATAGTGAGATTATAGAAGTAGCAGATAATGAAGAAGCAAGAAATGATGCATTGTTTTATAGAGATGTTAACTATATTATATATATTCCAGAAAATTTTAGAGAAGATTTTTTAAATCAAAAAAATCCAAAAATAGAAATAAAAAGTACAGGAGACTATCAAGCTTCTCTTGCAGAAATGATGCTTGAAAGATATATTAGAATTGCAAATACTTATACAAGTACACTAAATTCAGAAGAAGAAATAATAAGCAGTATAAATGAAACATTAGAAAAAGAGACAAAAACAGAACTTACATCAAAATTAGATACAGACAATTTATCCAAAATGGCATTTTACTATAACTTTGCAAATTATAGTATGTTAGCAGGATGTGTATATGTTATATGTATCATCTTATCAAGTTTCAAAAGTGAAATGATAAGAAAGAGAACAACGATAAGTAGTATGAATTACAAAAAGTACAATATTCAATTACTTTTATCAAACTCATTATTTGCATTTGTTTTAGCATTAGTATATGCAGGGTTAAGCTTTATATTAATCGGAGATACTATGTTTACATTAAATGGATTATTCTCAATCATAAACTTATTTGTACTTACATTATGCGCTTTAACAATAGCATTCTTAATTGGAAATTTATTAAGTAATAAAGAGGCTATAAATGGAATTGTAAATGTTGTAGCATTAGGATCAAGCTTTTTATGTGGCTCATTTGTGCCAATGGAATGGTTACCTGATTCAATTTTAAAAATAGCACACATTTTACCATCATATTACTATGTTCAAAACAATGAGATTTTAAAGGAAATGGAAGTATTTAATTTAGAAACTTTAGAACCAATACTTATGAATATGGCAATAATGATAGCATTTTCACTAGTATTTATTCTAATTACTAATGTTATAACTAAAAAGAAATTGAAGAAAAGTTAAATAAAAATTTATAAATGATATAAAGAAACAGTCCGCTCCACCTTGCAGGATGTTGAACTTTTTAAAAGTTTTAAAAAAAGTTAACATCCTTGTGGGGCTATTTTTGTTTAATAAATAAAATTTTAATGCTATTTTAATAAAACTATTATAGAATACCTTGAAAAGAGAGGAGGAGTTAATATAAGTAACTTAGACTTAAAAGAAAAACAAATGGCAACAAGTGGCTTAGTTCCAATAAGTATAGGAGGTAGAAATTTTAATATACTTATGAGCTTATATGATAAAGCATTAGAACAAGTAAAAGAAGAACTAACTCAAATAAAAAAATCATTTAATAAGATCTATGGTTATGATATTATTAACAACATTACAACAAGGATAAAGACACCTAATAGTATAGTAAATAAAATGCAAAAGAAACATTACGAAATGAATTACAAGAATCTTATTGAAAATATAAATGACATTGCAGGTATAAGAGTAACATGTCCACTAAAAAACGATATATATAAAACAGTAAATGTAATAAAGCAAATACCTAATGTAAGAATTGTAAAGATAAAAGATTATATAAAGAAACCAAAAGAAAGTGGCTATTCAGGTTATCATCTTATAGTAGAAACAGATGTAGAAGTAAATGATGAAGTTATTCCTGTAAAAGTGGAAATACAATTAAGAACTATGGCGATGGACTTTTGGGCAACAAATGAACATAAAATGAAATATAAATCTACTAAAAAATTATCTTTTTGGGATTCAAAAAAACTTACTATTTATGCAAAGTTAGTTAATTTTTTAGATAATAAAATAATGAGAATACATAAAAAACAGGAAAACATATAATGTTTTCCTACTTTTAGGTATTGACAAAATCTACTAAAATGCACTAAAATAGTAAGATACGACTATAAATAAGAAAGGAAGAACAATGACTAAACTATTAAAAAATTTAGGAAAGAAAGAAGTATATTTAATAATAATAGCTGTAATTTTAATTATAGGAATGGTATCACTAGAACTAAAAATGCCAGACTATATGTCAGAAATAACTAAACTAGTACAAACTGAAGGAAGCCATATAAATGAAATTTTAAAAAATGGAGCATATATGTTGGGATGTGCACTAGGAACATTAGTAATATCAATAATTGTAGGATATTTTTTTGCAAAGATATCTGCAAACTTTTCAATGACAGTTAGAAAGAAATTGTTTGATAAAGTTGGAAATTTAGCAATGAATGAAGTAAAACAATTTTCTACAAGTAGTTTAATTACCAGAACTACAAATGACATAACACAATTACAGATGGTTTTGGCTATGGGATTAATGATTTCTATAAGAGCACCAATAACTGCAATTTGGGCAATTACAAAGATTTTAAATAAGAGTTGGCAATGGAGTGCTGCTACAGCAGTGGGAATATTAATTCTACTCTCAACAATAATAACTTTAGTTATTATTGTAATGCCAAGATTTAAAATTGTGCAGAAATTAATAGATAAAGTAAATGGAGTAACCCGTGAAAATTTGACAGGAATTCGTGTAGTAAGAGCATTTAATGCAGAAAAATATCAAGAAAATAAGTTTGAAGAAGTTAATAAAAAACTAACAAGTATGCAATTATTTAATCAGAAATGTTTTGCAATACTTTCACCGGTAATGTTTTTAGTAATGTATTTTTTAACACTTTCAATTTATTTTATAGGAGCATTTTTAATTAAAGATGCATTAATGATAGAAAAATTATCGTTATTTGGTGATATGATAGTGTTTAGCTCTTATGCTATGCAAGTAATAATGTCATTCTTACTTCTTGCAATGATAATTATGATGTTACCACGTGCACAGGTATCAGCAGAACGTATTAATGAAGTTTTAGATGCAGATATTACAATAAAAGATGGAAAAATCAATAAAGATACAACTAAAGAAAAAGGAATTGTAGAATTTAAAAATGTATCATTTAAATATCCAGATGCAGACGAATATTTGTTGAAAGATATATCATTCAAGGCAGAAAAAGGACAAACAGTAGCTTTTATAGGTTCTACAGGCAGTGGAAAATCAACTTTAATTAACTTAGTACCAAGATTTTATGATGCAACAGATGGAGAAGTTCTTGTTGATGGTGTAAATGTAAAAGATTATACTCAAGAACTTTTGCATAATAAGATAGGATATGTATCTCAAAAAGCAGTAATTTTTAATGATACAATTACTAATAATGTTACTTATGGAGATAATGGTAAAGGTAAAATTAGTAATGAAAAGGTAAAAGAAGCTATAGAGGTAGCACAAGCAAAAGATTTTGTTGAAAAGATGGATGATCAATATGAAACACAAATGGCACAAAGTGGAACTAATATATCTGGAGGACAAAAGCAAAGACTATCAATAGCTAGAGCAATCGCGAGAAATCCAGAAATATATATTTTTGATGATAGCTTTTCAGCTTTAGACTATAAAACAGATAGCATTTTAAGAAAGGAATTAAAGAAACACACTAAAGATGCAACATCATTAATTGTTGCACAAAGAATTGGAACAATTATAAATAGCGATAAAATTATAGTTCTAGAAAATGGAGAATGTGTAGGACAAGGAACACATAAAGAGTTATTGAAAACTTGTGAAGTATATAAACAAATCGCTTTATCTCAATTGTCAAAGGAGGAATTAGAAAATGGCTAAAAACAATGAAAATAGACCTCCTAGAAGAGGACCAATGGGACCAGGAATGGGAGCACCAGGTGAAAAAGCAAAAAATTTTAAAAGTGCAATAAAAAGATTATTTAAAGAATTAAGAAAATTTAGAATAATAATAGCAATAGCACTTTTATTAGCGATAACTTCATCAATACTTGCAATAAGTGCTCCAAATAGATTATCTAAATTAACTGACAAAATATCAGAAGGTTTAGCAGTAAATAAAGATAATTTAGAATATCTAAGTACAGAAGTGCCTGCAAATTTTGCACAAGGAATTATGCAAGAAATAGAGGTAGATGGAATTAAAATTTCAGCTGAGGATCAAGCTAAATTCCTAGAGACTATGTCTACAATTGGGGAAAATCCAACACCAACAGATATATATTCTAAAATAGATGAAATGCCAGAAAGTGTACAAAAAGCTGTTAAACCATTTATGGATATTGATGCAATTAAAAAAATTGCTATAATATTGGCAATAGTGTATATATGTACTGCATTATTTGATTTTGTACAAGCACTTTGTATGACAGATGTTGCGAACAAATTTGCAAAAAGTTTAAGAACTAGAATATCTATAAAAATAAATAAATTACCATTAAAATATTTTGATAGAAATTCAATAGGAGACATATTATCAAGAGTTACAAATGATATTGATACAATTGCACAATCAATGAACCAATCATTAGCAACATTAGTGAGCAGTATTACATTATTTTTTGGAACAATTATTATGATGTTTTATACTAACTGGATTTTAGCCATAACAGCTATACTTGCAAGTATGATAGGTTTTGTATTAATGTTTGTAATATTAGGAAAATCACAAAAATACTTTATAGCAAGACAAGAAGGTTTAGGAAAACTAAATGGACATATAGAAGAGGTATATTCTGGACTAAATGTTGTAAAGGCATATAATGCAAAAAAAGAAGTAGACCAAAAATTTGATGAACTAAATAGAAAAGTATATGATTCCAATTTAAAGAGCCAATTCTTATCAGGTTTGATGCAGCCAATAATGGGATTTATAGGAAATTTTGGTTATGTTGCTGTGTGTATAGTTGGTGCATTACTTACTATGAATGATATTATCTCATTTGGTACAATAGTAGCATTTATAGCATATGTAAGATTATTTACATCACCATTAGCACAAATGGCACAAGCAATGACTTTGCTACAATCAACAGCTGCAGCAAGTGAAAGAGTATTTGAATTTTTAGATGAAGAAGAAATGCTAGATGAATCTAATTTAAAAACTATTTTAGAAAGAGAAGATGCAAAAGGAAGGATAGAATTTGAAAATGTAGTTTTCCAATATGAGAACAATGATAAACCAACAATAAAAGGATTTAGTGCAATAGCAAAACCAGGACAAAAAATTGCTATAGTTGGTCCAACAGGAGCAGGGAAAACAACAATGGTAAATTTACTTATGAAATTCTATGAAATAAATTCTGGTGATATAAAAATAGATGGAATATCAACAAAGAATTTAACAAGGGATAACATACATAATTTATTTACAATGGTGTTACAAGATACATGGTTATTTGATGGAACTATAAAAGAAAATATAATTTATAATAGACAAGATGCAACAGAAGAAGATGTAAAAGAAATATGTAAAACAGTAGGGTTAGACCACTTTATAAGAACATTACCAAAAGGATATGATTCAAATGTTGCAGATAATGATAGTGTATCAGCAGGACAAAGACAATTACTTACAATAGCAAGAGGAATGTTACAAGATACACCATTCTTAATACTAGATGAAGCAACAAGTAATGTAGATACAAGAACAGAAGAATTGATACAACAGGCAATGGACAAACTAGCAGAAGGAAAAACATCATTCATCATAGCGCATAGACTATCAACAATAAAAAATGCAGACTTAATATTGGTAATGAAAGATGGAAATATAATAGAACAAGGAAATCACGAAGAATTAATGCTGAAAAATGGATTCTATGCAGATTTATATAATTCACAATTTGAATTATAAAGTAAGAAAGAAGTTAAATTAAATGAAGACGACGCAGAAAATGTATACGATATAGCAATGAAAATAATTAATAATCAAATAAAAAATAAACTAAAACATCCCTTTAAAAGTCAATATTAGTTTTAAGATATAAAAATAGCAGGCTGTAGTCTGCTATTTTTTGTTTTTGAAAGTTGAGACAATGAGAATGACATATAGAGAATTAAAGAGGAAGAATTTACAATTTGATAAATCCTTTTTTGTGTGTTATCATTTAAAAATATAAATTTATAAAGGGGAGCATAGATGAATGAATAAACAGGTAATAGATTTAAATGAAGCTTTTTTTCACGGTTTATCTGGATTAGAAGTTAATTTTGTTATGTATCCAAAAGACGGTTTATATCTTAGTATGGTAAAACTAAACAGTATATTACAACATAAAGGAATATATTCAAGAGAAAAAATGAAAGAACTTAACATTCAGTATCCTTCAGAATTTGGATATCATATAAATTATGCTGATGTTGATATGACAAATAATTATGTTTCTATCTGCAAAAGAGGTGAAAGAGTAGAAGATACAGCTTTTGAGGAATTTATAGAAGGCAGAATTTCTATTGCATTAAGCCCAGATATTGAAAAAAGATTGAATTTTAGGAGTAAAGTTAATTATTGCCCAGATCCAGGAGAGGAACAAGTTTTAGACAGTATCGGTATAGATGAATTTATTGCTATTGTGATTGATATAAAAGATGAAAGATATAGAGCAATAAGAGAAGAACAGAGAACGTCAGTAAGAACTATAGAAAATAAAAAAGTACTATTTTCTATATTGAAAAATATATAAATAAGTAATATAATTTAAACAATGAGGGGGGCTAAATAGAAATGAAGAAAAAGATTGCAATTATGTGGATTCTTACAGTAGTTTGTTTGATTTTAACTATTGTTTTTTGGTTCTTAATGAATAAAGCAGAAGTAAGTTATGAAGAAGTTGTAGCAGTTGTTACTAATACTTCTACTAAACAAGTTGTGAATAAAAAAACAGGGTCTAGAACAAATTTCTATGAAGTTAAAGTAAAATATGAAGGAAAAGAGTATGAACTAAAAAATGTTCATGGTCTTGCAGGATATTATGAAGGGAAAAGTGTGAAAGCATTATTGTCTAATGATAAACTATATGCGAATGTTGAAGGAATAAAATCTACTTCTCCAGTTGCCATTATTTACTTTGTATTTTTATTTGGAACTTTTGGAATGTTAATTTTATCATCTATGTATACTTCAAAAATGAAGGCAAAAAAGAAAGAATAAAAACAACTTATAAAAATATAATAAAATTTACAGCATAGATAGTTTGTCTAGTTGATAAATATTTCACTTTATGATATTATTTATATGGTTAAAATAAGGAGGAAACTATTTTTATGAAGAAAAAATTAATAATTTATTTCTGTATTTCTATTTTATTAGTATTAGGCTTAATATTTGCAAGCTCAAAAGTTCAAGCACTATCAAGGCAAGAAGGGTTAGGTAGGAATCAAGAACTTAGAGAAGAAATAAGAAACAATAGAATTAATAAAAGAGAAAATAATCAAAGTTGCATAAATGGGCAAGAAAGAATGATAGATTGTAACATTTGTGAGCAAAATGAATATTGCCAAATACATGAGCAAAATATAAATTGTATAAATAGAGATAGTCAATGCTTACCAAAAACACATAATTGTAGAAGAAATTGTAATAGATAATAAATAATCAGAGTTACTTTGTATGAAAATATAAAGTAATTCTTTCATTATTAGATATATAATCAAATTAATTAACTATAGGAGGAGCAATGGAGCGATTGGAGAATTTTGAAAAAGCTTTAAATGATATACTTAATGAATATGATAATTTAGGCAATGAATTGAAAAAATTAAGGAATGAAGGAAAAAATAAAACAACTAAATTTAGAGAATTATTAGGAAAAAAGTTAGTATATAGTATGATAATTACTATATTTAAAAGATACAATTTAATTAATGAATAATAGAATAAGAAAAATTTTATCTAATAAAAACAATCATTCAAACGCTTGGAAATACTGAAATGTTAATTTTAGTTGCTAAATTTCCAACTTGAATTGATAGAATGCAACTAAAAAAAGAGGTATAATTTTAATCAGAGAAAGAGAGGATAAAAATAATGAATTTAGGAGAAAAACTATTTGAATTAAGAAGAACTAAAAATTTAACGCAAGATGATGTTGCAGAAAAATTGAATGTAACAAGACAAACAGTTTCAAAATGGGAAACAAATCAAAGTACACCAGACTTTGATAAGATACTTCCGCTATGTGAACTATATGGAATATCACCAAATGAATTGTTAAAAGGAGAAAGTAAAGAAACAAATAATAATGAAAACAAAGAAGAACTTAATTGGAGTGAAGCAAAAAATCATTTGTTTACTAGAGGAGAAGAGGATGAAAAAGACTATACAAATATGAATAGAAATCAAATAAAACAAAAATCAGCTGAAGTAGTTAGTAGTTCAATTCTAATATTTATTGTTGCTATAGCATTTGCAGGTATTGGAACTACTGTCATGATGTGGAACCCTGTTATAATAGGATGTACATTTTTAATAATGGTTGGTTTTGGAGTAACTAGAATTGTGAAACATTATATGTCAATACCAAAATTTGAAAAAACAAAAAAAGAAGCAAAACAAGACAGAATGGTAAAGCAAATAAATGATATTATTGGTGCAATAGGAGTATCAATATACTTTATTGTAAGTTTTGTAACAATGGCTTGGCATATAACTTGGGTAATATTTATAATTATGGGAATGATAGAACAAATTGTTAAATTAGTATTTATGCTAAAGGAGGATGAAGATGATGAAGAATAATGGATTAATTATTACTGCAATAATTGTACTTTCTATAGTAGTATTTCTTTTAGTAATGTTTTTAGTAATGTGTTTAACGGGAAGAATAAGTTTTAGAGGAGGAATAATGTTTGGATTAGGATCAAAAAGCACAAATGTAATTTATGATAATCAATTTGAATTAGAAAAAGTAAGTAATATAGAAATTAGAGAAGATGCAGGCGATGTTATAATAAAGGAAACTTCAGATGACAATATTAAAGTTGTTCTTTATGGAGATGATAGTAATGATGCTAAAGTAGATTTAAACAATGGAAAATTGAATGTAGATAATACACATAAAAAGACTAAACTTTTTGGTGGAAGAAAAAATGAAATTATAATTTATATACCATCAAATTATTCAAATGAAATAAAGGTAAAAAATAATTATGGAAATTGTGAAATTACAGATTTAGAAAATTCTACTCTAAACATAAACTGTGATGCAGGAGATGTAGAAGTAGGAAAAATAAAAAATGCAACAATAAAATGTAATTATGGAAATATAGAAGTAAAAGAAATTTTAAATAAATGTGAAATAAAAGCAGACTGTGGCAATATCAAAATTGACAGAATATCTATTCAAGAAAATTCTAGTATAAAAGCAAACCTTGGAAATGTAGATATAAATAGTACAAATGATATATACATAGAAGCAGATGTTGATTTAGGAAAAACAAATATAGCTAATAACAACAGAAATTCAAATATAACACTTAAAATAAAATGTGATTGTGGAAATATAACAATAAACGATTAAAAAATATTTGTATTAAGGAAGCAAGTTGAAAATTGCTTCCTTTTATGATAATATTTATTAGTTCAAAATAATAAATTATATAATAAAGATTTGGAGGAAAACATATGGGAAAAAAAGTGTTTGAAGTGGCTGATAATGAGCAATTATTTGCAGGTAAAGTTTCAGGAGACTGCTGGAAAATGCCGAAAATAAGTATTAATAGGCAGGTTTCAGGAAAATATTATTTTACTGATAAACGTATTGCGTTTTTAGCATCTGGATTAATTGGAACAGAAAGTGTAAGTTGGGAAATTGATATGAAAGATATTGATAAAGTAAAAACTTGTACAACACCACCATTCTTTCCATTTGGAATTTTAGTTACAATGAAAAATGGAGATAAATACAAATTATCTATTTTAAAACGAAAGAAATACTTTGATTGGATTTCAGAGAATATAGATTAAATTACAATAAAATTACAAGGTGTATAGAGTGATTAAAAGGAGAATATTAAAATGTTTAATGAAAGAACAACCTTAAGTAAAAAAATTGCAGAAGAAGCAGGAAAAACTATTCTAGAAATACAAAAAGGAGATATGCAAACACATGAAAAAGGATGTAATGATGTATTAACAATTGCAGATACAACAAGTGAAAGAATGATTATTAATGCAATCTCTGAAGTGTTTCCAGATGATGGGTTCGTAGCAGAAGAAGGAAGTTCAAAAAAAGGCAAGTCTGGATATACATGGGTAATTGACCCGCTTGATGGTACTATGAATTTTTCAAGAGGAATGTCATATTACGCAGTAAGTATAGGGTATCTAAAAGATGGAAAACCATATGGAGGAGCTGTGTATATTCCTAGGCTAAAGGAATTATTTGTATGTGAAAAAGGTAAAGGAGCTTATTTAAATGGGCAACAAATTCATGTTTCAACAAACAACTTAAATAAATCTCTTGCAGTTATTGGATTTAATAATAGACAAGAAGATTTTAGAAAATTACATTGTAACATACATAAAAATTTACTTGATAATATTATGAATGTTGAAAAGATTTTTTCTACAGTTATAGGTCTTTGCTATGTAGCATGTGGAAGAATTGAAATTCATTGTGAATTAAACTGCTTTTTATGGGATGTTATGCCATCTTGTTTAATTATTGAAGAGGCGGGAGGAAAAATCACACAAATTAATGGAGAAAATATAGACTTTATACAACTGGAAAAACAGTGTGTTGTTGGGACAAATGGATTAATTCATAAAGAAATTCTAGAATTATTAAACTAAAATATATTAAATATAAATGTTTTAATTGAATAAAAATACTTGTTTTAGAAAACATAAAACGGGAGGTAAGATGGATTTTTTTATTATATTTATAGAAGGATTTGCATCCTTTTTATCACCATGTGTATTACCAATGTTACCAATGTATGTATCTTATTTTGCAGGACAAGATAAAGATTTGAGAAGAACAGTAATAAATTCTCTTGGATTTGTTTCAGGATTTACGATTGTTTTTGTATTATTGGGTATATTTGCAAGTACATTAGGAAAATTAATAACAACTAATATTAGATACTTAAATATAATTTTTGGAATTATAATCATTTTATTTGGAATGCACTATATAGGAATACTAAATATAAAAATACTAAATAAATCTAAAGGGATTCAAAAGAATAAGGATAAATTAAGCTTTTTTTCAGCTATTATATTTGGAATGCTTTTTTCTGTATGCTGGACTCCATGTGTAGGAGTATTTTTAAGTAGTGCATTAATGATGAGTGCTACTTCACAGAATGTTTTAAAAGGCGGACTTATGCTATTTATTTATTCTATAGGATTAGGAATACCGTTTATTTTAACATCTATATTCTTAGAAAAATTAAAAAATACATTTAATCACATCAAAAAACATTATAATGTTATTAATAAAATAGCAGGAATCATACTAATTTTTAGTGGAATAATGTTAATTGTTTAGGAGGAAAAGCAAATGAATAAAAAGAAAAAATTAATAATTGAAATTGTTTTATTTATAATATTGTTAATAGGTATAACTGCTGGATACAATTATATAACAAACAAAAATATTGAAGATTCTACACTAGAAAAAGATTTAAAAAATAGTAAGGAGGGAGAAAACGTGGAGATAATAGAAATTAAAAGTGCTGAACAATTTGAAAAAGAAGTAATTAATGAAAGAGGAGTAGTTTTTGTTGATTTTTATGCAACTTGGTGTATGCCATGTAAAACGATGGCTCCAATTATAGAAGAAATATCAAAAGAATATAAAGAGGTTAAATTTGTAAAAATAGACATAGATAAAAATGAAGAATTGGCAATAAAATATAATGTTATGAGTATACCAACTATGCTTATAATGAAAAATGGAGAAGTGACAAAAACATTTGTAGGTGTAACAAATAAAGAAAATATAGTTAAGGAATTTTAAATATATCAACAAAGATATAAAAGAAACTATTTGATAATAGCTACTTTTGTGAGATTTTGTGTGAACAGTATAATATACCCAACAGCATTTTACAACTATAAATTTTGAATGTTAATATGCATTGCTTGTAGCAACGGACTTTTCATCATACAATAGTTTTAATCAAAGGAGGGTATAAAAATGTTAAAAGAAAACATTAAATCGATTAGAAAATCAAAAGGACTTTCACAAGAAGAACTTGCTATCAAGTTGAATGTGGTAAGACAAACCATCTCTAAATGGGAACAAGGCTTATCAGTTCCTGACTCCGAAATGTTGATTTCTATATCAGAGGTATTTGAAACTCCTGTAAGTATTCTACTTGGAGAAAATATTTCTGAGTCTAACGTTGATGATTTAAAAGCAATTTCTGAGAAGTTAGAGATAATAAACTTGCAACTATCACAAAGAAAGAATTCGAGGCGAAAAATAATTCATTGGGTACTAATTTTATTAGCTGCAATCATAATAATGACTTTCATAGGCATAATAGTGTTAAATAGTCCATACTTAGATTGGAATTATAGTAATCCAGAAAAAGCTGTTATAGGAGTTAATTTTCATATGTTTGAATGGCTTTTTGTAAGGATAGCACCAATTATCCTTATTGGAACAATTGTTGGAATTTTTTTTACGCGAAAAAAGGTATAAAATTTTTTGATTAATGTGTAATGCAAAGTACAATTTGAAGATGATATATTGGAACTTGTACATATTGGAATACGAATCACAAAAAAATTATATGACAAGTAAGCCATTAAAAGATTTTATATATGAAAGCAATAATGGAAAAGATATATTTTTTGTAGAAAATGAAATTGAACCACTAAATATGTTAAATAAAGTATAGACAGAACAAAGAAGCAGATAGGTGAAACAAAATAATATATAATTTACAAATTAAATAGCAGATTTTTTTGAAGTGAACCCAAATTGTTACACAAAATTTGTTTAATAAGGAGGGTTCATTTCTTATGAGTAATAGAGGTAAATAAAATTTTATTTAGGAAGCAATTTAATAATTATTTCTTTTTTGAGTAAAAGATTATAAAAATATTTGATAATTATTATGTTTTGTGCTATAGTTAATCTGAAAATCATATATAAAATTAAAATAATCAAATGGAGTTAAAGATGGAGTATGTAATCGTAACTAAAAATAGATTAACTAAATATGGTAAAATAGTTCTTGCCATCATTATTGCAGTGGTTTTATTAGTTGCGTCTATATTAATATTCCTATCAAAGGAAAAAATTTTTCAAGCGGAAAAAAATGATAATTTAAAAGTAGCCAAAAAAGATAGAATCAATGGATTTGGGGCAATAGAATATATAGTCAAAGAAAAAAATAAAGGTATTAAATCAGTTTTTGCTGAAGAAAAAGAAGCTTCAAAGGAAAACATAGATATTTTTATTGAAGATGAAACACAAGTTAATGTAGACAGTAAAATAGATGATGGACAAAACAGAATAGGTACAGAAACTCTTGAAAATGAAATAGATAATCAAATACAAGAAACTCAAACAGAAACATCTAAAACTGTTCCAAAAAGAAACTTAGAACAATTTCAAGGTAAACAATTAGTTGCATTTACATTTGATGATGGTCCCAATAGTGAGACTACTAACAAACTACTAGATAACCTGGATAAATATAATGCAAGAGTTACATTTTTTGTAGTAGGTAATAGAATAAACAATAATACTGATACTTTAAAGAGAGCATATGATATGGGGAATCAAATTGGAAGTCATTCATACAGCCATAGAAATTTTTTTAAGATAGATGAAACTAAAATTTTAGAAGAAGTACAAAATACGAATAATGTTATAAAAGAAGTAATTGGAGTAGAACCAACAATTATAAGACCACCTTATGGAAATACAAATAGTGATATTAAAAATATTTATAATATGTATACAATTTTATGGAATTTGGATACTGAAGATTGGAAAAGTAAAGATGCAGATAAAATTGTTGAATATATATTGAATAATGTTCATGATGGAGCAATAATTTTATTACATGACATATATGATACTTCGATAGATGCTACTCTAAGAGCAATGGAAATATTAGAACAAGAAGGATATGCTTTTGTTACAATTGATGAAATGGCACAAATTAAAAATGTTGAATTAGATAAAAATATAAACTATCATTATTTTTATGAATAGAATTTTATAAAATTATATAAGAAGGAGAATAAAAATGAGTAATTTAATTTTAAAATGTGAAAACTTATGTAAAAAAATTGGCAAAAAACAAATATTAGACAATGTTTCTCTGAATATTCATGAAGGAGACATATTAGGATTTATTGGTCCAAATGGAGCAGGTAAAACAACAACTATTAAATTAATATTAGGACTTCAAAGTATTGGAAGTGGTAAGGTAGAAATAAACGGATTTGATATAAAGAAGAATTTTGAAAAAGCAATAGCAAAAGTTGGAGCAATTGTAGAAAATCCAGATTTATATATGTATTTAACAGGAAAACAGAATCTTAAATTGATAAAAAACATGTATAAAGATGTAGATGATAAAAGAATAGATGAGGTTGTAAGACTAGTTAAACTAGAACAACGAATAAATGATAAAGTATCTAAATATTCATTAGGAATGAGACAAAGACTTCGGAATTGCACAGGCAATTTTACATAGACCAAATCTTTTAGTCTTAGATGAACCAACAAATGGACTAGATCCAGAAGGAATAAAAGAATTAAGAGATTTAATAAAAGAACTTGCGCAAAAAGAAAAAATGGGAATATTAATTTCTAGTCATAACTTAGCTGAATTAGAGAGCTTTTGCAATATAGTAACTATAATAAAGAATGGTAAAGTAGTGGAAACAAGTGATATAAATAAGGTAAAGAAAGTGGAACAGTCATATATTATAGAACTTGATAATCTAGAAAAAATAGAAGATATACTAAAAATAAAAATAGAAAAAATAGATGATAAAAAGTTTAGAATTCACATAAAAAGAGAAGAAGTGCCACAAATTATTAAAAAATTAGTAGAAAACAACAAAAAAGTATACACAGTAATGGAAGAAATATTAACACTAGAAGATGCATTCTTGAAAAAGACAGGAGGGAACGTAATTGAGTAGTTTAATTAAAAATGAAATAATTAAGATATTTAAAAAGAAAAGTATATATGTAATGCTTATTGTAACATTTGCATTTACAATACTTACAAATGTTATATATAAATATATATATAATATGAATGGAGACTATTTTTCTGAAGGATATATAGAGGTATTAGAAGAACAACAAAAAAGTCTTAATCCAGATAATCCAGAAGAAGTTAGTATATATATAAATAACAAGACAGATTTAGATACATACAATTTGGCAAAACAATATGATAAAGATTCATGGCAATATGAAATAATATTGAATTATGGAAGAAACTATATATCAGATTTGAATTACACAACATATCAAGATAAAAATAGTGACAGAATCGCAGAAGCACAAGAAAAATATGATGAGTTTTTAAAAAGAATAAATGAAGGAAATTGGAGAACATTTGCAGAAGAAGAATTAAACAATATGAAGAAAAATATAGCATTGTCAGAGGAAGATTTTACAACAAAAGTACAATTAGAAACATTACAAATGAGATTAGACTATAACATAGAATATGGAAACAATTACAAAAACGCAGCATTATCAAGATATTCAAGTAATAAAATGCAAGTAGTAGACTATGAACAAAATACTGAAAATAGAAAATATCGTGAACAAAAATCATATCAAGAAGCAAAAGAAGATATGGAGAAAGCTTTATATGTAATTAAAAATGATAAAGATATACTTAATAATTCAAACTTAAGAGGAACACTATTAGATATGTTCTCTGAATATGAATTATTTATAATAATAACAGTAGTATTAATTGCAGGAGCAATTGTAAGTGAGGAATTTAATAAAGGAACAATAAAATTATTATTAGTAAAACCATATAGGAGAACTAAAATATTATTTGCTAAATTTATAGTTGTAATGCTAACAATAATATTTATAATGCTTGCAATAGGAATAATGCAATTTATAGTCGGAGGAATATTCTTTGGATTTGATTCATTAAGTATTCCAGCAGTAGAATATAACCATAATACAGGTTCAATTGTAGAAATGAACTTAGTACAAGGAATGCTATTAAATGCTTTAGGAAGATTACCAATATACATCCTAATAGGAACATTAGCATTTGCAATAAGTGCAATATTTACAAATACAGCAGTAGCAATAACAATATCAATATTAGGATATATGGCGTCACAAATAATAAATCAACTTGCATTTTCATTTGATATTGCATGGCTTAAATATTTTATAACACCAAACTGGGAATTATCACAGTTTTTCTATGGAAGATTACCAAATATGCAAGGAACAAGCTTATTATTTGCTATAACATTATGTATAGGATACTTCTTAATAATGATAATACCAGCATTTATGACATTTAAAAAGAAAAATATAAAAAATATATAAGAAAGTATGGAAAAAGTTATATGTTTGATAATGAAACTAGTGCTAAGGAATATTTTGGAGATGAATTTGTAAATAGAATTTATTCGGTTTTTAGAGAACAAAGTGAAAGTAATTTTATCTTTGTACATGGAACTATAACAGGCGAAGATGCAGAACAAATTATTAAAAAAGGTCTACAATGTGATTTCCCAGAAATGTATTATACTTCTGAAATGATATTCCCAGAAGATAAATTACTTTTTGCTAAATTAAAAAATTGGCCACACTGGAATCGAAAATATCTTGTTATGATTTCGCTTTCAAAATTGACAGGAAAAAATGGATATCCAGTTTGGACGAAAAATGGAGAAGACCAGTTTTTATTAAGACCAGAATTCATTTTAGGATATATTGATGTCAATAATAAAGCCTTTATTAATAATCCTAAATATATTAAAATAAACCTAGAAGATTACTATAAAATTGCGGGAGTACAAGATGAAAGTTACGAAATAGGAACAGGAAAACTACTAGGAATTAGTATTCCAACTGCTGAAATTGAAATTTATGGTCATGAGGAAATATAGGTAGTGAAATGAAGAAAAAATTATAATACATATCTAAAAAAGCAAGTAATGATTGAACATTACTTGCTTTTGTGTTATGATTGTGAAAACTTAAGTTTAAGGAGGAAATAAAGTGAAAACCTTAATTATTTATGCAAGTAAAACAGGAACAACAGAAAAATGTGCTAAGGATATAGAGAAACAATTAGAAAATTCTACTGCTGTAAATATATCCACTAAAAATGAAGACATAATTAAATATGATTTAATTATTATAGGTACTCCAATTAGAATGGGAATAATAGATAAAAAGATAAAGAAATTTTTATCTACTAATAAGGAAATTTTAAAATCAAAGAATACTGCATATTTTATTTGTTGTGGATTTAATGAAAATTGGAAAAAATATTATACACAAAATATTCCAAATGAGTTATTAGATAAAGCCATCATATATACTACATTTGGAGGAGAACTTGATATGCAAAAACAAAAAGGGATTGATAAATTTATTGTGAAAATGGTAAGCAAAACTGTAGATGAAAATAAAAAAATAGAAATATTAAATAAAAACATTAATAAATTTATTGCGAAACTACAAAAATTTTCAATGAAAGGAGGAAAATAAATTGAATAAGAAACTGTTGATATTGGGAGGGATGATAGTATTATTAGTACTTCTAATTCCAATACCATATCATTTAAAAGATGGTGGAACAGTTGTATATAAAGCTATAACATACAAAGTTTTGAAAGTACATAGATTAGATGAAGATTCAGAAACAGGATATAAAGATGGACTTATAATAGAAATATTAGGTTTTAAAATTTATGATAATATTAAATAGAAAGGTGATTTAAATGGCTACAACAAATGAATACATCGAATATGTATGTGAACAAATAAAAGGTGTTGGAGAAATTAGATATAAAAAAATGTTTGGAGAATATATGGTATATGTTAATGATAAACCAGTTATTATAGTATGTAATAATACTGTGTTTGTTAAAGAATTAGATTGTATAAAAGAAATGATGGAAAATGCAGAAGAAGGCTACCCATATAAAGGTGCAAAAGAGCATTATATATTAGATATAGATAATTCAGATTTTTGTAAAACTATCGTAAGTGAAATTGAAAAAGTAACACCTGTTCCAAAACCAAAAAAGAAGAAATAAAAAATATATTTAACATTTTATGTAAAATGTGATATAATAAAATAGCCACGAAAGTTCGTGAGTAAAAATGAAAGGTGTGAAGCCAAATGGAAGATTTGGATTCATTGGGGTGTTTGACTCCATGTATGATTCCAAAGATTCAATATGAAGCACAGAAAGACATAGCAAAATCAATGGCAGAAATCTGGTCAAGGTCTGTAAAAAATGAACTTGAGAGAGGGGGACAAGCACCAAATGTAGTGGGGTATATTCCTGATGCTATCTATATGGCATCCAATCCAAAATGGCAGGAAGAACAATTCGGCGCAGTAAACGACAAGGAACATTTTGCTTGCCTTGTGTTTGTTGCAAAACAGCTTTTGGACTACTACAACATCGAAACTTCAATGTTGAATTTAAGAGATGCTGTAGTCGCAAAAGGATACAGAACTTGGCGATTCCAAAATTCCCAAAAGACATTTTGCAGTCCTATTGCTACGTCCAAAGAAGCAATGGCAGCTCTCGAAGAGAAGGGACATCCAACTGACTTAGACAGCATAGAAAAAATCTTTGAGTATCTGGGCAAACCTGTAAGCGTTAGAGAAAGGCATATTCTGCTGGATAATATTATTGCAGATTACTGCCACAAACGGGTTGTACAAGTTTGCGAAACTAGATTCATGCACGTCGTAAATATGTATCAACACTTGAAAGAAGGACATTTTGTCCCAATGTGGGTCGAGAATAATATTTACTGGAATGATTCTGACAGAAAAGAAAAACATTGTATCATTCTGGTAGCTATTCAAAACCAGGAAGCAATTGTCATAGATTCCAGTGTTGGATACCGTAGGCTTCCAATCAACCAACTTCTTCAAGCAACGACTGTTGCTTGGAAAGTTTACCAATAAGGTAAACACATGCTTTAAGCTAAATAGCGAAGAAAGAGGACAAACCGCTTTTGAGAGATTCCCCCTTGAAAAGGGCCTTTCAAAGGCGGTTTGTCTATTATTAGACAAATTAAAGGTTTTAATAAAGTTTTATATTTAAAAATATTAAAATAGAGAAATAAGTCAGAAAAGTAGTTTACAAAATACTTTTCTAGCTTATTATTTTTTTAACTAGTTTCGTATACATTTTTTTATAATAACGTTATAATAAAAGCACTAACTTACAATTAATAACAAATTACAATATATAGGGTAGATAATAAGTTGAAATTATCTACCTTTTATTATATAATGATAACAAAAGAAGTAATTTGGAGGGGAGGTAAGAAAATGAAAGAGTTAGTAGATTTTGCAGTTTTAATAATAATATATTTTTGGAAATTTTATAAGAAATGGAAAGAAAAAGGTAGAGATGTACTGCTTGTAAATACTTTAATGTATATATACTTATCTTTTGTATTATTTTTTACCTTAATGCCTATAATAACATCTTTACCATTTATATTTAATCACCCATACGATTCAATGAATTTAGTTCCATTTATTGATGTTTTAAATGGTAGAGGTGATTTTATTAGACAAGTGGGATTAAATGTGATAATGACAATTCCTTTTGGTTTTTTAATGTCTTTAGTAAAAAAAGAAAATGTTAGACTATTAAAAGTTGTTTTTTATACTTTTTTATTAAGTCTAGGAATTGAGTTATTACAGCCTTTAATAAATGGTTTTAGATCAGCTGATATAACAGATTTAATAACCAATGTCATAGGTGGAAGTATTGGATATATTATGTATTTAATATTCAAACCATTAACAACTAAAACATTAAATTATATAAGTCATAGATAATTACAAATTACAATGTATCGAGGAGGTAAATAATAATGGATAAGAAAAAAATAATGAACTGGGTAATAGCAATAATAGTTGCTATTGTATATTTAATGGTAAGTATTATATTTAAGGCTTGGGTATATTCTTGGCTTATATGGGTTGTTTATGCAATTTATAGATTCATTGTAAAATAGACAAATTACAACTTGAAAGTGAGATAAAATAATGAATATTAACTTTGGATTTTCATATATAGGTTTAATATTTTTATTGATGTTAATGATACCTAATATTATATGGAGTAAAAACAAGCCAAAAGAGTATGACAAGTATGTTAAAAATGAAAATAAAGTGTTACTACTATTTGAAAGAATTGGAGAAATGTTAGTAACTTGTTTATCATTGATATTTAGTAATTTTAATATAAATAAAATATCTAGTTGGACTATTATACTATTAATTGCTTTTATTATAATGATTTTATATGAAATATATTGGATTAGATATTTTAAAAGCAATAAAACAATGAAAGATATGTATAGCAATTTATTAGGAGTACTAGTTGCAGGTGCTACGCTACCTGTAATCGCATTTTTATTATTAAGTGTATATGGTAAAAATTTATTCTTATTTATATCAGTAATTATATTAGGAATTGGACATATTGGAATACACTTAAATCATAAAAAAGAAGTTATATAAATTACAAGTTGATTATAATATGTTAGAACAAGATTTTGATTGAAAATGGTACTAATAAAGAATATAAAAATAAAATATTTAAAAGCGTTTATGAAAAATAATTAATAATGTAAATAGTAAGTTATCGTTGAGATTAAAAATAAAAAGGAGTATTAAAATATGGTACATTTAGTATATTGTGATGATAAGTCAAAAGAATTAAATAAGATTTTAGATGGAAGTAAAACAATGATTATACGAGGTGCAGCAGGAAGAAAAATACCACATAGCAGAGTATTCAAAGATGAAATACTTTATTTTATGGAAAAAGGAACAAAAAAGATAACAGCAAAGGCAATTGTAACAGATGTTCAAAACTATGTAAAATTAAGTGATGAAGAAATAACAAAAACTATTGAAGATAATAACAATAAACTACAGCTAACTGATAAGCAAAAAGAAAGATGGCATAAAAAATGCTTGTGTTTAGTTGAATTTAAAAATGTAGAAGAAATTACAGCATTAGACTTTGACCATCAAGGAAATATGGACGATTGGTTAATTATAGAAAAAATAGAAGATGTAGTTGTAGGAACGAGTATTCCATATAATTATGAAAAATCAAGATTTTAAGGTGGTATAAATATGTCAATGTGGAATGCTTGGCGAGGTTGTAAAAAATGTAGTGATGGTTGTTTACATTGCTATATTCATAAAGGAGATTTCAAAAGAAATGTTGATACAAACGAAATAGTAAAAACAAAAGACTTTGAAAAACCAATAGAAAAATTAAAAAATGACAATTATAAAATGAAATCTGGAATTGTTTATTTATGTTTTTCTACGGATTTTCTTATTGAAGAAGCAGATAAGTGGAGAAATGAATGTTGGAAAATGATTAAAGAAAGACAGGACTGTACTTTTTTGTTTCTAACAAAAAGAATTGATAGATTTATGAAATGTATTCCAGATGACTGGAATGATGGATATGATAATGTAGTTGTATGTTGTACTATTGAAAATCAAAAAAATGCTGATTATAAATTATCAATTTTTAAAGATTTACCAATAAAACATAAATGTATAACAGCACAGCCATTATTAGAGAAAATAGACATTGAAAAATATCTTGATAATATTGAGTTAGTAGTTGTTGGTGGAGAATCTGACATAAATGCTAGGGTATTTAATTATGACTGGGCATTAGATATTAGAGAACAATGTATAAGAAAAAATGTTAGTTTTGAGTTTAGGCAATGTGGCACTTATACAATAAAAGATGGAAAACAATATAAAATACAGACAAAAGATTTGTGTAAACAGGCAAAATTAGCCAATATTGATTATAAAAGTAATCGCTAAATTACAATTTTTAGAGGTGAGAAATATGTTTAATGAAATATGTATTTATGAAGTAAAAATAAATAAACAAGATGAAGTAGAAGAACTAATGAAAGAAGTAGCAGAATTTTATAAATCTCAAAAAGGTGTTATTGATGTTAAATATATAAAAAGGACTCATAGACAAAAAGATTTTAATGCAGTTAAGGAAGGAATACCACCAGTCGAATTGACTAGATATGTTGACAAAGTAACATATATCTTGCATTGGACTTTGGAAAGTAAAGAAGTTCATGCAGAAGTATCAAAATTAGGTATAGAAAAATTTTATAAAAGATGGAATAGATGCTTAATTACAATGCCTAAAATTATATTAGGAGAGAATATAGTTTAATAAGACAAATTACAATTTGTTTAATTGGAGAAATCTAAATGGATAAGAAAAAAGTAATGATAGTTTATGCTATTTATAGTAAAATAGATAAATTATAATCAATCGAGATGACAAAAAATAAAGTGGCTATATATTTTTTGTATAGGTCACTTTATTTTTATATAACTAAGCAACAGCATATTGAATGATATTACATTCTTCAAATTTTTTAATCTAAATCTCATTTATATAAGTTTGAAAAATTGAAAAGAAGTGGTATAATAATAAAAATCATATAAGACTATTTAGAGTATTATAATTGATGAATTATAAGGAGAAGATATGATAAGACAATTTGAAAAATATGATATAGATGAGGTTATGCAAATATGGCAAAATGAAAATATAAAAGCTCATAAATTTATTTCAGAACAATATTGGAAAACTAACTATAACTATGTAAAGGAAATTATAGTAAATGCAGAGCTATATGTGTATGTACTTAAACAACAAGTAATAGGCTTTATAGGGCTAAACAATAACTATATTGAAGGAATTTTTGTTGATTCAAAACATCAGCATAATGGAATAGGAAAAGCTTTGTTAAATAAAGTAAAAGAAAATAGGAATAATCTAATGTTGAAAGTATATCAAAAAAACACAAATGCCATTAAATTCTATAAACACAATGGATTTATCAAAAAAGAAGAAAATATTGATAAAGACACAAAAGAACTAGAATATATTATGATTTGGAACAAAAATTAGAGTAATAAATTACACTATAGATGATATGATACAAGATGACTTAAAAAGAATATTATAAAATGGAGGTATAAAATGATTGAAATTAAGTTTGAAAAAGAACAAAACAAATCAATTGTATATGATGGAAATAATCAAATAGGAGAATGCAGTTTCATAGAACACGGAGAAGAATGGAATATAGTTCATACAGAAGTTAGTAATTTATATCAGGGACAGGGAATTGCGAGAAAATTAGTGGAAAGCGTTATAGAAAATGCATTAAAAAATGGTAAAAATGTTGTAGCAGAATGCTCATATGCTAAGAAAATTTTAGAAAGTAAAAAGTAATTAATATGTTTAAGATAAAAAAATATTATAATGATGCGATACTATAAATTTATAAAATATTAGAATAAATACTTGTACAAAGACATAAAATGTAGTATAATCTTAAACGATAAAAATAAGGGAGTAATTGGCATATAAATTATGTAGTAAAGTCAACATCCTGATAGATATCTATCTGGCTTTATTTTAAATAATGAGACTTGTTTGCAAATACAAAAAATGCAGACCTAAAGTCTCTATTTTTATGCTAATTTAACAATACGAAAGGGGAATTGAAATAATGGTTTTACCAGTAATTTTAATAATAATTGGATTTATACTACTTATAAAAGGAGCAGATTTTCTAGTAGAAGGTTCTAGTAATATTGCAAAAAAATTTCATATACCAGAAATTTTAATTGGATTAACAATAGTTTCAATAGGAACATCTATGCCAGAACTATTTGTAAGTGTTACGTCAGCAATACAAGGACGTTCAGATATGGCAATGGGAAATGTAATTGGAAGCAATGTGTGTAATCTATTGTTAATTTTAGGATTGTCTACAGTAATTAAGCCTGTAAAATTTCAGAAAGAAACAAGACTTATAGAAATACCTTTATGCTTAACTTTAACTATAATTTTTATGACTCTTTGTAATACTGGAGAAGGAATATCAAGAACAGAGGCAATAATTTTACTCATTTTATTTGCATTATTTATAATTTATACAATAATAATGGGGAAAAATGCAGATAAGTTTGATAAAGAAGCACAAAATATAAGAGGCGAAGATACTACTAACATATCAATGTTAAAAAGTATAATATATGTAATTTTAGGAGTGATTGCTTTAAAATTTGGAGGAGATTTAACAGTAGACAATAGTGTTATTATTGCAAATCATTTTGGAATAAGCGAACAAATAATAAGTTTAACAATACTTGCAATAGGAACAAGCTTGCCAGAATTAGTAACGAGTGTTACAGCAGCTTTTAAAGGAAATAGTGATATAGCAATAGGAAATATAATAGGATCAAATATTTTTAATATGCTGTTAATTATAGGAACTGCATCAATAATTAATCCTATAACATATAATATTAAATATAATATAGATATGACAGTATTAATTGCAGGAACGGTTTTACTATCATTATTCCCAATAATACCACCTAAAAATGAAATGAACAGAGGAAATGGATTAGTATATCTTGTTTTCTATGTAATGTATATGGTAATTTTATTTAATACATAAATAGATAAAAAAAGCAACAAATATATGTTGCTTTTTTTATATTTATATGCTATATTAAAATAAAAAAAAGGGGGAAATATTTATGAAAAAAAATGTTGTAATAACAATAATTGTTATTCTTATAATAGCAGCAATTATTGGTGGAATCTTTTTTATGTTGAATAAAAAAGAAAAAAATGCAGTAAAACTAGAAACAGAACAAGAAATGAAAGATTTAATTGACAAAATATACGAAAACTTAGCAGGAAAACTTCCAAGTTTACAAACTTATGATGTAAACAAAGATAATGCTGATGAAGTTAGTATGTATACAGGTTTGAAAAGCACAAATAATGTAGAGACAATTGTAGTTTCAGAACCTATGATGAGCTCACAAGCATATTCATTAGTAATGGTAAAAACAACAAGTAAAAAAGCAGATATAGAATCAATGAAACAAGAAATGATAGACAATATAAATACAAGAAAATGGATTTGTGTTGAAGCAGAAAAGGTATATGTTACAAACTATAAAGATGTAATATTCTTAGTTATGGCATCTGATGAATGGGCAACTCCAGTATATAATGAATTTAAAAATCTTGTAGGTGGTAAAGTAGGCGAAGAATTAGTAAAAACAACAGAAATTTAAGATAAAGAATTAATATAAAGCCTCTTAAAGTGGACTTAGAATTGAGTTCATCTGAGAGGCTTTATTATTAGGTAAATAGGAGGAAAATGTGCTTTTTTCAAGTATTAGTTTTTTATATTATTTTTTGCCATGTGTACTTATAATATATTTTTGTTCTCCAAAGAAGTTAAAAAATTTTGTATTACTGTTAAGTTCACTATTTTTCTATTTTTATGGAGAACCAGTATATATATTGGTAATGATATTTTCAATTGTATCAGCATATATACATGGAATTTTAATAAACAAATATCCAAAATATAAGAAAGGATTTTTGTTATCATCAATATTAATTAGTCTGGGATTATTAGGATTATTTAAATATTCAAATTTTATAATTTTAAATATAAATTCTCTTTTAAATACAGATATAATGTTATTAACTTTAGCATTACCTATTGGTATATCTTTTTATACATTTCAAATATTAAGTTATGTAATAGATGTATATAATGGTAAAGTAGAAGTTCAAAAGAGCTTTATAAACTTAGCTACATATGTAGCATTATTTCCTCAACTGATTGCTGGACCAATTGTAAGATATATAGATATAGAAAAAGAGCTTAAATTCAGAAAACATTCATTTGCAAATTTTGCATTAGGAACAAGAAGATTTTCAATAGGCTTAGCAAAAAAGATTTTAATTGCAAACCAATTGGGTGAACTATGCAAAATATTTTTACAATCTAATGATTTAAGTGTGATATTTTATTGGATCTATGGAGTAGCATTTATGTTACAAATATATTTTGACTTTTCGGCATATTCTGATATGGCAATAGGACTTCGGAAAGATATTTGGATTTAATTTTTTAGAAAACTTTAACTATCCATATATATCAAAAAATATAACTGAGTTTTGGAGAAGATGGCATATTTCATTAAGTAGCTGGTTTAGGGATTATGTGTATATTCCACTTGGAGGAAATAGAGTAGGTAAATTTAAGTTATTAAGAAATATCATTATAGTATGGCTTTTAACAGGTTTATGGCATGGTGCAAACTGGACATTTATATTATGGGGATTACTTTTTGCAGTATTATTAATAATAGAAAAGTTTTTCTTATTGAAACAATTAGAAAAAACACCAAAGATATTAAATCATATATATGTGTTATTTATTGTAATGATAAGCTTTATAATATTCAATAGTAATAATATTGGACAAGCAAAACATCAGATATTAGGATTATTTGGAGTAAATGGAGAACCTATTATTAACACCTATACATTGTATTATTTAAAAAGCTATGCTGTAATTTTTGTTATAGCAATAATAGGAGCAACTCCACTAATAAAAAATATTATAAATGGTTTAAATAGAAATATAAAAATAAAGAAAATAATAAATTTATTAGAACCAATATTTATAGTTTTAATAATTTTAATTGTTACAGCATACTTAGTAGATAATTCATATAACCCATTTTTATATTTCAGATTTTAAGGAGAATAATATATGTCAGATAAAATTAAAGATATAATAGTAACAATTATATTTATAGTATTATTACTGGTGATTTTTGTAAGCAATATGTTGAAACAAGATAATGAAATTTCTATATCAGAAAGAAGAAAACTAGCAAAATTTCCAGAAATAACAAGTAAAAAACTCTTAGATGGAAGCTTTTTCAAAGAATTTGAAAAATATACAACAGACCAAATAATAAAAAGAGAAGATTTTAGAAAGTTGAAAGCAATAACCGAGTTTGATGTGTTTTTTAAGAACGATAACAATAACTTGTATATGAAAGATAATAGTATAATAAAAATAGAATATCCACTAAATGAAAAATCAATATTAAATGCAACAAAGAAAATAAACCAAATAAGTGAAAAATACTTAAAAAACAATAATGTGTATTATTCAATAGTGCCAGATAAAAACTATTTTTCAAATGAAGAACAATATATAAAAATGGACTATGAAAAAATAGAAAATATAATGAAAGAAAACATTATAAATGCAGAGTACATAAATATTTTTGACACATTAAGTTTGGAAGATTACTATATAACAGATATACACTGGAAACAAGAAAACCTAATAAAGATATTGGGAAAAATCAGTACAGAAATGAAATTTAAAGAAAGAATAACAACAGCATATAATAAAAAATATATAACTGATTTTGAAGGAATATATTCAGGACAGTTACCAATAAAAACAAAAAAAGATAGTATTAATATATTAACAAATAGCATAATTGATACTGCAATTGTATATAATTATGAAACTAAAGAAGAAAATTCAATATATAATTTAGAAAAGATTAATAGTTACGATAAATATGACATATATTTATCAGGAGCAACACCACTACTTGAAATTCGAAACTCAAATGCAAAAACAGATAAAGAATTAATAGTATTTAGGGACTCTTTTGCAAGTAGTTTAGTACCATTATTTACAGAAGGGTATAAAAAAATAACATTGATAGATATACGATATATAAGAAGTAGCGATTTAAGCCAATATATCGAATTTGATACTCAAGATGTGCTATTTATTTATAGCACAACAGTATTAAATAATAGCTTTATATTTAAATAGAATATATTAAATATAGTTATAGATGGGTGGAAAATCTAAATAGAATGAAGGAGGAACTATGGAGTACATAATTAACGGAATACGAGGTTTTTGTATGGCACTAGCAGATAGTGTACCAGGAGTATCGGGAGGAACAATAGCATTTATATTAGGATTTTATGATAAATTTATAAATTCATTAGATAGATTAATGTTTGGCAACAAAGAAGAAAAAAAAGAAGCAATTAAATTTTTAATAAAAATTGGAATTGGCTGGGGTATAGGTTTGATACTTGCAGTACTTGCTTTAGCAAATTTGTTTCAAACACAAATATATAAAGTGAGTTCAATATTTCTAGGATTTATTATATTTTCAATTCCTTTGATTATAAAAGAAGAAAAGAAAGTACTAAAAGGAAGATATATAAACCTAATATTTACAGTAATAGGAATGGCAGTTGTCGCACTAATAACATATTTTAATCCGGTATCTGGAGATGGAAACATGGTAAATTTGACTAATTTAAATTTTGGATTAATTGCATATGTATTTGTAGCAGGAATGATTGCAATATCAGCTATGGTATTACCAGGCATATCTGGTTCAACATTACTTTTAATATTTGGTCTTTATATACCAATAATATCAGCAATAAAAGAATTTTTACACTTTAATTTAAGTTATTTTCCAATATTATTAGCATTTGGTATAGGAATTATTACTGGAGTACTTGTAGTAATAAAATTGATAAAAATAGCGTTGAATAAATATAGAAGTCAAACAATATATTGTATAATTGGACTTATGATAGGTTCTTTATATTCAATAGTGATGGGACCAACTACTTTAGAAACATCTTGTGAACCAATTACTTTGGAAACATTTAATATAATTTTCTTTATAATAGGTGGATTAATAATTATAGCATTAGGCAAGATAAAAACAATATTTGAGAAAAAGAATTAATATTTGTGTTTTCAAGGAAAAAATGGTATAATATTTATGATATGGCTTTTTGAGTTATATTATTCTAAACACAGAGGAGTTGAATCAATGCCAAAGCAAGATCGAGCAATTTCTTTTGAGGCTCCGTTGTACAGACAACCGTCTGAACATTTGCGGAACTTTATGAGAAAGCTCAAAGACAAACCCGTACAATGCCACGCTGTGTGGCGAGACGACCAAAAGCTGACATTCTATATCTCCAAGTCGGAGAAAGCTACAGTAGTCCCGTTCTTAAAAAAAGGCAAAAAAACGAAGACGGTGGTTAACAAGATGCCTGCTTTTGCATCGAAGTTCAATGTTACCAATATTGCTACGCTCAAAAACGAAGCAGAGATGGACTTTGAACTTTTGAGCCGGGAAGATCTGGAAAAACGTGGTGAGAGTTTGGATCCTATTTATGGAGAAGACGTAGTATGTGTAATGCGTATAACTGTTTTTTTCATAAATGAAGATGCAAGGAATGTTTTGTTGAACTTCTTTGGAATCTTGGATATAAGTATTGAACCGCTTTCTTTCTATCTTCAACTTCAAGACTGGCCTTCAAGAGAGATTTTTGACTTTATTAGGCGTTTGGAGCGGGATAAAACCCCGTGCTATGTGGAAGCAAAAAGACACGAGAGCATAGTTTTCAACACAGAAGCGCCTGACGAAGCAAACATCAGCATACCAATTACTTCCAAAGAAGACCGGAAAAAAGTTGCTAGGAAGTTGTCTGTTTTTGCATCGAAGTTTAATGCGACAACAACCTTTATTGCAAAGGGACAAGCATCAATCTCAATCCAAATAGTTCTTAACAAAAGAACAAAACAAGAATGTCAGCACCCTGCATTTGATGACGAAGAAACTTTGTGCATTATGCAGGTGGATGTAGACTGCAATGAAGCGGACGCCAGAAATGCTTTGGGCGACTTCTTCAATATGCTTGACAAGTATGGTAATTAATTAAGCTATACAGGTCAGAGCATTTGCTGCAGAGCATAATCTGTAGTGACATACCCCACCCACTCAGTGAAAGCTAAGTGGGTGGGGTATTTTTATATGTATATATAAATCAAATGTAGCGATTAAGTTTTTATGTGGTTTTAATAATGATAAGCTATAATATTGATAAATATATTATTTTATGTTAATATGTTGTAATCTTAGAAAATATATATTTATTTGAAATATGAATTAAAAAAAGGAGAAAATAAATGAAAAGAAATAAAAATATATTATTTATAGTCAGTTTTATAATAATACTACTTTTAGCGATACTTATATTTTTTATAATGAACAAAGAAGAACTTATACATATAAATTATAATGAATTTAATAATAAAGTAGAAAATGGAGAAATAAAAACTGTAATTATAGAAGCCAATAAAGTTAAGTTCCAGAATATAGAAAATGATAATTTATGGTATTATACTGAAAATCCACACTATGATGGATTTGAAGAAAAACTATTGTTGAATGAAGTTGAAGTGAAGAATACGGCAACAGGTCAAAATATTGCTTTTATAATAGATTTAATTTTTTATATGATTTTCTTTGGAATAATAGGGTTCATAATAATAAAATTTATAAAGTCTAATGGAGACACTTTTAAAGTTATAAAGCATACAAATGTAAAGTTCGATAATATTGCAGGAATGGAAGAATTGAAAAGAGAAATGAAAAAAACAGTAGAAATACTGAAAAATCCACAAAAATATAAAAAAGAGGGAATAAGACCAACAAAGGGAATAATATTAGAAGGACCACCAGGTAATGGAAAAACCATTTTTGCAAAGGCTTTGGCAGAAGAAACAGATATTAAATTTATTGCAACAAGAGGAGCAGATTTTCAAAGTGCAATGATGTCTATGGGAAGTAGAAAAATAAAAGCTCTTTTTAAAAAAGCAAGAAAAAATAAACCATGTATTATATTTATAGATGAATTTGATGGTATTGGGGAAAGAAGAAGTTATGCAGGAACAGGAGTAGATAAAGAAAATAATAGAATCATCACAGCAATGCTTAATGAAATGGATGGATTTGAACAAGGAAATGGTATATTGGTTATAGCAGCAACAAATTCATACGATTCATTAGATTCTGCACTGATTAGACCAGGAAGATTTGATTTGAAATTTACTATTGGAAATCCAGATTTTAACACAAGAATAAAATTAATAGAAATTTATACTAAAAACAAAGTATTAGAGGAGTACTTAACTGCTACTAAATTAGCAGAAACATTTGAAAATTTAAGTTGCTCTGCAATTGAAACAATTTTAAATGAAGCATCTATGACTGCAAAATTAGCTAATAGAGGAACAATAGCAGTAGAAGACATTATTATAGCAGTAAAGAAAACTAAGTGTAATGCAAATTTAAGAAAACTAATGAAATAATATTTTAATGTTGGCAGATAATTGCCCTTGATAATTATTTGCTTTTATGTTAGTATAGAAAAGTACTTAAAAGAGTGATAAAAGGTGATTAATAAATGGAGTATTTATGGTATATTGTTGCTTCACTAGGAGCAGGAATAGGAACAGGACTTGTAGGAATATCTGCTGCAACAGTGATGGTGCCAATAATGATAGTTTTGTGCCCTTCATTTGCAGGAAAAATGGGAGTATATCAATCAACAGCAATAGCTTTAATGTCAGATGTACTGGGATCTGCGGGAACTAGTTATATTTATATGAAAAATAAAAATATAGATATAAAAAGAGCCATGATTATGTTTATATGTATAATTACTATGTGTATATTAGGGAGTTTTGTGGCAAGTTTAGTTGGAGATATTATACTAGGAACATTTACACTAATAGCAATATTAATAGTAGGAATAAGATTTTTACTTAAACCAGATACATCTAAAGAGGTATTAAATATAAAACAAAAACTTACACATAAGCAAATTGTATTTTCACTATTATTTGGTCTACTAATTGGGTTTGGAACAGGATTTCAAGGAAGTGGTGGAGGAATGATGATGCTTATTGTATTTACTATTTTGCTAGGAATGTCTAGAAAAAAAGCCATTGGAACGAGTACTTTTATAATGACATTTACAGCTTTAATAGCATCTATAAGCCATATAATTATTGATCCTAATATTATCTTTGAAAAATGGCAAGTAATAATTATATGTGTAATAGTAACAACATTGTCATCGATTGTAGCAGCAAAATTTGCAAATAAATTTGAAGATAAAATAGTAAGTATAACAACAGGGGTTATTTTAACTGGACTAGGAATAATTCTGATAATATTAAAATTATTTTTTATTTAAGTAGTAGGATAAGATATTTTACTACTTGATTTTTTAGTATGAAAAAATGTATAATTAAATTGTAAGTGTTGAAAGACATTTACTTAGCGAAACTCCAAAAAAACTTTTAGGAGATGTGAAGATGGAACGAGTGCTAAATGCATTTGCTAAGGGGTTGCTAATTCAATATCACACTGAGGATGGATTGGCAACAAAAATGGCAACGGAAGAACAGCAAGAGGCCTTTAAGGAAGCTGTAAAAGCTGACTTGGCTTGTGCAAGCAAAACCCGAGGTCCTGGCTATGTAGTGACATATGACTACCGTAGAGGGCAAATACGTGGGCAAAAACTACGCCGCGAAACCGAGAAAACTGTCGAAAGCCCTAATGCTATTCTGGCAAGGGTACTTGAGAGTCTTCCGAACCTCTCTGACGGAGAAGAATATATTTTTCCTACACCTACATTTATTTCCTTCAGGATTAATGAAGGGAGTATGGAAAAATGTTTCCAGGTCATCAGCTTTTGCCAGTGGATCAATAGTAATCTGCAGTAAATAGTGGTTTCCGAAGCAACTGCCACGTTCGAAAGAGCGTGGCAGTTGCTTTACTTAATTTGTTTTAAAATAGCATATATATTATTTTAAGAATAGTATTATTGGACAATAAATATATTACAAAACTTTTATAATAAATTGAAAATTAATTTTTTTTGTATTATTATATAAAAGAAAGATTAATTTTGGAAAGTGGATGAAATGAAATGTTAATAACTGAAATAAATCCAATAGAAAATGTTGGTGTAGATATATTAGAAAAAGAAAATCCAGAAAAAATAATAGATGAAGTTGTTGAATTACCACTAAGAAGAGCATGTAAAATATTTGCAAAAAAAGGAATAGAAACATTAATGAGTAGTGCAAATAAAAAGAATGTTTTAAAAAAAGGTGAAGAACCTGTAGAAAAAGAAGATATTGATAGAAAAAATAGAATCATAGGTTTAGAACCACCAAATTTTGAGGAAGCAGGTAGAGGATATGCATGGATAATGATTAGCTTTGAATCATTGTCAGATGAAAACAAAGATTTACTATTTGAACTAGAAAAAAGGAAAGGAGCAAATGGTGAAAATATTGGAGAAAAAGCAATATGGTTTGTATTTCCATGCCAAAGAGGAGATGTAGAATTTGGTTTACAGGTTGGAAAGTACAACTATGAATTATTAAAACAAATCTTACCAGAAGATGAGATACCTAAAAATATTCAATTTAATCCTAAATTAGCAGAGTTTTATAAAAGACATACTATATTAGGGTATAATTGGCGGAATTTATCCAATGGAAACAGTTTTTTTACGAATGCCTATTAATGAACAGACTACAGTAGAAGAAGTAGAGGAACATTTTGCTAGATTTGCAGAGATATTTAAAGCACAAATAAAAACAAAAAATAACACCTTTCCAGAAGGACCAGAATGTAGATAAGGAAGAAAATTTATCAAAATACTACACAAATTAGTAAAAGTATGATAAAATATTTTGGTAAAATTATAATAGAGGAGGAATTAACCATGTCAGGACACAGTAAGTGGCATAATATTCAAGCAAGAAAAGGAAAAGCAGATGCTGCAAGAGGAAAAATATTTACAAAACTTGGAAGAGAATTATTAATGGCTGTAAAGATGGGTGGACCAGATCCAATCGCAAACTCTAAATTAAGAGAAGTTATTGCAAAGTGTAAAGCAAATAACATGCCAAATGACACAATTAATAACTCGATAAAAAAGGCAGCTGGAGCAGGTAATAGTGAAAACTATGAAGAAATTACATATGAAGGATATGGACCAAGTGGAGTTGCAGTAATAGTAAATGCATCAACAGATAATAAAAATAGAACAGCTGCAGATGTTAGACATGTTTTTGATAAATTTGGAGGAAAATTAGGAACATCTGGGTGTGTATCATATATGTTTGAAAGAAAAGGAGTAATAGTAATAGAAAAAGCATCTACAGAATTGACTGAAGACGATTTAATGTTACTTGCATTAGATAATGGAGCAGAAAATTTAGAATCAGAAGAAGAATTCTATGAAATTACTTCAGCACCAGACGATTTTTCAACATTAAGTGAAGCACTAGAAAAAAGTGGACTGAAATTTGTAGAAGCAGATATTAAAATGGTACCAAACAATTATGTTGAGCTAGATGAGAATTCAGTTAAGAGAATGGAATTAATATTAGAAAAATTAGATGAATTAGATGATGTTATTGATATATATCATAACTGGGATGAGTAATAAAATAAAGGAGATATTTTATGCCAGAAAATAGAAAAATAGGGAACTTAACAACAAAAGAAAAGGTAAAATCAGTTATTGATGATTATGATGATATTGCAGAGGAATATGCAGCTGAATTTTATGAAGACCCGTCTAATAGAAAATATATAGATAGATTTCTTCAATCTTTAAATGGAAGAGGAATACTAGATGCAGGTTGTGGAGTTGGACAGGATTGCAAATATATGCAAGAAAAAGGTTTTGAAACAATAGGAATTGATTTGTCTAGAGGAATGTTAGAGGTAGCAAAGGAAAGATATCCACAAGGTAGATTTCAGTTAATGGATATGGCAAATATAGCTTATCCAGATAATACTTTTGATGGTATTGTTTCAAATTGCTCACTATTTCACATTCCAACTGAAATGTTACCACAAGTATTGGAATCATTTAAAAGGGTTTTGAAACCTGATGGAAAATTACTTTTAATATTGCAAGAAGGAAATGAACAAGTAATGGTAGAAGAACCATATAGACCAGGAACATATCTATATATGAATTATTTCTCTAGCGAAAATATTGAAAAATTATTGAGAGAACACGGTTTTAGAGTAGATGGATTTGATAGAGAAGCAGCACTTAATGAATTTGAACTAGGAAATGGAAAACTAATTGTTTTTTCTAGTAATGAAAAACTTGTAGAATTTCCTAATCAAAAAGATAGAGATGATGATGAGGATGGAAGATAAAAAAATGTGTATCTTATAGGATACACATTTTTTATCTTCCTTAAACAACTATTAACTTTTCTGTATAATCTAAATTAGAAGAAGAGTTCTTTTTATATGCAAGGGTATAAATATTGCTAGAATAAATATCTTTTTCAAGCATTGATTTTAATATTCGATTATTGCTAGTATCTAAGAATTCTTTTACAGATGTTATAATATTATTTTTCTTATTTATAGATAATTCTGATAAAAGATGTTTACCAGCCTGACTTACACCTAATATTCTAAGATAAGGAGTAATTCGTTTTGAATTAGAATAATCAGTTTCATTAATACTTAGTAAAATATATAACAAAATTCTGTGTATTCTTGTTAGTGTATAACGTTTTGATTTTATCATAAAAATTAAATCGTCTAATTTGTTACAACTATTAGCTGCTTCTTTAATTTTATATTCTAATCCTTCAGATACATCAGGAACTTTTGAAAGTTCTTTAATAGACATACTCCTGATTTTATATAATATTTCTTTTTCAAATTCAGAAAGACCAAGAACAAAGTTGCCTAAAGCACATTCTTCTTTCAAAATTTCATAAGAAATTGTAGGCATAAATTTTTTTACTGATTTTTGATTCATTAATAATTCTCTAATTGCAGTGGCACTCGAATATTCACTAGAAGTGGAAGTACTATTATAACCTGCACCTATACGTTTAATAGAGATTGCTTTGATTTTATTATTTGTTTTTTGTATTTGCTTTAAGTATTCAATTCCTAAAATATTATTAGGTTCAGAAAGGACAGAGGCAGAATTTCTAATATCATTTAAATATAGTAATAAAGCATTTTCGCGAGCTTTTGGAAAAGGTAATCCTTTAGCAAGTTCGTGACGGAGCATTGTAACGTATTCAGGAGGTTCTTCCAGAAGTATTTTTGCTAAATTATTTAACACTTCTACATTTCCACACTCGCTACCAAAAGAGAGTGTTACATCATCACCTAAAACATTTAAGATTTTTATAGCTCCAGCAGCAAAGTTTTCGGCACTTGAAATACTATATATTGTTGGAAGTTCGATAACCATGTCAAAACCAGCTTTTAGAGCAGCTTTTGTACGAGCCCATTTACTGATAATTGCAGCATCACCACGTTCCATAAAGTTTCCACTCATAATACAAACTGAGAAGTCTGGATTTACAAGCTTTATAGATTGCTCTAGATGGTATTGATGTCCATTATGCATAGGGTTATATTCAGAAATTACTCCTAAAATTTTACTCATATAGACTCCTTTACTATTGATTTTTTTTATTATTTACTGATATAATATCACAATAAGTAAAAAAAAACAATGCGTGAGAGGGGAAAGATGGAAAAAGTTATAATATATACTGATGGAGCATGTTCACGGAAATCCAGGACCTGGTGGTTGGGGGACTGTTTTAATGTATAAAGACAATAAAAAAGAAATGAGTGGAGCAAACCCACAAACAACAAACAATATAATGGAAATAACAGCAGTTATAGAAGGATTAAAGGCTTTAAAGTTTGAATGTGAAGTAGAAATATATAGTGATAGTGCATATGTAGTTAATGCATTCAATAATCATTGGATAGATGGATGGAGAAAAAATAATTGGAAAAATTCTAGCAAAGAACCTGTGAAAAATAGAGAATTATGGGAAGAACTATATTCTTTAACACAAAAACATAAAGTTACATTTATTAAGGTTAAAGGACATAGTGATAATGAATATAATAATAGGTGTGATGAACTAGCAAGGAATGCCATAAAAAATATATAAATAGGAAGAAGGAAAAGTAGATGTACGAAGTATTTGCTGATTTACATATACATATAGGGAGAAGCGAAAATAATAAACCAATTAAAATAACAGCAGCAAGGTCTTTAAACTTTGCAAATATTGCTAAAGAATGTTCAGATAGAAAAGGAATAAATATAGCTGGAATAATAGACTGTGCATCACCATATGTAATAGAAGATATTGAAAAGTTTCTAAAAACAGGAGAGGCATATGAGATAAAAGATGGTGGAATAATCTATAAAGAAAAAGTTTGTATAATTTTAGGAAGTGAAATTGAAACTTCTGAAATAGGCATAAATGGTAAGTGTGGAAGTGCACATAATATTTGCTTTTTTCCACATCTAGAAGATATAAAAGGATTTTCTATGGAAATGCAAAAGCATATAAAAAATATTACATTAAGTTCTCAAAGGGCAAATATTTCTGCATATGTATTAATAGATATAGTAGAAAAATATAATGGAATATTAATACCAGCGCACTGCTTTACACCTCATAAAAGTTTCTACGGAAATTGTACAGATAGTTTAAGAAAAATATTCAAGGAAAAATATGATAGAGTGCCAGCAATAGAATTAGGGCTAAGCTCAGATACAAACTTAGCAGATAATATTTCAGAATTAGAAAACAAAACATTTGTTACTAATTCTGATGCACATTCACTTCCAAAAATAGCAAGAGAATATAATAAGATTTTAGTAAATGATATAAGTTTTAAAGAATTGCTAATGGCATTAAAAAATGAAGAGGGAAGAAGAATTATTGCAAATTATGGATTAGATCCAAAACTTGGTAAATATCATAGAACATATTGTGAAGTGTGTGAAAAAAACATTCCAGGAACAGCACCAGTAACAAAGTGTGATACATGTGATAGCAAGAATATAACAATGGGAGTATATGATAGAATTCAAGCTATAAAAGATAAATCAGTTAGCAAAAGTCCAAAAACAAGACCAGAATATGTATATCAAATTCCATTATCATTTATACCAGGTGTTGGCAATAAAGTTATGGATAAATTATTAAATAATTTTGAAACAGAGATGAATATTTTACATAAGTTATCCATAGATGATTTAGAGGCAGTAGTTGGAGAAAAATTGGCAAAAAATATAATTAATGCTAGAGAAGGAAAAATGTCGATAACAGAGGGCGGAGGACGGAATATATGGCAAAATAAATGCTGTTTAATGATTTTTTAAGATTATATTGATAAAAATATAATGAATAATTAAGAGATGAAGGGAAGTCAATATGTTAAAGTTAGTAGATATTAAGAAATCATACTTAAGTGGAGAAAATGAGGTAAGAGCCTTAAAAGGAATTAGCGTTGAATTTAGAAAAAATGAATTTGTTTCTATTTTAGGGCATAGTGGATGTGGAAAAACTACATTATTAAATATTATTGGGGGATTAGATAGATATTCTTCAGGAGATTTACAAATAAAAGGAAGGTCAACAAAGGAATATAAAGATAGAGACTGGGATTCATATAGAAATCATTCAGTAGGATTTGTATTTCAAAGCTATAATCTGATAAGTCATCAAAGTGTTCTTGCAAATGTGGAACTTGCATTAACATTATCAGGTATATCTAAAGATGAAAGAAAAAAACGTGCAAAAGAAATGCTAGAAAAAGTAGGATTAGGAGATCAGATACATAAAAAACCAAATCAATTATCAGGTGGGCAAATGCAAAGAGTTGCTATAGCAAGAGCATTAATAAATAATCCAGAGATATTACTTGCTGATGAACCAACAGGTGCATTAGACTCAAATACAAGTGTGCAAATAATGGAACTTCTAAAGGAAATTGCTAAAGATAGATTAGTAATAATGGTGACACATAATCCAGAACTTGCAGAAAAATATTCAACAAGAATTATAAAATTATTGGATGGAAATATTGTGGATGATTCAAATCCTTATAATAGCAAAGTTGAGAAGAGTGTGGAAAAATTAAAAACTAAAAAGACACATATGAAATTTTTTACAGCATTAACATTAAGTTTGAATAATTTAATGACTAAAAAAGGAAGAACATTTTTAACAGCTTTTGCAGGGAGTATTGGAATTATAGGAATTGCATTGATTCTATCGTTATCTAATGGTGTGCAAGAATATATAAATAAAGTACAAGAAGATACATTGTCAACATATCCTTTAACAATACAAGAATCAACAGTTGATATGACAAGCATGCTAGAAAGCTTAATGCAGAAGGAAGAAGAAACAACTGAATATAAAGATAAAAAAGTAATATATTCTAAAAATGTTATATCAGATATGTTAAGTACATTTTCAAAACAAATAAAATCAAATAACTTAGTTAGTTTTAAAGAGTATTTAGAAAGTGATAAAACAAATATAAAGGATTATACAACGGCAATTCAATATGGGTATAATATAAAATTAAATTTATATAGACAAGAAAAAGATGGAGAATATTTACAAGTAAATCCAAATCAACTGTTTAGCAAATTAGGCATGGCAGAAATGATGGAAGCACATGATTCAAATTTACTTGGAATGGATGTTACAGGACAATATGATGTTTGGACAGAAATGCTTGATAATCAAGAACTATTAAATTCACAATATGAAATAATAGGAGGAAAATGGCCAACAGCATATAATGAAGTAGTTTTAATAGTTGGAAAAAATAATGAAATAAGTGATTACACATTATATTCATTAGGATTAATTGATCAAAATGAATTAGTAGAAAAATATAAAGCTTTGCAAACAGGGGAAAAAATAGAAGAAAGTAAAATAAATACATATAGTTATGATGAATTATTAAACTTATCTTTCAAATTACTACTAAATACAGATTATTATGAAAAAGAAGGAAGTTTATGGGTGGATAAATCTAATAACAAAGATTTAATGAAACAAAAATTAGATAATGCAACAGATGTAAAGGTAGTAGGAATTATAAGACCAAATCAAGAAGCTGTGGCAACATCAATAAATGGAGCAATTGGTTATACATATGAACTTCAAGAATATGCAATAAATAAAATAAACGAAACAGAAATAGCAAAAGAACAAAAGGCAAATCCAAATATTAATGTATTAACAGGAATGGAATTTTCTGAGAATACAGAAGAGGGATTTGATTATAACTCATTACCAGATGAACAAAAAGCCTATATGCAAACATTAAGTCAAGAGGAACTTGCAAAGGTAATGGAAACATATTCAAAAAATAATTCAGCTACTTATGAAACTAATTGTGAAAAATTAGGAATAGTTGATTTAGATAGTCCATCTATAATAAATATATATCCAAAAGATTTCAAAGCAAAAGATGAAATTACAAATATTATAGAAAGATATAATCAAGAAAAACGAGACGCAGGAAATGAAGATGATGTCATCAATTACACAGATATAGTTGGTGTAATGATGAATTCTGTAAGTACAATTATAGATGTAATAAGTTATATACTAATAGCATTTGTTGCAATATCATTAGTAGTTTCATCAATAATGATAGGAATAATAACATATATTTCTGTATTAGAAAGAACAAAAGAAATAGGAATATTAAGAAGTATAGGTGCATCTAAAAAAGATATTTCAAGAGTATTCAATGCAGAAACATTTATTGTAGGAATAACAGCAGGATTATTAGGAATAGGGATAACAGTATTATTAACAATACCTATAAACATGGTAATAAAACATTTAGCAGATATATCAAATGCAGCAAGATTACCTTTTGTAGGAGGAGCAATATTAGTATTAATTAGTGTAGTTTTAACAGTAATTGCAGGATTGATACCAGCAAAATTTGCAGCAAAGAAAGATCCTGTTGAAGCATTAAGAACAGAGTAATTTCAAATGATAAAATGATTGTTATAATTAAGAATTCTACTATAAACTTTTTTATAATATAGTTCCATTGGATTATATATTTTATTTATAATTTGTGAGATAAAGTGAAAAAATATATAATCCAGAAAGATGGAACAATTTTTTTTAGTATAAATAAAATAAAAGAATTTTTTCTGCTTTTATCTTGATTTACATTAAAAAATAATATAAAATATTAAGAAATGAAAAAAGGATGTGATATTTATGGCAGATAAGTCTATGGATAAGATTGTTAATTTATGTAAAAGCAGAGGATATATATACCCAGGCTCTGAAATCTATGGAGGACTTTCAAACAGCTGGGATTACGGACCTTTAGGTGCTGAAATGAAGAAAAACATAAAAGATATGTGGTGGAGAAAATTTATAAAAGAATCTAAATATAATGTTGGAATAGATGCAGCTATTATAATGAATCCACAGGTATGGGTAACAACAGGACATGTTGGAGGATTTAGTGATCCTCTTATAGATTGTAAAGAATGTAAAACAAGACATAGAGCAGATAAATTAATAGAAGAATGGGGATTCCAAAATAAAAAAGATATTAGTGGATTAGACGGATGGACAAATGAACAATTAGTAGAATATATTAATGAAAATAACATAGTTTGTCCTAATTGTGGAAAGAGAAATTTTACTGAAATAAGAAAATTCAATTTAATGTTTAAAACATTTATGGGAGTGACAGAAGATGCTAAATCAGAAGTTTATTTAAGACCTGAAACAGCACAAGGAATGTTTGTTAATTTCAAAAATGTACAAAGAACAACAAGAAGAAAACTTCCAATGGGAATAGGACAAATGGGACGTTCATTTAGAAATGAAATAACACCAGGAAATTTTATATTTAGAACAAGAGAATTTGAACAAATGGAATTAGAATTCTTCTGTAAACCAGGAACAGATTTAGAATGGTATGAATATTGGAAGAACTTCTGTAAAGATTGGTTAGTAAGTATAGGAATAAAAGAAGAGAATTTAAGAATGAGAGAACATTCAAAAGAAGAATTGAGTTTCTATAGTAAAGGTACAACTGATATAGAATACTTATTCCCATTTGGATGGGGAGAACTTTGGGGAATAGCAGATAGAACAGACTATGATTTATCAAGACATATGGAAGCTTCAAAAGAAGATTTAACATATTTAGATCCAGAAACAAATGAAAAATATGTGCCATATTGTGTAGAACCAGCAGTTGGTGTAGATAGAATATTCTTAACAGTTTTATGTGATGCATATGATGAGGAAGAAGTTGGAGAAGGAGATGTAAGAACAGTATTACACTTACATCCATCAATGGCACCAGTAAAGGTAGCAGTTCTACCATTATCTAAAAAACTATCTTCAAAAGCAGAGGAAGTATTTGAAAGATTATCAAAAAAATATATGTGTGAATATGATGAAGCAGGAAGTATAGGAAAGAGATATAGAAGAGAAGATGAAATAGGAACACCATATTGTGTAACTGTAGATTTTGATACAGAAACAGATAATTCAGTAACAATTAGAGATAGAGACACAATGGAGCAAGTAAGAGTAAATATAGACGAATTAGAAAAATGGTTAGATGAAAAAATTAAATAGAACAAAAATTAATTTAGGGGTTGCTTAAGAGCAACCCCTAAATTAATTTTATAATCACCAAATTTGACATATTTGAATATATTATAGTAACTAAATAAATGGAGGTTATATTATGAATCTTTTGTTGATTTTTTTTGCCTTCCCTATAGCTGTTATCATAATATCATATATATTAGAAAAATTATTAAACAGCCCAATAGCTGTTGCAAGTTTGATTTTTGCAATATTCCTTGTTGTTACATTTGCAGCTTTTGATGAATTGTTTTTAATAGCCACTTTGGCATATACATTATTAGCATTTATAACTGCTCTTATAGCTAGATATTTTTGCAATAGAAATGAAAGTGAAAATAATATATGTGAGAAGTTAAATAATATTTTAAATACTATATCAGAAAATGGAAATAATAATTGTAATTGCAATAATGACAATGATGATGATGATGACAACATTTGTGAAGCTGTAGGGCAGATTTTAAATAATAACAACAGTAATTCAAATGGCTGTGGTTGCGGTTGTAATAGATATAGAAGAAGATTTTAAATAAAAAGTTAGAATAGTAGAATACTATTCTAACTTTTTGTTAAAAAATGGAATATAAATTTATATTTTTGAAAAAAATATAAAATATATATGGTAGAGTGAAAATTAATTTATATAATATAAAATTTGCTCTTGATTTTAATGTTATTTTAATATATATTATTATATTATAAAATAAATTGATTAAAGGAAGGTAAAAGAATGGAAGAAACAAAGAAAAAAAACAACAAAAAAGAGACAATTATAGCAGGAACAGTAGGAATCATAATAGGTATAGCTATTACATGTGTAGTTGGCTTACTATTAGATTTTTTTGCAAAATCAGTAGGAGTTGCTAGACTAAAATATGGAGAGGAAGTAGTTGTAACTGTAGCAGGAAAAAGTATAAAAGCATCTGATATTTACGAAAAAGTTAAAAAACAAAATGGATTAAATTTAATAATGAGCGATGTTGATAATATAATTTTAGATGAAATGTATCAACTAACAGACAAAGAGAAAGAAGAAGCAAAAGAACAAGCAAATTATTATTTACAAATGTATGCTGCACAGGGATATACACAAGAAGCTTTCTTTGAAGCTTATGGATTTGCAAACTATGATGAATTTTTAAAAGATATTGAATTACAAACAAAATCATCAAAATATCTTTATGACTATTTAGAAAAAAATCTAGAGAAAGGAGCTGTTCAAAAATACTATGATGAGCATAAATCTGAAATAGAGACATACGATTCAGAGCATGTTTTAGTTAGAATTACAGATACAGTAACAGATGAACAAGCATTAGCACTAATAAATGAAATATTGGCAAAAGTAAATGCAGGAAAAACTTTTGAAGATATAGAAAAAGAATATGGAGATAAAATAGTACACGAAGAATTAGGCTTCCAAGGAAAAGATTCAAACTTAGAACAAGCATATATAGATGGATTAGTTGCACTTGAAGACAATTCATACAGCAAAGAACCAGTTAAAACTTCATATGGATATCATATAATTCATAGAAGAGAAACAGCAAAATTTGAAGACTTAAGAGAAACAATAATAGAAAAATTATCAGAAGATACATTAAAAAATGATAAGAATATAAGTTATAAAGCATTTGTTGAATTAAGAGAAGAGAAAAACTTAGAAATATTTGATAAAGATTTGAAAAAAGAGTACGAAGATTATTTAGATAAATTAAATGCTCCAGTTGATAATAATGTAACAGTCGGACAATAAAACATAAAAATAAAAGTCGCTACAAAGGCGACTTTTATATTAAATTATGAAAGAAAGGAAAGGGGATTTAGGTATGTCTTTAAAAGAAAAAATAATAATTCCAAACTATTCTTTAGCAGAAGAACTGATGAATAGTATTTCACATGGAGTAGGAGCATTATTATCAGTAGCAGCATTAGTGCTATGTGTGGTGGTAAGCGCTATACATGGAAATTCTACTGCAGTTGTTGCAAGCAGCATATATGGTTCAACATTAATTATTTTATATACAATGTCTACATTATATCACTCTTTTAAGGTAAATAATGCAAAAAGAGTATTTCAAATAATAGATCATTGTTGTATTTTTCTATTAATATCAGGAACTTATACAGTATATACTCTAGTAGTACTTAAAGGAACTGTTGGATGGACTTTATTCGGAATAGTATGGGGAGCAACTATTATAGGAATTATATGTAATAGTATAGATATAAATAAGTTTAAACCATTATCAATGATACTATATTTAGCAATGGGATGGGTAATAATATTTGCATTTAAACCATTAGCAGAAAAGTTAGATGTTAATGGAATAATTTTATTAGTATTAGGAGGATTAGCTTATACTGTAGGGGCAGTGTTTTATGCAGTCGGAAAAAAAAGAAAATATATGCATTCTGTATTTCATATGTTTGTATTGATTGGGAGTATATTACATTTCTTTTCAATTATTTTATATGCAATTTAATTTTTAAGTTGCAAACATATTTAAATAATGCTATAATTATTTGGTTTCCTACGAAGGAAAGCTTAAGGGAGGAAGACACAGATGAAACTTTGGACATTGATTCTGAAGAAAGATGAACCAGCAGATTTTACATTTATAGAACGTGAGAAACCAAACGACTCGTGGTTTTACAATACTGCTTTTGACACCACGGCAAATAGAATTCCTGCTGATGAACCAAGGATTCGCCCCATTATAATAGCTGCTGAAAAAATTTGCAATGAATTGAAACTCTTTCCTGAAGAGCTTCCAGAATGTTGCATAAAAGAAAGCATAATGATTAGACGGGGATATGAAACATTGGTTTGCATAGCAAGGACAGAAGCCTTTGAAGTAATGGTGGAAAAAGGTATTGCAAGAATCAGGACAAACAGGCACTTTTTTTCAATAGAAGAAATGAAAAAGATATTGGAATTTATAGATGTAGTGATTAAGCAGGGATGGTTTTAATAACCGAATTTGTGTAGACTCGGGCAGCCTCATGTTATGAGGCTGCCCAAACCTTTTTATAGAGATAACTAAAATACCTTGACAACTGGTTGCAAAACATATAAAATTATCCTATTAACAAGGAGGATATAACCGTGATAGATAAAATAGTTGAAGAGCAAAAAAAATATTTAAATAAAATAAGAAAGATAAATAATAATAAAAAACTATATTACAATATATTAACGATGGGATGTCAACTAAATGAAAATGATTCAGAAAAACTTGCAGGAATGTTGGAAGAAATGGGATATATAAGAACAGAAATTTTAGAAGAAGCAAGTCTATATGTAATAAATACTTGTTGTGTAAGAGAAAATGCAGAAGAGAAACTGTTTGGAAAGTTAGGAGAATTAAAAAAACTGAAGAAACAAAATGATAGTATAATTGCAATAGGCGGATGTATGATGCAAGAAAAACATATACAAGATAAATTAAAGCAAAGTTATCCATATGTAGATATTATATTTGGAACACATACATTACATAGACTACCAGAAGACATTTATAAAATATTAGAAGAAAGAAAAGCTATTAAAGATGTAATTGATATAGATGGGGAAATATATGAAGGTTTACCAATAAAGAGAAATAGTGAAAAATCCGCTTCTGTAACTATTATGTATGGCTGTAATAATTTTTGCTCATATTGTATAGTGCCATATGTACGTGGGAGAGAAAGAAGTAGAACTCCAGAAAATATATTAGAAGAAATAAAAGGACTAGCAGTAGAAGGTTATAAAGAAGTAACTTTACTAGGACAAAATGTAAACTCATATAAAGGAAAAGAAAATTATGGATTTGCAGAACTTTTAAGAGATGTACAAAAAATAGATGGAATAGAAATAATAAAGTTTATATCTCCACATCCAAAAGATTTTACAGATGATGTAATATCAGCAATAAAGGAATGCAATAAGGTATCAAAATTAATACATTTACCACTTCAATCAGGAAGCACAGAAGTACTTCAAAAAATGAACAGAAAATATACAAAAGAGCAATATTTAAATTTAGCAGAGAAAATAAAAAAGGAAATACCAGAAGTACTGTTTTCAACAGATATAATTGTAGGATTTCCAGGAGAAACAGAAGAAGATTTTGAAGATACTTTGGATGTAGTAAGAAAAATAAACTTTGAACAAATATATATGTTTATATATTCAAGAAGAGTAGGAACACCAGGAGATAAGATGGAAAATCAAATACCAGAAGAAATAAAACATAAAAGATTTGATAGGCTGAAGGCTTTATTTGAAAAACAAGTAGAAGAAAACAATAAAAAATATATAGGAAAAGTAGAAAAGATTTTAGTAGAAGGAAAAAGTAAAACAAATGAAAAGATGCTAACAGGAAGAACGAATTCAAATAAAGTACTTGTTTTTGAAGGAAAAGAAGAATTAATTGGAAATGTAGTAGATGTAGAAATTATTTCTGAACATAAATGGTATTTAAAAGGGAAAATAAAATAAAAAATGAGCCATTGGCTCATTTTTTATTGATTACTATATTCTTTCATCAACTTATCATAGCAATTTCTGCAAACTGCTAGATATTCTGAATCACCAATTAATATGTCGCCATCTTTTTTTCCTTTGTAAAAAGTGTATATAGCATTATCATTTTTACAGTTATCACAAATAGAAGTAAGCATATTAATATTATCTGCAATACATAATAAATCTCCCATTTTGCCAAAGGGCTTTTTTTCAGCAGTTAAATTAAGACCAGCAATAAAGAATTTCTTTCCTTTGTTTGCCATTTTTTCGATAATATTTATATCTCCATCTAAAAATTGAAATTCATCTATAAAGTAAGTGTCTGCTTCATAGTTTTCTAGTTCATTTATAGAATTAATTCCAATAGCTTCAATTTTATTTCTGTTTCTAGATTTTATATTAGAAACTCCAAATCTTGTATCAATGCTAGGAGAGAATACTTTTATATCTTTTTCTGCTATTTGTTGTCTTGCGAATTCATCGAATATTTTTTGTGTTTTGCCACATTTCATTGGTCCAGTAAATACATTTATATTACCCATTTTTTTATCATTCCTTTTTTTATTCTTACACAATTATAGCAAATAAAAAATATATTTCAATAGGATTTAAAAATTATTTTATTAAAAAATGAGATAAGTTTTAATATATCAACGAATAATACCTAGTAGATAATTAATATTTAATAATTTTTGGAGGTCAGGCACAATTATATTTTCAAAACATATAATTTGTTATGAAGATGTGGAGGTGCATTTTTTGATTTACTTTTTATTAAGCTTTGCAGAATTTTTGAAGACAGCTTTTTTTATGTTAGGCTATATACAAAATAATAACTTGTTTCCAGAACCATTATCAGCAGAAGAAGAAAAATATTATTTGGATAAATTTATGGAAGGGGACGAAGATGCTAGAAATATTTTGATAGAAAGGAATTTAAGACTAGTTGCACATATTTGTAAAAAATATAATATTCCTAATATTGAGCAAGATGATTTAATTTCAATAGGTACAATAGGCTTTATAAAAGGAATAAATACTTTCAAACCAGATAAAAATGTAAAATTGGCAACATATGCTTCTAGATGTATAGAAAATGAAATTTTGATGTTTTTAAGAAGCAATAAAAAATTAGGTGCGGAAGTTTATTTAAATGAACCTATAGGAAAAGACAAAGACAATAATGAGATTACATTAATAGATGTATTGGAAAATGATGAAAAAAGCATAGAAGAGGAAATAGATTTCAAATTGAAATTGAGAAATACTTACCAAAAGATAAAAGAAGTATTAAAAGAAAAGGAACAAATAGTAATAAACCTACGATTTGGATTGGGTGGCAAAAAGCCAAAAACACAAAATGAAGTAGCAGAGATAATGGGAATATCTCGATCATATGTATCAAGAATAGAAAAGAAAGCGATAAGTAAATTAACTAATGAAATATCAAAGCAATAGAAACAAGAGCTACCATATAAGGTGGCTTTTTTCATAAAGAGGTGATAATAATGAATTCATGTGAATTTGTAACATTTATTTCTGCTTTAGCATGTTCAATTGCAAACAATAAAACTCCAGAAGAAATAAATTTATTATCAACATTTTTTTCTCAGCTTGGAGATACTTTGGCAACAATTGCAGCATTTAATGACAAAAACTGTTAGATAAATATTTACCTATTATTATATATGGAGTTGATATTATATTACTTTTATGGTAAAATAACTTCAGATTTAGACAAAACTAAATTATAAGCTAACAAAAGATATTTTAATTAAAAATTATATAAAGGAGTTTTTAGTTATGGTAAATGTTTTGATAGCTGATGATAATATTGATTTTGCCACCAATTTAATGAATTATATTAATGAAAAAAATGATAAAGTTAGAGTTTGTTATATTGCAAAAGATGGAAAAGAAACATTAGAATTTTTAAATAACAATAAGACAGATATTGATGTGGTGCTATTAGATTTAGATATGCCAATATTTAATGGAACACAAGTTTTAGAAAATATAGAGAATGAAAAGAAGTATGAAGAATCATTTATAATTATATCAGGAAAAGATAATTTGATAAAAAAGATTTCTTCTAAAGATTTAATATATTCAGTTATGCATAAAGCAATTGAAATGAATGATATTATTGAGAAGATAAATAAATTGATAGAATATAAAGAGAAGATAAAATCTAAAAAAAGAATAGAAGAAAAAATTATAAAAGAATTACTATATTTAGGATATGATATTTCATATAGGGGAACAAAATATTTAATAAGTTCGATTGAATATTGTGTATTAAACCAAAATTGCCATACTGAAAATCTAGAAAAAAATGTTTATCCAGAAGTGGCAAGAAGATATAACACTTCTATACATAATGTGAAATCTAATATAAATAGAACTAATAATTCAATGTATTACACTTGTAATGTAGAGAAACTAAAAAAGTATTTTACTTTTGATATAGATACAAAACCAAAAATAAAAACGGTTATAAATACAATAATAAATAAAATTTCAAAATAATCACAAAAAGTCACATGAAAAAATGTGACTTTTTGTGACTTTTTGTGCTACTAATAAAGATATGTGATATAAGGGGAATGGAGTGGAATTATAACTAGGGATACTGTAAAGGAAGTTGTTTTTCTATAGATGAGCAATATATTATCATAATTAAGAAAGGAAAGAAAAATATGAAAATTCAAAAAAAAGTATTAACAATTATTTTATTAATAGTTGTATTATTTCTTATAAGTGAAGTGTCTAAAGTTTATGCAGTAATGTCTCCAACTCATCCCAATGAAATAAGGTATTCTAGGGGGGTATCAAATGTTTGCTATGTAGTTAATAGCTCAGCATCTGCATATACATCATATGTTAATAGCGCTGCAAATGGATGGGTACATACACATTATGGTGATAACCCAATATATATGACAGCTGTTTCTTCAACTGTTGGATCTCATATGGATATTTATGCAGATAATTTATCGGGACGTTATGAAGAATACTATGCTTATACAACCATTTGGAATTATAATGCTAATCAATTGAGCTTTAGTGGAAAAGAAAATTACTGGTATGCAGAAATTATGATTAATAAAAATATAAAGCAATCTACATACATTCTTACACATGAAATGGGACATTGTTTTGGATTAACGGACAATTATAATGTAGATAGTGTTATGTACTATTGTGACGCAGGAAATGCAAAAACGGTACAATATTGTGATAATGAAACAATCAATTATTTATATTAGAGAAGGAGGTTAGTATTGAATGAACGAAAAATTTAAAATTATTATAACTATATTGATTAGCTTACTTGTTTGTATAGAATTAATTATTATATTGAATACAAAGAATTTACAAAAAAATAATCCTATTGAAATCTCAAAATCTAAAGAATATCCAGAATATAAAGTATCAAGTTTTATAACTGATGAAATAATAAATAATTCTGAAAGAATACAAATGTTGGGATTGTATACTCAAAATATTTCTCCTGAAAATACAAAGAAAGATGCAGAATTTATAGCTATTGTTCAAATTATATCATGTGACTATTCTAGTACAGAATATGACTCAGTTGCTGGACAAACATTTGGAAAAATGCTTATTAATAATGTAATAAAGGGCAATCTAAAACCAGGAGAAATTTTAGATTATGCAGCTATTGGCGGATATTTAACTATTGAAGAATGGGAAAGTAAGCAACCAGAAGAAGCAAATCAAAAAAGAGAGTATTTAAGAAAACAAAATGGAATAACAATAGATAAATCTAAGACATATATGCATATTCAGTTTGATAAATGTATTGATGCTGAAGAAGGAATTACATATTTAGCATATTTTAACTACAATAAGGAAATGGGAAAATATGAGTTTATTGGTTTCCATAATGGACTTATGAAATTAGACTTAACAAAAAAACAGAGTGTTTCTGTTATTAACAACTTGGATATGAATGATGTAAAAGTACTTAACAATAATACAAGGCAATATGAAAATTTAAATGATTATATTGAGAAAAATATTAATGAGTAAGTTTAGATTATTCGTACAAAATAGACATATTAACATAATGTTATTATATTTAATAGGAGAAAGTCATGAGAAAATGTAGAGAAATATTCTTTATAATATATATAATTGTTATAATTTCATTAATAACATGTTTTTTGGTAGCTTTGGCAAATTACATAAATAAAAGATTACTATTAACAGGACCACATGCTGGAAAGATGGGAAGAAAAGTAGAAGAACAGATTTATGAAGCAGCTAAAACATATTGCAAAGATAAGATTGACGATTTTGAAAAATATGTTTGTATAGAGAACAAATATATGGAAAGTTTTAATGGCTATATTCTACTATTTAACAAACAGAATGAAAATAATGATGTATTATTTATAGCACTAACTTTAAATGGTGAAGTAACAGCTTTTGCTACATTAAAACAAGATGAACTTAATCAATATAAAAATATCGAAATAGATGATGTAAAAGTGAATGATTTTATTAAAAATGAATTAGAGAAAAAGTATGGAGTTAATTTAAAAAATTTCAAAGTGAAAGAAAGAAAATTTAAAATAATAAATGGTAAATTTATTTTAGAATGTTCTGTAGAAACAGAACTAAAGGATGAAAAACCTTTTTTTAGAGAAGATTTACTACTGTATTTGATAGGAGCATAAAAAAGTATGGAATTATGCAAGAGAATAATTTTTGTGATATGTATAATAATTATAACTTCTTTATCGTTGTGGTTGCTATGTTTTTCAGTTGATTATATAATGTTTAAAAATCATAAACCACCTGTATTTTGTAAGGAAACTAATATTATAAAAGATGCTTCAGGTACAAAAGAATATATAGGATTAGGATATAAAGTTTTTATATTCATCAAAGATGGAAAATATGGAATGCAATTAGGGTCATTGTCTATGGATTTTGATGAAGAGTATTATAAATTCTGTTCATTAGATGAACCAATATATGAAGGACCAACATGGATACCACCAATAGAATCTAATCTTTCTAATAAATATAGAAACTTGTTAGAACAAGAAAATGAAATAATATATAAATATTTAACTAATGATATTGTAATATGTGAAGACAATGAACACACAAAGCATTTATTAAAAAATGGATATCCTGTAGGATTTATAAAAGAGTTTAATCTCGATGAAGATACAAAGCAAGTTGAGAATAAAGAGTTTAGTAGTAAGCAAGCTTATGAAATAGCAAAAGAATATTGTGAGAAAAATATTGAAAAATTTGAACAATATACATTAATTGAAAATGAATATAATGAAAAATACAAGCAATATGATATAGAATTTAATAAAAAAATAGGAGAATATAAAACTAAAGATTGCATATTTATATCAGTAAAAACTGATTATACAATTACATTATTTATTGCTTTAAATCAAACTGACTTTGATGAATATCAAAATATAGAAATAGATAGTGCAAAAGTAAGTGATTTTGTAAGAAAAGAAATAAACAATAAATATAATGGGGAGTTAAAAAAATATGAAGAACAATATAAGACTGTTAAAATAGTTAATGATGAACTAGTTCTAGAATGTTCAATTAAGGTAGAATTAAATCATGTTAGCCCTTTTATAGATGTAATATATTATAATATTTAAACCCAAAAACAGGTTAGAAACTTTTATAGTCACTAATCTGTTTTTTTGTTTTACCTATATGGACTTTTATTTTTCATTGTGATAGAATAAATAGAACTAAAAAATAGGAGGCAATTAATGAAAGATATAAATATTTCAAAAGATGTCATATATATTGGAGCAGATGATAAAGAAATAGATTTATTTGAAAGTCAATATCATGTTCCAAATGGAATTTCATATAATTCATATTTAATAAAAGATGAACAAATAGCTATTATGGATACTATTGACAAGAGAAAAACAGATGAATGGTTTGATAATTTAGAAAAGGCACTAGAAGGAAGAAAACCAGATTATTTAGTAATTTCTCATTTGGAGCCAGATCATGCATATAATATAGAAAATGTAGCAAATAAATATCCAGAAATGAAGATTGTAGGGAACGAAAAGACTTTTGCTTTTTTGCCACAGTTTTTTAAAATTTCTAATATAGATGAAAGAAAGATAGTTGTAAAAGAAGGAGACACTTTAAATTTAGGAACACATGTACTTCAATTTATTATGGCACCAATGGTGCATTGGCCAGAAGTAATGATGGAATATGAACAAACTGAGAAAATACTATTTTCAGCAGATGGATTTGGAAAATTTGGAACACTTGATACTGAGGAAGATTGGGATTGTGAAGCAAGAAGGTACTATTTTAATATTGTTGGGAAATATGGATTACAAGTACAAGGCGTATTGAAAAAGGCATCAACATTAGATATAGAAATAATATGCCCACTCCATGGTCCAATATTAAAAGAAAACTTAAGTCATTACATAGAGAAATATGATATTTGGAGTTCATATAAACCTGAAAATGATGGGGTATTTATTGCATGTAGTTCAATACATGGAAATACATTAGAAGCGGCAAAAGAATTAAAAACAATATTGGAAGAAAAGGGAGCAAAGAAGGTAGTTTTATGTGACTTACCAAGAGAAGATATGGCAGAGGCTATAGAAGATGCTTTTAGATATGACAAAGTAGTTCTTGCATCATCAAGTTATAATTTTGGATTATTTCCAGTGATGGAAGAGTTTTTAAATCATTTAAAGGGAAAAAACTATCAAAATAGAAAGATAGGAATAGTAGAAAATGGAACATGGGCACCAACAGCTGGAAAATGTATGAAAGAAATAGTGTCTCAAATGAAAGATATAAATTTAATAGAATCAATGGTAACAATTAGGTCGACCTTAAATGAGGAAAGCAGAAAAGAATTAGAAGACCTTGCTATAAATATGTTAAAGTAAGAAAGAGGTGAAAAGTATGAAATATAAATGTGTAGCTTGTGGATATATTTATGATGATAATGTAGAAAGTGTAAAATTTGCTGACTTACCAGACGATTGGACATGTCCTTTATGTGGTGTTGGTAAAGATATGTTTGAAGCAGTTGAAGAATAGATGTATGAAGTTAATATAGAAAGGAGAATATTTATGAAGAATGAATTAAAATTATATGTATGCCCAATATGTGGAAATGTAGTAGAAATAGTAAATGGTGACGCTAAACATATTATGTGCTGTGGCAAACCAATGCAAGAGGTTGTACCAAATACTGTAGATGCTGCAACAGAAAAACATATACCAGTATATGAAAAAGTAGAAGATGAAATAGTTGTAAGAGTTGGAGAAATTGAACATCCAATGGAAAAAGAACATTACATAAATTGGATAGCACAAGTAAAAGAAAATAAAGTAAATAAAATTACTTTATATCCAGAACAATCTACAGAAGTAAGATTTAAGTATATTCCGAACTCTACAATATATGCATATTGCAATAAACATGGATTATGGAAAAAAGATGTAGAATAAGTATTTATACAAGAAAAAGCAGAGATTAGTTGACAATTTAGTATGTTAACTATCTCTGTTTTTATTATTTTATAATTTTACCACATGCAATTTTGCTTCCAGAATTTCCGACTTGGTTGAGAAATAAAGTCATCTGGAGAATCATGGATAACAATTACTTTTCCTAAAATGTCTTTGATTTTAAATTTATTTATTAAAACACTCATATATGAATAACCATTATTTTCAAACAGTGGTGGTAGGTCTCCAATATGAAATGGATGAGGACAATCAGTAGTATTTAAATGAGATTTTGCATTTGCAAATTCATCAATTAGATTTCCACTACAGGATGTTCCCTCATGGATGTGAAAACCAAAAAATCTTCCGTTTACAATGATCGTTAGATTGTGGTAAACCATTTATTTTAGCAGTTAATAATATTCCATTTGGAGTATCCTTAAAAGTAACTAAACCATTTATTTTAGGAAAAGCTTTTCCACCTTTTATATAAGCTTTTGCTTTATTAGAAAACATATATTTCACCTCTTTATATTAACATAATATTAAATGAAATAATAAAATGTTAATATAAATAAAATAGAAAGAGTGAGTATATGAGTAGAGAAAAATATAATAGAAATAAAGTATATGAATATGCAAAAAAATGGGCATACTCTAGAAATCCACAGTATTATGATTATGAGTTAATAGGTGGTGACTGTACAAATTTTGCATCTCAATGTATTTTTGCAGGATGTAATCAAATGAATTATAACAAAAATAATGGATGGTATTATATAAACGCTAACAATAAATCTCCATCATGGACTGGAGTAGAATTTTTGTATAATTTTCTATTATCTAATAAAGATAATGGACCAATAGGTGAAAAAACTACAATTGACAATGTGGATATAGGAGATATTATTCAGTTAAGTTTTGATGGAAATAAATTTGCACATAGTTTAATTGTAATAAAAAAAGCTAATGACATCAGTAATACTCTAGTTGCGGCACATACATTTGATACTTTCGGAAAAAGAGTTTCTGATTACGAGTATTATTCTTATAGATGTATACACATAAGATAATAAATATAACCATTAAAAAACAAATGTTTGATAGAGAGGGCTAGATGTTATATAATTAATACAATTGTTATTAGTTGCAGTTGAATGGTATTTCTTGACAACTGCAACAAGAAAATTTATAATAATTGTGGAGGTTTTATGGAACGACAAATTTTACATGTAGATGTAAATAATGCTTTTTTAAGTTGGCTTGCAGTATATATGCTAAAGAATGATAGCTTATTAGATATACGAAATATTCCTTCAATTATTGGTGGAGATGAAGAAGCAAGAAAAGGGATTGTTCTTGCAAAAAGTATGAAGGCAAAGGCTTGTCGGAATTATTACAGGAGAACCAATATATCAAGCAAAGAAAAAATGTCCAGGCTTACAGATATATAAAGGAAATTTTAAGATTTTTAGAGAGTATTCAAACAGACTATATTCGCTTTTACTAGAATATACAGATAGAATAGAACGTTTTAGTATTGATGAATGCTTTTTGGATATGACAGGGTACTTAGGAGAAGAGACTTTATTAGATAAAGCAAAAGAAATAAATAAAAGAGTTAAAGAAGAATTAGGATTTACTGTAAATGTTGGTGTAGCAAATAACAAATTACTTGCAAAAATGGCATCAGACTTTACAAAACCTGATAGAATACATACTTTATTTAAAGAAGAAATTCCCAGTAAAATGTGGAATTTACCAGTATCAGAATTATTTTCAATAGGGAGAAGAACTTTACCAAAATTAAATAACCTTGGAATAAAGACAATAGGAGACTTAGCTCATTTTGATAGAAATATATTAATAAAAAAATTTGGAAAACAGGGTAATATGATATGGGAATATGCTAATGGAATAGATGATTCAGAAATAAAATATATACCAGAGCAACCAAAATGTATTGGAAATGAAATTACATTACCAAAAGATATTTGTAAAATACAGGAATTAGAAGAAATATTATTAGCATTAACAGAACAAGTTACATATAGATTAAGAAGGCATAAACTATTAGCAAATAGTGTAAGTGTGCAGTTAAAAACAAATGGATTTATAAGCACTTCGCATCAAGGAAAATTAGAATTTGCAACATCAAATACACAATTGATTTATAAAAAAGCAAAACACCTTTTAAAAGAGATGCATAATGAAGAAAATTTTATAAGGCTTATAGGAGTGAGAGTTGATAATTTAGTAAACACAGAAGAAGTTCAATTATCTTTATTTTATGATAAGAATGAAGAAAAGATGGGAAAAATAGACAGTATAATGGATAAATTAAAAGATAAGTATGGTTATAATTCAATTACATTAGCTCGGAAAAATGAACATAGGAAATTATATAAAATTTAAGGAATAAATTCATAGTAAGGAGGAATTTCTGTAGATGAACAAATCTGAAAATATTAAAGAAAAGAAAAAAAGTTCATTTAAAAGAAGTATAATAAAGAAAAATGCAAGAAAAAATGTAAAACGTCATTATATACGAAATATTTTAATAATATTTATAACATCATTTATTATAAATGGGGGATACTTACTTAATTCTGATAATATAGATGTTGCGGAAATAACATTTCAAGATACAACATATGAAATATCAGGGAAAAAATCAAATACGGAAATCATTACAGACTTTTTTAGTGGACAAAATGAAGATATAACAAATGAATCAAAAACAAAGAACAATAATTACCAAAAAGGTGTATTAAACGTTTTTATAAATGAGACAACTAGAAGTGGTTCATTGATATTTGGAATTCTTAATGCATTTAATCAACTATATTTTCATGGTAGGGTAAGTGCATTTATAACAATTTTAATATTTACAGTAATTTCATTTACTATATTTTCATTAGTTCAAAATATTATAGTTGTTGGAAAAAACAGATATTTTATAGAACAAAGAAAATATTCTAATGTAACTGTAGATAGAATCTTGTTTCCATATAAAGTAAAGAAAACACTGCATTTATCATATATTTTATTTTGTAAATATATATACCAACTATTCTGGAATTTTACTATAGTTGGAGGTTTTATAAAACATTATGAGTATTTTTGCATACCATATTTATTAGCTGAAAATCCAAATCTAACAAAAAAGGAAGCTTTTGCATTATCTAAAGAATTAATGAAAGGTGAAAAATGGAATACATTTAAATTAGATTTTAGCTTTTTAGGATGGGAAATATTAGAGACATTTACGCTAGGACTAAGTAGTGTGTTTTATTTTTATAGTTATAAAGAATGTGCATATGCAGAGCTATATATATGCATAAGAATAGCAAAGAAAGAAAGTATTCCAAATTCATATCTATTATCAGATACTCTTTTATATATTAGTGATAATATGGAAGAAACTTGTCCAGAAGAACTACTTCCTGCAACAAGTAAAAGAAGTATTTTGCAAAAGTTAGATTACAAACAAAACTATGATATAATGTCATACATATTATTTTTCTTTACTTTTGCATTTGTTGGATGGTGTTGGGAAGTTTTCTTACATTTAGCAAATGATGGTGTATTTGTAAATAGAGGGACAATGTTTGGACCATGGTTACCTATATATGGTGCAGGAGGATTATTAATATTAGTATTGCTAAAACCATTTAGAGATAAACCAGGAATACTATTTTTATTATCATTTATATTGTGTGGAATTGTTGAATACTCAACAGCATGGTATTTAGAGACTTTTAAACTTATGAAATGGTGGGATTATACAGGATATTTTCTAAACATACATGGAAGGACTTGTTTAGAGGTCCTTATAGTGTTTGGATTAGGAGGATGTGCTTTTACATACTTATGTGCACCTTTGCTTAATAATATATATAAAAAATTCAAACCTAACATAAAAAGATTTGCATGTATTTTATTAATAATGTTTTTTACTATAGATTTAGTATACTCAAAATATCATCCAAATACAGGAGAAGGAATAAGTACACCAATAGTAGCAAAAGCTATTTTCAGTGATAATGAAAAGTTAGAAAAAAATGAAACTTTTTAATATTATGAATTGTATTATGATTAGAAGGGAAAAAGGTGATAGTTATGAACAAAAGAATTTTAATTATTTTAATTGCACTATTACTAGTAATGATAGAGGCACTATTTTTAACAAATTTTAGAAAAGTTGAAAAAAATAACAATGCTAAATTAGCTAATAGACAAGACGCTTTTGAAAATAATTCTAGTTTTTATGGAAAAGTCATAGAATCGACTATAGATTATATTATTGTAGAACCTGATGAAAATGAAGAAGAAAGAAAATCATCGGATAAAATTTCAATTAATTTAGGAGAAAATAATGATGCACTATACTATGTTGGAACAAGAGTAAAAATAACTTATACGGGGGAAATAATGGAAAGCTATCCAGCCCAGGTAAAGGCTGTTAAAATAGAGATAAAATCAGCAGACAAATTTGAATTAAAAATAGGTAAAAATACTGTTAATGAAAAGATAAAGAAAATTATAGATGCAGACAAGACAGACTTATTTGATTATAATGTATATGAATATAATTGTGATATAAATATTACTGTTGATGAAGAAGAAATGTCATTAAAAGATGCATTATTAAAATATCCAAATTTAGCAAACGAAATAATTGCACAAGCAAATTATGATTTAAGTAATGAGAAGATTAAAGGAGATATGTATAAAGACGGAGGCTCAATGATATACTATTACAAAGATTATACAATAATAAAAATGCATACTATAGGTGGAAATAGAGATGTTTACATAGGTACAACAGATATGACAATGCAAGACATATAAAACAGAATTAGCACTGGAAACAAAAAGGCAACAATTAAAAATTGTTGTCTTTTCTTAATTTACTTTTAAATACTTTTATGATAAAATGTAAAAAAAATGGAGGTATTTGTTTTGGAAATAAATGAAAAGATATTAATACTAGATTTTGGAGGACAATATAATCAGCTAATTGCAAGAAGAGTAAGAGAATGTAATGTATATTCAGAGGTAGTACCATATAATATTTCAATTAATGAAATAAAACAAAAAAATCCAAAAGGAATAATATTTACAGGAGGACCTGCAAGTGTATATGATACTAAATCGCCTAAATGTGAGAAAACTATATTTGATTTAGGTATACCAATACTTGGAATTTGTTATGGAATGCAATTAATGGTTCAAACATTAGGAGGTAATGTTGAAAGAGCAGAAAAAAGAGAATATGGAGTTATAAATGTTTCTATAGATAATTCATCATTATTATTTAATGGATTTGAAAATAAAAATGAATTTTTAATGAGTCATACAGACTATGTAGAAAAGTTACCAGAAGGATTTAATAATATAGGATTTACAGATACATGCTCAAATGCTGCAATAGAAGATAGAGAAAAAAATTTATATGGAATCCAATTTCACCCAGAAGTTAATAACTCTGTAAATGGAACAATTGTAATAAAAAACTTTTTATATAATATTTGTAATTGTTCAGGAGATTGGAAAATGTCTTCTTTTGTAGAAGAATCTATAAAAGACATAGAAGCTAGAGTCGGAGATAAAAAAGTATTATGTGCACTATCTGGAGGAGTAGATTCTTCTGTAGCAGCAGTCTTATTAAATAAAGCAGTTGGAAAGAATTTGACATGTATTTTTGTAGATCACGGATTGCTTAGAAAAAACGAGGGAGACGAAGTTGAAAAGGTTTTTAAACAACAGTATGATATAAACTTAATTAGAGTAAATGCTAAAGAACGCTTTTTAAATAAATTATCAGGTATTATTGAACCAGAACAAAAACGAAAAATAATTGGGGAAGAATTTATACGAGTATTTGAAGAAGAAGCAAAAAAAATAGGAAAAGTAGATTTTCTTGTACAGGGAACAATTTATCCAGATGTTATAGAAAGTGGATTAGGGAAAAGTTCTGTTATAAAGAGTCATCATAATGTAGGAGGATTACCAGAACATGTTGAATTTAAAGAAATAATAGAGCCACTAAGAAATTTGTTTAAAGATGAAGTAAGAAAGACAGGGTTAGAGCTTGGAATGCCAGAAAAGTTGGTTTTTAGACAACCATTTCCAGGCCCAGGATTAGCAATAAGAATTATTGGAGATATAACAGATGAAAAACTAGAGATTTTAAAAGATGCTGATAGTATTTTTAGAGAGGAAATTATAAATGCGGGATTGAATAGAGACATAAACCAATATTTTGCAGTCTTAACAAATTTGAAATCAGTAGGAGTTATGGGGGACGAAAGAACATATGATTATACAATAGCGCTTAGAGCAGTAACAACAACAGATTTTATGACAGGAGTTTGGAGTAAGATTCCATATGATATATTAGAAAAAGTCTCTAGCAGAATTGTAAACGAAGTTAATCATGTAAACAGAATTGTATATGATATTACTTCTAAGCCACCAGCAACAATAGAATGGGAATAAGTTTTAAGGGGGAAAAGATGAAAATAGGTATAGATGTAGATGGAGTTTTATTAGATTTTGAAAAAGGAATGTTAGTTCAAGCAGAATTATATGATATGGATATAGCAAGAGGGAAAGGAAAAATTCATTCAAAACCATATTTTGTACAAAATAAATATGACTGGACAGATAAAGAAAAGGAAGACTTTATTAAGAAAAACTTAGGAAAAGTATCAGAAGAATCTTGTTTAATGGCAGGAGTAAAAGAAGTTTTACCAAGACTACAAAATCAAGGGCATGAATTAATAATTATATCAGCAAGAGGAACAGGAAATGAAGAAATGATTAATATTGTAACCAAAAAGTTTGATGAAGTAGGTATAAAGTTTGACAAATGTTTTTGGAAGACAAAAAACAAGTCAGAAATATGTAAGCAAGAAGGTATAGATATTATGATTGATGATAGCCCAACAATATGTGAAAATATGATAGAAAATGGAATAAAAACAATATACTTTAGAGGTATAAGAGGATATGATCTTCCAGAAAATCCTAAATTAGTAGAGCTAAATAATTGGGGAGAAGTGTATAGATTTATTTCGGAAACAAATCTTTATGGAGTGAAACCACAGATTTTAGAATACATTGGAAAAAATATATTTCCTATATATGAAAACGATAATGGAGCACATGGAATTAGTCATATAAAACAAGTAATAGATAGAAGCTTTGAATTGATGTTCAAAAACGATTTAAAATTAAATAGAGATATGGTATATGTAATTGCTGCATATCATGATATAGGACATCAAAAAGATGCAAAAACTCATGAAAAAATATCAGCACAAATATTTATAGAAGATGAAAATATGAAGAAATGGTTTACAGAAGAAGAAATAAACTTAATAAAGGAGGCAATAGAAGACCATAGAGCATCAAGCGATTATGAGCCAAGAAGCACATATGGAAAGCTTGTAAGCACAGCAGATAGAACAATAATGAGCATAGAGGAATATATAAAAAGAACATATTTATATGGACTAAAAAATTATCCAGAACTTTCAAAAGATGAAAGAATAATTAGAGTATATGATCACTTAATAAAAAAATATGGAGAAAATGGATATGCAAAAATGTATTTTCAAGATCGAAAACTTATAGATGCATTATCTAGAATTAGAGAAGAATTAAAAGACAAAGAAGATTTTATGGAAAAAACAAGAAAGATAATTGAAACTATATAAAATTTAAAATTTAGACTAAAAAAGAGGAATCCTATAAAAGGAGTCCTCTTTTTTAGTTTTCAGAATACTTTTGTTTAGCTGCATCAATTTTTTGTTGTTCAGCAGTTTCCGTTTTATACCAACCTTTTTCAGCCATTAAGTTATATAGCTTATTTTGAACATTTAAAGATTCATTCAAAGCTTCCTTAAAAGCTGAATGAACCTCAGAAGTTGTTGATTCTATAGCTCCATGAAGATATAAATCACAAACACCTTTAATAATTAAGAGTTCTTTTTCCATTAAATCTCTGTCTTCCATAATTACCTCCTTATAATAAATTTAAAAACTTATTGTATAATTCTGTATGTTTTTGTGTTAGCTCTCCAATATAAGTAGAAAGAGAGGCATCTTGCAATTGACTAGATGTTTTTATGCTACATGATTTCATAAATTTTTCATGTCCTAAAGCATCTTCAACATATAAAAGCTCTTTATTAGTCATACTATCACCACCTAAGATAAGTATTTCCCAAAAGTATAGATATATACAAACAAAACAGCAAAGAAATGATTATTTACAAATTATGTAAAATATAGTATAATTTAATATGACCGATAGAAATATCGTCAATATCCAGATGCTTAGAAGACAGCAAGGAGGTACAGAATGGTTTATACCCATAAAACATGGGCTAAACTTGCATTTCAGGAGAAATTTCCTGTGGTGAAAGCAAGTGAGCTTTCACTTAAGGACTCCTTTATGCGGTTTGACCCAAACACAGAAAATCAGATTCTCCTTATGGAGAGCCTGATGAGCCAACTGGAAAGAGGCGGAGTACAGGATTTCAGAAGGCCTGCGATTGATCCTTCGCTTGATGCGGATGGAAATATCATCTATATGGCTGGAATGCAACCTGCACTGGGGATTCTCCCTGAACTCCTGGAACAAAAAGCAAAAAACTTTATGCCAGAATTCAACAGTCGTATCGGAAAGAACCAAGAATATGATCTGTTCCTTGGGGTTTTGATCAAATTTTTGGTTGAGAAGAGAAATCTTCCGGTAAAGATGGCATGGGCAGAGGTTTGCTTTGACAGTGACCTCATCGCAAACACTGCAAGCTCCAAGATTCCCGACAGCAACGGAATGGAAGACACTGGAAGCAGAGTACAGGGGGGATGGGCAGACTTGGGCAATGTGCAGAAAATCGTTTTGGACGATAGAACCTCTCAATTTTTGTGCAGAGGATGCATGTACACTGCCAGAAGTCCGTACTACAGCTTGGCAAGCAAGAGTGTACCGATTCCACAGATCGACATTACCACAGAAAAAATAATCAAAAAGGCAACCCCTTGGATTATTATGGAGGTGTAACAGAAAAAAAGCATTTGCGCACAAAGCCCCGAATGGGGCTTTGTGCCATTATATAAGAATTATTACAAATAATAACAAAAATAGAAAAAAATAATCAGACAAATAAAAGAAAAATCCTTGACTAGAAAAAGACAGTATAATATAATAAAAATATACTAACAAGTGACAGCAAAGGATACTTTTTACTGTAATAAAATTGTAACAAAAATGTAATAAAAAACACTAAAGAAAAGTATTGACATTTTTTGCAAAAGGTAGTATAAATAAAAAGTATTACAAAAGTATAAAAATAAGGAGAGTTGTGAAATGAATAGAAAAAAAGTTATAGTATGTATTTTAGCATTAGTTGTTTTATTGTTTTCTACAACAAATGTTTTGGCAATGAATTTGAATGGTGAAAATAATGATACACCAAGTATAGATGTTGATGATGAAAATAACATTTTAAAAGATGAAGAAAACAAAAATCAACAAAAAGGTAATAATTTAAGCCAAAATCTTACAATCAATAATAATGGAACAGGAACAATTAAAGATGGTAATGCAATGCCAAATACAGGAATTGAAGATTTACCTATTATAGCTATTGGAGTATGTATAATATCAGCAGCAGTTGCATATACTCAAATTAGAAAATATAATGTTTAATAAAAATATAAATTGTTTATAAAGAGTTACTTTATAGTAACTCTTTTATTTTTTTGCTATAAAAGTAAAACTGTATAAAATAACGCGATAGTTCCTTGTAAAAATTTGCCTAAGAAATAGGGCTTTATAGAAATTTTAGCTTTTGATGTAATACTTAGAGTCTGCAATAAAACAGATATTCCGCCAAAGCCAAGTAAAAAAGATACTAAATATGCTTTTAAATAAATTGAAAGAGAAGAAACTTGTGTAATGCAAAAAATTCCATTTGTAACTTCTATAAGACCAGTGATTAATCCAGGTAAAGCAGAACTAGATATACCGTACAACTGAAAATAGTGGAGATAAAAGAGTAGCAATTATATATATAATTTTACTGTTAGAAAGCATACTAACAATTACAGAAAATAATACAATGAATCCACCTATCATGACAACAGAAATGATACTATTAAAAATACTTTTATAAAGAATTTCTCCAAGATTATAGAAAGAAACTTTGTTATTGTATTCATTAGATTTAACAGTATTTGTTTTTATTGTGGACAATTTATAATTTCTTTTCCAGAATCTAAAAATAAATCCTACTGTTAAAGCTGCTAAAATATGAGCAAGTAACAATAAAAAACCAATTTTCACATCTAAAAAAATACTTATTCCAACAGTTCCAATAATAAATAAAGGACCAGAATTATTAGTAAAAGAAATTAAACGTTCAGCTTCCACATCAGAACATATTCCATTTTCTTTTAAATTAGCAACTGTTTTAGCTCCTATAGGATAGCCACTTATAATACCTAAAACTAGTGCAAAAGCACCTTCTCCAGGAACATTAAAAAGAGGTCTCATAATTGGATTTAAGAAATTACCTATAATAGATACGATATTGGTATGTGAAAGAAGTTCGGTAGCTATAAAAAACGGTAATAAAGATGGCAAAACAGAAGAATACCATAGTGCAATTCCTTTTTTAGCAGCACTTAAATTATTGTTAGAAAATATTAATAAAAATATAGTAAAAATGCATATGCAAAAAGGGATAATAGCAGATTTAACTTTAAAAACAATAAATTTAAAACTTTTCATATACAAGCTCCTTGCTATAAAATATATTAGCAAAAGAAGCAAATATGACTTTAAATTTTAAAATATATTGACTAAAAACTGCATATATAATATAGTATATATTAAGAAAGGGCGGGTAATACATATGAGAGTAATAATTGCCGCTGCTGGAACAGGCGGACATATAAATCCAGGAATAGCAATTGCAAATGAAATAAAAAAGAATGAACCTAATTCTGAAATTATTTTTATAGGGACAAACAATGGTATAGAAAAAGATTTAGTTCCACGAGCAGGTTACGAATTAAAAACACTAGATGCATATGGACTGCAAAGAAAAGTAAGTGTTCAAAATTTAAAAAGAATATTGAAAACATTAAAAAGCTATAAAATGGCGAAAGAAATAGTAAAAGAATTTAAACCAGATATAATAATTGGAACAGGTGGATATATTTGTGGACCAGTAATTTCTGCAGGGCTTAAATATAAAATAAGGACAATTCTTCATGAAAGTAATGCATTCCCAGGAGTTGCAGTAAAACTATTATCTAGAAAAGTAGATACTGTGATGGTGGGATTTGAAGATACAAAAAATAGATTACAAAAAGCCAAAAAAATTGTAGTAACAGGAACTCCTACAAAAGTTTGCAAAATGGAATTATCTGAAAGCAAAAAGACAGAATTAAAAAAGAATTTAGGAATAAAAAACAATTTACCAATAGTCTTAGCATTTGGAGGAAGCCAGGGAGCAGAATCTATAAATAAAAGCTTATTAGAAATAATTAATAATAGATTGAACAATGATTATCAATTAGTATGGGCAGTAGGACAGAATAAATATGAAGATATAAAAAAACAGATTAGAAGAAGTAACAATTTAAAACTATTGCCATATATATATAATATGGAAGAAATATTGAATTTGGCAGATGTTGTTGTTGCCAGAAGTGGGGCAATGACAATAACAGAAATAACTAGATGTCATAAACCAGCTATATTTATACCATTTCCATATGCAACAGAAAATCATCAAGAATATAATGCTAAAGTATTAGAAAATGTTGGAGCAGCGAAAATAATTTTAGACAAAAATTTAAATAGTCAAATTTTAAATAAAAGTATAAATGAAATAATAAAGAATCGAGAAAAAATGTTAGAAATGGGGCAAAAAACAGAAAAAATTGAAATAAAAAATGTTGAAAAGAGAATATACAATGAGATAAAGAGTTTAATTAAAGAAATTTAGCTTATATATCAAAAGTAGACAAAACAAAAAAAATGTGCTATAGTATTTTTCAGTGTTACAAGGAGGAGACATAATGGACAAGATTGAAAGAGCTAAAAAAATATTAGAAGAACATCATCAAAGCCATATTATTGTAAAAAATGAAGAAATTGCTGAACAAATACTAAATATAGATTTTGAGCAGATAAAGAATTTATATGACAAAATTGATGAGGATATAAAATATGAAGATATTAAGCCTGTAAAAGCAACTAATCCAGATAAAATTCCACAAGAAAAAATAAAAAAATATATTGAATTGGGAGAACAAAAGGTTAAAGAAAATAAATTTGCAGTAGCTATAATGGCAGGAGGACAAGGAACAAGACTTCGGACATTATGGTCCAAAAGGAACTTTCAAAGTTAAAATAAATAATGAAGAAAAATATTTATTTCAGATAATAATGGAAAAGTTATTAAAAGCAAAGCAAAAATACGGAATAACAATCCCCTGCTATATAATGACAAGTCCAGAAAATGATGATGAAACAGTTCACTTTTTAAATGGAATGAATTATTTTGGTTATCCTAAAGAATATGTTAAATGCTTTGTACAAGAAGAAATGCCATTGTTAGATGAAAATGGAAAATTAATAATGGGAGAAGATGGCAAAATAAAGTTAGCATCAGAAGGAAATGGCGGAATATTTTACTCAATGAGAAAAAAGAAAGTATTAGATGAAATGAAATCAAAAGGTATTGAATGGGTTTTTATTGGAGCAGTAGATAATTTGTTAGTAAAATATGTAGACACATTATTACTAGGATTAGCTATTGAACAAAAAACAAAAATTGCCACAAGGACAGTAATTAAAGCAAATCCACATGAAAAAGTTGGAGTTATATGTAAGCAGAACAATAGAATTAAAGTGGTAGAATATACAGAAGTTTCAGAAGAGATGCTAGAGGCTGTTGATGGAAATGGAGAAATGCTTTTTGGAGAATCACATATCATGTGTAATTTATTTAATATAAAAGCAATAGAAATAGCAAGTACAAATAAACTTAAATATCATATAGCTCATAAAAAGGTAAATTACATAGAAAATGATACTTTAATAGTACCTAAAAAAGAAAACTGTTATAAATTTGAAAAATTTATATTTGATAGTTTTGGATTATTTGATAATATAACAATTCTAAGAGGGAAGAGAGAAGATGATTTTGCACCAATAAAAAATGCAGAAGGACCAGACAGTCCAGAAACAGCTGTAAAATTATATGAAGATTATATTTCCAGGCAAGTATAAATTTGTAAAAAAACACCTATAATAGCAATAGGTGTTTTTATGTTAGATAAAAAGGAAAAAATATTGAATAGAATAAAAAGTATATCTATCACTTCACTAAAAATTATTTTAGGAACAATGATAATGGCAATTGGTATAGACCTATTTTTGGTGCCTAGCAAATTATCAACAGGTGGTTTTTCTGGAATTGGAACAGTTTTATATTATTTATGGAGAATACCTGTTGGAACGACAACAATAATTTTAAATATACCACTATTTGTGCTTGCTTTTTTGAAGTTGGGAAAGAGATTTACATTAAAAACAATACTTGGAACATCATCGCTATCATATTTCTTGAATGTTTTCGAGAAAATAAGACCAATTACAAATGATAAGGTATTGGCATTTATATATGGATCAATATTAGTAGGAGTTGGAACGGCAGTTGTATTAAAAGCTAGGGGATCAACAGGAGGATCAGATCTATTAGCAAGTATTATAAGAGCATATAAAAGAAATGTAAAGACGGGAACTCTTATAATTATATTAGATACAATTGTTGTTGCAATAAATGTTATTTTCTTTAAAGACATAGAAATTGCACTCTATTCAGCTTTAGCGATATATATTATGGGAAAAATATTAGATATATTTTTTGAAGGTATAGATTTTGCAAAAATGATGTTAATAATATCTCCTAAGGGAGAAATTATATCAGATAAAATTAGCAAAGAGTTGGCAAGAGGTACAACAAAAATTAAAGGAATAGGAATGTATAAAAAAGAAAATAGAAAAATTTTACTTTGTGTAGTTTCTAGAAATGAAGTAAGACATGTAATGGCAATAATAGAAGAAACAGACAAAACTGCTTTTACAATAATTACAAATGCAAGAGAAGTTTATGGAAAAGGATTTAAATAAATAATATATAAAACAGTGGGCAGCTGATGAGATGAACTCTTCAGCTGCCCGGAGACTTTGCAAGTATTCAATTGTAAGAGCTGCGAAATTCCCGCAAAAAAGTTTGAGCTCAGTAATTAAAATAGATTGTGGAAATTGCAGTTTTGTAGATGAGCTTTGGAGAATCGCCCTTATATCGGATAAAAACGATTGAGGTGCTGTCATGGGCGAGGATAAAACCGTGTTCCTGATAACCTTTCAGTGTAACAATGTCCACATTGGATTTTTTTTGGGTGAATTTGTCTAACCATTCCTCCTCTAAATTTTGTGAGATAAGGCTGGGTTGATAGGGGTCTGGCAGTAAGCTGGAAAAATCGAAATTGTCATCATTGATGGCGGTAGGTCTGCGTCCATGCTCCACTTCAACGGTGGAAAGGGCATGCTTGTACATAATGCAGATTCCGTCTATGGGATCATGGACTACTACGATAATTCTGTCATCATGGGCCCGGATTTTCCCGTGCTCTTGCCACCCATTGCAGGCGAAAATTTTCATCATGGATTGACTTCTTATGTAACTGTCAATCATAGAATTTTCGTACCGACAGGGGTTGGGAGCAGGAAAGGTTTGCGAGGGATGAACTTCGGTTACCTGCTCCTTTTGGGAAACAGGTGCACCTGAGGAACCATGGTAACGATTTTTCTTACTACACATCTCTTTAGTCTCCTTTTATAAATGTTAGAGTAAGGCTACTCTACAATATAATTATACCATTCAAAAGAAAATTATGTCAAACAAATAAGAGAACGCAAGATAAAAGTATTGCAACAAATACAACAAAAGACGATTAATTCTTCATTCCTTTTTTTGAAATAAATCAAATAAAAGTATTGACTTTACTTACAAAAATTGGTATACTGTTATAGTTAAAATTATGCACATAAAATATCAGCTTAAGATTGTGCTAATAAATAGTGTTCTTAAGTGCTAAAAATTTTATGGAGGAAATAACAAGGAGGAATGAAAAATGGCAGTAGTTGCAATGAAACAATTACTTGAAGCAGGTGTACATTTTGGACACCAAACAAAAAGATGGGATCCTAAGATGGCTGAGTATATATATCAAGCTAGAAATGGTATCCATATTATTGATTTACAAAAGACATCTAAAAAAATTGACGAAGCATATGCATTCGTAAAAGAAGTTTCTGAAGAAGGAAAGGAAGTTCTATTTATAGGAACTAAAAAACAAGCACAAGAATGTGTAAAAGAAGCAGCTGAAAAAAGCGGTATGTTCTATGTTGATCAAAGATGGTTAGGTGGAATGCTTACAAATTTTAAAACAATTAGAACAAGAGTTGAAAGACTTAAAAAATTAGAAGCTATGGAAGAAGATGGAACTTTTGAAGTTTTACCTAAAAAAGAAGTTTCTAAATTAAGAAATGAAATGGAAAAATTACAAAAAAACCTAGGTGGAATTAAAGAAATGACAAGATTACCAGGAGCAATTTTTGTTGTAGATCCTAAAAATGAAAGAATAGCTGTTTTAGAAGCTAAAAAATTAGGAATTCCAGTTATAGGATTAGTAGATACAAATTGTAGTCCAGAAGATGTTGACTACCCAATTCCAGGAAATGATGATGCAATACGTGCTGTAAAATTAATTACAGATGTTATGGCAAATGCAGTTATTGAAGGAAAACAAGGAGAAATCCTAGAAGCAAGTCAAGAAGAAAGTTCAAGTGAAGAACAAGAAGCAGTAGCTGAGCCTACAAGTATAGAAGAAGTTGTTGCAGAAGAAAGTGCTGAATAATTTTTAACAGAAAAATAATAATGCAAAATTTAATGGCAAATTTTGAAAAGGGGGAACATATATGATAACAGCAAGTTTAGTAAAAGAGTTAAGAGAAAAAACAGGTGCAGGAATGATGGACTGTAAAAAAGTTTTAACAGAAACAGATGGAGATATGGAAAAAGCAGCTGAGTTATTAAGAGAAAGAGGAATAACAAAAGCAGCTAAGAAATCTGATAGAATAGCAGCAGAAGGATTAGTATATTGTTACTTATCTAATGATAAAAAATTAGGTGTAGTTCTAGAAGTTAACGCAGAAACAGACTTTGTTGCAAAAAATGAAGAATTTAGAAAATTTGTTGCTGATACTGCAGAGCATATAGCAACTAAAAATCCAGCATCAGTAGAAGAATTATTAGAACAAACATCTACAGTAGATTCTGCAAAAACAATAAAAGATATCTTAACAGATAAAATCGCAACAATAGGAGAAAACATGACAATAAGAAGATTTGCTAGATATGAATCAGAAGGATTAATTGAAACTTATACACATGGTGATGGAAAAATAGGTGTAATGGTTGATTTCCCACAAGGAACATCAGAAGTTGCAAAAGATGTATGTATGCAAATTGCAGCAGCAAAACCAGAATACTTAAATGAATCAGAAGTACCAGCTGATGTTGTAAACCATGAAATGGAAATATTAAAAGCACAAGCTATGAATGAAGGAAAACCTGCAGAAATAGCAGAAAAAATGGTTAAAGGTAGAATAGGAAAATTCTATGCAGAAATTTGTTTAATAAATCAAGCATTTGTAAAAAATCCTGATATAAAAATTTCAGAATTATTAAAACAAAATAATGCAGAAATTAAGAGATTTGTAAGATTTGAAAAAGGGGAAGGACTTCAAAAAAGAGAAGAGAATTTTGCAGAAGAAGTTGCAAAACAAATGAAATAGTTACAAACAAAATCGATTTAAAGACAGGTCCTTTAAGTGCCTGTCTTTAAACTGCAAAAAATGTGTAAGTAATGAGAAGGCAAAACATACAATGATTTTACTTTCTCAATGCTTACACTAAATAATAATATAATTAAAGGGTGGATAAAAATGGTAAATGAGAAAATAAGAAATGTAGCAATAATAGCACACGTTGATCATGGTAAAACAACATTAGTAGATGCACTATTAAGACAAAGTGGTACTTTTAGAACAAATGAACAAGTAGCAGAAAGAGTAATGGATTCAAATGATTTGGAAAAAGAAAGAGGAATAACAATTTTAGCTAAGAATACATCAGTTATATATAATGACATTAAAATAAATATTGTTGACACACCAGGACATGCTGATTTCGGAGGAGAAGTAGAAAGAGTTTTAAAAATGGTTGATGGAGTAGTTCTTCTTGTTGATGCTTTTGAAGGTGCTATGCCACAAACAAGAGAAGTTTTGAAGAAATCATTATCATTAAATTTAAAACCAATAGTTGTTATAAATAAAATTGATAGACCAGGGGCAAATCCAGCAAAAGTTGTAGATGAAGTATTAGAATTATTTATTGAATTGAATGCAAATGACGAACAATTAGATTTTCCAGTAATATATGCATCTGCAAAAAATGGAATTGCAAAAATGAATTTAGAAGAAGAATCTGATAATGTAAATTGCATATTTGAGACAATTGTAAATACAATAGAACCTCCTAAATGTTCTGTAGAAGGGGATTGCCAAATGTTAGTATCAAATATAGATTATGATGAGTACTTGGGAAGACTAGCAATAGGAAGAATTGAAAGAGGAATAATAGCACCAGGTATGACAGTAGCAATATGCAAAAATGATAAAAATATTCAAGGTAAAATTGCTAAACTATTTACATATAGAGGACTTAAAAAAGTTGAAGTTGAAGAAGCAGCAGCAGGAGATATAGTTGAAATATCAGGTATTACAGAAATAAATATAGGAGATACAATTTGTGATGTTAATAATCCTGAAAAAATACCATTTGTTGATATTGATGAGCCAACAGTATCAATGACATTTTCAGTAAATAATGGACCTTTAGCTGGAAGAGAAGGAGAATTTGTAACATCAAGACATATAAGAGATAGATTATTTAAAGAACTAGAAAGAAATGTAAGTTTAAGAGTAAGAGAAACAGAAACACCAGATAGTTTTGAAGTTTCAGGAAGAGGAGAATTACATCTATCAGTACTAATTGAAACAATGAGAAGAGAAAAGTTTGAATTGCTTGTATCAAGACCAAAGGTTATTATAAAAGAAATAGATGGCGTAAAATGTGAACCAATTGAAAGACTTGTTGTAAATGTACCAGATGATTCAATAGGAACAGTTATAGAAAAACTAGGAAAAAGAAAAGCAGAAATGGTAAATATGGAACCAGCAGAAGCAGGACATACAAAAATAGAATTTAAAATACCTGCAAGAGGATTAATAGGATATAGAACAGAGTTTTTAACAGATACAAAAGGTTCTGGAACAATGAATAGCATATTTGATTCATATGAACCATATAAAGGTGATGTGCAATCTCGTACAAGAGGGGTACTTGTAGCTTTTGAAGCAGGGACATCAGTTACTTATGGATTATATAATGCACAAGAAAGAGGAGACTTATTTATAGGTGCAGGAACAGAAGTTTATGAAGGCATGATAGTTGGATTAAATTCAAGAAATGAAGACATATCAATAAATGTTTGTAAAGAAAAACACTTAACAAACACAAGAGCATCAGGTTCAGATGATGCATTAAGACTAGTACCACCAATTCAAATGTCATTAGAAAAAGCAATAGAATTTATAGAAGATGATGAACTAGTGGAAATAACACCAAAAAATATAAGATTAAGAAAGAAAATACTAGACTCAAAAACAAGAGAAAGATTAGCAGCAAGAGCAAAAAAAGCATAATATCGATATATAATAAATGCAGAAATACAATTCTGCATTTATTTAATAAGGAGAAAAAATGAATGATATAGAACAAATAAAACAAAAAGCAATAGAAAATCATATACCAATAATAATGGATGACACATTGGAAAAAGTAGGGGAACTTTTAGAAGAATTAAAACCAATAAAAATATTAGAAATTGGCACAGCAGTAGGATATTCAGCAATAAGGTTTTCAAAATATTTACAAGAAAATGGATATATAGATACAATTGAAAGAGATGAAGAAAGAATAAAAGAAGCAAAGCAAAACATAAAAGATATGGAGTTAGAAGGCACAATACATATATTTGAAGGAGATGCTCTAGAGATTTTACCGACTTTAAAAGGCCCATATGACATGGTATTTATAGATGCTGCAAAAGGTAAATACCCTATATTTTTACAAGAGGCTTTACGAATGCTAAAAGTAAATGGTATAATAATAGGCGACAATGTCTTATATAAAGGATATGTTATGAGTGATTATAATAAACATAAACAAAGAACAGCAGTGAGGGGACTAAGACAATTTTTAAAAGATTTAGAAGAGAACGAAAATTTAGAAACAAAACTGTTAGAAGTTGGAGATGGATTAATAATTAGCAAAAAAATTAAATAAATAGAGAGGAATCAAGATATGAAAAAACCAGAATTATTAGCACCAGCAGGATCATTCGAAAAAGCAAAAGTAGCATTTGAATATGGAGCAGACAGTATATATTGTGGAACATCAAAGTTATCATTACGTTCAAGAGTTGAAATAGATGATAATGAACTTGAAAAGATAATAGACTATGCACATAGCATAGGAAAAAAAGTATATGTACCATTAAATATATATGCAAGAGACTCAATGTATGAAGATATAAAAAATCAAATAAAAATGTTAGAAAAAGTAAAAGCAGATGCAGTTATTGTTTCAGATGGCGGAATTGTAAATATGGTAAAAGAAATAGCTCCAAGCTTAGAAATACATATTAGTACACAAACTAATGTTGTTAGTTACCATTCAAGTAAATTCTGGTATGATAATGGAGCTAAAAGAATAATATTAGCACGTGAATTACAGAAAGATGAATTAAAAGAAATAATGAAAAATAAGCCAGAAGATTTAGAAATGGAAATGTTCATACATGGTGCAATATGTTATGCATATTCTGGAAGATGCCATTTAAGTGACTTTTTAGCAGGTAGAGGAGCAAATTTAGGAGACTGTGCACAAAGTTGTAGATGGGCATATAACTTATATTTAGAAGAAAAAAATAATCCAGGAAATATGATGCCAGTAGAACAAGACGAAAATGGAACATATATATTATCTTCAAAAGATATGTGTTTGATAAAAGAACTTCCTGAAATAATTGATATGGGAATTGATAGTTTAAAAATAGAAGGAAGATTAAAAACAGAATATTATTTAGCGACAATTATAAATACTTATAGAGTTGCAATAGATGAATATATGAAAAATCCAAAAGAATATGATTATAGAAAATACTTAACTGAACTAGAAAAAACTAAAACAAGAGGGTTGACAACATTCTATTTTAATGATAAAAACAATAAAGATATTCAAGAATATGAAGGAAAACAATATAATCCAAATTATGAATTTGGCGGAAAAGTGCAGGAATATGGAAAAGAAAAGAGTATAATAGAAATAAAAAATAGATTACAAATTGGAGATACATTAGAACTAATTATACCAAATAAAATAGAAGTATGCAGATTTACAATAGATAAATTGTGGGATGCAGAAACAGATGAACCAATAGAATTTGTTAATCCAGGAAAAGAAGGACAAAAAGTAAAACTAAATATTCCAGTAGAGGCAAAAGAAAATTGGATATTAAGGAGAGAGAAATGTTAGAGAGAATATATTTTGAAGCTAGCGATAAAACTGAATTAGTTGGTTTGCTAGAAAAGCCTGAAAAAACGACAAATAAAGTTGTAATTTCAATACATGGAATGCAAAGCAATTGTTTAAAACAAAGGGAAACTATATTATCTAATAAAATAACAGAGGCAGGAATTGCATATTTTGCATTCAATAATAGAGGTCACGAACTTATGACATATACAAGAAAAGCTGAAGGCAAGAAAATATTAGATGGTGGATCAGTTTACGAAGATGTATTAGATGGATATTATGATATAAAAGGTGCAATTGATAAGATGCTTGAACTAGGTTATACAGATATATACTTACAAGGACATAGCTTAGGATGTACAAAGATAGTATATACATATAACAAACTAAAAAAAGAAAATGACGATGTACAAAATATAAAAGGAATAATACTTTTATCATTGGTAGATATACCAGATTGTCAAAAATATGATTTAGGAGACAAGTATGACAAAATGATGGAATATGCTGAAAACAAAGAAAATGAAGGGAAAACAAGTGATTTGATGCCAATAGAAGCTTTTGACCATCCAATAAGTGTTAAATCATATTTAAGATATTTTAAATATAATGAAGAAATAGACTTTGCAAGATATAGTGATAAAACATATATTTTTCCAGAATTAAATAATATTGGAGTACCATTGTTTATGAGATGGGGGAATGTATATGAACTAGTAATTCAAGATTTAAATGAATTAGTAAAAGTGTTAAAGGAAAGAATAAAAAATCCAAAACTAGATGTAGACTATATTGATGGTGCAGACCATGGATATACTGGAAAAGAAGAATTACTAGCAAAACAAATAATTAATTTTATTGAATAAAATATAAAATCTACTCCATTCATATGTGGGGGCTATATTCTACAAGAAAATAATAGTCTTGTTAGTTAGAATAAAAGAAAGAGGTTTACTTATGACAGATAAATTAATAATAGTTGAATCTCCAGCTAAAGCTAATACAATAAAAAAATTTTTGGGTGGAAATACAAAGGTAATAGCATCTATGGGGCATATTAGAGATTTACCAAAATCTAAATTAGGAATAGATGAAAAAACTTTAGAACCAGAATATATTAACATAAGGGGAAAAGGAGATTTGATTAAAAGTTTAAAAAAAGATGCAAAAGATGCAAAAAAAGTGTATCTTGCAACTGACCCTGACCGTGAAGGAGAAGCAATTGCATGGCATTTAGCAAATATTCTATCAATAAATGAAGATGAAATATGTAGGGTTACTTTTAATGAGATAACAAAAAATGCAGTAAAAGAAGCAATACAAAAACCACGAAAGATAGATATGGATTTAACAGATGCACAACAAGCAAGACGCGTATTAGATAGAATAGTTGGTTATAAAATAAGTCCTGTTTTATGGAAAAAGGTACAAAAAGGATTATCAGCAGGTAGAGTACAGTCTGTAGCTGTAAAATTAATAGTAGATAGAGAAGAAGAAATAGAAAAATTTATCCCAGAAGAATATTGGAATATATATGTAAAACTAAAAGATAAAAAATCAAAAAAGAGTTTTGAAGCAAAATTCTATGGAAAAGATAACAAAAAAGTAGAAATACATTCTGAAGAAGAAGTAAAAGGAATTCTAAGAGATATAGAAAATGCTAAATATATAGTTGAAGACATAAAATTAGGAGAAAAGAAAAGAGCACCAGCACCACCTTTTACAACAAGTACAATGCAACAAGAAGCATCAAGAAAACTAGGATTTTCAATCAAGAAAACTATGTCAGTTGCACAAGGATTATATGAAGGTGTTAAAATAACAGAACATGGTACTATAGGTTTAATTACTTATATGAGAACAGATTCAACAAGAATTTCAGAGGTAGCAAGAGCAGCAGCAAAAGAGGAAATAACTAAAGAATTTGGAATAGAATATTATGAAAATAGATACTATAAAACAAAAGCAGATAGCCAAGATGCACATGAAGCAATAAGACCAACATATATAGATTTGACACCAGAACAAATAAAATCAGATTTAACTAGTGACCAATATAAACTATATAAACTAATCTATAATAGATTTATAGCAAGTCAAATGGCAAATGCAGTATATGATACAGTAAATGTAAAAATATTAGCAAATGATTACAATTTTAGAGCAAATGGTCAAACACTTAAATTCAAAGGATTTATGGCATTATATGTGGAGACAGAAGACTATGAAGAAAAAGAAGAATTTGAAAAAATACCACCATTAGATAAAAATCAAGAATTACAAAGAGAAAATATAGATACTAAACAAAGTTTTACAGAACCGCCACCAAGGTATACAGAAGCAAGTTTGGTAAAAACTTTAGAGGAAAAAGGAATTGGAAGACCAAGTACTTATTCTCCGACAATAACAACAATTTTAGCAAGAAGATATATTGAAAAGATGCAGAAACAATTACATCCAACGGATTTAGGAAGAATAGTAAATAAGTTGTTAATAGAGAATTTTCAAGATGTTATAAATGTAGAATTTACAGCAGAAATGGAGGAACAATTTGATAAAATTGCAGAAGGAAAAGAAAATTGGAAAAAGGTTATAAAAGATTTTTATGCACCATTCCAAAAAACTGTAGAAAAAGTAGAAAAAGAATTGGAACATGTAAAATTAGAATATGAAGTATCTGATGTACCATGTGAAAAATGTGGTAGAATGATGGTAATTAAATATGGCAGATATGGAAAATTCTTAGCATGTCCAGGATATCCAGAATGTCAAAATGCAAAACCATTAGTAGAAACAATAGATGAACCATGTCCAAAATGTGGTGCAAAAATTCAAATAAGAAAAACAAAGAAAAAAAGAAATTATTATATTTGTGAAAATAATCCAGAAAAGTGTGATTATATATCATGGAATAAACCATCAGATGAAAAGAAAAAAGGAACTACAAGTAAGGCTAAAACTAAAGCTAAAAAAGCAAAGGCAAAACCAAAAGCAAGAACAAAGGGAACAGTTAAAGCAAAGAAAAAATAAATTTTGTTATACAAAATCAAATGAAAACCTTGACAAAAAAGGAAAATACTAGTATACTAGTTTAGTAGGTAAAAAATTATATTTATATAGATAAATAAATGTACTGTAAGAGGAGGGAAAACGAAATGGCACAACCAAAAAGAAGATGGTCAAAACAAAGAACACATACAAAAAGATCAACTTGGAAATTAGAAGAACCAAATATTGCAAGATGCAAACACTGCAATGAACCAATAATGCCACATCGAGTATGTTCAAATTGTGGATTTTATGATGGAAAAGAAGTAATAAAGAAAGAAGCATAGAAAGCTTCTTTTTTTCTATTGAATAATTACAAATCATATGATATACTTAAATACAAATTATAAAAAGAGACCTTTGGAAACAAAATCAAATAGAGATTGTAAATTAAGGTGTTACGGAAATAAGGACATTTTAGTTCAAAATAAAAGAGAGGTAAAAGTCTTGAAAACAAATGAAAGTATAAATGAAAAATTAAAGTACATAGGATTAGATTTAAATAATATACCAGAAAGATTAGTAAGAGATGCAACTGTGAATTTTAGACTGAAAAGAAATTATGATGAAAGAAATTATAAAGTATATAAATATGTGAATGTAAATGATATATCAATACTTCTTACTCCAACACATCGATTAGCTGATTATACTGAGAAATATGCAAAAGCGCTACCATTATATATGTATTTAAATCCTGTTAATGAAGAAGACATGGATAGATATAATAATTTTCTTGGATTAGTGAATGCTTTACAAATAGAAGATTTAAAAGCTATAGAAGAACAACAAAAACAATTTAAAAAGTCAATACCTGATGGGGTAAAGTACAAGAAAGACTATATGTGGCAAATATATTATGCAGAAGACGTTGGAAAATATTTTATTCTATTTCCAACAAAAGAAAATGAAGTTGCAACTTTATTTTATATATTAAAAAAACAATTTGAAAATAAGAATGAAAAGATATATGTTCCAATATGTTATGCGACCTATAGTCATGAATATTTGTATGATTCAGAAATATCAGATTTAGAAAATTATTTGTGTTTTTTTACAAAAGAATGGCCTTTAATACATGAAGTATTTGATATAGATGAAAAACTATCAATGCAAATACTTGGAAGAACATTTATATATGATACAATTAAGAGCGAATATAAAATAGTCTTGAGAAATCTTGAAGAAGCAAGAAATTTTTATCAATTATTGAAAGCTTTATTTATTTTAGAAACTCAGCTGTCACATCATTACAAATTCAAAATAAAATTAAATAATAGTGGAAATTTACTTTTTTATAATAATAATGAGGAAATAACCTTTGAAAAGTTACCAGAAATGATAAGAAAAGAATATTTTCAAGGACTGGAGAATATTACAAAAACAAAAGAAATAAAAGTAAAATTAATACAAGAGTTAAAAAGATTAAAGAAACAAGCGTATAATTTTGACTCAGAATACTATGAAAAAGAAAAACAGATTACAATTTTTGCAGAATGCAAAAAAACTTTTTTTGGAAGACTTAGATATTTTCTAAAATATAAAAAAGTTGATACATTAAAACAATTAGAAACAAGTGAACTTACAAAAGAAGAGATACAAAGACCAAAAGGCAAATTAAAATATTTTGAAAAATTAGAAATAAAAGAACATTATAATCTAGAGAATTTGATAGAATTATATGAAAATCTAGATGCAGAATATAACGAAATAAGAAATTTAGAACAAGATATAGATGCAATGAACAAGAGAATAGACATGCTAAAAATGAAAATAAATAATGCAGATGAATATATTAAAAATATAGATGCTCATAAGAAAAGTATTTTTGAATTTTGGAGATTTACAAAAAAAGAGGAGATTAAACTTTTAAGTGAGGGAACCACTTTTGTTGAAGAAAAAAAGAAAAATAAAATAAAGAAGACTTTTAATTTTGATACTGACTTTGAAGATATTGGGAAACAATTTGACTTAGCTGAAAGAAACCTTTTAAATAAGCAGGAAACAGATTGTGTTTACATAGCAACAACAAAAATTTTAGAAGATATAAATTTAGTACTAAATAAACAGAAAATTCCAATTGAACATTTAGAAAATTTAAAAAAAGAATTAAAAGAAGAAAATAAAGGGAAAAAAATTGATATTTTTGGAAGTATTATGGAATCTCAAGAAAAAATAAAGACACTAGGAAATATAAGACACAGAGAAAATGAAAAAAATATATTTCCAATATTATTAATAAAAGAAGATACAACTTTAGAAGAATACAGTAATATATTAGAAGGTGTTATAGAAACAATCAATAGAGCTATGAAAAAGTTTGAAATCATAATAGATATTCCAGTATATATGGTAGGTAATTTAGAAGATGATTTTAAAGTATTTTATATTAATCCAGAAGAAGCTTTAGAAAAAGCAAGAAATACAGAAACGAATTTATATAAAATAAATTTACTAGAGGGTACAAAAGCTATTCCTCTTTCAAATATAATGTATTATAACAATGATAATCAAACTTTACCTTTAGGAATGAATATAACAAGTGGAATATTATTAAATTTAAAGAAAATTAAGCTAAAAAACATGGGTTCAGATGAAAATTATAAGTTGGAATTTAAAACAGAAAAAATAAGAGCCTTAAAACTTAACATATTTGAATATGGTGTATAGGAAATTATATACGAGGGGAAGTTTCCCCTTGTATATTTTTATATGTCAGTGAATATAATTAATTAGGTGATAATGTGAATGTAGCTGTAATTAATTTAAAAGACTTAGGAAAATATACACTAAAAATACTTATATTAATAGGTATAATGCTACTTTTAAGTAATTTTTTGTGGGGAACAGAAAATAATGTATTTAAGAAGATAAAGATAACAAATATAGAAATGTCTAGACTATTAAGCTATGGTTCTACAATTTTATCTTCACATGAAGTAAGTAAAGCAACTAGAAAAAATAGAAATATATTGGACTTGCAGTTGGCAATGTTTACAGAATTTAGGATTTTAGAAGATACCAGTCAAAATAATATTGTAGTAGCAGAAGAAACAGAAAAATCAGAAAATACGAAAGTAGATTATAATTTACCTGTAATGGAAAAAACAACAGTAACAACTGAAACTATTTCTGATAGAAATTTAGCAGAAAATTATAATTTAGAACATAGTAGTGTAAAAATTAGAAATAAAACTGACTATGAATTAACAGCTGAAATGTTAAATCCAGATGTTACAATAGAAAATCCTAAAAACATATTAATATACCATACACATACATGTGAAAGCTATACTCCAAGTGAAAATTATAATTACACAATGACAGGAAATTATAGAACAACAGACAGTAATTATAATATGATAAGAGTTGGAGGAGAACTTAGTAAATACTTAACAGAAAAAGGTTTTAATGTTATTCATGATGGAACTTATCACGACTATCCTTCATATTCTGGATCATATGATAGATCGTTTCAGACTGCTACAAATATATTATATAATAATAATATAGACCTTGTGATAGATTTACATAGAGATGCAGTAGGAAATGGGGATTCATATGGACCAACTGTAAAAATAAATGGTCAAAGGGTTGCCCAAGTGATGTTTGTAATAGGAACAAATGGAGGAGGACTAGAACATCCTAATTGGGTTCAGAACTTAAAAATAGCAATTAAAATTCAAGCAAAAGCAAATGAAATGTATCCAGGTTTATTCAGGCCTCTAATATTGACAAATTCAAGATATAATCAACATATAGCAAAAGGAGCATGCATAATTGAAGTAGGAGCAACAGCAAATACTTTAGAAGAATGTTTGCTTAGCATGCAATGTCTAGCCAATGTACTAGAAGAAATATAATAGCTAAAATAGATATGAATGGGTTGATTTAGTTTTTCATTTATGATATTATAAACAAAAAGTTAAAGAAGGAGTAAAAATGTTACAAGTAATAGTATCATTAATGTTTTCAGTGATAGCATCTTATGTAGTATATAGATGTTTAGAGGAGTATGGATTTAAAACTACAGTAATGATAAGAATAGTATATATGATAGTTGCGGGGATAATAAATACAGGTTTTTATAAAATACTAGGAGTTATCTGTGTAGGAGTAATTTTAGGAACTATAGAGACCGCTATAGATACTATAATATACAAAAAAACAAATACTTTCAAGACATTTTTTATTTTCTCTATGCTTGTAGGTATTGCAATTCCAGTAATATTAGGAATTATAATTAGTGTAGGTATACCATCAGGAATGTATAGTATACATAAATAACAACAAAGAATAAATAAAAAAGAAATATACTATTAGTATATTTCTTTTTTTGGCTGGGGTGGGAGGACTCGAACCGCCGAAATGCCAGAGTCAAAGTCTGGTGCCTTACCACTTGGCTACACCCCAATGTTGTTTATATATGGGGTGGAAGATGGGACTCGAACCCACGGCCTCTGGTGCCACAAACCAGCGCTCTAACCAACTGAGCTACATCCACCGCTTACATGTTCTATTAAAAACACATATACTATTTTAAATAATTTTTTTAAATTTGTCAACACTTTTAAAGAAATTTATTATTTTTTTATAAAATAGATTGAAAAAAAAAAGGGCTTTAGATATAATTTAAACGTAAGGAAAACAAAAGTAAAATAAAAGGAGAAAGGAAATGATGAAAAATAAAGGAATAACATTAGTATCTATGATAGGATACATTATATTATCTATAATGATAATAGCTATATTAATAGCAATTACAACAAACTTTAAAAGAAACTTTAATGAACTAAATGTGCAATCAATACATGTTGTGGAATTTGACAAAATAAATTTACAAATATTAGGAGAAATAAAAGAAGGAAAAGTTGTGAGCCAAGACGAAACAACAAAAGAAACATTAGTATTTGTAAACAATAATGTTTATACATATGTGAAAGAAGAAAACTCAATATATTTAAATAATACAATAAAAATTGCAGAGAATATAACAAAATGTGAGTTTGAAATAGAAGATAAGACAAATAGTAAAATTCTTAAAATCATTACAGAAATAGAAGGAGAAACCAGAACATTAGAATACTTGATAGAAGAAAAAGAACATAATTGGAGAGAATCTAATGGACAAATAAAATGCAGCAACTGCGGAAGAATCCTTGCTATAGGAGATTATATAAAATATGTTCCAGATGAAAAAACAGACGAGGTTTTAATTTCAACTAATTATAGTGGGTATTCTATGGAGCAAGAAATAAAACAAGAGAAAAAAACTAGATGGAGAGTATTATCAGTAGAAGATGGTGATGGTAATGGAACTAATGAAACATTGATACTAAAAATGGATGCTACAATGAATTTAATATATTTAGAAGGTGCAAAAGGATATATTAATGGTCCTTCAATATTAAATGGAATATGTGAAGAATTATATAGCAGTACTATTTATGGTAAAGCTAGGAGTATAAATATAGATGACTTAAATTATGCATTAGGCTATGAAGCAAGAGGAGGTTTCTATTATAATTCATCAGCATGGAAACAATTAAATAATTTTACAACTTCTATTGGAAGCATAAAAAATTATACTAGAAATTCAACACCAGATGGAAGACCGTTAAATGATTATAAAGCAACGTCATATTTCTTTGATATAGAAGGAAGAACATTAAAAAATCCTTCTACAGGAGTAACTAAAATCGTAGATCAGAATTTAGTAAATATTATTGCAAATGAAGCTTATTGGCTTGCATCACAAGGAAATTTATGTTCAAACGATTTCGTTACTTTCGGGACAGGTTATGTAAGTCCAAGTGCATCTAAAACTAGAGTTTGGGGGAATTATGACTTATTCAATTCTGATGGAGTAGAAAAAAGTTTAGGAATTTCGTTTGTGCCAATAGTTAAACTAAATTCTCTAGTGCCAGACAAAATAACAGAAGAAGATATAGAAAAAGAAGAAACTGAACATGATTGGAATAAAAGTTTAAGTGTATTAACATGTAAAAACTGCGGAAAGCAATATAGAATAGGGCAAAATATAAACTATATTCCAGATTCAAATAATAAATCAGTAACTATTAGTTCTGATGAGAGTGGATACACACAGCAACAAATAATAAGACAAGAGATAGGAGAAAAATGGGTAGTTATAGGTGCAATGGATTTAGACGACAATGGGACAAATGAAAAATTAGTAGTAAGAATGGAACCAACAACGACAAAACTATATTTAAACGGAAAACAAGCATATAATAATGGACCAGATATAATGGATAGAATATGCAAAGAATTATATAGTAATAATACATATGGTGAAGCTAGAAGTATAAATATCGACGATTTAAATAATGTATTAAACTATACACCTAGAGGTGGAGAATATTATAATAGTAAATGGAATGAACTTAAAGGATTTAAAATTAAATTGAAAGATTTACCTACATGGGGAACAATTAAGAGCTATACAAATACTCCAGATGGACTAAATACTCTACAAAGCTTAGAAAATTATGAAGTAAATGGATATTTCTATAAACTGTATAAAGCAACACTAACAAATATGGCAACTCAAAAAAATATTTATTATAATTCAGAAGATTTTATAAATGCTATATCTGGAGATTATTGGTTAGCTTCTAGAGGTGTATTACCAAGTACTACACAAAAAGTTTATTTTGGTTCAGGATATATAGAAACAAATGGAAAAGTATGTACAACATCTGAATCTTTTTCAAATTTTCGGAGATGAAAACTTATTTGGAAAACCTATTTGTCCAGTAGTTTTACTAGGACTAAATTTACCATAAAAGTTTTATTAAAATATTTCATAATACCTCTTGAACATATTTTAAAAATATGGTATTATAAAGAGGTATTTTTTATAGGGGTATAGTGTCAATGGTAGCACATCGGTCTCCAAAACCGCCTGTGAGGGTTCGAGTCCTTCTACCCCTGCCATAATTGCAACTAGTTCATTTAGCTAGTTGTTTTTTTATAAAACGCAAGTAACTTCAACCAGGAATTGTTTGAAGCTACTTGCGTTTATATACTGTGTGCGAATGACAGCATAGTGATGCCTTGTTTATTTTGAAATAGTTATTTCAACGGTTGTGTCATCAACTATTTCTGCGGTGAAATTGTAGTTTGCATAGAATGTTTGCTCTTTTACAACTTCTACCAGGATAATTTTGTTGTTTTTTGTGGTTATGTACAGGTTGAAGGTGTTGTTTAGAAAGCTAAACGTTTGGTCATTATAGCGAAGTTCTTGCCTGAAAATGTATAATTTTGTTTGGTTATTGATTGCAGTTTTGACAAGCTGAGTTGGTCTAGATTCTCCAACAGGATTCACCTGAAAGTGAAAATCAGTTTCGTCAACTTGTGAGAATTCTATGTGGTCATTTGTCTCATTCTGGAAATTGATATATACATTGAAAGTCTTTCTCTGACATGTTAAACTCAGAGTCGCAATCAAGCAAAACAACACCAGAACAAAGATACAGGGGACTTGCAGGGATTTAGGCCAATGCAAAAACCGTTTTGAGTTCATAAAAAGACATCTCCTTAAAGTTAATGTAATTTAATTATAGCATAAAACACGGAAACAAACAAATTATGTACACTATATGAATACTACATTTTTTGCATAAATTACTAAAAAAACTTGTATAAATTTTATATATATGATATAAATTAAAAGAATAATATACAAGTAGAAGCAGTAAATTTATTTTAAGGAAGGGGATTCTTTTATGGAAAATACTGATAAAGAAAACCAAAAAACGATTTTAATAGTAGATGATGAACAACCAATAGTTGATATTTTAGTATACAATTTGAATAAAGAAGGTTATAATACATTAGAAGCTAATGATGGAGTAACTGCAGTTGATATAGCATTAGAAAAGAAACCGGATTTGATATTATTAGATATAATGTTACCAAAAATGGATGGATTAACAGTTTGCAAAAAGATTAGAACTAAATATAATATGCCAATACTTATGCTTACTGCTAAAGATGAAGAAATAGATAAAATTTTGGGATTAGAATTAGGAGCAGATGATTATATAACTAAACCTTTTAGCGTAAGAGAATTAATGGCAAGAATAAAAGCAAATTTAAGAAAATCTGAAATTGCAGAAGAATATAATAAGCCTATAAATAAGAATGAGGAGACAAACCAAATTGTTATTGGAGATTTGACATTGGATTTGGATAAAATAGAAGCCAGAGTGAAAGATGAAGTTATCAATTTAACTTTAAGAGAGTTCGAAGTATTGAAATATTTAGCTCTACAATCAGGACAAGTTATAACAAGAGAAAAATTATTAGAAACAGTATGGGGATATGAATATTATGGCGATATAAGAACTGTAGATGTTACTGTTAGAAGAATTAGAGGAAAGATAGAGAAATTAAAAGATTCTCCAAAGATATTAGCTACAAAAAGAGGAGTAGGATATTATATAAAAACACAATAAATATAAGCTAGCAATTAGAAAGGAAAAACAATGTTTAAGAGTGTACAGATAAAAATTATATTAATAATAATGATGCTAGCCATATTAATGTTTATAGCTTATGGAACAATCACTACAAATTTTATTGAACAATTAAATTCTCCAACTAATGCTGCTTTGGCAGAAGAAGTGGTTAATAGAAACATAACTATTATAATAATATTTACAGTATCATTTGTAATACTTTCCATAATAATAATATGGTTTACTACAAAGGTTATTACTAAACCAATTTATAAGTTAATAAAAAGTGCAGAGAAGATGGCAGAAGGTGAGGAGTTTAAAAATATTCCATTTTATAATACAAAAAGAACAACAGAAATTGATGCGCTTATACATTCATTTGAAAGAATAACAGCGGGTTTAAAAGAAAATTTAAATGAAGTGACTAGACAGAAAAAACAATTTGAAACAATATTACTTCATATGACAGATGGAATTATAGCATTTAATCTTGAGGGGAATGTAATGCATATTAATCCTGCTGCAGTAAAACTACTAGAGTTAGAAAAGAAAAATAAAAATGACTTTAATAAAATTTTCGAGAGTATTGATAAAGACTTAAATATGGAAAAAATCATTTACTTAGAAAATTGGACTGCATCAGAAAAGCAAATAAATATAAAAGATAAATATTTAAAGATTTCTTTTGCACCATTTAAAGATGAAGTAGAAAGACCAGCAGGAGTTATTGTCCTAATACAAGATATTACAGAACATGTAAGATTAGATAATATGAGAAAAGAATTTATTGCAGATGTATCTCATGAACTCAAAACACCACTAACTTCAGTACTAGGCTATGCAGAGACTTTAGCTAATTCAGATTATGACGCAGAACTACAAGAAAAATTTTTAGGAGTTATAACTTCTGAAACAATAAGAATGACTAAACTTGTAAATGACTTGTTAACGCTTTCTAAATACGATGATACAGGTACTAAATGGGAAAAATCAGAATTCGATTTAGGAAAGCTTGTAAAAAAATGTCAAGAAAATTTGCAAATAGAAGCAAACAAGAAAAAACAAAAATTAGAATGCTTTATAACATCAAATGTACCTCCTGTGTATGCAGACAAAGATGGTATAGAGAGGGTAGTTTTGAATATACTTTCTAATAGCATTAAGTATACAGATGATGGAGGAAATATTAAAATATATGTAGGATTTGTATATAATGATGCATATATAAAGATAATTGATAATGGAATAGGAATACCACAAGATGATTTAAATAGAATCTTTGAACGTTTTTATAGAGTTGATAAAGCTAGAACAAGAAAAATGGGAGGAACAGGACTTCGGATTAGCTATTGCAAAAGAAGTTCTAGATCAAAATAGTGGTAGAATTGATATTAAAAGTATTGTTAATTCAGGTACAGAAGTTGTAATAACACTTCCAACTAACATAAACAAAGTAAATTAAAAGAAGGGATATAAATGAAATTAAATATAGATCCAAAAGTTAAAAATATTTTAGAATGGGTATATTGTTTTATAATTGCTATAGTGATAGCACTACTAATAAAATATTTTATAGGGACGCCAACAGTAGTAAAGCATGTTTCTATGAAAAATACACTACAAGAAGGTCAAAGGTTATGGCTGAATAGATGGTGTAGAACAGTACATGCGGAATTCAAAAGAGGTGATATAATAACATTTGAAGCACCTACAGTAACATTCCCTTCTTTAGAAGATGTAGATTTTGACAATCCAGTAGCAAGATATGGAGAAGGACCAAAAGGATTGTGGGCTAAATTTAATTATTATGTATTAGAAAAAACTAAGGTAAGCTATATAAAAAGAATAATAGGTGTATCTGGTGACGAAATAAGAATTACAGATGGGAAAGTTTATCTAAATGGAAATATTCTAGATGAACCATATTTAGATTCAGGAACAATTACAGAATCACAGCTATTTACAGACATAAAGGTCCCTGAACGGATATGTATTTGTTATGGGAGACAATAGGGGGCAAAGTACTGACAGCAGAGCCTTTGGATGTATTCCAGTAGATAAAATCGAAAGTAAAGTGGCATTTAGATTTGTGCCATTAAATAAATTTGGTGGAGTAAAGTAAATGTTTGACAATATACTTGGAAATACTAATAATAAGAATATTTTAATTAAAACAATAGAAACAAATAAAGTATCACATAGTTATATTTTTTCAGGACCAGAAGGCATTGGAAAAAGTTTATTTGCAAAAGAGTTTGCAAAAGCTATTTTATGTGAAAATCTACAAACTAAACCTTGTAATAAATGTAAATCTTGCATAGGAATTGATAATTATAATAATCCAGATTTCTTTATTATAGATAATAAAGAAGAGAGCATAAAAACAGAACAAATAAAAAATCTTACAAAAGATGTAATGGAAAAACCTTTGAATAATAGTAGAAAAATATATATAATAAATAATAGTGAGAATATGACTAGAGAGGCTCAGAATGCTTTGTTAAAGACGTTAGAAGAACCTCCAGAATATATAGTTATAATATTAATAACAACAAATGCTAATTTGTTACTGAATACAATTAGATCAAGATGTATTAAAATTCAGTTTTTAGGATTATCAGATGATGAATTGAAAAGATATTTCGATGAAAAAATTACAGAAGAAACATTAAAAATTGCAGAAGGAAGCATAACAAGAGCATTAAAAGTTAAAGATAAAGAAGAAATATACAAAGAAATCAATATGAAAATTGCAAATATAGAAAATATAAATGAACTTGAACTACTAAAACAAAAAACTACTATATTTATCAATAAAGATGAGACAAATAATATATTAGAATATATAAATGTAATATTTTTAAATTTGATACTGAAAGATAGTAAGAAAGCTTCAAAATATAATAAATGTATTCGAATTGTAGAAGATACAAAGAATAGATTAAATAGAAATGGAAATTATGATATGACAATAGATAACTGTTTATTATCATTATGGGAGGAAATTAATGGCTAATATAATAGGCGTAAGGTTTAAAAAACCAGGTAAAATATATTTTTTTGATCCAGATGGAAAACAAGTAGACAAAGGACAATATGTAATAGTAGAAACTTCTATGGGGATGGAGTATGGGGAAGTTGTTATCAGTAACAGACAATTACCACAAGAAAAGATAGTAGCACCACTAAAAAAAATAATAAGAATTGCGACACCAAAAGATGCAAAACAAAATGAAGAAAATAAAAAACAAGAGAAGGAAGCTTTCAAAGTATGTGAGAAAAAAATAGTAGAACATAATTTAAATATGAAGTTAATGGATGTAGAGTTCAAGTTTGACAAGAGTAAAATATTATTTTTCTTTACAGCAGACGGAAGAATAGATTTTAGAGATTTAGTAAAAGATTTAGCAACTATATATAAAACACGTATAGAATTAAGACAGATAGGAGTAAGAGATGAAATTAAAAGGTTAGGTGGAAATGGTATTTGCGGGAGAGAACTATGTTGTTGTTCATTTTTAGGAAACTTTGAAACAGTTTCAATAAAAATGGCAAAAGATCAGAAAATATCACTAAATCCTTCCAAAATAGCAGGGAATTGTGGAAGACTTATGTGCTGTTTGCAATATGAGCAAAATGTTTATGAAGAAAAACTAAAAAAGTTGCCTAAAATAGGTGCAATAGTAAAAACTCCTGATGGGGAAGGCGAAGTCTGTGGAATTGAAACTTTAAAGGAAATAATAAAAGTTAAATTTAGAGATGGAGAAGAGACATTTTTCAGAAAATTCGGAGCAAAAGATGTTAAGATAATAAAAAATGTAGAAAATAAAGAAGAAAACGATGACAAAAACGAAGATATTAATAAAGAAGAATTAGAGGAATTAAAGAAAATGGAAGAATTAGATAAAAAGGAAAAAAACATGTAATTTGTTTTGCATGATTTAAATAAATTTTTATTAAAGGAGGGAACAAAAATGGCATATAAAATTACTGATAAATGTATAAGCTGTGGAGCTTGTGCAGCAGAATGTCCAGTATCTTGTATATCTCAAGGAGATAGCACATATGTAATAGATAAAAATACATGCATAGGATGTGGAACATGTGCAGGAGTTTGCCCAGTTGGAGCACCAGAAGAAGAATAAAATAAAAAAACACATTTTTTTGAATAAAATAAAAAAAATGTGTTTTTTTAATATATTTTTAATAAAACTAATATATACTAAGAATACAACAAAGTAAATACTAAAAAAATATCACCCCGCAATATTTAGAAAAGAGATTATCTCCTCCAGATAATCTCTTTTCTATTTATTTCAAAATATCTTTTATAAATGCAGTTTTTGGAAAAATTTTACAAAATGTATTGCTTTTTTGGGCATAAAACAATATAATATAAAAAGCTAAATTTAGTAGGAGGACAAAAATGAGAAAATATTTTGGCACAGATGGGATAAGAAGAATTGCAAACACAGAGCTTACCCCAGAGCTAGTATATAAAGTAGCAAAAGCAGGTGCATGTGTATTATCAAAACATTCAGATGAAGTACCTACAATTTTAATTGGTAGAGATACTAGACTTTCAGGGACACTGATAGAAAGTGCGATGACGGCTGGATTTTTAAGTTATGGCGCTAATGTAATATCTTTAGGAGTAATACCAACACCAGGAGTGGCATATTTGACAAAAAAATTAAAGGCAACAGCTAGTGTAGTTATATCAGCATCACATAATACTTATGACTTTAATGGAATTAAGTATTTTAGTAATAAAGGTATGAAAATCCCAGATGAGTTAGAAGAAGAAATTGAAGAAATTTTAGAATCAGGGAAAATAGATGATTTAACAGCACATCCTAGTAAAATAGGAGTAGCAGAAAATAGACAAGATTTAGTAGAAGAATATATATATTTTTTGAGAAAGAGCTTTGAAGAAAATATAGAAAAAAACTTAAACAATGATTTTTATGTGGCTTTAGATGTTGCAAACGGAGCAACTTATGAAGTTGCAGAAAAAGTATTTACAAAATTAGGAATTAGATTTTCTATATTAAATAATTCTCCAAATGGAATGAATATCAATGAAAATTGCGGATCTACACATATAGAAGGACTAAAAAAATATGTAGTAGAAAATAAATGCAATTTAGGTATTGCTTATGATGGTGATGGAGATAGATGTTTAGCAATTGATGAGAATGGAAATGAAATAGATGGAGATACTATATTAGCAGTATTTTCAAATTATTTAAAAGAAAAAAACAAATTAAGCAATAATACAGTTGTTGCAACAATAATGAGCAACCTTGGCCTTAACAAGTTTGCTAAAGAAAATGATATAGAAATAAAACAGACTAAAGTTGGCGATAGATATGTTTTAGAAGAAATGCTTAAAAATAGTTATAATATAGGAGGAGAACAATCCGGACATATTATCTTGTTGGATTACAATCCAACAGGGGATGGAATATTAACCTCTCTTATGTTAATACAAATTATGTTAGAAAAAGGTTTGACAGTTTCTGAATTATGTAGCGTCATAAAAAAATATCCACAAGCTCAAATTAATGTAAAAGTAAGTAATGATAAAAAAATGCTATATAAAGAAGATAAAAAAATAAGTGAACAAATAGAAAAAATAACAAAAAAACTTGGAGAAAATGGACGAATTGTAATTAGACCTTCTGGAACAGAACCTTTAATTAGAATAATGGTAGAAGGACAAAATCAGGATGAAATAGAAACAGAAGCAAAACAAATAGCGGATTTAATTAAAAATAAATTATATTAAATCAATATTTTGGGAAAACCCACAAAAGAAAAGGAGGAAATTTATGAATATTCTAGACATTTCAGATCCAATAACATTGCTTTTATTAACACTAGGAACAGTATTGCTAATTTTTTTAGGAAGGGAACTTAAAAAATCTTATATTCCAGCAATACCACTAGTTGCATACTTGATATTAACAATATTCCATGTAGCACAATTAGTTACTTTAGGAAATGCAACATTTGAACAATATCAACCAATATTATTAAGATGTATAGCTATTGATTGTATAATGATATTTGTAACATTCTTTGCATATTTATGGATAGATGATATCGAATGCAAATTTAAAAAGAAGAAAAGTATTGATAACAGTTTAGACTGGTTATGGCGTAGTATTTAATTGGAGCCTGATAACAGGGAGGAATCTTAATGAATAAAAATATTGTGATAGGTGGAGCGTGGCCATATGCAAATTATTCTTTACATTTAGGACATTTAGCAGGATTAATTTCTGGTGATGTTCTAGCACGTTACCACAGAATAATAGGGGATAATGTATTATATGTTTCTGGTTCAGATTGTCATGGAACACCCATAACAGAAAGAGCCAAAAAAGAAGGAAAAACACCAGAGGAAATTGCAACATATTATCATGAGGAATTTGTTAAAACATTTAAATTAATAAATTTCTCATATGATGTATATTCTAAAACAACAACAGAATATCATTCAAAAAAAACACAGGAGATTTTCAAAAAACTATATGATAATGGATATATATATGAAAAATTAGAACCACAGGCATATTGTGAGAAATGTAACAAATTCTTACAAGATAGAGAAATACAAATAAAATGTCCTAAATGTGGAGAAGAGACAAAAGCTGATCAATGTGATAATTGTGGACATACACCAAGTGTTGAAGAACTTAAAGGTGGAATTTGTAGAGAATGTGGATCAGCAACAATTGAAAAAGAAAATAAGAATCTTTATTTTGCTTTATCAAAATTTCAAAATGAAATTCAAGCTAATACAGATAAAAATAAAAATTTCTGGAGAATAAATGCTCAAAATGAAACAATGAAATATTTAAAACAAGGATTGTTAGATAGAGCAGTAACTAGAGATTTAGACTGGGGAGTAGATATTCCACTTTCTGGATATGAAAACAAAAAAATGTATGTTTGGATAGAAGCTGTTTTGGGTTATGTGACAGATGTGATGAAATATTGTGAAGAAAATAATATGAATTATGAAGACTTCTTGAAAGAAGGACATAATAATAAAATATATATGTGCCATGGAAAAGATAATATAGTATTTCACAGTGTAATATTGAATGGATTACTTTTAGGATTAAAAGAAAATTATCACTTGGTAGATACTATTGTTTCTACAGAATATTTAAATATAAATGATGAAAAGATTTCTAAAAGTAAAGGAAATGGAATAACTACTTTAGAAATGTTGGAGAAATATAATTCTGACTCATTGAGATTTCACTTTATTAGCAATGGACCTGAAAAGAAGGATACAAATTTTACTCTAGCAGATTTCGAAAGAACTCATAATAATGAAATTCTAAACAAGTTTGGAAATTTAGTTAACAGAACGTTGAAGTTTAAAGGAATGGAAGAAGTACCAAATGGTGTGCTAGATGAGAATGTAGAAAATGAAATTGAAAAAACATATAAAGACGTTTCGAGAGCAATAGAGAGTTTAGAGTTTAAATCGGCAATAGAGAAAGTTATGGATTTAGTAGAATTTGGTAATAAATATTATGATGAAAAACAACCTTGGATTCAGAAAAAAGAAGATATAGAAGGGTTTAATAATACTATATATAATTGTACAAATATAATTGCAAATTTATCTAATTTATTTGAACCTTTTATGCCAGCATCTTGTACTAAAATACGAGAATATTTAGCAATAGAAGATAAAAAATGGGAAAAAATACATGCAACACCAGGAATTAGATTAGATAACATAGAACCTTTGTTTACGAGAATTTAACATTAAAATGAGGTTGCAAAAGCAACTTCATTTTTTTTAGAAAGGAATAAAAATGAAAAAAAGAATAGTAATAATAAATGGAGTTGGCGGTTCAGGAAAAGATACTTTTGTAGAGCTATGTGCAAAACATGCCAATGTCATCAATATATCTTCAGTTGATAAAGTAAAAGAAGCTGCTAAAGTTTTAGTTGGATGGAATGGAGAAAAAGATGAAAAAAGCCGAAAACTATTGGTTGATTTAAAAAAAATAAGTATTGAATATAATGACTATCCGACAGCTTATATTTTAGAAGAACATAAAAAATTTTTGAAAAGTGACGCAACTATTTTATTTATACATATTAGAGAGATTACTGAGATAGAAAAATTAAAGAAAATATTAAAAGCTGAGACAGTACTGTTAATAAATCCAAGAGTTCCCAAAATTACAAGTAATACTTCAGATGCAAATGTTGAAAATTATGTCTATGATAGAGAAATACAAAATATAGGAACATTAGATGATTTAGAACAAAAAGCCATAGAGTTTGTGAAATAGAGTAGGTAAAAATGGAAAAGATAAAAATGGGATTTTTTGGAGGATGTTTTAATCCACCTTCAAATATACATATAAATCTTGCAAAAGAACTAGTAGAAACCAAATTATTGAATAGTGTTACATTTGTTCCTGTTGGAGATTATTATAAAAAGAAAAATTTAGTAGAAGCAAAACATAGATATAATATGCTACTAGAAGCATGTAAAGAATGGGATTATTTAAGAGTAGAAGATATTGCAGTGAAAAGTAAGGAAAATTTATATGCAGTTGATACATTTGAGTTAATATATGATAAATATGATAGAGAAAATATAGAGATATATTTAATAATGGGGTCAGATAATTTTAAAAATATGACTAATTGGAAAGCATATGATGAAATAATATCTAAATATAGGTATATTGTAATAGAAAGACCAAACTATGTACAACAAATAAATTCAAAAAATATTATATATTATGAGTTAAATCAGAAGGAAGATTTTAGCTCTACAAGAATAAGACATTTGTTAAAAAAAGGAGAAGATACTTCTTTGTATTTAAATAAAAAAGTTTTAGAGTATATACAATATAATAAACTATATTGATTATAATAAAATCAAGATATTTTCATAAAATGTCTTGATTTTATTATATAAAAACATATATAATAGAAGTGCTAAATTTATAAAACAATATTGGAGAAAATATAATATGGAAGAGATAGAAGATAAAGCAGATAGATGTTTAAATTGTAAGAAACCTATGTGCAGAGAGGGATGTCCGATTTCAACAAATATACCAAATTTTATATCAAAAGTTAAAGAAAAAGACTACAAATCGGCATATGAAATATTGCAAGAAAATAATATAATGAGTGAAATTTGTTCAAGAATATGTCCTGTTGAAAGGCAATGTATGAGCAAATGTGTAAGAGGGATAAAAGGAGAACCTGTTCAAATTAACTATTTGGAACAATTTATAAATGATTGGGCAAATAAAAATAATCTTGAATACGATTATAAAATTAGAGAAAGCATAAATAAAAAAGTAGCGATAATAGGAGCTGGACCAGCAGGAATTGCCTGTGCTTCAGAGCTTGCTAAAGCAGGAATAAAAAATATTACTATTTTTGAAAAAGAAGAAAAATGTGGTGGGATTTTAGTATATGGAATTCCAGACTTTAGATTATCAAAAAATCTTGTAGAAAATGTTATTAAAAAGATAAAGAAATTAGGAATAAATATAAAAAACAATGTAACTTTTGGAAAAGATATAACAATAGAAAACCTAAAAGAACAAGGGTATGAAATAATTTTTATTGCACTGGGAGCTACAAAAACAAGTACATATAAATTAACAGAAGAAAATGTTAGTAATGTATATAAATATGATGATTTTCTAAAACTATATAATACTGGAAAACCAGTAAAAAAACTAGGGAAATGTGTAGTTATAGGAGGAGGAAATGTTGCATTAGATTCAGCACGAGTAGCAAAAAGAACAGGCGCAGAGGAAGTTCATATTTTATATAGAAGAAATGAAACACTTATGCCTGCTAGTAAATCAGAGTTGAAAGAAGCTTTGGAAGATGGTGTAAAAATAATGTATCAAGCAAAAGTAGTTTCAGCTAATGTAGAAAATGGACAAGTTAAATCTGTTAATTGTATAAAAACTAAAATTGAAAATGAAAAGGCAATAGATATAGAGAATAGCGAATTTAAGTTTGATGCTGATACTGTTATTTTCGCAATAGGATCAAAGATAGATACTAGTTTGTTTGAACGAATAGGATTACAAGTAGAAAATGGATTGTTGAGTGTAAATGAAGAATATAAAACTAATATAGAAAATGTTTTTGCAGGAGGAGACTTAGTAGAAACAAAGTCATCTGTTGCAAGAGCAATTGCAACAGGCAAAAAAGCAGCAAGAACAATTATTGACAACCTAATGTAAGGAGTGTGAAAAAAATGTCAAAGCCAATGGTGGCACTTATAGGAAGACCAAATGTAGGGAAATCGACTTTTTTTAATTATATAATAGGTAAAAGATTATCTATAGTAGAAGATATTGCTGGAGTTACAAGAGATAGAATATATGCAGATAGCAATTGGCGAGGCAAGAATTTTACATTAATAGATACAGGTGGAATTGAATCAAAGGCAGAAGATGTAATTCAAACTGGAATGAAAGAACAAGCTGATATTGCAATCAATATAGCAGATGTAGTAGTATTTATTACAGATATAAAGCAAGGTGTAACTGCTTCAGATATGGATATAGCATTAAAATTAAAAAAATCAAAAAAACCAATTGTTCTAGTATGCAATAAATCTGATAATTTCGGAGAGCCAGATCCTGCTTTATATGAATTTTATAATTTAGGATTAGGTGAACCATATCCAGTATCATCTACAAATGCTCTAGGGATAGGAGATGTTTTAGATGCTATCTATGAATACTTTCCAGAACAAGAAGAAAACGACAATGATAATGAAATTATAAATGTTTCAATTATAGGAAAACCAAATGTTGGAAAATCTTCATTAATTAACAAAATATTAGGAGAAAATAGAGTAATTGTAAGTGATATAGCAGGAACTACTAGAGATGCAATAGATTCATACTTTGAAAATGAAACAGGAAAATATAATTTTATAGATACTGCAGGAATTAGAAGAAAGAGTAAAGTAAATGAAAACATTGAAAAATATAGTGTACTTCGTTCGTTGCTTGCAATAGATAGATCGGATGTTTGCTTGATGCTAATAGATGCAACAGAGGGAGTTACAGATCAAGATACTAAAATTGCAGGAGAAGCTCATGAAGCAGGTAAAGGTATAATAATTGTTGTAAATAAATGGGATGAGATTGAAAAAACAAACGGAACATTAGAAAAATATAAAAAAGAAGTATATAACAGGTTAAGCTATTTAAATTATGCACCTATGATTTTCATATCTGCAAAAACTGGTCAAAGAGTTGATAAATTATTTGAATTAATTAAAAAAGTTGCTAATAATAATGCAATGAGAGTTACAACATCAGTATTAAATCAAGTAATTAATGAAGCTATTGCAATTGTCCAGCCACCTTCAGATAAAGGTAAAAGATTAAAGATTTTATATGCTGTACAAGCACAAACTAAACCACCAACATTTATAATTTTTGTAAATAATAGAGAATTATTTCATTTTTCATACGAAAGATATTTAGTAAATCAAATAAGAAGTAATTTTGCATTAGAAGGAACACCAATTAGAATTATTTCTAGAGAAAAAAATAAAGAAGAATAATAAGGAGGATTATATATGTCAGCAGTATATGTTCTAGTAGGACTTGTAGGATATTTATTAGGAAGCATAAACTTTGCAATCATTATTTGCAAAAGGATGGCTGGATTTGATATAAGAGAAAAAGGAAGTAAGAATGCAGGAACAACAAACGTTTTAAGAACTGTAGGAAAGCAAGCAGCAGCAATGACACTTATATGTGATATTTTGAAAGGGGTTGTAGCAGTACTATTGGCAATGCTTGCAGCTTATATTTGGGATGATGCTGATGCAGAAGCATTAAAATATTTAGCAGGATTAATGTCTATCATAGGACATACTTTTCCTGTATATTATGGTTTTAGAGGAGGAAAAGGTGTTGCAACATCATTAGGAGTATTACTTATAGTGAATCCACAGATTGGTCTTATTTGTTTAGTTTTTGCACTTGTAATAATAATTGCAACAAGATGGGTATCTTTAGGTTCTATATTGGCAGCAACTCTATTTCCAATTTTAACAATATTTATGTCAGATAGTTTTTTTGCAAAATTAATAAGTGTAATCATGGCAGTGTTAGTTATATTTAATCATAGAACAAATTTAAGAAGATTAAAAGATGGGACAGAAAGTAAAATTTCATTTAAATAAAGGAGAGATATTATGGCAAATATTTCAATAATTGGTAGTGGTAGTTGGGGATGTGCATTAGCAATTCATTTAGCAAAGAAAGGAAATAATGTAAAACTTTGGTCATTTTCTAAAGATGAGGCTGATTTAATAAACAATGATAAAAAATGTAAATTTTTACCACAAGCTACTATTCCAGAAAATGTTTTTTGTACAACTGATTTTAAAGAAGCAATAGAAGGAACAACAATGACTTTATTAGTAACACCTTCAAAATTTGTAAGGGAGACAGTACAAAAATTTAAACAATATGTGACAAATCAACAAATAATTATATGTTCAAAAGGATTTGAAGAATCAACATTATACACACTAGATGAAGTGGTAAGAGAAGAACTTCCTAATTCACTAATTGGTGGTTTGTCAGGACCAAGCCATGCAGAAGAAGTTTCACTAGGAATACCTACAGCATTAGTAATAGCTTCAAAAGATAAAAATATTTTAAAAGATGTTCAAGAAATTTTTATGGATGAAACTTTAAGAATTTATACTTCTTATGATTTAAAAGGTGCTGAACTAGGTGGTGCTTTAAAAAATATTATTGCTTTTTGTGCAGGAATAATAACAGGATTAGAATTGGGAGATAATACATTTGCAGCTTTACTTACTAGAGGATTATCAGAAATGGCAAAATTAAATATTGCAATGGGAGCAGATGCAAAAACTATATATGGACTTACTGGATTGGGAGATTTAATAGTAACTTGTTTAAGTAATCATAGTAGAAATAGGAGAGCAGGAATATTAATAGGAAAAGGTGCGACAATTGAAGAGACTAAAGCAGAGATTGGGATGACAATAGAAAGTATTGATAATATAAAAACTGCATACATACTTTCACAAAAATATAATTTGGATATGCCAATAATAACTGCTGCCTATAAAGTTGTTTTTGAAAATTTTGATGCAAAACAAGCTATTGCAGACTTAATGGCAAGAAATCCAAAATTTGAAGATTAGTATATTATAAACGGAATATGGTTAAAATAATTATAAATAGAAAGGAATGAAATAATTATGGGATTTTTTAGTGATATAGGTAAAAAAACATCCGAAACTACAAGTAAAATTGCCAGAGAAACAAAATTGAAAATGAAAATAAATGAAAACAAGGGAAAAATAACTGATATCTATGAAGTTATAGGAAAGAAAGTCTATGAAAAGCATATTAGGGAAGAAAGCATAAGAATAGAAGAAGATTTAAATGAAGAGTGTTCAAAATTAGATGAATTATCTAAAGAGATAGAAGATGCAAGAATAGAAATTCTAAAATTAAATCAAAAGAAATTATGTAATAGCTGTTCTGCAGAGATTGAAAATAATGCACAATTCTGTTCTAAGTGTGGACAAAAACAGGAACCAGAACAACCTACAGTAAAAGAAGCAGCATTAGAAAAATTAGAAAATGCAGAAATTTCACCAGATAAAAAAGAAGAGGCTGAAGCAGTAAAGGAAGATTTGAAAGAAGAAATAGAAGCAAGTGCTGGCCAAGAAGAAAGTAATTAATGATAAAGATTTAATAAGGATACCTTTCATAGAGGTATCTTATTATTTTATCAGCATTAAAATCTGTTACATTTATAAAAAAACCTTTATCTAAACTAATCCACATATTTATTTCGTATTTATCATTATTATCTACAAATACACCTATTAAGTCAGCACTTTCAATGGGATTTTGAAATTTAATTTCATATTCCAAATCCTTATCTATATTCATATTTTTATTAAAAAATTTATCTAAAAAAGTTTTAATTTCCTTCTCCTTATTACTATATAAATCTACTAAAATTTCCATTTTTATCTCCTTACATTTATTTATAATAATTATTATTTGTTTACTAACTATAGTTATGCATAGGAATAAACGGTAATTTTTCGGAAATACTATATATTAGGTGATTTAGTTGAGAAAAAAATTATGTATCTTTTTAATTATTATATTATTTTTATTAACGGGATGTAAAGCTAAGGAATCAGATAAAAAAACAAAGAAACTAGAAGCAGAACTAGACTATATTAGTACAAAAATATTTAACTTAGCAAACAAATTAAATAATGTTTCTTTTAGAAATTATGAAATAACTTCAAAAGAAACTGAGATAAAAAATGAAGAGAGTGAAAGTGCTTCATCTGATGGTGGAGAAGAAGCTACAGGTGGTTCTTCTGAAGAAAAAAACGGTAAAAATCCAACAATAATGGAAATGAAAAACACAACAATTTTAGATATTAGTGAAGATGAAATAGATTGGGAAAATATAAAAATGGAAATAGAAATAATAAATAATATATGGAGTGTGATTAGTATAGACTTGAAGAATGAAAAAGTTGCAGATAATGAAATCGAAGATTTTAATAATTCTTTAAATCAGACAATAATATCTATAAAAAATGAGGATATGGAAGGAAGTTTGAAAAATCTTAGAAATCTATATTCTATAATTCCAACATTTATGAATTATATTTATACAGATAATATAGAAAGAAGCATAGGCAAAACAAAAGCAGAATTGGTGAAATCATATGTATCAGCATCTTTAAAAGACTGGGATAATGCTTTGCTGCATGCAACAAATGCCCAAAATATTTTCTTTGAAATATCTAATAATAAAGACGGGAAAGACAATAAAGAATTTAAAATAGAAAAAGTTGAAAGACTAATTCAAAATTTAAACAATTCAGCCAAATTAAAAGATTTGCAGTTGTTTTTAGTACATTACAAAACTCTTATTGAAAATATAGATACACTATAGTGAGTGAAAGCTCACTATAGCTATTTTTTTGTTCGTTTATAAGGTGCTTTTTCATCTGTTATACCTAGTAAATAATCTATACTTGTATTATAAAATTCTGCTAATTTTATTAATATTTTAGTTGGAATATCATTTTTACCAGTTTCATATTGATTGTATCCAGTTTGTGACATATTTAATATTTCTCCTAATTGTTTTTGAGTAAGGTCTTTATCTTCTCTCAAATTTCTTATTCTTTCATACATTTCAATCACTCCTATTGAAATTATAAAATAACTTAAAATACGTTATTGACTTTTAACGTGAAATACGTTACAATACCTCTTAGAATAACTTAAAATAAGTTAAAATATACATTGTTTCAAAAGTATTAAACAAAAAGTAACAAAAGATGCAGTTGGAATAAGAAAATGGAGGGAACAAATGAGAGAAACAAATGGAATTACATTAATAGCACTAATTATTACAATAATAGTAATATTAATATTGGTAGGAGTGGTAGTAAGAATATCAATAACAAGTGGATTATTTGGACATGCAGGAAATGCTGTAAATAAGTATTCAGAACAGCAAGCAAGAGAAAGATTGGGAACAACATTAGGATCAGCTTTAGTGGAAAAATATACTAATGATGAATATAACGAGAATGAGTATTTAGATAGATATATTTTAGAAAATATAAAAGAATCAGAAATAATTGCAGAAGATATTGTAATAGTAGATGGATGGGCATTTGACCTAGATAGAAGTGTACCAAAAATAGGAAAAGGGTTAGGCAAAAAAGATGAATTAGTATTTCCAGAGCTAAGATTAAATAAGACTATTGCAGAAAATGCATTATCAGCAACAATAACAATAAATGCAAAAGAGGAAAAAAATGGAATAAATAAAATAGAAATAATACAAGATGAGACTGTTTTAAAAGAATTTACATATGATAATGATAAAAACATAAATATAAATTATGAAGTAAAACAAAATGGAGAATATATAGTGAAAGTATATTCAAATTTAAGTAATAAAAAATCAATTGAAGTAGATGAAATAAGAACACAAGTAAAATTTACACCAAATGGAAATTCGGAATATAAAAAGGAACATTCAGTACAAATTACACTTGATAATACAGCAGGAAATGAAATAAGTGGACTGAAATATCAATGGACATCTTCGGCTGTAGAACCAGAAATAAGCACTTTTTCAGAAAGTTGCAGGGATGGAGATACGCTAATAAAAAACGGAGAAACAGGAATATGGTACTTATGGGTGCTAACAGAAATGCCATCAGGAAAAACATATATAGATAAAAGTGAAGGATTTTATTTAGATAATGAGGGACCAATAGTAAGTGAACTAACAGTTACAGCATCATCAGCAACATCAATAGAATTAAGAGCAACAGCTCAAGACACAGAAAGTGGCTTGAGTAGGATAGATTTTTACGTGGATAATGTATTAAAGAGTAGTCAACTAATAACAACAACGTCAAATATAACTAAAAGTGTATCAATAGATGGATTGACGACTGGAAGTCATTCTTGTTATGTAATAGCATATGATGCATTAGAAAATCAAAGTGACAAAAAAACAGCAAATGGAAGTACGAAATTATATACTTGGGAAAGATATAATATTAATAGTACAACAAAATATGTTGAGACAAGTACAACAAAATATAACGTTAACATAGGAGTAGGACATAAAAATGGAGTATCTAGTAGACCAACTTTTAATGCTAGTAATGGTAAATATGAAACAGGAACTAGTCGCCAATTTAGACCTAATGCATCTTCATCTGGATATATTGCACCAAGTTATTCTTGGGTAAGTTCATGGTGCTATATTTCTGGAGCAAAATATTGTTGTGGAACTTATATAGCAACAGTTACAACATATAGTTCTAAGTCAGAGACTGTATATAGCAAAGGAAGTACTAAATATTCAGATATTACAAGTACATCATCATCAGCATATCCAAGTAATGGAAGAAGTGATTCATATTGGTATGTATATAAAGGAGTATATTAAGCATAAGAGGTAAAATAGAAATGTTAAAAAAAGTGTTTAAAGTAATAATAGAATTAGTAGTTTTTATATTACTAATTCTAACTGTTATATATTTAATAATATCTAAAGATGGAATATTAGCAAAAATGTCATGTGGAAATGCAAAAGAAAAATTAGATGAAGCAATAAGAATATTTGTAGCATCAGATGGTATAACATTAGAAGATGTTATAAATAATATTGAAGGATTAGAGAAATTAGAGATTAATAAAGAAACAGGAGAATATAAGATAAGAATAGAAGGACAAGAGTTTATAGTTGTTAGTCAGGAAGTTATGCCAGAAGATGTAGATGAATAGGAGACAAAATATGAATGAAAAAATAAAATTGAAATTTAATATAATAATTATTTTAGTTATAATATTATTCTCAATAGCGACAATTCCAAAGACCTTTCAAGAAGATACTTTTTACATGATAAAAGTTGGGGAACATATATTTAATAATGGGGCAGAAACAATAAAAGATAGAGTAGAGGCATTTACATGGCATGAAGGAATGAATTATACATATCCACATTGGCTAATAGATGTTATACTATATATGATATATATAACATATGATTTTTTTGGTATATATATGTTTACTGTAATTATAGGTATTATAATATATTTACTAATTTATTATATGAATATAAAAATAGCAAAGAACAATACAATATCAGCAATAATAACAGTAGCATGCATATATTTATTTAAAAATTATATAACAGCAAGAGCTCAAATAATAACGTATATTTGTTTGGCTTTAGAAATTTTGTTTATAGAAAGATATTTAGAAACAGGCAAGAAAAGAAATTTATTTGGATTAGCAGTTATTCCAATAGTACTTGCTAATTGCCATGTGGCACTATTACCAATGTATTTTGTAATATATTTGCCATATATAGTAGAATATATATTTTCTTTTTTTACTATGCAGGAAGTTTATACAAGAAGAGTTAAAAGAAAAAGTATCAAAGTTTTGAAATTAAAAGAAAAAAATAAGGAAAAGAAACTAGAAAAAGAAAATAAAGCACTAATCAAAATAGAAAAACAATTAGAAAAAATAAAGCAAAAAGAAAATGTAAAAAGAAATATAAGAAAAGTAATAGTAAAAAAAGCTGATAAAGTAAAAATATTAATAATTATCTTTATAATGTGTATATTTGCAGGTTTAGCCACACCATTAGGTAAAACACCATATACATATTTAATAAAAACATTACAAGGAAGTACAATGAACTATATTGCAGAACATCAAGCAGTAGTGTTAATATATTCACCTATAATGTTAATAATTTTTGCATTAATCATAATATTAATATTTTCAAATAAAACAAAATTAACCTTAAAAGATGTTTTTATGCTATCAGGGATGAGTTTACTATGTTTAATATCATACAAACAATTTCCAATATTTATAATAGGAACAATGACAATTGTCAATAAAATGCTTTATATAAATTTTAATGAAAATCTAAAAGATAAAGTAAAAAAAATAATTACAAAAATGTTAACATTAAAAGGAATAATATACACAGTATTGGTTATCAGTATTCTGTTTTTGCTACAATATAAAAATATTGTAACTCAAAATTATGTAGATGGTAACCAATATCCAGTGCAAGCAACAAAATGGTTAAAACAAAAAGTCAATGTATACGGAATAAAATTATTTAACGATTTTGATTATGGAAGTTATTTATTGTTTAATGATATACCAGTATTCATAGATGGAAGAGCAGAGCTATATGATTCAGTATTTAGCCAAAAAGAAGATAACATTTTCATAGACTATATGTCAGTAGTTTCATTAAAAGAATGGTATGGTGACATATTTAAAAAGTATGAAATAACACATATAATCACGAAAACAGAGACAAATCTTAATAAATATTTACAAAGAGATATAAACTACAAAAGTGTTTATAATGATGGAACTTTTAGTATATATGAAGTAATAAGTTTATAAAAAACGAAAAAAATATTAAAAATAATACTTAAGAAAAAATTAAAAAATATGCTCGAAATCTATTTACATTTTTCGATTAATTTGATATAAATATATCTATACAATTGTGTATACAAAGAAGGAGCTAAAAATGGAAAAAGAGATAATTAATTTTTTAAATTTTATTAAAGAAGATAAGAAATTATCTGATAATACATTCCAGTCATACAAAAGAGATATATCTCAATTTAAAGAATATATAGATGAAGAGAATATTGATTATAAAAGTGTTAAACAACCTGAAATAGAAGGATATTTAACTGAACTAAAGAAAATTGGAAAGAAACCTTCAACAGTTTTAAGACATTTAGCATCAATTAGATTATTTTATCAATATCTAGTAAGAAATAAAGTATTAGATTTAGATCCTACATTTGGTATACAATCTCCTAAAATAGAAAAAAGACAACCAAGTATATTATCTTCTCAAGAGGTAAACTTATTATTAGAACAACCTAAGGGCGAAGATTTAAAGAGTATAAGAGACAAATCAATGCTTGAGATAGCATATGCTACAGGAATGAGAGTAACTGAAATTATCTCATTAGATATAGATGATATAGATTTTGAAAATTCGTGTGTTATGTGTAAAAATGCTAATAAACAAAGAGTTATTCCTTTAGGAAAATTAGCATTAAAAGCATTAAAAGAATATACAACTAAAGCAAGAAACTTTTTAATAAAAAGAGAAGATGAAAAAGCTTTATTTGTTAATATAAATGGTAAACGTTTAACAAGACAGGGATTTTGGAAAATAATAAAATATTATCAAGAACAAGCACATATAACAAAGGAAATCACACCTCACGTTTTAAGACATTCATTTGCAACACATCTATTGCAGAATGGTGCAGATTTGAAATCAATACAAACAATGTTAGGGCATTCAGATATTTCATCAACACAAGTATATATGCAATTCCAAGATGATGGATTAAAAAATATATATAAAAAAGCTCATCCAAGAGCATAAATAGCAAAAATGAAAAAGAAATGATAAAACAATGTCATTTCTTTTTTTATGGAGATGAAATATAAGATTTTTAAATGCGATATATAAAAGTTGAAAATTTTTAAAAAAACTATTGACAATTACCGAACAAGCGTTTATAATATATTCAAGTAAACGAAATAATGTTCGTAGGAGGAAAATATGAAAATAGTTAATTTAAGAAAATTTATAAGAAGTATAATTGTTTTATTATTTTTAATATTAGGAGTATCTATAATCTTTGCAAAATCAACTTTATCATATAAACAACTAGAATATAAAAGTATATATGTTGATTATGGAGATACTTTATGGAAGATAGCTGAAGAGCAAAAAGAAAGTAATGAATATTACAAGAAAAAAGATATTAGAGATATTATATATGATATAAAGAAATTAAATAATCTTACTTCAAGTGATATATATGTTGCACAAGAATTAAAAATACCAACATTTTAGGCTACTGTAATAAAGGAGGTAGTATTTAATTTGAAAAATACTATCTCCTTAAAAAATTTAAATATTACTTTAAGTCTTCAGGATTTGCTAGAGGATTGCTTTCAACAGCATCTCTTACACGTTCATCATTTACATGAGTATAGATTTCAGTAGTAGATATACTTTCATGCCCAAGCAGCTCTTGAAGGGCTCTTATATCAACATTACCATACTGATACATTAGAGTTGCTGCTGTATGTCTAAGCTTGTGAGTTGAATATTTATTTGTGTCTAAGCCAGCTTTTTGTAATTCATTTTTTACTATTTGTTGTACAGTTCTATTACTAATTCTTTCTTTTCGTTCACTTAGAAATAATGCGTCACGAGAATCAAATTTAACAGCATTATGTGATCTAATAGATAAGTAATCAGTTAATGCTTTTAAACAGGACTTATTTAGAAAAATAGTACGTTCTTTATTGCCTTTTCCTATTACTGTCATTTTTGAATCAGAAAAATTTATGTCTTTAATATTTATATTTACTAATTCAGATAAACGCATACCACAATTTAAAAACAGGGTAATAATTGCATAGTCTCTTATATTATTTCTATTGTCTGTATTTAGAGTAACATCAAGAAGTTTCTTACTATCATCTAAAGTTAAATATTTTGGTATACGTTTGCCAAGTTTTGGTGTTTCTAAGTCTTGTGCAGGATTTGAATTAATTAGTTTTGCTTTTGAAGAAAGATATTTAAAGAATATTCGAATGGTCGAAATTTTTCGTGCACGTGTTGCAGGTGAGCTTTTCAAATCTCTTGCCATATATGATATATATGCATGAATATCTTCTAGAGTAACTTTATTTAGTACAGAAATATTCATATTACTTATATTAATGGTCTTAAAATCTTTTTTATCAGATAATCTAAAATGCGCATATATGAATTTTAAAAAATTAGATAAATCATAATTATATTCTTTTATACTATTAGGAGATTTATTTAATATTGTAATACTATAATCTAAAAAAGAATTTAGAAAGTCTGGATTATCTTCACGACTAATCATAAGAACATACACCTCTTACATATTTATATAATAAATTTTTGGAAAAATAAAGAGGTTTAAGTAAATTATTTGAAAGTAGTAATAATATGATAAATGAATTACTCATACTTGTTTGACTTTTTTTGAGAAAAACATTATAATAAATTTAAAAATATTGAAAGATTATGAGAGAAACAAATGAATAAAGTAAGTTCTATTTCAAAATACATAGATAAAATAGATTTAAAAGATATAGATTCTTTAAAATTTTTAATTGAAGATACAATAAGGACTAACCCATATCATCAATATATAGTCCGAAAAATCATATCACAACTAGGGGTTAGAAACCATATTCATCTTATGGGACCAGCATTAAAAACAAACAGAACAGAAGATATTTTCGGACAGATAGTACACAATGAAAATCCATTATTAATGAAAAAACTAATAGAAAAAGCAGATTTAGAGTTAGAGCTAACATGTAAGTTATATAAAAATAATCTCTCTCCTTTTTTTCAAATATTATCAATAGATTACAACAAAATTGAAGAACTGAAATTAAAAAAGAGGACAATATTTGATAAAATAAGAGCAAAATTCGGAAGGAATAAATCATTTGATGAAACTCAGATATATGGAAACAAAAAGACAAAAATCATACAATGTTATTATATTATACCTGAAAAGATAGAAAAAAAAGAGAAGGAATTAGCAAATTTAAAATGGAATGATGTAAAAAGAAGAAGAAAGTTAAAAAAGGAAATAAGAGAATTAAGGCACAAAAGAACTGAATATTATGATAGCATTTTGAAATGGTATTCTTCTGATACAAGTAAAAAAGAGGATACAGAGCAAATAGAAAAGCTTTGGCAAGAATATTATTTGAAACATGAAAGAGAAATGTTAGAATGGATTGATTATGAAAAAGCGGGATTAAATCCCAATATATCAGAAAATGATAGAATTGCATTTTTAATATCATATTGTGAGGACTATTTTAGATCAATAGATTCCTTTAATAGTAAAGTAGAAATTTTAAAGCAAGATATAACAAATAATGTAGAAGTAATAAAAACTGTATTTGGTAAAGAATATAAAAATGCAAGACTCTCAGAAATACTACAGGAATTAAGAACTTCTATGGATGGTAAGTTAATGCAAAAAGGAATGACTGGATATAGAATATTTGATATTCCGACCAATGGTGCAGATAGATTCTTTACAATGAGTTCAAAAGGAAAAGATGTTAAATCTGATATGCAACAACTTGGAAATGAATATGAAGAGCTGAAGAAAATAGAAGATAGAGAAGAATATATAAATAAAGCAATTTATATATTTCAACGTTTTATTCAAATTCATCCATATGTAGATGGTAATGGAAGGACTTCAAGAGCATTATTAGATATTATGCTAATAAATAGGGATATTGTGCCACCAGTATTATATGATACATATTATCAAAGAGGTAAACTTGATAGTTTATCAATGGAATATTTACAAAATGGAAATAAAAAACCATTACAAGACTATATAAAAGAACAAATTAATAAAGCACAACTTGATACTGAGGGACAAAACCAAAGAAGTGAAGATAAACTTCTAAAAGATCAATGGAGTAGAAGCTAATAATTAAAAAAGGAGATGTTAATAAATGGATAAAGAAATATTATTAGCCAATATAGATAAAGTCCATACTACAGAAATGGGTTTTGTTAGAATAAAGAAAAATCTTAAATTAGATATAAATGATATAGTTCAATATTGTAAAAATAAAGTCTTAGATAAAAACTGTAATATATATAAACAAGGTAAGAATTGGTATTGTGAAATTGATAATATTGTAATAACTATTAACTCATATAGTTATACAATCATTACAGCACATAATCTTAAAAATGAAAAAATAAAACTTTATTAAAATTTTGTGTGAAGTTAATTGTTATATACAAATTTTTAATATACTTAAAGCTTCAAAATCAATTTTAAAGTATGTTAATAATTAAATTTAACAAGTTTTATATATTTTAAATTAATTATTACTTTATAGAAGGGAACATATATATGAATGAACAAACACAAATTAAAGCAAGAGAATATCAAAGAAAGTTAAAAGAATTATTTTCACCACAATTTCAAGCAGATTTATTAGATGTGTGTATTCAAACTTATGGGGAAGATTCTAGAGAACAATTTGAAGAAAATTTTAAAAGAATAAGTATATATCCTAAGTTTAATCTTAATAGTGCATATGTTATAAGTGACGAAGAACAGTACCTTGAAAATACTTCATATTCTAGTATGAAATCAGTATATGATAAATTTGATATAGACCCTAATGATTATAAAGGGAGCACCTTAGAAGAATATTTGAAAGGGCAATTCATAGGAAATAATTCTTCATCATATGTAACATGTTGTGTTGATAAAGATACTGATGAAATTTGCTACCCTATTTTTATAGATATGAGTCGAAAAATGAATGATGATGAGCTTATAGGAAAGATTACTCATGAAGTATTGCATGCATTAGAATTTATTGTAGAAAGAGATGAAAATGGACTGAGGGCAAAAACAGGACATTATGACTTTGATGAGACTGGAAAGAATGTATTGACTGCAGAATGTTTACATGTAGGGATTTTATTTGCAAAAATATATCCAATGTTAAGAGAAAAAGGATATGAAATTACAGATTCTAATGACTATTTGTTGACTATGGGAGAAGGATTTTTTAAATTCTTTGGAACATATTTTCAGCAAATATGTAGGACAGCACTTCAACCTGATTTACATGAATTAACAGATGTAATAGGAGTAGATAACTGGAGTCAATTTGTAGAGTTACAAAATAATAAAGCTAAAAATGGTTTAATAGGTTTACATACAAAAGAAGAAGAACAACAATTAGCCCTTGTTGCTAAGATGCAAGAATATTCTAGAAACAGTTTAGCTGAAAGGATTGGAAAGGTAACATTAACTTATCAATTAGATATAGAAGGAAAAAAGAAAGTAACGGAACAATTGGATCAGTTAACAAATGTTAACGATTTGGGAAAGGGAAGTTTGTAATTATGAAAGTTGATTTAGAAACAAGTAATTCTTATACTGAAGTAATAACTGTAATAAATACATTACCAACTATAGATAGAGCTAAAATACCAGATAAACTATTTAATATAATAAAAGAAAATTCAAATCCTAATTATAATTTTCAAGTTGATATATTAGTATCTATGAATGCATGGAAATTATCTAAAACAGCTAAACTTATATTAGCCACTATATATAGGGATTATTTAGCAAATGAAACTCAAAATCAAAAAATAAAACGTGTAGAACAACAACAAAACCAAAAGCTAGAAGATATAGCTAGACAAAAATATAACCCAGATGATATCTTTAAAAAATAACATAATACAAGGAGAGAAGAAAGAAGAAATTGGATTGATGGAAATAAAAAAGGAAAATGAGATAATATCATTCTTTAAAAAAATATTAAGCTTAATTTTTAAGAAGGGTGATTGATAGATATTTTTAACTTTTAAATTATAGCTTTGAATATACAGCTTTCAAATACTTTCTCAAAAAGCGAACATTTGTTGCAATTGTTTGCAAATAGAAATTTTTATCATAGCTTTATAAATTTATAAAATTCTATATAATAATTATATAAATTTAGATTACTAATTTTATAATATAATTTCATATTATGAAGCTCCAAAATCAAATTTAAGGCATTTTAATAATATATCCAACAACTTATATGTTTTAATTTATATGTGTATTTTATAAATGTAATTTTTATAATATGAATTTAGTTAGAATGCTTATTTTTAGGCATTTATTAAAACTACTGAAAATCGGTCCAAAAAACGACGCACGAGAATCGATTTTAAGCCGTTTTTAAAAATTAGACATATAGTTTGTTGTCTATAAAATCAAGTCAAATGCTGAAATATGAGGATTTGGGAAGTTTTGATAAAATAATCTAAAGTTATAAAAATTTTTTTAAAATTATGAGGTTACAATAATGAAAAAATTTTAACCAGGAATAATCAAAAATAATGAAGCTCTAGAATCGATTTTAAGGCGATTTAATTAAAAAGTAATATAGTTTGTTGTTGTAATAATAAGCTGAAATAGCTGTAATTGCAAAGAATAGCAAGATTTCAGAGATAGGTCTAAAAGAAATTTTTGATTCTATCTCTTATTGTACAAAACTTTGATTTTGTGCAATGTTAAATAAACTTAAAAAGTATCTCTTTCGTATAGAAAGCTCTCCTATATCATACAAAAACCAGGAAATAATTTCCTGGTTTTAACTTTATTTAATTTATATTTTTTAGAAATATATTAACTCTTTCTAGAAATTCTGTATTTGATTTTGTTGTTAAAATTTGTTCAATAATTTGTTCTGTCATTTCTTGAACATTCATATTTACCATTGTTTTTCTTAAAGCAAATATAGTATCTAATTCTTCTTTTGATAATAATAGCTCTTCTCTTCTTGTTCCAGATTTATTAATATCTATTGCAGGGAAAATTCGTTTCTCAGATAGTTTTCTATCTAAATGTACTTCCATATTACCTGTGCCTTTAAATTCTTCAAATATAACATCATCCATTCTACTGCCTGTTTCTACTAAAGCTGATGCAAGAATGGTTAAACTTCCAGCATTTTCAGTATTTCTAGCAGCTCCGAAAAATCTTTTTGGTTTATGTAATGCTGCAGGATCTAAACCTCCAGATAATGTTCTACCAGAAGCAGGAACTACAAGATTATAAGCTCTGGCTAATCTTGTTATGCTATCTAGCAAGATAACAACATCTTTGTTTTGCTCTGTTAATCTTTTTGCTCTTTCTAATACCATTTCAGCAACTTTAACATGATGTTCTGGTAATTCATCAAAAGTAGAATAAATTACATCTCCTTTAATTGAACGTCTCATATCAGTAACTTCTTCAGGTCTTTCATCTATAAGAAGAACTATTAATTCGACTTCTGGATTGTTAGCAGTTATACTATTAGCTATTTTCTTTAAAATAGTTGTTTTTCCTGCTTTTGGAGGAGCAACTATCATTCCTCTTTGACCTTTACCTATTGGACATAATAAATCCATAATTCTCATTGTATATTCAGAATTAGACGTTTCTAATTTAATTCTTTTTTGAGGATATATTGGTATCAAATTATCAAATGTAGTTCTCTTCATTGCTCTTTCAGGATGTTCTCCATTTACAGAACCTACATATATTAAAGCTGGAAACTTTTCTCCTTCTTTTGGAGTTCTCTTTATCCCTTTTACTTTATCTCCTGTATCTAATCTAAATCTTTTTATTTGTATAGGTGAAACATAAACATCTTTAGGAGTTGGTAAATAATTTTCTCCTCTTAAGAAACCATAACCATCAGGTAAAACTTCTAATATTCCTTCTACTACTTCATCAGATTCACTAGTTAACTTATAACCTTCTTCGGTTGTTATTTCTTTAAAATTAGATTCTTCATTAGAATTTGAACAAGCACTTAATTCTTTTGATTTTATATGTTCAGACAATATATTTATTAAATCTTCTTTCTTAAATTTTGAAATGTTTTTCAACCCTTCTTCCTTTGCCTTTTCTTTTAATTCAGCTAGTGATAAATCATTAAGATTCATATATTATAGCCCCTTTCTTTTATTCTATTATTCCTTTATTTATTTTTATAATTTGGGTATGTTGTTAGATAAAAAATTTTAGAATTAATTTAATATATAAAGGTGGATTGTATTCCACCTTATACTTTTATATATCGATAAATACTTTCTCATTTGGTAAGTACATGTCTAGCTTTTCTCTAGCAATTTCTTCTATATATTCTTCTGAATTAATATTCTTTTTTGTTTCATATAGTGTTTCTCTATAGGCAATTTTTTCTTCTATTTGAGATTTATAATAAGCTTGAGAACCCTTATATGAATTAAGTATCTTTTGTTGATGTATAAAAATATATACTATATATATAGCTATAGCAACAAAAAATATTTTTTTCAATACATTTATTTTTTTGCTTGAGCTTTTCATTTGTAACTCCTTATATGTAATATAAAGTAAATTTTAATACTTAATATATAATTCAACAAATTTATGCAAAATCCTTCTTTTCTTGCTGATTTTTCTTGCTAAATATGTTTTTTATTACTTTTTTTACTGATTTTTTTAATAAATCGGATATTCTTATAAAAATTTTGTCAAAAATAAATTTAAGAGGTCTAAAAATAATTTTGCTTATTATTCTAAGAATAAAACTGAACGGAACAATTATTGTAAAGTATAACAATTTTTTTATAAAAGTAAGTATATATACAAAAATTCCTATATAAATCTTACTAAAAATAAGTAGATATAATATATATCCTAATAAAATTCCTAAAAAGATATATATTCTTAAAGTGCCATCTGTGAATTTAAAAATAGAATATATTGACAATAATCCACTTAGAATCCAGAAAATAATATCTTGTATGTTTGTAATAATATTAGATGTTTTAAAGCTTTTTCTTAATATTCTAAAAGTATCAAACAATAAGCCTATTAAAAATCCATTTAGTATAAAAATTAAAAAAACATATACTTGATTATGCATAATGAATCCCTTCTATTTGAAAATCTTTCCTAAAAGTCCACCAGAAGAATTCTTGTCTAAACTCTTTTCAGAATAAGATAAACTAAAAATTTTTCCTTCAACAATTACTTCTGTAGTATCTAAACTTAACTTATTAATCCTTAAATTTTCTCCTTTTATAGTTAATAACCCTAAATCTGTTTCTACAATAACAATCTGATCATCAAAGCTTAAAACATCTAAGACTCCAGAAATTGTTAGCTTTTCTCTGTTTTCTAAAATCACATTTTGAATGATATTAGTTGATATTTGTTTTCTTTCATCGATAGTCATTTATATATCCCCCCTACTCTATAATTTATTAATCATATTAAATATAATATTCAAGATTAGAAATTTTAGAACAAGTTATAAATATCTAATAAAATATATTAATAAATTTTTTGAAATATATGCTTCTAATATAGATGAAAAGATTAATAGAATGAAAACAAATATAGAAAATATTGTATGTCTAATAAGTTCAAGTTTAATGTTATGTATTTCTCTGTCTTTCATAATAGCTTTATATAGTCGTGTCCCACTAACACCAAGTGCTATTATGCATGGGATTGCTATAATACTTTGCAATAGCATACTTGCAAATATAAAAATAACACCATTTTTTATTCCTAATACAGAAACTAAAGATGAAATAGTAAAACCAAAACAAAAACCTTTAAAACATATAACTATGTATACAATAATTAAACCAATTACGGTAGAACTTAGAATCCATAATAAAATTCCAATAGAAAGATTATTAAATAAAGAATTTTTTAAGATAATACTTTCTGTCATATTTCCTTGATTTTTTAAAGAATTAATAAAAGAAGTTATATAATTGCTAGTTTCTTTATATTCTACATCAGATAAATTATTAACAAAAACTATGCCAATTAAAATACCAATAATGAATATTATACTTACTATTAAATATTCTCTTAAGTTATTTTCAATATGAGAAACTATAATATTTGAAGACTTAATTTTTCTTCTTACTCTTCCAATGTTTCTTGAGCTTTTCATGTATTCCCCTTTTCATTAAATATTAGATATATTATAATAGTATGTACTAATAAATTTTAATATGAATCTTTATAAAAATAAAATACCTCATACATAGTATGTATGAGGATTATATTAAACTAAAAATTCTTTTTTGTTGTATCTAATATAGGTTCCGAAGATTACAAGTGTAATTATTCCTCCCCCTATTATTACATATTTTATATCTATAGTGTTATTTAAAATTATATACCTAGATGAAACAAATTCAAATAAAGATATATCTTTAATTAACTTTACACTCTTTCCCATTCCTCCAATAATTTGCATAAAATATGATACAAATACTATGGCTATTCCTAAAGACATAGATTTCTTAGTTTTTTTCATAAAAGTAGAAATAAATAACATTATGAAAAACAACATATAATATAACAAAATTGGTAGAATGCTAATCATTAGAAATTGTTTTAAATCAAAACCATCATTGTGTATTAATGCAATTAGATTTCCAATAGTTATTATGAATGTAAATATTAGAATATTAACTATTCCACATAGTATTTTAGAAGTTACTATATTACTTCTACTTACAGGCTTTGAATATAAAAATTCTATTGTTTTGTCATTTTCCTCTTTTAATAAAATTGTTCCACCTAAAATAGCTGAATATATTCCTCCAAGCAATGTTAAAAATGTATACCCTTCTGTTTTAAACCAGCCAAAAGCAGACTCTATGCCTACTATATCCATATTAAAACTTGAAAGCATTTCCTGTGGCATTGTTTTCATAAGTTCTTCTATACTTTGTTTTGATTCTTCATTCATTAAACTTGGATAAATTGCAAATACTAAAATGTATATTGCAAGTAAAATTACGCTCCATAATGTAAGGCTTTTAAAATTTATTTTAAATTCTCTTTTAAACATATTTTTCTCCTTTTTTATTTGTAATAATGCATAAATATTTCTTCTAAACTTGGTTCCTCCAATGTTAGCTTATCTATTTTATGCTTTGAAAATGCTTGAAGTAAACTATTAATATCGTCAGGATATACGAATTCTATTTCATTTGCATTTTTATTTATTATTTTTAACTTTAACCCACTAATTATTTCTTCTATATTTTCTGATTTTATTTTTCCTTTTATAAAATTAGAATTACTTAAGTTATCAATATCTTCGATACTTACAATTTTACCTTCTTTTATAATTGCAACTTTATCACAAATTCTGCTTACTTCACTTAATATATGTGATGAGAAAAATATTGTTTTTCCATTTTTCTTCTCTTCTTCTAATATTTCATAAAAAATTTCTTGCATTAGAGGATCTAATCCACTAGTGGCTTCATCCATTATAATGATTTCTGGATTATGCATTAAAGCTATTACTATTCCTACTTTCTTTAAATTTCCTAATGACAATTCATCTACTTTTTTAGAAGTATCTATTTCTAATCTTTTTACTAATTCTTCTATTTTAGAGGAGCAATCCTTTTTATAAAATGATGCAGAGTATATTAACATGTCTTTCACTTTTAAATCATCATATAAATGAATTTCTGAAGGTAGATAACCGATTCTCTCTTTGATTTTATCATTTCCTTTACCAATTAAATTTTCTTCAATATAAATATTTCCTGAATTTCTATTTATCAAATTCATTATGCATTTTATTGTAGTACTTTTTCCTGCTCCATTTGGTCCTATAAAACCATATACTGTTCCTTTTTCTATGTTTAAATTGATGAGTTCTACTCCTCTTGATTTACCATATGTTTTGGTTAAATTTTCTATTTTTAAACTTTCTTTCATTATAACCTCCTATTTTTAAAAAAAGCATACATATACAATAAAATCATTTCAAATATAAAAAAAACAATTATTAAAATACTTACTAGTGGTTTAAACAGAATACTAAACAAACATAATATTCCATCTAATATTAAGAAATATGCAGATATTTTTAGAAGTTTTTTCTTTAAATTTTCACCTTTTATTCCAGGAAATTTGACATTTCCAACCGTTTTTGGCAAATAATTTCCCATTACTATAAATAAAATTCCTAATATGCACATAACGACTTTTCTAATATCTATACTGTTTCCTAATGAATACATTATTGTAATTACATATATAATTATTGATAAAGTAGGAATTATCCATTTAAATATTGTTGTAACTTTCTTATTTGCTTCAATATTTTTATTAGATAAATCTGTTGTAATGCAACAAATTAACTGCAATAATAACATAATTAAGGGCATTACAAATATAAATACTAGTTTTGGAAAATAATTATTTGGATTATTATTTATGTCGAAATGTATTGCTACATTTTCTGGTAGCTCATTATAAAATCCTAAACCTAATAAGATTGGTGATAAACAAACAAGACTTGTTATAATCAAAATCTTCATATTAATTTTTTTCATCGTTATTTCCTCCTAATCCTTTTATCCAAATTAAAACTTCTTCAAATACAGAAATATTCAGTTCATAAAATATATACTTTTTGTACTTTGTTTCAGCAATAAGACCTGCTTTTTTCAATGTAGATAAATGATATGATACTGTTGCAGCAGTTAAATCAAATCTACTAGCAATTTCTCCAGCAGTTTTCTTTCCTTCTTTGAGCATTTCCAATATTTTTCTTCTGGCAGGATCAGAGATTGCTTTTAGAGTTTCTGATATTCCCATAAAATCACTCCCTCATTCATTTAGATAAATATCTAAATATAGTATATTATTTTTTAATATATTTGTCAATAGTTATTTAGATAAATTTCTAAATGATGAAAAATAAAAATTAAGCATTCAAAATTATCTAATAATAAATTTGAATGCTTATATATAAATGTTATCTCTTAATTTTATTAGTTGTAGTTTTTACAAACTCTTCTTTTCTTATTTCTATTTCCGATATCTTCTTATATACTGCTAATCCCTTACATACATCACGGATGTCTGATTTTAATCTTTTTTGAATATTAGATTCGTTTAATTCATCTACTTTTTCTTTGTTTAAGAATACTTCTGCAATTAGTGCAGTTTCTTGACCTATGTCGTTTTTCTTTGCTTTTACAATGACTTCTTGAATATATGGAATTTGTGATATATAGTTTTCTATTTCTTCTGGATAGATATTTTTTCCATTATCTAAAACTATTAAATTCTTCTTTCTACCATTAATAACAAGTTGCCCGCTTTCAGTAAGGTGTCCATAATCTTCAGTATTAAACCATCCATCTTTCAAAACACGAGCTGTTTTTTCTTTTTCTTTATAATAGCCCATCATTACTGTATCACCTTTTACGCAGATTTCTCCATCTCCCTCATCATTTACATTTTCAAATTTAACTTTACAACAAGGAAGTATGACACCTACAGTTTTACTATCATTAAATTTTCTTCTATTTACACTAACTAAAGGAGAACATTCAGTTATTCCATACCCGTTTAAGAATGTTATTCCTATATCATTAAAGAAATCTCCTATTTCTGGTCTTAGTGGTGCGCCTCCACAAATTATTATTTTTAAGTTTCCGCCTAGTGCTTCGTGGATTGACTTAAATAGAACTTTTCTTAAATCAATTCCTATTTTTCTTAATTTATTACTAATTGGAATAATTCTCTTTAAAGCTTTATCTTTTCCTGTTCTTTGAGCTGTTGACCATATGTTTTTATAGAATACTTCTGCAAATGCTGGTACAAGATAAATAGAACTAGGTTTGTATAAATTTAAGTTTTTTACTACATTTTTTAGACTGTCATTTATACATATACAAGAATGAGAATGTAATTCTACAAGTATTCCAGGAACTGCCTCATATGTATGATGATATGGAAGTACTGATAAGCACATATCTCCTACTTCTGCAACTTGCAGACCATAATTTACAATACTTACTAAATTATGTTCAGTTAGCATTACACCTTTCGGATCTCCAGTAGTTCCTGATGTATAAACCAATAATTTCATTTTGTATGGGTCATTTTTTAAATTTATATATTCCAAATTGTCAGATTCTAATTCTTTAGATCCTATTTCTCTAAATTTATCGTATGATAAATTCTTTTCGCTAGCATTATCTTTTTTATTTAATCCTATAAAATATTTAATATTTGGCACTTTGGTTTTAATTTCATCAATCCACTTTTCATATTTTTTTGAATAAAATAATACTTCACTTTCACTATGATTTAATATATTTATTACACCTTCCAAAGGTAGTTCCTTATCTATTGGAACAAATACACCTGTGCTTTTTAATACAGTTAGATATACAACAAGCCATTTATAACTATTTTCTCCAATTATAGCAATATGTTTATTATGAACATTATATTTTGCAAGAGCCGCCCCGATTTCATTAGTTTCCCTTATAAATTCATTATATGTAACATTTACAATTTCCTCTTTATTATTCTCACTTTTATACTTAAATGCAGTTTTGTTACCTGCTTCATTTCCTGCAATTTCAAGTAATTCTTTTATAGAATTTATCATCCTTACTTTATTTAGTTTATAATTCTTTTTCAATTTAAATCACCTTTAATTTCCGACTAAAATCAAATTTTTATATAGTATATATTAATTGCAAATATAGGTCAAGAAGTTTTTAATAAATATAGATAAACTTTTATTATATCATTTCTTTTTATTTCTTAACATTAAAGCAATTGCTAATAGTACTATAATTGTTAAAGATATTACACTAATAATTGTAATATTTTGAATGGATTTATTTGTTCTTTGTCCTAAATCTATTATAGTACTGCTGCTATTTGCTAAATTATCTCCAATTCTAGGTGTAACTGTTTCTAACTGATTTGGTTCTATCATAAAATTCCTCCATATTTTCATATTTCAAGTTTTACCTATCTTAAATCATATCCTCCTGCAACTTCAATAATTTGCCCTGTTATAAATGAAGCCTTTTCAGATGCTAAAAAAGATACCAAATAAGCAACTTCTTCTGGTCGTCCTAATCTTTTCATTGGAGTATTATTTATTACCCAATCAACTAGTTCTTTACCTGCACCTGTTGTCATATCAGTGTCAATATTTCCTGGTGCAATAGCATTAACTGTTATACTTGGAGCTAACTCTTTTGCAAAAGCATTTGTTAAATTTATAACTCCGGCTTTAGCAGCTCCATAAGCGATAACTGGTGCAACTGCAGAGATACCAACCGTAGATGTAAAGTTAATAATTCTTCCATTTTCACTTTCTTTTAATAATTCAGCAAAAACTTTTATACAATTAAACACACCTTTTAAATTAATATCAATAGTTCTTTGCCAATCTTCTTCAGATATTTCTTTCCAACTACCAGGTCTAATAATAGCTCCAGCATTATTTACTAGTACATCAAGCCTATTATATTTTTCTTTAATTTTTTTATACATATCATTAACTTCACTAACATTACTTACATCTGCTTTAAATAAACATCCCTCTGAATATGAATTAACTTCATCTAAAACTTTCTTTGCTTCTTTATCATTAGAATAATAATTAATAACAACAATATAATCGTTTTTGGCAAGGTCAATTGCAATAGATTTTCCAATTCCTCTACTTGCTCCTGTTACAAGTGCTACTTTCTTTTCCATAAATTTTTCTCCTTTCATATACTTCTCTCAGCATTTTCATATATGAATTATACAGTATTATAAAAAATATTTCAATAAAATTTAAAACACTCAATAATAAAACTACAAAAAATAAATAGTAAAAATATTCACATATTTTTACTATTTACTGGTGCGGATGAAGGGACTTGAACCCCCACACCGAAGTACTGGTTCCTAAGACCAGCGCGTCTGCCAATTCCGCCACATCCGCATATTTAATTAACAAAATATATATTAACATTTTTTTTAATTGTTGTCAAGAGTTTTAATAAATATTTGTGCCAATTAACAGAAGAGTTAAATTGACACAAATTATTTGATTAAATGATGTTTTGTGGATTATTATTTAAAATACTAAGTGTATTGTTACACCATAATTCCACTAATCTGTCTATCGATTCTTTTGTATAAAATGAGTATGGAGCTGTTGCCATTACATTTCCTTTATAATCTTCTAAGGTTTTATTATCATATATCTCAAATGCATAACCTATTTCATTATTTTCTGTTTTTTTTATTTTTCCTAGTAATTTCTTTCAATTATTATGTCTGCAACTGTTAAATTAGCTTCGTTTGTAATATTATATATTATTGTTTTAGCAACATCGCTGGGTTTCATAAAAGTAGATTGTTTTTCTTCTGATACATAATCTCTACTATTTTTATAAAACTCAGTATTTATTCCTCCAGGATATACTCCAATTACTTTAACACTAGTTCCTTTATATGCAACTTTTAAGCTTTCTGTATATCCTCTTTCTCCCCATTTTGTAGCGCAATATACTGCTTCTTGTTTATTACCTCTTAAAGCTGCAGATGACATTATGTTTACTATTTTCAAATCTCTTTCCTCTTTTGCTTTTAAAGTTTCTGTTGAAAACAATATCATACCATGTAAACCTTTAAAACATTTATCTATATCTTCTTTTTCATATTTTGCAGGTAATTTGAAAGATGGTTCTCCTGCATTATTAATTAGTATTTTTATATTTCCAAAAGTTGATATTTCATTAATAACAGTTTTAACAAATAAGTCATCTGAAATATCTCCAATAAAGCCTTTATAATTTTCTTTATATAAAGTATCTAATGTTTGCATTTTGTTAGAATCTTTATCTATATTACATACAAAGTAATTTTTTTCGATAAACTGTTTAACAAGTTCTAATCCTAATCCGACTTGCTCCGCCTGTTATTATTACTATTTCTTTATTCATTTAAATTTCTCCTTAATATATAATAATAGTTTTATTTAATCTAGTCTCCATAATTGAAATTTACCAGTAATCTCGTTTACATCTTTTGTATCGCCATATATAAGTGCTCCTAAATACTCTAATTTTTCATTTTCTTTGGAACTAATTGCTTCTACTAACTCATTATCTGTTCTTGTTTCCAACATATCTCTAGGATAGTCAGCAACTAACAAATTTGGATTATTTTTAGCAATTTCAATTGCATTTCTAAGCTTTCCAGCTTTTACTTTTGTAACTATAAATGGAAATTGACTAATTCCTAAATGTTCTATTCCCGATTTATCTGTTATTGTTGGTTTTCCCATTATTTCTTCGTTAGAATATTTACCTATTGAAATAGCTAAATGTCCTATTACATTTAGCGCAACTGCAGGTTCAACATTTGATGCAATAATTCCTACAATTTTTTTATCTTCATAATTCATAACATTTTACTCCTCTATTAGTTAAAATTTAATTATAATAAATAAAGGAGTTTAAACATTTTCAAGTACTTCTATTTTTGCCCATAATTCTCCTCCATGCATTTTGCGTGAATACCTAATCATATTACCCTCCAATTATACTATTTTACTAAATCTAAATCTCCATTTATTACTACTGGAGAAAATCCTGAAATTTCATCAAATAACATTCCTTCTGGAATATCGTTATATAGAAAAATTTTTTTATCTTGCATAAATGCTTCATATAATTCTAAAAAAGTTGCTCCTCCAATATAGTTTTTCTTACCATCTTTATCAAAGTTTAGTGTTAGTACTGCATCCATTCTCCCCATTCTTTCAGCACTCATCTTTAGCATTTTTGATTTGAATTTTGTATGTTCCTCAGAGCCTAAAGCCCAAGCATTATTTTCAGCATCTAGTTCATAATAAGAATTTGGAAGTTCTATAGTATGTCCCATTTCCTCTAACTTTTCCTTTATTGGTGGAATATTTTTATAAAATGCTTTACTACAAATAACAAATATTCTCATAATTATTCTCCTTTATATTTTTTCTAAAATATTATATCAAAATATGATAAACATAGCAACTTAAACATATGGACAAAACTTTATTGAAATAATTCATAAATCTTTTTACAATTTAGTTCAGCCTCATTTATACAATCTTCAAGTGTTAATAATTCTCTTTTTTGTTCCATTTTTTTTATAACTCTTTTCTTTGCTTCAGCATAATCAAATTGTCTTAAACCTAATTCATGTAGCCAAATTAAACTTCCTTCTACAGTAACAAATTTGAAGCATTCAGCATTTTTTACAATTTCAGCAATTTTTGTTTCTGCATTTATATGGTTATGATGAGCCTCTATGGAATTTAAAATAATTTTTTGTTCTTCATCTGATACTTTCCATTTTTCTAAATATTCTTTTGAAAATTCTGCACTTAATTTTGGATGAGATTTTTGAACTTCCCCTCCCCATACTTGGTCAAATACTGTATGAGCTAAATATAAAGATGCAAGTATGAGTTGTTCATTTTCATTATATCTTTTTGCTAGTTCTTTTCCTTTATGTATAGCTATTTCTATCAATCTCCAAGAAGGTGCTTTGTTAATTTGTGTTTGACTATACATTAAATCTCGAGATTGTTTAACTATATCCATTTATTACCTCCATAACTTACAAATTTTATTAGTTTTCAGATTATCTCGGACTTTACGTTATTTATCAATAAAACTTTAATTTATCTTTCTTATTTATATCATAAAATTAGTATAAAGACAATTAGTAAAAAAAAAAGATAGCTTTTGCTATCTGTTTTTTATGGCTCCCCAAGTTGGACTTGAACCAACGACCTATCGGTTAACAGCCGAGCGCTCTACCAACTGAGCTATTGGGGAATATAAATTGGCGATACCTATCTTCCCAGCAAGGTAACTCGCAAGTATTTTCGGCTAAAACGCGCTTAACTACTGTGTTCGGGATGGGAACAGGTGTATCCACGTTTAAATAATCACCATGTTTGGTATTATATACTATATTTTTATAAAATTCAATACTTTTTATACATTTTTTTGAAAAATTATAGTTAAATGTTATATCGTTATCTTATGAAATCTTTTGCCTGGGTATATTTATATAAAAACTTTCTTAATATTTACACTTATTTGAATATTTATATCATTAATTTGTTAGTGTATGATAAATTTTAATTAATGGAGCTTACAGCCGGAATCGAACCGGCGACCTCTTCCTTACCAAGGAAGTGCTCTACCGACTGAGCTATGAAAGCATAAATACCATTACTGCTAAATTATACTATAGTTCTATTTAATTTGCAAGGGTATTATTAAAAACAACAATTCATTTAGTTACAAAAGCTGTTATATAAATTTTTCAAGTTTTTTTTAGTAATAGTTTTGTCGATTCCATACTTGCTAACTTGAATGTAAACCGCTTCTAAAAATTTTGCTGTTTTTTGATTGATATACCTTAGGTCTTTTGTCTTATTCCAATAATCTAATTGACTAGAATTAGTCCAAGATTTACCCAAATATGTCTTACCTGCAGCCAAAGTATCACATACCATTTCTACTGCGTATTTGTAAGGAATTATTGGTGTTTTTTCAGGTGCTGTTGCATCATACCAATATTCATAATGGTGCTTATTTCTTCCTTTATGATGCAACCATGCTTTAGAATAGCCATTAGTTTTTTTGGCTTCTGTTATAGGACTATGTGTTCCAACATAAAACTTAATAGATTCTATAAATTCAGTTGGTGAATATTTTGATAAATCGTGAATTAATCCTCTAAAGGGAATTCCTGCTTTTAGGCATAGTTTAAATACATTCCATTTATGTTTTGTTATTAAATTAAAATGTTTTATTATATTACTCATTTTGTTTGTCAATCCTTATCTTTCTAATATTATAGTTACAGGTCCGTTGTTTAATAAGCTAACCCTCATATCTGCTCCAAAAATTCCACATTCTACTTTCCTAACTTCTAATTTACACTTTTCTTTAAAGTACTCATATAATTTTTCAGCTTTATCAGGAGGTGCAGAATTTACAAAACTTGGTCTATTACCTTTTGTACAATCTGCATATAGTGTGAATTGTGAGACTACCAAAATTTCTCCATCAATATCTTTTATAGATAAATTCATTTTATCATTTTCATCTCTAAATATTCTTAAATTACAAATTTTTTTTATAAGAGTATCTGCATTTTCTTCTGTATCTTCAGGTCCAACTCCTAATAAAATTAATAGTCCTTCTCCTATTTCTCCTGTTGTTTTTCCGTCTACTTTTACATCTGCATTTTTTACTCTTTGTATAACTGCTCTCATAAATATCCTCCTTATAAGTTGACTTTATATTCTATATCTTCCATAAAGTCAAATAATTCTTTTACAGATTTTAGTGTAACTATTTGACTTTTTGGATGAGGTCCTTTTCCATTATGGTTTACTAGCTCTCTAGAATAACAATTTTTAGATAACTTAGTCAATACATACCTTCTATCCATATATGTATAATATATTTGATATCCATCGTTTAGTTCTTTCCATAATCTTTCAAAAGTGTAATCTTCCATATTATTTATCCTTCCGATACTATTTTATCATATCTTTAAAATCTTGTTCAGTAAGTATTGTAATTCCCAATGTTTGTGCTTTTATAAGTTTACTTCCTGCTTCTTCTCCTGCTAATACATAGCTTGTTTTTTTTGATACCGAACCAGAAACTTTCCCGCCAAATTTTTCTATAATTTCACTTGCTTCGTCTCTAGTATAATTTTCTAAAGTACCAGTTAATACAAATGTTTTACCCAGAAATCTTTCATCACTTTCTTCGTCTTCAATTTGTTTCATATTAACACCTGCTGATTTTAATTTTTTTAGTAAATCTTTTGTTTGGTCTTGAATAAAAAATTCTTGTATGCTATTTGCAGTTATTTCGCCTATATCATCTATAAAAGTTAAAGTAGCAGATTGAGCATTTGAAAGTTTATCCATCGTCTTGAATTTTTTTGCTAAAATTTTAGCAGATTTAGCACCAACCTGCTCTATTCCTAAGGCTGTTATTAATTTATCTAAACTATTAGATTTACTTTTTTCAATTGCGTTTATTAAATTTTCAGCAAATTTCTGACCATCTTTTTTTAAACTTGCAATATCATCTTTTTTCAAGGAATAAATATCGGCTATACTATTTATTAGTCCTTGTTCCATTAATTGTTCTATTATTTTTTCTCCTAAGCCTTCTATATTCATCCCCTCTTTTGAAGCAAAATGAATAATATTTCTTAGGTTTCTTGCAGGACACTCTATTCCTATACATTTTGTTGCAACTTGACCAGGTGTTCTTATTGCAGGAGCTCCACATATTGGGCAAACTGTTGGCATTACAAATTCTTTTTCTTCGCCAGTTCTCTTTTTTGGTAATGCCTTTACAACTTCTGGAATAACATCACCAGCTTTTTGAATTATTACTCTATCTCCTATTTTTAAGTCTTTTTCTTTTATAAAATCTTCATTATGAAGAGTAGTTTTAGAGATTGTAGAACCTGCTACAATTACTGGCTCTAATATTGCCATTGGTGTTATAACACCTGTCCTTCCAACTTGACATATAATATCTTTTAAAGTTGTTTCTTTTTGCTCTGGAGGATATTTGTATGCGATTGCCCACTTTGGAGATTTAAAGTTAGTTCCTAATTCTTCTCTAAGTTTTAAATCATCTATTTTTATAACTGCTCCATCTATTCCAAAATTAAGTTTTTCTCTTTTTTTTGCAATAGAATTTATTGCATCTTCTACTTCTTTAATATTCTTACAATAAATTAATACAGGATTTACATTAAATCCTATTTCTTTTAAATATTCTAATGATTCATAATGAGAAGTGAACGTTTTACTTTTGCATTTTTGAACATTAAATATGAAGATATCTAATGGCCTTGTAGCAGTTATTGTGCTATCTAGCTGTCTTAAAGAACCGGCAGCTAAATTTCTAGCATTTGCAAACTTTTCATCTTCATCTAAATTTTCGTTTAGCTTTTGAAAAGCATCTTTTCCTATAAAGACTTCTCCTCTAACAGTAATATCAATAGGTTCTTTTAGTTCTTTTGGAATATTTTTTATTGTTTTTAAATTGTTAGTTACATCTTCTCCTATTAATCCATTACCTCTTGTTGCTCCCCTAACAAATCTTCCGTTTTTATACTCCAAACTAACAGATAATCCATCTATTTTAGTTTCTACTACATATGATATATTTTCAGCTGTTTTATGCATTCTTGCATCAAATTCTTCTACTTCAGTAATGGAAAATACATCTTGAAGACTTTGAAGTGGAACTTCGTGTTCTACTTTAGAAAAACCTTGTTTTACAGTACCTCCCACTTTTTTAGTAAGAGAATCTTTTGATGAAAATTCAGGAAATTCCTTTTCCAAGTTTCGTAATTCTACCATTAGCATATCATATTCGAAATCTGTTATTTCGGGCTTATCATCATCATAATACTTTTTTGCATAATATGCTGTTAGTTTATTTAATTCTTCTATCCTTTTTTTCGCTTGTTCTTTATTCATAAAAACCGCCTTTTATTCAAATAATTCTTTACAACCTTTTAAATAGTTTACTCCAGAAAATACTGCTGCAATAGTTGATATTACCATAAAAGAAGATGCTAATATGTTAATTGCTAATTCATATCCTGTTAAACCTTCTGAAACAAATCCGAAGAATGTATGTAAATCGATAAATGTTAATATTATTGCAATCATTTGTGTAACTGTTTTAATTTTTCCCCAAATATTTGCTGCAATTACTTTTCCACCTTTTTCTACAGCAATCAATCTATATCCAGATACTACAAATTCTCTTGTTAACACTATAATTGGAATCCATGCAGGAATTTTACTCATTTCTACTAACATAAGCATTGCAGATAGTACTAAAATTTTATCAGCAAGAGGATCTGCAAATTTTCCAAATGTAGTAACTAAATTATGCTTTCTTGCTATTTTACCATCTAAATGGTCTGTATATGATGCTACTGCAAATATTGCAATTATAATTAAGTTTTGGATTGGAATATTCCATAAGTTTCCTTGTATTCCTAAAAAAGGTATTATAACCATTATTGGTACTAAGATTATTCTAAATATTGTAAGTTTATTTGGTAAGTTCATAATAAACACTCCTATCAAATTATTTTTTACTATTATATATAATTTCTTAAAAGAAAACAACGGTTATTTTGAAAAAAAGTAAACAATAATTAAAGAGTGCCTAAAAATATGCACTCTCTAGTATATAATTTCTATTTATATATTTTTTATAATTCATAAACTTCCAATATACCATCCACTACCAGCTCTTTATTGTCAGTAAAGATTATTTTTAGTTGGTCTGAATTATTATATATAACTGACTTTACTGGTTCATTGCTTATATCATTATATTTTTTAGCAATAAATCCATCAACTTCATCTATATAATACAATGTATCTATTTCATCAATTAAAAAAGTTATTAATTCATTGTCATAAGACATAAATACAGTTTTTACCTTTATAATTGTGTTCTTTTCATTCCTTATTTTATTGTATTTTTGAGTGTCATAATCAAAATAAGAAATAGTATTATCAGGACTTATAAATAGTTGTGATTGTATTTCTTCTCCAATATTTTTTGTAAAATCTCCTTTTAAATAATCATAACTTGTCCCTTTATCATTAACTAAGTCACCATTTTCTAATAAATAATAATAGCCACTATAATCTATAAGTAACAAATCTCCATAAGTTATATTGACTACTTTGTCTTTAAAATTAACCTTTTTAAATTCTCCAATTTTTCCATAAGACAATAGGCTATCTGCATCATCAAAATCATTTTTATTGATTTTACCAAGTCTCCAAACGGTACCTTCTTCTGTTAGTACATTTACTTGCGATATCCTATTTGTTGTAAAAGCAGATATGTATTTAGGAGTATCAGTAATTGAATTTATTTTTTGTCTTTCTCCGTCTTTTTCAAAATATAGCACTCCGCCTTCAATTATATACTCTTCATTTTTAGCTATTTCCAACTTTATATTTTTTTCATCACATTCCCACTCTAAATCACTATATTTTTCATAAGGATTTTTAACTGTATTATTAGATTGTTTATTTTCTTCTTTTGAAATATTAGTATCTTTTTGTGTAGTATTTTCATCCATTTCACTTGGTAAATTTGTATTAGTATCTGCAAATTTTTCATCCTTTTTAGGATTATAATAAAAATACATTCCTACTAATGCTACAATAAGTATAACTATTAGTGCTAATAGAATTCCTGTTCCTAAACTTATTTTTAAATATTTTTTCTCTTTCATAAATTTTTTCATCCTTTCTTTTGTTTTATACTAAAATATTATATCTTATATTGTCTTTTTTTGCAATTAAAATTCAATAAGCAATAGTTAATTTGGAAAATTATTGCAAAATCTCTTAAAATATAGTAAAATACTATATTAAAGGAGTTGATGATATGATAGATATCAAATTAATTAGAGAAAATCCTGATTTAGTTAAAGAAAATATGAAAAAGAAATTTCAGGATTACAAACTAGAATTAGTAGATAAGGTTTTAGAATTAGACAAAAAGAACCGTGAAGTTAAATTAAAAGGAGACGAATTACGTTCTAGTAGAAACTCCCTAAGCTCTCAAATTGGTAATTTAATGAAATCTGGTAACCGTGAAGACGCAGAAAAAATAAAAGCTGAAGTTAACGAAATTAATACACAATTGATTGATAATGAAAAATCTGAGGCAGAATTAGCAAATGAAATTAAAAATATTATGATGAAGATTCCAAACATTATAGACGATTCTGTTCCTATTGGAAAAGATGATAGCGAAAATGTAGAAGTAAAAAAATATGGAGAACCCGTTGTTCCAGATTATGAAATTCCATACCACACAGATATAATGGAAAAACTTGCTGGAATAGATTTAGACTCTGCTCGTAGAGTTGCAGGAAATGGTTTTTACTATTTAGTTGGAGATATTGCACGTTTACACTCTGCTGTTATTAGCTATGCAAGAGATTTTATGATAAATAAAGGATTTACTTATTGTATTCCTCCATTTATGATAAGAAGTGATGTTGTAACAGGTGTTATGAGCTTTGAAGAAATGGATGCAATGATGTATAAAATTGAAGGTGAAGATTTATATTTGATTGGGACAAGTGAACATTCTATGATTGGTAAATTTAAAGACCAAATATTAAAAAAGGCTGATTTACCATATACTATGACATCTTATTCTCCATGTTTTAGAAAAGAAAAAGGTGCCCATGGTGTTGAAGAACGTGGGGTTTATAGAATACATCAATTTGAAAAGCAAGAAATGATAGTAGTATGTGAACCTGAAGAAAGCTATGAATGGTATGATAAAATGTGGAGTTATACAGTTGAACTATTTAGAAGTTTGCAGATTCCAGTTCGTACTCTTGAATGCTGTTCTGGAGATTTAGCAGATTTAAAAGCAAAATCTTGTGATGTTGAAGCATGGTCTCCTCGTCAAAAGAAATACTTTGAAGTTGGTAGTTGCTCTAATCTAACAGATGCTCAAAGTAGACGTTTAGGAATACGTGTTAGAGGAGAAAAAGGAAATTATTTTGCACATACATTAAATAATACAGTTGTTGCTCCTCCTCGTATGTTAATAGCGTTCTTAGAAAATAATTATAATCCAGATGGAAGTATTAATATTCCAGAAGTTTTAAGACCTTATATGGGCGGAATAGATAAAATTAATGTAAAATAATCTGTAAGGGCGGACAACTCTGTCCGCCCAATAAAAATATATAAGACCTGATATTATATTAAAGGAGAAATTTATGATTATTAAAAATCCAAGAATTGAAGTATCTGCTGTAAGTGAAAAACAATATCCAAAAACAGATGTACCTGAAATAGTATTGGTTGGTAAATCTAATGTAGGTAAGTCTTCTTTTGTAAATACTATGATTAATAGAAAAAATTTAGCCAGAACTAGTAGCGAACCTGGAAAAACTAGACAAATTAATTTTTATAATATGGATAATAACTTTTACTTTGTAGATTTACCAGGATATGGTTATAGTAAAATGTCTAAAGAAGAACAAGTTAAAGTTGGAGAATTTATAGAACATTATTTACAAACAAGAAAACAAATTGCTTTAATAATCTTTTTAATAGATATACGTCATTCCCCTACTTCTAATGATGTTATGATGTATGATTATATTATAAATACTGGATTTCCTTGTTTGATTCTAGCAAATAAAGCAGATAAACTGGCACCAACAAAAGTTGAAAAAACAGTAACTGACTTACAAAATGAATTAAACCCACTAAAAGATTTAAAATTTCTTCCATTTTCTGCTGAAAAGAAAATTTATACAGAAGCGGTTTGGAAAGAAATTGAAGAAAGATTGAAATAAAAAGAGAATGACATTCTTTGTCGTTCTCTTTTGTTTTCAGTCCAGTAATATAATTTATTTTATTATTAATGCTTTATTGTCAAAATCAATTGTAACATTTTGTTTTGGCAATATTTTTTGTTCTATAATCTTACGAGCAATTAATGTTTCTAATTCTTTTTGTACAAATCTTTTTAAAGGTCTTGCTCCATATATTGCATCATAACCATTTTCTATTAAGTATTCTTTCGCTTTATCTGTTAATGTAATTGATATTTCTTGTTCTATTAGTCTTTTATTTAAATCAGCTATTAATAATTCTAAAATATTTCCTATTTCATTTTGTGTTAATGGTTTGTAGAATATAATTTCATCCAATCTATTTAAAAATTCTGGTCTGAAACTTTGTTTTAAAATTTTGTTTACTTGTGTCTTTGCTTCATCTGATATTTCTCCGTTTTTATTTATTCCATCTAATATATATTCTGAACCTAAGTTTGATGTTAGAATTATTATTGTATTTTTGAAATCTACGGTTCTTCCTTGAGAATCCGTTATTCTTCCATCATCTAATACTTGTAACAATACATTAAATACATCTGGATGTGCTTTTTCTATTTCATCAAATAATATTACTGAATATGGTTTCCTTCTAACTGCTTCTGTTAGTTGTCCTCCTTCTTCATAACCAACATATCCTGGAGGTGCACCAATTAATCTTGATACAGAAAATTTTTCCATATACTCAGACATATCTATTCTTATAATATTATGTTCATCATCAAACAAGCTCTCTGCCAATGCTTTTGCAAGTTCTGTTTTTCCTACACCAGTTGGACCTAAAAACATAAATGAACCAATAGGTCTACGATTATCTTGTATACCTGCTCTTGAACGAATTATTGCATCTGTTACTTTTTCTACAGCTTCATTTTGACCAATTACTCGTTTGTGTAAAACACTTCCTAAATTTAATATTTTTTCTCTTTCACTTTCCATTAGTTTTGTTACTGGAATACCTGTCCATTTCGCAATTATTTTAGTTATTTCTTCATCTGTTACCTTAGTTCTAAGTAGACTAGATTCTTTAGACTTCTGTGCCATATCTTCTTCTACTTTTAACTCCTTTTGTAATTCTGGAAGTTTACCATATTTTAATTCTGCTGCTTTGTTAAGTTCATAATTTCTTTCTGCATTTTCGATTTCACTATTTACTCTTTCTATATCTTCACGCAATTTTTGTACTTTAGATATAGCATCTTTCTCATTATCCCATTTTGCTTTCATTTCATTAAACTGGCTTTGCATTTCAGCAATTTCTCTTTGAATTTCTTCTAGTCTTTTTTTAGATTGTTCATCTTTCTCTTTTTTCAGTGCTGTTTCTTCTATTTGATGTTGCATTATTTTACGTGATATCTCATCTAATTCTATGGGCATTGATTCCATTTCTGTTTTTATCATACTACAAGCTTCATCAATAAGGTCTATTGCCTTGTCAGGCAAAAATCTATCTGAAATATATCTATGTGATAAAGTGCTAGCTGTAATAATTGCATTATCACTTATTTCAACTCCATGATATACTTCATATCTTTCTTTTAAACCTCTCAAAATAGAAATGGTATCTTCAACAGTTGGCTCATCTACTAAAACGTGTTGAAAACGTCTTTCTAAAGCTGGGTCTTTTTCTATATATTGTCTATATTCATTTAAAGTAGTTGCACCAATACAATGAAGTTCTCCTCGTGCAAGCATTGGTTTTAAAAGGTTACCTGCATCCATTGCACCATCTGTTTTACCAGCTCCAACTATTGTGTGTAACTCATCTATAAATAGAATTATTTTTCCTTCACTTTTCTTAATCTCTTGAAGAACTGCTTTTAGTCTTTCTTCAAATTCTCCTCTATATTTTGCACCTGCAACTAATGCTCCCATGTCTAATGAAAAAATTGTACAATCTTTTAAACCAACTGGAACATCTCCTCTTACAATTCTTAACGCTAATCCTTCAGCAATAGCTGTTTTACCAACACCTGGTTCACCTATTAAACAAGGATTATTTTTAGTTTTTCTTGAAAGTATTCTAATAACATTTCTTATTTCATTATCTCTTCCTATAACTGGATCTAATTTTTGTTTTCTTGCCATTTCAACTAAATCTGTACCATATTTTGCTAAAACATCATAAGTATCTTCTGGATTATCTGTATTCACTTGTCTATTCCCCCTTACCTCTAATAATACTTTTAAAAATCTGTTTTTTGTTATATCAAATGTTTTAAATAAATCTTTCAATTTTGAATTTGCTTTATCTATTAATCCTAAAGCTATATGTTCTACTGAAATATATTCATCCTTCATATCTTTTGCAATATTTTCAGCTGTAACTAATGCATCATCTGTATCTTTTGAAATATATACATTATCTATAGGTCTTGAATTATTTGTGTGCATCTTTGGTTTGTTATCAATTTCCTTTTTTAAAGTGTGTTCAAATTCTTCATTTACATTCATTTTCTTTAACAGTGATTTTATTAAACTATTGTCTTGAATAAGCAATGAATAAAGTAAATGTTCTTGCTCTATTTGACTGTTTTCAATTGATATTGCTAAACTCTGTGCTCCTTGTATAGCTTCTATTGACTTTTGAGTAAACTTTTGACTATTCATATATACATTCCTCCTTCAAAATATCTTATAGTGTTAGATATTTGCCTTTTTAAAATGCAGTTATACTGCATTTATATATTAAGACTCTTTTTAATTAGTCTTATTAATTCCTTGGCATCATCTTCACCTAAATTTGATAGTATATCTTCTGCTAATGTAATTCCACTTTTATAGTTTTCTAATATATATTCTTTACCAGTGTCTGTTATATATACAATAACTTTTCTTTTATCCGTATTGTGATTTTTTCTTTGAATATATCTTTTCTTCTCTAAACTATTTAAAGCACTTGCCACTCTGCCTGTTGTTACTTGCATGTAATTACATATGTCTCCTGATGTTGCTCCATCTTGTATCTTGTTTAAATAATATAGAATTGACATTTCTCCAGTAGCAAAGTTTCTAGAATGTTCTTGAAATGGATTTTTAGAGAATTGTGATAGTATATAGAATAATTCATCTGCTAAAGAATCATATAACATTATATTCACCTCTTAACATCTTACACTGTAAGATATTATATCATCTTTTATTTATTTGTCAATATATATTTATAAAATTATCATTTCTTAATAATTCCATATTTTCCAGTTACTGGATCTTTAAAAAGTTCTAATCTAGGTGTAAAGTAAGTAAAAGATATAAAGCTTATTAATAGAATTATTAGGACACATACTGAAAATATATTATTGCATTGAAGGTTGTTAGTCATTAATTTAAAAGATAAATACTCTCCCAATATAACAGCAGTAAAAAATGATGCTATATCAATAAAAAGTATACTTTTCCCTATTATTCCACTATATGTGTAGAAAAATACAACTATAAAAAATATAGCTGTAATTATGCCTATTGCTTTTGAGCATAAAAAATTCGAATGACTTTTTCCTATATAAAAGTATCCAATAATTGTAGTTAGCAACATAGGAAAAAATAATAATTTTAAATGTTCCCACACACTTTCATTAACTGCGGAAAATGATGCTACAAATTTATTTTCTCCAAATATTTTATATGTAAAATGTAAAAGCGTTCCTGATATACAAACAAAAATCGCACTAATTATTTGATATCTTTTAATTTTAGATATATCCATCTTATCCCTCCAATAATAGTTTATGTGATAATCTATTAAACTATTCAATTATTTTGGAAGTTAGAAAAACACCAAGTGAATTTTTCACTTAGTGTTCTACTGAAATCTATATATCAAACTAGATAATCTTTCCATCTTCTATTTGGATAATTCTATCTGCTTGCTTTGCTATTTCTAAATTATGTGTAATCATTATAATCGTTTGTTTATATTCTTTGTTGGCTTTCTTCAATAATTGTATAATCTCATTACTTGACTTTGTATCTAAGTTTCCTGTTGGCTCGTCCGCTAGGATTATGGTTGGATTAATTATTAGAGCTCTTCCTATTGCAACTTTTTGCTGTTGTCCTCCAGATATTTCATTTGGTAAGTGGCTTCTCCTATTATCAATACCTAAGAATGTTGTTATTTCTTTTAATTTTTTTATATCAACTTTTTTCTTATCTAGTTCAATTGGTAGTGTTATATTTTCTTCTACATTTAAAGTCGGAATTAAATTATAGAACTGATATATAATTCCTACATTTTGTCTTCTTAGTATTGTTAAATCCCTTTTATTCATTTCATATATATTTTTGTCATAAAAGTACACTTTGCCAGATGTTGGTTTTTCTAATCCTGCAATTGTATGTAGTATGGTAGTCTTTCCGCTTCCTGATGGACCAATTATTGCAACAAATTCGCCTTCTTCAATTTCAAATGATACATCATCTATGGCCTTAACTTCGGAATCTCCTTTTCCATATACTTTCTTTAAATTTTCTACTTTTAAAATTTTCATATTTATGATTCCTCTCTTCTATTCTTCTTTTATCATCTTAGTTGATAATAATGTAATGCTTAAAGATATTACAAACATTACTCCTATAAACATTCCAATACTTCCAAATGGAATTAGTAATTTATCTAAAACTAATACATTTTCTGTTTCTTTTATAATTTTATATATTATTGGTATTGACAAAATAATTGATATGATTAATGCTTTTACAAACATATATATACATTCATATATAAGAATTTTCTTGATATTTCCTTTAGTTGCTCCCATGCGGTACATTATATTGAAATCTTCTTTTCTTTCAATTAGACTTGCATTTATTGTATTTATTGTGCTTACTATACCTACTATTATTATTGCTGTAATTATTATTTTTGAGATGAGTTCTATTATTTCTATATAAATAGTTTTTTCTAAATTTTCTAAGCTATAATATTCTACTGGGATATATAAATTATATTTTTCAAAAAGTCCATCTATATATTTTTTAAATTCTACAATGTCATCACATTTTATTTTTACATCAAAATCATCTCTTTTCATCCAAAATAAAGAGTCATGAATAATATTATCGTTTTCATTATTATATATCTGTTCCATTAAATTTACTATATTATTATATGTTTCCTCATTAATAAACATCGTAGGATAAATAGCTTGTATTGCAGTTTTTATATCTTTATATCCTTCTAAGAGTTCGTCTGTTAATATACATTTTTTAATTAACTTTTCACAATCAATACTGTTATAATTAATAATTTCATAATAATTAGTATATATTGGAAATATAAGTTCTAATTTTATATCCGCTTTTGAATCAAAAGCTTTAGAATAACGACGTTTAATTTCATTTTGAGATTGATATAAATCAGAAACTAATATATTGTTATAAATGATAGCATCTCCATATTCTGCATCTATTTTTTCTATATATCTATTATACGATTTTTCATCTAGCGTAATTACATTCACTCTCATAGTTTTTTTGTCACATATATATGAATATATATCATTATTTGTTATAAAATCTTTCATTGCTTCTACTGAAACATTTAAGTACCTATTATCTTTGTATTCTATGTATTCTATCTTTTTTCCATATTGCTTTTCATAATTTTCTAAAATAGTTTTATAATTCATTCTTACTTTTCCATCTTCTGACTCTTCATATTCTCCTGATAGTTCTAATTCAGCATCTACATCATATTCATCTACTAAATCCGCAGTTTCTTTTTCATATTTAATATATGTACTAACTGAAACAAATGTTGTTATACATATTACTAATAAAAATGTTATAAGCTTATATTTGTTTCCATCTCTTCTAATATTATTTATTGCTATTTTTCCTTCTACTGGTAAATTTTTTTCTAATATTGTCTTTCTTTTCTTATTCTTTATTTCTTTATTATTTCTAATTCCTTGAATGACTGATGTTGAACTTGCCTTTAAACTTGGAATTAATACAGATAAATATATATTTATACAAATAATTATTATTGCTAATATTAAATGTTTTAAATCAATTGTCAACCTAAAATAATAATCTGCTTTATTTAGTATTTCATTTATATTATTCAATATATTACTTGCAAATAATATTGAAAACATACTACCAAATAGTATTCCTATAATTCCCATAAGAATTGCTTCTGAAAATACCATTTTTAATATTTGTCCTTCTGTTCCTCCAACACTGTTTAATACTGAATACTCTTTTTTCCTCTCACTTATTGTTATTAAAAATGCATTATATAAAACAATAATAAATAATGCTGAAAATGCAATTATTACTATTACTATCATAAGATTGATTATGTGTGAATAATTTACATCTATCATACATTTAAGTTTGTCTTTTTCCATTTCTATATGTACATCTATAAATCCATACATAGTAAGTAATTCTTTATTAAATTTGCATGTATGAAATAGCTCTAAGCTTTCCAATTGAGATAAATCTAGCTCTTCAAGTATATCATCTGTATATTCACATATTTTATTTATATTTTTATACTTTAAATATACGGTAGTTTTCCCTTCTGGTGAATAAGAACTATTAACTTTCTTCAATGGTTCTTCTTCATTTTGTTGTATATACATTTTTTCAATATATGGTTTATTCTTTATTTTATTAAATTTTTCAACAGTTAAATCTTTTAACATTATATGATAATCGTTATAGTCATTATTTGAATTTTCAGAAACTCCATTTCTAATACTTGATATTAGTAGTATAGTTGTTAGTATTAGTGTCGTGCATAAAGTTAAAGATATGGCAGTATATAATGTTCTTTTCTTATTTGTCTTCATATTATTCATAGCTAATCTTGTTTCTATTTTCATATGTTTTTATCTCCTACATTTTTATAGAGTTAATTCTATCATATAGAATAATTTTCATCAATTTGCTATTCTTCTTTTATCATTCTAGCTGAATATATAGTTATTGCTAAAGATATTACAAACATTACTCCTATAAACATTCCAATACTTCCAAATGGAATTAGTAATTTATCTAAAACTAATACATTTTCTGTTTCTTTTATAATTTTATATATTATTGGTATTGACAAAATAATTGATATGATTAATGCTTTTACAAACATATATATACATTCATATATAAGAATTTTCTTGATATTTCCTTTAGTTGCTCCTATGCGATACATTATATTGAAATCTTCTTTTCTTTCAATTAAACTAGCATTCATTATGTTTACTGTGCTTACTATGCCTATTGTTATTATCGCTATCATCATTATTTTTAGAATTAATTCGATTATTTCTATATATATAAGCTTTTCTTGATTATCTAATGTATAATATTGTACAAAAATTTTATCTTCTTCAAATTTCTCCATATAATTTTTGAATTCAACAATATCATCACACCTAATTTTTACTCTTAATTCATCTTGATTATTCCAAATTTTTAATGTTTTATCAGAGTTATAATCTATTCTATAATCTTTATCCCATGTTTCTTCCTTTAGCTCATTATACATTTCCATACTAATAAATAATGTTGGAGCAGTTCCACTTATATTTGTTTTAAGTTCTTGAAATCCATCTATTAGTTTATCAGTAAAAACATACTTTCTATCTAATAATTTGGATTTTACAATTGTATAATCCCATGTTTCTTCTCCGACAAGCAATGGAAATACAATTTCCATTTTAATATTTAGTTTAGAATTAAGAGCTTGAGAATATTTATAAGTATAATTACCTTCATTTCTAAAATAAGCTGGATATATATTAAACACATTATTATAAATGATAATATCGCCGTCATTTGCTTTAATTTCTTCTATATACCTTCTATATGTTTTTTTATCTAATGCTATCATGTTCATTGCGATGCTTTTTTTTCCATCAATATATGTAATAACTATTCTATTATTAAACATAATAGCATTTGCAGGTTCTACTAAAGTTTCTATATTTCTATATCTATATTCTATACATTCTATTTTCTTATTATATTTTTCTTCATAGTTTTTTAATATAGACTTATAATCTGTGGCTATTATTTCATTAAGATTTTTTCCGTATTTTTCTAGTAAAGATATTTCAGCATCAACATCATATTCTGTTACTAAATTAGCAGTTTCTTTTTCATATGTAATATATGTACTGATTGAAATAAAAGAAGTTATACAAATTATAAGCAGAAATATTATAAGTTTGTATTTACTTTTGTTTCTTCTTATATTTTTTACTGCTACCCTTCCTTCTATTGGTAATATTTTTTCTAGGAGTTTTTTTCTTTTTTTATTCTTAATTTCTTTATTATTTCTAATTCCTTGAATGACTGATGTTGAACTTGCTTTTACACTTGGTATTAACACTGAAAAGTATATGTTTATAATAATTATTATTAATGCTAAAATTATGTATTTTATATCAAACACTAATCTAAAATAGTAACCTGCTCTATTTAATATATCGTTTATATTATTAAGTACAACATTTGCAAGTAATGTAGAGAGTGTTCCTCCCAAAACTATTCCTATAGCTCCCATAAAAATAGCTTCTATAAATATCATTTTTAGAACTTGTCCTTCGGTTCCACCAACACTATTTAATATTGCATATTCTTTTTTTCTTTCATTTATTGTTATTAAAAAGGCATTATATAGAATTATAATAAACAAAGCTGAAAAAACAATTATTACTGCAATTATCATAAGTGTTATTATCGGTGAATAATTTACTCTCATTTTGCATTCAGGAAGTTTAGTTATAGAGTTTATACTAGGGGTAACATCAATAAATCCATGTACTGTAAGTAATTTACTATTAAATTGACAAAAAGAATGAAGATATTTAGCTTCTGCTTCAGATAATTCTAAACTTCCAATAATATTATTAGAATATGTGCATACATTTTTTATATTATCATATTTCAAATATACTGTGATATTATTTTCTGGAGTAAAAGAAGAATCTACTTTTTCTAATGGTGTATCTTCACTTTTTTGTATATAAATTTTATCAATATATGATTTCTTTTTTATTTTATTAAAACGCTCAACAGACAAATCTTTTAAAATAAAATGATAATCATTATATTCAGTATCAAAGTTCTCAGAGACCCCATTTCTAATACTAGATATTAGTAATATAGAAGTTAATATAAGTGCTGTGCATAATGTTAAGGATATGGTGGTATATAATGTTCTTTTCTTATTTTTCTTCATATTATTGAAAGCTAATTTTGTTTCTATTTTCATATGTTTTAGCTCCTTACAATATATATATTTTAGAAAAGGGAGCCCAGCTGTTGCTAAGCTCCCATAAAATAAGATACGAATGTGCAAAAAGGTCGTTACTTACTTGCTATGGAATTTGGGCAGTATTCCTTTACTTTCAGATTTTCTTGCTATAAAGTTCAGGACAGGAAGTTGATTGCCACATCATAGCTTCCACTCGCACTGGCATAGACAACCCACATCTTATAATGCCCCGCAGGGAAAGAAGTATTATAGGTGTCGGAAAGCCATCCATTGTTTGAAAGGGCTGTGAAGCTTCTGGTTTCTCCTGTAGACAGGTTTTGAAACCTAAACACAACCGATTGGACACTACTACTTACCAGCTTATGCTGGACAGTTCTGGCGCTGCTGGGAATGTAAAGGTCGTCCAAAACCGGTGCGTTTGCATAAAGCATCAGGTTTTTGGGACCGAAGTTTTGAACTACTCCCCTGGCAGAAGCCTCAGAAACTTCAGCCTCGCTCACCACAGGAACCTGTTCCGCCGCCACGGCAGTCATGCTGATACTCATCAGCATAAGCACTGCCAGAATGGCAGCCGCAATCGATTTAAACTGTTTACGCATGATGTTAGTCTCCTTTAAAATAAATAGATTGCACATTCGTACTTATTTTTTTACTAAGCATTGCTTGAATAAAGATTATCATAGAATGTTGCTAAGGTCAATATGAAAAAATGTGACTTTTTGTGACTTTTTTTATGTAAATATTGCTTTCATATTTAAAAAAATGAATTTGTAAATTAATTCTACAAATTCATTTTAGTATTATTATTTATCATATTTTTATAAATAATAATGTGTGTCTAATATTCAATTATTTCTATAGATTGTACTTCTAGTTGATCTAAAGGTACATTTATATCTTTATATTCCACTTTTACAGTTATTCCTTCTTCTAATTTTCCTAATATTTGAGTATTTTCTGATATATTAACTTTTATAGCAAATGGGAAGTCGAAATCTTCGTCTGAAATATTATATTTCAAATAAAGTGTCCCATCATTATCATAGTACTCTCCAATTGTTAATATGAATTCTTTTTCATTATTTAAAGTTTGCCTTTTCATAGTTTCATAATCTTTTGCTTTTAAAACAATAAAAGTACTATCTTGTAGATTATTAATATTTTCTTTTTTTAGAGCATTTTTTGAAAGAATTAAAATATCTCCTTCTTGAATATAATCTGCATTATATTCAATATGTGTAACATAATCTATGCATTTCTGCTTATTGTTAGCTATATGTGCTTCTGTATATTCTTCCATTTCGAATCCAAATTCTCCAAAGTGTTGACCATTAAACATAAATATTTTGCCATCATGATTAAATTCTACAATACCTTGTATTAGTTCTGATTTTGGAATTTCTGGAAGTTCACTTACTTTGTTTTCTGATACAATGTTATCTCTATTAGATACGTTATTATTATTTGTTGATGATTCATTGACAATATAATTTGTTTCATTAACTTGCTTTTCTTCTTTTTTCTCTTTTTCTTTTTTATTACTTTTACTTGATAAAAAAAGTACACCAGTTACTATAACTACTAATAAAACACAAAAAGATATTATTTTAAATTTCTTCATATAAATTCCTACTTTCTTCTTTCATCGCCTTTGATATAGCTTCTTTTAAATTTTCTATTTGTTCTCTTCTTGGAACTTCAGTATTTGGGTATACTGGTTCTAAGATTTTTAAAGTAATAAATGGTTTTTCTTTTATGAATTTTCTTAATCCTGTTACTTCTCTGAATTTAAACACTATTGGTATTATTGGCACATTATTTCTTACTGCTACTTCAAATGCACCATTCTTAAATTTTCTGATTTTTTTATGATAGGGCCACATTGAAGCTTCTGGATAAAAATGTACTTTTTCTCCTTTTGATAATAAGTCATCTATTGCTAATAATAATCTCTTTTTACTATTTAAATTATCTGATATAGGAAGAGCATTTAACAATTTGACAAGGTGTCTTACTATTGGCATTTTGAATGAACCATCAGAAGCAGTATAATAAATTCTTTTTGGAAACATTGCAAGTCCTATCATTGCACAATCTAAAAAATGTATATGATTAGAAATAGTTATAGCTGCTTTATTTGTCTTTTCTAAATTTTCTTTGCCTTCTATTTTTAGTCCAAACATAACTTTAGATATTATGTATATAACTGGTACTGCAACAAAATAATACACGACATCAGATATTAAATTATATAAATCATTGTCACTTACAAATTTATAATTTTCGTTTGAATCAAAATTTAATGGTGTCCACATATCAATAATATCAGAATTTTCATCGACATCTTCTAAATTATTTATTTTTTCCATTTATTACACCTCCTCTTTGTTCATATTATATTTATTAAATTCTATTACATTCGTTAATTATTAAATTACATATTTTAGTGCATGTTTCTTTATCAATATATTTCTTTTGGTTTTCTATCATTTGATTTCTTAAATCATCATCATTCATTAGTCTTTGAGTTTCTTCACAAATTTCTTCAATTGTATTACATTTCTTTGACATTCCTCTTTTTTCAAAAAACTCTGCATTGTAATTTTCACATCCTGGTATTGGCATTGTATGAATTATAGGAATATTTATTGTACCTGCCTCGGTTGTCGTAAGTCCACCCGGTTTTGTCAACAAGACATTGCTTATTCTCATATATTTGCTTATCTTATTTGTAAAACCTATCGGAATTACTTTATCTAAAGGATATTTACTTTTTAATTCTCCTTGCAATTTTTTATTGCTTCCGCAAATTACAATATTTGTAGCATTTACTCTCTTAGATAATTCATCAACAATTTGTATAGTATTTCCAAATCCCATACTACCTGTCATTATTAATGTATACTTCTTTGTTTTGTCTAACTTTAATTCATTATAGCATTTTTCTTTTTCTAAATCCATGGAAAAATCTTTATAAACTGGTATTCCTATGGGAACAATTTTATCTCTGTTTACGCCTTTTTCTTCAAAATTCTGGACTAAATCTTTATGAGGAACTATTATAAAATCTGGATTAGTTTCTCTCCAAAATGGTATATAAGTATAATCTGTGCATATTTCTATAAAATGTATATCACTATGCTCTTTTTTTATACAAGTTAATGCTTGTGCAGCAAATAAATGAGTGGTTGCAATATAATCATAATTATTAGACTTTATATACTCATAGAGTTTCTTTTTTGCAAAACTATTTAATACATATACTGGTGATTTAAAATTAGTGTTATCATATAATGTGCCTAATTTATATACTCTTTTAAATATTCTTCCATTTCCAGTTGTACTTTTAATATAAAGGTTGTTTACTAAGTTCCTAATTCTAGGGTTTATAATATCTAAATATTCTATAAAATCTGCAGTTGCATTATGTCTATTTAATTCATCTACTATTGCTTTTGCTGCTGAATTATGTCCTCCTCCTGTGCCGCAGGATAAAACTAATATTTTCATTATTGCTCCTCTACTTTTTTATGTATTATTTTTTATTACTTATAATTGATACTAATTTACTACATTATAATATTTTAATAATATACCTCTACAAGATATAATCCATGTGCAGGTAATGTTTTTCCAGCTCTAGTTCTATCTTTTGATTCTAGTATTTCTGGTATATCTTCTGGATTTATCTTGCTAAGACCTACATCAACTAAAGTTCCTGCAATTATTCTAACCATATTATACATAAATCCATTACCTGTTAATTCTATTATAATTTTATCTCCATCTGTTTTTATTTCACCTTTGTATATCTCTCTGATACTATCTTTACTACTAGTACCACTTGCTCTAAATCCTTTAAAATCATGTTTTCCTTCAAAGAACTTTATAGCTTGTTTCATTTTATCAATATTTAATTTTTGTGAAATGTGGTATTCTAAATCTCTATATATAGCGGTTCCTTGATATGAATTGTTAATTACATATCTATATTTTTTTCCTTTACATTTGTATCTTGCGTGAAAGTCTTCTTCTACTTCTTCTGCTGATTTTATAACAATACTTTTTTTGAGTTTTGATTTAATTGCAATTGCAAACTTTTCTATTTCTATATTACTATTTGTCTTAAAGTTTGCAACTTGTCCTAAACTATGTACACCTGCATCAGTTCTTCCTGAAGCAGTTAAATTAACCTCTTCTCCAGTAAGCTCTTTTATTGCTTGTTCTATTTCTCCTTGAATGTTTAATTTGGTGGGCTGTCTTTGCCATCCACCAAATTTTTTACCATCATATTCTATTATTAATTTTATATTTCGCATTATTTCCTCTTTATTTTATTATTCTTTTTCGCATCATCAATTTTTGGAACTAAATTTTTTATTAATATTTGTTTTAAAGCATCTTCTTTCACATCTGCAATTAATGTCCCATTTTTTGCAACTGATATTTTTCCAGTTTCTTCTGATACAACAACAACTATTGCATCTGTTTCCTTTGAAATACCTAATGCTGATCTATGTCTTGTCCCTAAAGTTTTTGGAATATTCTTATCATTTGCAAGTGGTAACATGCAAGCTGCTGCCATTATTTTACTTTCACTTATTATTACTGCGCCATCATGCAATGGTGTTTTGGGTTCAAATATATTTACAAGTAATTGTGGAGATATTTCAGAATTAATAACAATTCCAGAATCTATTATATCTTTTAATTTTATACTTTTTTCTATAACTATAAGTGCTCCAGTTTTTGACTGAGATAGTTCTGATGTTGCTATTGTTAATTTAAATATATTTTCTTTTACTTTGTTGGCAATTTCTTCTTCTATTCCAAAAAATCTATTTACTTTATTTGATCCCAATTGCTCTAATCCACGTCGTATTTCTGGTTGAAACATAATAATAAGTAATATTACTCCATATGTCATAAATGAAGTTAAAATCATATTAAGTATTGTTAGGTTAAAAACTGAGCTTAATATTGTAGCAATCACTAAAAAGAAAATACCTTTTAATAATTGCAATGCTCGAGTTCCTTTTACTAATTTTAAAAACTTAACTGCTAAGAATATAACTATCGTAATATCTATAATGAAAGTGATTAAATGGGTTGGGCTATTACGCAATGTATTTATATAGTTCATTATACTCCCTTCTTGTACTGTGGGAAGTTCAACAGTTTTTAGCATTTGTATTTCCTCCTATTATTTACCAATTAGCATATATATTAATGTAATTGCTACACTTAATATCATCATTAAAGCTAAAACTAAAGCAAATATTTTTACCATTATTTTTTGCTTTTTATTATTTTTCATTAGTATCCCTCTTTCCTCTTTTTATTTTATATTCATTTTCAATTATTGTCATAATGATTTGAACAGTTTTTTCTAAATCATCATTTTTTAAAACATAATCATAAATTCCAATTTTAGATTCTTCATAATCAAATCTATTTAATCTTAATTCTATTTCTTTGATGCTAGCTTTTTCTACTCTGTGCTCTAGTCGTCTTCTTAATTCCTCTTTAGGAACTCTTAAAAAGATAGTAATAATATCTAATTGATCTTTCAAAAGTTTTAATAAATTTTCAGTTCCATTTACCTCAATATCTTTTACAATAATCTTTCCTGAACTAATTGTATCATTTAAGACTTTTTTAGAAGTTCCATAGTAATGTTCATGATGAACTGAATATTCATAAAATTCATTACTTTTAATTTTATTCTCAAATTCTTCAGTTGATATAAAATTATAAATTTTACCATTTTCTTCACCAGGTCTTGGACTTCTATCAGTATATGAAGGCATTGAAGTTACATTATCCATTCTTTTTATTAATTCTTTTTTTATAGTATCTTTTCCTGCTCCTGAAACACCTGATAATAAAACTAACATTCTTTCACCTTACCTTCTGCTATTTCATTTGCAGCTATTGTAACTGCAGATTTCTCTTTAATATTTGTTAAAGGTAATTGCCCTTCTGAAATTTGTCTTGCACGTTTTGAAACTAGTATAACTAATTCAAATCTGTTGTCAATTTTTTCTAGTAATTCTGTAACAGTTGGTTTAATAATCATTTTAATTCTCCTCCTTTTTAATTTCCATATTTTCTTCTTTACCTAAATCTTTATCTAATCTTGAAGCTATTGTTTCTGGTTGAACTGAAGATAATATTACGTGCCCTGAATCCATAATTAAAACTGCTCTTGTTCGTCTACCGCATGTTGCATCAATTGCTATTTTGCTATCTTTTGCTTCTTGTACCAATCTTTTTATTGGAGCTGCATCTGGATTAACAATAGTAACTATTTTATTTGCAGAAACAATATTTCCAAAACCAATATTAACTAATTGCATATTTACATCTCCTTACTATTCAACATTTTGAATTTGTTCACGAATATTTTCTAATTCAGTTTTAATTTCTATTACATAATTTGTAATCTGTAAATTGTTTGCCTTTGAGCCTATTGTATTTGTTTCTCTGTTCATTTCTTGAATTAAAAAATCTATCTTTTTACCAGTCGCATTATTACTATTTAATAAGTCTTTAAACTGAATTATATGACTTTTTAATCTTGTTAGTTCTTCTTCAACAGAACATTTATCTGAATATATTACTACTTCTTGTGCTAATCGGCTTTCATCCACCATATTATTCTTTAGAATTTCATTAATTCTTTTTTCTAATTTTACTATATATTCTTGCACAAGTCCAGCAGAAATATTATCAATATTATTAACATTTTGTTCAATGAATAAAATTCGATTTTCTAAATCTTCTTGTATTTTCTTTCCTTCTTTTTTTCTCATATTAATAAAATTATCTATAGCTTCAGATAAAACTATTTGTAATTCATTCCAAATTAATTCTTCTGCTTCTTGATCTAACTGAATATTTAAAACATCAGGCAATTTTAAAATTTCTTGTATGTTTATTAATTGAGAATTATTTGTATCCTCAGATAGTTTTTGGATTTCATTTATATATATTTTTGCCAATTCTGAATTTATTCTAATGTTTTTTCCTTTGTCACTATAATTATTGAAAGTTATAAAAACTTCTACTTTTCCTCTAGAAATTACACTAGTTATTTTCTGTTTTACTTTTTCCTCTAAAAAGCTTATACTTCTTGGCATTTTAATAGATATATCGCTATATCTATTATTTACAGATTTCATATCTATTATATATTCTCTAGAGTTTACTTCATACTTAGCTCTACCAAATCCTGTCATACTTTTTAACATTTATCTATTCTCCTTTTTTAGTTGTTCTTTTGTTAGTTGGCTTAGCTGATGTTCCAGTCTTTTTTGTTGCTGTAGTTTTCTTTGTTGTTGATTTTTTTGCAGAAGTCTTTGCTGATGAACTTTTTCCTGCAGATGTCGTTTTTGTTGTTGCTGATTTCTTTTTAGTAGTTGTTGTCTTTGGCTTAGTTGCCGTTTTTGCTGTATTTGTATTTGATTTTACTTCAACTTTAGAAGTATTTTTCTTGACTGGTTCTTTTTTTGTATTATTATTTGTTGAAGTTGATTTTTTAGTTGTTGTTGTTTTTGCAGGAATATTCTTTACTGTACTCTTTCTAGGATTAACTGCTAAATCTTCTTTTGCTTTAGCTGCTAATGACTGCTTTTCAGTAGTAGTTTTTTTCTTTACATTTGTTGTAGCTTTCTTTGTTTCAGTTGCTGTTTTTTCTTTTTTAGTAGTTGCTAATGTTTTTTCTTTCTTTGTTTTAGAAACTTTCTTAGCTAAATAATCTTGACTTTCTTTTTTTATTATTGTATTTATATCATCATTTTGCTTTAATGCTACATTCTTTTCTTTGTTGTAAATAACTATTATTTTAATTATAAAATATACTGTCATTACTAATATGCATGTAATAATTGCTGTCTTACTAAATACATAATATATATATGGTGCAAACAAAGAAATTAGTGCAAAAACAAGTAATTCTAATCCTGTTAGTGCATATTTTCCATTATCTTTTCTATACCCTACTTCAAAAATAATAATAGTAAATACTAATAATGTAAGTGCTGAAATATGATATATTATTTCAGTAATATTTTTAGGAATATAAAATGTTGCAAGATAGTAAGATAAAATTAAAATTATAAAAGAAATGCCAATAGCAAAATTTGAAATTAATCTTCCAAATATTAGTTTTTGACTTTCTTTTGATATAGTTCTCTTTTCTCGTATTTTTTCGAAATTTTTTATTGCATTCTTTTTCAATTGCTTATCCCCCATTATTTTAATCTAACTCATATATAATTACACTGCTTAAATATATTGCAGCAGTTTCTGTCCTTAGTATTCTTTTCCCTAAAGTTATTATTTTGGCTCCAACCTGTTTTATACTATTTATTTCATTTTCTTCGATTCCGCCTTCTGGTCCAATAACCAAAGCTACTTTTAAATCTTTTTTCTTTAAATTTCTGATTTCATTTTTTAGAGTATTTTCATTTTCTTTTTCATATGCTATTAATACTATATCATATTTTTCGACTAATTGACAGAGTTTTTGGAAATTTATTACATTTTCTACTTTAGGGATTGCATCTCTGCCGCTCTGTTTAGCAGCAGATTCTGCAATTTTTTTCCATCTATCAATCTTTTTTATTTCGTTTTTATTGTCTATTTTGACAACACATCTATTCATTGTCACAGGAACAAATTCGCTAACACCTATTTCAGTACATTTTTGAATAATAAATTCCATTTTTTCAGCTTTTGGTAAAGCTTGAAAAATAGTAATTTGAACATTAGGTTCTGTAGTATACTCTTCTTTATTCAAAATTTCACACTGTATATTATCTTTTGTAAAAACTTTTATTATACATTTATAATTCTGAGAAGTATCAATATTACATATTGTAATTTCTTCATTTTCTTTCATTCTCAAAACATTTGTAATATGTTTTACATCTTCTCCTACTATAATTATATTGTTATTTTGAATCTGTTCATCTTTTATAAAAAATTTTGGCATACATTCTCCTTATGAAATGATGTTATCTTCCATCTCCATTTCCCTCAGGATTTTCCTGTGAAAAATGATTATCTGGTGGACGGTGTTCCATATCTTTGGCTAATTGTGCAACAATATGATTCTCTGCAGCTTCATGTGGAGGTATTCTAGTAGTAGTTTTTTCTAGTTCTTCTTTACTCAAAACTCCCGTCCTTAGTGCTAATTCAGTAAAAGCATTGTCAGACATTCCACTAATATAATCTGTAGCAACTTGCATTGCCATATGTCTTTCCATAAATTGTCGTTCATGTTCTATTAAATTTTGAACAACCTCTTCTTGTTGTTCAGGTGTAAGTTCTAAAGATCCATATTTAAATTTTATAGCATCTCTAATATGGTTAATTTTACCTATATATCTATCTGCATATAAACTCTTTTCTGCATCTTTTTCTGGATAATCAGGATTCAATGCTTTGCTTACTTTATCCCTTATTCTTTGTTCTATTGCATGGTATGTAAGAGTATATTGTCTTGCAAAACTTTCTCCTTGGTTTTGAAGATGTTCATAAATACTAGCAAATAATTCATATTTAGATTGAAGTTTACTAACTGATTGATCTCCTGTAAACTTTTTATTCGAACTTCTAAAATTTCTTATTCCATATTTTTTTCTCATTGCTAAATATCGTTCTTGCGCTTGTCTTACATTTTCATGTAATCTAGGTCCAACTTTCATGCTTGCTGCAATATCGTGGTCAACAAATTCTCTAACAGTTGGATCAAAGAATTTATTTCTTACAGCTCCAGTTGTTATTAGACTTGCTGCAGACATTGCAGCTAACCTTAAAGCTGCATTAGGCAATGCTTCTTTTTGATATTGCCATTTAACATAAGGAGTGTAAGTTGCATAATTTATTTTTTTTGCTTTAAAAAATAGTCTTTCAGCTGTAGAAGAAAAATGTGGAATTCCTGTTTCAACAGATTCTTTCAAAAGATCATTAATAAAATATTCTTGCATTCTTGTAGTTACTTCTGCAACAACACCTGAACGTAGTCTTGATTTTTTGCCCACAAATTCTCTTACTTTTTCCATTTCAGAATACATGTATTGCAACTTTTCATCAGTCATGTTTTTCCCATATAAGGATTGCATTTTTTCTAAATGTTCTTCTACAACTTCCATTGCAGCATCTTCATCATTCTCAAAATCAAGACCTTTTTCTCTTAAATCTGCCATGATTTCATTTGCTATTCTTATTGCTCTCTGATTTCCAGGAAGTCTTGCATCATCAAATAATTCTCTTAATCTCTTTTCTTTTATTTGATCAATAATAGTTCTTGCATTTGCTATTTTCTCTTCTCTAGTACGAGCAAATGAAGTTGAAAACATTTCTCCAAATACTTCTAAATAGTCATCAGGAAAATCTTTGTATATACCAAGCCTAAAACCATCTTGTATATCTGTTGATAAATATGCAATAACATCTGCATATTTTCCAAGCTTTCCTTCAGGAGTTTGTGCTACAAATTTATACTTATTACGAGAATTTGCAGAACATAATTTTTCTTCAACTGCTGTTCTTATATCTGGATATTCATCAGCTTCTCTATACATTTCGGCAGGAGAAGCTTCACCATCATGTGATATAACTATATCTAAGAAATAATAAAATTCTTCTCTTAATTTATCTCTAAGTTTAGGATTTAATTCGATATTTGGAATCTTAGAAATAGCTTTTTCGCATATATCTTCACTTAATATTATTTCTACACCTTTAGCATTATGATGAAAATACTGAGTATTATTTAATCCTCCAATATCTGAAAATATAACTTCTCCTTCATGACCACTAAAAGGATGACCTGCATCATGCATTAACATTCCTGCATAAGCAAATTTTGAATTTAATCCTAATCCTTTTGCTAATCTTCTCATTATGTTGGCTGCATTTCTTACATGTGTAGCTCTTGATGTAACATGACTCTCTAATGATCCTTTTGGTGTTGCCATTGGTTTTGTTTCTGCACGTTTCATAAAATTGCTTTCATCAATAGCTTCAATTAAATATTGCATATAAGGATCCCAAGATAGAACAGTCCTTTCCACTTTTCTAGAATTTGTTTCTCTAACATTATCTATTTCCATAAAAAAACCTCCATTTGGACAAAATAGTCCATAATAAATATTTTATAAAAACTAAATAGCATAAAATATGTGAATGAAAAAGTTTTTATTTTTATGACAAAATACCAATTAATACTATTTTATATTTTATCATAAATTGTTGAAATTTGCAAAGTTTTATGGCAATTTTATGTAAATAATTCAAACTTTTAGTTTTAATAATAAAATAACACCTCTTTGTTTTACAACTAGGTGTTATTTTCAACGTATTTTTTATCAAGTTAATATTCTATTCTTTCAATCTTATACCCATTTTTTTCCATTAATTTTGCAATACCCTCGTCCCCTATAACATGACCTAATCCAACAACACAAAACACATTCTTATTCTCACTAAGATATTGTTGTAAGCTATCTACCATACAATAATTACGGTCAGTAATTAGCCTTTTATTGTACGTTTCTACCATTTCAATTTCATCATCTTTCAGTCCTTCTTTATCTATAGTATTAATTTGCTTTTCAAATTCACTCTTATTTCCTTGCTTCCACATAGAATACATTTTTTTCATTCCAGAAACATTTTTATCATAGTTTATAACATAATCAGAAATTATAAGTCTATCTAACTCTATAGGCTTACTTACTAACAAATTACATTGCAATTCAATTGTTTCAATCTCAAGAATTTCTTTGTTTTCTTCTTTAGCTAATTTCAAAAAATGTAAATCTATTCCATAATCTGGATTAAGTTTAGCATCTTCAGCTATTGCATTTTCTAATAAAGATTCAAAAAAGGCAGGTTTATAAATATCAAAAGCAGACATATATGAAGCTTTGCCTTTCAAAAGCTCAATCATCTGATTATATAAATCTTCTCCTAAATCATCTTTAATTTTTCTTCCATCTTCATTAAGTAATATATTTGTAATTTCCATTTGAAGTAAATAGTTTGAACTTATTTTATCAATATCTAATTCTACTGCTAAATAGTCGCTTGAATTATATGCATTCATGATTTTGTTGTTTAATGGATAAATACTTTCATCAGCTACATGAATAGATCCTAGCAAATAGACTGTTGCATCAGTATCTTCCTTAGTTATTTTATAAAAAATCGGTGTAGCTCCTGTATTATTTGTTTCTTCTTGCGTTTTACTTTTACATCCTGTAAGAGTAAAAATCAAAACAAATAATATAATACTTACTTTAAATATTTTTTTCATTTTTCCCTCCTCATATTTTTTATTTAAACGCCATCTCTTTTGTTATAACATTCTTCGCAAAGACCTGATATCATGTACTTATGTGGTATCTTTCTACTACATTCTGGGCAAATATCTCCATCTTCATCTGCTTTCATACAGTTATTGCATAAAAGGTTACCACTATAGTCTTGATTTATAGAATCGTTTATTAGCTTTTTGCCACATTGACTACAAAATTCATCACTATATGTTGTATCTAGTCTCTCACTACTAAGTAATGTGTTGTCATCTAATTCTATTATTTTACTAAAATTATTGATTTCAATAATTTTAAAATTTTCTAATAAAATCTCTTTATTCTCATTTTCTATTACATCACAAACTACTGTTAATTCTATATTTATTTCGTGTTTTTCTCTATCTTTAATATAATTCTCTATGATATATCTACTCTCTTCTTTATCATAATATGACATAGTTTCATCAAGATATTCAACATCTATTACCAGCTTGCTATCGCAAGATATTAAAAAGTTAATTTCACCTTCTGATTCTTTCAAATAAAGCAATTCGCAATTTGTCTCCAAAATGTCTAAATCATCATAGCTTCCATATATATGATGATCTATCTCTACATCACAATTCTTTAAATAATCTATAATAACATTATCAAGTCTTCCATATTCAATTGCATCTTGGACACAGTCTCTTTTAGCAATTTTTTCACTACAATATTTAAGAAAATCCCCTAAAAAGTTAAATACTATAAATTCACTTTTTTGAAAACTATTACGAAATCCATTATCGTTTGATACAATACAAATCGGCTGTTTAATTTTATTTTGATAATTCTTTATAGCATTTATCATTATTGCATCCTTAAATTCATATGGTTTTTTATTTTCAAATGGAGGTCTTTTTGAAAAATAGTCATCAAAAAGTTTATCTGCATCTATTGGGTTAAGAGGAATCTTTTTTACATTATCCAATTCTAAAAATTCTGTTAATTTTTGTTTTGTTTTTATAATTGTTTCCTCAATATCTAACTCAGAAATATCATATATACCATTTTCTTTAAGAGTTAATAAATCTTTTCTTACAACTTTATTATATTTATTTACTTGCTCTGTAATATCTTCTCGAATGTGTTCATAAACTTCTCCTATTGTTGCATCTGTGTATAGTACAACAATTTCTCCATCTTTAACCAGTTTTTTTATAGCTTCCAATTTTCCTGTGTCAAAAATATATTTTGCTGCTTTATATACATTTGTATCAAAATATACTATCAAGATATCTTCCTCCTAAAAAATTTATATATTTGCATCTATTGTATAATCTAATTAGTTTAATTGTCAAATTTTTAGTTTTAATAGTTCCATTTTGGTACATATGCTTCTTCATCTTCTTCTGAATAGTCTTGCATATATCCATTTTCTATTTTCAATTCATATATGTAATTTTCTAATTTTTCATATTCTTCTTTAGTAATTTTTCTATTAATTTCAGGATACTCTTTTGCCTTATATGTTGGGAAATATTGTGTCATTACACTTATATATACATCCTTATTCATATTGTCTTTTAGCCATTTTAGTATTTGTTTTGAATTCTCAATATTATTAGGTAAAACTAAGTGTCTTATTATTAATCCTTTTTTTATCATTCCTTTTTTATCAAATTTTGGGCTTCCAACTTGTCTATACATTTCTAATATTGCTTTTGTTGCTATATCAAAATAATCATCAATTTTTGAATATTTTAATGCAATACTATTTTCATGATATTTTAAATCTGGCAAATATACATCTATTAGCCCTTCTAATCTTTTTAATGTTTCAATATTTTCGTATCCATTACTATTATATATTACAGGAATTCTTAATCCATCATTTTTTGCAAGTTTTATAGCTTCAATTATTTGATTTGTATATATAGTTGGTGTAACTAAATTTATATTCTCCGCATTATTTTCTTGTTGTTTAATAAAGATATCTGAAAGTTCTTCTACTTCTATTTTTTTGCCATTACCCAAATTACTAATTTCATAATTTTGACAAAACACACAATTTAAATTACATTTAGAAAAAAATACTGTTCCAGATCCATTTTCTCCACTAATACATGGTTCTTCAAATTTATGAAGACTATATCCTCCAATTTCTATTTTATTACCTGCCTTACATCTTCCTACATTTATTTCTCTATTAATTCCACATTTATGTGGGCATATTGTACATATATTATCCATAATTCTCCTTTTATAGTCGCTATATTTTTTCTTTTACAATTATATCATACTGTATTCAAAAGAGATATATACAGTTTGCATATATCTCTTTAATATTAATTAACCGAATATTCCTTTTTTCTTTACTGGTGGCTGCTCACTCATTGTTTTAGCAAGTTTTGTTAATAATTCCCTTTGTTCTGAAGTTAGTTTCTTTGGAATTTGGACTTCTACTGTAAATATATAATCACCTTTCCAATTATTGTTTACTGCTTTAAAGCCTTTATTCTTTATCACAAATTTTGTTCCTGTCTGTGTTCCTTCTGGTATTTTATAGTTTTCTTTTGAGCCATCGACCATTGGAATTTCTAAATTAGCACCTAAGGTTGCTTGTGTAAACGTTATTGGAATATTACAAAGAACATTGTCTCCTTGTCTCTTATAAATTTTATGATTTCTTACTGAAACTACAATGTATAAATCTCCATTTGGCCCACCTTTAGTTCCGTGTTCACCTTCTCCTTTTAATACTACTGTTTGACCATGTGAAATTCCTGCTGGGATTTTAACTTCAATTTTAACATTTTTACTTACATATCCTTTTCCTCTACAATCAGAACATTTCTCTTCAACAATTGTTCCTTCTCCATTACAAGTCGAGCAAGTTTTTGTAGTTTGCATTTGTCCCAATATTGTACTAACAGTTTGTGTTACTGTTCCTTTTCCTCCACAAGTTTTACAAGTTACAACATTTGTTCCTGGTTTTGCTTTTGTTCCATGACATGTCTTACATTCTTCATTTCTATTTATGCTTATTTCTTTTTTTGTTCCAAGGAAAGATTCTTCAAAAGTTATATCAAGATTGTATTGCAAGTCTCTTCCTTTTTTTGGTCCGTTAGTTCTTTGTCGTGAACTTGTTCTTCCACCAAATCCAGCTCCTCCACCAAAAAAGCTCGAAAAGATATCTCCAAGATCACCAAAATCACCAAACCCATCAAATCCAGAAGAACTATATGAGTAATACCCACCACCTGGACCTCCTGCTGCTTGTGGTCCGTCATGACCGAATTGATCATACATTCTTCTTTTTTGTGAATCTGATAAAACTTCATAAGCTTCTGAAACTTCTTTAAATTTTTCTTCTGCTTCTGCTTTATTATCTGGATTTGCATCAGGATGATATTTTTTTGCTAATTTTCTATATGCTTTTTTTAACTCATCATCTGTTACATTTTTATTAACTCCTAAAACTTCATAATAATCTCGTTTATTTGCCATGTTTCCCTCCATTTAAACTATAAGTTTTATGATATTCATTTTCTATTGTAAATTATATCTATAATATTAACAAATATTACACATATAGCTCACAACTATAATGTATAGGGTCGCCGAGGACAGCGACCCCTACACTGATACTTTGTTCTAGAACAATTTATTCATTATTATTGTTGTCTTCTTCTACTTTGTAGTCTGCATCATACACATTGCCATCACTTCCTGCTGTTTCTCCATTTGGTTCAGCAGTTCCTTCTGCTCCTGCAGCAGCATTGTTTTTGTATAGTTGTTCAGATATCTGATAAAATACTTGTGTTAATTTTTCTGTTGCTTCTTTTATTGTTTCTGTATTGTTTGTTTCTAAAGCTTTTTTTACATTTTCAATTTCTGCTTCTACTTTAGCTTTTTCTTCATTGCTTATTTTATCTCCTACTTCTTCTAATGTTTTTTGGCTACTATATACTAAACTTTCTGCATTATTTCTAACTTCAATTTCTTCTTTTTTCTTTTTATCTTCTGCTGCATGTGCTTCTGCATCTTTTACAGCTTTATCTATATCTTCCTCTGAAAGGTTTGTACTTGCTGTTATTGAAACATTTTGTTCATTTCCTGTTGCTGTATCTTTTGCAGATACATGTACTATACCATTTGCATCTATATCAAATGTTACTTCTATTTGCGGAATTCCTCTTGGAGCTGGTGGGATTCCTGTTAATTGGAATCTTCCTAAAGTTTTGTTATATGATGCCATTTCTCTTTCTCCTTGAAGTACATGTACTTCAACACTTGTTTGACCATCTGCTGCTGTTGAGAATACTTGAGATTTCTTTGTTGGTATTGTTGTATTTCTTTCTATTAATTTTGTGAATACTCCACCATATGTTTCAATACCTAAAGAAAGTGGTGTTACGTCTAATAATACTAAGTCTTTAACATCTCCTGATAAAACTCCACCTTGGATAGCTGCACCAATTGCAACACATTCATCTGGGTTTATTCCTTTATTAGGATCTTTACTTGTTATTTTCTTTACTGCCTCTTGTACTGCTGGAACTCTTGTAGAACCTCCTACTAATAATACTTGATCTATTTTGTCTGCTGTTAATCCTGCATCTTTTAATGCTTGATTAACTGGTCCAGTTGTTGCTTCTATTAAATCACTAATTAACTCTTCAAATTTTGCTCTTGTTAATGTTATATCCAAGTGCTTTGGACCTGTACTATCTGCTGTTATAAATGGTAAATTAATGTTTGTTTGACCTACACCTGACAATTCTATTTTGGCTTTTTCTGCTGCTTCTTTTAGTCTTTGCATTGCCATTTTATCTGCGGCTAAGTCTATTCCATTTTCTTTTTTGAATTCTTCTACTAAATATTTAATGATTCTATCATCAAAGTCATCTCCACCTAGTTTATTATTTCCACTTGTTGCTAAAACTTCAAATACTCCATCTCCAATATCTAGTATAGATACATCAAAAGTACCTCCACCTAAATCATATACCATAATTTTTTGATCGGTATCTTCTTTATCCATTCCATAAGCTAGAGCTGCTGCAGTTGGTTCATTAATAATTCTTAAAACTTCTAACCCTGCTATTTTTCCTGCATCTTTTGTTGCTTGTCTTTGGCTATCACTAAAATATGCTGGAACTGTAATAACAGCTTGTGTTACCTTTTGTCCTAAATAATTTTCTGCATCTGATTTTAATTTTTGTAATATCATTGCAGATATTTCTTGTGGTGAAAATTCGTCACCTTCTATTTTAACCTTTGTATTAGATCCCATATCTCTTTTTATTGAGATAACAGTATGGTCTGGATTTGTTACAGCTTGACGTTTTGCAATTTGACCAACTAGTCTTTCTCCATTTTTTGAGAAAGCAACTACAGATGGTGTTGTTCTGTTTCCTTCTGGATTTGGAATTACAACTGGTTCTCCACCTTCCATAACTGCTACACATGAGTTTGTTGTACCTAAATCGATACCAATAATCTTTGACATAAAAGTCATCCTCCTTTAAAATTTGAATTTATATTGTTTAAAATTAAAATCTTTATTTACATTTATTTCATATTAATTTGCAACTACTACCATAGCATGACGTATAATTTTTGTTCCAATCTTGTAGCCTTTTCTAAATTCTTCTTTAACAATCTTTTCACCTAAAGAATCATCCTGCACACTACTTACAGCTTCATGTACTTCTGGATCAAAAGGCTTTCCAACTGTTTCTATATTTTCTACTCCAAAGCGCGTAAAAATATCATTTATCTGTTTTACAACTAATTCAATTCCTTGTTTCATATTTTCATCTGCAGTATTTGTCATACAAGCTTTTTCTAAATTATCAACTACAGGTAAAAATGCTGCTATTATATCTGCTAATACATTATTATATAATATTTCACGTTCTTTTGAATTTCTTTTTTTGTAGTTTTCAAATTCTGCCATTACCCTTTTTAATCTGTCAACTGTTTCTTCTAGTTCTTTTTCTGTATTATCTAAATCATTGCTTTTTTGAACTTCCTGTTCTTCTTTTTTTTCTTCTAAATTTTCTTCTGACATGTAGTTTCCTCCTATTTTATCAATTTTCAGTATCGTTATCATTTAGTTCTTCATTTAACTTTTTATTTATATATTTCATAACGGAAATGACTTTAGAATAGTCCATTCTTTTTGGACCAATGATTCCTATTGTTCCAAAATTTTTGTTCCCAATCATATGTTTAAATGTTATTATACTTAAGTCTTTAAATTCTTCTCTATCATTTTCGCTACCTATATGAATATTAATATCATCTGCAAACCCAGAGTTTAATATTTCCATCACCTGTTCTTTTGTATCTAAGATACTTAAAAAATTTCTTGCTGCATCGATTTTTTTAAATTCTGGGAAATCAAATACATTACTCGTTCCTTCTAAATAAAATTCCTCTGATTCTCCTAATGACTTATTTAATTGCTCTATTATAGGCTTTATAACATCAACTTGATCTGACATTGATGATATTATATATTCTTCCATTGGTTTATCTATTTTAGTCAATGTTTTACCTTTTAATTTATTTTTAAATAGATAATTTAAACTTTCTAGTTGATTTTCTGTAATATCTTCATCATATTTTATAATAGTCTCTTTTATAGCTCCACTTTCAGTAAGAATAATTGCCATTAAAATTCTATTCCCAAGTAAAACTAATTTCACGTCTGATATTACATCATTTGTATTATCTGGTCCTATTGCTACAGTCGTATAATGGGTTATTTCAGATAGTGTATTTGTTGTTATTTTAGTTAAGTCTTGAATTTCATTTACTTTAAATTCTAATCTTTCTTTTATATATTGAATTTCGTCTAAACTGATTTTTTCATCATTTAAAAGCTCATCAACATAAAACCTATATCCTTTAGCTGAAGGAACCCTTCCAGATGATGTATGTGGCTTCTCAATATATCCTAAATGTTCTAATTCTGCCATTTCATTTCTGATTGTTGCACTGCTACAATTCAAAGTATAATTCTCTACAATTACACCCGAACTTACTGGTTCTGCTGTGTTTATATATTCTTCTATTATTGCTTGTAGAATCTTCTTTTTCCTTTCATCTAGCAACTTTATCACCTCAAAAATTAGCAGTCTTTTTTTAAGACTGCTAATATAATACATCAGTTTTTAGCACTTGTCAATAGCAATTGCTAATTTTTTTAATATTTTTTAATTAGCGTCCGCCACCGCCGACCTCCACCGGCCTCCGGCCTCCTCCGCCGCCAGAAAAGCCGCCACCGCCTCCTGTTGATGACGAATAACTACTATACATATTTGCTGTTGATGAATTAATACTACTAATAAAATGTGTATTAAAATTTCCTCCATGATAAAGTGTACTTAAAATTATCATATTACTTGTTGTATCTGGATTGCTTAATTCTGGATATTTTATTTTTAATTGTTTTATTACTTTTTCAGCTATTCCAAACGCTGTAGCAAACACTAAAAACCTTTCCCATAAGATTAAATGTGGTACTTCTTTTTCATTTAATAATGAAAAATCTAACATGTACTTTTTAAATGCTTTCCATTCTTCTTTTTCATTTAATCCTTCTTGTGTATATCCACTATGTCTACTTACTAATTTGCTTGTAAGAATAGCATTTATTATCATTGTAATTGCACAAGTTACATACAATGTTATTAATATTGCAAATGTAACTTTACTAATAACATAAAATTCTGAAATAATTATTACTGGAACTATTGCTGTGAATATAAGCATACTCATAAAGAAAATGTATAAGAAGGTCTTAACTTGATAGTTTATTCCTTTTTTTTCTATCTCCTTATTGAATTTTTTCTTTTTTTCAGCATTTTCTTTTGCAGATTTTGTAAATGTTTTTTCAATAGTCGTAATTGATGTTGGATGTTTTTGTACATATTTTTCTAGCTGTTTCATTGTAAAAACATCCGTTTTTGCATCTTCTTTAACTTTAAATAATAATTTCATAACTTGTTGTTCATCTTGTTCTAATTGTTCTATATTCTCATTTAATATCATTACATTGATATTTTTTTCTTTTTGTGTGAATTCAATTTGTTTTTTTAAAGCTAGATTTAAAAGTGTTGAAGATAGTGCTTTTGAAGTGTCTACATATTTTGTTAAAAGAAACATTGCCTCCGTTGGTGTTGCGGTTTCATCTGGCAAATCTCTATAATATTCTAGTTTTCTTACAGGATTTAATTTTTTTACTTCTTTAAGTTTTTGCATATATTTTGGAACTTTTAAAATCATTACTGTAAAAATTGTAAATAAAATTCCTATTTCTACTGCAATAATTATTTTAGCAATATTAACTTTTCTTTCTCTTCTAGCATTTGCTTCTTCTGCCCATACAGCTTCTTCTTCTATAATATCATCTAACCTATCTTGATAACTAGTATAGTCTACATTTCCAAATATATATGTTGGCATTGCTATTCTAACTTCAACAAAATGTTTTGATTTGTATTTTATCATATCAAACTTCACAGTATTATTGTCTGCTACACGAATTTCTCCATTTAAGTCTTCACTATGTCCCCATACTTTTATATCTTCTTTATTTGCTATATATCCTGGAAGTCTTATAACTCCCGTTATTTTCTCTGCTGGAATTTCAAATTTATCTCCTAAAAATTGCCAATATAATTCTGCACAATCTCCATATTTATGTACAGCTCCAAGTACTGTATACTTTATTTCGTACCTTCTTGTTGCACTACTGTTATCTAAATTTACTCCCCATGAAATTTCATATTTACCATTATTATTTATACCTCCAAAATAATAATCTTTAGGTAAATGATATTTCCAAGTATATGATTCTGTAAAATAATTGTTTTTTCTAGATGTAATTTCCCTTACTGAAAAATTAGTTATTGAATCATACTTACTTTTATCTATATCTATTGTTTTATATAAAGTATTTGTTTCTGATATGTATATATCCCAAGTTTCAATAACATCCATACTACCATCATCATTTATACTTACATCAAAATCTAGATTATTTAACTTCAATGTTGCATTTACATTAGTAGTACCTAATAAAATAACTAGAATAATAGCAATTAGAATTGTAGTAATTCTTTTTCTTATCATAATATCACCCTTTACAAATTCTTTTGTAATCTTCTAAAGTTCTATTTTTCTAAAATTTTTCTTTCCTCTTGCCAAGACTATTCCAGCTTTTAATTCTTCTCCAGATATTTGTTTATTCATATCAGTTATTTTTTCTCCATCCATTGCTACTCCACCTTGCTCTATTGCCCTTCTTGCTTCTGATTTTGATGGTACAAGCCCTGATTTTACCAAAATATCTAATATACTTATTTTGTTTTCTACTACATCTTCCTCTTCTAATTTAACTGTTGGCATATCTGCAGAATATCCCTTACTGAATATTTCTCTTGAAGCATTTTGAGCTTTTTCTGCATCTTCTTCACTATGAACTAATTTTGTTAATTCATATGCTAATATTTCTTTTGCTTCATTTAACTTGCTTCCTTCCCATTTATCCATTTCATCTATTTGTTCTAATGGTAAGAATGTAAGCATTCTAATGCATTTTAATACATCACTATCGGCTACATTTCTCCAATATTGATAGAATTCAAATGGTGATGTTTTATTTGGATCTAACCATACTGCACCACTTTGTGTTTTTCCCATTTTCTTTCCTTCTGAATTTAATAACAAATTAATTGTCATAGCTGATGCATCTTTTCCTAATTTTCTTCTTATTAATTCTGTTCCTCCAAGCATATTGCTCCATTGGTCGTCTCCACCAAATTGCAAATTACAATTATATTTTTGGAATAATTGTAAAAAGTCATAGCTTTGCATTATCATGTAATTAAATTCTAAGAAACTTAAACCTTTTTCCATTCTTTGTTTATAGCATTCAGCTGTAAGCATTCTGTTTACTGAAAAATGTGGACCTATATCTCTTAAAACTTCTATATATTTTAAATTGTTAAGCCAATCTGCATTATTAACAAGTATAGCTTTATCATTTGAAAAATCTATAAATTTGCTAATTTGCTTTTTAAAACATTCTATATTATGTTCTATTGTTTCTTCTGTCATCATTTGTCTCATGTCAGTTCTACCTGATGGATCTCCTATCATACCTGTTCCACCACCAAGTAAAGCAATTGGTTTATTTCCTGCCATCTGTAACCTTTTCATTAAGCATAAAGCCATAAAATGTCCCACATGTAAACTATCTGCAGTAGGATCAAATCCAATATAGAAAATTGCTTTTCCTTCATTCACTAATTTCCTTACAATATCTTCATCAGTTACTTGTGCTATTAATCCTCTTGCTTTTAGTTCTTCATATATTTTCATTTACTATCACCTCTCCTAATATTTTACCGAATTATATCATTTTAGGAACATTATTGCAACACAAAACATATATTATTTTTACATAATATATTGAATTTTTTTTATTTACAGTATATAATTTATGTGACTTTAAAGAAAGGTTAGAGTGATGTTATGAATGTAAGTAATATAGAAAATCTAAAACAGTATAAACATATACATCTAATTGGAGTTGGCGGAATAAGTATGAGTGCTATCGCTGAAGTTTTACATAACTTAGGTATTTTTGTTACTGGTTCAGATTGTAACAGAAGTAAAATTACAGATAAATTAGCAAGTCATGGAATATATGTTTCTATAGGTCATAACACCAATCTAGTGGAAAAATCCGACTTTGTAATCTACTCTGCTGCAATAAAGCAAGATGATCCTGAAATCATCTGTGCTAAAACTAACAATATTCCTATTGTAGAAAGAGCTGACTTTGTAGGTTTTTTAACTAGAATATATGATAATACCATTGGAATTGCTGGTACTCATGGAAAAACGACTACTACTTCTATGATTTCTTTGTGTTTTATGGAGGCTAAGTTAGACCCTAACTTTCAAGTAGGAGCAATTTTAAAAGAAATTGGCAGTAATTATAGAGTTGGAAATAGTGATTATTTCATTCTTGAAGCTTGTGAATATGTTGAAAGTTTCTTAAAGTTTTCTCCTCAAAGTACAGTAGTTACAAATATTGACAATGACCATTTAGATTATTTTAAAACATATGATAATATAAAAAATGCATTTAACAAATATGTAAATTTATTACCAAAAGATGGCTATTTAGTAACAAATGGTGATGATATAGATTGCTTAGAATTACGAAAGAATACTATAGCTAAAATGATAACTTTTGGTATTCAAAATGATAAATGCAATTTTATTGCGAGAAACATTAGATACAATGAAGAAGGATTTCCTATATTTGATGTTTACCATAACAATGCATACTTTGGAGAATTTAAATTATCTATTCCTGGAGTACATAATGTATATAATGCATTAGCATGTATTGCAATGTGTGTATCTTATGGAATTCAAAAACATATTATAAAATCTGCTTTAGCAAAATTCACTGGTGCTAGTCGTAGATTTGAACTTGTAGGTTCTTATTCTGATATAAATATTTATGATGATTATGCTCATCACCCTAGTGAAGTATTAGCAACTGCAAAGGCAATGAAAAATAAAAAATATCGTCAATCTTGGGTAATTTTTCAACCACATACTTATAGTAGAACTAAAGAACTTTTAGGAGATTTTGCCGAAGCATTATTAAGTTTTGATAATATAATAATAACTGATATTTATGCAGCAAGAGAAACTAACACCTATGGTATATCTTCTAAAAATTTGGTAACAAAAATTGAAGAATTAGGAAAAACTGCTATTTATATTTCAGACTTTGATGATATTGCAAAATATATAAAATCTCATGCATGCCCACACGATATTGTTTTGACATTGGGTGCTGGTACAGTAACTGATGTTGCAGCAAAAATTTTGACATAACGTTTTATGTTTTAAATTCAATTTTATCAAACTTGAAAGAATAATAAAAAACTTGGAAGGTATTAATCTTTCAAGTTTTTTTATAATATGTAAAAGTGTTATACTATATTTTTATTGTAAATTTTGTTCCTTTGGGCTCATTATTACTTACTTTTATGTTTCCTCCATGAAGTTTGACTATAGTTTGTGCAATTGATAATCCGAAGTCCTGTGCCTCCTGTCTCTCTACTACGAGCTTTATCTGCTCTATAAAATCTTTCAAATATATGTTTTTTTTGTTCTTCCCCTACTCCTATTCCTTTGTCTGCTACAATTATGTTGCATTTTCCATCTTTTCCTATAAACGTTGAAATTTTTATTTCTTCTCCCTCTGATGTATATTTTATTGCATTATCTAATAAGATTACTATTAGTTGAGAAATTTTACTTGCATCTAAATTTATTATTTTATTACTATTTAATTCCATTACTAAACTTTTATTCTGTAAACTTGCATATTCTACATATGGAACAGTTATTTCTTTTATTAATTTGTCTATGTTAACTGGTTCTTTAGTTAGTTTTAAGTCATTAGAGTCTGCTGTAGCTAACAACATTAGTTCTTTTACTAGTTTTCCTAATCTCCTTGTTTCATTTATTGTTAAATTAATATCTTCTGACTTCTCAATAATTTTGCTTTCAGGTTCTTGGAGTAAAAGTTGTTGTTTTGCTTGTATTATTGTTAAAGGGGTTCTTAGTTCATGTGCTGCATTTTGTACAAATTCTGTTTGTTTTTTATAGTTTACTATTACTGATTTCAAAGTTTTTCTAGCTAAAAAATATCCTATTAATATAGAGCTTGTCATAATAATTAAGCTAGTACCAAATAATCTTGCTTTCAAGTTTTGAAGTGTTAAAATTTCTCCATCTACATTTGTTAGTAATTGTAAATATACCTTTTCATTTGTTTTTACATTATATCCTAATGTTGTCAATCCTCTATAATTATATTGATTATTTACTTTTAATGTATAAATTGTATTTAAGTTTTTAGAATCAAATTCTACTAAATCCAAATAATCATCATATAAACGTCCTAAACTATTTTGATTAATTATATGTCCTTCCATATCTCTTATTATATATATTGTTCTAGGATTAACTACAAATGATCCATCTGAATCTGTAATGTTTTTAAGTTCTTCATCAATACTTTCATACAGCATTATTTCAACTCTTTTGTAGATTACGACATTAAATATTAAAACAAGTATAGTAAATGATATAAATGTAGAAAATGTATTTTTTAAAAGTTCTCCTCTTAATATTTTTTTCTCTTCCATTTGTCTCTATTAATCCTTTCTCTAATCTCATTATTCATTGACAATGTATCCTACTCCTCTAACTGTTTTTATATACTTATCATATCCATACTTTTTTAAAGTTTTTCTTAATCCACTTGCATACACTTCAACAACATTTGTAGTAGTATATGAATCAAACCCCCATATTTTATCAAAAATCTGTTCTTTTGTTACAATTGTATTTTTTGATGTTATCAAGTATTCTAATATGTCAAATTGCTTTCCTTGTAGAATTACTTCTTTTCCGTTTATCAATACTTGTCTATTTCGCAAATTTATTTGCATATTTTTAAACTCTAGAACTTGACTATTATAATTACCATTTGTCCTTCTTATTATAGCTTCTAACCTTGCAATTAGTTCCTCTGTTTCGAAAGGTTTAACCAAATAATCATCTGCTCCATATCTAAATCCTTTTAATTTATCAGAAATTGTGTCCTTCGCTGTTAATATTAGTACTGGTGTAAAAACATTATTCTCTCTTAATTTTAATAGTACATCATAGCCAGACATTTCTGGTAACATTAAATCTAATATAATCGCATCATAAATGCCTTCTTTTGCATATGTATATCCTTCATATCCATCAAAAGCTTGCTCTGTCTGAAATTTTTTACATATGCATTGTTTTATTGTATCTGATAGAATTTTTTCATCTTCTACTATTAAGATTTTCATATTATCAAATCCTTTCTTGGGTACAATAATATCATAAAAAAATTAAAAGATAATTAAAAATTCCCAAAAGGGAATTTTTTAGAAGTATATCTATAAGCCGGGTTCTGTCTAGAGCAGTCATTTATCTAGTATATATATTACTATATATCTCAAGCCACCAATTTAGAAGATGACAGGCAATCTTATCCTTCTTTTTAGGTGTTGCTCCGAATGGGGTTTACATTGACCTAACATGTCTCCATATTAGCGGTAAGCTCTTACCTCACCTTTTCACCATTGCTATTAAAAATAGCTGTTATTTTCTGTTGCACTTTCCTTAAGGTTTCCCTCACTGGACGTTATCCAGCATCCTTGCCTTGTGGAGCCCGGACTTTCCTCATATAGACCCTTGCGAGTTTTATACGCGACTGCTTAATATACTCCATTTATTATTGTAAACATTATTTTACGAAATGTCAAGATTTCTTATCCATAAATTATATGTTGCATCACTTGGCATTCGTAAATCCCCTCGTGGAGATAAACTAACTGTTCCCACTTTTGGTCCATCTGGTACGCAGTTTCTTTTAAATTGCTGTAAAAAAAACCTTTTAATGAATTGCTTTAATTTTTCTTTTATTTCTTCCTCACTATACTCATCTTTAAAAGTTTCTCTAGTTATAAACAGTATTTTTTCTGGGGTTGCACCATATCTAAAGAAATGATATAAAAAGAAATCATTTAAAAGGTATGGACCAACTTCTTTTTCAGTTAATTGAGTTATCTTACTATCATTAGACGGTAATAGTTCTGGTGATATTGGGGTTTCTAATATATTATATAATGTATTTCTTATATATTCATTAGAACTTGTATCTGCAATATATTTTATTAAATATTTTATTAAAGTTTTAGGTATGCCACTATTTATACCATACATGCTCATATGATCTCCATTATATGTACACCATCCCAAAGCTAATTCAGATAAATCTCCTGTTCCTAGAACTATTCCACCTTCTTTATTTGCTATATCCATTAAAATCTGTGTTCTTTCTCTTGCTTGAGCATTTTCATATGTTATATCATATTTTTCCTTTGGTTGTTCTATATCTTCAAAATGAATTTCACATGCATGTTTTATATCTATCTCTTTAAATGTTGTTTCATATTCTTCTATTAATTCTTTGGCATTTTTTAATGTAGTATTACTTGTTCCAAAACCAGGCATAGTTATTGCAATAATACCTTTTTTATCTAATCCGAGTATTTCATAAGCTTTTATTGCAACTAAGAATGCTAAACACGAATCTAGACCACCTGAAATTCCAATTACTACTTTTTGAGAAGGAATACTTTTTAATCTTCTAGCTAATGCATAACTTTGTATATTTAATATTTCATTACATGTTTTTATTTTTTTTTTATCATCTGTTGGCACAAATGGAGTTTTTGAATATTCTCTTGATAAAGATTTTATATTATCAGCTATTTTAATTTCTATATTTCTATATGCTTTGTTTTTATCTTTTGAGTGCATATAACTAATATTTCTTTGTCTATCATTAATCAATCTTTTTGTATCTATATCTGTAAATATTATATTACTTTCAAAAGTAAATTCTTTGCCTTCTCTTAATAATTTTCCATTTTCATAAATCATAGATTGCCCTGAAAATACCATATCTGTTGTAGATTCATTTACTCCTGCTGATGTATAAATATATGCTGATATTGTTTTTGCTGATTGTATTTTTATTAAATCTCTTCTATATTCACTTTTTCCTAATACATTATTGCTAGCAGATAAATTAAAAATAATATTTGCACCATTTAAAGCATAATTACTACTTGGTGGATTTACTACCCATAAATCTTCACAAATTTCTATCGCAAAACAAATATCTTCATTTTCTTTATCTTTAAATAATAAATCTGTACCAAATGGAACTTCATTGTCTAATAGCTTAATCTTTTCTTGAAGAATGTCCTTTCCCGATGTAAACCATCTTTCTTCATAAAATTCTTCATAATTTGGAATATATGTTTTTGGTACAACTCCTAGAATAGTTCCATGTTGCATTACAATTGCAACATTAAACAATTTATTTTCTATTCTAAGTGGCATTCCGACTATTACAATAATGTTTACTTTTTTTGTTGTTTCTAGAATATCTTTTAAAACTCTTATAGAATTTTCTATTAATACATCTTGATAAAATAAATCTGCGCAACTATACCCTGTTATAGAAAGTTCTGGAAAGCATAGAATTTGAATTTCATTACTTTCTGCTATTTCTATTTGTCTTATAATTTCTTTACTATTAAATTCTGTATCTGCAACCTTAAGTTCTGGAGTTACTGCTCCAACTCTTACAAATCCGTATTTTTTAAGCATATTTTTCTCCTTTTTCATTTTTGTATTATATCAAATTAACCAAAAAAAGTCTACTATTTAAATTCTATATATACAAATGTCAAATATTGTAGTAAAATGTATATATATTTATTATTTAAGGAGATGGAAAGATGAAAAAATTAGAAGAGAAAATACTTTCAGAAGGTACAGCATTAAGTAATTCTATTTTAAAAGTAGATAGTTTTCTAAATCATCAAGTTGATGTAAATTTAATGAAAGAAATTGGAGAAGAATTCGGAAAATATTTTAAGGATAAAAATATTACAAAAGTTGTTACAATCGAAAGTTCTGGAATATCTCCTGCTGCAATGACAGCTTTATGCTTAAATGTTCCTTTAGTTTTCTTAAAAAAGCAAAAGCCAAACACTTTAAATGATGATATTTTACAAACCACAGTAAGATCTTTTACTAAAAATGAATCTTATGAGCTTACTGTATCCAAGAAATATATAACAGAAAATGAAAAAATTTTAATAATTGATGATTTCCTTGCAAATGGAGAAGCTGCAAATGGTGCAATTAGATTAGTTGAAGAACTAGGTGCTACAGTTTCTGGAGTTGGAATAGTTATAGAAAAATCTTTTCAACCTGGAAGAAAATCATTAGATGAAAAAGGCTATGATGTCTATTCTTTAGCCAGAATTAAAGAACTTTCTGATGGAAAAATATTTTTTATATAAAATAATGGCGATTATTAATCGCCATTATCATTTTTATATGAATGCTTTTATAATATTAATATCTTCTGCTGTTGTTACTTTAATGTTTGTATAATCTCCTTCAATAATCTTTACCTTGTGCTCTCCTTTTTCAAGTAACATACAGTCATCTGTTACTTCTTCACTTTTAAATTTTTCATGCATATCTAATAATATTTTTCTATCAAAACATTGTGGTGTTTGTATAATCCATGTGTTACTTCTTTTTGTTGTACTTATAACAATATTATTGTCATCTGCTATTTTTATTGTATCTTTTGATTTTACACCTACTGTAGCTCCTCTAAATTCTTCCATACTTTCTATACATTCTGATATATATTCTTGTTTTATTGCTGGTCTTGCTCCATCATGTATTATTACAATATCAGCTTTTGTATCTTTGATGCTATTATATACAGATTCCTGTCTTGTACTTCCTCCAAATACTATATCTATTTTCTTTATTAGTAGTTGCTCTTTTATTATCATTTTTACATTATCCATATCTTCTTTTTTTACTGTCACAATTATATTATCTACATATCCATTGTTGTTAAATTCTTTTAAACTATATGATAATACACTTTTTCCATTTATAAGTTCTAAATTTTTATTTTTATTTTTTCCAAATCTTGTGCTATTTCCTGCAACTAGTACTATAGCTGTAACACTTTTTCCATTTATCATATTTTTAGCTCCTTTTTGAATTATATGATGTACATATATATGTTTGATGTTTAGATCTTAGTTTATTGTATGCATATTTTGCTGTTTCTTTATTTTTAAATAAACCGAATACACATGAACCAGATCCAGTTAATAAACTACCTATTGCACCATACCTAATTAATTCATTTTTTATATTTTCAATCATTTCCTTTTCGCTTATTACTTCTTCAAATATATTATATAAATTTTCTCCAAGTACTTCTATATTATTATTTTCGAGTGATTTTATAATATTTTCTGAATTTTCTTTTTGTAGGACTTCTCCCTTTTCGTCTATTCTTTTAAACATTTCTTTTGTGCTACATGACATCTGTGGCTTTATAATTACTATATAATACTTATAATTAGTATTTATTAGAGTAATTATTTCTCCTATTCCCTCTGCAAGCAATGCTCTGTTATAAAAACAAGGTACCACATCTGCTCCTAGTTTTTTTCCGATATTTTCAATCTTTTCTCTACTAATATTTAAAGAAAATAGTTTGTTCATACATAATATAAAACTAGCACAGTCTGTACTTCCTCCTGCCATTCCTGCTTCCATTGGAATTCTTTTATTTAAATTAACTTTTACACCTGTAATTTGAGGATACATTTCTTTTAATTTTAAATATGTTTTATAAATTATATTATCTTTACTATTTAAATTTTCTATATTTGTTTGGATTTCACACTCATTGCTTTCATTTTTTTCTACATATAGTTCATCATATAAATTTACCTTTTGAAATACTGACTTTAAATTGTGATAATTATCTGGTCGTTTTCCTAATATTTCTAAACTTAAATTTATTTTTGCTCTTGCTTTCATGTATATTTTTTCCATATAAAACTCCTTTTTATTTTACTGTAATACAGGCAAATACACTTATTCCATTTCCTTTTCCAAATTCAGTTAACCCTTCTCCTGTTGTTGCAGTTATTCCTACATTATTTTCTTTTATATTTAGTATTCTTGCTATATTACTTCTTATTGCTGGGATTTTTGGAGTTATTTTAGGTTTTAAGCATTCTATAGCTATTGATATATGTATAATGTCTTCTTTTAAATCTTTGAGTGCCTCTTTCAAATATTCTTCACTATTAGTTATTCCATTTTTGCACATGTTATCTGCAATTTCCCCAATTATATTTTTGCATGTAATTCCTGAAACTGCATTGGTTATTGCATGAAGAACAACATCTGCATCACTATTTCCTAGTAATGAATATGGTTCTTCAAATTCGATACCTCCAAGCATTAGTTGTTTTTCTTTATTATCATGGTCTATTCTATGACTATCCTGTCCTATAGCTACTTTCATATTTCCCCCTATTTTTTTCTAATTTTATCATAGTAAAATTTATTTATCAAGAAAAAACTCAACAGTTAACTGCTGAGTTTTTTGCGTCTATATTTCTGAATATATTAATTTACCTTTATACACTATAAATATTGCTGTATCTGCCTTATCAATATCGTCATCATCTTTATCCTTTGCTTTTGCTTCTAGTGAAATTTTTGCTTCTACTTTATATAAGTCTTTTCCTAGTTTTTTTACATCTTTAAATTTTTCAACTTTAAATTTATAGTTTTTATAAGTATCTTTTATCTCCTCAAATCCATCTTTAAAGTCTTCTTTTGCTTCTTTCTTAGCATCCTTTAAGTCATCTTTATCCATATCTTTACTAGCTTCTTTATATTCATCTTTAAAGTCTTCATAATCATCTTTGTCAAAATCATCATTGTATTTATATGACCAACAATCCATTCCTACCATATCTATACAATCTATTACTTTTGCTGCATTTTGTTTGTTCAATGCTTTTAAGTATTTTTTTACTACCTTTTTAGGTCCTCCTCCAAAAATTGCTACTAATAATACAATTACTAGGATAACTGCTACTGCAATTCCTACAAATGGAAGATATTTTTTCCAATCAAATGATTTTTTTTCTTTAAATTCTTCTTCCAAAACTATCACCCCTTCTTTATTTTTTTATACTATATCATAAGTTTTATATTTTAGCAAACTTTTTTGGAAATTTTCATCATTTTTTGTCAACTTTTGTATTATTATATATATTTTATTATATAGTTTTATTATATGTCAGATATTAATTGATTAACATCATTCTCATTAGTTGCCCAACTTGTACAAATTCTAACCGCAGTAGTATTTTCATCTATTTTCTTCCAAAAGCATAATTCATACTTTTTTCTTAACTCATCAATTATATTATTTGGTAATATTGGAAATTGCTGATTTGTATATGAATCATACATAAACTTATATCCCTTATTGATTAATGTTTCTTTTATTTTCATTGCCATATCTATTGCATGTTTTGATATATTAAAATATAAATTATTATCAAAAAGTTCACAGAATTGTATCCCTAATATTCTTCCTTTTGCTAACATTCCTCCCTTTTGTTTCATATTATACCTAAAACCATTTTTTAATTTATTATTTGTAATAACAACTGCTTCTCCAAATAATGCCCCTATTTTAGTTCCTCCTATATAGAACACATCACAATTTCTTGCTATATCTGACATATACATATCATTTTTTGGAGACATCATTCCATAGCCAAGTCTTGCGCCATCTATATATAGCGGAATATCATGTTCTTTACAAACACCATATAGTTCTTCTAATTCTTTTTTACTATATAATAACCCATTTTCTGTAGGTTGTGATATATATACCATTCCTGGTTGTACTACATGTTCTCTTTTTTCATCATTTATATAGTTATCATATGTTTCTGTAACTTGCTTTGCTGTTATCTTTCCATTGTAAGTGTTAATTGCTAACACTTTATGTCCTGTATTCTCTATTGCACCTGTTTCATGTACATTGATATGCCCGATCATCTGCTGATATAATGCCTTGGTATGGTTTCAATATTGAGCTTATTACAATCATATTAGTTTGTGTTCCTCCAATTAAGAATTCAACAGTCGCCTCTGGACATTCACAAATTCTTCTTATTTTTTCTCTTGCTTCATCACAATATAAATCTGTTCCATATCCTGGCGTTTGTTCCATATTCGTTTCTTTTAGTCTATTTATTATTTCTTCACATGCACCTTCTGTATAGTCACAATCAAATCTTATCATATCTTTTCTCCTTTTTCTTATTTTAATTTTCTAAAAAATTATACCATAAAAAATAGAAAATAGAATATTTTTTTAAACATATATTGCCAATAATTTATCTATATGTTAAAATCTATATATAAAATTTTTTTACAGGAGATAAAATTATGGGATTTTTTGATTTTTTAAGAAGAAAAAAGGTTCCTGCATTACCAGAAGGAACACAAGAACGCACTGCAGAAAGTGTACAACGTTCATCAACAATAGCAGATTTAAAGGTTGACACCTCTGCTCTACAACCAATAATTACAGAAGATAATTTATTTTTAGATCGTAATGCTCCAACTCAAATATTTACTTCTACAATAGATGGTATTTTAACTTATACTTTTTGTAGAAACAATATTTCTGGAACAAGAATTGAACTTGCAACATTTAAAGGTGATGACTTAAAACAAAAAGGCATAGATTATTTTAGGGATTTAGTCAAAGCAATGGATTCTGCTATTAATACTCCATTTGATGCTAAACCTGAAGCTTTGAATGGTTCAAAATTATCTACAAAAGCAAGATTAGAAGCTTTAGCTAAAAATCATCCAGGTTTGATGTTAAATCCTAATATTTTTACAGTTGTTGATCATATACAATATGATATATTGAAATTAAAAGACACTTTAATAAGTGGAAATGGTATTAATTATAAACAATTAGACTCTGCTATTCCAAAAACTATTGATATTAGTGGTTGTTCTGATGTTGAACTTCGCTTTTTAGGTAGTATTTTACAAAGTAGGCTATCAGCATTAGATGGAATTAACACTGTTGATGAAGCATTATCAAGAAAAGATTCTATTGCTGAATTTATGAAATCTAGAGAAGATGCTGAACCTCTTGCTAAAGTTCTTTCATTACTTGGAGATAATATACAAGAATCTGAACTTCCAGTAATAATAAAATATGCACGTGCTCTTGAGTCTAAGCCAAATGAAGATGGACTTCTTTATTCTGCATATTTAAAACTAGAAGAAACTAGAATAATAAGTCAAATTCAACAAGAAATTTCAGAATATCAAAAATCTTTTTCTGAAAGTGATGTAAATTATGCTGCAGCCCAAGAACAAATTAACTATCTAGAATCTTTAAAAACTAAACCATATCCAAATGCTACTAGTGAAAATTCTTTAGATAAATTTGGAGTTATTGACTTTATGATAAAAACTATACAAGGTATAAATTTAGAAGATTACATTTCAGTTGGTATGAAATATGACTCTGCATTAAGAGCATACTTAAAACAATGTCCTATTGCGCATAAAGATGAGGCACTACAATATACTGGTGCTAGACTTAGCTGTTTAGGTCAAGTATCAAATATACCTGATGAAAATAGAAAGTCTATCTATCCAACACTTAGAAGATTCATTGAAACTACAGATTGTAAAGTTCCCGAAGATGAACCAAGTAAAGAATTTTTACTTGTTATGGCACAAACTGAAAAAGATTATATTTTAAAGAATTATGCTCCAATTCTTGAAGCATACAAAAAAATTACTCAAAATTTATTACAGTCCAAAGATTAATTTCATAAAAAGAGACACAACTAAAAATGTTGTGTCTCTCTTTTATTAATATTCATTTATTTTATAATTTACTAATTTTTCTCCTTCATATTCCACTTTTAATGTAAAAAAATTGTCATCTTTTTGCATCTTCTTGATAAAAAATTTATCGCCTTCCCATATATTGAGATTCAATATATTATATTTGTCAATCCATTTCAGATTTCCTTCATTACATTCGATTAGTTCCCCACTAAAATCGTTTGAAGTAAATACATACATTTGTTCTGTTTCATATTTATTTGAAACATATGTTACTATACATCTTAATTTATATGAATTAAGGACAAGTCCTGTTTCTTCTTTTACTTCTCTTAAAAGGCATTCTTCCGGGCTTTCTCCTTCTTCAAACTTTCCTCCTACCCCAATCCATTTATCTTTATTCATATCATTTTTCTTTTTTACTCTATGTAGCATTAAATATTTACCATCTTTTTCTATATAGCAAGTCGTTGTATTTTTCATTATTTCACCTTTTCATTTATTTTTTAGTTAATTCATAACTTTGTTCAATCAATTCTTTAACAATATTTTTATCAACATTTTTGTCTATAATTATAGTATTCCAATGTTCTTTATTCATATGATATGCTGGAATTATATAACTATACGTATTTCTTAGTATGTCTGAATATTCAGGATTTGTTTTAACATTAAGATACAGTTGATTTTTTACCTGCATTAACAATGCAAACCATTTCTTATTATTAGTATGTTTCATTGCTGTTGAAAATGTGTCTTCTGGAAATGGATAATCTTCATATGTATTTGGTAATTCTAAGCAATATTCTATAATTTCTTCTTTTTCCATTTGTCCTCTCCAATATAAATTATTTTATAATTTATCATAAAATAATTTATTTTTCAATATTATTCTATACTATTTACACTCTTCCAAAATAAAATCTTTATATTGCTCAACTAGTTTATATAAACTATTGATAGATATATATTCATTTATTTCATGTGCAGTTACTGGACCTGCACCTAATATTATACAGTTGCTTTGAATAAAACTAGCTTCTGTAATAAAATTACAAGTTTTATTAGATAAATTAGATTTATTAAAAAAAGCAGAAATCTTATTTAGTTTTTTAATATTTGCTACATATTTTTTTTGTAAAACTTCTATTTTCTCTTCTATTTTACTCTCTATTTCTTTATTTATTGTTCTAAAATCTAGTAAAAATTCACAGAAATCTGGTACTGAATTAATTTCTGTTCCACCATTTATCTTTCCTATATTCATTGTAGTATATGGAATTTCAAAATTTAAATCTTTAATCTTTCGTATCTCATTTATATAAAATTCATTTAGTTCATTTATAAACGATATCGCACTCATTATTGCATTTTTACCTCTATCAGGTGTACTAGAATGAGTTTTTATTCCTGCAAATGAAATCTTATATTCCATTAAACCTTTACTTCCTACAATAATTTCATTATTTGTTGGTTCTCCTATTATCATTTTTTTTGGGAATTCTTTTTCATATTCCATGATATCCTTAATTCCTGAAAATCCAATTTCTTCATCATAAGAAAAGTATACTTTTATACCTTTATTTAGATTTTCAAAATTTATTTGTGATATAGCTGCAATAATGGCTGCTATTCCTGCTTTCATATCACAAACACCTAATCCATACAGTTTATTATCTACTTTAGTCAGTTTAAATTTCTCATATTCCCACCCAGATGTAGCTTCAACAGTATCTGTATGTCCTAAAAATCCTATTGTTTGAAATTTTTTATTAGACATAATTAATACTTTATCTTTTTTCTCTGTTTGAAATCCCATCAAAATTAATTCTTTTTCTATATAATCTAATATTTTTTTATTTTCTTTATCTTTTATTGTGTTACATTTCACTAAATTTTCTAGAATATATTCAACATTTAACATTATTTACCTCCATCTCTTATCTTTCAATATTTCTTTCTGGACTTACAAGTTTTATTCCATTTCGTAAATCCTCTCTATTTAAAGATTTTAAATCAATGTCTAAAAATATATTTTGCATGCTCTCCACTTTACCATCAATTCTTTCTCTTTCTACTGATTGAACAGAACCTGGTATTTGTTTAAATCCTACTCGTAAAGCAATTCCATATGACATAGAACCATTCTCCAAAGTTCTCATATACATTCTTTCATACCCTAAGGCTTTAGATTTCATAACTCCATACCACATAAGTTGATTACCTACACCTCTTCTTCTATATTCATCTAATACTGCAACATCTGCTAAATACATTACATTTTCATCTTGAAAACTAACAGGTTGATCAGCTTTTACTCCTCTTTCTAGAGCAATTAAACCAACACATTTTCCATTGCTATATGCTCCATATATGTATCCCTTTTCTTGATATTCTCTGAAAATTTCCTCTAGTTCTTCTTCTGTATATTTTTCATTATATGGTGGTCCTGAAAATACTCCATACACTATTTTAAAGTCTTCTAAACTTGTAAGTTCTTTAATTTCTTCTTTCATATTATCCTCCTAATTATTAATTTTGAAAAAACAGATAAAAAAACTATATATAGAAAATTCCTACATATAGTTTTTATATATTATCATATTCTTAAACTATTGTAGGTACAACATTTTTAGCCTGTACCTACATACTTTTTAAGTACTATAGTTACAAGCTCCTACAATGGTGATGTAATTTATTGTTTAAAAATAATCTTAATTCCATTTTTCACCTCTATTATCTATATGATATTATATCAGAATAAATATCATCTGTCAATTATGTGAACTTATTTGTTTTAAAATTAATATTTATCTTGTATTTAATTAGATATCAATTCAATTGTTTTTTCTCTAACTTCTTTATCGAATTGTAAAATTTCATCAATAGTATCTAGCTTTCTTGGTTCATACATATTCATTATTTTTTCTATTCCATTTGGTATCATGGTATATGTTATTTTTTTGTTCAAAAAATTATCTACTAGAACTTCATTTGCTGCATTTAATATTACTTGATATGAATGCCCTTTTTTTATCGCTTCATATGCTAGTTTTAAACATTTAAATTTATTCAAATCTGGCTTTTCAAATTTTAAATCTACCACTTCAAATAAATCTATCTTTTCTATATTATTTTGTAAGCGCATTGGATAATTTAATGCATATGCTATTGGAATTTGCATTGACTTGGGACCTATATTTGCCATTATTGTTCCATCTTTAAATTGAACCATTGAATGTACTAAACTTTTTTTATGTACTACTACTTCAATTTGTTCTGGTTCTACATCAAATAACCACTTAGCTTCTATTATTTCAAATCCTTTGTTCATCATTGTTGAAGAGTCTATTGTTACTTTTGGTCCCATACTCCATGTAGGATGATTCAAGGCTTGTTCTACAGTAATATCATCTGTTATTTCTTTATTAAAAAAAGGTCCGCCAGAAGCAGTTAATAATATTTTGTCAATTGGATTATTTTCTTCTCCATTTAAACATTGCATAATAGCACTGTGCTCACTATCCACAGTAAGTAGCTTTGCTCCATTTTCTTTAGCAGTTTTCATTATTAGCTTTCCACCTGCTACTAATACTTCTTTATTAGCTAATGCTACCGTTTTCCCATTTTTTATCATGTTATATGTTGGTTTTAGTCCTGCTATACCAACTAATGCAGAAATTGAAATATCATAATCAACTAATTTAGATATTTCTTCCATTCCTTCTTCTCCATAGAATACGTTTATATCTTTATATTTTTCTTTTAGTATATCACTGTTTTCTTTGTCTATAATATAAACATTTTTTGGTTTAAATTCTTCTATTTGCTCTATCAATTTCTTTATGTTTTTTCCCGCTACTAAAGTTACTATATTAAATAAATCCTTATTTTCTCTAATTACATTTAATGTGCTTTCTCCAATTGAACCTGTTGAGCCAAATATAGCTACATTTTTCATTTTATCTCATCCTTTCTTTTGTTATTATTTAAAACTTTTATTATATTATTTGCAACTTCGATGTCCATTCTTTTAATTGATTCTCCGTGTTACACCTGCAATATGTGGAGTTACAATTACGTTGTTTCTTTTGATTTTAAGTATTTCTCTATAATCTTCTATATCAATATCTAATCCCACATTAAAAGTATCATTTTCATCTGCGTATTTTATTAATTCTTCTACATCTACTATTTTTGCTCTTGATGTATTTATAAATGTTGCATCCTTTTTCATTAATCTTATTTTCTCTTTAGAAATTAAATTATTACTTTCATCAGTTAATGGAAGGTTAGCTGTTATTATATCACAATTAGATAATAAAGTATCTAAATCTACAAATTCTATTCCACTTTCCTTTAAATCTTGATGTTGTTCTGGATGCAATGTATTGCAATAAATTCTCATATTGAAAGTTTTTGCTATTTTTATTACTTCTCTTGATATCTTTCCTGCTCCTATTAATCCAAGTATACTTTCACTTATATCTTTGCCTCTTCTTGTCAAGTTTTTTCTTGTCTTCCCATTAATTACAAGATCATTAGCTTCTACAATCCTTTTCTTAAGGGCTAATATTAATCCGAATATATGTTCAGCAACAGATATTACATTAGCAGTTGGCGCATTTACAACTGTTATTAATTCTGAATCTGCAAAACTTTTATCTATGTGGTCAACTCCTATTGATAGTGTTGCAATGATTTTATTTGTTGTTATACCCTCTAGCATATCCAATGTCATATATTCCTCTATTCCTATTATTAAAATATCATAAGTTTTTAATAATTTTATTAGTTCTTCTTTATTTACTCTTTTATTTGAATTTGACAATTCTACTTCTATTCCAGCTTCTTTTATAATGTCACATGCTTCTTTTGCAAAATCTCTATATATACTATATGCTTTTAACATCTTTATTCTCCTATTCTGGATTATTCTATCATAATACATACTAAAAATAAAGAGATTATATTATATTTATTTTATGAAAAGCAAAGAGAGCGACATTCGTCGCCCTCCTTGCTCATTATCCAAGAATACTGTTGAACACGGTAGTTATAATTGCCGTAATCAATACGATTTTTTTGTTTTTGCATTCTTTCAGCAACTCTATTGCAATCATAATAATTGCCGAAAGTGAAAATCCTATTAGCAGTGGTTCAAATGCTTGGATATTTGATAGCCTTCCTGCAGTAGCTATTATCAATATAGATGCAATAGGTTCCACTACTCCAGAAAATATGCCAAAAAGTGCTGCTTTCTTTTTTCCGTCTTTGCTAACCAGTGGCATTGACACCACTAATCCATCTGGTATATTTTGCAGAGAAATACTAAAGATTAATGAAAACGTTGCTGGTAAAACATTTTTGTCCACAAGAGAAATTCCGATTATCATCCCTTCTGGGACATTATGAATGAGCATTGCCCAAAACAGTTTGTGCCGAACGCTTAGATTGTTTTTGTGTGCCAAAGAATTTAAGCTGAACATTAGAAAAAATCCAATTGCTATTCCGATTATCAGTGTCCAGTGGATGCTTTCATATGCTTCAAAAAACAGATTTAACGCAATTGAACAGAGTATTCCTGTGGCAACAGCCACTAGCGTATCTTCTTGCTTTTCAAAGCTACTGTTCAAGTGGTCTACTGTTCCTAAGACCGCTCCAACAGTGGTTCCTACCAATGGGATAAATGCCAAGATATATCTAAGCATTGCTGTTGCCTCCTTATTTTCAATATTAAGATTGTTTTATATTATATCATTTACATAATCAAAATACAAGGGAATTACTATAACTTAAATAATTCCCTTAAATTTATTCTTCTATAAAATTTAGTTTTTGTATTAGTTCTTCTCCTAATATTTTATGAGCTAATTCTATAAGTTCTTCCCATAACAATATTTGACCTCTATGATGAGCATCTAATCCATATAAAACTTTTAGATTGTATTGTGAAGCAATCTTCCAAAATTGTTTACAAGGATATTTTATTCTATCAAATCTCTTTTCTTGTTCATCACTTGATAAGTATCTTATTGTGCCAGTATCTCTTAAATAAAATAATCTTAAGAATATTTTATTTAAATTTATTTCCAATGGTATATTATACTTTTCTGCTGCTCTACAAATAATATGTGCAACTTCAGTTTCTATTTCTCCAAAACTTTCTCTATCTAACATATAAATATCTGGATGAGCAATTATGTTTGGAATACCTAGTTCCATTGCCTTTTCGAGATATCTTCCATATCTTATTAATTCTTCATTTGAAAAGATTTTATGTTCTCCAAATATTTTTAAATTTTTATTATCATCATATATAAAATGTTGTCCTAATATAATTTTATCTGTTTCCTCTTTTAATTCCTTTATATTTTCTTCCTCTCCTGGTAAATACTCAACTTCATAGCCTACTTTAATTTCAATTTTATCTGTATATTTTTCCGCTAATGCTTTTATACTGCTTAGATATTCTTTTCTTGTTTCATATGACATTCTCATATTTTGTCTGTTATCGATTTCATTTTTTTCAGGGCAATGATCTGTAAAAGCAATCTTTTTTAATCCAATTTTTATGTAATCTTTTATATATTCTTCGTCTTTAAAATCTAAATCTGCATGTTTACATCTATATGTATGTGAATGATAATTAAAGTTTTGCATACTTCCTCTCCTTTTTATTCCTCTGCTTTTTCAATATATGCTTTTCCAAGCATTACTTCTTTAAATCCCATATTTTTATATACTTGTTCTGTATAAAATCCTTGTTCTGTTTGAACACAAGCTGTAGTTATTCCTAATTCTACTAAGTCTTTTACTATTTCTGACATTAGTTGTTTACATATACCTTGTTTTTGAAAATTTTTATTTGTTGTTACATTATAGATAATTGCTTTGTCTTTATTATATATTACTGTCGCTGTTGATATTGCTTTATTATTATATGTGCCTAAATAATTAATTAGTTTGTAATCTCCTTCACCATTTTCTTTGCAATTTTCTAATGCTCTTTTATATCCTTCTGATAAACTTTCATATGGGTCATCTGGATTATCTCCTGAAAAGCCCTCCATTACTGCCTGAATAAATTTAGTTTTTAAGTCTTTATTTACTTTAACTACTTTCATATCTAATTTACTTTTATATTTTCCAAAATTCTCTAAGTTTTCATTAATCATCCATGTATCAGTATATAAACACTTTAAATTTATTTCTTGCAATTCATTTTCAAAATCTATTTCATTCTTTGTTGACATTACATATAAAGCTGGCTTTCTATTATTTGCATTCATATCATTTTTTATTTGTTCCCATGTATCTTTTATATCAATATTTTTATTTGTTAAGTATGCAAAATTCCAATATTGATCATCAATCAAATCACTTAGCATTATATTGTAGCTTTCTCTTTTAATCACTTTAGAAGTATATAGCTCTAATTGCCCATTAGTATGTATATTAATTAAAGCTTTTAAGCTCATATCTGTTATTCCTCTCTTAATCCATATTTTTTTATATTTTCTGCTGTTGCAAATCCATTATGATTTTTTACTCTTTCTAAAAATACAATTCCATCTAAGTGGTCACATTCATGTTGTATATCTCTTGCTGTAAAGCCATTTGCTTCTTTCACTACTTTTTGTCCTTGTTCATTATAATATGTTACTTCTATATTCTTATATCTTTCTACTTTTCCTCTTATGTTTGGTACACTTAAACATCCTTCATATGTTATATCAGTATCTTCTGATAATTTTCTCCATACTGGATTTAACATTACAGTTGTTGGAACATCTTCACAATCTTTATAGTAACATTTTTCTTTATCAACTTGAATAATAACAATTCTTCTATTTATTCCTACTTGTGGTGCTGCAATACCATATCCTTCTGAAAAATTTAATGTTTCTTTCAAGTCTTCTATTTCTTCTAAAATTTCTGAATTAATATTGTTTACATCTACTTCCTCACATTTTATTCCTAATATAGGATCCCCAACTTGTCTTACTTGCAATACTTTACTCATATAATCTTCTCCTTTTTATAACCATTCTAATATTTCTTTTGGAATATTGATATCTCCTCTACCAATTCCAATTTCTATATCTGGTTTTAGTTTTCCATGATAATCACTACCACCACTAATATATAAATTATTTTCTTTTGCATATTTTAATAAAACTTTTCTTTGCTCTTTGCTTGCAGATGGATGAAAACATTCTATTCCATCAAGTTTTGCTTTAGATTTTAATTCATCTATAAAACCTAATATATTTTCAAACTCATATTCAATTGGATGTGCTAAAAATGCTTTACCTCCTGCTTTATGTATAATATCTATTACTTCTTCATATCTTGGTCTTCCTATAGGTTCTACAAAGAATGGACTTTCAACATTAGTTATACACTTTCTATAAAAAACATCATAGTTCTTTATACCATCTCCCAATTTTTTATAATTTTCAGGATGTCTCATTGCTTCTTCATATACGAATTTTTCAATAAATTCTGTTGATTTTTTTGGTTTTTCTATCTTCTCTTTTTCATATATGATTCCTTGCTTGTCAAAAACATTTAATAGCTTTTCATAACCTATTTTTTGTTTTTCAATTAGTTTTTCCTCTGAATAATATTTCTCTAACCATTTGCTCATTATATTTGTATCAATATTATACGCCAATATTTCAAATTTTTTATTTTCAAATATAGCTTGTAGTTCTGTACCTTTTATTATTTTTCTCGTAAAAATTGTATTGTTTTTTATTGCTTCATCTTCATATTGTTTACAAGAATCATGGTCTGTTATTGAAATATATTCTAGTTTTTTATCTTCACATAGTTTTAATATTTCTGCTACTGTTTTATCCCCATCAGAATAAACCGTGTGCATATGTAAATCTATCATCTTACTTCTCCCATTTTATATTATTATCTAAAATTTCTATTGTATAGTTTTTTCTTCTATTCATTTATAACACTATAATGTACTTGCACTATTCCATCTTTTTCTTTTACGACATTTTCAAGTTTTAATTTGTTTTCAAAATAATTGCCTTCAAACAGTGGAATACCTTTATTTAATATATATGGATTATAATTCAATATAATCTTATTGACAATACATCTTTCCATAAATGCATTATTTATTCTTGCACCACCAGATATAAATATTTTTTCATATTCTAACTTTTTACATACATTTAAACATTCCTCGATTGAATTGCAATAAGTAACATTGTTTAGTTCACTCTTCAAATTATTGTTATGACTTAAAATAATTATATTTGTATCTTTTAAGTCCTCTATATATTCGTTTCCCCATAACAATATATTATCCCAAGTTTTTCTACCCCATATAAGAACATCATATTCTTTTAAAAATTCTATCATTATTTCCCAGCCTCTATAAGATAAGAAGTCTTCATTTCCATCTTCTGTTGCAATTATTCCATTTATAGAGCATGCCATTTCAATAGTTATATTCATATTTTCCCTTTCCAATAATTTTTAATTATTTAATCATTGATTTAATCTTATCTATTATTTCATTCTTGCTCTCATCTGTATAATAGCCTTCAATCTTTCCTGATAATTTACCTTTATTAAAAACAAGAAGTGTTGGTAATTCTTTTACTTCGTATTTTTCTTCTATATCTTCTTTACTTTCTATTTTGTAGAAAGTAGTAGTATCTGGTAAGTCTTTTACCAACTCTTTAATTGGTATTGATTTTAATAAGCATTGTATTGAATCATCATTGTATAATTCAACTAAAACTATTTTATTAGTATCTATTTTTTGTTCTATTTTTTCTGCTTCTAGCATAAAGAATTCTGATAATGGCGCTGCTCCATATCTATCAACAAATAAGTCTTTTGTCTTTCTTGGGTCATTCTCAATTTCTTCTTTTATTTTTTTATATTCATTCTCATCTTTTGCAACTCTTATTGCTCCAATAGGGCATTCATTTTCACATTGCCCACAAGAAATACATTTGCTATTATCTATAACTAATGTCTCTTTCTTCTCATCAAATGTTATTGCTCCAGTTGGACATATTGCAACTCCTCCACATTCTTTCGCATTATCACAAACCTTAAAATTAACTAATACAGGCATTTTCTTATCCTCTCTTTCTTATCTGATTCACTATATTTATAATTCTTTTCACAAACGTTTCGACTTCTTCTTCAGTATTGTTTTTGCTTAAACTTATTCTTATTGGGCTATAATTTTCCATATCTGCATTGCACGCTATTAATACATGTGATGGCTCTGCTATTTCTGAATTACATGCTGAACCTGTTGAAACATAAATACTAAATGCTTCTAACATTAAAAGTAATTCTTCTGCTTTAACCCCTTTAAAAGCTATACTAGATGTATTTGGCAATCTATTTTCCAATTCTCCATAAATGATAACATCTTCTATATTATCCTTTATTTCTTTTTCTAATTTGTCTCTTAAATATTCTATTTTTTTATTACTCTCATAACTATCTTCCAGTATCTTTTTTGCTGCTCTACCAATTCCTACTATATATGGAACATTTTCAGTTCCACCTCTTCTATTTTTTTCTTGATGTCCAAAAATTAGTGGAGTATATGCTCTTCCCTCTTTAAGATATAAAACGCCAATTCCTTTTGGTGTATGTATTTTATGTCCTGATAATGATAATGTATCTATATTTAATTCTTTAACATCTATCTTTATCTTTCCAACTGCTTGTACCGCATCACAATGGAATAATATGTTATGTTTTTTTGCAATTTCTCCTATTTTTTTTATTGGATAAATATTACCTATTTCATTATTTGCCATCATTACAGTTACTAATAAAGTATCTTTCTTTATTGAATTCTCTAATTCTGATAAATCTATCTGACCTTTAGTATTTACTGATAAATATGTAACCTCATATCCTAATGTCTCTAGATGTTTCATAGTTTCCATTATAGAAGCATGTTCAACTTTGGTTGTAATAATATGCCTTTTATCAGGATTATTTTTTACTGCATTCAGAATCGCTGTTACATTACTTTCACTAGCACAACTAGTAAATATAATTTCATTTTGATTTGCATTTAGTAATTCAGCTATATTATTTCTAGCTTCTATTATGGCTTCTTTAGCTTCTCTACCAAATGAGTATATACTACTAGGATTACCATACATTTCTTTAAAAAATGGTAACATTGCTTCTAATACTTCTACATCACATTCAGTTGTTGCATTATTATCAAAATAAATATGTTCCATATACTCTACTCCTTCTATTTTGCATATATTATATCAGAATTCAATTGATTTTAACAGTAGTTTATTAAAAATATAACAGTTATTACTATTTGAATAACTGCTATATTATATTTTGAAAGCCACATTATTATTTATCATATTTTTTCCTCTATTTCTAAAAATTTATATACACTTTCTTTAATTTTATCAAATTCTAATCCTGTTGCCAAACAGACATTCCATCCTATTTGCTTTGCTGTTTCTATATTTGCCAGTGTATCATCTATAAATAAAATGTTTTTTTTGATATTTTACATTGTTCCTCAACAATTTTATATATTTTTTTATCTGGTTTTCTGCAACCTAGTTCAAATGATAACCATACAAAATCAAATTTTGATAAATTATAGTGTTTATTTATTCTGTTTTTATCTAACAAAGTCAAATTAGATAAAATTCCTATTTTGCATTTACTCTTTAAACTATGTGCAAACGAAACTATGTCTTTGTAAAATACTATTTTATCAGTCTCTTCTTGATAAACTTGATAAAAGTCATCATAAGTACATTCTAGTTCAAATTTTTTCTTTATTCTTTCAAACCACTTTTGTATATCTTCACTTATTATTACCTCTGAAATATATTTGCCGTTTTCATCACGACTACATTCATCCCACATTTTACAAATAGTTTCATCATCTAGTTCTTTTGTTTTCTCATTTAATCTATTTATAGTGTCTATTCTTGAAGTATAACAATTGTATTCACCTTTATGATGGCTTGATACTATTCCTCCCCAGTCCCAAATTACAATTTTATTTTTGTTATTCATATTTTCCATTATTTCATCTCCATATTAATTTTATTTTTTCTTACAATAATATCTGTTACTACTAGTTGATATATTACAGATGCAACTAACCCTATCGAAGTGCAAAATGGAGATAATATAAAAGAACACATTATTCTTATTATATTTGAAATTTGCTTATGAATAGTTGCTTTTAATGCTGAATGTTCAAGTTGTATATATGTCAGTTTAGTCAAATAAATTGGATATATATACATGCTTATAAGTTCAATTCCAGCTACAATTAGTGTTGTTTTTATATCTACTTTATAAATTGGATATAAAACAATTCCCATTGCAATACTTGATACTATTAATCCTAAAACTAATTTTTTACTATTTTTTAAATGTTCGCTATATGAAAATTCTTTTTTCGTTATGTCAATTTGTGCAACTGTTTTTATTGTGTCTGAAATATCCCATTGTGTATCTGTTATTAATGTAGCAAAAGATATTGCCAAAATGTATTTTTCTCCAAAATCAAATGAATTTTTAAATCCAAATAAATATATAATAAACATACTTATTTCAGCAAATAAAAATGCTGAGTCATATCTTATACACTTAATTATATTTATCTTAAATTTTGTTTTTTCTATTGTTCTTAATACAATTACTAAAACAAATATTAAGGTAATAACAAAAGAAATACTTGTTATCTGTATTTGATTTTTTGTTATTAGGCTCATTATTATTAATGAACAAAAATTAATTAGATTAAATGTCAAACTACATTTATTTGCTAATTTATGTTTATTTTCATAATACAATTTGCATAATGACAAATTCAACAATAGTTGTAAAAACATTTGAGCTACTGCATATATTGCAAAAGTTCTATATATGCCACTCTCCATATTCATAAAATTTATATATTTATCTATATTAATAATTATGCATCCAAGTATTATAAGTCCTAATATTGCTCCACATAGGAATCCTGAAAACACATTTTCTTTTGTTCTATCTCTAATAGCACTTATATTGGCTCCTACCCCAAAAATACTTTTTATACTGCTTATAATAAACTGTATAGGATATATTAATGTGAATATATTAATTAAATTTTTGTCTACTAATATTCCCAATAAAAACCATATTGCTATTGGTGTTACTGATGTTAATAGTGTATCAAATCCTGTTCTTAATAATCTATTCATTGTTTCTTATTTGCTCCATATATACTATATTAATTACCTTTTTCATCTAAAAAATCATTTGCAACTTTTCTTATTTTCTCCATCTTTTCTTTTGTTTCATTATTTTTGTAATCTATTCTATCAATTACTATATCTACATAGTTTTTTTCTTTAATATAATTCAATGATATATCAAAATTCAAATCAAATATAAATCCTATAAAACAAATCCAGTAATCAATTTGTGTTCTTCTATCTGATGATTGAACACACTGATTTCTCATTATTGCTTCATACACACTATCTGATATTTCCTCATATTCTAATGTTTCTGCATTATATACACTAGGGAAAATATTTTTGAAATGTTCTTTTTCTTTTACTCTAAAATTATCAAGTTTGTCTGCATCTCTTATAATTTTACTATGTAATAATTCCCTGTCATTAAGGCTTTCTCCAATCTTGTATTTATTATGATTATATATTGCCTTTTTGATTATGTCATCATATTTGCTTTCATCTGTAAAGTCTCGTATCATTCCATATTCAAATAATACCTTTACACCATAATCTGCATGATCAAATTCGTCATTATCTATAAAATCACTAGTTTGTTTCACTTGTTCAAATCTTCCAATATCATGTAATAAACCTATTAATTTTGCAAGTTCAATATCTTCATTACTCAAGTTTAGTCCTTTTGCTATATATTCACTTTTTCTAACCACTTCATATGTATGTTTTATTTTTAATTTAATATTTCCATCTTCTACATCATAATTTTTTAAATAATTCTTAAAACTTTCTTCAGCTTTTCTGAAATCAATCATTTTTTAGCTCCTCTATTTCTTTTTTCTTCTAGTCTTTGTAAAAATCCACAAGTTTTGCATAACTTACACGTTATTACTTGGTTTTCAAAATTCTTTTTAATTTCGATAGTTTTATGTTTGCTTAATATTTCTTCTAAAGTTTCTTCTAATATATTTCCTAAAAAAATATCTCCATTGTTATCTAAACAGCAAGGTACAACAGTTCCATCTACCAATATAGCTATCTGCTCTTTTAGTGCAAGACATCTTCCTTTTTCAATTATAGATTTATTCTCTATATTAGGCCATATAAATTCTGTATCTTGATTTATAAATATATTATCTCTTATTTTAAAAAACTCGTTTTGTGATAATTGTTCTTTTAAGTTCTCTATATTATAGTAATTTGATATTTCTTGTATTATTTCATTATTTATATCATTTTCTTTAATAGTTTTCAAATTCCATAATCTATATGAAACAATTACATTTTGCATTTTCTCTACACTCTCAAAAATATCTTTTAAATATTGTTTGCTAAGCAATTCATTTTGAGTACTACTATGTAATGATATATTAATTTGTCTAACTGCTTTAGTTTTTTCTATTATAAGTAATTTGTCTTTTAGTAATATTCCATTTGTTGTTATATTCGCTTTTAAATTATATTTCTCTAATGTCTTTAAAATGTCTTCTAAATTATTATGCAATAATGGTTCCCCTTTTACATGTAAGCATATTATATTAGTAAACTTGCATATTCTTTTTACTATCTCTTCAAAGTTTTCTATGGTCATAAATTGTAGTCTTCTACTTGTTTCAGGACAAAATTTACATTTCAAATTGCAAATATTAGTTATTTCTACATATATCTTCTTAAACATTTTATACCTTTTCTTACAACACTTTATATTTTAGTTGTACTTATATATTATCTTTTTATCATTCGATAGTATGTTGTTAAATCAGATGTGCTAAAATCTAATCTGTTAAGTGTATTTTTCATTCCTTCATTCTCTAATCCAACTAAATTTGTAATAAAATTACAGTCGTTTTCACAATTTTCTAGCTCTTTTAAAAGTTTCCTAAAAATTCCTTGTCCTCTATATTCACTTCTTACATAAGCTTGTGATAGATATATTCCTTTGCCACAGTTAGCCCAATAAATATATGAGTATAGTACAAACCCAACTCTTTTGTCATCAAGTTCTGCAATAATAATTTTGCAAATTTTATCTTCAAATAACTCTTTATCAATTCTATTTTCAAATGTACTATCCTTTAAATCAGATAAAATATTTATTTCTTTATGTGCATTTAATATAAATTCTTTATCCTTTAATTCTGCATTTCTAAAAGTCATATAAGCCTCCACTAATCATTAAATTTATTAATACAATTTATTATTTCTTGTTTTTGCTCTTCAAAATTAAATTTTGTTATAGATAGTCTGCCTATCATATCCATTTTCATAAAATGATTTAATGTGTCAAATGATTGAAGAGTATTTTCTGTTCCATTTCCACTTCCTCCTGCACAGGCCATTGCAATAAACTTCTTTCCTATAATTTTTGAATTTTCATTAAATGCATCACATCTTTTTAATCTATCAAAAAAAGTTTTAGCACTTTCACTCATTTCCCAAAAGTAAACAGGTGTTATGAATATAAATCCGTCATATTGATTCATCATATCATATAATTCATTAAAATCATCATCTATAATACATTTATGTTTTTCTAAACAAATTCCCCAACCTCTTTCACCACATGCCATACATTTCTTTATATTTTTATAATTTATACATATATGTTCTACCTGTATGCCCTTATTTTTGAGTTCGTTAATACATTCATCTACACATGAGAAAGTTAGTCCTATTTTATCTGGAACATAACTATCTTCATTTACTTTATTATTGCTAAAACTTAAAATTAAAATTTTCATCTATGTATATTTTCCTTTCAAAATAAATAATCTATTATATCTTCAAATACATCATATCCACTTTCGCTATTGATATGCCCTGCATTAGGTATTAAGATTTGTTCTGTTGCAACTGTATCTGCAAATTCTTTTTCAACTTCATATTTTACATACGGATCATTATCTGAATAGAAACATATTATTTCATCAGCATATTGTTTTACCTCTTTTAAGTTATCAAAATACATTGTTCTATTTACTGTATCATATTCTTCATTTATTCCTAGATAGTTATTAAATCCACATACAAATATTAGCTTTTTAACTTTTACTTTATTTTCAGTTAAAAATTTTGATATGAATACTGGTGCAATGCTATGTCCTATTATTGTTGTGTCTTCATCAATTAATCCTAAATCTAAATAATACTTTAATAATTTACTCCAATTTTCATAATTTTGATATTCTTCTCCTATTGGAAAACTTGGCACATATACATGTCCAGCATTTTCTATATAATCAACCAGTTTCCAAAAGAGTTACCAAATGACCCATGTATTATAAAATAATTTCCCATTTTATTTTCCTCCTATTCGATTTCAATACTTTCATCATTTTCTAAAATTTCATATTCTACTTCATATTTATCAAACATTTCTTTTATAAATTCAAAATTTGGTGGAAATGCTGGATTATCCATATGAATTGGAATTGTTAGTGTTGCTCCAACTTCTTTTGAATACAATGCTGCTTCAAATGCTGACATTGTTAATCCATATCCAGTTACTGGAACACATACTATATCTACCTTATAATCATTTTTAAAACAAATTGTATCACTTGTTGTGTATAATCTAGTTTCTCCATCATCAATAATATAGCCTACATTTTCGTGTATTTCTTTATCTCCTTTTAATAATGGTTGATATCCATGTACAGCATGAACAACTTCTATTTTTATATCATCTAATTTTATAATATCAGTTTCTTCAACAATATTTATTTTCAAACTTTGATTTGCTTCTTGAACTTCTCTAGTTGAATAAATTGTTATTTTATCGTCTAATCTTTCTAACACTTCTGTGTTGCAGTGATCTGAATGTTTATGTGTTATTAATATAACATCTGCACTATTCCAAACATCAAAATATTCTTCTTTGTATTTTAATGTTCCTGGGTCTACCAATATTTTCTTTCCTTTTGTTTCAAGTAATAAACACGATTGTGGGAATTTTGTAATTTTCATAATTTTTACTCTCCTTTACTTTATATTTCCATCATATATGTTATATCTTTTAGTCTCATTCCAAATTTTTCATATGTCTTTATTGCATTTTCATTTTTTGGATTAACAGTTAAATACATATCTGTACATTTATTTTCTTTTCCTAAATTCTTAGCAAATTCTAATAGTTGGGTTCCTATTCCTTTTCCTCTATAATTCTCATCTACACATAAAGTATCTACGACTAAAAGCTTTCTATATCTTATAAATGAATTATCCTTTTCCATGATATCTATAATTATATAACCTACTATTTTTTCATCTATTTTAGCAACATATATACAATTTTTATCCAATAATCCTCTTAATCTCTCTTTTGATATTACTTCTTCTACATTTAAAAATAAATCTGGTCTCCAATTAAAATGAATTTTCTGTATCTGTCTTGCTAAGTCATTTATTTCCTTCTGTTCCTCTACTTTAGGAATTTCTATATTAATATTCATATCGATTTATTTTCCTTTCCTTATTCGTTTCTCATATCGATATTATATTATCATAAAAAGCTAAAAAAAGAAAGTGCTTGCTAAAACACTTTCCTCAGCTCTTTTACATATTATTTTCAAATGTAACCACTTTTATATTACATAATCCTCTTAGTCCCCATTTTCCACGAGTTCTTCCTAGCCCAGATTTCTTTACTCCTCCAAATGGATTATATGGTGCAGAATATGCTAAATTATTCAAAGCTACCATACCTGTTTTTAATTCTCTACTTATTTTCTCAAAATTTTCTCTATTTGTAGTAAATACATATCCGCCTAAACCATAAATCGTATCATTTGCAAGTTCTATTGCTTCTTCTATTGTTTTGAATGTAACAATAGGCAATATTGGTCCAAAAACTTCTTCTTCCCATACTTTCATATCTTTTGTAATATTTGTTAAAATTGTTGGTTCAAAGTAATTCCCTTTTAGTTGCTTTCCACCACAGATAATATTTGCACCTTTACTTTTTGCATCATTAAATTGTTCTAATAAAGTATTGATTTGTTTTTCATTTACAAGAGGTCCTATTGTAGTATTTCTATCCAGTGGTTCTCCAATGTTCTGTTTTTCAGCAATACTTTTAAGTTTATTCACTACTTCACCAAACACATTTTCATGAACAATTAATCTCTTTAAAGCATGGCATAATTGACCACTATTTGAAAATTTCTTTTTAAATATTCCATCAATAACACAATTAATGTCTGCATCTTCACAAACAATTCCTGGTGCAGAACCACCTAGCTCCATAAGGATTGGAATCATCTTACTTGCTGCTACTTTATATAAATATTCTCCCGTTTTTGTATTTCCTGTAAAACAAATCATATCAATATCTTGTTCTACTAAATAACTTCCTATCTCTTTTCCTCCAAATACAAATTGCCATACACCACTTGGTAAGTTCGAATTATCTAATATTTCTTCTAAAAATTTATATAGAAGCGGTACATTTGGATCTGGCTTACTAATTACAAGGTTCCCAACTATTAAATTTTGGAAAGCTGTTGCACAACATAATGAAAACGGATAATTAAATGGTGAAATGGCAACTACTATACCCTTTGGTTCATAAAATACTTTTTGTATTTCATTATCACTTTCAAAGGTTGTTTCTGGAGCAATACAATTTGCTGCATTTTCTAAGTCCCATTTCATAGTTTTTAATGTAGACTTTATTTCATTTTCTGATTGATTAATTGGTTTTCCCATTTCTAATGATATTAAATTTGCAATTTTATCTGAATTTTCTTCAAACTTATTACATATTTCTTTCAAAACAACAATTCTTTCTTCTATCTCTAATCTAGCCCACTTATTTTTTACTGATTTTGCTAGATTTACTTTTTTTATAACTTCTTCCTTTGTAGTTTCTTCAATTGCACCTACCTCTTCATTATTGCTTGGGTTTATAGAAACTATTTTCATATACTTACACCTCTTTATATAAATTTCATTTTGTATAATATCTAAAATAAATAATTCTAATTTAACTATTAACTAATTTACAATATTCTCCATGACTATTAATACGTTCATAGTTAGAATTTTAGTATAGAATTTAAATGGTAAAATTCACGATGAAATTGTTGAATTATTAAATTGGAATTAAAATACAGATTAAAAACTTTTTATAATTATACATATTCCAATTGTAAAAATTCATTATTTTCTACTCTCTTGTATTTTTTCTGTATACTTTTCTCCTTTATTAAACCATTAGGCTTTTTCTCTTAATTTCACGCTATTCCTTTTGACTAAATTTTTCATAAAATTTCATCTCTTTTATAAAATTATTTCTTCAAAATCATTTGGAACATATACATTTCCTTCGAAATTCTCTTTAGCTTCTTTTATATAAAATCTCTTTCTATCTTTTCCTAAATTTTCCTGTGTGTGCCATAATACTAAATTTTTAGCGCCTATTTTTTGTGCTTTTAAACTTGCAGACTTTACTGTGTCATGGTTCTTCTCTTTTGGTTTATATTTATCTGATTCAGTTTCTAAACAAAATGCTTCATGTAACAAATAATCTATATTCATTACATCATTATATAATTTTTCATCTAATGGTTCATCTCCTAAAAAAGCAAGTGTTTTCCCATTATTTAATGTTGTCTTAAATCCATATTGTTTATCACTCTTTGATAGGATATCTAAAAACTCTAATTCATAATTTAGAATTTTAACTTTTTCATGGTTATTTACAATATTAATAAAAATTCTTTTGTCTATAAATTGTTGTTGGCTCTTTCTTAGCAAAGTATGTATTTGTTCTCTTATAATTTTTGCCACTTCATCATGACAATAAATATTTAAAGTTCCTTCATATGTCCCTTTTTGCATTGCTAAATCTACAAACCTATATATCCATAACATGCCAAATAAATGATCAATATGTTTATGTGATATAAAAATATTATGGATTTTAGTTAAATCTATATTTACCTTTTTAAAATGTCCTAATATTCTATTTCCTCCACCTGTATCTACTAATAAATATTCTTTGTTACTATTTTCTAATACAAAACAAGTATTAAAATTTTCTATAACACTGGCTGTGCCGGTACCTAAAACTATGATTTTTTCCATTTAGCCCTCATCTCCAATTATTTATTTTGCCATTATTTTAACATAAAACGGAAAAAAAAGGAACTGGGTTTTCAAACACTTCCTTTTTCAGTTTTATTCCCAAACGTTCTTGACTTTTTTATAAAAAATTTATATTATTCTGCACACCCTGTCAACTTCAAGTGCTTTATTTTTTATATTTCTTCAATATATTCTCTAAAAATATCTATTATGAAATCTGCACTTGCCGGAGTATAATTTGGAGATTGTGCCATAACTACATAGTCAAAATCTCCTGCAAATTTTACATCATCAATTGTTGGAATAATTAATAGTTCAACTTCAGGATCTTTTATTGCACCCTCAAGATATTTTTTCTTATATGCATCAGACGAATTATACTCAGGCATTTCCATCGTTTCATTATACTTTAACTGTATATAATTTTTTACAGGCTTATCCCACAAGTCTTCTTCATGAAAATCCTTTAGAGTCTCCCATAGATAATCATTCTTGTGTCCATGAGGATTCGCACAATATGTGATAGATGAAACCATTTTATAGGCAACTGCCCAAAGCAAATAATCACCTATACTAATTCCTTTTATTTCATCGCAAAATTCATACTCACTTATTTTTCTTCTTGAATCAATAGGAAGTGTAAGAAACAGGCTTTGCAAAAAACTCCATGATGTGTCACCCAATCCTAAATCAGCGTGAGAATCAACATGAACAACATCAAAAGGATCCGAAAGCATTTTGTTATTAATAAGTTCTTCCCAAAATAACAGAGCTTCATTATGACCACTCACAATTCTTCCAGGAATTTTGTGATTTTTTGATAATCCTAAATTTTGCTCCAAAAATTGTCGAACTTCCTCCTCAGTCCATACTGAATCCCCATAGTACTCTTCATCAAGCCTTTCTTCACAAGTAAATGGAGTACTTGCTATTTTAGTCATGAAATAGTCCATATCTAAATCCAAAACTCTCATGGCAACACCTCCTACAAATTAATAAATAAAATTCAATCAGTTATCATTATACTGATTCTTTATAGTGTCCAAGTAACTTTTCCAATATTGTTCTCTTTCCAAAATCTTTATAGGATTATACGAAGGTCCGAAACATTCAAGTAAGATATCGATTACCCTTCTTGCATTTAATGATGCGCCTGCCAAACTAAGTAGCATATTTATCAAGCATTTTCACACTATTCTTTATGTACTTTAGTTAACAGAACCACGCATTCCACATGGCTCACACATAGGCTGTAGATGGTTTTTGCTTATCTCGTATGATGACTGTTGATTTTTGTCTTCTTTTTTGTCATCTTTGCATTTAATTTCATTTTCAGATTTTAGGATAAATGTTATTACTCTTGGATTAGCTTTCCCTTTACTGTCCTTTTCTCCTATTATAACTTTTTCTATCATTAATTCAAAAACATCTTTATCAAATTCTGGCATGATTTTATTGTCTTTAAACAATGTTTTAAACTTGTTTAATCCTTGATTTAAACTCATTGAATCTTCTAATTCTATTTGTAAATGCTCTTGTTCTTTTTCTATGCTATTTATTTTGTTTTGTAGTTTTGCTTTCTTTTCTTGTAACGTTTCTAATGTTATTGTTCCATTTAAGTTTAAATCAATTAATTTGTCTATCTTTTCTTTTAAAATTTGTTTTTCTTCCTCTAGTCTTTTAATAGAACTTTCATTACTTTCTTCTTGTATCATTTCTTCCATTTCGTTTAAGAATGTTTGGATTAACTCTTTATTGTTATTACATAGTAGTTTATAGCCTTCTGTAAATGCTTCTTCTATAATGCTTTCTTTCATAGCTTTACAATGTGGGCAATTTTCTTTTCCATGTTTTACAAATTCCATACAATGCCAAACTGTAATACTATTTTTAGTTCCAGAATGCCAATTTCTTCTTGTTAATAAACTTCCACAGAAGCCACAATATAGTCTGCTACTAAAAGGATATTTTCTACTAAAATTGCCTTTTCTCCTCCCAGAGCCTCGTACTCCTCCTCGTTTTTGAAGAATTTCTTGTGCTTGATTAAACATTCTTTCAGAGATTATTGGCTCATGATGTTCTTGTATGTAATATTGATTTTCTTCTCCCATATTGACTACTCTTCTATGAGATATTGGATCTGTTGTATATGTTTTTCCTTGTAAGACATCTCCTTTGTATTTTTCATTTTTTAAGATTCCTCGTATTGTTGATTCGTGCCATTTCTTTTTACCTGTTGGAGTTTTATATTTCATATTGGTTAGTTCTTTAGCTATTGTTGTACAGCCTACTCCTTGGCAGTATCTTTCAAAGATATATCTTACAATTTCTGCTTCTTCATAATTGATTGATATTTCTTTTGTATCTTTATCATATACATATCCTAAACAACCATTATATCCAATTAGTTCTCCTCTTTTTTGTTTCATTTGTAATCCTAGTTTTACATGAGAAGATATATTTTCGCTTTCTTGTTGTGCCATTGCACTTAATACTGTTAGCATGATTTCTCCAGATATTTCTAAAGTATTTATTCTTTCTTCTTCAAAGTAAATAGCAATTCCTTTTTCTTTTAACCCTCTTACATATTTTAAGGTATCAACTGTATTCCTTCCAAATCTTGATATTGATTTTGTAATTATCATATCAAATTTGTTATTTGTAGCATCTTGCATCATTTTCATAAAGCCATCTCTCTTATAGTCTAAAGTTCCTGTTATACCTTCATCTGCATAAATGCCAACATATTTCCAATCACTATTTGCTTTTATCTTTTCTTCATAATACTTTAATTGAGAATTATAACTGTTTATTTGTTCTTCTTTTTCTGTACTTACTCTTGCATAGGCACATACTCTTAAATTTCCTTTTATTTCTTCTCCTGTTGTTCTATTAATTCGACCTTTTTTCTTCTCTATAACTTGTACTTTCAAATTTAACCTCCATTCTTTCGGCATTAAGATACTGTATGAAAAATTCGTTTCAGTCATTTTTCAACACTATCTAAAACCTCTCTTTCTCAAGTTTAGAGAATCTTTATGTGCTTATTATACATCAAAATATTAAATTTTCAAATACCTATGTGAGTTAAATTATATTCTTGTAAGATATTTTGTTTTAGTTCTAAATATCTCTTTTCTTTGATTAGTCCTGCATTAAATGTTTTGTTTAATATTGCTATTTTTATACTGCATTTAAAGATATTTTCATTTAGTTTGATGTTTTTCGTATTATCAAATTTGATTTCATATAACATAAAAATTCTCCTCCTTGAATAATTTAAATTTCAAAAAAGGCAACAGAAAAAGCCAGTCGGCTAGCTTCGACTGACTTAAATGTTTTACATTTTTTGATAATACAATTATATTATGCTGTTCTATAAAGTTCAATTCCCATTTTTTTCCCTTTTGTCTCATTAAAATTTATAAAGTATTGATTTTTAGGTAAGTACACTAAGTGTACTTGTATAAAAATTTTAAAAATTTATTTTATAATCCTTATTTGTGGGTTCACTTAGTGTACTTTTTACTAATTTTTTTAAATCTTTAGTTCACTTGGTGTACTTTATTTTAAAATTCAATTAAATTCAAGTACACTTGGTGAACTAATTGCTATATTTTTATAAAATTTAGTACATTTAGTGAACTTTCGCACTCTAATGGGTATTTTCTAGTGGTTCATTCGGTGAATTTTCACATAAAATCTGCTTAAAATTTTTGTTCTTTTATTAACTCTTGAAGGCTTGCCATTCAATGTATGTAGGCGATGTGTGAACACTCGCTTTCCTGCCTTTAGTATTTATGTATTTTTTCTAATTATTATTAGATTTTGATGTAATTTTATTTACAATACTTAGGTTTTTAATACTCTCTTGTAATTTTTCATCTGGAATAAAGTTTCTACAATTTTCTAATTTATAAAATTCCTCTACTTTATCTATATCTTTATACAAGAAATAAAAATAATTTTTTAATGCATTTTCTGTTGTTTCTAATCTAGGTCTTAATGAATAAGCTCTTTTCTTCTTATAAAAATAGTTTTCATTAAATAATTTATATAAATTATTTAATTCATCACTATCCAAAGTTATTTTATGAAATTTCGTTTCTTTGAAAAGATAATTTATTTTATCAATGTCTATATTTAAATCATCAACATATTCTCTAGTGTTATTTTTGCTTATTATAGTGATTACCGATAGTGTAATACTCATAATTATATAATGCATAAATTCTTTTGATAAATTCATTGTTCTAAATATTTTTATTGCTCTAATATCATTGTTTTCAATCATTTTCAAAAACATTATAATTATTGGCTCACCCTTTATAAGATATGGTATGAATATTTCTTCTTTATGTATGTTTTTTCTTTGTAGGAAATCATTAATATCCCTATCTGGAAATTTTTCCCCATGTTCCATTAATCTTATATTATCATATAATTCTTCCAGTACTCTGTACTTTTCATTTTTAGTTAAATTCTTATTTTCAATAACACATGTATATACAGATTCCAAATATCTATTACTAGTAAACATATATATAGAATCATATTTATATAATCTACAATAGCTAAAATCTATAACATTTTCATATAGAAAAATTAAATACATATCTAATTTAATAATTCTCCATATAAGATTTATATATTCTTTTTCTTGACTTTCAGTTTGAATGTATTTTATTTTGTCTATCAAATTAGCAACATTTTGCATTTTATAATCATCATGAACAGGTACAAATTTATAATAAGCAAACATTGTATAAAGCTTACAATATATATTTGCAGCCTCGATATGTTTATTATATAGGATCAAATGAGAAACAATTTCATGTATAGCACTAATCAAATCACTTCTAAAAATCATTTCTGTATAATATTCTTGAAGAATTCTCTTGTTATTAAATAAGGTTAAATCTATAAGATTCATTATGTTGTGAATATTATAATTATAATCATTATCGTTCTTCTGTATTAATATCAATGTTTGATTTTTTAATTCTATAACATCTTTGCATTCATGACTATTTAAAGGAACAGCTTTTTTTATATGTTTCTTTTGTTTTTCTAAATACATACATAATAAATTATTCCCAAACCAATTTTTATGAGTATAGAACCAAATCATTTTAATACACATATAAAATATAAGTATAAGAGAAATCAAGAAATTTATTAATATTAGTACTTGACTACTATCTTTTAGGCATTCGATAGTATTTACAAATAGTAGGAGTACTAAAATTATAAAAATTTTTAGCAATGATAGAAAACTATTATTAGGAAAAATAACATTAATATGTTTTTTTCCTAATATATAACTTTCAGATAAGCCAGATAATAAAGATATTACTGAAATTATTATCAATGTATTACTAATTTGAGCTAATAATATATCCTTTGATTCAATATTAAATTTTTTATTCAGTTCTATTATATTTTCAATTTTGTAATCATTAATAGCATAAAAAAATATAAATATACTTAATATACCTATACTTAATATAAAAATAATCATTAGTAAATTCATGATTTTTTGCTTAACTAAAAAATGTCTTTTATTATCATATATTTTATACCATTTTAAATATTCTTTTACTTTATAATTTTTATTTAAAAAAAATCTTTTTATTCTTTTTAATTTGCTATTAGAATCTTCCATATTTTGCTCCCATTTTCATATATATTTAATTATTCTATATATTCAGTTATGAAATTTATTTTCTTAATTCACTTGTTATTTCTTCTATCACCCTCATCGCATCTTCATAACTAATATCTTCAGCATAACTAAACTTGGTCTGATAATTCTTCCAATGTTCTTTTAATGCATCACTTTCTTTTATAACTTCCACTATCTCATCAATATTCTTCAAATTATCTATAGACTCTCTATATTCGAATTTCTTTGCAATAGCTTGTCCTAGCAATTCTTTATCAAAATTTTGCTGTTGTGTAGTCCAAAGTATATAAATATCATAAAAATCTCTTGCTCTTGTTGTATCAATATTTCTAGATATGATTGTTTCAAATTTATCCGCTATTACTGTTTCCATATTATATGCGAGTATTTCTATAGAGCGATCTTCAAACATTAAATCAAATTTATAATTAACTTCTTTAGGAATAATTACATCTCCTGTTGTTATGTCCAATTTCATAGGTACAACTAATTTATCAAATTTTGCATCTAATGATACTCTATATCCTCCATATTCATCTTCTTGTCTTATTTCTTTTATGTTTCTAAATTCAAAAGTTACACCATCATTTAAGTCTATACTAAATATTTCGTTTAATATATTTTCAAGGTTATCTTTTTCTAAATCAAAACCTTTTATTGTTGCATCCATATCTAGTGTATTTCTCATATCTATTCCAACTATAGCTGTTATTAACATACCACCTTTTAATACAAATTTATATTTATAATTTGATACTGAAATTCTTTCTAATAATCTCTCTAGCATATAGTTTTGTAAAATGATATTTTCATTTACATCAACTTTTGCTGACATGTTTTTTATCCATGCTTTTAATTGTGCTCTATTCTTAGCTATCATAGCAACACCTCCAAGTATTTTCTTACTTCATCTTCTATATTAAATAGTTTTGCATATTTATGTAACTTTATTGAATTTCTATCTTTTCTTTCAGCATATCTTTTCATAGCATCCGTAAATAATGCAATCTCAATTTTCTTTTTATTTCGTATAATATCGCATATCGTTCTTTCTAAATCGTAAACTTTTACTTTATTTCCATAAGGTGTCTTCATCGCTGTCATACCTATTTCATATAGTTCATCTCTTAAATAGAAAAATTGATAATCTTTATCTTTAATCAATACATTATTATAATAACTTGGTATTGTTAATTGATATTTTATAGGTGTCCTATCACATAAATCGTGAAAATATAAAGCTGTTTCATGAGAGAATATTCCTTTTTTACAAATAGCCTGTGTAATAAAATATTTATCTTCTAATGTGTCTATACTTATATAAAGTCCTCTTGAAACTCTTTCTATTATTCCTTTTTCAATCATTCTAGTTAAAATTTTGCTATTAATTCCTAGGTCTTCTACCTCTTTTGTTGTTATTATTCCGTTATTCTTTTTTAATAACTTTTTTATAATATCTATATTTTCCATTCTTTTCTCTCCTTTGCCGGAAACTCTCGTAAATATTGTATCATTTACGAGAGTTTCCGGCAAGTATTTATATAAAATTTGTTAAAAATTATTGATTTTTATTAAAATTTCTATTATACTTTTATTAGATGACCGAGAAGGCTTACTTCGGTAAGCAGTTATGATTTAGAATGTAGCTTATATAGAAATATATGAGCTATAGTTTTTTTATTTTAAAATTTATTTAAAAATCTTGTTGTTTATAAATTGATTTATGATTTTCCTTATTTTCTCCAATCCTTTTACTTCTTTTGAAAATAACTGCATTTTTTCCACCTCTTGTTTATATTAATATTTATTTTACATTTTCCATTTGATAATGTGTTTCAGTTTCTCCATATACTTTGAAACCTAATTTTTCATATAGATTTTTAGCTGGATTATCTTTAAATACTTGTAGAATTGTTCTAATTCCTTTTGATTGATTTTCTTTTAGTTGTTCTTCTAAAATTTTTCTTCCAATTCCTTTATTTTGATATTCTTTTAATATACTTATTTCATTTATAAAGAATTTCCCATCTTCTGTTATATATACTGCATATACTCCAACCCCTTTATTATCCACTAATATAATTCGTTTATGTTGCAAATGCTCTTCTAAGTCTTGTTTTAGTCTTTCTTTTTGTTCATTATCTTTCCAACCCCAAATTTTATCAACATACCATTTAAAGTTCTGCTTTTTTAATTCAAATAAAAAGTCAAAATCATCTAATGTGCAATTTCTAAAAGAATATTCCATACTAACACCTATTCCTCTCCTATAATTCTAATAGCTTACTTTTTTCATTATTATTAGATTTCTCTACTTGTTCTAATTTTATAATTTTCTATTTTGTTTCAACTACTTTATAGTTGTTCATATTATCTACTATAATAGCTTGTTCATTAGATAATTTTATAAATTTATAATTGTTATAACTGCTTTCAATTTCATCAGCTAATTTAGTATATTTTTCTTTGCTGTTATAATGAGGTAAAATATAAAAATCTACTAAATTCATTGCATTACAATTACTTAATAGTGGTGCTTGTGATATGTCATCTAATTTTTCAGCATAGTCAATAGATGGACAAGTAATACATGAACCAGCACTTGAACCTATATATATTTTATTATTCGCAAACTCTATTAACTCTTGCAAAACATCTTTTATTTTTAACTGTTGTAATAAATAGAAACAATTTCCACCAGCAACAAATATTACATCTACACTATTAAACTTTTCTATAATTTTTTCTTTACTTTCCTTTGAAATGTCAATATCTATTACATTAAATTTCATTTTAATAAGATCTTCTCTATCTTTTTCCATGTACCATCTATCATTATCCAATTCTGAAGCAGTAGGAATAAATCCAATTTTAGAATTTTTAACAATATATTCTTTTATAATTTCTTTATTACTCGATAACAATATTTTCATCATTACTCCTTCATTTATAATTTCTCTACAAACTTCAATTTACTTTTTCATTTATATATTCATTTATAATTTTTCTTACTTTTTCCATTCTATTTTTAGTTTCTTCATCTTTATATTCAAATTTATCTACTAGCACATTTATATAGTCATTTTCTTTTACTATTTTATAAGATACATCAAAATTTAAGTCAAATGTAAAAGCTAATATACAAACCCAAAAATCTAATGGTGTTACTCTATCATGTATGTCAACACATTTTTTATCCAAAATAGTATTATAAACTTTGTCTGATAACTTTGATTCTTCCATATCTTCTATCTTATTTACTCTTTTAGGAAATATTGCTTCTATTTTTTCATCTTTCTTTACTCTATAATTATCTATTTTATCTGCATCTCTTATTATTTTAGAATGTAATAAAGTTCTTTCATCTAAATTCTCTTCAATTTCTAATCTGCTGTGATTTTCTATTGCTTTTTTTATTATATTATCATACTGACTATCTTCTATAAATTTTCTAATCATACCTTTTTCAAATAACATTTTGGAGCCATGTCCTGCATGATCAAATTTAACACTATTTAATTCCTTTGTAATCTTTAATTCTTCAAATCGTCCTATATCATGTAGTATTCCTATTAATTCAGCTAGTTCTATATCTTCTTTACTTAAATTTAATTCTTGTGCTATTTTCTTCGCATTTTCTGCAACATGATAAGTATGTACTATTTTTAATTCAAATCCTAAGTCGCTTTTATCTTTGTATTCTTCTAAAAAATCTTTAAAAGCATTTTTTGCCCTTGCAATATCTATCATATAATTCCTCCCTAAATACTTTCTAAATACATTATTTCTTTTTCTCTTTGTTTAGCATATTCTATTTCTCCTTTTGTGCTTTCCCCAATGTATCCATCTACATTTACTACAAATATTGCATCCGATAAATCTATTTTTGCTCTATGTAATTCACCTAATAATTCTTTGTCATGTTCTGTAAAATTTCTATTGGTAACACGAGGTGTTAGTCCAATTACTACATATTCATTTTCTAATGCTAATTTTTCATTTATTTCTTGCATTTTATCATAAAATTTTACTGAACCACATAGTGTAACAACTTTTCTTTTATTCATAAGTCCTCCTACTATATTTCATATTCTTTTAATTTTTCTATATATATTTTTATACTATTATCATTTATATCTTCTGGCTTTATGTTGCAATGTTTCATAATCTGCTTTTCTATACCTAAAGAACATTCTATTAAATGATTTGCTTTTTCTTCATTTGACCATACTGATAATGGTTTATCTTTATATCTAATTTTTGCATCTTCTAATCTTTCTTTTATTCCTACAACTCCATCTGGTGCTACTCTTTGGTCACAGTATGCACAAATTTTTCTTTCATAAGAGTCTGATTCTAATGTTTCTTCATTTTTTCTTGACCTTTTTCCATCCAATATAATAATTTCTTTCTCTGTTAATCCTTCTTGTCTTCCTATTTCTAAATTGATTTCGTGGTCGTTTGTTCCATATTTATCAAAGTACTTTTTTCTTATCTTTATGAATTCTTCATACTTTGAAAAATCTTCTGGTATTTTTACCATATTCCCCATATCATGTAATAAACAAACTCTAATAATTGCTTCTTTATCTATTTCTTTTCCATTCCAGTTATCTATTATTAAATTACTACATGCTGCAACTCTTAACATGTGCATTTGTAAGCTTTCTGGTAAATGATATTTTTTATAAATTTCTATAATATTCATATTTAACCTCTCTTAAATTTATCTGATAATGCTATATCCATCCATGCAAAATCTTTTCCCTTTGTAAATCCATATCTTTTATAAATTTCAGTTGCTTCATCTACTAAACAATTTACATTATCATACTTCCTAGCCTTTAATTCTTTCAAAATTTCATCTAATATTGATGTACCAATTTTATTTTTTCTATATTCTGGTAATACATAGATATTTTCTATTTCTGCTTTTCCTAATGATTTATTTAAATTAACTATTGAAAAACCTATAATTTTATTTTCTATTTCTACAACATAAAACAAAATATCATCTTTATTAATGCAATTTTCCAATGTTTCTTCTGGCCAAAATATAACAACATTTTCTGCTGTCTTAAATTCAGATACATTATTACCTATATTCCATACTTGCTCAACATCTTCTTTTTTTGCTATTCTTATTTTCATATTATATATTTCCTCTTTTCAAAATTATTTCTAAAATTATAATAGTTCAATATGTCTTTAAAACTACAGATAATATATCACAAATTAACAATTTTTAATAGTGTTTTACCAATATTTGCAAAACATATTTATCCTTACATTTGCTTAATTGCCACAAAATCTCCAATGGAAATAATGTCAAGAGCGAACGAAGTGAGTTTATTTTACTCTTGATATTATTTTTATTGGAGATTAAAATTGGTATGCAAATGTTATAGGACGAATTTTTTAACTTTTTCGTCCTATGAATTTTTATAAGCCGAATTTTATTAAATTTTCGTCCTATAAAAAATAAGTATCAGCACATATCTCTACTGACACCCATTTAATAAAGATTCTCTATAACTCCTTTTAATAAATTCTTTCTAATAGTTGAAACATCTAACTTTGTTTCATATCTACTAACCAACACAACCTATACCTGTTATGCTTACAGTAGATACAATCGCAATTTTTCCAGTATTTTAAACACTTTGCTCCATTTTCTAAAATTTCATTTATGTGTTTCCACTTACCACTTAAGCAACCACTTTAACTTTCACACTCAAATTTTGATGTTTTTCTTTCCCAAATCTGCCTTTTTCTTCAAAAGTTATAATCTCTGAAACCATATCAAAATCAAGTATTACATGTCTTGCTTTAGTTGTAGCACTGCCACACACTCCACATGTGTGGTGTGGGTCTGAGTGTAAGGTAGTCTTAATATGGAGTAAGTGTTGTTGTAAGGTTACTAATTTTCATTACTCATATCACATTCTACCCTAACTCTAACCTTTTTTATTACTTTTTTCTTAAAATTTCCGTCTTTATCTCTATCGTAAGCTATAAAATTTTGTTGGTCTATAAAATCTAATAACACTATATTTCTATAATCTTGTGTTAATTTGTTTCGTTCCACTATATGCTCTTTTGAAACATCTTTTTCTTTCTTAAACATATTTGAATGAGTTTTTACAATAAATCTTAACATATATGGGTCTGCTCTGCCACTTTCATTATACCCTCCAACAATAATATAGTCAACAAGTGTGTCAAAGACATCTATATCAAATTCTTCCATAATAGCGTTAGTGTCAAAAACTTTTTTTAATTTCTTTATGCCTCTTTCTATGCTGTCGTCATCTTCCATATTTGCTTGAATTTCCATTATTTTAGTGTCTACTTCTTTTATTTTTAATAAACACTCATCTTTCTTTTCTGTATAAATATCTTTTGTAATTGTACCATCTAGCATATAGTCTAATAACTTATTGCATTTATTTTTTAATTCTTCTTTTTGTGTTTCTAGTTTCTTTATATTATCTTTTGGAGAATTGCTTTTCATTAGACTTGATATATTATTTAGGAAATTGTCTACTAATAATTTGTTATCATTACATAGTAGTTTATATGCGTCTACAAATGACTTTTCTAATACATCTGCTCTCATTATTTTACATTTATTACAAAACTCTTTTCCTAGTTTACTTGCTGTTTGACATAGCCAAGCAGGTTTTGGATTTGCTGTTGTATATAGACTTCTTCTTGTAAAGGTACTTCCACAAAATCCACATCTAATTCTATTACTCATTGGGTATTTTCTTCCTACATTTCCAACTTTCCTACTTGCTGACCTGCCTCCGTTTCTTTCTTTCATTATTTGTTGTACTTTTTCAAATGTTTCTTCGTCTATTATTGCCTCGTGATGATTAGAAATATAATACTTATCTTCCTCTCCCATATTAGATAATCTTTTATGACTAATTGGGTCTATTGTAAATGTTTTTCCTTGTAGTACATCTCCTTTGTATTTTTCATTTTTTAGTATTTTTCTTACTGTTGTTTCGCACCATACAGCTTTTCCCTTTGGTGTTTTTATTCCCAGTTTAGTTAATTGTCTTGATATACTTTCTGCTCCAAATCCCTCTAAATATTTTTCATAAATTAGTCTAACAATTTCTGCCTCTTGTTCATTTATAGTTAAAGTGTTATCTTCTGGATTATAAGTATAACCTAAACAACCACCAAAGCCAATTAGTTCTCCTCGTTCCTTTTTCATTTTTAGTCCTAATTTTACGTGTGTAGATGTATTTTCGCTTTCTTGTTGTGCTACTGAACTTAATATTGTTAATAGTAATTCTCCTGACATTTCTAATGTATTTATTCCTTCTTCTTCAAAAAATACAGCTACATTATGCTCTTTTAACATTCTTACATATTTTAGTGTGTCTACTGTATTTCTTGCAAATCTTGATATTGACTTTGTCATTATCATATCAAATTTATCATCTAAAGCGTCCTGTATCATTTTCATAAAGTCATTTCTTTTATAGTCTAATGTACCAGAAATTGCCTCATCTGCATAAATTTCTATATACCTCCATTCTGGATTAGAGGTTATTTTTTCTTTGTAATATGCTTTTTGCGATTCATAACTGTTTTTTTGGTCTTCATCATCTGTACTTACTCTACAATATGCTGTTACTCTTAATCCTGTTGTAACCTTTAAACCAGTTGTACGATTTATTCGTCCATCGACTTTTTTTATTAAAGTTACATTCATTCATACCTCCTTTTCCAATTTTTAACCACTAACACATTATATTTTTATCTTCTTATTTTCAAATGTGTGAATTTTTATTTATTTTAGCTTTTGTTGATTTATATACTATTTCATCTATTTTATTATTATTTTTTAAATGATTTAATGCTCTTAATTGTAGTGTATATTGGAGTAATTTTTTATCTACTTTTTCACTGTTATTTGTTAAAACTTTCTCAATCAATGTTACCATCTCCTTTAAGTGATTGATAAAAACACTACCATTCAATTTTCTTTGGTAGTTATTGGTATATTTTCTCTTTATACCTTTTCCAATAATTCATTAGACAGATGTTTTGCTTACATCTCATAGGATTTTCACCTACCTGTTTACAGGCTTGTACTCATTGCGTGGGACGCTTTTAACGCTCGTTCTATGACTATACAAAAGTTTCTTTCCTCTTACACTTATCTTCGCCTTATTAGTTGCAAGCTAATATTTAAGTAATAGATTTTATTACTAGCTCAAGTAATCAAAGGACTGTATCTAATGAATTGCTATTCAATTTTCAATGTTCTTTAATTTTTCGAGATTTTCCCTCTCATATATAACAGCGTTTGAAAAGTTAAAAAGGTTATGTTTTTTTCAAAAAAATTTTATTTTTTGTATATGTGATTTTAAATCTCCTACTTATAACAGCGATTGAAAAATCAAAAACTTGACCTTTTTTTGAAAAAATTTTATTTTTTTTTGAAGTTTTTATATATGAGATTTTCTCTCTTATCTATAACAGCGATTGAGAAATGAAAAATGGGACATTTTTAAAAAAATTTTTAATGAAAATTTAGATTTAAAATATAATTAGACACAAAAAAGAGATACTAACTTGTTTTTAATATCTCTTTTTGTTATATTTCATTTTTTATATAATATTTATGATAATCCTCTCTATAACTTGTAATTTCTCGAGATGATTATAACACAAAATGATAATAATTTTCAACTTCTTACCTGCATTTATGGTAATTGAAAAGGGAGTAAATTTACTCCCTTACAATTTTACTTAAATTATTGAATTACCATAAATGAAAGGCTGTTCTAACAAAGTAATTTATCAGTATTATTGCTATTATAATTGCTATTGTTCCGAAAATTATTATATAATGTTTTATGATTTTTTTTGCTGTTCCAACATCATTATAAACTGAATCAATTTTTTTATGGTCTAATTCTCTTGCAATTACTTCTGGTATTTCTGTTTCCTTTGCCATTTCATCCATACTAACATTGAATAAATTAGATAATTCTACTAATTTATCCATTTCTGGTGTTGTTTCTCCGAGTTCCCACTTTGAAACAGTTTGCCTTGCTACATCTAGTCTGTTTCCTAGTTCTTCTTGAGATAACCCTGCTGCCTTCCTTAACTTAATTAGTTTTTCGTTAAATTTCATTGTTACATCTTCCTTTCTACATAATTTGATATTAACCAATATCTATTATTATTGTAGAATTTTATCGCACTTATTTCTACCATTTCATACTGGAATATTGACACTTAAACCTAACATTTTTGGAAATCTATCAATAGATTGTAATTTTGTGTTACTTATTATTTAATGTTACAATTACTAATTCTGGTCTATTATTTATTCTAAAAGGCAAAATACTATTCCCAATCCCCCTACTTACTACCATTGTTGTTTTATTTTCTTCAAATATTCCACTTGTATATTTAGGAAAAAATCCTTGATTTGGAGCAACAATTCCACCTATAAATGGTATTCTTATTTGCCCTCCATGTGCATGTCCTACTAAAATTAAGTCTAATTCCTTTTCTGCATAAGTATCAAACAATTCTGGTCTGTGAGATAGCAATATACTATATTTATTTTCATTGTATTTTGCATTATCTAACTCAACTTTTATTATTTCAGAATCTGATACAAAATTTTCGTGAGCCATTCGTGGATCATCTATACCTATTAAGTTTATCTTTGATTCATTTATTTTTAACACTTCAGTTTTATTATCTAAAACAATAACCCTATTTTTTTCTAGTTGTTCTTTAAGTTCTGGATAACTACTAATATTGGATTCATGATTGCCAGAAATAAAGTAAATAGGTGCAATATTGTTTATATTTTTAATAAAATCTGTAGCAACTTCTATATCTATTTTATTTGAATCAATTAAATCTCCTGTCAAAACAATAATGTTCGGTTTTTGTTTTTCTATTTCTTTTATTAAATCATTAGTTAAAGCATTAGATTTATTATTGTGAAAGTCTGATATTTGCACTATTTTATAGTTATTAAAATCAACAGGTATATTATGATTGATTATATTATAATTACTTACTTGTAATTTGGTGTTTTCATAATGTAAATATATTCCACATAAAACTAATATTGCAATCATAACCGAAATTGTAATTATAGCTTTCTTTTTCATAGATACCTCCTTACAAAATTGTAATTTGTTTAATAGATATTATTCTGTATATTCAGGATAATTTTTAATAAATTGTTCATTTGCTTTTAACATTTCCTCATAATATTCATTATATAATGGACTTAACTTTCTCATTGCAGGTATAAACTTTTCATAATATCCATTTGTAGCACAAACTTGTTTCATTAGTTCCATTAATCTATTAGCAGGTGAATTTTTAAATTCTTCTGTTTTCTTATATTCATTATATTTGTCTAGTGATTCCTTATTTTTTCTTACAAACTCATCTATATTTCTTATATTTTTATCCTTTGATTGAATAATACTATTTATTATTTTTTGACCTTTTTCACTTGAATATTCTTCTAAATACTCATCTAAATATTCTTGTAAGTCTTTTGGTATTTTAATATTAGGTACATTATCAAAAAAATCAATAATTTCTTTAAATGCTTCCAATTGTTCCTTTGTTTCAATTCTTCCTGTAAGATACCTAGAAAAATTCAAACTTATAAATTTTCCATAATAACTAGGAAATAAATCCATCAACTTTTTAATGATAATTGTTTTAGAATTTATATTATTTATTTCTTGTTCTAATTTTTCTAAACTTTCTCCATTGCATAACTTTTGTAAAATATCCTGTTTTGCTTTTTCTTGCTCTAATTCAAGAGTTTTCTTATATAAAATACTTTTTAATTCATCTGGATTAGCAAGAATACTTTTAATTTCAGATATACTTAATCCTAATCTTCTATATAAAGCAATTTGCTTTAAAATTTCTACATCTTTCTTTGAAAAATCTCTATATCCATTTTCTAGGATACTAGGACATATTAGTTTTTGTTCTGTATAATATTCAACTGCTTTTTTAGTTAAATTACACAATTTTGCAACTTCATTTATTAACATTATAACCACCTCTGTTATAATTGTAAGCTAACCTGTAATGGCATAGTCAAGTAATTATTTTAAAAAATTGTAATTTTGCGTTTACTTTTTAATAATAGAATACATTTTCATATCTAATATTTTATTATTCTTAATTGCATTATTTCTTAATATGCCTTCTAATTCAAACCCTGCTTTTTCCAAAACTTTACAGGAAGCTACATTATAAGCAAATGGCTCTGCAAATATTCTAATTATATCAGTTTCATTAAATATATAATTACATACTTCTGTTATAACTTTTGTCATAATACCATTTCCCCAATATTCTTCGGCTATATAATAGCCGATTTCTGCTGTTTGATAATGAATATTATCTTTTCTAAATACACCAACACTTCCAATCACTTTATTATCTACTAGTATCGCCCAAGAATATTGACTATCTTTAGGAGCATTTAAAGTTTGTGTGATAAATTCTTGTGCATTTTCTATTGTATATGGATATGGTATTCCATCTCGTAAATTATCTAAAATTTTTTCATTGTTTATTGCATTTTTTAATTCTTCTGCATCTTCTATTTTCCATTTTCTAATTGATATATCCATATTTTTGTTCTCCTTAAAAACTTATAATTTATCTAACTTCTTTTCTATGATTTAAGTGTATTCCAATATGTCCAATTCCTAATATAATTGTTGCAATAATTAAAAATACATTTTTACCATATATACCTAATAACAGAAATGCAAATATTGGCAAAGTTGCTCCTGCAACAGGTATTCCTAATAAACTACTATACATATCTTTCATTGTTCTATTACTTTTGAAATATCTTATCCAATATATTTCATATAAAATCATTAGAATAAATGCAATTAACAAGATAATAGACCAATTTGAAATTTTATTTATATTGAAATCAATAAATATCAATGATATACAAGTTACTAGCATTTCTCCAATTCTTTCAAATAATAATAATACTTTATTCTCATTTTTAACATATTTATCATAGTCTTTAGGTTGATTTTTACTCCATATAATATTAGGTATCATTAGCATTAACAAAAATATGAACCCTATATATGAAAATCCAAAGTGAATATTCATTACTTCATCTCACTTTCAAATTGTAATTTAGTTATTTAACAATAAATCTATAAGTTGCGTACGCAACCCATATAAGCCAAGAATATGCCCAAGACTTAAATATAATACTTACTGTTAAATACACGATAGCAACTATTATTGCTATTATCCAGTTCATCATTTTTTTCTTATCCATTATTATTTTTCCTCCTTTATATATTGTAATTTTTCGAGATGATTATCTAATTGAATCTTGAACTTGCTCTAATCCTTGTTTATCTGTTTTCTTTATTGCAATAAGCATAGTATTTGCAAATATTGATTCTATGTTATCTTCAGGGATATTATTTGTATATTGAAAAGTAAACTCATAATTATTTTCTTTTTCAACAGTATTTGCTAAACTTCTTTGTACTTTGACCGTTTTTACTTTTTCATCTTGAAATTGCCTAATTGTTAAGTATAAGTAATTTTCATCATTACTGTCAGCTACATTTACTACATTATATGTTTTTGTAAAAGTATAGCTTTCTGCTATACTTTTTATTTCATTAGTTTTATTTTGAAAAATAATATTATTGATTGTTTCTAAATCTTCTGTTGAAATTGTCGCTTGTTTATCTCCTTTTTGTATTTCTTTGCAAGATTCTTTAATATAATAAATATCCTTATTTAATATTATTTTGTGAGTATTTATTCCATTGCATATTTCTCCATTATATTTTGAATTTAATAATATATTTTCTATAATTCCTATATCTTTTATATCTGTAATAGTAATTATTTGTCCTTCATATTCAATTTCAATAATATCAGCTTTTGGTAATTCATATTTCATAAACCAATTTCCCATTTTTACACCAATATTGCTTTCATAAGGCTCGTTTGGAGATACTCCAACATAACGAACTACTTTATAACCTAATCCCCAATAAGTTACTTTACTTCCATCATTGCTAACTACCTTTATGCAACACTTTGGCTCGTGTCCTGTTGTTACTCTAGCACTATCTGAATAATTTGTAATAATCCCTGCAACTATAAGTACAATTACCAATATTCCTATACTAATACCTATTTTCTTTTTCATACGATACATCTCCCCACAATAAATTTTAATCTTAACGATAAATTTACTATCTTCTGCTACGATTATATAATAAAAGACAGATAAATTCAATTACCTGCCCTATATATTGTAATTTATCTTTTAAAATAACCTATAATAGTTCCCTTTTGTAAAATATGCCCATTCATTGCTTTCAAAAGTTTCTTTTTCATAATATTAGATGACAATTCTAAAGTGTTATCTAATGAATATATTGTATATTTATAATTGTGTTTTTGAAACATTGGTGGTTTTGCTCCTGCATATTTATGAAATCCATAGGCAATTCCTTGCATAACATTATCCATATTTCCAACATTTTCTGGAATTACAGAATTTGCCTTTATATTCCACGCAATCCAATGAGTAAAGTTCTTTATCGGATGACTTAAATCTTCTAAAATTATTACTAAACTTTTTGCTTTATCTGATAAATTTTTAATTCTAAATTCTGGAGATATATTTTTTCCATACCCAGTATATTCTACTGGAATCATATCCCCATTCTTAAAAGTTGTTTCAAATTCTAATTTGTCATATTCCATAAATACACCTAACTTTCAACTTGTAATTTATGAATTATAAAATTCTAAATATTTTTCTAAATTAGATATTATATATGCTCCATTATGATGTCCATCATAAATGTGGTTTTGAGATGTTACTTGTTTCTTTTCTAATATATCCTGCAAAACTTTACATCCTTCATAAAAATGTCCTTCATCTTGATTTCCTGCATCAAGATAAACTTTAAGTTCCTTTGAAATTTCATTATTTTTAGCAATCGTTATAGGATCGTATTTTTCCCACACAGATATATCCTTAAAATATGGAGTATCTTCTTTCTCTAAAGTTAGTTCTATTGCAGGCATATGTCCTCCAACTTTGCCAAACATTTCTTGATGTCTAAATGAATTATGAAGTGCTGCATATCCACCTGCTGAAACACCACCAATATATCTACCATTTTTTGTCTTTATTGTATTAAATATATTATCAATTAAAGGTACAACTTCCTTTATAAAATAATCTTCATACATTCCAACATTTATAATAATTCCACTATCTCCTGGACTTAATACTTCATTACTTATAGAAGATGAATTTACCCCTCTACTATTTTCAATTCTAGGGCAAACAATTATTAGTGGTTTTATTTTCCCACTTTCTATCATTTCATCTGCTATTCCTTTCATATTCAAATCAAATATAATATTTTCATTCCCACTTCTTCCGTGAAGAAAATATAATACTGGTAGTGGATTATTATTTTCTTCATATCCTTTTGGCAAATACACATTTATTCCCATATCTTTATTAAGTATATCACTATGAAAATTTATATTTCTAACATTAGATTCGTTCATTTTACATTCTTCCTTTCATATTATTACAACTCTAGCAATAAATTACTATAAATCTTTCAAACTACAAACTTGTAATTTCTAGCACTAATTGATTAGTGTATCTTCTATCTTTTTTATATTGCTAATAGTTTGTTCGTGATGACCATAGTATATTTTTGATATATTATGGCTTAATATTTTATTCCAACTATTATTTATCTTTTCATCATTAAATGTTATTGCAGATTTTAAATCGTATAAATCTCCTACAAAAACACTACCATTATCTAAAATTAGAGAAATACTATCTTCACTATGTCCTGGTGTATATATTATTTCTCCATCTATTCCTAAATCATTTAAAAACTCTCTACTTTGCTCACACGATATAATTACAGGCTCTGTATTTATAGGCTTAAACTGAATATTTTTATCTTTTTGCAAAATTGTGTCTGAACTATGAATATAATCTTTTTGAACATCTACTAATAATAGTTTTGTTCCCATATCAATTATATCTTGTGCTATTCCTATGTGGTCTGGGTGGTAATGTGTTATTAAAAGATAATCAATTTTTTCAATATTTAATTCTTTCATTTTTCTATAAAAGGCTTGTAGTGTTCCTGCCCAGTCTGTATCTACTAATATACTACCATTTTTACCTTTTATATAATAACAATTTGTATTTCCATATTTTAATAGTAGTATCATTTCCATTCCTTTCAAATTGTAATTTTATTCTTCTTTACCTAATGCAATTCCAATTAATTCTAGTAAAACTGATATAGTAATTAAAGTAACATAAACTTCACTGCTTAATTTTACTATTACTTGAAGTATGCAAGTAATAAATAATAAAATATTTCCAATAATTATTAACCATTTTTCTTTTTTCAATTTGCGTACCTCCTCTATATATTGTAATTTTTTATTCTTCTAAAAAATTATTTAACTTGTTATAAAAGTCATCATTATTGAAAATATAATTACAATGTCCTGCTTTTTCTAATATAAACATTTCTGACTTTTTAATATTGTTTGAAATATATTCAACCTCATTTTTTGGAACTAAATCTTTAATACCACCATTAAAAACTAATGTAGGAACAATAATAGAATTTAATTCTTCCTTTGTTATGGTTTTAGATTCATTAAGTAATTTTTCAAATTTTTCGTTGCTCTTTTTTCCAGGATAATATGGTAATCTTTCCATAAATTTTGCATAATTCGGTTTTTTAATAATATTATTTCTTGCAACTCCACTACAGAGAATTAACTTAGATATACTTGTTGGATAATGAATTGCAACATTAAGAGCAACAGTTCCTCCACCACTACATCCTAGTAAATATGGTTTATCAATATTTAATTTTTTTATAAATTCTGCAACATCTTTCGCTGATTCTTCATAGGTTAAATCGCAATTCTTTTCACTTTTACCACAACATCTTCTATCAAAAATATATACTTTATATTTATCTTTTAATTTGTTCGCAATAAATTTCATCAATCCAGTATTAACACTATTAGGATTTAGTAAAATTATCGGTTTGCCATTTCCAATAACTTCATAATGAATTTTTATATTATTTACTTCTATATCCAATTTATAATCTCCTCTACAACTTACTATCTGTTGGGATAATTATATCAGTTTTTCATTATAAAAACAATACATATAAAAAACAAGAGATATTTCTACCTCTTATAGCCAATTGCCCTCTTTTAATCCCAATTTAAAAGTTTCTATTTTCTCTATTCTTTCTATCTCATCATCTAAATTGATATATTCAAGAACAGCTTTCAATTCTTCTTTTGTTAAATTTGCTGTTACTACTCTATCTTCAATAAATAGCCTAACATTAGCATATTTATTTTTTATTTCTCTCATTTTATCTTTTATTTGCTTGTAATCTTTTCTTTTTTGCCAAATATTATATCTATTATCTTCTAAAAATTGCATAATACTATCTATGTATAGGTAGAAAAAGCTATTTTATTGTATCTTCTTGTTTTCTTTATTTTTGAAAAATCTTGTTTTTGTTTCCTTTATTTCTTCTGGCTCTCCATACATTCTTATATAAAAGCATTCTAGTCCATCTCCTCTTGTTTCGTATATTTCATTCAAAATTTGATTTTCAAATATTTCATTTACTTTATATTCTCTTTTTTCCATTTTCTCCACCCTACAATGCCTTTCCTTCTCGCAATCCTATTTTTAGCATTTCGTCTGCCTCATACATAGCCCTATCATTTTGTAATTCTGTTATATCTAAAATTGCTTTCATTTCTTTTTTAGTAAGTTGTTCTATTTTGTCATCTTCAAAAAATTCTCTTACTCTAGGATACTTATTTTTTATTTCTTCAATTTTGTGTCTAATTTTATCGTATTCTTTATTCTTTTTTAAATTTCTGTATTTTTGTTCTTCAAAATAATCTGATATTTCATTTATATTTTGTAAGATAATACTATCATTTGATGTGTTTTCTATTATTTTTCCTTCTCTTATTTCTTTTTTTAATCTCATTCCATCTATAAATCCTAATTTATAATATGGTTTATGCCAAAAACACATTTCATCTAATGCATACCCTTCAAATTTATTTATTTTCTCAAATAATTCTTTCATAGTGTTTTCATCTTTAATAAATTTTTTCATAAAGTTTACTAACTCATCTTCAGCCTGTTCTGCTTTCTTTGTTTCTTCTAGTTCTCCGTATTTCTTTTTATAACTTGTAATAAATCCCTCCCTTATTTCATATAAATCGTCAAGTATTTTATTTTCATATAAATCTTCCATAATTTCCTCCTTTTATAGTTTGGTACATTGAAGTAATATTATCATAACTATTTTTTCAATTCAACGATATAGTTTGGTAAATTGAAATTTTTTTATATTTTTTCAATTTACCAAAGTGGTGTCAACTCGTATTTTTATATAATTTTATTAATTTTTTAGTACAAACTATAAAGGGGTGTAAATTATATGAAATTATCAAATGCAATTAGAAAACGAATAAAATATTATTTAAAACAAAAAGATATGAAAATATGGGATTTATGCAAAGCTACTGGTATTCCTTGCTCTACTATATCTACTTTTATGAGTGGTAAAACAGAACTGCTAAAACTTGATACACTATTGCATATATGCGAGGGTTTTGAAATTACATTAGGCGAATTTTTTACTGACACAACATTTGATACTGCTGAACAAGAAAGTAATAAAGACTAACTTATTTGTTAGCCTTTTTCATTTCATTGTTTCTGTTTTCTCTCTACCTTTCTAAATCTTTATTCTTCCATTTTTGTTTATATTGTTTTAACAATTTTTCTATAACATCTTCCATTTGTTTTGTACTATAACCCTTTGGAAAATAACTTTTTAATTTTTCTACTTTAAACCTTATCTGTTCCTTTTGATTTGGTTTTTGTTCTATCATTATATTGAAAATTGCATCCATATCTAGTTTATTTTGTTTGCTTAACTCTTTCATTCTTATTGCTTGTGAATATGAGGGTGTGCAATCTTCGCTTTCTATTGTTTCTAATAAGTCCTTTTGTTCCTGTTCTTTTAAATATGATATTTCTACTGCTGGGTTCATTGCCATTTTATTTTCATCAACTAATTGTAATAGTGGTTTTATAAGTTCTGTTAATCTTACATATCTTTGTACTTGCCTACCACTTATTCCATCTGCAATTTTATCTCTGGACTTGTGGACATTGTGTCCATAACTTTTTTTGCTTTGACTTTTCTCTGCCTCTAATTTCATTTTATAAGCAAAGGCTTTTTCACTTGGTAATATATCACTTCTTTGTAGGTTACTATCTACAAGAGTAATTATTGCCATATCTTTATCCATATCACGAACTAAAACAGGAATTTCGATTTTTCCTGCTTTTTCACACGCATATTTTCTTCTATGCCCACTCACTATTTCATATCCTCCTTTTTCTCTATTCCTTACTATTAACGGCTCTATAACTCCGTATTCTTTTATACTTTCAATTAAATCTTTCATATCCTCATTATCTTTTACTTGGTATGGGTTATCTTTAAATTCGTGTAATTCCTTTATATTTACAATTTTTTCACTCATTTTATCTCACTTCCCTATTTTTATATTTTGTTTTTGTTTGTTGCAATTCTTCATTTCTTGCTTGTCTTTCTATTCTTATTACTTCTTTGATTTTTGGGTTATCTTCAACGATTTGATTTGCAACTTTTAAGCTATTTCTATAATCTTTTAGAATTGTAGTGCATTCATCCCTTTTGGTTTTATATTCTTTTATTAACTCATCATCTTTGCAATTTCTTAATTTGTTTCTGTATTTTTGCCTTATTCCAGTTACTTCTGCAATGTTCTTTTCATTCTGTGAAATATAGCTTTTTACATCATCTGTTGTTTGTAGTTTCTCTTTTGCTATTAGTCTTATCTCGTTAGAATATCTTTGCATTTTCCTTACTTCTTGTTTCATTTCTGGAGATAATGGCTTTCTAGTATTTTCTTTTGGTATTAGTCCTAATAAGTGATAAAGCAATAAAAAAAGAGCTTCAAGCCCTGTAATTTTACTTATATCTTTGAATTTCCCATTAAGCATACATACTTTGTTTTTCTTGTATATCTTTCTAGGTTTTATAAATTTATAATACTGTTCTTGCAAATAATAAGGGTTATTAAACACTCTATCTGCAATATTTTTAGGTGTATATTTTTCTCCTAATTGGTACATTCTTGTTGCTTTTTTATCATTTATTGAACGAATAGTAGCATATTTTCGATTTTGGTCATCATTTATGATATAACCTTTTTTATACATTGCTTTCTTAAATTGTGCATAGCTTACACACATTTCTAGTGTTTCATCTATTGCTTTTCTCATTAGATTATACTTTGTTGGTTCTCCCCTTTTTTCTGCAAAATATATATTTCTTGGTGTTCTTCCTTTTGGATTCTTAATTACTGTTAAATTATTTTCATTACATAATTCATCTGATAAACCTCTAAAACGATAATACGCTCCTTTGTTGCAATTAAACTTTTTCCCTGTAAACATATTAACAGTGCACACTACAAAATGATTATGATATGTGCCTGTATTGAAATGTGTTGCAACTAATACTTGGTGTTCTGCCCACATTTTCCTTGCAAGTTTTACTCCAATTTCGTGTGCAAGTTCTGGAGAAACTTCGCCAGTTTTAAAACTTTGATATGCGTGATATGCGATATTTCCTGTGCATTTTCCAAACTTTTCTTGTGTCATTTTCATTTCTTCATAGGCTGTTTCGGCTTTACAATTTACTCCTGTTACATACATTATTTTTTCTTTTTCATTAACTGTTTTCTCATTATTTTCTGCATATAATAATACTTGTTTTAGATTAGAAAATATCGTTTTTTCTGGGTTACTTGCATAATTAACTACTCGTGATAAGCTGTCTTTAACTGACCATATTTTTGTTGTCGCCATCGTCATCATCTCCATTACTTTTTGAATTATAAATCACTAAAAAATTGTGTTCTATTATCTCTAAACATTCTTCTATTTGTTCTATATCTATTTTTAAAATGTCATTTTTTAATTGACATACTTGTAAATAAATTTGATAAAATTCTTTATCTGGTATTGGATAAATTTTTTGTTTTAGTCCTGTTTTCCTTAAATAATTTGATAAAGATAAGTTACATTTTTTTGCTTTTTGCTGTAATTTTTTCTTTTCATTTTTACTAACTCTTATACATATTTGTACTACTTTTTCTTTCAAAATTTTTTACACTTCCTTTCATTTTTTAGTTGGGGTTATAGGGGTGCAAAACCCCTTTCAGCAATAGTTGTCGGTTTTGTGTGCTATACAAAACCTATGCTCGCTACACTGATAGATAAATCTATCAATGCAGATTTATAATCATCTTTGATTTGCAAAAAAATAAACCTTATATCAATTTTTGATTCGATATAAGGCTATAATTTGATTTCTATTTTTAAATATATACATACTCGTTATAAATAATTTCCTCTGCTCTATTTTTAATATTATTCATTCTAGTTACCCATTCTAATTGATAACTTGCTTTTAAATCTTCTGTAACATTTTCTTGTTTAGCTAGTTTTGTTATTAGACTTTCTAAAACTGTATTGCATTTCATATCTATTGAATGTAAATAAGTATCTAATTTTCCATTTAATAATAAGTTATTATATAAAACTTTGTTGTATTGTTTAATGTATCTTAATCTTGCTTTTCCATATCTTCCAATCGTAAAATTTCTATCTTTTGTTATAGATAAATTAGGAAAATAATAATTTCCTTTTAATGTATATGCTATTTCTGTTTTTTCATCAATATATTCTTTTTTTAATTCCATTTTCTATTACCTACCTTTTCATTAATAATATAAATTTATAGTCCACTTATTGCAATATAGACAACTAAATACTTCGTATCCACTAGGACAATTCTTATAATAGGTATCATTATCTATTTCATAATTTGTCCATTTATCGCCCCATTTTTTTATTTCTGCATTATATATTGCTATTGCCTCTACTTTTGAATTATACTAGTTACTATTTGAATGACTACATTTTGGTACATTATTGGTATTAGAATTTTGATTTTTACTCTTATTTATTGGTGTTTCTTCTATTGCTACATCTCTTTTTTTCTCTGTAACTTTTGGCTGTGTAATAGTTTTGCTTTCTATTGTTTTTGTTGCTTCTTTGTTTACACTGTTTTTGTTGTTTTCACTTGTATTTGACTTTTTCACAATAGGTGTTGTTATCTTTTCATTTTCTATACCTTGTGTCTTTGTTTCTTGGTTTTGTGTTGTTTCTGCTTGTGCTATTGTATTTTCTATTTGCTCTATAATATTTTCTGGTGTTTCTTCTACATTTTTATTTTCTTCTTGTGTGCTAGTAGTAAAATCTACTACTTTTTCTCTTTTTTCATTTACTGCTCCATAATAACTAAAACTAGAAATCATTGCGACTATAATAATTACAATAATCTTTCTCATAATTCATTCCTCCTTACTTGTTTTTATTTTAGTCGCATTTCCTATATAATGCAAAGGTGCAATTTTTATTTTATTTAATATATATATTCTTTTCAGCTAGTAAAGAGTAAGTAATAAAAGGGGTTTGTAAGGGGGAATTATAAAAAAATACTCCCACAACTTTTGGGCATAATGCTAGTATAAAACCTTTTAAAGCTAAAAAATAAAGCATATTTCTATGCTTTACACTGGTTAAAAATTATTTATTTGATTTCTTTTCCCCACACTCCATATTGCTAATTCTTTTTATAAATTTTTTTGATTTTTTCCCTTTTTGCTAAAATTTTTATTTCAATCATTTTTATAATTATTGATTTTTAGGCTTTTTTTCTTCTTTTAGACCTAGCACTGAGACTACTTCCACGTGTGAAGTATACGGAAACATATCAACTGGCTGTACTTCCCCTATCTCATACTTTTCACTTAATAATTTCAAATCTCTTGCAAGTGTTGCAGGATTACAACTTATGTATATTATATTTTCTACTTCTAGTTTGTTCAATAACTGTATAGTATTATTATCTAATCCTTTTCTTGGTGGGTCTACAAATATTGTATCTGGTTTTATATTTTCTTTTTCTAGGATTTTAGGTAATACCTTTTCTACATCTCCTGCATAAAATTCAATATTTTCTACATTGTTTATTTTAGCATTTTCTTTTGCATTGTCTATTGCTTCTTCTACTATTTCTATTCCATATACTTTTTTAAAATATTTTGATGCAAATATTCCAATCGTTCCTATTCCACAGTATAAATCTAATGCTATTTTGCCTTCTTCTTTTTCTACATGTTGCATTGCGGTATTATATAGTATTTCTGTTTGAAGTGGATTTACTTGATAAAATGATAGTGGAGATATTTTAAACCTATACTCGCCTAGTATATCAAAAATGTATCCATTCCCATATATCACTTCATTTTCTTTTCCTAATATTACATTTGTATTTTTCATATTATAATTTTTTACAATTGTTTTTATATTAGGATATTTTTCAGTAATATATTCTGTGAATTTCTCATCACATTTAAAATTCTTATCATTTAGTACTAATGTAACTAAAACTTCATTAGTCTTTATTCCAATTTTTACAACAATATGTCTTAATGTTCCTTTTAGTGTTTCCTCATTATATGTTGAAATATCATTTTCTTTTATAAATTCAAAAATGTCTCTTGCAATCTCTTCACAAGCTTCGTTTTGAATGTAGCACTTATTTACTGGTATGATGTTATGTGTTCTGCTTGCATATATTCCCATAACTTTATTATTATCTTTATCTGCACCTACTGGATATTGCAATTTATTTCTATAAAACAATGGTTTTTCCATTCCAATCACATTTTTAACTTTATGTTCTTGTCCAAATGATTTATACAAGCAATTTTCTACAATTGCCTTTTTTATCTCCAATGTTTCTTCATATTTTACATGTCTTAAATTACAACCACCACATTTAGTATAATCTTTGCATTCTGCTTCAACTCTTACAGCAGATGCTTTTATTATCTTAATTATTTTCCCATAAGCAAAACTTGATTGTACTTTTAAAATCTTTATCTCTAGCCTTTCTCCTACTATAGCTCCTTGTATAAATATAGGCATATTATCAATTTTTGCAATTCCTTCTCCTTGATATCCATTATCAATTACTTCTACTTCATATACTTCATTTTTCTTTAACATGTATTACCTTCTTTTAACTAATTTGTTGTTTATGGATTTTTGGGTCGCCAAAGATAGCGACCCTTAAGTTATATTTTCCAACTTTACACTATATTTTTATCATATTTATAGCATTTTGTAAATAGCTAATCCAATATGCTTTTAACAATTCCATTCTCTATCATCGTTTTAAATATATTTTTTAATATTATAAAAATTATTGGTCCTATAAAAAGTCCTAATACCCCCGTTAATTTAAATCCTGTGTACATTGCAATCAATGTAAAAATTGGATGAATTCCTATATTACTACTTACTATTTTAGGTTCCAATAATTGTCTTGCTACCATTATTATAACTAGTATAATTATTATATATATTCCAAGTGGTAAATCTCCATTTATAGCAACAACTATAGCCCATGGCACCATTACTGTCCCTGAGCCGAAGTATTGGTAATGCATCTACAAGCCCAATTCCAATAGATGTAAGTAATGGATATGGAACATTATGTCCTGTAAATTTTAATATATATAATCCTACCAAAACAATAAAAAATGATATTATTACTAAAATTATTTCTGCTTTTAAATAACATCCTAAACTTTTTATAATACTTCTAAAGTGTATACCTATTTTTTTTACCCATATAGATGGTAAATGATGTTCCATTTGATCTAAAATATACATTCTATCTGTACATATAAAATATGTTGATAATATTGTTATAAATGCATATATTGCAAATACTGGAAGTGAAGATATTATATGTGTTACTTTAGTGAGCATTTCATATGCAAAATTTGAAACATTTACTATTATTTTATCTGAAGAATTTTCTACTAATGTTATCACTTGTTCTGGTATTGAAGTTTCTCTACTTCTTATTTTATCTATATAATCGCTTATTTTCTCAGTACCAATCTCTATATAATAATTTAATTTTTGCATTAAGTTTGAGCTTTCTGTTATAAGACTAAATATTCCCCATGCAATTAATCCAAAAATAATCAAAAATATTACTACAATTACACACACAGCTACACGTTTTCTCGTGATGTGTGTTTTATTGACGATTTTCTTAATTAATGGTTCTACCATTAAAGAAATTATTAATGCAATCAAAAAAGGCATATAAAAAATAGCTAGTTTAAAACTCAAGTATATTACTAAAAGTGAAATAGCTAATATTAGTATCCTTTTTAGTACTCTTGTCCAATATCCAACATCAATTACCATTTTTCTCTCCTTATGTAATAGGTCAGTTTGTCCTGACCTATTATAATTTTTTGTTGTATAGAACTCTCTATACAACAACTTATTCATTATTTCTAGCATGATTTCCACATTTGCAAATACCTTCTACTGTATGCCCAACTTGTTCTTGATTAATTTCATTTTTATTTGCAATATCAGCTAATGTTAATATTCCTACCATTGTATTATTTTCAATAACAGGTATCCTTCTTACTTGACATTCGCACATTGTTTTAGTTGCATTTTCAACATTTTCATCAGGTGTAACTGAATAAAGTTTAGTTGTCATTATGTCACTTGCAGGTGTTGTGTTTGTATCTTTATTACAAGCAATTCCTCTTAAAACCAAATCTCTGTCTGTTATTAATCCTACTATTTGATTGTTTGTATTACAAACAGGTATACATCCAACATGCTTATCTTTCATAATTTTAGCTACTTCAGTCAAATTAGTTTCTGGTGATACACAAGAAATTTGTGTACACATGCATTCTTTTACTTTCATTATATCTCCTTTCTAAAAAACAATATGTTATTATTATTTATTTTTGAAAGGAAAAATATACATATTTTTTAATATGGTCTCCATGGAGGTCTTTGATCATATGGTGGGCGTGGAGGTCTTGGAGGTCTTGGCATTTGTGGTGGTCTATTAGGTCTTAATAATTCCCTTATTATTAAAATTTTTATTAAGTCTCTTAGTGCAAAATTATTTTGCCTTGTTTCTCCCCTTACTATTTGTTCTTCTTTAGCATTTGGATTTCTTACGTCTCCATTTTTTAGTGGCATTCGTTGTATTGCATTTTGTGTAGAGTTATTTTGAACATCTGGTGGCTCCACATTTCTATAAACTTCTTCTGTCATATTCTCAATCATTTCTTTCGTTATTTCTCTTTGAACATTTTGTGTACACACTCTACATACCATTGGATATATAATTCTATATATTTCTGGATACATGTCATTTAGAGCATCTGTATTTGCTTGTGTATTTAAGTATTGTGTATCATAATAATAATCATTATATGTATTTGTATAAATATTATTTGGAATTTGATTATATCCTAAAACACTTCTCATATACTCCTCATAGTCCATAATTTACCTCCTATAAATTTTAGATTATTATAGTATATGCAAACAAAAATAAAAAAATCACTCTTTCCTTTGACATAATATAACTGATATGATATTATAAAAGTATATTTCATGAGATAACATGATTAATGGAGGTTTATTATGGATAATCAAGATATTGAAGTTGTTGTAAATGATGATAATGATTTAGAAATATCTCCTGTATATGAACATTTAAATGCTGCAAAACCTAAACCAAAAGAAAATAAAAAGGAGATTATAATTCCAGAAATTAAAGAGAGTAAAAAAGAAAAACAGGATTAAGCCTGTTTTTCTTTTTCTAATATCAATTTTAAATTATCTTGTCTTTTTACCTTTTTAGTTGTTGTTTTTATAAGTTCTTCTCCTGTTAATATCATATTTTGTATATGTTTGTATCTTGGGAATCCCTTATTCAGTTCTTTTATTTGCTCCCATATTATCTTATGAAGTTCTTCTTCTGTCTTTTCTGGATATTTTTCCTTTACAATTTCTTTATCATAAACAACTTTTACTGATAATTTAATATCATTTTTATCTCTATCATCTGGTAAACCAAATACCATTGATTCTGCAACTAGTTCTAATCTATTTACAATTGTTTCTAATTCTTCAGGAAATATCTTTTTTCCATTTTTTAAAACAATCATATTTTTGCTTCTTCCTGTTATAACTATATACCCTTCTTTATCTATATATCCTAAATCTCCTGTATAAAACCATCCATCTTTTAAAACTTCTTCTGTTTCTTCTGGCATTTCGTAATATCCAAGCATAACATTAGGACCTTTTGCTCTTATTTCTCCTATTCCATTATTATCTTTATTTACTATCTCTATAGTAACATTAGTCATTGGTACACCTACTGTACCATTTTTCATATGCACATCATCTTCTGCTGCAATTACTGGTGATGTTTCTGTTAAGCCATATCCTTGTACTACCTTTATTCCTAAATCATTAAATCCTTTTGAAATTATAGGGTCTGCTGGTGCACCTCCTGAAATTACAAATCTTAATTCTCCTCCTAATGCGTCAATAACCTGTTTGAATAATTTTCTTCTTATATCTATATGTAACTTTAATAGAAAATTACTAATTTTTATAGCTGTATTTATTAATTTTGTTTTACCTTGTTTATCAATTTCTTTCATTATTGTTTTGTAAATTGCCTCTGTTAAAACTGGTACACCTACAAATAAAGTAACTTTATATTCATTTAAATTTTGCTTTATATATCTTAATCCATCTGGAAAAGCTGTTTTTACTCCTGAAGCTATCATCATTATAATACAAGTTGACCCAAAAATATGATGAAATGGTAAGAATGCTATATTAACGTCTGTACTTCTAATATCTTCACAACATTGCATTGCATAAATATTTGATGCAATATTTTTTTGTGAAAGCATAACTGCTTTTGATTTTGAAGTTGTTCCTGAAGTAAATAGCAAAATGTTCATCACATTTTCATCTATTTTCACCTCTAAATATTCTTTATTTGATTTTAGTTCTTTACTTCCTTGCTCCATTATTTCAGTAAAAGATTTAAATCCATCTACTTTGCTCATACATATAAATTCTTTTAAGTTAGTATTATTATTTTCTCTTATTTGTTCCATTTTATCTACTAACTTTTCGTCAAAAACTATCATATCAGCTTTACTTCTAATTAATGAACTTTCAAGTTCTTCATATTGCAAATCTTTATCTAATGGAACTGCTACAATTCCTCCTAGTAAATTTGCCAAATAAGTAACAGCCCATTCATATCTGTTTTTTCCAATTATTGCAACTCTTTTTCCCTTAGCACCTAATTTAAATAATCCTGCACCAAATGCATTTATATCATCTAGTAGTCTTTCATATGTTACATTTTCATATTCAACTTTTTTCTTTTCCTGATGTTTTATTGTAAATGCAATTTTATCTTTATATTTTTTTGCAGAGTTATAAATAATCTCTTTTATATTATTAAACTCTTCTGCTTCAAATTTTTTCTTACCTTTCATTATTTACCTCCTTATATATTATACAACATATAATCATTTAAGTCTCTAGACTGAATGGTCAGTCTAGAAAAGTCTCGCATTGTTTGAAAAATAAGCATCTTTACCCATTTTTCCTTTTACTTTATATAAAAAATATTATAATTGCATACAATAAAATACCAAATAATCCGTGAAGTAACTAAACTATCAATCATGAATGGAATACCCATTTTATTTATTTCATCATATTTAGTTAATAATTCTTCTTTTTCCTTTTCTTCACAAACATTCTTCATATCTATATATTTTTCTGAAATATATCTAGATTTTGTCATAGCTTCTGTTTCTAAATAAGTTCTTATTACTAGTTTAATACATAAAAATAGCATAAATATTATTATATGTAATAATGGATTAGTAATTACTTTACAAATTGTTAAAACAAGCATTATAAAATAATATAATATACATATATTTGAAATTATAAAATTAGCTAGCAATATTCTTTTATCTTGTATTGAGTGTGCACATTCATGGGCTATTGTTTGTATTCTTGCATAATTGTTCTTCATATCTGCTATTATTATTTTATTACTTATTGCTATATATAAACTTGTTTTTGTATCTTTTTCTTCTTCAATTTTTACATTTTCATTATCAAGCATTTTTAATATATCTTTTACAATTTCAATATTCTCTGGAAATCTGTCAGTTATCTTTTCTAACTCTTTATTGTCTTGTATCGATTTTGCTTTTTTTATATTAATTCTGAAAATTATTTTTAGTATAACTATAATTGAAATTAGAAAACCTATTATAATTAAACTTTCCACTATATTACAACTATTCCTCCCATAACCATATTCATGGTTGCTTCATCTTCTGCTAAATCTGTTAATACCTTTGTTCCTCCTGCAATAACTACTTTATCATTTTTATTTAAAAACTTTTCTTCCTTTAACTTATTTAATCCTACATGTAATAATTTATCAATATTTTCTTGAGGCTCAAATAATTTAGGTGTTATATTCCAACAAAGTCCTAATTGTCTATATGTTATATCATTTTGCGTTATTGCAAAAATAGGACATCCTACACCAAAACTTGACACCATTCTTACTGTATCTCCTGTATTCGTATATGAAACAATTGCTTTTGCATCAATATTTGTCGCTGTTGTTGCCACTGCATAATTCATATTAAATATATTGTTAAGGTTTTCTAAGTCATAATCTCTCATCTTGAATCTTTTTGCATATTTAATCGATTCTTCTATTGCAACTGCTATTGAACTCATTGTTCTTACACATTCTACTGGAAAATTTCCACTTGCAGTTTCTCCAGATAACATGATTGCACTACTTCCATCATATATTGCATTTGCAACATCACTAACTTCTGCTCTAGTTGGTCTTGGATTTGTAATCATTGATTCTAACATTTGTGTTGCTGTTATTACTGGCTTACCTTGAGCATACGTTTTCTTTATAAATTGTTTTTGTAAAATTGGGACCTCTTCCATAGGTATTTCTACTCCCAAATCTCCTCTAGCAACCATTATTCCATCTGACACATTTAAAATTTCATCAAAATTATCTATGCCTTCTCTATTTTCTATTTTTGATATTATTTTAATATGTTCTCCAGCATTTTGTTTCAAAACTTCTCTTACTTCCAAGACATCTTTTGGCTTTCTTACAAATGATGCAGCAATATAATCAAACCCTGCTTCTATACCATATTTGATATCTTCAATGTCCTTTTCTGTAATTCCTGGTAAATTAACAATAAAGTCTGGAATGTTTATACTCTTTCTATTAGTTAATTTTCCACCTTGTATTACTGTACAAACTATATCTTTATCTCTAATTTCATCTACTCTTAATTCAATTGTTCCATCATTTATTAGTATTGTTTTTCCTACATCTATTTCTTGAAATAAAGTTTTATATGTTATTGAAACTTTCGTTTCGTCTCCTAATTCTTCTTCATTTAATAATGTGAATTGCTGTCCATTTACTAATGTTATACCTCTTGAATTTTTAAATTTTCCTATTCTTATTTCTGGTCCTTGTGTATCTAATAATAATGGTATAGGCAATTTTAGTTCTTCTCTAATTTTTTTAAACGTATTAATTCTATCCGCTTGATCTTTATAATTTCCATGTGAAAAATTTATTCTTCCAACATTCATCCCTGCTAACATAAGTTCTCTTAAAATATTTTCATCATCTGTTGCGGGTCCTAAAGTACAAACAATTTTGGTTTTTCTCATAGTTTATTTCCCCTCTTTTTATTTAAAATTCTAGTCTGTATTATATATTATTTTCAAATTTATTGCAATATTCTTTTAAATTTATACCATAATATATTATAAAGTATTAATATGTAGGAGGTTATTATGTCTAATAATAAAGATAATATTGATATTCAAAAAATGTATGGTGATTATTTCTATTTAAATAAAGACGATTTTATAAAAAAATATAATATAAATTTAAATGGCTTGTCTGATGATGAAGTTAATCAAAACATTAATAGATATGGTTTGAATGAAATAAAAGAAGTTAAATCTAAAAAATGGTATCATTATTTATTTAAAAGCTTATTTAGTCCTTTTTCTTGTATTTTACTTGGCATTTGCTTTGTATTATTCTATACAGATGTTATGTTACCGCAAGTCCCTAATTACGCAAATATTCTTGTTATATTAGTTTTAGTAGCTGTTAGTACACTTCTAGAGTTTTTTGAAGAATTCAAATCAAATAAAGCTGCTGAAAAATTAAAAGCACTTGTTGCCACCACAGTATCTATTTTAAGGAGTAATGAAGAAATCCAAGTTCCAGTAAATAAAATCACTATTGGAGATATAGTATTATTATCTGCTGGTAGCATCATTCCTGCTGATTTAAGAATTATTGAAACAAATAATTTATATGTTGGACAATCTGCATTAACTGGTGAATCAGACAGTGTCAGAAAAGTTGAAAATACAAATTCCAAAACTAGTAATATAGATGATATTTCAGTTTTAGATACTATTGCTTTTATGGGAACAAATGTGATTAGCGGTTCTGCAAAAGGTATTGTTATAAAAATTGGAAATGATACTTTTTTTGGTAATATTGCAAAAAGCTTTTCAGATAATCAAAAACCCAAATCTGCCTTTGAAACTGGAATCTCTAGTATTAGTAATCTTCTTATAAAATTTATGCTTATCTTAATTCCAATAGTTTTTTTTATAAATGCTTGGAAACATGAATCTATTACTGCCTTCACATTTGCAGTAGCTATTGCTATTGGTATTACTCCTTTATTATTGCCTGTTATTCTATCTTCTAGTCTATCTCGTGGTGCTATAAGAATGTCAAAAAAGAAAGTTATTGTAAAAAAGTTAGATAGCATCCAAAACTTTGGTTCAATGAATATTTTATGTACTGATAAAACAGGAACACTTACAGAAGATAGAATTGTTCTTGAAAAATATCTTGATGTTTATGGTAATGAAAATATTGAAATACTAAAAACTGTATTTTTAAATTCTTATTTTCAAAATGGTATAAAAAGCAATATCGACCTTGCTATTATTGAAAGAGGAAAACATTTAAATGTAAATATATGTGCTAAAAATTATACAAAAGTAGATGAAATTCCTTTTGACTTTATGCGCAGAAGATTGTCTATTATTGTTAACAATCATCATGAAATACAAATGATTACCAAAGGCGCTCTAGAGGAAATTTTATCAATTTCTTCTACAGTAAAAGATGCTAATGGCAATCTTATTCCTCTAAATAAAGAATTTAAAACTAGTATAAGAAACTTATGTAATTCTTTAAACTCTGACGGTTTTAGAGTTCTTGCTGTATGTTCTAAGTATAGCCTACCTAATAAATCTAATTTTACTGTTAAAGATGAAAATAATATGACATTACTTGGGTTTATTGGATTCCTTGACCCTCCTAAAAAGAGTGCCAAAAATTCCATAGAAAAATTAAATAATGCAGGTGTTAGAGTAATTGTTTTAACTGGTGATAACTTAGAAGTTACGAAATATATTTGTAAACAATTAAATATTAACTCTCAGAACATTATACTAGGCTCACAAATAGATAGATTATCTGATATGGCTGTTACTAGAATTCTAAAAAAAACTAATATTTTTGCTAAACTTTCTCCTATACAAAAAGCCAGAATTGTAAGAATTTTAAGAGAAACTGGTAATACTGTTCGGATACTTAGGTGATGGAATTAATGATGGACCTTCTCTTAATAATTCTGATGTTGGTATTTCTGTTGATACTGGTGCAGATATTGCTAAGGAAGCAGCTGATATAATTCTATTAGAAAAAGACTTAAATGTCCTTTTAGATGGTGCTAAAGAAGGTAGAAAGACATTTACTAATCTTATGAAATATATAAAAATGGCTGTAAGTTTTAACTTTGGAGAAGTATCTTCTGTAATTATTGCAAGTATTTTTCTTCCATTTTTGCCTATAACTCCTATTCAACTTTTAGTACAAAGTTTACTTTACGATTTTGGTCAGTTAACTTTACCTTATGATAATGTTGATGAGGAATATTTAGAAAAACCTCAAATATGGAGTTTAAAAAGTTTAAAACATTTTATGCTTTTTATGGGACCTCTTAGTTCCCTTTTTGATATGATTGTTTTTTCTTCTATTTGGTTTATATTTGGTATTAGAGAAGCTGCAGTATTTCAAACTATTTGGTTTTCATATGGCGTAGTGTCTAATTTGATTGGAATGCATATTATAAGAACAGCAAAATTGCCTTTTGTACAGAGTAATGCATCTAAAATTGTATACTTCTCTTCTATTCTGCTTAGTATAGTAGCTATTGCTGTACCTTTCTCTTTTTTAGGTGAAATAATTGGCTTAGTTCCTATATCTTTAAAATATTTAGCTATAATAGTTGGTGTTCCTATACTATATTGTTTTGTAGCTCTATTTGCCAAAAAAGTTTATATTAAAAAGTATCATGAATGGATTTAAATTTATCGTTCAAATCTGATAAATCTAATTCGTTCTATCTTGCTGGATGATTTTATTTTTCAATTTTGACTAAAGCATTACCGAAAAATAAAACATCCATCTAGAAATACTTTCTACTACAACTTAAAGTTCTCATTTCCCCATTCGCTTTTTACACTAATCTATGTTATAATATAATTAGAGACTGTTTATGGAGGTTTTAACTTGTTAGAAAGTAATTTTAATTTTGAATTAGAAAATTTGAAAAGAGATTTTGAAATAGAAAATATTAGTCTTACAGCTAATGATATAGGTTTATTAAAGAGATATGCAAATGAAGAAATAAATTTTAATGAATTAGTAAATATAGTAAAAAAATCTAATCTATAAGGAGATGAGGTCATATGGTAGATGATTTATATGAAGTAAGAAACTCTATATATTGCTATAAAGGTACTAATGTTCTATTAAATAATTTTGACGTTAAAGATGCAAAGCAATTAGCTAATATTGAACGTCCATTAGTTCTTGCAAAACTATTTGACCTAAGAAAAAATAAAGATATTGGAAATTTTGATATAGAACATTTTACTAATATACATAAATTTTTATTTAGTGCAGTTTACAAATTTGCAGGTTCTTTCAGAACTGAAAATATAGCAAAAGATAATTTTAAATTTGCTGAATGGGAATTTATAGAAGATGAATTGAAAAGAATTTTAAATGAATTAAAAAATGAAAACTTTTTGAAAGATTTAGATAAACCTAGTTTAGCAAATCGTTTAGCTTATTATATGGCAGAGTTAAATGTTTTACATCCTTTTAGAGATGGTAATGGTAGAACAATTAGAGAATTTTGTAGACAACTTGCATATAAATGTGGTTATATATTAAACTTATCAAAAATTGATGCAAAGGAAATGTTTGATGCAAGTGTACAATCAGTTGTAGATGCTTCTTACCTAGAAGTTTTAATATTAAAATGTTTAGAAGAAAAATAAAAGTTCCATTTGAATCAAATGGAACTTTTTCAATATTCATATTTCTAATTATTGCTTTATCTCTTCTTCTTTTGATTTCTATAAACTATTCTAGCAGTTAGTTTACTTGGTGCAACTTTGGTTAACATTATCATCATCTTATTTAATAGTCCTGGAATTATCATTGGTTTATTTTTTAAAGTCTTGTCTATTGCATATTTTGCAACATACTCACTACTTAATGGCTTTAAAGTAAATTTAACTCCTGCTACATCATTAAATTCTGTTGCAATTGGTCCTGGACAAAGCACACTTATATGCACATTTGACTTGTCCTTTTTTAACTCTGTATATATTGCTTGAGATAATCTAAGAACATATGCTTTTGACGAATAGTATGCTGCCATTAATGGCCCTGGTGCAAATCCTGCTACTGATGCTACATTTAATATTCTTCCTTTGTTTACTTTTTTCATATCTTTTAAAAATAATTTTGTCAATATGTGTACAGCAGTAATATTGGTATTTATTAATTTAATTTCTTTTTCTAAATCAGTCTCATTAAAAGTTCCAAATTCTCCAAAACCAGCATTGTTTATTAATAGATCTATCTCTTGATTTTTTATGCTTTTATATAAATTAATGCAATTTTCTTTAATGCTTAAATCCATACTTATAACTTGTACATTTGTTTTTAGTTCTTCTTTCAATTCAATTAATCTTTCTTCTCTTTGTGCAACTATAATTAAGTCATATCCTAACTTACTAAGATATCTTGCCATATCTCGTCCAATCCCTGATGATGCCCCTGTTACTAATGCTCTCATTTTACATGTTCTCCCTTTATTTTATATTAGTATATAAAATATTATAACACAAAAATCAAAAATAATATTATAATTACTACAATTTTATTTTAGTGTATTATGTAGCTCCATGTGAAAGTCAAATCTTTAAAAGACTTATTTAAGACCATTTTTTAATTTAACTTTCAACGAAATGGAGCAAATTATTATACTATAATCTTTGTCAATCTATTATCTACATCTCATAAGGCAAATTACACATATTATTGTTTTTATTAAAGCTATTAAATTGCTTATAAGAAAGAAAGCTACTGCTCCTATTAATATCGCTACTGGTATTGATAAAGTTGCTAAACTTGTTATTGTTAAAGCAAATATACTAGTAATTATTGAACCTACCATTGTGGTAATCAAACAATTCTTGTCTATACAATAACATCCTTCTTCCATTTTACAATACAATAAAACTATTAAAGCAATTAGAGAAAATATTCCAAAAACTAAAGTAACAGCAGCTAATGCTATTACACTAGTAATAAGTCCTGTATAAAATACTGCTGCAATACCTATTGCTCCTAATATACTAGATATTAAAGTTAATAAATAACAGAAGTTATTATCTTTGTTACTACTACACATTGTTGTTCCCTCCTTCTAATATATTTTATGATTCTATTTATATAAAAGGTACAACTTTTATATAAAAAAAGATTACTAAGAATATAGTAATCTTTTTTTATTTTATTAATTTTTAACTATGGTTCTCTATCATCATCTGGTTCTTCTGCTTCTCTTGCAGCATCTCTTCTTGCTTGTGCCAAGGTTTCTCTATCTTCTTCCATTTGTTTCTTTACAGCAGCTTTAAATATATCATATTTTAAACTTTCTTTAAAGTCATTATCTTGTTCGCTGTTTTCTTCTCTTTCAGAATCTTCAGAATCTCGTGTTTCTTCATCATCATCTCTTTCAAATTCATCTGCAAGTTTTTCTTGTTTTCTTCTCATATTCCAATTTTTAAATCTTTTTATAAATTGCCACCATTTTGGATTTTCTCCTCCATTGCCACCTTCTTCTCCTGATTCCCTTCCTTCATCATCTCTTCTTGTTGCTTCTGAAAGTGTTTGCAAATGTGCTATTTTTTCATCAATTCTTGCTATCTTTTTATCTAAAGTTTTCACTTGTTTATTAAGAGTTGCATCTATATCAAGTTTTCCGTTTTTTCCTAATGCATTTTTATAACTAAATGCTTCAATATCTTGTTCATCTAATTTTATTTTCTTTCTCTTAACATAATTTAGTAATGTCTTTTTAGTTGCTACTAGTGCAGCATTAGCATCTGGTAATAATGTATTATTAATTTCTGCTGCTCTTACTGGATTTGTATATGTTATTACACCAGAATCATCTTTACGAGCTAAACTTTTTAATTCCGTTTTCAAATCTTCTACTAATTTTCCTGCTTTATAAAATGCCTTTAATTCTGCTGGTCTATCTTTAGCTAATGTTTGGAACCCTTTTTGCTTATTAGCAAGGGTTTCTTTAGCTTTTTTCTTTTTTTCTAAATCGTCTTTAACTTTTTGACTTATAGCACCTTCTAATTGTACTTTCATCTCTGGATTATCTTTAATTTTTGCTATTGCAGCATCAATAGATTTTTGTAAAGGTACTATTTCTTCTTTTATTTTTTTAGTTTCTTCTTCTTTTGTTTTTAATTCCTTTTTAGTATCCTGAAGTTCTTTTGATAATACTTTTTTATCTCCTGCTATTACTCCTCTGTCAATTAATCTTATTTGTTCTTCTTTATCTCTCTTACTTTCTGTTAATTCTGTAACTTCCCTTTCTAATTGAGTTACTCTTTTTTTCTTTTCTTCTAGTTTTTCTTTTACAGCCACATAAGATACGTTCTCTACTTCTAAATCCATTTTTTTCCTCCTTATTTTTTAAGAATTTACTTCTTCATTACAATCTTCTAAAATATCATCTAATCTCTTTAATAAATCATCAACTTCTACTTTTAAATCAGCTATTTCTTCAACAGATAAGCTGTCTAACATTTCTTGAGAAATATTTAACATATTATTTTCTTCCATATTTTACCTCCTAAAATTTGTCCTATGTATCACTAATATTAATTTTAACATAATTTAATATAAAATGCAAATTTTTACAGTATTTTTTTGTGTTTTTTACGTATTTTATGACTTATTATTGACTTTACATAAAACAATGGTATAATTTTACTATACTTTTTTATCATTTTTCATCAAATTAGCTGAAAAAGATATGAAAAGTAAATAACTTACAAGGAGGTTTTACTTAAACTCATTTTTAGAAATGGGGATTCTATAGAAATTCAAAAACTACTTTATAAAGGATGTGATTACATTAAACTTTAGTTGGCAATAAAATTTGTTCGTAATTGGCTCTTACGGTTTATGAAAGGATTTTATGGAAATGGCTCAAAATTTAAGTGATACTAATGTGCCTTCCAAAAACAAGGCTAACACCAAGGTAATAATTTCAAAACTTGGCGATTTTTACAGCAAAATTCACTTTTCTGATCCAGAGGTAGGCAGTTTTGTAAACAGAATCATCGGTTCACTCATTAATGCTGTTTACCATTCTAACGCAAGTATTATCGATACTTTAAAGTTCCTTCTTGGTGCCGCTCTTGAAATTTCTATACAATACAATCCAATTCCTGCAGATTCTTTAATTGCTTTTTCTGTTGGAGATGTAGTAGATTGTAAATTCGGCACCCATGTGGATGGGGAAATCTCTGGTATGCATGTTCACTCCATTGTATGCGATATTCAGGATGATGGAACTGTATACCTCTTGCCAATCACTAAGCAAATTTTAGATGGTGATGGCAAAAAGTATCTTCTTGCACGAGCAAATCAGGATATTTCTTACTACAATCCCAAATTCAACGGTGGCACGGTTCTTCTTCGCATGGGAAAATATGTACGACCTGAAAGAATTCGTATAATTGTTGGAAAAACTTCTCCTGATTTCTTTCAGCACCTGCTTCAAATTTTCCATCATTCAATGGATTTTTCGTACAACTTGCCAGCCTATAATGGTTTATTTAATAATGGCAGTGTTCCCAGCCCTATAGATGTAGTTTCTGGAACTGAAGCGGTTCCAGAAAAAAAGCCCAAAAAAATCCGAGAGAAAAAAATTTCTTTTGAGGCTTATATGGAAAATTTCTTGGAGCCCTTTTTATCCAGCATCAATGAACCTGACTTTTCTCTCGAAGACAAGGTATCGTTTTTGCTCTCAGAGCTTAAATTTAATGACCAATTAGCTGTCGTTCATGATGCCTTTGTGGTCTCTTGTGAGGTTCCTAGGGTTACCATAACCTCTATCATTGCAGCACTTAGTAAAATCCATCGCTTCTCTTGCAAAGAGATTTTAAAGGAAACCCTTTATACCTCTTATGAACAATGGATAGCCCAGCAACATCCGGAAATTCTTGAGAACTACCCTGATACTTCTATTATGACTATGCTCAAGATTTTTTCCAAAAAAATGAAATAAGAAACCTTTCTTATAGTATTTACATTACCAGAGCGGGTGGCATTGCCACCCGCTCTGGTTTATATTATAATCTATAATTCCCTCTATGCTTTTTGTTTTTAGTTAATCTAGATGCAACAATCCCTGCAGTTACAAATAATATTAAAAGTATAACTATTGCAATCCAAATATAACTTTTTTCTTCTTCACCAGTTTCTGGCAATTCTTTTGAAGATTGTACTGTATTCTTTGTATTATTTGTAATTTCATTGTTTGTAGCATTAGTATTATTCGTTGTATTATCCAATACATTATTATTAGTTTCATTTTCTATTTCATTGTTATTTACTGAGTTTGTATTATTGCTATTGTTACTATTATCTGGTCTTTTATTCCCTGAATTTGAACTATTGTTTCCATTTGATTGATTTACACCATTATTTACATTGTTTTGATTATTTCCTTGATTATTGTTTCCTGGTTTATTATTTCCTTGGTTATTATCTCCACCTTGCACATTATCACCTGAAGTAGTTGTTCCAATTTTTAATTGTGTAGATGCTGAAATATCATTTGTAATATTTGCAGATTTGTGATCAACTGATGCTATTACCACTCCATCGTTTGAGGTTGATATATCAATTGATGTTTGTGCAGTGTTATTAGTATTTACTATTAAAGTCCCTAATTCTATAATTTTCTTTCCATTTGAACTTTTATTTCCTAGTTCATTCTTGCTTACCACATATAAATTTACTTTATCATTATTATATGTCCACTTTGCAGTTTCTGAATTTCTGGAAATTTCATTACTAAAAGTAAATTCAGCGTTTTTTAAGTTTTCTCTATTTGAAGGTTTAATATCTAAAACAACATTTGCTTTTGTAACACTTTGTTCATCTGACACTTCTAAAATAACTTTTACCTTATTGTTTGAAGCAGAATCTCTTTCAAATATTACATTTGCTTCTGCTGCATATGTAGGTAGTGTGAAAATTAAAATTAGCACTAGCACTCCAAATAATGTTATTAATATTTTATTTTTCATATATTTTTAAAACAATTATAGATTGTTCTATTTCCTCCTCACTTTTTTATTTGGGGAGGCAGATTTTGCTAAAACCTGCCTATATATTTTATCTAGTTTCCTTTGTTTATTTCAATTTCTGGTAAATTTTCTGGTACGATTCTTTCTAAGGAATCACTAACTAATCTTTCTCCTTCTAATGTTAATGCATCATTAACTCTATATAATTCTGCTCTTACTTTACTTGGTAGTTTTTCTAATTTTTCTAAATCTTCTGGTTCAATATAGTAAATCCATGTTCCTTCTGTAATATTTCCTAAATTTCCATTTACTGGTTCTGTTGCAAATATTGCTTGCACTCCTTCTATGATATTTCCATTTTCATCATATAGTTTTATTGCATTATATGCTGGGTGACCACTATACTCACCTGTTACAATAAATGAACCTGCTGGTATTTTTACTCCTGCTTCTTCATCTAATATATAATCCGCTTTTAATGTTCCTATGCCATTTTCTTTTAGTATTTCTACATTATCTCCTGGTTTTCCAAGCACATCTAATTCTGAGAGTGATACATTCATTTCTACTCCAGTACTATTTTTTAGTATCAATTTAACATATGCTGTATTATATACTTCTACTCTTGCATCTTTATTTTCTTCAAATTTATCAAAGTGTATTGTTGAAATATTTCCATCAAAACTAAAAATTCCTGTTTTTACTGTTTGCCATTCTTGATTTTCATTCATTATTTGTATTTCATATTCTGATAAATTTTCTTCTGCACTTGATTTTGTTACTTTAACACCTATTATTGATAGTATTTCATTAAATTCTAATACTATTTCTGCATTTTCAGTTGTTTTACCTGTATATACATTTGAAATGTCTTTATCTATTAACTTACTTATTGCTTGAATACTTGGCATACCAGCACAATTTTGATCTTCTTCTTCCTTGGTATCTTCTTCTGAAACCATATTTGTTGTAATTGAAAATCCGTCTTTTGCAATGCTTCCATCATGTCTTACTTTTATTGGATTTAATTTAACTTTTTCAGTTGTATTTAATAGCTTATCTACTGCTACAACTTCATACGTGTATACTCTGTTATTTACATTTATTGTGTCTATAAATTCAGTCTTATCAGCAGTAATAAATCCTACTGATTTTCCATTTCTATATATCTCATACCCTAAAAGTGCATTTGTATCTCCATTTTGTAAATCTACACTTATTGTAATTTGTGTATTATTTACAATTGATTCTCTTTGTTCAGTTTCTATATTTGCAATTACTGCTGTTCCTTCTATAAATCCTTTTCCTCCCGCTAATTCATATGCTCTTGCTTCATCATTTACAAATTTAATTCTTCTTGTTTCTTTTTCAAATTGATTTGCATATGCAATTGTTTCTTCATCTGGAACCATTCCCCAGTCCTCAAAGAATTCTAATATATTCTTTTCAGCAGCAGCTACTGATAATCTCATTAATACATTATCTTTGTCTGCTCCTTTTATTGTTAATGCTATTCCTCCTGGTTTTGGTGCATTTGCAACATTTCTTGAATATGCGTCTACTCTTGCAAAGAATAGATTATTAAATTGTTCCTCGTAATTATCAAATGTCTTAAAGTTATATCCACCTTTATCATATGCTAAATGTAATTGCCAATACATTGCAAGCTGTGTAAACACATTTGATGCTGTTCCTTTTGTTCCTGAGGTTACTTTACTATATACATTGTCATATTTAAAACGTACACTATCATTTGTATCTTTTGCTTGAGCAAGTATTGAAAAATAATTATTTGTTACTTCTGCAACTGCATAACTTCCTTCATTTATAATGTGTCCTATCTCATGGGCAATTCCCCAACCGAAATATCTTCCACTAATATATTTTCCATTTTCGTCTGTTGTCACTGGTACAGATGTTGCAAGTCCTGGTACAGAACCCCATTCTATTCCTATATGTGATCCTCCAGCATACATAAATGCTCCTGCAAACATTCTTTGATATCTTATATTTAGTCTACTTGTTGGTAATTTGTTATAAGTTCCTCCTGCATCATTTAATCCTTTATGTTGATAGAATAAATCTATCATTTTTTCCATTGCTACTAAAGAATTATATAATTGTTCTGCTTTTTCATCTGTTGCTCCTTTCAATGCTGATAATATTTGTTGTGCTGAAACAGAATACATCATCTTATCAATTACTATCTCTGTTGCTCCTAAAATACAATTTGTTTGGTCAAAATCATAATCAACTAATGTTTCTGAGCCTTTATGTTTTTCATTATGCAAACTTTCTATTGTTGGTACATAGTTTTCTAATTCTTCCACATATGCTTTTACTAATGCTTTTCTTTCATTTTCATCTGTTACATTTGAAATGTTTAACATAGGTGTTTCATGACCACCGCTTACACGAACTGCATATACTTCATTTTTATTATTTCCTATATATTCTATATATAATGATCCACCATGTTCTGTTGCTAAGTCTTGAATGTTTGGTATAGTTACCTCATTTTTACCTATTTTTAAATCTTTAACATTTCTTTGCCAACTTCCTGATTCTGCATGATATTGTGTTGCTACTAATCTTAAGCTTGTAGCAGTTCCTGTTGTTTTGTTTGGGCTTCCTACATAAATTGCTATTGTCTCATTTGCATATCCAACAACTCCTAGTGGTTGTGATGCATTTAATCCTCCCACCATACTTAAGTGTCCATCATATTTTTTTGAAACTGATGTATCTATTTGAATTACTGATTTTATCTTTTCATCATTTAATATTAATTTTGCTGTGTCTAATTCTCTTTGTAATAAATCTTTTTTATAATGTAGTTCTCCACTATATGAATCTGGTGTATTTAATCTATCTTCTAAGTTCTTAATTGTCTCTGGTGTTACATCTTCTCTTAAAACTAAATGCATTTGGTCTGTAAATAAATTATTTATTTCCGATTGTATTGTGTCATAATGATAAAATTTCATCTCTGATATTGATATGCTTGCACTATTATTTGCTGAATATAACGCTAGATTTATTTGAATCTTATTTGTTTTTATTGGAGCTGAAAATTCATATTCATAATATTTCTTTCCATTGCTACTTGTTTTTGCCTGCATTTTCATTTGATTCCATAGTTTTACTCTTTGCCCATTTTCATTCCAATAATAAATTGTGTGATAAAAATAGTCATATTGTTGTGCTTGGTCTGGAACTAATATAATTCTATCCATCTCATAAAAATCATCAAACTCAACAATTGGTGCAGATTTGTAATCATTAAATCCTCCAACATCCCAAGTCTTATTTGCTTTCCATGATGATGTATAATCATTATCTACAATATCGAATTTATCTTCTGGTGCATTTCCTCCTGGATAAGTAACGTCTTTTATATGATTTGTTATTTCATTTACACCATTTGGTGTGTTTAGTAATTTGTAGTTTGAGGTAATTGGTGGCTCTGCAGCAACTGTTGTTGATTCATAAATTTTTGATGGTTTACTTGCCCCTATTTTATTTGTTCCTATCAAATAAATTTGATATTTTACCCCATCTGCTAATTCTGTTAACATATAACTGTTAGTATTAATTCCTGCAACAGATTTATATTCTGTTTCACTATCTTGTTTATAATATAAAGTATATGTGTCTGTATCATCCATGTCTTTCCATGAGATTTTTAAGAATTTATATCCTGGATCAATTCTTACATTCTCTGGAGCATCAGGTGCTTTATTTGCTTCTGGTATTACTGCTACTTCTGCAGAATATCCACTCTTCCAATCTCCATTTACAGATTGAACTTTAACCTTGAATGTTGTTCCATTTTTTATGTCTTTTCCTTTGAATTTATTTATAGTTATACTATTTGCTGCACTATATACCACTTCTGTTGTTCCATCTGAAGTAATGGCTACTTCATATCCTGTTACATTTATTGACTTTTTCCAATTTACTGTAAATTGTTCACTTCCTGGTATTGCTATAACATTCTCAGGTATATCCATTTCTGGCTCTGGAATTTTACTTTCCATGTTGTTTAAAAATTCTACTTTTGCTATGTCTGCTAATTTATTGCTTCCCGTTTCTGTAATTCTTATTGTTATTTTCTTTATTGCTATTTGTCCACCCAAGTCTATTATAATTGTTCCATCTTTCTGTATTTTTGTTTCTATTGCTCTTCTTGGTGCAGAAGTTCCATTCAAACTAGCAACTTTTAGTGGAATTGCCTCTAATTTTGCTTCAGCAATATCTAATGTTGAAGATATATTTACTGTGGTTGTCTCTTCAACTCCCAAGTCATTAAAATATGTAACTTCCATCTCACCATTTTTAATTATGTTTGTTTTATCTTTTGGTGCTTCTATTACAATTGCTTCTGTTTTGTCCTTACTTCCTTCTACATTTAAAGTTATTTCTACAGGATTTGTTTGTGAAATATTTTGCCCATTTTTTGGTTTTAATTCAACATGTTCTCCATCATCTTTAAATATTGAAGATACATCTTTTCCTGTTGAAGTAATTTCTGTACCTGTAACTGTCTCTATATTTTGCTCATTTAGTTTAAGCATTTTTAATGGTGTCGATTGAATATTCTTCCCTTTATTAAAAGTTGCATATGATAAATCTAAAATGTCTATTCTTCCATCATTATTTAAATCAAATTTAGCATTATATACTTTTGATTCTATTACCTCTATCAGCTTATTTTCATCATCTTCATCTATAATGCCATTCCCTGTAACATCTCCTAAAGCAATTACACCATATTGAGTTTGATTATTACCTAGTAGGTCATTTATATCATGACCATTACTTAATGATATTTTTGTTAAACCTGATATTATTTCTATATTTTGTGTGTATGTAATATAATTTTTTCCTGTAATTGTTACTACATAATTTCCTTTTTCAATATTTTCAAAATTATAATATATTTTATCTTCTTGAACATTTTTTTGAGCTGTAAATTCTTTATTTTCTTTATTTAATTTCACTTCAAAATTGTCTTGTGTTGGCAATCTTAAAATAATTTCTATTACAAAATCACATAAATCATCTTCTGTCTTTTGTAGTTCAGTTTCTGTCTTTTCTTGCTCTGCTAAAGGATTTTCACTTTGATATATTTCTGTGGTGTCATTATTATTTTCTTCTTGCACAGAGGTTAAACCTGTCTCTGGTTGTGTTTCTAGTTGTTCTTCTGGATTTTCAAGTATATTATTATCTGTATTTTCACCTCTGCTTTCTTCTGTTTGTTCTTCTGTAAGTGTTTGGTCTTCATTTTCTGTTTTGTCAATGTTTTCATTTACTTCTGTTTTTTCTTCTAGATTTTCTTTCGTTTCGTCTTCTTGATTTTCTTCATTAAGCATATTGTTTGAACTTTCACTATTAGTAAATTCTTCATTGCTAAGTCCTATTGCCAATACTGATACTGGTTGCACAAGAATGCTAACTAATAACAATAGTGCTACAATAAGCTTTAGTGTTTTTTTCATAAGTTTACACCCTTTCTTTTTTATTTTATATGGAATAATATTATAATATTTTATTTTATTTTTCAATACTTTTTTTATGAATTTTTTCCTTTTCTATTCCTAATTATTTATATGTAAATTTATAAATTTAGTTCACATTTTATAAAAAAAGTAAATAGTATTTTCACTATTTACTTTTTTAAATAATCTAAAATTTATTATTCATACAATTCATATCATTCATATAAAATTTCTTTTGAGCTAATTTTTCATGAACTCCATTTAGTGCTTCCCCAAATCTTTGGAAATGTACTATTTCTCTTTGTCTTAAAAATCGTAACGGATCTATAACATCTGGATCATCTCTACATAAATCTATTAATTTTTCATAAGTTGCTCGTGCTTTTTGTTCTGCTACACCTTTGAAAGTACCACAATTAAAATTTCCAATGTATTTTAATTTCTTTTTTCTTTGTTATTGGGTCTTTTGCTCCAACCTCTATATAATCTATTAAACCCTCAATCATTTCTCTTGTAAGTTCTGTTACATTGACATATTGTTCTAATATCTGTCTTTTAGATTTTAATACTTCTTGCTCGTTGTTAAGTTCTAATAGTTTTGCTTGTTTCTTTGCTAATAGTATTTCAATGCCTTGTTTTTCTCTTTGGAAATCCTCATTAAATTCTATAAACTGTTCTTGACTTATTATTCCATTTACCTTATCAATATATAGATTTTTTATTGTGTTTGATTTTTTATCTATATTTGCTTGGTACTGTGAAATTTCTTTCTGCAACTTTTCTTTATCATTTCTAAATTGGTTTAGTATGACTTTTTCTTCTAACTGGTCTACATTTAAGTATTGCTTTATCAATTCATTTAATTTTTTAAGTACTTCCTTTTTAACTGTGTTTTCTGCCACAAAACTGCCTACACAACTGTTTTTATCTACTTGCCTTGTTGGGCATCGCAAATATCTATCTTCGTGTGATTTACTTGTTTTTAATGTATAACCACAATGCTTACATCTACATTTCTTTGCAAATATTCCAATTTTACCACCACCAAAAGGCTTGAAATTTGCATTGATTTTGCTTTGCACACTATTCCATAAATCTCTATCAATAATTGCTTCGTGTGTTCCTTCAACTCTATTCCATTTGGCTTTTGGTTTAGGTTTATTCTTTTTGCTCTTGTATGATACACTACCATACTTACCTTGCACCATATTACCGAATATACATTTCATTATGTAACATATTATCTATTGAAAAATATTTCCATAGTGTACCTAATTCACTAGGTGGTTTCTTATATGCAACACCTTGTTCAACTTTATATTGGGTAGGGTTAGGTATTCCTCTGTTATTTAATTCTCTTGCTATTGCTGTTTTTCCCATACCTTGATTGTATAAAGAAAATACTTCTCTTACAACTTCTGCTGCAACTGGGTCAATAATTAAATGTCCTTTTTGGTCTGGGTCTTTCTTATAACCATATAATACTAAACCACCAGTATGTTCTCCATTTACTCTTTTAGTTTTTAGTGCTGATTTTATAGTTGCTGATAGTTTTTCAACATAACTTTCGTCCATTATTCCGTTCATTTGCCTCATTAGTGTAGTTCCCTCAACTGCTGTATCTATGTTGTCTGTAATGCTTACAAATCTTACACCCCATTCAAGAAATAAACCATTTATATATTTTTCTACCATTTCAAGTTCCCTTGCAAACCTACTTTGGCTCTTACATAAAATGATATCTATTTCTCTGCATTCTGCAAGTTTTAAAACTTCATTAAATGCTGGTCTGTTTCTATCTGTTCCAGTATAGTCATCATCACTATAAATACCTTGTATTTCCCAATCCTGGTCTTTTGCATATTCTTGTAACATTATTTTTTGATTTTTGATACTCTCGCTATCGTCCTCCTTGTTTTTCTTATTTCTATCTTCTTGCGATAGTCTACAATATATTGCCACCTTTGGCTTTGTTTCGTTCATTTTATATATTTCCTCCTTTAAAGAAAACAATAAAATAAACCAATATTTTGTCCTAGTATATAACAAAACATTGGTTCTTGTAAATTGCTTTCCTTAAATTTATTTATTTACTATTAAGTTTACTATTCTTTGCCATATCTCATTAAATGCTTGTTCTCTTTCTGCTTCACTATTGGAAAGAAATATATTTTTACATTCTATTGTGTCCATTTTGAATACACCTCTTTGTTATAAATCTATTCAATAACCACAAGACATATACATTGTCCTTAAATTATTGATAACATCGGAGTATTCTCAAGTAGTAAAATAACCACTAAACTATTGCTGGCACAATATCATAGGAATTCCACCTCTCGGCTATCTGCCCAGTTGCCCCCAATGTGTGCGATGTCTTACTTATTAAAAATAATAATATTACTAAAAATAAATTTCCACTCAAACTATGGCTAGGTAAATGTATTTACTATTATTCTAATTCTGCTGATTGCCATATCAACTAATAGTAAATATGCTTAATGGTTTTGTATATAATTGTCAATGTACTGCAATTCCTTAATTTAAAGGCATTGTCATAAGTTTTTTAGGCTTACTTATAACTTGATTTCAAATATGCAATAGTATTATGCAAAATAAAAAGGCAACACAAAAAGGTCTTCAATCTTTTAAACTGAAAACCCAATGGTTACCTTACAAATTTATATTTGTTACTAAATTGTATTCTTATTCTGTACTCTATGCAACCAATGGCATATACTGTACATATTTTAATTTTTAATCTTGATATATAATTTATTATATCACCTTTTTTATAAAATGCAATACCTTTTTTAAAAAAATTTTAAAATATTTTTCCTACTATTATATATTATAATTATTTCCCATAAACGGTCAATTATAATACTTAAATAATTATAATATTCAACATTTAACCTTGTAAGTGCTGAAACTATTGATGTTTAAACATATTCAACCTTAATTATAATTATTTTAAAAAAGTTTCAAAAATTATTACCAAAATGCTTGACAACTGGTACTCCTTTTTGGTACACTTCAGTCCAAGGGGGTAGGAAATTATGTTAATCGGTTATAAAAGGGTATCAACCCAAAATCAAAAACTAGATAGGCAAACTGATTTGCTTAATGAATATGGTGTAGAAAGAATATTTGAAGAGAAAATTACTGGTACTAAAAGGGAAAGACAAGAATTGAATAAAATGCTTGATATGTTAAGAGAGGGCGACATAGTTATAGTTGCTGATTTAACAAGGTTATCTCGTAGTACTAAAGATTTGTTTGAAATAGTAGAAACAATACATAGTAAAGGTGCTGAAATTAAATCATTAAAGGAAAGTTGGCTAGATACAACCACACCACAAGGCAAGTTACTATTTACTATATTTGCTGGTCTTTCACAATTTGAAAGAGATTTGATTTCCGATAGGACAAAACAAGGTTTAGAAAGTGCCAAAAATCGTGGTGCTAAACTTGGTCGCCCTAACAAGTACCAAGAAAAGAAAGATACAATTTTACAAATGTATAACTCAAATGATTATTCTATAAATGATATAATAAATGCTACTGGCATATCTAAAACAAGTTTATATAGATTAGTAAATGCTCAATAAATGATAAAGGAAATGCTGATGTTTGCATTTCCTTTTAATTTCTCACTATTGCTGACAAACGAAAATCAATTTTAAGGCATTTTCATAATGTGGCTAGTATAAGTTGTTGGGTGTGATCTTCTTTAAATTCCAAAATAACTTGTTTTGCTAAATTTTTCTAATTCATTTATATTTTTGTAATCTGCTCTTGTATTTATTTCATTTATATATAATAATAATGTTTCGTCATTAACGAAATCGGCTTTTAAAGTATTCATATTATGTTTTGTTAATTTTTCTCTATTATTATAATTTAATCCTTTTATACTAAATTCATTTTCTAATACATTAAAAACAAGGCTTTCTATGTCTATGTAGTCACCAAAATGAAATACTGGTATATATTCAATGCCTTTAAAATTGCCACTATTATCGCTATCTACTTTTAACACTGGTATTTTTATTAAGTCAAAATCTTTCTCGCCACATACCAATACACTTATGTATTCATCAATTTTTTCTATATATACACTTTTTATACCTTTTACTGTGCCTACATTAAGTTTTGTTTTTTCCAATTCCTGTATAAGTTTGTTTTCTAATTCTTCTGTATTTATTTGGCTCAATTTATCTTTCATTTGATTAAATTGTACCATAGGCAAAACAACACTTACTGCTACTACTGCTATCGCTACTATAATTATGATTGCTATAACAATTTTAAATATATTCTTATTAACTGATACTTTCATTCCTTTTTCAACCTTTCCTATTTTAATATTTTTTCTTTTTCTGCATTAAATTCTTCTTCTGTTATTATTCCATTCTCTTTTAATTCTGCAAGTTTTTGTAAATCTGCATACCTATTACTACTATTGGTATTATTCGCATTGTTTGTTGGTCTTATACATATTGCAATTATTATGCCTATTATTCCTAATAAGAAACCTATTACATAACTATTCCTTTTGCTTGGTAATATTTTCCTTGTTATATAACCACATATTAAACCAATTCCAATTGGTGCTATAATCATTCCTAAATGTATGTCAAAATATATTCCACCCAAAATATCAATGTACTTTATTCCCATGCACATTATCATTCCTATTATTGCCATAATAATGCCTATTACTAAAAGAATTTCATATATAGGTATATTCAATGCTATTTTATCATTGTCATTTGCTATATTACTCACCCCATTTCTACAAAATTCTACAAAATATTCTACTAATAATATATCATTAAAATTATTGATTGTAAAGTACTACTTAATAATATATTATAATAAAGTACTAAATATAATACAATTTCCCTAGAATAAGTACGATAGGGGGAATAGTAATGTCAAATGAAAATTTAAAACCAATTATGCACGAAATTGAATATGGTGCAATAAAAGTAAATCTTGATAAACTTATGGAAAAGGCTGATATTTCAACATATAAATTAAATAATGCTACTAATATTAGATTTCAAACTATACAAACACTAAAAGAAAACAATGCTACTAGAATTGATTTCAATGTACTTGCTAAATTATGTTATACTCTTAACTGCGATGTTGCTGATATTATTGAATATGTACCACACCAAGAATAGACTTTATTTTTGCACTTGGGAATTTATATGATGTTATATGTAAAATTCCCTAGAAATAAAATCTCGCAACAATTAACACTAAATAATAATAACTAGGAATGGGAAAATTCCTAGTTATTTGTTTCTTTGTTTTCAATTTTGCTTTCTTGTTCCAACTTTTTGGCTATGATGTACCCAAAATAGAATAGTTGTTCACTTTCTTCGATTTCCATTTGACAACCTATTTCCCAATATTTCTCAAACAATGTCTGTTGCCCTTCTGTAAAAGATTTTTCTAATAGGTCTGAAACTTCTATATGTTGTCTTCGTAACTTATCATATTTTGGACTTGGCTTGTATAGAAATTCTTCAAAATAATCAAACAATGCTTTCAACATAGGCATATTGTCAAATTTGATTGTTTTTAATGTATCTGTATCAAATATTGAATCAAAGTGCTTTAACAATTCTGTTTCTTTGTCTTTTGCATTTTCCATATACTACACACCACCTTTCCTAAAAACTCGTAAGGCTTACTGCTGTAAGTATATATGCTATTTTGCTTGATTGCAACTCCCTCGCCATAAAAACTTTTTAAAATTTTATGCTGATATTTTCAATCATAAATTTTTAAAATATGTTATAAGTTTAAAAATATGTCAAGGGTTTTTATATTCATTTTATATTTTTGCTATTACTCTTTTATTGCTTGTAATATAAAAATGTCTTAAATTAAATCCTCGTTGCAACCTCTTATTGCTAATTTGTTATTTGTATTAGATATTTTCAAAATACATTAAATTTTGCCTGTTAATGTGAAATTTCTTCGCTTATCTCGTAACAATTGTAAATTCGCAATCTTATTGTTTTTACTACCTCTAACACTTATGTAATACTTGTATGGTCTAAAAGTATATTTGTCTAAAGTATTACAATCAACTTTTTCTATTTCTGTATCAATAAATGGGTCGGTTGGTTTTCCTTTTTCGTCAAATGCTTGTACTATATAATTAGTGTTTCTCTTTGGTGTATAAACTTTTCCTAGTATTTTTTTCGGCTTTAATAAACTATAAAAAATCATTTCTGCCTTTACTTGTAATAATTTTGCTATCTTTAATGCCACTTTTCCATTACCAATAACTGCTACTTTCTTTGTTCCTTTTATCAAAAAATATACTAATTTTAACTCGTCTGCCAACACAACAAACTGATTGAATAAACCATAGTTTAGGTCATTTAATATAGTAACTACTGGCGATGTATCTAACTTTGAAAATGATACTATTTCTTCTAATGGTATTTCTTGTAATTCTATTATTTCTAATACTCTCATTTAATACACCTCCATATCTAAAAAATCTGTGCAAATGTTACTTAATGTCATATAACTTATATTAACTAAATTATAAATGTAACTTGCTGTTGCTGGGTCAACTGATATTTCTTGTAAACGAATTAAAATATCGTCAATTGTTTTTTTCTCTAATTCTAATAAATCTGCGATGTCTAGTCTATCATTGTTTTGTAACCCCTCCGTTAAAATCTTTCTGCTTGCTGATGTTTTACTAATCTGTTTTCTGCTTACCATTTTTCTGCACCTCCTCATTATTTAATTTGAATATTGTATATGCTTTGTTTAGTAATGTACGACTTTTAAAAAGTAAGGTGGCTATATACTCTAAATCTGCTTGGCTTAAATCGTTTGTAATTTCTACTAATGTTTCTAGTTGTCTTATGATTTTACTATTTTCATAAATGCTTGTTTTTAATGATGTATCTTGTAAGTCTTGCCTAATCTCAACCAAGTGCATATAACCACCCCTCAAAAAAAGATAATTTAAAATGGAAAATTTAAAATTTGTGCATTGTACTTTTTAGTACCTGCTACATTAATATTTTACCTTTCCATTTTAGGTTTATTATTTCTATACATTATTGTTGTGATTGCATTTACAATCGCATCTGTATTTTCATTTCTTACCATATAAGTATCTGCACTTGTTATTGAATAATCTCTTGACTTAAATTCTGGACAATCTTTAAATTGTTTCTTTTCTTTTGGTGGTGTTTTAATTCCTTTTGTTTTACTATACATTCTACATCCTTTAGGAAAATTAGTTAATCTTTCAAGTTTCTCTTGTCTACTATCTTTTGAATGCCCTAAATTCTTGAATGTATTGAAATTTCTAATAATATGCACATAACCATAACACCAATACTTATTTAATAAATCTTGATGTGGAATAGTCAATACTTTTGATGTATCAACATATTTTAGGAATAAATGTATATGCCAATATGAATTAGATGTTGTTTCAAATAATGCAATGCACTCTAAATTGTTATAATCTTTTTGTATGTTTTCCAAGAATTCTTTGTATCTGTTTTTTATAACTTTTAAATCTGTGATTTTATCTCTACAAGTAAGTGTGATAAATAATTCATTTTTACCACCTGTGAAATTGTATATTACTAATTCCTCGTACTTTTTAACTTTTCTTTTTATATCTTTTATACTCACTGGTTTATCTAAATCATAATCCTTGACTTTATTATCTCTTTTATCAAGATAAGTATATTTATCTATTCTTTTAATACAACTGCCAGATGTATTTTGATGTGATAAATATACAACTTTACTTGAATTACCTAAATCAGTGCGATATACAATTTTATCTGCACCTATATAATGTGAATTACTTTCCTTATCAACTTTTAAATTATCATTTTTCATAATCTTACCTCCTAATAAATGGTGCTTTGAAATTATTACACCCTTATATAAATATAAAAATATTCTTCAAAACCATAAAAAAAAGACACATACTTTGTATGGTCTAATTTTAAATATTGGTTCATTTTACTGTATTTTATTGATGTTGTATCTTCAAAGGGGCAACATCTGCTGCTAAATCCTCTTGTAAATTTGCTACTGGATCCCCTTTGCAAGCAATATATGCTGCTGTAAATGGTGTTCCTGCTGCAGATTGTGGATACACATCTACTCCGTGATCTGTATAGTATGGTGCTAATCCAGCTTTTTCTATTTCTTCGATACTGGCTCCATCTGTTAATTGATGAACTATACTTCCAACCATTTCTAAATGTGCTAATTCTTCTGTTCCTATATCATTTAGAATTGCTTTTGCCTTTTGATCTGGCATTCCAAATCTTTGTGATAAATATCTTAATGAAGCTGCAAGTTCTCCATCTGGTCCTCCATATTGAGAAATAATTACTTTAGCTAGTTTTGGATTTGGACATTTGATATTTACTGGATACTGTAATGTTTTATTATAAGTCCACATATTAATAGTTCCCCCTTTCCCATGGCCATGGTTCTTCTAGCCATCTCCATTTATTACAAGGATAATTAATTGTAAGCGGACCATATACTTTTTGATATTTATCCTTTAATTCCTTAACTTTTTTAGCATAGTTTCTGTGTAAACATAATGCTTTTTGGTCCTCTGGATGTGTATCTAAATATAATGCAAGTTCTACTATTGCAAAATCCAATTCTTTTATTTTCATTATCATTTCTTCTCTTTTACAATCTCTTGGACAATCCTTTTTTTCTGGTAATTCTACTACATCTAGTACAACCTCTTCATTTTCTTCTTCCTTATTGCAATTACAAGTATAATTACAATGTCTTTTTTCTTCTAGCATTCGTTACACCCCTTTCCTATTTCATTTCTAGCTTTTAAATATTCAATTTCAGCCATTGACTGTCCTGGTTTATAAGGGCTAACTAATTCTGGATAAATAGTACCCATTTTTAGTCCAACGCATGGAATAAATGTTTTATCCATTTTTTGTCTTGGAACATAGCTTTCTCCTAATGTTGGATTTTCTGGAAAATAACTAAATTCTTCTCCATATCCACATCCACAGTCATCATATATATCCATAGTATTTTGAACATCACTGCAACTTTCTTCATAGCAGTTTTCGTACTCTGATTCTACTGCATTGTTGTTACAATTACAATTGCAAGATTTTCTATACATCATGATTCCTCCTTTTTTTAATGTATACTACATCTTATTCTTCAATGTGACATAATGTTACATTTTATATACCAATAAGAGCAGTAAACATAATGTTTACTGCTCTTATCTAGAATTCATTTGATTTTTTAATCTTCATATTCATACCATAAACCTTTATCAACCAAATCTTGTATCATTTGTTCATGTTCTGCATTTGTATTTGTAAAGTATACTTTTCCATTTTTATCTGCTACAAAAAATAAATAGTTTGTATTATTTGGATTTATTGCTGCTTCTATACTTGATTTAGATACTGAAGCAATTGGTCCAACTGGTAATTTTCCTTCCATATTTGGACCTCTTGTATTATATGGATTTTCTGCATTTATTTCTACCTTATACAAATCTCTATCCCCCATATTTATTCCCACTGAATAATATGTTGTTACATCGCTTCCCAATGACATGTTTTTACTAAGTCTATTATATAATACACTTGCTACATCTTTTCGATCTTCTTGATGCATACTTTCTAATTCTATTACAGATGCTAATGTCAAAATTTCATGTACTGAAAGGTTTTCATTTTCAATTTCATCTTTATATTCATTTAATATTTCTTCCATTCTGTCTAGCATTTTTTCAAATATTTGTTTTACTGTTATATCTTCATTTGCAATTGCATATGTATCTGGAAATAAATACCCTTCTAAAGAATAATATATATCTCCATTTTTTATTTCGTCTGTTATGAACCAATACTTTTCAATCAAACTATCTAAGTATTGTTCATCTTTTAATAAACTATATACATCCTCTGCTGAATTATTTGTTCTTTTTTCAATCATGTTAGCAAGCCATTTAATATTTTTTCCTTCAATATATGTTATAGAACTTTCATTTGGATCAAACATTATTCCTGTTTGCAACATTTCTGTTATTTCTTTTAAGTTCATACTTTCTTTTAAATAATATGTTCCTGCTTGAAAATCTGATACTTTGTTTAATTTTACATAAGCTTTAAATACTACTTCACTTTTTATTAAATTATTCTCTTTTAATATTTTTGCAATACTTGTTGCTGAACTTCCTAATGGAATTGTAACTTCTTTTTCAGTAGAATTATTACTTACTGCTCCAGTTAAAATTTTATATGTAATAAAAGTCCCTGCTATTAGTAAAATTATTAGTGCTACTACTACTATAATTATTTTTTTCATTTATTCTTCTCCTTTTATATTTTATCATTCATTTGTTATTATATAGTCAACTATTTCTTTATACTTATTTTCATCTATTGAAGAATTTAATACAATATTTGTACTTATTCCCATTTCTCTTAATCGTGGTGCTAATTCTATAATCATTCTTTCTATGCCTTTATTTTCTTCATTAAAGCTTATATTTATTCCATTTATCTTATATGTGTATGCTATACTTACAATATTGTTTATTGCATTAGTTCTTTTAGAAAAATCATTTAAATTTACTTCAGGATTAATTGAAAGATTTCCCCATATTTTAAGACTTTCATTATCATTAGTTTCTATTGCTTCTCTTAATGTTACTCCATTGTCTGATAATGCAAATAACTCTTTTACAATTATCTTTTGATTATCAACTTGTTGTATATCATTATTTTGTAAGTTTATACTAATTTGCTTTGTTTCTTTTTTATTAGTCATATCTTGTCTTACTATGTATTCGTTAGTTAATGTATTTGCTTTTACATATCCAATTGTTCCATCTTCAGTCCTAATTAATCTCCAGCCCTTACTTGTTGTATAAAAAGCATATACCCTATCACTTTTTTTAAGCTCTCCTATTTTTTTAGATAATCCTCTTGGTCTATATTTCATTTTTGTATTTTCACTTAGTTCTGCTGTTATTATTCCTTTATCTAAATAGTCAATAACTACTATATTTGAAAATTTCTTATATTCTATTTTTATATTATATACCGTTTCTAGTTCTGAAATAGGTATATACATAATATCATTTATATAAATAATCTCGTCTATTGTTTGTAGCTTCGCACCATTTACTATTAGTTCTTTTTCTCCGATTTTCATATGTGCTGTAGATATATTTGAAGTTGTTATAATAGTATTAGCTTCTGAATCATAATATATTGTTTTATCAATTAAATTGTTAATATCTTCTTTTGACATATATATAGTACCATTCTCATTAATATATATATTGTTCTTAAGCTTTTCTGTAACATTTTCATCTGTAATAACTAAATTTGTAACATTACTATATTTATCTCTTTTGTATCCTGGTGCTACATTTATTATGAATCCTACTAAAATCATTGCTATAATTCCTATTAGAATATTTCTTAAAAACTCTTTATTCTTCTTTGTTTTTTTATTTTTTTTCTTCTTTGTTGTAGCCATTTTTTTCTCCTTACTTTTAACTTATGTAATAGTATATCAAAAAAAAATATATATTAATAGTTTTTTTACAAAAAATTTTAATTTACTACAAATTTTTCATTGTGTTTTATAGTTATTTTGATATATAATTGTTATGGATGGTGATAAAGTATGTTATTAAAAGCTATAACTTTCAATATGTGTCATGGTGAAGGGCTAGATGGAAAAATTGATGTACGTAGACAAGCAATGTTTATAAAAAAGTATAAGCCAGATATTGTTTTTCTTCAAGAAATTGATATGTACACAAAAAGAGCTTACAATAAAAGTCAAATTTATACTTTTAGCAAATATACGGAACTTCCTTATCGTTCTATGGGAACAAATATAAAATATAAAAATGGCTATTATGGTGATGGGATACTTTCTAAATTCCCATTAGAATTTTCATGTAATTACTTATCTCCTACCACATCCCCTGACCATGAACAAAGAGGCTTTTTATGTAATAAAATATCTTTTGGTTCAGTTAAGCTCAACCTTTTTTCTGTTCACCTTTCTGTTTTTGAAGAAGAAAGAATTTTATCCTCAAAAACACTTTTACGTATAACTTCGCATATTAATAGAAATGAACGAATTATAATAACAGGTGATTTTAATGTTGGAATAAATAAAATTGGAAATCATGAATACATTTTTCAAGAAAAAGAAACTTATGAAGAGTATGAAATTTTAAAAAAGAAATTTAATAAATTGGATAACTCTGAAAGCACTTGGTTCTCAAATACTGGAACTGGTTGTATAGATACTTGCTTTTATTCTAACAATCTAAAAGTAAAAAAATTTGAAACCATCCCCACAGATGTTTCTGATCATTATCCTATATATATAGAATTTGATGTATAAAAATTAGCAGAGTACATAACCTCTGCTAATTTTATTTTTTATTTAAGTTTCATGGATAATAATTTACTTATTCCTTTTTCTTCCATTGTTATACCATATACTGTATCTGCCGCTTCCATTGTTCCTTTTCTATGAGTTATTACTAAAAATTGTGTATCTTTTGTAAATTTCTTTAAGTAATCTGCAAAACGATATACATTTACATCGTCAAGTGCAGCTTCAATTTCATCTAAAACGCAAAATGGTGCTGGATTTATTTTTAGTATTGCAAATAATAAGGCTATTGCTGTAAATGCTCTTTCTCCTCCTGATAATAAGCTCATACTTTGTAGCTTTTTTCCTGGTGGTTGAACTTCTATTTCTATTCCACTTTCCAATATGTTCTGTTCATCTACTAACCTTAATTCTGCTCTTCCTCCACCAAACAGTTCTTTAAATACCTCTCCAAAGTTCTTATTTATTATTCTAAATTGCTTTTCAAATTGTTCTTTCATAATCTTAGTCATATCAGTAACTACATCTCTCAATTTATTTATTGAGTTTTCCAAGTCTAACCTTTGCTCACACATAAAGTCATATCTTTCTTTTGTTTGTTTGTATTCTTCTATTGCATTTACATTAATAACACCTAACTCTTTTATTTCATTTCTTAATCTTTTTGCTTCTTTTGCTGTTTCCTGTACATTGTTAGGTTTCTTATATTCTCCAACATTATTAGGAGTTAATTCATATTCTTCCCACATTCTATTTACAATTTGCTCTAATTCAAACTCATCTTTTGACTTTTTTACGTCTAGTTTCGAAATTTGATTTTTTAAATCTTCAATTATTTTATATTTCTCATCTATTTCTTTCTCATTTCTGTCAATAGCTTCATTTTTTGCAACTCTTGTTTGTTTTAATTTTTCTGTTTTATCTGAAGAATTTAACACTTCAGTTTTTATTCTCTCAATGTCTTCTTTAGATTTTTGTATTAATTCTTCTTGTTCTTTATTGCTTTCAATTATTTGTTTCCTTTGTTCTTTTTTATTAATAATACTAGATGTATTACTCTTTATCTCATTATTAATTCTTTCTAAAATTTCTTCCATTGAATTATTGCTTTCATCAAAAGAAGTTAATGAAATTCTTAAATTAGTCACATCAAAATTCAAATCGTCAATTATTTTTTGATTTTCTTTGTTGTTATCTCCAAATGTTTGTATATCTGTTGTTAAATTTTGTGTTATATTATCTAATTCTTCAATTTCTTGTTCAACTATTTTTATAGTCTTTTCATTTTCATTTTTATTCTTTTCTATGTCTTCTTTTTCAACTTTTAAATTTTGAAGTTTATCCTCTAGTCTTGTAATTGACTCTTCTAATGATATTATTCTTTGCTTTTCAGTTGCATACTCAATTTCCATCTCTTGTACTTGTTGCTCTAAGGCTGTTAATTCTTCTAATATATTTTCAATACTTTCTTCATATTTTTCTTTTTCATCTATAATTATTTTTATTTTTTCATTTAAACTTTCTATTTCTCTTTCTAATTGTTTTATTTCTTCTTTTCTTCCCATTATATTACTTGTTTTCTTAAGCACTGATCCACCTGACATTGCACCGTTTGGTGTTACAATATCTCCTGCTAATGTAACAATTCTAAATCCATAACTATTCTGTCTAGCTAATGCAATTGCTGTATCTATATCTTTTGCAACAACTGTTCTTCCTAATAAATTTAAAATTATTCCCTCATATTTTTTATCTGTTTTTACTAGATTAGAAGCAATTCCAACTACTCCAGACATACCACTCGTTATCAATTTATCTAATTTCTTGCCTTTTACAGAACTTATTGGTAAAAAAGAGGCTCTTCCTAAATTGTTTTTTCTTAAAAATTCAATTAGTTTTTTTGCTTCATCTTCTGTATCTGTAACAATATTTTGAAGTGTTGCTCCTAATGCCATTTCTATTGCTATTTGATACTCTTTCGGAACAGATATTAAATTTGCCAAAACTCCATTTACACCTTTATTTAAAGATGCTTCTTTCTCACATTCTAATAAAACGGATTTTACTGCCTTTGAGTATCCTTCTTTTTCTTTTTCCATCTCTGATAAGAATTTTTGTTTAGAATCTTTTATTCGTAATTCTTCTATTAGTTTGTTTATCTTATCTTGGTATTCATTAATTTTTATATTACTTTCTTGTTTTTTTGAATTTATTTCTTCTAGTCTCTCTTTATTTTTCTTTCTTTCATGTTCTTTTTCTGAAAATGTCTTAGATATTTCTGATTTTAATAGTCTTTTTTCATCTAATTCAGAAATAGTTAATGTGATTTCTGTTTGTACTGTTTTTTCTCTCTTAGTTAAGTTTTCAATATTGCTGTCAGCTATACTGATTAATTCTTTTTTTTGATATTTTAATTCTGCATTTTCTTCTACTTGTTTCTTTTTCTCTTCTATCTTTAATTCTTCATCTGATAACTTTTTGGTTAGTTCATCTAATTTTAATTGTTTTTCTTCTAATTCTTTTGCAAATTTTTCTCTATCATTTGAAAGTTTATCTTTCTTCTCATTTTTTGCATTTTTTTCTTCTTCTAATACTTTATTTTTTTCTTCTAACTCTTCTATTTCTTTTAAATATCTATCATAGTTTTCATTGTTATTTGTTATTTTTTCTTGAGCAATACTTATTTGTGAATTAATTTGTTCTTGTCTCTTCTCAGTTTCAAAATTTAAATTTTGTGTATGTTCAATCTCTTGTGTTATTTCTTCTAATTCATTCTTTAGATTTTCTTTAAGATTTTGCAACACTGATAATCGTGCTTCTTCATCATTTTTTTGAGATGTTATTATTTCTATATCTTTAGTTAGTTCTTCTATTTTTAGTTTATAATCATCTATATTATATATAAATAAACCTATTTCTATAGCTTTTAATTCTTCTCTCAAACTTAAAAACTGTTTTGCCTTTTCTGATTGTATTTTTAAAGGTTCAATATTTGCTTCAATTTCTGATAAAATATCATTTATTCTTAACAAATTTAATTTTGTCTGCTCTATCTTTTTCTCCGCTTCTACTTTCCTTACTCTGTATTTTACAATACCTGCGGCTTCTTCAAATATACGTCGTCTATCTTCTGATTTATTGCTTAATATCTCATCTATTTTTCCTTGTCCTATTATTGAATATCCGTCTCGTCCAATTCCTGTATCCATTAGTAGTTCTAAAATATCTTTTAATCTACATGGAGTTTTATTTATAAAATATCCTGTTTCTCCACTTCTATAAATTCTTCTTGTAATTACTACTTCTGAAAATTCAATTGGTAATTCCCCATCTTTATTATCTATTATAATAGAAGCTTCTGCAAATCCTAGAGACTTTCTATTTTCTGTTCCTGCAAAAATTATATCTTCTGATTTGGCACCTCTTAAAGATTTAATGCTTTGTTCTCCTAAAACCCATCTAATACTATCTGATATATTGCTTTTTCCAGATCCATTAGGTCCAATAACTGTTGTAATACCTGGCATAAATTCTAAAACTGTTTTATCTGCAAATGACTTAAATCCTTGTAACTCTAATCTCTTTAAATACATATTAATCTCCCTTTTTCGATTTTAATATTTTATATCAAAAGTCGAAAATAGTCAACATCTCTCGTTTTCTTCTTTTCCTTCATATTTTTTTCAACTTTTCTATTGATTTTTTTGTATTTTGGGTATATTATATAGTATTGGAAAAGGAGATGAAATTTATGGATTTTAAAGAATGGAAAGATTTTACAGGTGGAGAATGGAGACATGAAGTTAATGTTAGAAACTTTATTCAAAGAAACTATACTCCATATGAAGGAAATAGCGATTTCTTAGCAAAACCTACTGACGCAACAAAAAAATTATGGGATACAGTTTTAGAATTGTATAAAAAAGAAAAAGATTCAAAGGGTGGTGTTCTTAGTGTTGATGCAGAAACAGTTTCAACAATTACAAGCCACAATGCGGGTTACATTAGTAAAGACCTAGAAAAAATAGTTGGTTTACAAACAGATGAGCCTTTAAAGAGAGCTATTATGCCTAATGGTGGTATAAGAATAGTTGAAAAATCTTGTGAAGCAATTGATGTTAAGCTATCACCAGAAGTTGAAACTATATTCAAAAATTATAGAAGAACTCACAATGATGGTGTTTTCGCAGCATATACACCAGAAATTAGAGCTGCAAGAAGTTCTCATATTATAACTGGTCTTCCAGATGGTTATGGTAGAGGAAGAATTATAGGTGACTATAGAAGAGTTGCATTATATGGAATTGATGCTTTAATAGAAGACAAAAAAGAAGTTATGCAATCACTAGAAGTTCCTTCTGTATTTACAGATACAGTTAGAGATCGTGAAGAAGTTAGTGACCAAATTTCTGCTTTAAATGAATTAAGAGAAATGGCAGCTAAATATGGTTTCGATATTTCTCGCCCAGCAGCAAATGCTAAAGAAGCTATTCAATGGTTATACTTTGGATATTTAGGTTCAGTAAAAGAACAAAATGGTGCTGCTATGAGTTTAGGTAGAACAGCTACATTCTTAGATATATATATTGAAAGAGATTTAAAAAATGGTGTTTTAACTGAAGAAGAAGCACAAGAATTAATGGATCATTTCGTAATGAAATTAAGATTAGTTAGATTTTTAAGAACACCTGAATATAATGAATTATTTAGTGGAGATCCAGTTTGGGTAACAGAGGCTATTGGTGGTATGGGCGTTGATGGAAGAACTTTAGTTACAAAGAATTCTTTCAGAATGTTACACACATTAGTTAATCTAGGACCTGCTCCAGAACCAAACATGACTGTTTTATGGTCTACAAGACTACCTCAAGGATTTAAGGACTTCTGCGCAAAATTATCTGTAGAAACCTCTTCTATTCAATATGAAAATGATGATTTAATGAGAGAGTTCTGGGGAGATGACTATTCAATTGCTTGTTGTGTATCTGCAATGAGAACAGGTAAACAAATGCAATTCTTTGGTGCTAGATGTAACTTAGCTAAAACTTTATTATATGCAATTAATGGTGGTAGAGATGAAATCTCTGGTAAACAAATTGCTTCTAAGTTTGAACCTATTCGCTCAGAATATCTAGAATTTGACGAAGTTATGGAAAAATTTGATAGTATGATGGATTGGGTTGCTAGAGTTTATGTTAATGCACTAAATATCATACACTTTATGCATGATAAATATGCTTATGAAAAATTAGAAATGGCATTACATGATCAAAACATATTAAGAACTATGGCATGTGGTATTGCTGGTTTATCTGTTGTTGCAGATTCACTTTCAGCTATTAAATATGCAAAAGTTAAAGTTATTAGAGATGAAACAGGTCTTGCTGTAGATTACAAAGTTGAAGGTGACTTCCCTAAATATGGTAATGATGATGACAGAGTTGACGATATTGCAATTAATGTTGTTAAAAGATTTATTTATAAATTAAGAAAACAAAAAACATATAGAAATTCAAAACCTACTCTATCAATTTTAACAATAACATCAAATGTTGTTTATGGTAAAAATACAGGAAATACTCCTGATGGTAGACCTGCTGGAGCTCCATTTGGACCTGGTGCAAATCCATTACACGGTAGAGATACTCATGGTGCACTTGCAGTATTAAATACTATTGCAAAATTACCTTACACTTACTCAGAAGATGGTATTTCTTATACTTTCTCAATAACACCAAAAACATTAGGTGAAAATATTGAAAATAGAGTTTCTAATTTGGTATCTTTATTAGATGGTTACTTTGCAAAACGTAGCCACCACATAAATGTAAATGTATTTAATAAAGAGTTATTATTAGATGCAATGGATCATCCTGAAAAATATCCTCAATTAACAATAAGAGTTTCAGGATATGCAGTAAACTTTGTAAAATTAACAAGAGAACAACAATTAGATGTCATCAATCGAACAATACACGAAGCAATTTAAGTTAATTAATAAAATAGCATAATATTCAAAATAATATTATGCTATTTTTACACAAAATTTTAGAAGTTTTATATTTGTATTTTTTATTAATATAATTTATTTACACACAACATTAAGGTTTACTGGCAAACTTGTCACACTTTCCCACTTTTTAATATCTTGATTCCATTTTAAAGTTATAGTCTTATATTGTGTCTCATTTTCTGCTAATGAATGTGGAGCTGCAACACCAAATGCTGGTTCGCAAGCATACATTTCCAAATATACAACTCCATTTAAAGTAGCATCAACAAAGTAATCTTCTCCATATTTATAAATCTTCCTGATACTTGCTTCTCTTTCTCCATCAACCGTACCGTGTCCATGTAGAAAACATTTTGTCTTCATGATTTGAATTTATGCAATGAATATTTATAAACACTTTCATAATACTATATAAATCTTCTCTTCTTTTGTCTTGCATTTTGTTTTTTCTAATACTATTTATATCTTTAATAAAATAATAAAAAAGCAGATATATCATTTAAGAGTAATACCTACCTTTTTATTATTTATTTTAAGTTTTTAATTTTACTTAAATAACATTTACAAATTTTATTGTTTTAGGTCAAAAAATGTTTCTTTATTTCTATCTATAAGATTATGTGCCATCTCCATTTCTGCAGGTTTATTTATATGGATTATTTTAAATTTACCTGATGTTGTTCTGTTTATATAATCATGTTTAATTTCTAAAATATATATTAATCCCCAGTATAGCCATTTACCATCTATATTTTCTACTAAGAAATTTCTTACTGGTGGTATTTGATAATTTCTGATACTTGGCTTATCTTTAAATTCAAATATTTTGTCTTTAAATTGTTCTGCTGTATATGGATTTTTTAGATGTTCTCTCCAATCTAATTCTTTTGGAAATCCCTGTTCTTTAGTTATTTGTAAAGTATCATTCATTTCTACATATGATCCCATTATATTCCTCCTTTTATGATTCTATATATTTCTCCCCAATTATTTACTTCTTTTATATATTGATTTTCATCTAGTTTTTTTAAGTTTGTATCTCTAAAATATAATGTCCTAATTTTATTATCAGACATTTCTTTTGCTATTTTCCAATCATCATCTATCATAATATCTATTTTTTCTTTTTTACATATTTCTAATTTATCTTTTATCTTCCAATAATATTTATCAAATTCTATATCATTTTCTCTTAGTATTCTCATTGCATCATCTTGCATTTCCTGAAAGAAACCTCCTCTTGCAGTAATTACTATAAATTCATGTTTCTGTTCTTTTAGTAATTTATATATTGTCTTAAATCCTGGCATTATATTACTTTCATTTGATGCTTTCAAAAGATAATTTTTTATAAAGTTATTTTCTTGTTCTTCTGTCCAATTATATCTCGATTGAAATTTAGGTTCACTCTTATCAATTAAGTTATTTCCTTTTAAGACCTCTATATCGAAAATTTCTTCATATGTTCTAAATGTAGTTTCACTATCTATTACTACTCCATCCAAATCTATTCCTATTTTCATTTTTTCCTACCTTCTATTTTACTTGTTTCCATATCATTTTATTTTCTACGAATTCATATGTTATTTTATTTTCATCTTTTAGATATGATAAATATGATTTTATTGTACTTCCTATTAAAACATATTGATTTACATTCATTACAAGATTATATTTATCAAATATATTCTTTAAAATCTCTTCAAAAGTAAGTCCCTTTTCACATTCATTATATATTACTTCTATAATTTCTTCTATCTTATTTTTATTGACTATTATTAATTCGTTTATATCTTTGATTGCTTCTATGTGTGATGGAACATACAATTCAGCTTTCAATTCTTTTAATTTTTCTAATGTATTTAAATATTCTCTAACATCATATATAAAGAATAAATGGTATTTTGTAATTGTTTCTTCACTAAATAATGAATCTGCTAAAAATATGATATTATCTGATGTTCGTATTCCTATCATATCAAAGAAGTGCCCTTTTAAATTTATATATTCTAATCCTTCTGGTAAATTATTTTCTATGCTTTTTACATTTGATTCTTTTGCTAATAAGAATTTATTTCTTAATTCTTTAAATGGATATCCTCCATAAAGAAATGATGGCTCCATTATTGGAAATTCTGTTATACTCTTTTCAATATTATATCCATATATATCACAGTTGGTTCTTTCTTGTATTACTCTATTTCCTCCTATATGATCTGCATTTGAATGAGTATTAATTATTCCTTTTATTTTCCATCCTCGTTCTTCTATAATTCTTAAAATCTTCTTTCCAGTATCTTTATCATTTCCACTATCTATAATATATACATTTTCATTATCTATTTTATAAATTCCTATATTCGTAGGATTTTTTATATAATATGTCTTTTTTCCAACTTGTATTAGCTCCATATTTAATTCTCCTTTGAATCACATTATATCATACTTTCCTATATATTACAAAAGCAAAAAGTAGCAGAGAATTATGAACTCTCTGCTACTTTTATTCTAATTATAACTCTTATCTACTTCTTTTAACATAACATCATGTGCACTGCCTTCTGCTATACTTACTTCTGATACTAGCGTTAATCTTGCTTTTTCATGTAATTCTGGAAGTGTTATTGCACCACAATTACACATTGTTGATTTTATCTTTGCTACAGTTACAGCTAAATTATCCTTTAAACTACCTGCATATGGTATATATGAATCTACACCTTCTTCAAAAGATAACTTGTTTTTAGCATTTCCACCAAGGTCATATCTTTGCCAATTTCTTGCACGATTTGAACCTTCTCCCCAATATTCTTTTACATACATATTTCCTACTTTTAATACTCGTGTTGGACTTTCATCAAATCTCGCAAAATATCTTCCCATCATTACGAAATCTGCTCCAAGAGATAATGCTATTGTAATATGGTGGTCATGTACTATTCCTCCATCTGAGCAAATTGGAATATATGTACCTGTTTCTTTAAAGTATTCATCACGTGCTGCTACTACATCTATTACTGCACTTGCTTGTCCACGTCCAATACCTTTTGTTTCACGAGTTATACATATAGATCCTCCACCTACTCCAACTTTTATAAAATCTGCTCCAGCTTCTGCTAAATATCTAAATCCTTCTTTATCCACTACATTTCCTGCACCAATTTTTACATTGTCTCCATATTCTTCTCTAACAAACTCTATTGTATTTTTTTGCCATACAGAATATCCATCTGAAGAATCAATACAAAGCATGTCAACACCTGCTTCTACTAATGCTGGAATTCTTTCTTTATAATCTCTTGTATTAATACCTGCACCTACAATATATCGCTTATTTTCATCCAATAATGAATTAGGGTTATTTTTTCTTTCCTCATAATCTCTTCTAAATACAAGATATTTTAAATTTCCTTCCTCTGTTAAAATTGGTAAACAGTTTATTTTATGCTTCCATATTATATCGTTTGCTTCTGGCAATGTAATTCCTTTTTTCGCTGAAACTACATTTTCTGCCTTTGTCATGTATTCATCAATTGGAGTATCTTGATTATCTCTTGTTATTCTGTAGTCTTTATTTGTTACTATCCCTAAAAACTTGCCATTTGCTGTTCCATCATCTGTGATAATTACTGTAGAATGTCCAGTTTCTTCTACTAATGAAATTACATCTCTTAATGGTGTTCCACTTTTTACATTTGAATCACTTATAACAAATCCTGCTTTATGTTTTTTTACATGATACACCATTTCTGCTTGTGCTTCAATTGATTGTGCTCCATATATGAATGCAACTCCTCCTTCTCTTGCAAGAGCTATCCCCATTTCTTCTCCTGAAACTGATTGCATAATTGCTGATACCATTGGCACATTTGCTGAATATTTTGGTTCTTCCCCCTTTTTGAATTTTACAAGTGGTGTTTTCAATGATACTTTTTCTGGTATACATTCTTCTGTTGTTAAGTTTGGTAATAATAAAAATTCATTAAATGTTCTTGAAATATCCTCTAAGATTTTTGCCATATTTAATTCCTCCTACTAATAATAAATTAATTAAGCTATGCTCACTTTATATGTAATATCTTTCTATATTATATTCGTAATATTATACTATAAATAATCTGATGTGTAAACTGCCTAAATAAAAAAATAGCCCTAAGGCTATTAAATTTCAAAATTTTTTTAACAACTTCATTCTATTTCTTCTTTTTTTTCATTTACTAATATATGTTTTTTATTTTTTTCTACTAGAATATTTTTTTGTAAATAATTTTGTATTACGTCTATATATATATCATCTTGTTTACCTTTAGAAATTTTACTTATTAAACTAAGTGTTGATAAATATTGTTCATTTTCATGAAGAGCATCATAATAATAGTTTAATTGTTTTTGAGCATCTTTATTTATTTTTAAGGCAACAACTGAAATTAATTCTGTTATCGAAGCCCCTATAGCAGTAATAATACTTACATTTATTTCTTTATATATAATAGCTATTAATATAGCTATCACAAACATTATAAAACCAAATATAGTTGCTACAACAGCATATGTAAATGAGTATTTAGCTTGTTTTTTACTAATATTAAAATATTCTCGAATTTCAACCATATTTTCTATCATTAAATTTATAATATCTTTATCTTGTTTCTCATTCGAATCTAATAAAGTCTCTTTTAGTTTATTGCTAATTATTTGTCTCTGTGAATCTTTTCCCAAGTCATTGTTAAAAACATATTCTAATAACTTTATAAAATATATAAAAGATGTAGAAATAGAAATTAAAATAATAGGCCAGCCAATCAAATTTAAGACAATTTTAAGTATATTATTTTGAAAGTAATCAATGATAGTATCAAAACTATAATATATCATTGCAGATATTAAAATAAAGATAAAGATTTTAATTATTAGATTACATTTTCTATTTTTTATTTGTAGTTTCATTAATTTTATCCTTTCATCATATTTTATATAATATTCTATATTGCTTTTAGTTAAAAGTCAATATACTTTATATTAGTTTTTATTTTAATTCTTTTTCTTCTCCAAGTAGGGCTTGAACCAACTCCTACAGTTTTAAACTAATTATTTCATCCGTTTCGCTTTGCTCTACGTCTGAAACAATAGTTTATGCACCTTCGGTATTTCGCTTTTCCTGCCACTGGCAGCGCTCAATCCCTCAGCAGTTAATAGATAAACCTATAACACCGATAGGTCTTTGTTTCTTTTAATTTCTCATTGCAAAAGAAAACAGATAGCTTTTGCTATCTGCTTTCTTTTGGCTCCCCAAGTTGGACTTGAACCAACGACCTATCGGTTAACAGCCGAGCGCTCTACCAACTGAGCTATTGGGGAATAAAAAACTGGCGACATCTTATCTTCCCAGCAAGGTAACTCGCAAGTATTTTCAGC